>NZ_NESA01000039.1 GCF_002778315.1 Limnohabitans sp. JirII-31 | reverse complement strand
TGGAGCGTATTGGGTATATTCCACCTGCCGAGGCTGAGACCAACTACTATCGGCAACTCGCTGAGAAGACCAACGCTAAGGCGTTAACTTAAACCAACTGGCCTCCTCGAAATGCGGGGCGATTCACATTGCTCCCCGTCAATTGGTCTGGAATGAGCATCGATATATCTATGAATGGGAGGCCCTTGACGCACGGCCAGATGTCCTATGCCAAGATGCTTGAACTACTCGAAGCCGCTCGCATGTTCCTTGAGAGCGATGTGGCCTAACCTCTCGCTCAACCGGACCCGCTACGGCGCTCGCCCCCGCGGGCCGGTTAGCTCGAATGTTATGCAGCACCGATCATCGCTGGTTCACAAGCGCGGGGCTACCATGCTCTTTGCGCCCGACACCAGATAATCCCTAGGCCCGTATGGCAAGCACCATGGCAACTTATAAGTACACGGCTTACTACAACAACGACGGACCTTCCCGTGCTGACCCACTTCGGGAGGTGCTGTCCAAGGAAGAAGTCGACGAGCGGCTTCAACTCTTCGTGCAGGATGTCAAAGCCTGTTTTGAGGAAATGCCCGCAACGATCGAGATCGAGCACAACACTGTATTGCTGACGACCAACCTTCCCAGGGCTGTGTGCGATGAACGAGTGGGAGGCTGCTTAAACAGCCTCGGGCTAAGTGCAAAGAAGAGCTATGAATCGCCCCGCATTTCGAGGAGGCCAGTTGGTTTAAGTTAACGCCTTAGCGTTGGTCTTCTCAGCGAGTTGCCGATAGTAGTTGGTCTCAGCCTCGGCAGGTGGAATATACCCAATACGCTCCAG
>NZ_NESA01000038.1 GCF_002778315.1 Limnohabitans sp. JirII-31 | reverse complement strand
TATGACAAAGCAATCAGCCTAAAGCCAGACTATGCGGGTGCGCATTGGAACAAATCACTGGAACTTTTGGCTCTGGGGCAATTTAAAGAAGGTTGGAAAAGCTATGAGTGGCGTTGGAAGCACGAAGATCTTGGGTCAAAGCTTCCCAATTTCTCTCAACCCCAGTGGCTGGGTGTGGAGTCATTGCAGGGGCAAACCATCCTGCTGCACAGCGAGCAAGGCTTGGGTGACACCATCCAGTTTTGCCGCTATGCCAAGTTGGTCAAAGCCCAGGGGGCTCGTGTGGTGATGGAGATTCCCGCTGCTCTAGTGCCGTTGCTACAAGGCTTGGAAGGTGTTGATGAATTGGTGCAGAGCAGGCAAGCCCTGCCTGCGTTTGACTACCACTGTCCACTGCTGTCTTTGCCCTTGGCCTTCAAAACAGAGCTCAGCACGATCCCCTCACCAGAGCCTTACCTGCGTAGCGACAAGGCCAAGGTCAACCAATGGCGCATCAAGCTTGGCCCCAAATCCAAGCCACGCGTTGGTTTGGTGTGGAGCGGAAGTACACAGCATAAAAAAGATCACAACCGCAGCCTGAGGCTCGATGAGTTAATTCATTATTTGCCAAATAGCTTTGACTATGTGTGTCTGCAAAAGGAGATCCGAGCGGTTGATCAAGAGACGCTCAAGCAATCAAGAATCCAATACTTCGGTGATGAACTCAAAGACTTTGCAGACACGGCTGCATTGTGTGAGCTGATGGATGTGGTGATCAGCGTGGATACCAGCGTGGCACATTTGTCTGGAGCCTTGGGGCGACCGACCTGGGTGTTGCTGCCCTACGTCCCCGATTGGCGCTGGTTGTTGGACAGAGAGG
>NZ_NESA01000037.1 GCF_002778315.1 Limnohabitans sp. JirII-31 | reverse complement strand
CAACTCAGACCAGAGTTCTATGCAACGCCTCTCCAGCCAGGCGTTGAGAGCATCCAAGTTTTCAAATACGGGTGCGACTTGCCACAACCGATGCCTAGAGTCTTGAACGTTCTTCTCGATTTGGCCTTTTTCCCAACCCGATGCTGGGTTGCAGAACTCAGCCTCGAAGACGAAGTGATTGACCATGACTTGGAAGCGCATGTTCACGTCCCGAGCCTTGCCCTTTTTGATCTTGTCGACTGCCGTTTTCATGTTGTCGAAGATGCCCCTCTGGGGTACACCACCAAGCACCCGGAATGCATGGTTATGCGCGTCGAAGAGCATTTCGTGGGTTTGCAGTGGGTAGGCCCGCAACAGAAATGCACGGCTGTGCGCCAACTTGAATTGAGCCACCTGCAACTTCGTGCGTTCACCGCCAATCACAGCCCAGTCTTCGCTCCAGTCGAACTGGAAGGCCTCGCCAGGTGCAAATGTGAGAGGCACAAATGCCCCGCGCCCAGTTGTCTTGGTGGCTTCGTGTTGGTTTTGACGCCAATTACGAGCAAAGGCAGCGACTCGGTCATACGAGCCCTCAAACCCCAGTACCACCAGATCATTGAAGAGTTGGCGGGTGTTTCGCCGTTGTTTGCGGCCCTTCTTGGCCTCGCTCTTGAGCCAGCCCTCCAGCTTAGAGGCGAAGGCATCGAGCTTATTGGCAACGGTGCGAGCCGGATATTTAGGCTCGACCACGCCATTGGTGAGGTACTTGCGCACGGTGTTGCGCGATAAACCCGTTCGTCGGGATATTTCCCGGATGCTCATTCCATCTCTCAGGTGCCACCGCCTGATCACACTTAATAACGCCACGTTGATCACTCCTGTGTCTCCTGCTCAATGCTGAGCAGGACAGTTTGACTACGTGGGTCAAATTTGGATGCAAATACCTAGGTTTAGTGGCTCACTATTGGATGCAATTCAACA
>NZ_NESA01000036.1 GCF_002778315.1 Limnohabitans sp. JirII-31 | reverse complement strand
ACCCAGTCTTGGTGGCTCAGGTACCACTGCACGGTTTTGCGAATGCCGGTCTCAAAGGTTTCTTGTGGCTTCCAGCCCACCTCGCGTTCAATCTTGCGGGCGTCAATCGCGTAGCGGCGGTCATGGCCGGGGCGGTCTTTGACGTAGGTGATTTGGCTGGCATAAGGCTGGCCATCGGCACGGGGCTGCAACTCGTCGAGCACGGCGCACAGGGTGCGCACCACTTCCAGGTTGGGCTTCTCGTTCCAACCGCCAATGTTGTAGGTCTCGCCCACTTTGCCGTCGGCCAGCACGCGCGCAATGGCGCGGCAGTGATCTTCCACATACAACCAATCACGCACTTGCTGGCCATCGCCGTAAATAGGCAAGGGCTTGCCTGCTAAGGCGTTGTGAATCACCAAAGGAATCAACTTTTCAGGAAAGTGATACGGCCCGTAGTTGTTGCTGCAATTGGTGGTGAGGACCGGCAAACCGTAGGTGTGATGCCATGCACGCGCCAAGTGGTCGCTGGCCGCTTTGGACGCGCTGTAGGGGCTGTTGGGTTCGTAGTTTTTGGTTTCAGCAAACGGAGGGTCGTTGGCCTCTAAGGTGCCATACACCTCATCGGTCGATACATGCAAAAACCTGAAAGCGGCCTTTTGGTCAGCAGGCAACTCGCTCCAATACCCACGCACCGACTCAAGCAAGTTGAAGGTGCCCACAATATTGGTTTGCACAAAGTCACCCGGCCCATGGATGGAGCGGTCCACATGCGACTCCGCCGCAAAGTTGAGCACGGCACGCGGCTTGTGCGTGGCCAGCAATTGCTCTACCAACTCGCGGTCACCAATGTCGCCATGAACAAACACATGACGCTTGTCGCCCTTGAGCGCCTCCAAGTTGGCCAAGTTGCCCGCGTAGGTGAGTTTGTCGAGGTTGACGATGGTTTCGTTGGAACTGGCCAACCAAGTGTGAACAAAGTTGCTGCCGATGAAGCCGGCGCAGCCGGTGACGAG
>NZ_NESA01000035.1 GCF_002778315.1 Limnohabitans sp. JirII-31 | reverse complement strand
GCAACCACACCGGCACCAACCGTCTTGCCACCTTCACGGATAGCAAAGCGCAAGCCCTCTTCCATCGCAATCGGGTGGATCAACTTCACCGTGATCGACACGTTGTCACCTGGCATCACCATCTCTTTGCCTTCTGGCAATTCGATCGCACCGGTCACGTCCGTCGTACGGAAGTAAAACTGTGGACGGTAGTTGTTGAAGAACGGCGTGTGACGACCACCTTCGTCTTTGGACAACACGTAGATCTCCGCCGTGAAGTGGGTGTGGGGCTTGACGCTACCAGGCTTGCACAGCACTTGACCGCGCTGCACGTCTTCGCGCTTGGTGCCGCGCAACAAAATACCCACGTTGTCGCCAGCTTGACCTTGGTCCAACAGCTTGCGGAACATTTCCACACCCGTGCAGGTGGTCTTTTGCGTATCAACGATACCCACGATTTCGATTTCTTCGCCGACTTTGATGATGCCGCGCTCCACACGACCCGTCACCACCGTGCCACGACCCGAGATCGAGAACACGTCTTCCACTGGCATCAAGAAAGCACCGTCCACTGCGCGCTCTGGCGTAGGGATGTAGCTGTCGAGCGCATCGGCCAACTTCAAGATAGCCAACTCACCCAACTCGCCCTTGTCGCCTTCCAGCGCCAATTTGGCAGAGCCATGGATGATGGGGGTGTCGTCACCAGGGAAATCGTATTTGTCGAGGAGCTCACGCACTTCCATTTCGACCAATTCCAGCAACTCAGCGTCATCGACCATGTCGCACTTGTTCAGGAACACGATGATGTAAGGCACGCCCACTTGGCGAGCCAACAAGATGTGCTCACGGGTCTGGGGCATGGGGCCGTCAGCAGCCGAGCACACCAAAATGGCGCCGTCCATCTGAGCAGCGCCGGTGATCATATTTTTCACATAGTCAGCGTGGCCAGGGCAGTCCACGTGTGCATAGTGACGGGTAGCCGTCTCGTATTCCACGTGAGCCGTGTTGATCGTGATACCACGCGCTTTTTCTTCTGGTGCCGCGTCAATTTGGTCGTAAGCCTTGGCTTCGCCGCCAAACTTGGTCGACAAAATGGTCGTGATCGCCGCCGTCAGCGTCGTCTTGCCGTGGTCCACGTGGCCAATCGTGCCCACGTTGACGTGCGGCTTGGTACGTTCAAATTTTCCTTTTGCCATTTC
>NZ_NESA01000034.1 GCF_002778315.1 Limnohabitans sp. JirII-31 | reverse complement strand
GAGACCAATGCAGCAGCCTCGCTCTCAACAACCGGCACCCTCAGCGCCACCGACGTGGACAGTAGCGCAGCCTTCGTTGCCCAGACCAATGTGGCGGGTAACAACGGCTATGGTCAATTCAGCATCGGTGCTGACGGTCAGTGGACCTACACCGCCAACAGCGCGCACAACGAGTTTGTGGGTGGACAGACCTACACCGACAGCTTCACGGTGGCGACAGCCGATGGCACCAGTCAAGTGATCACAGTCAGCATGACCGGCAGCAACGATGCGGCGGTCATCACCGGCACCAGCACCGCCAGCTTGACGGAAACAAACGCTGCGGCCTCTTTGAGTACAACGGGTACGTTGTCCGCCACGGATGTGGATAGCAGTGCCGCCTTCGTTGCTCAGACTGGTGTTGCTGGTAACAATGGCTACGGTCAATTCAGCATCGGCACCGACGGTGTTTGGACCTACACGGCCAACAGCGCGCACAACGAGTTTGTGGGCGGTCAGACCTACACGGACAGCTTCACGGTGGCAACAGCCGATAGCACCAGCCAAGTGATCACGGTCAGCATGACGGGTTCGAACGACGCAGCAGTCATCACCGAAACCAGCACGGCCAGCTTGACGGAGACAAACGCTGCGGCCTCTTTGAGTACAACGGGCTCACTGTCTGCAACAGACGTTGACAGCAGCGCTGCCTTTGTTGCGCAGACTGGTGTTGCTGGTAACAACGGCTACGGTCAATTCAGCATCGGAACCGACGGCGCCTGGACCTACACGGCCAACAGCGCGCACAACGAGTTCGTCGGTGGGCAGACTTATACCGACAGCTTTACGGTGGCGACTGCAGACGGAACAAGTCAAGTAATCACCGTCACGATGACCGGCACGAACGATGCCGCTGTCATCACTGGTACCAGCACCGCCGGCCTGACTGAGACCAACAGCGCAGCCTCGCTCTCCACAACCGGCAGCTTGAGTGCCTCGGACGTGGACAGCAGTGCCGCCTTCGTTGCTCAGAGCAATGTGGCTGGGAATAACGGCTACGGTCAATTCAGCATCGGAACCGATGGCGCCTGGACGTACACGGCCAACAGTGCGCACAACGAGTTCGTCGGTGGTCAGACCTACACCGATAGCTTCACAGTCGCGACAGCCGATGGCACGAGCCAAGTGATCACGGTCAGCATGACGGGTTCGAACGACGCAGCGGTGATCACCGGAACCAGTACAGCTAGCCTGACTGAGACCAACAGCGTAGCGTCGCTCTCCACAACCGGGACACTCAGTGCCACTGACGTTGACAGTAGCGC
>NZ_NESA01000033.1 GCF_002778315.1 Limnohabitans sp. JirII-31 | reverse complement strand
TGAATCGCCCCGCATTTCGAGGAGGCCAGTTGGTTTAAGTTAACGCCTTAGCGTTGGTCTTCTCAGCGAGTTGCCGATAGTAGTTGGTCTCAGCCTCGGCAGGTGGAATATACCCAATACGCTCCAGCAGTCGGTGGTGGTTGAACCAAGACACCCATTCAAGGGTCGCAAGCTCCACGCACTCCTTCGTTTTCCAAGGCGCACGGCGATAGATCAATTCGGCCTTGTATAGCCCGTTAATCGTTTCGGCCAGCGCGTTGTCATAGCTGTCACCACGACTCCCCACCGAGGGCTCTATGCCTGCTTGCGCGAGACGCTCGCTGTACAAGATGGAAACGTATTGAGACCCCCTATCCGAGTGATGAATCAATGCATCTGAGCGCTCGGGCTGACGGTCGTACAGGGCTTGCTCCAACGCATCCAGCACGAAATCCGTGCGCATGGAACTGCTCACGCGCCAACCCACAATGCGCCGAGCAAACACATCAATCACGAACGCCACGTACAGCCAGCCCTGCCAAGTAGAGACATAAGTGAAGTCAGACACCCACAACTGATTAGGCCGCTCGGCCTTGAATTGCCTGTTAACCCTGTCCAGCGGGCACGCCGCAGCCTTATCTTGAGTCGTGGTACGCACCACCTTGCCGCGCCTCACGCCATGAAGCCCCATGTGTTTCATTAAACGCTCCACGGTGCAACGAGCGACGGTGATGCCCTCGCGGTTCATTTGATGCCAGACCTTATCCGCGCCATAGACTTGCAAGTTGGCATTCCAAACCCGCTGAATGTGGGGGATCAATTCCTCATCTCGCTTGGCCCTTGCACAACGAAGCTGTGCGTTTTGTTGCTGGGCTGCGTGTCGCCTGTAGCAAGACGGGGCAATTTGCAGAACCTTGCAAATTGGCTCGACCCCGAAGGTGTTACGGTGCTGATCGATAAAACGCTTCAAGGCTTGAGTCGGCGGTCGAGCTCCGCCTGGGCGAAAAACGCGCTAGCGACCTTCAAGATTTCATTGGCCCTTCGCAGTTCTTTGTTCTCACGCTCAAGTTCTTTGATTCGGTCACGTTCGGTGCTGGTGAGGCCTTCACGAATGCCTGTGTCGACATCATGCTTGCGGCTCCATTCATGCAGGGTTTGGGGAGCGCAGCCAATCTTCAATGCGATTGACTCAATGGCGGCCCAAGTGGACTGATATTCGCCACGATGCTCTTGCAACATGCGAACAGCGCGTTCGCGCACTTCGGGGGAAAAACGATTTGATTTGCTCATAGCTCCATCTTCTCAAAGGTTGGAGCCTCCTCAAAACACGGGGCGATTCA
>NZ_NESA01000032.1 GCF_002778315.1 Limnohabitans sp. JirII-31 | reverse complement strand
TGAGTTAGCCCCCTGAAAAACAGTCCCGTTGGTATTCCTTAAACTAACAACTAGGAATACGACTATGGATATGACTATGTCTTCAGCAAGGCCCAATCGGGTTGAGGTGGTCACAAGCGTTCAACGGCGAAGACGCTGGACACCAGAGCAAAAGCTGGCAATCGTCAAACAAACCAATGAACCTGGCAGTTCTGTTTCACTCGTAGCCAGAGAGCATGGAGTGACGGCTGCGCAAGTGTTTCAATGGCGCAAGGCCTACTTCGAAGGCTCCTTGGTGGCCGTTGGCGCAAACGAAACCGTGGTGCCTGCCTCTGAGCTCCAAGAGGCCATAAAACGTATCAAACAACTTGAAGGCGCCTTGGGCCGCAAGACTTTGGAGAACGAGATTCTCAAGGAGGCTGTGGACTTCGCCAAAGCAAAAAAGTGGATTGCGCGATCGCCAGTATTGCCCGGGGACGTGCAGTGAGAGCTGTGTGCCAAGCCCTTGGCGTATCGCGCAGTCATGTGTTGGCAAAGAAAGATCGTGCACCTGATTGGGTAGACCACAGAAGGTCACCGCCAAAATCAGATGACGCCCAAGTTAAGCAAGCCATTGCTGATGTTGTGCAAAAGCGAGCCACTTATGGTTACCGAAGAGTTTGGGCGAGGCTCAGACTAGATGGTCATATTGGCATCAACCACAAGCGGGTGTATCGCGTGATGCGAGATGCGGGCTGGTTGTTATTTAGACAGGGTCAAAAGCCGTTGGACACCAGGAAGCATGAAGGCAAGGTTGCCGTCAAGGAAAGCAACACACGTTGGTGTTCAGACGGTTTGGAACTATCTTGTGACAACGGTGAGCGCGTCAGAGTGGCGTTTGCGCTGGACTGTTGCGACCGAGAGGTGATGAGTTGGGTGGCGACCACCAAGGGCATTGATGCGGGGTTGGTTGGTGACTTGATGATGCAAGCGGTGGAGCGTCGATTTGGCACAAGCGAGACGCCGATCAAGCCAATCGAATGGCTGACAGACAACGGCAGTTGTTACACGGCGGTTGAGACAAAGAGTTTTGCAAAGCTGCTGGGGCTAAAGCCGATCACGACACCTGTGACAAGTCCGCAAAGTAACGGGATGGCAGAGAGTTTTGTGAAGACGCTGAAAAGGGACTATGCCAAGTTGGCAAACAGACCTGACTCAAAGACGGTGATGGCTCAATTGCAAGGTTGGTTCGATGACTACAATTCTTATCACCCGCACAGTGCGTTGGGATATTTGCCACCGACCGTGTTCAGGGAAAAACAATCGGTAACTTGAATATACCGACGGTACTGGATTACAGGGTCAAGACCA
>NZ_NESA01000031.1 GCF_002778315.1 Limnohabitans sp. JirII-31 | reverse complement strand
CTTCGTGCTTCCAACGCCACTCATAGCTTTTCCAACCTTCTTTAAATTGCCCCAGAGCCAAAAGTTCCAGTGATTTGTTCCAATGCGCACCCGCATAGTCTGGCTTTAGGCTGATTGCTTTGTCATAACTGGCTAACGCAGCCTCAAACTGCTTGAGTTCTGCTTGTGCGTAACCTCGGTTGGAATAAGCCTCGGAATAATCAGGTTTGAGACTGATCGCTTTGTCATAACTGGCCAACGCAGCCTCAAACTGCTTGAGCTGGGTCAGTGCATTCGCTAAGTTGCAATGAGCCTCCGCATAATCGGGTTGGATACTGATAGCTAGGTCATAACTGGCAATAGCCGCCTCAAATTGTTTGAGGGCTTGCAGGGCATTGCCTTTGTTGATGAGTGCATCGACGTAATCAGGTTTGATGCTGATCGCTTTGTCATAACTGGCTAGAGCAGCGTCTAATTGCTTGAGCGCATGCAGTGCGACCCCACGATTGAAGTATGCCTCCGCGTAGTCTGGCTTGATGCTGATCGCTTTGTCATAACTAGTCAACGCAGCCTCAAACTGCTTGAGTTCCGCTTGAGCGCAACCTCGGTTGGAATAAGCCTCGGAATAATCAGGTTTGAGACTGATCACTTTGTCATAACTGGCTAACGCAGCCTCAAACTGCTTGAGTTCTGTTTGTGCGTAACCTCGGTTGAAATAAGCTTCGGAATAATCAGGTTTGAGACTGATCGCTTTGTCATAACTGGCGAGTGCAGCCTCAAACTGCTTGAGTTCTGCCAGTGCATTCGCTAGGTTGGAATGAGCCTCTGCATAGTTGGGTTCGAAACTGATCGCTTGGTTGTAACTGACCACAGCTGCCTCAAATTGTTTGAGGGCTTGCAGAGTATTACCTTTGTTGATGAGTGCATCGACGTAATCTGGTTTGATGCTGATTGCCTTGTCATAGCTGCTCAGCGCCGCTTCATAATGATGCTGCTGTTTGAACACAAACCCTCTATTGAAATAAGCCTCTGCGCAATCGCTTTTCAGCTCAATTGCCTTTGCAAAACTCTTCAATGCCTCGTCAAAGTGTTTTTGCCTTCGAAGGATGATTCCTTTATTCAAATGAATTTCATGATCATTGGAGTCGAGTGCGGTGGCTTTTTCATAACTGATCAATGCTTCTTCAGATTGATCGATGGTTTGCATGGCAAGTACAAGATTGGCCGTTTGTTTGGTCTGACTTAACAGCGCAACAGACAACCTCTTGAGCACAGATGCCCAGCTTCGATCAACTTCTTGTCTGTACAACTTGACCGAGTCATACCAAGGACTGTCCTCTCTGTCCAACAACCAGCGCCAATCGGGGACGTAGGGCAGCAACACCCAGGTCGGTCGCCCCAAGGCTCCAGACAAATGTGCCACGCTGGTATCCACGCTGATCACCACATCCATCAGCTCACA
>NZ_NESA01000030.1 GCF_002778315.1 Limnohabitans sp. JirII-31 | reverse complement strand
GGCACAGACACGGTGACCATACAGAGTTACTTCAGCAGTGAGTATTACCGCGTGGAGAAGATCAGCTTTGCGGACGGCACGGTGTGGGGCGTTGGCGACATAGCCAGCAGGGTGACACGTAACGGCACCGAGGGTGCGGACTACATGGTCGGGTTCACTAACTACGCCAGCCGCATCAACGGCTTAGGTGGCAACGACACGCTGATTGGTGGCAACCAGGACGACGTGTTGGACGGGGGTGAAGGCGATGACTCGTTGAGCGGAGGATACGGCAACGACACGCTGACAGGAGGTGTGGGCAATGACGCACTGGACGGAGGATACGGCAACGACACGCTCACAGGAGGTGCAGGTAACGACACTCTCAATGCAGCAGATGGCAACGACACGTTGACGGGCGGTGCAGGCAACGACAGCTTGTCTGGAGATTACGGAGACGACACGCTCACAGGTGGGGAGGGCAACGACTACCTCTCAGGAGGGTTCGGAAGCGACACCTATGTGTTCAACCAAGGGGATGGGCAAGACACGATCAACGATCTGGATTATTGGACGTGGCAAGACACAGACACCTTGCAACTAGGGGCTGGGTTGTTGGTGGGTGACACGCAAATCAGCCAGGAGGGTGAGGACCTCAAGCTGAGTTGGGGTAGCGACACGGTGACCGTACAGAGTTACTTCAACAGCGCGTACTACCAAGTGGAGAAGATCAGCTTTGCGGATGGCACGGTGTGGGGCGTTGGAGACATCGCCAGCAGGGTGACGCGTAACGGCACCGAGGGTGCGGACTACATGGTCGGGTTCACTAACTACGCCAGCCGCATCAACGGCTTAGGTGGCAACGACACGCTGATTGGTGGCAACCAGGACGACGTGTTGGACGGGGGTGAAGGCGATGACTCGTTGAGCGGAGGATACGGCAACGACACGCTGACAGGAGGTGTGGGCAATGACGCACTGGACGGAGGATACGGCAACGACACGCTCACAGGAGGTGCAGGTAACGACACTCTCAATGCAGCAGATGGCAACGACACGTTGACGGGCGGTGCAGGCAACGACAGCTTGTCTGGAGATTACGGAGACGACACGCTCACAGGTGGGGAGGGCAACGACTACCTCTCGGGAGGATTCGGCAACGACACCTATGTGTTCAACCAAGGGGATGGGCAAGACACGATCAACGATCTGGATTATTGGACGTGGCAAGACACAGACACCTTGCAACTAGGGGCTGGGTTGTTGGTGGGTAACACGCAAATCAGCCAGGAGGGTGAGGACCTCAAGCTGAGCTGGGGCACAGACACGGTCACCCTACAGAGTTACTTCAACAGCGCGTATTACCAAGTGGAGAAGATCAGCTTTGCGGACGGCACGGTGTGGGGCGTTGGAGACATCGCCAGCAGGGTGACGCGTAACGGCACCGAGGGTGCGGACTACATGGTCGGGTTCACTAACTACGCCAGCC
>NZ_NESA01000003.1 GCF_002778315.1 Limnohabitans sp. JirII-31 | reverse complement strand
CCCCTCCCGCATCGTCTGCCTCACCGAGGAGACCACGGAGTGGCTGTATCTGCTGGGGCAAGAGGCGCGCATCGTCGGCATTTCAGGCTACACGGTGCGCCCGCGTCGGGCGCGGGCTGAAAAGCCCAAGGTCAGTGCGTTCTTGAGCGCCAAGCTCGACAAAATCTTGGCGCTTGAGCCCGACTGCGTGTTTGGTTTTTCAGATTTGCAAGCCGATATTGCGGCTTCGCTCATTCGTGCGGGCGTGCAAGTCACGGTGTTCAACCAACGCAGTGTGGAGGAGATTTTTTCCATGCTCTACCAAGTGGCTGCGATGGTGGGGCAAGCTGACCAAGGCCTGCAACGCTTGGCGCACATGCGTGTGCAGTTGGACGAGATACGTCACACCGCGGCTACCTTCAAGCGTCGCCCCAAGATTTATTTTGAAGAGTGGGACGAGCCCCACATCAGCGCCATCCGCTGGGTGTCAGAGCTCATGGGCATCGCGGGGGGTGACGACTGCTTTCCTGAACTGGCGCGCATGTCGCTGGGCAAAGACCGCATCATTGCCGATGGGCAAACCATCGTGGAACGTGCGCCCGACATCATCATTGGCTCATGGTGTGGAAAGAAGTTCCGCGCTGACAAAGTGGCCGCACGCCCGGGTTGGCAAGACGTGCCTGCGGTGCGCCATGGGCAGTTGTTTGAAATCAAATCAGCCGACATCTTGCAACCCGGCCCCGCCGCCTTGACCGATGGCGTGGCGCAGTTGCACCGCATCGTGCAGCAATGGGTGGTGCAACATGGCTGATCGCTTGCTGCGAAGTCTTGTGCTGTGGTTGCTGTGTGTGGTTAGCGCACAGGCCGTGGTGGTGCGCGATGACCGGCAGGTCGAGGTGACACTCACCCACACACCGCAGCGCATCGTCAGCCTGCTGCCATCCCTCACAGAAACCGTGTGTGCCTTGGGGCAGTGCCAGCGCCTAGTGGGGGTGGACCGCTATTCCAACTGGCCCGAGCCGGTGGCCAGGTTGCCGCGTTTGGGGGGCGGCATTGACCCGCAGATCGAGAGCGTGGTGGCGCTGAAGCCAGACTTGGTGCTGATGGCCAGCTCTGCACGTGGGGCCGACCGTCTGCGTGCCTTGGGCCTCCAGGTGTTGTCGCTTGAGCCCAAGTCGCATGCCGACATGCAGCGCGTCATCACCACCCTGAGTCAAGCCTTGGGCTTGCCAGACACGCAGGCGCAAGGCGTGTGGCGTGACATCCAGGCGGGCCTGGCCACGGCCGCCCAATCGGTGCCCGCGTCGGCGCGTGGCGCACGTGTGTACTTCGAAGTCAGCCCCGCGCCGCATGCGGCCAGCGAGGCTTCTTTCATTGGCGAGACCTTGACGCGCTTGGGGGCAAGCAATGTGGTGCCCGCCGCGTTGGGGCCGTTTCCGCAACTCAACCCAGAGTTTGTGGTGCGCGCCCAGCCCGATGTGATCATGGTGGGCGACAGCAACTGGGCGCTTATGCGCAACCGTCCTGGCTGGGCCAACCTGAGCGCCTTGCAACAGCAACGGGTGTGCACCTTCACGCCCGAGCAGTCGGATGTGCTGGTGCGTCCCGGTCCGCGCATGGCTGAAGCGGCGGCACTGATGGCCCAATGTCTGCGCAACGTGCGAGCTGTGCCATGAAAGCCATACGCCCCTGGCACTTTGGCAGCGTGTTGCTGCTGCTCAGTCTGATCGGCTTGGTGATGGGCAGCGCGGTGGGCAGCACAGGGGTATCTCGCGTGTGGGCGCTTTGGCAAGACCCCTTGTCTTGGCAAATCGTGTGGGACATCCGTCTGCCGCGCTCGATCGGCGCTTGGGTGGGCGGTGCTTTGTTGGGGCTGGCCGGTGCGCTGGCGCAGGGTTTGTTTCGCAACCCCTTGGCCGATCCGTATTTGTTGGGCAGCGCCTCCGGTGCGTCGCTGGGTGTGGCGCTGGGCTTGGCACTGTTGGGGCCCAGCGTGGCAACAGGGCTGTGGCTGCATGTGGGACTCACGGGCATGGCGTTTGGAGGGGCCGTGTTGGCGGTGGGGCTCACGCTGGTGTTGGCGCGTGGCGTGCAGCACAGCTTGCGTTTGTTGTTGGCGGGTGTGATTGTGGGCGTGGTGCTGGGCGCGGTGTCGTCGCTCATCACCTTGTTGCGCCCCGAAGTGTTGCAAGGCATGCAAGGCTTTGTGTTGGGCTCGACCGCGTTTGTCAGTTGGCCGGCTTGCGGGTTGATGTTGGCGGTGCTGCTGTTGTGCAGCGCGCTGGCGGCATGGCTGAGCCCCTTGTTGGATGCGCTGAGTTTGGGCGAGTCCACCACTTTGAGTTTGGGGCTGCCTCTGGGGCCCATGCGGGTGGTGTTGGTGGGCGTGCTCTCGTTGGCCACGGCCACCGCTGTGGCACAACTGGGCTTGATTGCCTTTGTGGGCTTGGTCGCGCCGCATGTGGTGCGCGCCATCACCCACAGCACCCACCGCTGGGGCGGGGTGTTGTCGGCGGGCATGGGGGGGGCGTTGCTGTTGTGGGCCGACGTGCTGGCGCGCGCTGTGCTGGCCCCGCAAGAGTTGCCGGTGGGGCTGCTCACCGCCGTGTTGGGCGGTGTCTATTTGTTGTGGCTCATGCACCGCAACCAAGGGCAAGAACAAGGGTCAGGGGGGGCTTTATGAACACCTCAACCCGCATGGCCTTGCGGGCTCAAGGGCTGCATGTGTCCTTGGGCCGTCGCCCCGTGTTGCAGGATGTGAATGCCACGTTTGCCGCCGGGCGCTGGACCAGCATCGTCGGCCCCAATGGCGCTGGCAAATCCAGCCTGCTCAAGGTGCTGGCGGGTGTGTTGCCCGCAGCCCAAGGCCAGGTGTTCTGGTTTGACCAACCGGTGCAAGCCATGCACCGCCGTGCACGTGCGCAGCAGCTGGCTTGGTTGGGACAAAGCGAAGCGGCGTCAGACGATGTGCGTGTCTGGGATGTGGTGATGCTGGGGCGCTTGCCACACCAAGATTGGCTGGCTGGCCCCAGTGCACAAGACCATGCCGAGGTGATGCGCGCGCTGCATGCCACCCAGTCGTGGGACTGGCGTGAGCGGCGCTTGGGGGCCTTGTCGGGCGGCGAACGCCAACGCGTGTTGCTGGCGCGTGCGCTGGCGGTGCAAGCGCAGGTCTTGTTGATGGACGAACCCTTGGCCAATCTTGACCCGCCTTACCAAGTGGACTGGTTGCAGCAGATGCGCGCCTTGGTGGCCGAGGGCAAAACCGTGGTCAGTGTGCTGCACGAAATCGGCATGGCCTTGCAGGCTGATGAACTGGTGCTGATGCAAGCCGGGCGGGTGGTGTTTCAGGGCGCTTGCGCACAAGCGGCCACGCACCGCGCTGTGGAAGCGGTGTTCGAACACCGCATTGCCATCCATGCTGTGGCCCAGCAGTGGGTGGTGGTGCCTCATATCTCATCTCAGGGGGCTGTATGACCGCACGTTGTGTCATGGTGCTCGGCACGTCCAGTGGGGCGGGTAAAAGCTGGTTGGCCACGGCCTTGTGCCGCTGGTATGCGCGCCAGGGTTTCAAGGTGGCACCGTTCAAAGCGCAAAACATGAGCAACAACGCCCGGGTGGTGGCCTCTGCCCACGGCTTGGGCGAGATCGGTTCGGCCCAGTACTTTCAGGCCTTGGCGGCGCGTGCCGTGCCCGACGTGCGCATGAACCCCTTGCTGCTCAAGCCTGAGGCCGACACCCACAGCCAGGTGGTGTTGCTGGGCGACGTCAACCACGCACTCACCCACACGCCCTGGCGCGAACGCAGCGAACATGTGTGGCCGCACATCGCGGCGGCGCTGGATGCGCTGCGGGCTGAGCACGATGTGGTGGTGATCGAAGGGGCGGGCTCGCCCGCCGAGATCAACCTGATGGACAGCGACATCGTCAACCTGCGCGTGGCACGACACGCCGACGCACGCTGCTTGCTGGTGACCGACATCGACAAAGGCGGCGCTTTTGCGCATCTGTACGGCACCTGGGCCTTGCTGCCGCCCACCGACCAGGCGCGCATTGCCGGGTTTGTGCTCAACAAGTTTCGTGGCGATGCCAGCTTGCTGGCACCTGCGCCCGAGCAATTGCAAATCTTGACCGGTGTGCCCACCGTGGCCACCTTGCCCATGTGGTGGCAGCACGGCTTGCCAGAAGAAGACGGTGTGTTTGACGACCGCAGTCGCAGCACAGGTGCCGTCACCCGCACCGTGGCTGTGGTGGCCTATCCGCGCATCAGCAACCTGGATGAATTTCAGCCCCTTAAAAACGTGCCTGGCCTGCGCTTGGTGTGGGCGCGCACGCCCGCTGATGTGGCGGGCTTGACGCCCACCGATTGGCTCATCTTGCCCGGCTCCAAACACACCAGCAGCGACTTGGCCTGGCTGCGCGCCCAGGGTTTGGATCAGGCCGTGGCCCAACACGCCGCGCAGGGTGGGGCGGTGCTGGGCATTTGCGGCGGGCTGCAAATGTTGGGCGAAGCCTTGATCGACACCGATGGCATTGACGGCAATGCACCCGGTTTGGGCTTGCTGCCTTTGGTCACCGTGTTTGCCACCGACAAAACCGTGCGCCACACACAGGCCACGTTTGCGCCCATCACGGGGGCTTGGTCAGCGCTGTCGGGCGTGGATGTGCAAGGCTATGAAATTCATCACGGCCAAACCGCTGAGCACACCGCCATGGCAGCCGCGGGCCAACGCGCGGTGGAGGTGTTGCCGCATTTGGCATGGCAAAACCTCAGCGGCAATGTGCTGGGCATTTACCTGCATGGCATGTTGGAAGACCCCCGTGTGCTGCACGCCTTGTTCGGTCAACACGTCCCCACGTTAGACACCGTGTTCGATGGCTTGGCCGATTTTGTGGCCAAGCACATGAGCGTGGACACCTTGCGGCGCTTGCTCACATCGCCAACTTAGCCGACACCAAACGGTTGAGGCTGACGCCTTGCTCAGCAGCCTCGGTGGCCAAACTTCGATGCACCACGGATGGCACGCGAACAATGAAGCGACCACTGTAATTTTTTTCTGACAAAGCTTCTGGAATCAGCTCTTTGTTGGCTTGCATGTCTGCCACCACGTTGCTGACGACTTTGCGGATACCTGCCAGCGCTTTCTCAGGGCTTGGTGCCAACCAAGACAGCGACGGGAACTCGGCGCACAGGCCAATATGTTCGTTGTCATCGGGTGACCACGTCACGCGGTAGGTGTAGTGGTTGATGTTCATGGTTTCACTCCCAATCGGTCCAGTGCTAACAGTACTTGCTTGACCTGATAAGCCTTTGCTTTACCTTTGTCGTTTTGAATGTTCACCCTTGGGTCCCCAGGCCACGGAGTTTTGAAAATCGAATGGCTGCCGCCTTGCTGCCTTGCTTTGCCAAAGTAAAATTCGCAAAGCTTGTGCAGATCAGCAAAGCGAACATTGGCAGGTTCACGCCGCATTTGCTCCAAGATTTTGTCGAGGTTGGCCATTGAGTAATGATATCTTTATTGATACTTCTTGCCAAGCCGAATGACGACGGCCTAAGGCTTGCGTCAGTTGTCACAGCAGATTCGGCAAAATGCGGCCATGAACATCCAACGTCGCCTCCTTCTTCGTGCCGCCGTGTGGCTGGCGTTCACCGCCACAGGCTGGTGTGTGCAAGCTGCCATGGCGCAAAGCCACTACCCCAGCAAACCGATTGTGATGGTGGTGCCGCAAACCGCGGGTGGCACCAACGACATCGTGGGACGTGTGGTCAGCCAAAAACTCTCTGAGGTGCTGGGTGCGCCTGTGGCGGTTGAAAACCGTCCCGGTGCCGGCGGCAACATCGGCACGCAGTACGCCGCCAAAGCGCCCAAAGACGGGTACACCTTGTTGATGACCATCAGCAGCAGCCAGGCCATCAACCCCGCGCTGTACAAGAACCCGGGCTTTGACCCGGTGAAAGACTTCAAGCCCATCAGCCTCATTGGTGCCGTGCCCAATGTGTTGTTGGCACACCCAGGCTTTGCGCCCAACTCGGTGAAAGAACTCATCGCCTTGGCCAAAGCCAAACCCGGCTTTTACCAATACGCCTCAGCAGGCAATGGCACCCTCAACCACCTGCTGGGTGAAATGCTCAACAGCATGGCTGGCATCGACTTGCAGCACGTGCCCTACAAAGGCGTGGCACCAGCCCTGAACGATGTACTGGGTGGGCAGTTGCCGCTGGTGTTTGCCAGCTTGCCTTCGTCGCTGTCGCATATCAAGGCCGGCAAACTTAAGCCGCTGGCGGTGAGCAGCCCACGCCGCTCCCCCGCCTTGCCTGACGTGCCTGCTTTGTCAGAGGTGGTGCCGGGTTACAGCGGCACGCTGTGGATTGGCCTGTTTGCCCCAGCGGGTGTACCGAGCGATGTGTTGGCCAAGTTGCAAGACGGCATGGGCAAAGCCTTGGCCGCCAAAGACTTGCGTGACAAGCTGGAACTGCAAGGCGTGGAGTTGGCCGCGCCCACCACGCCCGAGCAATTTGCCGCCTTGCTCAACGAAGACATGGTGCGCTGGGCACAGATCGTCAAAAGCTCCGGCGCTTCGGTGGACTGACGCCCATGAGCACGTTGCTCACGCCCGACACCCTCGCTCACTTGCAAAGCTGGCAAGGCCGCAGTGAAAGCTTGCATGACCTCATCACGCCAGCGCCGTTGCGCGCCCTCAGTGCCACGCTGGACCGTGACGATGCCGAGCCTGTGGCGGGCACCGAGTTGCCGCCGCTGTGGCACTGGTTGTTCTTTTTGCCACACCACCGTCAGTCCGAGATTGGCCCCGACGGTCATGCCAAGCGTGGTGGGTTTTTGCCGCCTGTGCCATTGCCGCGTCGCATGTGGGCAGGTGGGCGTTTGCACTGGCATGCACCGTTGCGTGTGGGTGACGAGGTGCGCCGTGTCTCCACCATCGAATCGGTCACGCACAAGGCCGGCCGCACGGGTGACTTGCTGTTTGTGTTGGTCAAACACGAGGTGCACAACGCGCACGGCTTGTGCTTGACGGAAGAGCACGACATCGTCTATCGCCCTGCTGCCCAGTCGGGTGATGCTGCACCCGCTCCGTTGTCGGCTGCGCAGCAAGTGCAGCCAGGCGCCGTGTGGCAGCGCGAGGTGGTGCCTGACGATGTGCTGCTGTTTCGCTACTCGGCGCTGACCTTCAATGGCCACCGCATCCACTACGACCGCCAGTACGTCACCCAGGTCGAGGGCTATCCCGGTTTGGTGGTGCATGGCCCCTTGATCGCCACCTTGCTGGTGGACTTGGTGCGTCGCCACAGCGATCGCCCTATGAAACGGTTTGAATTCAAAGCCCTGCGCCCCACGTTTGAGTGTGCCGATCAGCGCCACCTGCGCGTGAGCGGCCAGCCCGATGCCAGTGGCCAGCACATCCGCCTGTGGGCGCAAGACTATGCTGGTTGGCTCACCATGCAAGCCAGCGCCGAACTTGTCTGATCGATTTCTCATGACATCCCACAACCCTTCAGCCCCACACAAGCCCCGTCCGCTCGACCACATCACGGTGGTGTCGCTGGAGCACGCCATCGCGGCACCGTTTTGCACCCGCCAATTGGCCGACCTGGGTGCCCGCGTCATCAAGGTTGAGCGACCTGGTGTGGGCGACTTTGCCCGTGCGTACGACCAGCGTGCCCACGGCCAGTCATCGCACTTTGTGTGGGTCAACCGCTCCAAAGAGAGCTTGGCGCTTGACCTCAAAGACCCGCAACACCTGCACGTGCTCAAAGCCTTGTTGGCCAAGGCCGATGTGTTGGTGCAAAACCTCGCCCCCGGCGCGGCCGCGCGCATGGGGCTGGATGCGGCCACATTGATGGCGGCACAGCCACGCTTGATCGTGTGCGACATCTCGGGCTACGGCAACGACGGCCCGTACCGTGACAAGAAGGCGTATGACTTGCTGATCCAAAGCGAAGCGGGTTATTTGTCGGTCACGGGCACGCCCGAGCAGCCCAGCAAAAGCGGCAACTCGATTGCCGACATTGCAGCGGGCATGTACGCCTACACCAACATCTTGTCGGCGCTGTTGCTGCGCGACAAAACCGGGCAGGGCTCGCACATTGACGTGTCCATGCTGGAAGCCTTGAGCGAGTGGATGGGTTTTCCCATGTACTACGCCATGGACGGTGCCTCGCCACCGCCTCGTACAGGGGCCGCGCATGCCACCATTTACCCGTATGGGCCTTTCCAGGCGGGCGATGGCGCTACGGTGATGCTGGGTTTGCAAAACGAACGCGAGTGGGTGCAGTTTTGCCAACACGTGTTGCTGCAACCCGAGTTGGCGACCGATGCGCGCTTTGACAGCAATGCGCGACGCAACACCCACCGCGTGGCCTTGCAACACATCATTCTGGACAGCTTTGCCGAGTTGACCGCCGCCCAAGTGATTGAGCGGCTGGACGTGGCACACATCGCCAACGCCCGCATGAACAGCATGGCCGAGGTGTGGGCGCACCCGCAGTTGCAGGCCCGTGCGCGTTGGACCTCGGTGGGTTCACCCGCCGGGCCTATGCCTGCGTTGTTGCCGCCGGGCAAGCAAAGCAGCTTTGACTACCGCATGGATGACATTCCCTCGGTGGGCCAACACACCGAGGCGATTCTGCAAGAGTTGGGGCTGACGCTGCCGCCTCTCTGAGCTTCATCTGCAAGGGCAGGGCGGGTTAACCGGGATGTGCATGAGGGTGTGTGTGATTCACCATGCACCCCTGCGATGTCGCACACCTGAGGACCCTGGATGAAAAACACACGTTCCATTTGTCTGTTGGTTTGTTGCCTGTTTGGCGGCTGGGCGCAAGCCCAAACCACCGTGCCGAGCTATCCCGACAAACCTGTCACCTTGATCATCCCGTTCGCTGCGGGTGGCCCCACCGATGTGGTGGCACGCATGATGGCCATCCCCATGGGCAAATCGCTTGGGCAGTCGGTGCTGGTGGAAAACGTCAACGGGGCAGGCGGCACCATTGCCTCCAACCGGGTGGCGCGTGCGGCACCCAACGGTTACACCATCTACTTGCATCACATGGGCATGGCCACCGCGCCTGCCTTGTACAAAAAGCTGCCGTTCGATCCGCTCAAAGACTTCGAGTACATCGGCCAAGTGCTGGATGTGCCCATGACCTTGTTGGCGCGCAAAGACATGCCCGCCAACACCTTCCCCGAGTTGCTGGCTTACATCAAGGCCAACAAAGACAAAGTGTCTTTGGCCGATGCTGGGCTGGGCGCGGTGTCTAACCTGTGCGGCCTGTTGTTCAAGAGCATGATCGGTGTGGACATCAACACCATTCCCTACAAAGGCACAGGCCCCGCCATGAATGACTTGCTGGGTGGTCAGGTCGACATGCTGTGCGACCAAACCACGCAGACCGTGCCCATGATCAAAGAGGGCCGCGTCAAGGTGTATGGCGTCACCACCACCAAGCGGCTGGCCGCGTTGCCCAACATTCCCACGCTCGACGAGCAAGGACTCAAAGGCTTTGAAGTCAAGGTCTGGCACGGCATGTACGCGCCCAAAGGCACACCCGCACCGGTGCTTGACAAAATCAACGCCGCCTTGCGCTTTGCCATGCAAGACCCCACGGTCAAACAACGCATGGCAGACCTCAGCTCAGACATTCCACCGCTGGAAAAAATCACGCCCCAAGGTTTGAAAACCCACTTGGAGGCCGAGATCGCCAAGTGGGACCCGATCATTCGCAAGGCGGGTGTGTCAGCGGATTGAGCGGGCAGTGCTTTGGCTGAAGCCACCTTCGGGTGGCTTTTTTGCATTTGTTGGCAGATCAACAACCCAGGTTTTAATTCCCTCGAATTCGAGGGAATTAAAAACGAAGCGGGGCGAAACAGTTTCTACTTGTCGACCAAGAAATGGATTGATGCCACAGGGGCCATTGGCCTTTTGGCAAAAGCAGGGCGATACGGCGGTACGTTTGCACACAAAGACATTGCATTCGAATTTGGATCATGGCTGAGCCCGGAGTTCAAGCTATACCTCATTAAAGAGTTTCAACGTCTCAAAGACGAAGAAGCGAAGAGCACCGCGTTGGAGTGGAACTTTCAACGCACCTTGACCAAGGTGAACTACAAAATCCACACCGATGCGATCAAGGCGCACTTGATCCCCCCGCGACTGACCAAGGCACAGACGGTAACTGTGTATGCCAGTGAGGCAGATTTGTTGAACGTAGCCTTGTTTGGTGCAGCTCAACGGTATTGCTATCCGTCAGATGCGTTCGCTCGTGGGAATGAACGAAATAAAAAAATTGAGCAGCATCACAATCCCTGCTGTCAAAGCAAAAAAATAATTTTCAAGATTGACATCCAATGAGCTTGCTTCAAGGCGACACGCTGACCCAAATCTCTTTTTTCATTCTTTGAGTACAAAAGCGTAAGCTCGGTGTTACTTGGTTTGATCTCTTTGAAATTTCGATTAGAGAAACGAATTTACCAATGTTAAACTTCTGCGTGAGACATTAGCACATCTAAAAAAAGCAGGAGACATGCCCCATGGGGTCTTACACCTACCCGAAATTCGCTTACGTGCCGCCCACCGATTTGATGACCACGCCGCCGCAGCGCCGGCCTCTGGTGGTCATCGGTGCCGGGCCTGTGGGCTTGGCTGCCGCCGTGGATGCGCGTTTGCAGGGCTTGGAGGTGTTGCTGTTTGACGAGGACGACTCGGTGTCGGTGGGCTCGCGTGCCGTGTGCTACGCCAAACGCACCTTGGAAATTTTGGACCGCTTAGGGATAGGCCAACCCTTGTGCGACAAAGGCGTGAGCTGGAACATTGGGCGCACCTTTTTGCAAGAAGATGAGGTGTACCAGTTCAACCTGGTTCCAGAGCCGGGGCACAAGCGCCCCGGCATGATCAACCTGCAGCAATACTATTTGGAAGAAGCCTTGGTGGCGCGTGCGCTGGAATTGGGCGTGGACATCCGCTGGAAGTGCAAAGCGGTGGGCGTGACCTCCGAGGCCGACCATGCGGTGGTGCGCATCGAGTCGCCCGAGGGTGAGTTCAGCATCGAGGCCGACTGGCTGGTGGTGGCCGATGGGGCACGCAGCCCGATACGCCGCATGTTGGGCTTGGACATGGAAGGCCAGGTGTTCAAAGACCGCTTCTTGATTGCCGATGTGGTGATGAAAGCCGACTTTCCCGCCGAGCGTCGCTTGTGGTTTGACCCTCCGTTTCACCGGGGCCAAAGTGTGCTCTTGCACAAGCAGGCCGACAACGTGTGGCGCATTGACTTTCAACTCGGCTGGGACGCCGACCCCGAGGAAGAAACTAAGCCCGAGCGGGTGGTGCCGCGCATCCAAGCCATGCTGGGTGACGAGCGTCCGTTCGCGTTGGAGTGGGTCAGCATCTACACCTTCCAGTGCCGGCGCATGAACAAGTTCAAGCACCAGCGTTTGTTGTTTGCGGGCGATGCCGCGCACCAGGTGTCGCCGTTTGGCGCACGCGGTGCCAACTCAGGCCTGCAAGACGCCGATGGCCTGATGTGGAAGCTGGCGCTGGTCATTAAGGGTTTGGCCCCCGAGTCATTGCTGGAGAGCTACAACGACGAGCGTGTCTACGCTGCTGACGAAAACATCTTGAACTCGACCCGCTCGACCGACTTCATCACGCCCAAGAGCCCCACCAGCGTGCTGTTCAGGCAAGCGGCGCTGGAGTTGGCGCGGCATCACCCGTTTGCCCGCAAGTTGGTCAACTCGGGCCGTTTGTCGGTGCCGAGCTTCATCACCCACTCGGTGCTCAATACCCCCGACGTTGATGTGTTTGCGGGCGACATGTTGCCGGGCGCACCGATGGACGATGCGCCCATCACCTGCAACGGCCAAAGCAACTGGTTGCTCGACCAACTCGGTCATCGGTTTCAGTGCTTGGTGTATGTGGACGAGGTGGCGCAACTCGATGCCCAGACCTTGCGTGATCTGCAACGCTTGGCGCAAGATGCGGTGGCGGTAGAGCCCATCGTGGTCAGCCGTCAGGCGGGTGCGGTGGACGGCGTGACCGTGCTGGTCGATGCGCAAGGCCTGTTTGCCAAGCGCTACGACGCACAGCCTGGCAGTGCCTGGCTGGTGCGTCCTGACCAACATGTGGTGGCGCGTTGGCGCGGCGTCCACCGCGACGCGATTGCCGCCGCGCGTGACCGTGCCATTTGTAATGTGTGACGCCAGGAGCCGACCATGACACAGACCCTGAACCTCGCCCCCAACTTCAACGAAGCCGGCAAGCGCTACTTTCGCGATTTCACGCCGGGCGATGATTTTTACCAAGCCCTCATCGACACCCACCGGGGCCTGAGTGACGCACAAAGCGCCTTGGTCAACGCCAAGCTCATCTTGCTGTTGGCCAACCATGTGGGTGATATGCACGTGTTGCGTGAAGCCCTGACCCTTGCACGTGCCGATGTGGCCGCAGACATTCAACCTTGACAGGAGAACTCGCATGAAGCTCAACCGCATTCACCACGTGGCCTACCGCTGCCTTGACGCCAAAGCCACTGTGGAGTGGTACGTCAAGCACCTCCACATGGACTTTGTCTTGGCCATTGCCGAAGACCAAGTACCCAGCACCCACGCGCCCGACCCCTACATGCATGTGTTCCTCGATGCGGGACACGGCAATGTGCTCGCGTTTTTTGAGTTGCCCAACTCACCCGCGATGGGGCGTGACACCAACACGCCTGAGTGGGTGCAGCACTTGGCCTTCAAAGTCGACACCGTGGCTGAATTAGAAGAAGCCAAAGCCCGCTTGCAAGCGGCAGGCATTGCCGTGGTGGGTGTGACCGACCACACCATCTTCAAGAGCATTTACTTCTTTGACCCCAACGGTCACCGCCTCGAATTGGCATGTGACATTGGCACGCCAGAGATGTACAAAAAGCTCGACGAGGTGAAATGGGCGATGCTCGAAGAGTGGAGCCAAACCAAACGCGCGCCCAAACACGCCGCTTGGATGCACGAGAAAGAGTTGGTTTAAGGCTTCGCCGTCTTGGGTTTGAAGCTGCAACAGTCAGACACCGCGCACTGCCAGCACAAGGGCTTGCGGGCTTGGCACACATAGCGGCCATGCAAGATCAACCAATGGTGCGCGTCCACCAAGTATTCGGGTGGAATGCGCTGCATCAGCTTCATCTCCACCTCATACGGTGTTTTGCCGGGGGCCAGCCCGGTGCGGTTGCCCACTCTGAAAATGTGTGTGTCCACCGCCATGGTGGCTTCGCCAAACGCCACGTTCAACACCACGTTGGCGGTTTTGCGGCCCACGCCCGGCAGGGCTTCCAGCGCTTCACGTGTGCGCGGCACCACGCCGTAGTGTTGTTCCACCAAGAGGCGACAGGTCTCCATCAGGTGACGGGCTTTGCTGCGGTACAGACCAATGGTCTGGATGTAACGCTCCAAACTTTCAAGCCCTAAATCCAAAATTTGTTGCGGCGTGTTGGCCACCGGAAACAGCTTGCGCGTGGCCTTGTTCACCCCCACATCGGTGGCTTGCGCACTCAGCAGCACAGCGGTGAGCAACTCAAACACGCTGGTATATTCCAACTCGGTATTGGGCTGCGGATTGGCTGCTTTCAGCGTCGCAAAAAATGGCTCAATGTGCTCTTTTTTCATATTCCATCGAATCAATTGGGGTCAGAACCCAATTATCTTCCTATGCAATTTGCCGACCGCCTCAACAACGTAGAAACCTCTGCCATTCGTGAACTGTTCAAGCTGTTGGGCAAGCCCGGCATCATCAGTTTTGCCGGTGGGTTTCCAGACAGCGCCATGTTTGATGTGGAGGGCATTCGCGAAGCCAGTGCCCGTGCCTTGAGCGAAGAGCCCGGTGCTGCTTTGCAATATGGCGCTACCGAGGGCTACAACCCTTTGCGCGAACAGTTGGCCCACTTCATGGCCAGCAAGGGCGTGACGGGTTTGTCGCCCGAAGGCCTGATCGTGACCACGGGCAGCCAGCAGGCGCTCGACTTGATTGCCAAGACCTTGCTCAACCCAGGCGACGTGGCGCTGGTGGAAGGTCCTACGTTTTTGGCCACCATCCAGTGTTTCCGTTTGTATGGTCCGCACGTGTTGGGTGTGCCCATTGATGCCGACGGTGTGCAAGTGGACAAACTCGAAGAGATGATCGTGCAGCACCGACCCAAGCTGGTGTATTTGATCCCCACGTTTGGCAACCCCAGCGGAGCCATGCTGAGTTTGGAGCGTCGTTTGCGTGTGCTCGAACTGGCGGTGAAATACCAAACCGTGGTGGTGGAAGACGACCCCTACGGTGACTTGTACTTCGGTGACGCGCCGCCGCCTTCGTTGCTGGCCTTGAGCGACCGCGTGTCGGGCAGCCGTGATTGGTTGGTGCACTGCGGCTCGCTGAGCAAAGTGCTGTCACCCGGCTTGCGTTTGGGCTGGATGATTGCGCCGCCCGAGTTGTTGGCACGCGCCACCATGTGCAAGCAGTTCAGCGACGCTCACACGTCGACTTTTGCGCAAGCCACGGCGGCGCAGTACCTCAAGGCAGGCCGCATGCCCGCCACGCTGGCCACGGTGCGTCGTGTGTATGGTGAGCGCGCGCATGCCATGGGCGAAGCGCTGCGCCGTGAGATGGGCGACGCCTTGACCTTCACCCAACCGCAGGGTGGCCTGTTCTTCTGGGCCAACCTCACCGGGGCAGGTGGCAAAGTGAAAGATGGCAACGAATTGGCCAAGCGTGCGATTGAAAAAGGCGTGGCCTTTGTGCCAGGCGCGCCGTTCTTTGCCAACGACCCAGACACCAGCGCCATTCGCTTGAGCTTTGCCACCGCCGATGTGGCCAAAATTCAAGAAGGCATTGCGCGGTTGGGAACGGCGCTGTGATTTAAGATGATTCGCACACGAGGGGACGCCATGGAACTTCACGAATTAACCCAACTCTCAACGCAAGATCGCCTACAGGCGATGGAGTTGCTATGGCAGTCGTTCTCAGAGCAACAAGGCGTTGATCTGATTCCAGCATGGCATCAGCAAGTGCTGAATGACCGAATGGCCCGCATGCAAGCTGGGGTTGAAAAAACAACGCCATGGCAGACCGCAAAAGACCGCCTGCGTGAGCTGACCCGAGCTGCTACCTGATCCGTGTTGGCAAAGAGGAGAAATCCTTTTGAATGGTTGTAACAGCATCAGCATCACAGATGCTGCGCAAGACGATTTATTGGCTGGCTTTTGGTTTTATCAGGCTCAGCTTGCGGGTTTGGGTGCCTACTTTCTTGATAGCTTATCGGCAGACATTGACTCGCTCATCATTCATGCGGGTGTTCATGCCAACAGCAATGGTGTTTACCGTAGTCTTGGAAGCCGTTTCCCCTACGCTATTTACTACCTTGTTCAAAGTGATGCGGTCACTGTGATCGCAGTTTTAGACACAAGACGTGACCCCGCTTGGACGCGTTCGAAACTTGCCACGCGCTAGGTGTTAACTGTTGGCTTGGTTGCTCAAAACACCCATCACTGCCAGCCAACCGGCTTGGGCCTTCGGGCCTGCTTGGTCAAAAGCCGCTTGCAACTGCTTGACTTGGGTGCCGGTCAGTTGTGCTTCTAGCTGCGCGCCTGCTTTGGTCAGCACCAATTGGCGCACGCGCCCATCATGGGCGGCAGTGTTGTTGGCGATCAGTCCCATTTCAATGAGTTGACGCAAGGGCGCGTTCAAGGCTTGCTTGCTGACCTTGAGCGTGGCCAGCAGATCGTTGACCGTGGTGTGCGGTCGTGCCCCCACAAAGTACAAGATGCGGTGGTGCACCCGGCTGAGTCCGCGCTTGTCGAGCATGCGGTCGGGCTGCTCAGTGAAAGCACGGTACGCAAAATACATCTGCTCAATGGCTTGACTGGATGGCGTACTGGATAGGTCAATCATGTTGACATGATAAGTGGGTTTGCTTTAAGATAAAAGGTCAATAAGATTGACATTTATCGGATCATTGCCATGAACCTCCACCTGTCTGCACGTGTTCAAGATTTACATGCTTCTCCGATCCGCGAAATTCTGGCGGTTATCGACCAACCGGGCATGGTCTCTTTTGCCGGTGGCCTGCCCGCACCCGATAGTTTTCCGTCGTTCAGTCTTGAAGGTATGCCACCCGACGTGTTGCAGTACGGTGGGAGCGAGGGCGAGTGGGATTTGCGCCAACACATTGCGCGTGACTTGAACACCCAGGGCTTGCCTTGTGATCCCGAGCAGGTGCTGGTGCTGTCTGGCTCACAGCAGGGCATTGACTTGGTCGCCAAGTTGTTCATCGATCCAGGCACACCCGTGGCGGTGGAGTCACCCACCTACTTAGCTGCGTTGCAGGTGTTTCGCTTTTTTGGCGCACGCTTTGTGGCCTACGACCCTGCAATGATCAATGCCAAAGCATGGCGTGCCGACAAGCCTGCATTTGCGTATGCCATTCCTACCTTTCAAAACCCCACGGGGCGCTGCCTCAGCCACGACGAGCGCGAGGCCTTGGCCAATGCATGCGATGCCTCTGACACGCCTTTGTTCGAAGACGATCCGTACCGTGATTTGGTGTACGACGCTTGTGACCGCAGCCCCGTGTGTGCGCGTCTTCAAAAAGCACCTTGGGTGTACCAGGGCTCGTTCTCCAAAAGCCTGGCACCGGGCTTGCGGCTGGGGTATTTGGTGGCGTCACCTTCTTTGCTACCGCTGCTGACCCGGTTGAAGCAAGCCGCCGATTTGCACAGCAACCGCATGAGCCAGTGGTTGGTGTTGCAGCAATTGCGCGATCCTGCACGCGGCCTGCGCTTGGAGGCCTTGGCCCAGCGCTATGGCGCGCGCCGTGATGCGTTTGATGCTGCGCTGCATCGGCACTTGGGGCATCTGGCGACTTGGCAAAAGCCAGCAGGCGGCTTGTTTTTTTGGCTCACACTGCGCCAGCCCATCGACACGCGTGCGTTGCTGCCGTTGGCGATTGAGCGCGGCGTGGCGTTTATGCCGGGAGAGCCGTTCATGCCCGCCCCCACGCAGGGCACAGGCCAGCTTCGTTTGAATTTCAGCCATGCCAACGAAGCACAAACCGAGCGTGGTTTGGCCGTGCTCGCAGAGCTGATTCAAGCTCAAGGCGTGGGTGTTTAACCCGTGTGTGCTTGGTAGGCTGCGGCGTCCATCAAGCTGTCGAGTTCTTGTGGGGCACTCAACTGCACTTTGTAAAACCAACCTGCGCCTTCTGGGTCGCTGTTGGCCAATGACGGGTCGGCGCGCAAGGCTTCATTGACTTCTGTCACTGTGCCGCTGGCTGGCATGTGCACGTCAGCGGCCGCTTTGACCGACTCCACCACACCGGCCACGCTGCCTTGGGCAAAGGTTTTACCCACCTCTGCGAAGTCGACAAACACGATGTCGCCGAGAGTATCTTGGGCATGGGTGGTGATGCCGACCGTGGCCGAGCCGCCGTCGATGCGAACCCAGGTATGTTCTTGGTGGTATTTGTGGGTCATAACAATCACATGCCGCTGTAGTTGGGGCCGCCACCGCCTTCGGGTGTGACCCAGACGATGTTTTGGGTGGGGTCTTTGATGTCGCAGGTTTTGCAGTGCACGCAGTTTTGTGCGTTGATTTGCAAGCGGTCCGAGTTGTCGTCGTTCTTGACAAACTCATACACACCGGCCGGGCAGTAGCGGCTCTCGGGCCCTGCGTATTGCGCCAGGTTGATGTGCACGGGCACGGTGGCGTCTTTGAGTGTCAGGTGCGCGGGCTGGTTCTCTTCGTGGTTGGTGTTGCTGATGAACACCGAACTCAGACGGTCAAAGGTGAGCTGACCATCGGGTTTGGGGTAATCAATCTTGGCGCATTCGGCGGCGGGCTTGAGGCTCAGATGGTCCGGCTTGTGGCCATGCAGGGTCCACGGCGGCGTGTCGATGCCGATCTTGGGCAACAGCCACTGCTCAATGCCGGTCATCAGGGTACCCACGGCCATGCCTTTTTTGAACCACAGTTTGAAGTTGCGGTACTTGTCCAACTCACGGGCCAGCCAGCTGGCTTCAAAGGCCTGGGGGTAGGCACTCAATTCGTCGCTGCTGCGGCCTGCGGTCACAGCTTCGAACGCCGCTTCACCGGCCAAGGCGCCGCTCTTGATGGCGGCATGGCTGCCTTTGATGCGTGCGGCGTTGAGGTAACCCGCATCGCAGCCGATCAATGCCCCACCTGGGAACACCGTTTTGGGCAAGGCCTGAGGCGTCCCGTTGTTGATGGCGCGTGCGCCATAGCCAATGCGTTTGCCGCCTTCCAGGTGGGCGCGAATCGCAGGGTGCGTTTTCCAGCGCTGCATTTCTTCGAATGGGCTGAGCCAGGGGTTTTTGTAGTCGAGACCGAGCACGAAGCCCAGGGTGACCTTGTTGTCTTCCAGGTGGTACAGAAAGCCACCACCAAAGGTGTCGTCTTGCATGGGCCAGCCCGAGGTGTGTACCACCAGACCGGGTTTGGCTTTGGCGGGGTCCACTTCCCACAGCTCTTTGATGCCGATGGCGTAGGTCTGCGCATCGCGACCTTGGTTGAGTTTGTATTTGGCAATCACTTGTTTGCCAAGGTGACCCCGTGCGCCTTCTGCAAACACGGTGTATTTGGCATGCAACGCCATGCCGAGCTGGAAGTTGTCGGTGGGTTCACCGTCTTTGCCAATGCCTAGGTTGCCGGTGGCCACGCCCTTGACTGAAGCGACACCACCATGTGCGGCAGCATCGTCGTTGTAGAGCACCTCGGCAGCGGCAAAGCCTGGAAAGATTTCCACGCCAATCGACTCGGCGTGTGCTGCCATCCACTTCACCACATTGCTCAACGACACCACATAGCACCCGTCGTTGTGGAAGTTGCGTGGCATCAACCAGTTTGGGGTGCGGGTGGCACCTGTTTCGGTCAACATCAACAAATCGTCGCCTGTGACCTCTTGGTTCAGGGGGCAACCCAGTTCTTTCCAGTTGGGAATCAACTCGGTCAGTGCTTGGGGGTCCATCACCGCCCCCGACAAGATGTGCGCGCCGGGCTCTGAGCCTTTTTCGAGCACCACCACCGACACGTCTTGGCCGCTTTCGTTGGCCAGTTGTTTGATGCGAATGGCCGTGGCCAAACCGCCGGGCCCGCCACCGACGACGACCACGTCGTATTCCATGGCTTCACGCGGACCGAACTGGGCGAGGATGTCTTGTGGGGTCATGTGGAGAGTCTCAAGCAGTTGTCAGAATTGCGACTGATTTTATGCGGTGTCTCAGCGTGCCCCTCATGGGCGCTTGTCATAATGAAACGACACATCAGCAGGAGACATTCATGGCGTACAGCATTGATTTATCGGGTCGCGTGGCCTTGGTCACCGGCGCATCCAGCGGCTTGGGTATGCAGTTTGCCAAAACCTTGTCGCGTGCAGGGGCCGCCGTGGTGCTGGCCAGTCGCCGGGTTGAAAAGCTCAAGTCGCTGCGAGCCGAGATCGAGGCCGAGGGTGGCGACGCTCACGTGGTGGTGCTGGATGTCACGGATTTAGACAGCATCAAGTCTGCGGTCGCACACGCTGAAACCGAGGTCGGCAGCATCGACATTTTGGTCAACAACTCGGGTGTGAGCACCATGCAGCGGGTGCAAGACATCAGCGAAGAAGACTTTGACTTCATCTTTGACACCAACGTCAAAGGCTCGTTCTTTGTGGCGCAAGAAGTGGGCAAGCGCATGTTGGCGCGTGCCAAGGGCGCGGCGCCTGGCAGCTACACCGGTGGGCGCATCATCAACATCGCTTCGGTGGGTGGGCTCAAGGCCTTGCCGCAAATTGGCGCTTATTGCATGAGCAAAGCAGCCGTGGTGCAAATGACCAAGGTGTTGGCCGTGGAGTGGGGGCGCTTTGGCATCAACGTCAACGCCATTTGCCCGGGCTACATCGACACCGAAATCAACCACCACCACTGGGAAACCGAACAAGGCCAAAAGTTGGTCAATATGTTTCCGCGCAAACGTGTGGGTCAGGTGCAAGATCTGGATGCCTTGCTGGTGATGTTGGCCAGCGCTGAAAGCAACTTCATCAACGGTGCCATCATGACGGCGGATGATGGGTTTTCTTTATGAAGTTTGAAATTCCAGCACACAAAAAACTGGTGCACCAAATGACGATCCCCATCCGATGGGGCGACATGGATGCCATGGGGCATGTGAACAACACCACGTATTTCCGCTACCTAGAGACCATTCGCATCGACTGGTTTCATGCCATTGGCACAGGCCCCGACCCCACAGGCTGTGGCCCGGTGATCGTGAATGCGTTTTGCAACTTTTACAAACAGCTTGAATACCCGGGCGATGTGCTGATGAAGATGTACACCAGCGACCCCGGGCGCACCACTTTTGAGTCGTGGGCCACCATGGAGTTGGTGGATCAGCCTGGGGTGATTTATGCGGCGGGTGGTGCCACCACGATATGGGTGGATTTCCCCAAACAAAAAGCAATTGAATTGCCAGATTGGGTGCGCGCGATCGTCACGCCCTAGGCGTTGTTGCTGCCTCAAGTTGCGTGAGCCACAGCATGGCCGTTGTGGCGTCAGTGCCGCACATCTCCGCAGAAGGTTGCAGCCCACCGCAAAACCCTGGGCGTTGCGGGGTGCCAAACACGGCGCAGCGCATGTTGGGCAGCAACTGAACGCAGGGCACACCTGCTGGTTTGCCGTGTGGCATGCCAGGCAGTGGGCTGGTGATGGACGGTGCAATGCAGCACGCGCCACAGCCGCTACGGCACTGCATTACTTTTGCTTGGGCGCGCGACCCAACAGATAGAACTCGGGGTTGGGCATCATGCTGCTGAAGCTGGCCATGCGGTTGCTGAGGCCAAAAAAAGCGGTGATGGCTGCAATGTCCCAAATGTCTTCGTCGTTGAACCCATGGGCGTGCAGGGCAGCAAAGTCGGCATCTTCTACGGTGTGGCTGTGCAGGCACACCTTCATCGCAAAGTCGAGCATGGCGCGCTGGCGTGGCGTGATGTCGGCCTTGCGGTAGTTGACGGCCACTTGGTCTGCCACCAAGGGCTTTTTCTCGTAAATGCGCAAGATGGCACCGTGTGCCACCACGCAGTACAGGCAGTTGTTGGCCGCGCTGGTGGTGGTGACGATCATCTCTCGGTCACCCTTGGTCAAGTTGCTGTCGCGTCCCACGGTCTCTGGCAGCATCAATGCATCGTGGTAGGCAAAGAAAGCACGCCATTCGGCGGGGCGACGGGCCAGGGCCAAAAACACATTGGGCACAAAGCCCGCTTTGTCTTGAACTTCCAAGATCTTGGTGCGAATGTCTTCGGGCAGGTCTGTGAGTTCGGGGTGGGGGTAGCGGTGCATGTGGTGGTGTGCTCAGGGCGCAGTTGAGGGTTTAAGGTTTGGCGAAATAAGTGACCTGTGGCAACTTGGCAAAGTGCGCGTCGCAAGTGATGAGCTGTGCACCTTTGTATTGCGCCGTGGCGTACACAATGGCATCTGCTGTTGTCAATTTGTGTTCGCGGTGTAGCGACGCAGCAAGCAAGGCAATGTTGGTGTCGAGTGGAACGACTAGACACTTCTGGGTGTAGGCCAGCACTTGATCGGCTTCATCTTCGCCCACTTCGCGAGCCATCCACTTGGCAAGTTCCAACTGAACCATGGTTGGCACGACGCAATGCTTTTGATCCGGAAAATGAGCGCCAATTTTTCTGCCCAAGGGGCTGTCGATCAACCATTCCACCCACGCAGAGGTATCGACCACACAAAGTGGCGAGGAGGTGCTCAAACCCGGTCCTTGCGGTCACGTACGTTATGCGTCTTGGCCCCTTTGGCAATGCCCCGCAATTGTTTCAATTCAGGTGCGGGCATCATCAGCATGCCTTTGCCTTTAGGGATGAAAACAAACTCTTGGCCTGCTTCCCAATGCTGTTCTTCTCGAACTGCCTTGGGGATAGAGATTTGGAACTTACTCGACAGAGTGGTAGTGATGGTTTGCATGGTGTTTTTATCGATCGGACTTTGGTAAGAATACAAGGTTTTGTAGCTCTTGTCACGCTGCTTTCTTATCCCACCAACAGCTTGTGCACCAAGTCTGCTGTGGTGGACGCTTTGTATTTGCGCATCAGCTTGGCGCGGTAAATCTCAACGGTGCGGTGGCTGATGGCCAGGGCTTTGCCAATTTCTTTGGAGGTCATGCCGTCCATCAAGAAGGCGGCCACTTCGCGCTCGCGGGCTGTCAACTCGGCGCGTACCGGGCGGTGGGCGCTCAAGTCTTCAAAGCTCCAAATGCCCGCTTCATGCGGGGCTTCGCGGTTGAGTGCGCGACCGGTGACATGGCACCAAAAGGGCTCGCCTTTGAAGCGACCGTCGATACGCTTCATCACCCGGTCGTCGGCGTACAGACCCTTGGCGTTCAAGATGGGTTCAATGCGTGCGCCTGTGCGTTCGTACTCGTCGGCACTGGGATAGAGCAGTTGGAACGATTGCCCAATCAACTGCTCGCGAGGTGCACCAAACATGTCGCACAGGCGTTGGTTGCAGTCCACCATCGTGCGGTTGCGTGACAGCACCAAGCCAATCGGGGCGAGGTCAAAGGCGAGGCGGTAATCAATCTTCATGGCGAGCGGGGGTCTGTGCTTACGGAAAACTACGTAGCGTCTTACGTAGTATCGTAGCGCCATCTTGTAGAACCTTTTGGAGCATCTCTTGAACAAAGTTTTTCCATCCGCTGAGGCGGCACTCAAGGACATCGTGGCCGACGGTCAACTGATGGCCGTTGGTGGGTTTGGCCTGTGCGGCATTCCTGAAGCGCTGATTGACGCCTTGCGCGACTCTGGCGTGAAAGACCTGACGGTGATTTCCAACAACGCAGGGGTCGACGGTTTTGGCCTGGGCAAATTGCTGGAAACACGCCAGATCAAAAAAATGATTTCCAGCTACGTGGGCGAGAACAAAGAGTTCGAACGTCAGTATTTGGCCGGTGAGTTGGAGTTGGAGTTCACGCCCCAAGGCACCTTGGCTGAAAAGCTGCGTGCGGGCGGTGCAGGCATTCCCGCCTTCTTCACCAAAACCGGTGTGGGCACTTTGGTGGCCGAAGGCAAAGAGCTGCGTGAGTTTGACGGCGAAACCTATGTGATGGAGCGCTCGTTGGTGCCCGAGATTGCCTTGATCAAGGCCGATGTGGCTGACCGCTCGGGCAACCTGCGCTTCAACATGACGGCACGCAACTTCAACCCTGCAGCGGCCACCGCTGGCAAGATTTGTGTGGTGGAAGTCGAGCGCATTGTGGCCACGGGTGAGTTGGCCCCGGATGACATCCATTTGCCGGGTATCTATGTGCACCGCATCGTGCACAACCCGAATCCCGAAAAACGCATTGAAAAGCGCACCACCCGCGACCGCAAATAAGGAATTGACATGGCTTGGACTCAAGACGAAATGGCCGCACGTGCGGCAAGCGAACTGCAAGATGGTTTTTATGTGAACCTCGGCATTGGCATTCCAACGCTGGTGGCCAACCACGTGCCCGACCACGTGGAAGTGTGGCTGCAAAGCGAAAACGGCATGTTGGGCATTGGCCCGTTTCCCTACGAGGATGAGGTTGACGCCGACTTGATCAACGCGGGCAAGCAAACTGTGACCACCATGAAGGGCTCGGCCATTTTTGGCAGCGACCAATCTTTTGCCATGATCCGTGGCGGCAAGATCAACCTCTCGATCCTGGGCGCGATGCAGGTGAGCGAGAAGGGCGACTTGGCCAACTGGATGATCCCCGGCAAGATGATCAAGGGCATGGGCGGCGCGATGGACCTGGTGGCGGGCGTCAAGCGCGTGATCATCTTGATGGAGCATGTGGCCAAGAAAAAAGATGGCACCGAAGACCTGAAAATTTTGCCCAGCTGCACCTTGCCTTTGACAGGTCTGGGTGTGGTGGACCGCATCATCACCGACTTGGCCATCATGGACGTGGTGCCCGAAGGCCTCAAGATTGTTGAGCTGGCGCCCGGCGTGTCGCGTGAGTTTGTGCAGAGCAAGACCGGCGTGCAGCTGATCTAAAGCTCACGCCCGCGCATGGCGTGTACGCATGCTGTGCCATGACAAACGCCCGACACAGTCGGGCGTTTTGCTTGAAGGGGCGGATTGAAGGGGGGGCTAGCGGTCAGTCGGCCTTGATGTTGGCGGCTTTCACCACGGTGCCAAAACGTGCCAGATCGCGTTTGATGTCTTCGCCAAACTTTTCAGAGCTGCCAGGTGTGGCCGTGATGCCCATGCCGCTCAAGCGCTCGCGCACTTCAGGATCTTGCAGCACCACATTGAGTTCGGCGTTGAGTTTGTCCACGATGGCTTTGGGCATCTTGGCGGGGCCCAGCAGGCCGACCCAAGAGTTGATGTCGAAGTCCGCCACACCGTTTTCGATGAAGGTGGGCACCTCGGGCAGTGAGGGGGCACGCTGTGCGCTGGACACCGCAACGGCGTGCAGCTTGCCTGACTTGACGTGTGGAATGGCTCCTGCAATGGCGGTGTAGACCAGTGGAATATTGCCACCCAGCACATCGGTCATGGCTTGACCACCGCCTTTGTAGGGAATGTGAACCAAGTTGGCACCGGTGCGCATCTTCAACAGCTCGCCTGCGATGTGGGGTGTGCCGCCGGTGCCCGATGTGCCGTATGACAAGCCGCCCGGCTGGCTCTTGGACAAGGCGATCACGTCTTTGAGGGTCTTGGCTTGAAAGCCGGGGTGGGACACCAAGATCAACACCGCATCACCAATCTTGCCAATGGGGGCCAAGTCTTTCACGGTGTCATAGCCCACCTTGGCAAACACGTGGGGGTTGATGACCAAGGTGCCATCAAAACCCAGCAGCAAGGTGTAGCCATCGGGTTCCGCGGCTGTCACCATCTGCGTGCCAATGTTGCCCGAGGCACCGGGTTTGTTGTCGACCACCACCTGTTGACCCAGACGTTTGGAGAGTTGCTCTGCAATCAACCGACCACTGGTATCGGTCACGCCACCAGGGGTGAATGGCACGATCAGGCGAATGGGCTTGGTCGGGTAGTTGCTTTGCGCGTGGCTGCTGGGGGCCATCAGCCCCAGGCATGTGGCACTGAGTGCCAGCAAAGTCGCTGGCAGATGGCGTCGCTTGAGAGCAAGGGGTGAGCGTGTGGTGTGTGGTGACATAGGGGGCCTCAAAGCGGCTTGTTCAGGGTGTTTCGGGGTATGTTTTTTCAAACGCCCACACCTCTTCAAAGCCCATTAGGCGTGTGAGTTCTGCAAAGTCATACAGGGGCGTGTTGCCACCCGCAGAAGATCCGGTGTGTCGAATTTGCTGGTACACGCTGGTCATGGCCTGTACGGCTGCGAGCATGGCGCTGACCGGAAAGATCGCCAGTTTGTAGCCCAACGATTCCAGCTCGGCCTGGCTCAAGACCGGCGTGCGTCCATGTTCCACCATATTGGCCACCAACGGCAAGTCAAAGTGTTGACCAATGCGGCGCATTTCTTCTTCGGACTCGGGCGACTCGACAAACAGCACATCGGCACCAGCTTTGGCATAGGCCTCAGCCCGACGCAGTGCTTCGTCCAGCCCGAGTGAGGTGCGTGCATCGGTGCGGGCGATGATCAAGAAGTCTTTCGAGTGGCGACTGTCCACAGCCACTTGAATTTTGCGCACCATGTCTTGCATGGGGATCACACGACGCCCGGGTGTGTGGCCGCATTTCTTGGGGAACTCTTGGTCTTCCAGTTGAATCGCCGCAGCGCCTGCGCGTTCATAACCTTGCACCGTGTGTCGGATGTTGAGCAAGCCGCCGTAGCCGGTGTCGCCATCGGCGATCAGCGGTGTGCGGGCCATACCGGCCATGGCTTGCACGCGGTTGAGCATGTCCGAATAAGTGGCCAATCCCGCGTCAGGCAGACCCAGGTGTGATGCCACCGTGCCAAAGCCCGTCATGTAGAGCGCGTCAAAGCCCATGGCATCGGCCAGACGCAAAGACACCATGTCAAACACGCCAGGGGCGACGACTAAGCCAGGTTGTTGAAATCGTTGGCGCAGCGCGCCGGAGGAGGTGTGAGTGACTTGGTCATGCATTCAATGATGATTGCACAAAGCAACAAGCCCCTAAGTACTCGGTTTCCTTAGAGGCTTGTGGTGTGACACTGAATGTGGAGCGGGTGATGGGAATCGAACCCACGCTATTTGCTTGGGAAGCAAAAGTTCTACCATTGAACTACACCCGCGTAGATGCAATTGTAACGATTCAGTGGGTGGCTGGAGCGATGTCGGTTTGACTCAACAGCCATTCACGAAACGCACGCACCTTCTCTAAGTTTTTTTCCACCGCGCGGTACGACAGGAAGTGTGTCTCTTGCAAGATGGGTTCAAACTCATCGACGCCGACCACCACCAAATCGCCTCGGTTGATCTCGCGCTCTGCCAAACGCGTGCTCTCCAGCGCTACGCCCATGCCATCGGCTGCAGCCGAAATCGACATGGCAGCTCGGTCAAACGAAGGGCGCGGCCGCGTAGGTAACGCAAGCCCATTGAGTGCAAACCAGTTGGACCATTTGACGCGATTGAGCTGCGATTCAATCAACACCAGCTCGGGCATTTGCTGGCGTGCTGTGCGCTCGGGCGACAGCAGCAAGGGTGCGCACATGGGCACAATTTTTTCTTGCCCCAAAGCGTGCGACACCACGCCCTTGCGCGGAGGGGGCTCGTTGTACGAAATCACCACATCCAGTTCTTTGGTGCGTGAGAGGTCAATTTGCTCGGCCCCTGAGGTCAAACGAAGGGTGATGTCCGGGCAGGCTTTGACGAATTCGGGCAGCCTGGGGCCCAGCCACTTGACCGCAAAGCTGGCGGCACAGTAGATGGCCAAGATTTGTTCTTGCGGGGCAAGCCGCACTTCGTCGCAAGCGGTCTCAATGGTTTCAAACACGCGGCTCAAGCTCTCCAGCAAGCGTCGGCCTTCAGAGGTGAGTTCAACCCGGCGGTTTTGCCGCACAAACAGTTTGCGCCCAAAGTAACTTTCCAATTCGCGAATCTGATGGCTCACCGCCGAGGGGGTGATGCACAGTTCGTCGCTGGCCATGCTGAAGCTCTCGGTGCGAGCGGCGGCTTCAAAGGCATGCAGCAAAGAAAATTTGGGGATACGGCGCATCACTGAATTTTAGATGAGCCGTGTTCATGTTTTTGTGAATAATCATCGCTTGTCAATCATGCATTCAGACGTCACCATTCGCAGCTTCTTTCTGCCGCTAAGGAAAACCATGTCTGCTGTGCTTGATGATCAAAAACAAACCTCTTACACGTCTGCGCCTTTGAGCTTGAGCGACAAGCGGGTGTCGATTTACCAACCCGAGCAAGAGGGTTTGATTTTTCCGCAAGTGCCTGTGTTCAAAACCCATGCCCAAGCGCGTCAACATGGCAAAGAGCGCTTGGTGGCGGCTTGCCGCGCCTTTGCGCTGGAAGGTTTTGATTACGGGTTTGCGGGTCACCTGACCTTCCGCGACCCAGAGCGTCCCCATTTGTATTGGACCAACCCGATGGCGGTGCATTTCAATCAAGTGAAAGTGTCTAACCTGATCTTGGCCGACCACAACGGTCAGGTGGTGGAGGGCCAACACGCCATCAACCGTGCCGGTTTTGTGTTGCATGCGGCGGTGCACGAAGCACACCCCGAGATTGTGGCCATGTGCCACGCGCACACGGTGTACGGCACCGCGTTTGCCTCACTGGGGCGTCCGTTGGAGCCTATTTCGCAAGATGCAGCAGCTTTCTTTGAAGACCATGTGGTCATCAGCGAAGAGGCGGGCCAAGTGGCGGTGGAAGTCAAAGGCGGGCACAAAGTGGCCAATGCTTTCAAAGGTGTGAAAGCCGCCATCCACCAAAACCACGGTTTGTTGACGGCGAGCCGCCACAGCATTGAAGCAGCCGCTTTCTGGTTCATTGCCTTGGAGCGTTGCTGCAAGCAGCAAATGGCCGTGGAGGCCACAGGCATTAAGCCGCGTTTGGTGTCCCCCGAGCGATCACGCTACAGCCGTGAACACGTGGGCAGCGAATACATTGGTTGGCTGCATTTCCAGCCGATCTGGGAACACCTGTTGGCGACCCAACCTGACATGCTCCAGTGATTGAAGAGACAAAAAAGAGGCCTGATATGAAAAAAGAAGAGCAAATGGACAAAGCCAAGAGCGCAAGCGCTGCATCGGCTCCGGTGAAAAAACTCATCCCTTATGGCGGCTATTACGCCAAGCAAACACTGGCCCATGATCCCGAGCTGACCGAGACCGGTCCTGGCACGCCCGCGGGTGAGTATTTCCGTCGCTTTTGGCACCCGGTCTGCATGTCGATGGAGCTGACCGACACGCCACGCTTCTTGAAAATCTTGAACGAAGAGCTGGTCGCTTTCCGTGACAAGAGTGGCCGTGTGGGCGTGCTGCATGCGCATTGCGTGCACCGCGGTGCGTCGCTGGAGTACGGTGCCATTCAAGAGCGCGGCATCATGTGCTGCTACCACGGCATGGTGTTTGACGTGGACGGCACCTGCTTGCATGTGCCGTATCCAAAGGGCGAAGAAAAAGAAGCCGAGCGCTTTGCGTGCACCATCCGCCAAGGGGCTTACAAAGCCCTAGAGCGCAATGGCTTGGTGTTTGCCTACATGGGCCCACCCGAAGAAGAGCCGCCATTCCCCGAGTGGGAATCTGACTTCACCGTGGCCCCGGGCGACGAGCTGGTGCCCTACAGCAACTTCCAGCATTGCAACTGGCTGCAAGTGCAAGACAACGCGGCGGACAACTACCACACGGCAGCGCTGCATGCGGCGTCCAGCGTGGTGGACGGACACTTCCAAGGCACGACCTTCAACGAAGTGGGCGCTGCCTCGATGGAGGTGGCACCCGACATGTTGTTTGTTCCGATTCACGAAGGTCGTGGCCTGGCCTGTGCCGGTGCGCGTCGATCGGACGATCAGCACATGTTTGTGCGTGTGCAACACCAGGTGTTGCCTAACCTGAGCCTGCACGCCTACACCTCAGAAGATGGCTTGAAGAAAAAACTCTTCAGCCGCTTCAACATCGTGCGCTGGACCGTGCCGGTGGACGATGTCAACAGCAAGATGATTGGCTGGCGCGTGTTGGGCCCCACCATCGACACACGCGGTGTGGGCGACAAGAACATGGTGGGCTATGAGGCCATCGACTTCTTGGAAGGCCAAGTGGCCATGCGTCGCCCCGAGCGCTTTGGCAAGTACAAGCTCGAAGACATGCCGCCGATCCCCTCCAACCACCGCGAGCGCGCCAATTACAAAGACGCCCAGTACGCACCGGGTGACTACGAGGCCATCATCAGCCAGCGTCCCATTGCCGTGCACGCGTTGGAGAACCCCACCAAGTTTGATGCGGGTTTGTACATGTTCCGCAAGCTGTTGCGCGATGCCATCCGTGGCAGCAACCCAGGGGCCAGTGCCGAACGTTTTGCCCAATGGCTCAAAGACAGCAACGGCGCGCCCAACAGCTTTTGCTCGGGCAACGTCTTCCACCTGCCACTGGCCAAGACGGTGGAAGAAGAGGTGGCACAGCGCCGCATGCTGTCCAAGCAGGTGATTGCCATCTTGAACGAGAGCGACAAGATGTCTGGCCCAGCGCGCACCGAGTTTGTGAAGACCCGCTTTGAAGAGCTGGAGCAAACCGTGAAGAAGACTTACCACGCGTGACCATGACCGATTCATCGAACCCTTCCACACTGCACCTTCAAATCAAACAAATTCGATGGGAAGCGACAGACATCTACGCGTTTGAACTGGTGCACCCACAGGGCCAGGCGCTGCCAGCGTTCAGCGCTGGGGCGCACATCGATGTGCACATTGGCGATGGCTTGATTCGCCAATACAGCCTCAGCAACGACCCGCAAGAAACCCATCGCTATGTGATTGGCGTCTTGCGTGATGAGGCGGGGCGTGGTGGTTCGCGCACCTTCACGGGCAATGCCCGTGTAGGGCAACTGCTCAAAGTCAGCGTGCCGCGCAACAACTTTGCCTTGGCCGCCAACGCACAGCACACGGTATTGCTGGCAGGCGGCATTGGCATCACGCCCTTGAAGTCGATGGCACATGCCTTGTCGCATGCAGGGGCTTCTTTTGCCTTGCATTACTGCGTGCGCAGCGATGACCGAATTGCGTTCAAGGACGAGTTGGCCGCTCTGCCGGGCACGCAGTGTCATGTGGATGGGGGCGACCCCAGCCAAGGGCTTGACATCGCTGCCTTGCTGCAAACGCCGCAAGAGGGCAAGCATGTGTATTTCTGTGGCCCACCCGGGTTCATGAAAGCCTGCAAGGCAGCCACCGCGCATTGGCCTACAGAGCTGGTTCATTCAGAGCACTTTCAAGCGCCAGTGGCCGATGCGCTGGCAAGCCCCAATCAGGCCGCAGGTGATGGCAGCTTTGTGGCGCAAATTGCCAGCACTGGGCAGACCATTGCGGTGGCGGCACACCAATCGTTGGTGGAGGCTTTGGCGGGCGAGGGCATTGAGATTGCCACCTCTTGCATCTCTGGCTTATGTGGCACCTGCAAGGTTGGCTATGTGTCGGGCGATGTGGAGCACAACGACCACATCTTGGGTGCCGATGAACAAAGCCAATGTTTGACGGCGTGCGTCTCGCGTGCTCGATCCGGCATTTTGGTGTTGGATCTTTGAGGCCCAACCATTCGCAATTGTTTTCAGGAGTTTGTTTATGTCATTGATTCAGCAACTCAAGGCCCGTGCCGCGGATCACAAACCGGTGCGCGTGGCCATCATTGGTGCTGGCAAATTCGGTTCCATGTATTTGTCGCAAGTGCCACGCACGCCCGGCATTCACCTAGTGGCCGTGATCGATTTGTCGCCCGACCGCGCCAAAGCATCGTTGGCTCGTGTGGGTTGGTCAGAAGCTCAATACAGCGCCAAGTCTTTGGCCGAAGCCAGCAAGACGGGCGCCACCTTCATCACGGATGACGCGCAGGCTGTGATTGCCAGCGACCACATCGACATGGTGATCGACTCCACGGGCAGCCCTGCCGCAGGCGTGCACCACGCGTTGCTGTGCTGTGAGTACCGCAAGCACATCATCATGGTCAACGTCGAGGCCGATGTGCTGGCGGGCCCCTTGCTCGCGCGTCGGGCCGCACAGGCCGGCATCATTTACTCCATGGCCTCGGGCGACCAACCTGCCTTGATTGCCGAGTTGGTGGACTGGGCGCGCACCATTGGCCTGGAGGTGGTGTGTGCGGGCAAAGGCACCAAGTACCTGCCCATCTACCACCAGTCCACACCCGAGACGGTGTGGGGGCACTATGGCTTCAGCGAAGAACAGGTGGCCGGGGGCGACTTCAATGCCCAGATGTTCAACTCGTTTCTGGACGGCACCAAGTCGGCGTTGGAAATGGCCGCCGTGGCCAATGGTTGCGACTTGTTGCCACCCAGTGACGGCTTGCTGTTTCCGCCCTGTGGCGTGGACGACTTGCCGCACATCTTGCGACCCGTGAGCGACGGCGGCATCTTGGCCCAAAAAGGCACGGTGGAGGTGGTGTCTTCGATTGAGCGCGACGGTCGCCCGGTGTTTCGCGACTTGCGCTGGGGCGTGTACGCCGTGTTCGAGGCACCCAGCCCCTACGTGATGGACTGCTTTGCGCAATACGGCTTGAAGACCGACAGCACGGGCCGCTACGCGGCGATGTACAAGCCCTATCACCTGATTGGTTTGGAGCTGGGTATTTCGGTGGCCAGCATCGCCCTGCGCGGCGAAGCCACCGGGGCAACGGGGGATTGGCGAGGCGATGTGGTGGCCACGGCCAAGCGTGCACTCAAAGCAGGTGAGACCTTGGACGGCGAGGGCGGCTTCACCGTCTACGGCAAGGTCATTCCTGCGGCAGACTCTTTGCGCTTGGGCGGATTGCCCATTGGTTTGGCGCACCACATGGTGCTCAAGCGCGACATGGCTGCCGGGCAAGTGGTGTCTTGGAACGATGTGGACTTTGATACCAGCAAACAAGTGGTCAAAGTGCGCCGCGAGATGGAAGACATGTTCCGTCGTGAGTGGAAGCTTTGACACGCTGTTGAGGCTGCGCCCATGAAAAAGGGCCACGCATTGCGTGGCCCTTTTTTTATGATGCAAGCCGGTTTTTAGGCCTGGCTCAAGGCCTGACGCATGGCCTGGCTGATGTTCTCAAAATAATCGTGGGCTGCCTGCGTCGGCACCAAGTATTTGGTGCGGCGATTTTTGCCTTCAAACACGGTATCAATCATGCCCAGCTCGCGCAGCTGATCGAGTTTTCGGTGGATGGTGGCAGGCGACGCAATGATTGCCAGGCCCATGGCATCGGTCACGGTCAGAGGCTTTTCTTGTGCATGCCGAACGGCAATGACTTCGAGCAATTTCTTGGCATCCAAGTCCATGGCTGGCGCGTTTTTGCCACCTTCCAAGGCATGGATGAGGTTCAAAAATCGCAGATAGATTTGTTTGGTAGGCATGCAGAAAATATCATTTATTACAGAAACGTGATGCTCACTATTATAAGCAATCTGTAATTTTGTATACGGAAACCTTGTCTCTAAAACAGATGTTTAGAGGCCTACGTAAATACTCTATTTATTTTGCGATGTCACCAATGCACAGGTATTTCAACTCTAGATATTCGTCCATGCCGTGGTGCGAGCCTTCGCGTCCCAAGCCCGACTGTTTGACGCCACCAAAGGGCACATGTTCGGTGGCGATGATGCCCACGTTGATACCTACCATGCCGTACTCCAGCGCTTCGCTGACGCGGAAAATACGCCCCACATCGCGGCTGTAAAAGTAGCTGGCCAAACCAAACTCGGTGTGGTTGGCCGCATCGATGGCTTCTTGTTCGTGCTTGAAGCGAAACACGGGCGCAAAGGGGCCAAAGGTTTCTTCTTTGGCGCACAGCATGTCGGCGCGGGCTTCGGCGATCACGGTGGGTTGAAAGAACTGACCGTCCATCTTGTGGCCCCCTGTGAGCAGCTTGCCGCCTTTGCTGAGAGCGTCGCGCACATGGCGCTCTACTTTTTCAATGGCTGCGGGTTCGATCAGCGGGCCCTGCATGACGCCCTCGTCAAAACCGTTGCCGACCTTGAGTGCTTTGACTTTGTGGGCGAACTTTTGCACAAACTCGTCGTACACCGCGTCTTGCACATAGATGCGGTTGGCGCACACGCAGGTTTGGCCTGCGTTGCGGTATTTGCTGGCCATGGCACCTTCCACGGCGCTGTCGATGTCGGCGTCGTCAAACACGATGAAGGGTGCATTGCCGCCCAATTCGAGGGCGAGTTTTTTGACGCTGGGCGCAGACTGCGCCATCAAGATGCGGCCCACTTCGGTGGAGCCCGTGAAACTGAGGTGGCGCACCACATCGCTGTCACACAACACCTTGCCTATGGCCACGCTGTTGCTGCTGTCAGCGGTCAACACATTCAGCACGCCCGCAGGAATGCCCGCGCGCAGGGCCAACTCGGCGGCAGCCAGAGCGGTGAGGGGCGTGAGCTCGGCGGGCTTGATGACCACAGGGCAACCCGCGGCCAGCGCAGGGGCCACCTTGCGGGTGATCATGGCGAGCGGAAAGTTCCACGGCGTGATGGCGGCGCACACACCAATGGGCTGGCGCAGCACCATCAGTCGGCGGTTGTTGTCGAACTGGGGCAGGGTTTCGCCGTTGACGCGCTTGGCCTCTTCGGCATACCACTCGACAAAGCTGGCACCGTAGGTCACTTCGCCTTTCGCTTCAGCAAAGGGCTTACCTTGTTCGGCGGTCATCAGGCGGCCCAGGTCGTCGACGTTGGCCATCAACAAATCAAACCACTTGCGCAAGATGATGCTGCGCTCTTTGCCCGTTTTGCTGCGCCAGGCAGGCCAGGCGGCATTGGCGGCTGCAATGGCCGCTTGGGCCTCAGCCGTGCCCAGGTTGGCCACATCAACCAGCTTTTCGCCTGTGGCTGGGTCGTGCACATCAAAACGGCTGCTGCCTTGCACCCATTGCCCGTTGATCAGGGCATCGGTTTTGAGCAGCGTGGGGTCGTTGAGCCGTGAGAGCGGGGTGATCTTCATGGGCAGGTCTCCAAACAAGGGTTCAAGCATAGCGTGTGCATTGGGGGCGCTGCGTTTGGCAGATGCCCAAACCTATAATTTGAGGATGACTACCCCCCAATTCACCGTCGCGGACATTCGCAAAACCTTTCTGGATTTTTTCGCCTCCAAAGGCCATACCGTGGTGGCTTCGAGCCCCTTGGTGCCAGGCAATGACCCCACCTTGATGTTCACCAACTCAGGCATGGTGCAGTTCAAAGACGTGTTTTTGGGCACCGACAAACGCTCTTACGTGCGTGCTGCTTCGGTGCAGGCGTGTCTCCGGGCCGGTGGCAAACACAACGACCTGGAAAACGTGGGCTACACCGCCCGTCACCACACCTTCTTTGAAATGCTGGGCAATTGGAGCTTTGGCGACTACTTCAAGCGTGAATCGCTCAAATGGGCCTGGGAGTTGTTGACCGAGGTCTACAAGCTGCCCGCAGATCGTTTGTTGGCCACGGTGTACCAAGAAGACGACGAGGCCTACGACATTTGGACGAAAGAAATTGGTCTGCCCCCTGAGCGCGTGATTCGCATCGGCGACAACAAGGGCGGGCGCTACAAGAGCGACAACTTTTGGATGATGGCCGACACCGGACCGTGTGGCCCTTGCTCAGAAATCTTCTATGACCACGGCGACCACATCCCCGGCGGCCCACCCGGCAGCCCCGACGAAGACGGCGACCGCTTCATCGAGATCTGGAACAACGTGTTCATGCAGTTCAACATGGCCGAAGACGGCTCGGTCACCCGCTTGCCCGCACCGTGCGTAGACACCGGCATGGGCTTGGAACGCTTGGCGGCCATCTTGCAGCACGTGCACAGCAACTACGAAATCGACATCTTTGACGCGCTCATCAAAGCCGCCTCGCGCGAAACAGGCTGCCAAGACCTGGGCCACAAGAGCTTGCGCGTGATTGCCGACCACATCCGCGCCACCGCCTTCTTGGTGAGCGACGGCGTGGTGCCCAGCAACGAAGGGCGTGGCTATGTGCAGCGCCGCATCATCCGCCGTGCCATTCGCCACGGGTATTTGCTGGGCCAGAAAAAACCGTTCTTCCACAAGCTCGTGCCAGACCTCGTCCAGCTCATGGGCGCGGCCTATCCCAACATGGCGTCGCAAGCAGAGCGCATCACTGACGTGCTCCGTGTGGAAGAAGAGCGCTTCTTTGAAACGCTCGAAATCGGCATGCAGATTTTGGATGCAGCCTTGGACGGTGGCGTCAAAGAGTTGCCCGGTGAAGTGGCCTTCAAGCTGCATGACACCTATGGTTTTCCACTCGACTTGTCGGCTGACGTGTGCCGCGAGCGCGGTCTGAGCGTGGACGAAGCCGGTTTTCACACCGCGATGGAAAAGCAAAAGAACCAGGCCCGTGCCGCAGGCAAATTCAAGATGGACAAGGCCTTGGAGTACACGGGTGCGGGCAACACCTTTGTGGGCTACGACGACCTCAAGACAGAAGCCCAAGTGGTGGCGGTGTACCTGGACGGCACCTCGGTGGCCGAACTCAAGCACGGCCAAAGCGGCGTGGTGGTGTTGAACACCACCCCGTTCTACGCCGAGAGCGGCGGCCAAGTCGGCGACGAGGGGCAGTTGCGCAGCGGCTCGGCCTTGTTTGCGGTGGCCGACACCCAAAAAATCAAAGCCGACGTGTTTGGCCACCACGGAACCTTGACCCAAGGCACCTTGGCCGTGGGCGACCATGTGCAGGCCGAGGTGAACACCGCAGCCCGCGCCGCCACGGTGCGCAACCACTCGGCCACGCACTTGATGCACAAGGCCTTGCGCGAAGTGCTGGGTGACCATGTGCAGCAAAAAGGCAGCTTGGTGAATGCCGAGCGCACGCGGTTTGACTTTGCCCACAACGCGCCCGTGACGGACGCGCAAGTGCGCGAGATCGAAGCCCGTGTGAACGCCGAGATCTTGGCCAATGCCGCTGCGCTTGCGCGCGTGATGGACATCGAGTCAGCCCAAAAAACCGGCGCCATGATGTTGTTTGGCGAGAAGTACGGCGAGACCGTGCGCGTGCTCGACATCGGCTCCAGCCGCGAGCTGTGCGGGGGCACCCACGTCAAAGCCACGGGCGACATTGGCTTGTTCAAAGTGGTGGGCGAGAGCGGTGTGGCCGCCGGTGTGCGCCGCATCGAAGCGGTGACGGGCCAGAACGCTTTGCACTATTTGCAAACCCTGGAAGACACCGTGGCCCATGCCGCTGGCGCACTCAAAGCGCCTACGGCGGAACTCAACCACCGCATTGGTCAGGTGCTGGACCAAGTCAAGTCGCTGGAAAAAGAACTGTCGTCCCTCAAAGGCAAGTTGGCATCGTTCCAAGGCGACGAGTTGATGACGCAGGCCGTGGACATCAAAGGCGTCAAGGTGTTGGCCGCCAAACTCGAAGGGGCCGATGCCAAGACCTTGCGTGACACCGTGGACAAGCTCAAAGACAAGCTCAAAACAGCCGCCATCGTGCTGGCCTCGGTCGATGGCGAGAAAGTGCACCTCAGCGCTGGCGTCACCGCCGACACCATGGGCCGTGTCAAAGCAGGCGAGCTGGTGAACTTTGTGGCCCAGCAAGTGGGCGGCAAGGGCGGTGGCAAGCCCGACATGGCCATGGCCGGTGGCACCCAGCCCGCAGGCGTGGACAAGGCCTTGGCCAGCGTGCAGGCCTGGGTGGCTGAACGTCTTTGATGGGTGACTTGATGCGCTGGCTGCCAGCGGTGCTGCTGGCTTTGAGTTTTCAGCCAGCGCTTGCGCAGTTTGACAAGTCGGCTTGGCCGGCTCACACCGCAACGCCCTTGCTGGAAGTGGTGGACATGCAAGGCAAGGTCTGGTCCAAAGCCGACTTGCTGGGCCACACGGTGGTGCTGAACTTTTGGGCTACCTGGTGTGCGCCCTGCAAAGAAGAGTTGCCGACCTTGCAAACCCTGCACGACATCAGCGACAGCAGCACCTTGGTGCTGAGCGTGAATGTGCGCGAGCCTGCGTTGCGCGTGGCACGTTACGTTCAAGCCACCGGACTGACTTTTCCGGTCATGCTCGACCCCAAAGGCGATTTGGCCAAACGCTGGGGTGTGACGGTGTTTCCCACCACTGTGCTGATCGGCCCCGATGGACAAGCCCGCTGGCGCGTGATGGGCGATGTGGACTGGAGCGGGCGTGAGGCGCAGACTTGGCTGACCCAATTGGCGCAAGTGCCTCGCCTTCAGGCACCTGCCTCGGTCCCCAAGCGATAATCCACCCGCTCTTGCGCGGTTGTGCAGAGTGACCTGCCTTCGGGGCATTGGTGCAGCAGCGATTGCACCTCGTGTGTGCCGACAGGTCTTCATCCTATTTCGGAGATCTCTTCATGACCCCCGTGCGTCGTTCCCTTCTTAAGGGGGCCGCTGCGTTGGCCACCCTTGCCGGTGTGCCCAGCTTTGTGCGTGCCCAAACCACTTCCCCTGCCACTTCTCCTATCACTACCGAGCGCCGCTTTGCGCCCCAAGCGGGCCAGTGGCGTACCTTTGAGGTGACCACTCGTGTGGACGTTGCCGAAGCCAAAGGCCCCACGCGTGTGTGGCTGCCCGTGCCGAGCATCAACTCCGACTGGCAGCGTTCGCTGGAGAGCAGCTTTGCCAGCAACGGCACCTCGCGCATGACCAGCGATGGCGCTGAAGGCGCGCGCATGCTCTACACCGAGTTTTCAGCCAATGTGGGCAAGCCGTTTGTGGAAATCACCAGCCGCGTGCAAACGCAAAACCGCCAAGTCAATTTAGACCTTGCCGCAAGCCCAGCCTTCACCCGTGAAGACGCAGGCACGCAGCGTTTCTACACCCGTGCCACGCACTTGCTGCCGACCGACGGCATTGTGCGCACCACCGCGCTCGCAGCCACCCAAGGTGCCCACACCGATGTGCAAAAAGCCCGCGCCATCTACAACTGGGTGGTGGCCAATGCGTGGCGCGAACCCAAGGTGCGCGGTTGCGGCGAGGGCGACATCAAAGCCATGCTGGAGACCGGTAATCTGGGCGGTAAATGCGCCGACATCAACGCCTTGTTTGTGGGGCTGTGCCGCTCGGTGGGCGTGCCTGCGCGCGACGTGTATGGCATTCGTTTGGTGCCTTCGGCTTTTGGCTACAAAGAGCTTTCGGGCAACCCCACCAGCTTGAAAGGTGCGCAGCACTGCCGTGCCGAGGTGTACTTGCAAGCCCATGGTTGGGTGGCGATGGACCCAGCCGATGTGGCCAAGGTCATGCGCCTGGAAACGCCCGAGTGGATCAAACGCACCGACAACCCGGTGGTCAAACCCGTCTACAGCACCTTGTTTGGCGGCTGGGAAGGCAACTGGTTGGGCTGGAACACGGCCCACGACGTGGCCCTGCCGGGCAGCCAGGAAGACCGCTTGGGCTTTTTGATGTACCCGGTGGCAGAGACCGCCGACGGTCGCCTGGACTCTTACGCGCCAGACAGCTTCAAGTACCAAATCACCGCCCGCGAAATCGGCGTCTGATTCGGAGCCTGATTCGCAGCGCTGATGGCGCGTGCTGGATCAGACCGCCATGCGCAAGCTTTGCCCGCTGGTGAAGCTGCGCTGCTTGCCCGTGACGGGGTCGGTGAAGGTCAGGCTGCGCGCCAACAGTTGCAGTGGCTGGCTGAAGTCTTCGGCTGCGCCCGCGTTGCGCAGCACCTGCGGGTAGAACTGATCACCCTCAATGGGCAAACCGAGTGCTTGCATGTGGATGCGCAGTTGGTGGCGCTTGCCTGTGACGGGCTCTAGGCGGTACAGCGCGCTGTTGCCTTGCACCTGGAGCAGCGACAGCGTGGTTTCGCTGTTGGGTGTGCCCTCTATTTCCTCGGAGCGAAAAAACTGTGTGGTGCAGGCTTCGATGCGGCTGCGACGTGTCAGTGGCAGCGTCAACTCGGCGCGGTAAGGCGCGACGGCTTCGTACACCTTGTGCACCTGCCGCTCCCGAAACAAGGCTTGGTAAGCGTTGCGGTCTTGTGGGCGCACACACAACAGCACCAGGCCTGCGGTTTCGCGGTCGATGCGGTGCACGGGGCTCAAGCTGTCGATGCCCAGCTGGCGCTTCAAGCGCACCAGCAAACTCTGGCGCACATACTGCCCGCCCGGTGTGACGGGCATGAAGTGGGGCTTGTCGGCCACCACCAAGTGATCGTCTTGAAACACGATGCGCTCTTGCACCGGCAAATCAGGCTCATCGGCAATGTGTCGGTAGTAGAACAAGCGGGTGCCGCTGGCATAAGGCTGTTCGGCGTGTACCGCGTGTCCGTGTTCGTCCAGCACTTCGCCATTGGCCAAGCGCTTGGACCATTCCAGTCGAGGTACGGTGGGTAAACGCTCCGCCAAAAAGTCCAACACCGTGGCCCAGGGCCCGGGGGGTAAGGCGACACAACTCGGGCTCACGCCGTCGCGGGTGGGGATGGTGCGCACGCTGGGTGGGCGAGCCATGGCGACCAACCGGTGCGGCGCTCAGACTTTGGTGAACACCAAGTCCCACACACCGTGGCCGAGCTTGAGGCCTCGGTTTTCAAACTTGGTGAGCGGGCGGTAGCTGGGCTTGGGGGCAAAGCCGCTGGCATCGGTGGCTGTGTTTTTCAGCAAAGGTTCTGCGCTCACCACTTGCAGCATTTGTTCGGCATAGGGTTCCCAGTCGGTGGCCAAGTGCAAATAGCCACCGGGCTTGATGTGGTGGGCCAGTCGGTTCACAAATGGGCTTTGGATCAAACGGCGTTTGTGATGGCGGCTTTTGTGCCAGGGGTCAGGAAAGAAAATATGCACGCCGTCCAGGCTGTTGTCGCCCAGCATGTGGTCCATCACCTCTATCGCATCATGTTGCACGATGCGGATGTTGCCAATGCCTTCTTCGCCGCAGCGCTTGAGCAAGGCACCCACGCCCGGCGCATGCACTTCGCAACACAAAAAATTGTCATCAGGTCGAGTCTGTGCAATTTTGGCGGTGGCGTCGCCCATACCAAAACCAATCTCCAAAATCAGCGGGGCAGCGCGGCCAAACGTAGCGGTGGCATCGAGACGTTCGGGCTGGTAAGGCACCAAAAATTGTGGACCGAATTGATCGAAGGCACGGGTCTGACCGGGCCCCATGCGCCCTGCGCGCAGCACATAGGTTTTGATGACGCGCATGAAGGGGGCGTCGGGCTGTGGGGTATCGGGCGTGGTCATGGCGGAACGTGTTTGATCGAAACGCAGATTATCGTGGGTACGTGGCTTATGCTCATATCACTCAAGCCTCTAAAACTGTTGGAGCGATGTTTGATGCAAGAAGTAACTGAATTTTTTCAACGCTACCAGTCTTTGTTTGACCAACAAAACTGGACAGCATTTGCTGCGCTTTTTCATGAGCCCGCGCTCAGCGTTCGTGGGGATGGATCGGTCATGACCATCGCCACGCATGCAGAGGGTGCGCGCTTGTATGCAGCAGTGGCACAAACTTGGCGAAGCGAAGGCTATGCTCGGTTTGAGATGCAGGACTTTGATATCTTGCGCATGGGCTGCGATAGCTGCTTGGTGTCGTTTGACTGGCTCATGCTGCGTGAGGACGGATCACTCGTTCGGCGTTGGCGACAGTCGTACCAGCTGATACAGCTTCCCCAAGGCTGGCGGGTGTTGTCATCGACGTTTCACCGAGGATAGGCACTGATAATCATCGGCTATGGCCATTAAAAAATCCGACCTGTATTCCTCCCTTTGGGCCTCTTGCGACGCATTGTTTGGCGCTCCATACACCGTGTAGCCAACTTTCGGAAGACGAGTTAGTGATGTCCATCGCAGTGACGCATGTGGAGTTCATCCTTATTCACCCATTTCGCGAGGGCAACGGCCGTTTGTCGCGCTTGTTGGCTGATGTGATGGCCGTGCAGGCCGACCATGGGCCGCTAGATTACAGCGCTTGGGAACTTCGCAAGACGGATTACATCAACGCGATTCACGCTGGTTTTTCTGGAAACTACGAGCCAATGTGCGAGTTTGTACGCGCGGCGATGGTTGCGGGTGACGACAACCTTAACGAGCCAGCTTGATGTGCGCAAAACGGTTTTGGGGGGGGCGTAGTTTTTGTTCTAGCTGCGCAATGTTTTGACCTGTTTCCACAGCGGTGGAGCTAGCCACAGCACGCATCACAGCCTTTAGGCTCGGCTGTTTGTGTTTGAGTGCGGTGGTTTTGATCATGTTGCAGCGTTGTATGGTGAACGTTTAAATTTTACCGAAGTTGAATCAAAAATTAAATGCTTTTACCTTTGGGGTACGAAGCTTGGCGAGAGTGAGGCTTGCGTCCACTGACGTAAAGCGTCTTCTATAGAGCTTGTGCAGGCCGCAAGACCCAGCACTTGCGCCGCTGCATTCAAGGCCGCCAGTGGATCATGCAAGTCCAAAGCTTGCGCCCCGTTTTGTTTGCTCAATTTCTCACCGTTCTCACCCAACACCAAGGGCGTGTGCAGGTAGCTGGGTGTGGGCAAGCCCAAGGCCTGTTGCAGCACGATTTGGCGGGCGGTGTTGTCGGTGAGGTCTGCACCACGCACGATGTGGCTGATGCCTTGCGCGCCATCGTCCACCACCACGGCGAGTTGGTAGGCCCACAGGCCATCGGCACGACGCAGCACGAAGTCGCCCACCTCTTGCGCCACGTCTTGGTTTTGAGGGCCCAATGCACGGTCTTGCCAGGTCAAGGGCACGGTGAGTTTCAAGTCGTCGATCACGCGCTGCACATTCAAGCGCCAGGCGCGTGCGGCTTTGCCGTTCAGGCCGTGGCGACAAGTACCGGGGTAGACGGCAGCTGCGTGACGTTGGCGTGCGTGGCCTTGCAGGGCCTGGGCGGTTTCAATGTCTTTGCGTGAACAGCCACAGGGGTAAGCCCAGCCTTGGGCCATGAGGTGGTTCAGCGCCGTTTGGTAGGCGTCATCGCGCGTGGATTGCCACAACACCGGTCCATCGGACACCAAGCCGCAGCGCACCAGTTGTTGCAAGATGAGCTGGTCGACACCAGGTATGCAGCGCGGTGTGTCCACGTCCTCGATGCGCACCTGCCATTGCCCGCCGTGTGCGCGTGCGTCGAGCCAACTGGCCAGGGCAGCAACCAACGAGCCCGCATGCAGCGGGCCCGTGGGAGAGGGAGCGAAACGACCGATGTAGGGCAATTACAAACGGTGTGCCGATTGACACACGGTCAAAGCCAACTCCAGGCCCGACACAAAGGCGTCTTCAACGCGGTGGCCCAAGTGCCAGTCGCCACAGGTGCCCAGGCCTGTGCCTGCGTGGTACTGGTGGGACACACCCAACGGCACCAAGGTTTGGGCATAGCGCCAACGGTGGACTTCGGCATGGCTGGGCTCTGCGCGGATGCCTGTGAGTTCAGAGAACGCACGCAAGAGTTTGGCTTGCACGCGGGGTGCATCGTCTTCCAGGTGCTCTTGCGACCAGGTGGCACTGGCCTGTACGGTCCAGCGCTCGATCTTGCTGCGTTTGGGTTTGGACGATTCACGCGCCAACCAAGCCACACGGTGGTGGGTGCTGCGCGCGGCGTTCCACTGCGGCCCCAGGTGGGGCAGGTTGGGTTGGCTCGCGTTGGGGAAGGCCAGCATCAGCGTCCAGCAAGGAGCCACTTGCACCTTGGCCATGGCTTCCATGAAGTGCGTCTTGGCGACAGCGCTGCCTGAGTTGCGCAACAGCTGTTGGGCTTGCACCGATGGCATGGCCAACAACACACGGTCGTAGCCGCTGTGCTTTTCTGCCACGTCTTTGCCCGTGCTGCTGTTGAGGCTGTGCACGGTCCACTGACCTTTGGCGTTGCGTTCCAGGCGTTGCACTTGGTTTTGAAAATGCAAGGCATTGCCCAGCGGTTGTGCCCAGTGGCGCACCAGCGCGTTCATGCCTGGGCTGGCTACAAAGTGGGCTTCTTTGGTGGGGCGTGCGGCTTCAAACACATGGCCCAGTGGGTCGAGCACGCGCACGGCGTTGGCGCTCCAGGGGCGGCAAATTTCCGTGGTGCCGGGCACGGTTTGCAGCGCCAACGAAAAACGGGCGTCGCGCACAGTGAAGTACTGCGTGCCATGGTCGAAGTTGCCAAACGCGCTGTCACGGGTGGACATGCGTCCGCCCGCGCCGTGGCTTTTTTCAAACACATGCACCTGGTGTCCTGCTTGGGTCAGGGTGCGTGCGGCGGTGATGCCGGCCATGCCGGCGCCGATGATGGCGATGTGAAGTGTCATAGCTGCACTCTACACGCTGCGAGAGGCTTTTGGACGTCGGGGGTTCACCAACAAGGCAGCACGCGTGGCCGGGCTCTTGAGTTGCTTGAGCCACCACTGCAAGGCGCGCCCGCCGCGTTCGCCTTCGCTGCCATCGGGAATGCGCCAGGCGTAGCTGAGTTGCGCTTCGCGTCGTGGGCGCTCGACCTCGCGCACTTGAAGGCGTCCGGCATCGATCAAGGGCTGGGCCAGAGACTCGGGGACAAAACCCACGCCCAAACCGCGCACCTGGGCGTCAATCTTGGCGATCATGTTGGGGACGGTGAATACGTCTTGCCCTGGCAGCAAGCCAATCGTCATGCCGCTGCCGCGTTGCACCGAGTCGGCCACGGCCACCGCGCGGTGTTGGCCAATCAGCACATCGCTCAAGGGCTCCGGGGCTTTTGCCAGCGGATGCTGTGGACACACGGCAAAGACAAAACGCATTGGGCCCAGAAGGTGGCTGTGGATGCCCGCTGCAGTGCCGCTGCCGCCGGGGTTGCCGGGAATGCCAAGGGCCAAGTCCGCTTGGCCGTTGGTCAGTGCCTCCAGGGTGCCGGTGAGGGTTTCGTCGCGCAGCTTCAAGCGGGTAGGGGGTGATTGCGCCAAGAAGGCTTCGCACAGCTCCATCACGGTGATGCGATCGATGATGCCGTCCACTGCAATGGTGAACTGACTCTCCCAACCTGTGGCCACGCGGCGCACGCGGTTGGCAATGGCGTCCATGTCGGCCAACAGTCGCTCACCCTCACGCATCAGTTCATGGCCTGCGGCGGTGAGTTTGGCGTGGCGTGAACTGCGGTCAAACAGCAGCACATCCAGCGCGTCTTCGATTTGGCGCACACGGTAGGTGAGAGCGCTGGGCACCAGGCCGAGGCCTCGCGCTGCGGCGGCAAAGCTGCCTGCTTTTTCAATGGCGTGGAGCATGGCCAGCGAATCTGGGGTCAGGACGTCACGGGGAGAGGGCATGGGGTTGGGCCTGATCGTTCAAATTATTTGAATGATGCCATCAAATGAGATGCACTTGCCAGGTGTTGGTCAGGCCTACAGTTCAGGTCACAGGAGAAATCAAACCATGCTGACCCTTCGCAAATCCCAAGATCGCGGCTACGCCGACCACGGCTGGTTGCGCTCGTTCCACAGTTTTTCATTCGCCAATTACCATGATCCCGAGTTCATGGGCTGGGGCAATTTGCGTGTGATCAATGAAGACCGCATTGCACCCGGCACGGGTTTTGGCACCCATGGCCATCGTGACATGGAAATCATCAGCTACGTGCTCAGCGGTGAGTTGGCGCACAAAGACAACATGGGCAATGTCAAAGGCATTCCACCGGGCGACGTGCAGCGCATGAGCGCAGGCAGTGGCGTGATGCACAGCGAGTTCAATCACGCGCCTGAGCAAACCACCCATTTCTTTCAAATTTGGATCGAACCCAATGTACGCGGCATTGCACCGAGTTACGAGCAGCACACAGTGCCACCCGCCAGCAAACGCGGTGCCTTGAGCCGCATTGCCGGGCCAGAGGGTGCCTTGGTCAAGATCCACGCCGATGCCGCCTTGTACGCCGGTTTGTTTGACGGTGCCGAAACCGCAACGCTGGTGTTGGCCCCTCATCGCAAAGGTTATGTCCATCTGGTGCGCGGCAGCGTACACGTCAACGGCGTGGCATTGAATGCTGGCGACGCCGCCATGCTGGATGGCGAATCGAACATCACCCTGAATCAGGGAACAGAAGCCGAGGTGCTGGTCTTTGACCTGGCATCTTGATTTTTTATTTTTCACTTCTCTTCTTAAAGGAAATTTTCATGAACAACGTTCTCAATCTCGTCGGTCGTTTGCTGTTTGTTGCTTTGTTTTTGCCCGCAGGTTTGTCCAAACTCACGGGCTTCGAAGGCACTGTGGGTTACATCGCTTCGGTCGGTTTGCCCTTGCCTCAGGTCGGTGCGGCTTTGGCCCTGGCGGTCGAAATTGTGGGCTCTGTGGCACTGATCGTGGGCTTCCAAACCCGCATTGCAGCGGCAGTGCTGGCCTTGTTTACTTTGGTCGCGACGTTCTTCTTCCACGCTTTCTGGGCGGCTGCGCCTGACCAAGCTTTTGTGCAGCAATTGTTGTTCTTCAAGAACGTGGCTGTTGTCGGTGGCTTGTTGGTGTTGGCTTCTGCGGGTGCCGGTGCTTTCAGCCTGGACGCCAAAAAGGCCGCGGAATAATTCGTACCGACAAAACATAGTCACTCTTTTTCTTTCGTTTACTTAGGACCCTCTCATGACAAAAACTGTTGTTGTTTTCCATTCCGGTTACGGCCATACCCAGCGCGTGGCTCAATTTGTGGCCGAAGGTGCCAAAGCGGATCTGATCACCATCGACGCCGATGGCAATTTGAGCGATGCCGACTGGGCGGTGGTGGATGCGGCTGACGCCATCATCTTTGGCTCGCCCACCTACATGGGTATGGCGTCATGGCAGTTCAAGAAGTTTGCTGACGCAACGTCTAAGCGTTGGTTCACCAGTGCTTGGAAAGACAAAGTGGCGGGTGGCTTCACCATCTCGGCCAGCCCAAGCGGCGACAAGTTGTCGACCATTCAGTACTTCATCACCTTGGCCATGCAAAACGGCATGATCTGGGTGGGTCAACCCGCACTGAACGATGGCAACATCAACCGCATCGGTTCTAACTCGGGTTTGATGGCGCAAGTTGGCCCCACCAGCCCCGCAGCCGACATTCCCCAAGGTGACTTGGACACCGCCAAAGCCTATGGCGAACGTGTGGCCCAAGTGGCTGCCAAGTTGCGCGGCTGAGTGTTTGAAGAGGGGAGGATTGGGGTTAGCATGATTCCATGAAAATCATTCAACTCCTCCCCTGGGCCGATTGGTTTGCACTCGGATTTTTTGTGGTGCTGTGGGCGGGCTACGCGTTGTTTGCCAAGCACTGGAGCGATGATCAAACTTCTATCCTCGTCCTGACGAATCGTTACCGTCATCTGTGGATGCTCCAGGCCACAGCGCGTGATCCACGCATGCTCGACGGCATCATCACGCAAAGCCTGTCGGCCACCCCTTCGTTTTTTTGCTCCACCACCATTTTGATTTTGGGTGGTTTGTTTGCTTTGTTAGGCACCACCGACAAAGCCGCAGAACTGGTGCGCGAGATACCGTTTGCCGAACAAACCCCCACCTTGGTGTTTGAGTTCAAGATCTTGGTGTTGGTGGTGATTTTTGTGTACGCGTTTTTCCGCTTTTCGTGGTCAATGCGTCAATACACGTTTGTCTCGTTGTTGATCGGCTCAATGCCACCTGCCAAAGACTTTGAGCAAGGGCTGGCTGATCCGGTGGTGTTTGCCAACCGGGCTGCTGCCATGACGGGCTTGGCCGCAGAAACATTCAATGGTGGCTTACGAGCCTATTATTTTTCATTCGCCGCCATGGGCTGGTTTTTTTCACCGTTGATTTTTGTGTTGACCACCATGCTGGTGGTGGCCATCTTGTACACCCGCGAGTTCCGCTCAGACGTGCTGCATTTGTTGCAGGCGTGACTGCCCAGGTGTTTATTTGACGGCACTCAAGTCAGGTGCCAGGGCTTCGCGCTCATCGAACACAAAGCAACCTCCGTTGTAGTGCGCGTCGCCCACTTCTTCAAAGTATTTGAGAATGCCGCCTTCGAGCTGGTAGACGTGTTCCAGACCGGCGTTGCGCATGTAGATGGCGGCCTTTTCGCAGCGAATTCCACCGGTGCAAAAGCTGATCACGGTTTTGTCTTGCAGCGCCGCTTTGTGCGCTTGCACAGCATCTGGGAATTCGGTGAATTTGGACAAACCCCAGTTGAGGGTGTTGTCAAACGTGCCGTGGTCAATTTCAAATTGGTTGCGTGTGTCCAGTGTCACCACTGCGCGGCCTTCGTCGTCATGGCCTTGGTCGAGCCAGCGTTTGGCAGTGGCCGGTGTGACCGCAGGAGCGCGGCTTTGTTCGGGGCGGATGCTGGGGTGGTTCATGCGAATGATCTCGCGCTTGACCTTGACCAGCATTTTGCGAAAGGGCTGTGTGGCTGACCAACTCTCTTTGGGGTTGAGATCTGCCAGGCGCGGGTCTAGGCGCAGCCAGTCCAAAAAACCGCGCACGCTTTCAGCAGAGCCCGCCAGAAAAAAGTTGATGCCTTCTTCGGCAATCAAAATCGTGCCTTTGAGTTGACGCGCGAGCGCTTGGTCAAGACAAGGTTGGTGCAAGTCGGCCGCGTCGGGCATGGCGACAAACTTGTAGCAAGAAATATTCAAAATCGTGTTCACCCAACGATTTTAAAGAGGTCGTGCGGTCGTTTGAATCCCTACAATCTGCGGCATGTTTGTTCACCTGCGCCTTCACACCGAGTTTTCTGTCGTCGATGGAACCAACCGCATTGACGAGATCGTGAAGGCTGCCGCGGCCGATGAGCAGCCAGCCTTGGCCATCACCGATCTCAACAACCTGTACGGTGCCATCAAGTTCTACAAAGAGACGCGTGGCAAAGGCGTCAAGCCCTTGGTGGGGGCAGAAATTTTTCTGGAAAGCCTGACCCAAGACGCAGCGCAGACCTCGCGCATGATTTTGTTGGTGCAAAACCACCAAGGCTATTTGAATCTGTGCGAATTGATCAGCCGTGGCTGGACGCAAAACGTCATCAAGGCGGTGGGTGTCATCAAACTGGAATGGCTCAAGGAGCTGTCGCAAGGCTTGATTGCCTTGTCAGGCGCCCAGGCGGGTGCATTGGGCCAGGCCTTGGTGCAAGGCGACACCACGCGGGCCAGCGAAGTGGCTTTGCAGTTGGCGGGTATTTTTCCGCACCGCTTTTATGTGGAGTTGCAACGCGCCGGGCGGCCCGAAGACGAAGCCCATGTGCTGGCCGCGGTGCAGTTGGCTGCGCGCTTGAGCTTGCCAGTGGTGGCCACGCATCCGGTGCAGTTCACCTTGCCTGACGACTACGAGGCTCATGAGGCGCGGGTGTGTATTTCTGAGGGCGAGATTTTGGGCAACCAGCGTCGTGTGCGACGCTTCACCCGCGATCAGTACTTCAAGTCATCGGCTGAAATGCAGGCCTTGTTTGCCGATGTGCCCTCGGCCTTGGCCAACACGGTGGAGATCGCGCGCCGCTGCAACCTCACCTTGTCGCTGGGCAAGCCGCAGTTGCCTAATTACCCCACGCCCAACGGCATGCCGATTGACGAGTATTTCCGTTTTGCCTCGCACGAAGGGCTGGAAGAACGCTTGGCCCATCTGTACCCTGATGTGGGTGTGCGAGACAAAGAGCGCCCACGTTATGTGGAGCGCTTGGAGTTCGAAATCGGCACGATTTTGAAGATGGGCTTTCCGGGCTACTTTTTGATCGTGGGCGATTTCATCAACTGGGCCAAGAAAAACGGCTGTCCCGTAGGGCCGGGCCGTGGTTCGGGTGCCGGGTCGTTGGTTGCGTATGCCCTCAAGATCACCGACTTGGACCCGCTGCAATACAACTTGCTGTTCGAGCGGTTCTTGAACCCTGAACGGGTGTCAATGCCCGACTTTGACATTGACTTTTGCCAGACCAACCGCGACCGCGTGATTGACTATGTGAAAGACAAGTACGGTCGTGATGCGGTGAGCCAGATTGCCACTTTCGGCACCATGGCCGCACGTGCGGCCATCCGTGATGTGGGACGTGTGCTGGATATGAGCTACACCTTTTGCGACGGCATCAGCAAACTCATTCCGAACAAACCGGGTCAGCACATCACGATCGCAGGGGCCATTGAGGCCGAGCCCATCTTGGCCGAGCGTCTGGACAAAGAAGACGAAGTCAAAACTTTGCTGGCGTTGGCGCAAAAACTTGAAGGGATGACCCGCAACGTGGGCATGCATGCTGGGGGTGTATTGATTGCGCCGGGCAAGCTGACAGATTTTTGTCCGCTGTACCAGCAGCCTGGCAGTGACTCGGCGGTGAGCCAGTACGACAAAGACGATGTGGAAGCCGCTGGCTTGGTGAAGTTCGACTTTTTGGGCTTGGCCACGCTGACCATCTTGGAGATTGCGCGCGACTTCATCATCCAACGCCACAAAGGCCAAGAAAACTTCGCGTTTGAGAACATTCCACTCAACGACGCGGCGACGTACCGCTTGTTCCAAGACGGCAAAACCGAAGCCGTCTTTCAGTTTGAAAGTCGTGGCATGCAAGGCATGTTGCGCGACGCGCGCCCGACGCGCCTGGAAGACCTGATCGCGCTCAACGCCTTGTACCGCCCAGGCCCGATGGACCTGATCCCGAGCTTTGTGGCGCGCAAGCACGGGCGCGAAGAGATCGAGTACCCGCACCCTTTGGTGTCTGAGATGTTGTCGGAGACCTACGGCATCATGGTCTACCAAGAGCAGGTGATGCAGACCGCGCAGATCTTGGGTGGCTATTCACTGGGCGGCGCCGACTTGTTGCGCCGTGCGATGGGTAAGAAGAAGGCCGAAGAGATGGCCGAGCACCGCGAAATCTTCCGCGCCGGTGCAGCCAAGAACAATATTCCCCAAGAAAAAGCCGACGAGATTTTCGACTTGATGGAGAAGTTCGCGGGCTACGGCTTCAACAAGTCGCACGCTGCTGCTTACTCGCTGCTGGCCTATCACACGGGTTGGCTGAAGGTGCATTACACGGCCGAGTTTTTCTGCGCCAACATGACGGTGGAGATGGACGACACCGACAAGCTCAAGGTCTTGTTTGAAGATGCGCAGAAGATGGGCTTGTCGTTCGAGTCGCCCGACGTCAACCGCGGTGTCTACCGGTTTGAACCGATTTCAGACAAAGTGATTCGTTATGGCCTGGGAGCCATCAAGGGTTCGGGCCAGCAAGCGATCGAGGCCATCGTGGCCGCACGCGAGGCCGAGGGGCCTTTCACGAGCTTGTTCGATTTTTGCCGCCGTGTGGACCGCAGCCGCCTGAACAAGCGCACGGTGGAGGCGTTGATCAAAGCCGGTGCGTTTGATAACTTGCATTTGAACCGTGCGGCCCTGCTGGCCAGCGTGGAACGCGCGTTTGACTTTGCCAGTGCCAGCGAGGCCAATGCCAATCAGGGAGGCTTGTTTGACATGATGGGTGAGGACACCCACGGTTCGAGCACGCAAGAGCCCGATTTGGTGGAGACCTTGCCATGGGGCGTCAAAGAGCGTTTGACACACGAGAAAGTGGCTTTGGGTTTTTACATCTCAGGCCACTTGTTTGACGAAGTGGAGCGTGAGGTGCGCCAGTTTGCCAAGCAGCGCATTGAAAACCTGATGGATTCACGTGAGCCACAGTTGTTGGCGGGCATTGTGAGTGACATGCGGGTGATCAATGGCCAGCGCGGCAAGTTGGCCATCTTCAAGCTCGACGACAAGTCGGCGGTGATTGAAGCCACGGCCGACGAGGCCACCATCAACACCTACCGCAATACCTTGAAAGACGATGAGTTGGTGATTGTCATGGGCAAGGCCACGCCAGATCGTTTCTCGGGCGGCTTGCGGTTTTCGATCACCCAGGTGTGGGATTTGGCGCAGGCCCGTTGCCGCTTTGGCAAATACCTGCGCGTGTTGGTCAACGGCACGGCCCCCGACATTGCCCGTTTGCTGCGTGAGCACCCCGCCAAGGTGGAGCAATCGGAGCAGGGCGAGTTGGTGCGTGGCATGGGTGTACGCTTGCGGCTGTTGCGCGAGGGCGCCAAGGCCGAGATACAACTTGGCGACAACGCCAAATTTTTCCCCAGCGATGCGGCACTGGCCAGCTGGATGGCTCAGGCCCACCAGGGTCAGGCCCAAATCGTTTACGAGTGACGCTTATGTGGACCATTCCCACTTTGATGACTTTGACCCGAATCGTGGCGATTCCGCTGATCGTGGGGCTGTTTTATTTGCCGATGGACAAGGCAGATCAAAACCTTTGGGCGACGGTGATGTTCGTGGTGTTCGCCTTGACCGATTGGCTGGATGGTTACTTGGCGCGCAAGCTCAATCAAACATCTGCTTTTGGTGCCTTCTTAGACCCGGTGGCCGACAAGTTTTTGGTGTGTGCCAGTTTGCTGGTGTTGGTTCATTTGGGGCGTGCTGATGTGTTGGTGGCTTTGATCATCATTGGTCGTGAGATTGCCATTTCGGCCTTGCGTGAGTGGATGGCACAAATTGGCGCCTCGCGCAGCGTGGCCGTGCATGTGCTGGGCAAGCTCAAGACGACGGTACAGATGGTGGCGATTCCGTTTTTGCTGTTTGATGGCATGTTGTTTGGCGTCATTGACACGGCGATGTGGGGCTTGGTGCTGATTTGGATTGCCGGTGTCTTGACCGTGTGGTCGATGGTGTACTACCTGCAAAAAGCCTGGCCAGACATATTGCGCCACGCCAAATAATCTTTATGGGAGATCAGCACAAGCTGGCCTGGTTGCGTGTCATGCCCGTCGTGTTTGTGGGCATCTGGAGCACCGGTTTTATCGTGGCGCGCTATGGCATGCCCAATTCGCCGCCGTTTACCTTTTTGGCGTGGCGTTACTTTTTCTCGATTGCCTGTTTCTTGGTGTGGATCCGCGTGGCTCGTGTTCAATGGCCTCAAGGGCGGGCGCAATGGGGGCACTTGGCTGTCACGGGCGTGTTGATGCACGCAGGCTACTTGGGGGGCGTGTGGGCTGCCGTCAAAGTGGGGATGGGATCGGGCTTGTCTGCCTTGATTGTCGGCTTGCAACCCGTGCTGACGGCGGTGTGGTTGTCCTCTCGCGGTGGTCATGTGTCACGTCGGCAGTGGTTAGGTTTGTTGCTCGGATTTTTAGGTTTGGCACTGGTTTTGGCGCGCAAATTTGAAGGTGGCGTGGAGGTGAGTGCATGGAGTTTGACGATGGCCACCATGGCTTTGCTGTCCATCACCACCGGAACCTTGTACCAAAAACGCTATGTCACGCCGTGTGATGTGCGCAGTGCCAACACAGTGCAACTGATGGCCGCTTTGTTGGTGACTTTGCCGATTGCATTGATGGAAACAGAGCAGGCGCAATGGAATGGCGAGATGGTTGGCGCGATGGCTTGGTCTGTGGTGGGGCTGACTCTTGGCGGGAGTTCACTGCTGTACATGCTGATCCAACGCGGCGCTGCGGCTTCTGTGACAAGTCTGATGTATCTGGTGCCTCCCACCACGGCGGTGATTGCTTGGTTTTTGTTTGGTGAAGCGATCACCTTCGTGACAATCGCTGGCATTGCGCTGACGGCTTTGGGCGTCAGCTTGGTGGTGCGTCCACCTAAAATTGACGCTTGATTTTTAAAGGTTGAAGATGAGTCAAAAACGAATTGCGGTCATTGCTGGCGACGGCATTGGCAAAGAGGTGATGCCTGAGGGTATCCGTGTGATGGATGCTGCTGCGCGCAAATTTGGCATTGATTTGAAGTTTGACCATTTCGATTTTTCGAGCTGGGACTATTACGAAAAGCACGGCCAGATGTTGCCTGACAACTGGAAAGACCAAATCGGTGGCCACGATGCCATTTACTTTGGTGCCGTGGGCTGGCCTGAAAAGATTGCAGACCATGTGTCGCTGTGGGGCTCTTTGCTGATGTTTCGTCGTGAGTTTGACCAGTACATCAACTTGCGCCCAGCGCGCTTGATGCCCGGCATCATTGCTCCCGTGGTACGTCGCGATGGCACGCCACGTCAGCCGGGTGAGATTGACATGTACATCGTGCGTGAAAACACCGAGGGTGAGTATTCCAGCATTGGTGGGCGCATGTACCCAGGGACAGAGCGCGAAATCGTGATGCAAGAGACGGTGATGTCGCGCATTGGCGTGGACCGTGTGCTGAAGTTCGCATTTGAATTGGCGCAAAGCCGCCCCAAAAAGCATTTGACCAGTGCCACCAAATCCAACGGCATTGCGATCACCATGCCTTACTGGGACGAGCGTGTGGTGGAGATGGCCAAGGGCTACCCCGGTATCAACGTCGACAAATTTCACATCGACATCTTGACCGCACACTTTGTGCAACGTCCTGATTTCTTTGATGTGGTGGTTGCCAGCAATTTGTTTGGCGACATCTTGAGTGACCTGGGCCCCGCATGTACCGGTACCATCGGTATTGCGCCCAGTGCCAACTTGAATCCAGAAGGAAAATTTCCTTCGCTGTTCGAACCTGTGCATGGCTCTGCCCCCGATATTGCAGGCAAAGGTTTGGCCAATCCGATTGGTCAAATTTGGTGCGGTGCCATGATGTTGGAATTCTTAGGACACAAAGATGCGCACGATGCAGTGCTTGCCGCGATCGAAAAAGTGCTCGATCCCAAGAGTGGTGCGCCTAAGACGCCAGACATTGGTGGGACCGCGCGCACCAGCGATGTGGGCAAAGCAATTGCTGAAGTTTTGTGAGATTTCTATCATTCGCAATTTCATCAAATCACTTAAAAAAACGACTAGAATCCGCTGCCACGCTGCGATGCCCGGTGTTTGTCTGATTGACACCCACAAGGGCCATGGCTCTAATGCCAACAGCAGCGTCACTGCCAACGCAGACTGTTTCTGAGACAAGATCAGTGATCTTTTCTTAGGGTTAAACCAGCTGTAAATTTTGATCAACATCACATCTCATTGAGAGGGGATTTTTGTGAATAAGACTGAACTGATTGAGCACATTGCCAAGCACGCTGACATTTCCAAAGCTGCGGCTACCCGTGCTTTGGAGTCCACCATTGGTGCTGTGAAGACCACCTTGAAAAAAGGCGGCACGGTTTCTTTGGTTGGTTTTGGTACTTTTGCTGTGGGCAAGCGTGCTGCACGTACGGGTCGTAACCCCCGTACTGGCGCTGCGATCAAAATCAAAGCAGCCAAGGTGCCAAAGTTCCGTCCAGGCAAAGGTCTGAAAGACGCTTTGAACTGATCTTCGGATCAAGGATGGGTGCTTAGCTCAGTTGGCAGAGCGGCTGCCTTACACGCAGTAGGTCGGCGGTTCGACCCCGTCAGCACCCACCACTTTCGAATAAGGCGAACACCACAGTTCGCCTTTTTTATTGATACCCAAAGTATGTCGAGTTCACAGCATGTTTGATTTTGTCCGTCGCCACACCCGGATCATGCAGTTTTTGCTGTTCCTGCTGATCTTTCCATCGTTTGTTTTGTTTGGCATCGATGGCTACAACCGTTTTCGTGAAAAAGGCGAGGCCGTCGCTTACGTGAATGGACAAGAGATCACCCAGTCCGAGTGGGACAACGCGCATCGTGCGCAGGTCGAACGCATGCGAGCGAGCATGCCCAACGTGGACGTGAAGGTGTTTGACAGCCCCCAGGCCAAATACAGCACGCTGGAGCGCTTGGTGCGAGATCGCTTGTTGCAAGCTGCGGCCAGTCAATTGCGACTCGGCGCCAGTGACCAGCGTTTGGCCACTGAGTTGCAACAAAACCCCAGCATTGCCGCATTGCGTCGCGCCGATGGCACGTTAGACATGGAGCGCTATCGCCAGCTATTGGGCAGTCAGGGTATGACGCCAGAGTCTTTTGAAAACCAAGTCCGGGTTGACTTGGCATCACGCCAGGTCATGGCAGGTGTAGGGGTGACGAGTTTTGCGCCTGCTGCATTGGCCGATGTGACGCTGAATGCTTTTTATGAACAACGCCAAGTGCAAATTGTGCGCTTTGCTGCTGCTGATTTTGTGACCAAGGTCAGCCCAAGCGATGAGGACTTGCAGGCGTATTACAAAGCCCACGCAGATCGTTTTCAATCCACGGAGCGTGCCGATGTGGAATATGTGTTGCTGGACTTGGCTGCTTTGCAAAAAGGCATTGCAGTGCCTGAAGCTGAGCTCAAAACCTATTACGAACAAAACCAGTCGCGTTTGGCCGCACTCGAAGAGCGTCGGGTTAGCCACATTTTGATTGGTGCAGACAAATCCATGCCTTCTGCTGAGCGCGACAAAGCCCGCGCCAAAGCGCAAGAGTTGTTGGCCTTGGTTCAACAGTCGCCTGACAAGTTTGCAGACTTGGCTCGTAAAAACTCACAAGACCCTGGCTCTGCAGCCAAAGGGGGCGACTTGGATTTCTTTGCCCGTGGTGCCATGGTCAAGGCTTTTGAAGATGTCGCTTTCTCTTTGAAAAAGGGTGAGACCAGTGGGGTGGTGGAAACAGAGTTTGGTTTTCATATCATCCGTTTGACAGACATCAAGCAACCTAAAGTCAAGAGCTTTGAAGAGCAACGCCCGAGCTTGGAAGCTGAGGTGCGCCGTCAGTTGGCACAACGCAAATTTGCTGAGGTGGCCGAGCAATTCACCAACATGGTGTACGAGCAGTCGGACAGCCTCAAGCCCGTTGCTGAGCGCTTGAAACTTGACGTGTTGACGGCGAAAAACTTAAGCCGTGAGCCTGCAGAAACAGCTACCGCGCCTTTGAATAATCCCAAACTGTTGGCGGCCGTTTTTTCTGCTGATTCAATTGAGAAAAAGCGCAACACCGAAGCGGTGGAAGTTGGAGCCAACCAGTTGGCTGCTGCGCGTGTGATTCAGTACAGCCCGGCACGCACACTGCCATTGGATGAGGTCAAAGCCCGTGTACGTCAACAATGGGTGGCAGAGCAGTCTGCTGCACGCGCTCGCCAAGAGGGCATTGCCAAGTTGGCTGAGTGGAAGGCCAATGCAGACACGGCCAAACTGCCTGCTGCACTGGTGATCTCGCGTGAGCAAACTCAGCAACAGCCCAGTGCGCTGGTTGAAGCCGCCTTGCGCGCTGATGCTCAAAAACTGCCAGCTTGGGTGGGTGTGGACCTCGGCACGAGTGGGTATGCCGTTGTTAAAGTGGAAAAAATCATGTCACGTGAGGGGGCCGCAGCTCAGAATCGTGATCGAGAACGTGCGCAATACGCCCAGTGGTGGGCATCGGCAGAAGGTTTGGCCTATTACGGCTTATTGAAAGAAAAATTCAAGGTGGAGATCAAAACTCCTCGGTTATAATATTGCCTCTACGGTGGCTGTAGCTCAGTTGGTAGAGTCCAGGATTGTGATTCCTGTTGTCGTGGGTTCGAGCCCCATCAGCCACCCCAAATAAAGCAAGCACTTAGAGCGGAAACGCCTAAGTGCTTTTCTTTTGGCCGTTCTCCATGTGACGATGGATGTCACTGAATTTCAGAGATGAGTTTGGCTGTGATTAAAACGGCCAAACTATGAAAGGTCGAGAGGACAAGTCCATCTCAACCAGCACATACAAACAGTTCTTTGCTGTCCCCACATGTATGTGAAGCCGCCTTTCCATCTCTGATCGGGGGGGCTCGGCATGCAATCGTCGCTCAACTAAGTTGTTTGTCCTCAACCGTACTGCGTTGACCGCAATTCGCTGCTCACCCTAAGCTTAGGTGGTTTCGTTTTGAGTGTTGGCGTCTGTCGTTTGCGTCGATGCCGCCTCCTTGCGAGTTTGCTCCAAAGCCCGCTGCTGACGAGTTTTTTCTTGTGCCTTGCGCACATCGTGCATTTGCCAAAAAGCAAACACAAATACCAACCCAAAAATACCTAACTCCAACCAAATGCCCATGGTGCGCCCCCTTGGGTGGGCATGGTAGCTGGGCTTGGTCGCGCATGGTGATTCTGTAATTTTGTGTTCATCATGAGGGTTGGTGTCAATTAGGATTGACAGCAAAAATATTAAGACTATATTGACACTTGTATTTGTCAGTTTCAGTTGACAAGTCTTCCGTATCGGAGGTTCCATGAGTTTATTGACACGCACCGAGCAAGCCTTGCGCATCCATTTCGAGCAAGCGGTGGGGGACGGGGCCCCGCCGCGTTTGGTCGCCGCGATGCGGCATGCGGTTTTTTCGGGAGGAGCCCGCATTCGGCCCCAGTTGTGCATGGCGGTGGCTGCTGCATGCGGTGACGATGCGCCCGAGTTGACCAATGCCGCTGCGGTGGCCCTGGAGCTGATGCATTGCGCTTCGCTGGTACACGACGATATGCCTGCTTTTGACAATGCCGACACCAGGCGCGGTCGCCCCTCTGTGCACAAGGCATTCAGCGAACCGCTGGCGTTGCTGGCTGGGGACGGACTGATCGTCATGGCCTATCGGGTCATGCTGCAAGCCGGAGCTCCGCACACCGAGCGACTTTTGACCTTGATGAACAACTTGACGCAGGGCGTGGGCTTGCCCCATGGCATCGTGGCTGGTCAGGCCTGGGAGTGCGAAATCAGTGCCGACCTGGGGCGATATCAAAGGGCCAAGACCGGAGCGTTGTTCGTTTCAGCGACCCGCGCGGGCGCACTCAGCAGTGGCCATCCCCCCGAACCTTGGACACCCCTGGGGGCGTATTTGGGTGAGGCGTATCAAGTGGCAGACGATATCCGGGACGTGATCGCCGATGCTGCCAGCTTGGGCAAGCCAGTTGGTCAGGACGTGTTGCATGCGCGGCCCAGCTCAGCACAAGCGCTAGGCCTGGAAGGGGCCATCGCACATTTTGACCGCCTGATTGACCAAGCGGCTTCATCTATCCCTCCTTGCTCTTACCGTGACATGTTGTGTCAGTTGGTGCAGCACGAAGCTGAACGCTTGGTGCCCAAGGCGCTGTGCGATGGTTATTTCAAAGCTCATGCGAGCTTGGCCTCTGGCCGAGTCAGCACGCCGCACTGAGCGCGGGCTGAATACCTCCTCACGCGAAAGAATCCACATGTCTCAGCCACTCGATCTGACCACTGTCGCCGGCCATCGTGCGAGGACCACATTCAAAGACCTCTGGCAAGCCCAGCTTGAGCGCTGGTATGCGCATCCGGGCTTGTACCGGTGGTCTTTGAGCAACCCTTTGACCCGCTGGCTCACGCGCCGGCGCACACACAAGCTGTTTGACCTCATGTCCGGTTTTGTGCACAGCCAAGTTCTGCTGGCGTGTGTGCGTCTGGACTTGTTTCGGGCCTTGCACCATGCTCCCGCCGATCTGGCAGAGCTAGCGCGTCGCACAAAGCTCGCTCCCAGTGTTTTGCAGCGCTTGCTCCTGTCTGCCGTGGCCTTGGGCCTGTTAGAGCAACGCAGTCATGGGCGTTATGGCCTCGGTCCCTTGGGCGTGCCACTCGCACAACATGAGGGCATTGCTCAAATGATTGAGCACAACCATTTGCTCTACCAAGACATGCAGGACCCATTGCACTTCTTGGGCGACGCTTGGCGCGGTGGCATGGCCGATTACTGGCCCTATGCGCATGTCAAATCCGCACCCACACCTGACGCGAACGGTGTAGACAAGTTCACCCGGTACTCCGAGCTGATGGCGGCCTCTCAAGGCTTTGTGGTGCAAGAGATTTTGTCGTCGTATTTTTTTGGCGAACACCGCTGCGTACTCGACGTGGGGGCAGGCCGGGGTCGGTTTGTGAGCGAGTTGGCCGTGCATGCGCCACACCTGAACTTCATGATGTTTGACTTGCCCCCCGTGCTGTCGTTGGCGCGCGAAAACCTTCAAGCCAAGGGCTTGAGTGATCGGGTCAGCCTGCACCCGGGAAGTTTTCTGGATGACCCTTTGCCTCAAGGGGCTGACCTCATCAGCTTGGTCCGTGTGGCCCACGACCACCCCGATGCCGTGGTGCGTCAGATTTTGCAAAAAGCCTACGACGCCTTGCCTGTCGGGGGCACTATTTTGGTGGCCGAGCCGATGGCCCTGTCCGAGCCTGGAGGGGGCTCAAACGACGCCTCGGTCGATGCTTATTTCCATTTTTATCTGCTGGCCATGGGGGATGGACGCCTGCGCACCCCGCAAGAGTTGATGGACATGATCAAAGCGGCTGGCTTCACCCATGTCGAGCGGGTGCCCAACGCCATGCCCATACACGCCCAGATACTTTTGGGGCGTAAATCTAAGTGTTTACCCGTTGGTATTGAAAAAAGTGTCAATTAACTTTGACATATGACAATGTAAGGTAAAGAATACAGCTATGAAATCTCAAGCCGTCGTTTTCAACAGCCCCAAGCAATTGAGCTTGCAGGCCTTGGACTTGCCTGATTTGCAGGCTGGGCAACTGGAGGTCGCCGTCGAATACAGCGGCATCAGCACCGGGACCGAGCGCATGCTTTGGGACGGCAGCATGCCGCCATTTCCAGGCATGGGATACCCCTTGGTGCCGGGCTACGAAACGGTGGGTCGTGTGGTTCGTTCGGCCACAGACACCGGCGTGCAAGAAGGGCAGCGCGTCTTCGTGCCAGGTGCCAACTGTTTTTCTGGTGTCAAAAGTTTGTTTGGGGGTGCGGCTTCACGCTTGGTGGTCACGGCTCAAAAAGTCATGCCAGTGGCCGACCATTTGGGTGCCCAGGCTGTGCTGCTGGCGCTGGCTGCCACGGCCTACCACGCGGTGTCTGGTGGTGGGCAGCAAGAACCCTTTGCTGCGCCAGAGCTGATCATTGGCCATGGCGTCATGGGCCGTTTGCTGGCGCGTCTGACCGTGGCTGCCGGGCTGCCAGCACCTACCGTGTGGGAAACCCAGGCCGCGCGTTTTGCGGGTGCCCAGGGCTACACCGTGATTCAACCGCAAGACGACCCGCGTCGCGACTATGCCGCGATTTACGACGTGAGCGGTGACGGCAGCCTGCTTGACAGTCTGATCCAGCGCTTGCGCCCCGGCGGCGAACTGGTGCTGGCTGGTTTCTACAAACAAGACCTGAAATTTGCCTACGCCCCAGCCTTCATGCGTGAAGCACGCATGCGCATCGCTGCCGAGTGGAAGCGCCCCGATTTACTGGCCGTCAGCGAGCTGGTGCACACCGGTCGTTTGTCCCTTGACGGTTTGATCACCCACACCCAGCCATCGACACAAGCTGGTTCTGCCTACGAGACCGCCTTCGGAGATGCGAGCTGTCTCAAGATGATCCTGGATTGGAGTGCTTCCGCATGAACACCGACACCACCACACAACCCATCAAGTTCGTAGAAGTTCTGCGCCGTGAGGCCGATGTCGAGCCCGACACCGTGAGCACGAGCGAAGTGACCAAAGAGACGCAAATCATTGCGATCTACGGCAAGGGCGGTATTGGCAAAAGCTTCACGCTGGCCAACCTGTCTTACATGATGGCCCAGCAAGGCAAAAAAGTGCTGCTCATCGGTTGCGACCCCAAGAGCGACACCACCAGCTTGCTGTTTGGCGGCAAGGCCTGTCCCACCATCATCGAGACCTCTTCGCGTCTGAAGCTATCGGGCCAAGCGGTCAGCATTGGCGACGTGTGCTTCAAGCGCGATGGTGTGTTTGCCATGGAACTCGGCGGCCCTGAAGTCGGTCGTGGCTGCGGCGGACGCGGCATCATCCACGGCTTTGAAACGCTCGAAAAACTGGGCTTTCACGACTGGGGCTTTGACTACGTGCTGCTCGATTTTCTGGGCGATGTGGTGTGCGGTGGCTTCGGTTTGCCGATTGCCCGCGACATGTGCCAAAAAGTCATCGTGGTGGCCAGCAACGACTTGCAGTCCCTGTATGTGGCCAACAACGTGTGCTCGGCGGTGGAGTATTTCCGCAAGCTCGGTGGCAACGTCGGCGTGGCAGGCATGGTCATCAACAAGGACGACGGCACGGGCGAAGCCCAGGCCTTTGCCAGCAACGCTGGCATTCCGGTGCTGGCCTCCATTCCGGCCAACGAAGACATCCGCCGCAAGAGCGCCAGCTACGAAATCATTGGCCGCCCTGATGGTGAATGGGGCCCGCTGTTTGCCGAGTTGGCCAAGAACGTGGCCGAGGCGCCACCCCAGCGTCCCAAGCCACAAACGCAAGACCAATTGCTGGGCTTGTTCAGCGCCGATGTGGTGGGCCGCAATGTGGTGCTTGAACCTGCCACCGTGTTTGACATGGTGGGCAAAGACGAAAACATCAAACCCTCGCTGGAAGTGGTCTACGACGCTGCCTAAACGCAGCAATACAAGACACCTCACAGGAACAGCTCATGACACGCACCATCCCGATTCACCCAAGCCCGCAAGCTGCCAACCCAGCAGGCCTGCAAGGCGACGGCATGGGTTGCCATGCTGGCACCGAGGCCATGGTGGCCGCTGCCAAAGAGGCAGGCAAATCCGACGTGCTCGATCAATACGCACGCGATTACCCGCGCCAGCCAGACGCTGGTCCGCACGATCAGCCACAGAGCATGTGCCCCGCTTTTGGTTCGCTTCGCGTGGGCTTGCGCATGAAACGCACGGCGACTATCTTGTCGGGCTCGGCATGCTGTGTGTATGGCCTGACGTTCACCTCGCATTTCTACGGTGCGCGCCGCAGCGTGGGCTACGTGCCCTTCAACTCTGAGTCACTCGTCACGGGCAAACTGTTTGAAGACATTCGTGAGGCCGTGCATGCGCAAGCTGATCCGGCTCAGGTCGACACGGTGATCATCATCAACCTGTGCGTCCCCACCGCCAGTGGGGTGCCTCTGCAACTGTTGCCCAAAGAGATCAACGGCGTGCGCATCATCGGCATCGATGTGCCGGGCTTTGGTGTGCCCACCCACGCAGAGGCCAAAGATGTGCTGGCGGGTGCGATGTTGAAATACGCCCGCGAAGAAATCATCAGTGGCCCGGTGGCCGCACCGCGCGCCGGACGTGGCAGCAAGCCCACCGTTGCATTGCTGGGCGAAATGTTCCCGGCCGACCCCGTCATCATTGGGCAGATGCTCGAACCCATGGGCTTGGCCGCAGGCCCCGTGGTCCCCACACGCGAATGGCGTGAGCTGTATGCCGCGCTCGACTGCAGCGTGGCTGCCGCCATCCACCCTTTTTACACCGCCAGTGTGCGCGAGTTCAAAGCTGCGGGACGCCCCGTGGTGGGCTCCGCGCCTGTGGGTCTAGAAGGCACGCAAGACTGGTTGCAAAACATTGGGCAGGCCGCTGGTTTGGCGCAGTCTCAGATTGATTTGTCGCGCAACCAAGCCCTGACGCAAATGCGTGGCCTCTTGATGCAAAAGCCAATTTCAGGCCGCATCACGCTCAGTGGCTACGAGGGTTCTGAATTGCTGGTGGGCCGCTTGCTCATCGAGTGCGGTGCCGACTTGCGTTACGTGGGCTCGGCGTGTCCGGCCACAGAGTGGAACGCGCACGACATCGCTTGGTTACAGGCCAAGGGCGTGCAAGTGCAAATGCGCGCTTCACTGGAGCAAGACCTTCACGCCATGTACGAGTACCGGCCCCAGTTGGCCATTGGTACGACACCGGTGGTGCAAATCGCCAAGCAAAACAGCGTGCCCTCGCTGTACTTCACCAACCTGATTTCTGCGCGTCCTCTGATGGGCGTGGCGGGTGCGGGTTCCTTGGTGCAGGTGGTGCAGGCGGCTATGGGCAACCAAAGCCGCTTCGACGCGATGAAGAGTTTCTTTGGCGACGTGGGCGCAGGCCATGCGGCGGGCATCTGGGAGTCCGTGCCCAAAGATCGCCCAGAGTTCAAGACCGAAACCCGCCGCCAGCTGGACAAGCTGTTGAAAAAACGCAAAGCCGAGGAGATGGGGTCATGAGCCAGCCAAATCTGCCCAAGTCGCCCTTGATCCTCGACCACGACCGTGCAGGCGGTTACTGGGGTGCGGTGTATGTGTTCACCGCCATCAAGGGATTGCAAGTGGTCATCGACGGCCCTGTGGGTTGCGAAAACTTGCCTGTCACCTCTGTGCTGCATTACACCGATGCACTGCCGCCGCATGAACTGCCCATTGTGGTGACGGGCCTGGCCGAAGAGCAACTCGGCCGAGAGGGCACCGAAGGTGCCATGAAACGTGCCCACGCCACACTCGACCCCGAACTCCCTGCCGTGGTGGTCACCGGCTCCATCGCCGAAATGATTGGGGGTGGCGTGACACCTGAGGGCACCAACATTGCCCGCTTTTTGCCACGCACCATTGACGAAGACCAATGGCAGTGTGCCAACCGCGCCATGTATTGGTTGTGGAGCGAGTACGGCTTGCGCAAAGTGCCTGCCCGCAAACCATTCGCCGAGCGACCCGCAGGTGAAAAACCCCGCGTCAACATCATTGGCCCCTCATACGGCACCTTCAACAGTGCCAGCGACTTGGCCGAAATTCGCCGCCTCGTTCAGGGCATTGGGGCCGAGGTCAACATGGTGTTCCCCCTGGGCAGCCACTTGGCCGACGTCTCGCGCCTCGTTGAGGCCGATGTGAACATCTGCATGTACCGCGAATTTGGCCGCATGTTGTGCGAGGCGTTGGAGCGCCCCTACCTGCAAGCCCCCATTGGCATGCACAGCACCACGCAGTTTTTACGCAAGCTCGGACAGTTGCTCAACCTCGATCCAGAGCCTTTCATCGAGCGTGAAAAACACACCACCTTGAAGCCACTGTGGGACTTGTGGCGTTCGGTCACGCAAGACTTCTTTGCCACCGCCAGCTTTGCGGTGGTGGCTGGAGAGACCTATGCACGCGGTCTGAAAAATTTCCTTGAATTTGAGATGGGCCTGCCTTGCCGTTTCAGCGTTTCGCGCACCGCAGGCACCAAGACCGACAACGCCACCGTGCGCGAGTTGGTCAAAACCCAAACGCCGCTGATCATGTTTGGCAGCTACAACGAGCGCATGTACCTGAGCGAGATCTCGGGGGGCAGTCCCATGCGCGCAGCGTTCATTCCGGCGTCGTTTCCGGGCGCCATCATCCGCCGCCACACCGGCACGCCCTTCATGGGGTACAGCGGCGCCACCTACGTGGTGCAAGAAGTCTGTAACGCGCTGTTCGATGCCCTGTTTCACATCCTGCCCTTGGCCACCGAGATGGACAAAGTCGAGGCCACGCAAGCGCGTGGCGTGGCACCCCCCAATGCCAACTGGCAAGACAAGGCCCAGCAGCGTTTGCGCGATGTGGTGCAAAGCCAGCCGGTGCTGGTGCAAATTTCTGCGGCTAAGCGTTTGCGCGATCAGTCAGAGCAACTGTCGCAAGCACAAGGCCTGAGCGAAGTGACCGAAGACCACGTCAACGCGGCCAGCCGCGAACTCGGTTTGGGAGTGGCGGCATGAAGGTCGACACACGTTTTTACACGCCAACGGGTGGCGCAAAGCGCGGCCCCTTGTTCAAGATGTCGTGGCCTTTGGCTGCGGATGCCTATCTGCGCGGGCTGTGCGCATCCCGGGCCGCAAGGCCTCGTTAACAGGAGCAAAAAATGTCCACAAAGACATCTATTTCCGGACTCACCGATGAGGAAGCCCAGGAGTTCCACCATTACTGGATGCAAGGTGCCGTAGGCTTTACAGCGGTCGCTGTATTGGCGCACATCTTGGTCTGGGCGTGGCGTCCCTGGTTCTGATTCAGAGCCTGATTTTTAAACCCTAGATTGACGGAGACACTGTCATGCAAAACACAAGCCATCTCAATGAGGACCATCCGCGCGAGGATGAATCTCAAGCGTATTGGACTATTTTTTTCATCAGTTTCGGATTTCTCTTCGCGCTCGTCGTACTGGCCAAACTGGTCGGCGTTCAGTGGCGTGATCTGTTGCCTGGTGCAGAGGATGCCAAGAGCATGAGCCATGGCGTGAAAGCTGCGGTGTACACCTTCATGTCCAACATCACTTAGGAGATTCACCATGTGGAGAATTTGGCGACTTTTCGATCCTTTGCGTGCCATGGTATTGCAAGGCATTTTCTTGTTTGGTTTGGCCGCGATGATTCACCTCATCTTGCTCAGCACGAACAAATTCAATTGGCTAGACGGCGCGAAAAAACCCGTAGCAGCATCGGCGCAAAACTCGCCGTTGCCGACTTCGGTGGCTTCGCTCACCTTGCCCAAGTCCTGATCCAGGACTTGCCGTTCAGATGCCGTCATTGAACCCGTGTCAATGCGGCATCTGTTGATCCACTGAAGCAGGAGGACCCAACCATGGCCATGCTAAGTTTTGAGAAAAAGTACCGTGTCCGCGGAGGTACCCTGCTGGGTGGTGATTTGTTTGACTTTTGGGTCGGACCGTTTTACGTCGGCTTCTTCGGCGTGACAACCTTGTTCTTTTCGTTCCTGGGCACGGCGCTCATTTTGTGGGGAGCCTCACAAGGCCCGACCTGGAACCTTTGGCAGATCAGCATCGCACCGCCTGATTTGTCTTACGGCCTTCGCCTTGCGCCTCTGATGGAGGGCGGGCTTTGGCAATTCATCACCGTTTGTGCGTTGGGGGCCTTCGGCTCTTGGATGATGCGTGAGGTCGAAATCTGTCGCAAGCTGGGCATGGGCTATCACGTCCCTGTGGCTTTCGGTGTCGCGATTTCAGCGTACTTCACGTTGGTGGTGATTCGCCCTGTGCTCATGGGCGCTTGGGGTCACGGTTTTCCGTATGGCATCTACAGCCACCTCGACTGGGTGTCCAACGTGGGCTACCAGTACCTGCACTTTCATTACAACCCGGCGCACATGATTGCCGTGAGTTTCTTCTTCGCCAGTGTGTTTGCCTTGTCGCTGCACGGTGGCCTGATCCTCTCGTCTACCAACCCCACACCGGGCACCGTGGTCAAGACCCCCGAACACGAAGACACGTTCTTCCGCGACATCATCGGTTACTCGATCGGCACTTTGGGTATCCACCGCTTGGGGCTGTTCCTGGCCTTGGCCGCCGTGCTGTTCAGCGCCTTGTGCATCGTGCTCAGCGGCCCCTTCTGGAGCCGTGGCTGGCCTGAGTGGTGGAGCTGGTGGCTGAACATGCCGATCTGGTCCCAGTGGCCCGTCTGAGTTGGACTGCACACACAGACCGAATCCAAAGAATTGAGGAGACAGCCCATGGCCGACTATCAAAACCTATTCACCACGGTGCAAGCCGTGGGACCTGTACACCAAGGGGTAGCCCTTGGGCATGGCAACAGCCCACGCACTGGACAACCCCTGCTGAGCTATTGGATTGGCAAGTTGGGCAATGCCCAGCTTGGGCCGATCTATTTGGGGGGCCTTGGCTTGGCTTCTCTGTTTTGCGGTCTGATCGCGTTCACCTTGATTGGCATGAACATGCTGGCCTCGGTCAACTACGACCCGATCCAGTTTGTGCGTCAGCTGTTTTGGCTTTCCCTCGAGCCACCGCCTCCGAGCTACGGGCTGAGCATTCCACCGCTCAACCAAGGCGGCTGGTTCTTGATCGTGGGCTTGTTCTTCACAGCCTCGGTGATGCTGTGGTGGGCGCGCACCTACCGCCGTGCGGTGGAGCTGGGCATGGGCACGCACATCGCGTGGGCTTTTGCTGCGGCCATCTGGTTGTTCCTGGTGTTGGGCTTGTTCCGTCCGATCCTGATGGGCTCTTGGGGCGAGGCCGTGCCTTACGGCATCTTCCCCCACTTGGACTGGACGGCGGCTTTCTCACTGCGCTACGGCAACTTGTTCTACAACCCCTTCCATGCCCTGTCGATCGTGTTCTTGTATGGCTCCGCCTTGCTGTTTGCCATGCACGGCGCCACCATTTTGGCGGTGACCCGCTTTGGTGGTGAGCGCGAGATTGAACAAATCACCGACCGTGGCACAGCCTCCGAGCGAGCTGCCTTGTTTTGGCGCTGGACCATGGGCTTCAACGCCACCATGGAGTCGATCCACCGCTGGGCGTGGTGGTTTGCGGTGCTGTGTCCCATCACCGGTGGCATCGGCATTTTGCTGACAGGCACCGTGGTGGACAACTGGTACTTGTGGGCTATCAAGCATGGCGTGGCACCACCTTATCCCGAAATTTTTCCAGCGATGGTTGACCCCGCGCTGGCTACTGGAGTGAAGCCATGAGCACACACACCATGACCTCTTGCAGCCCACGCTTGCGCACCCCATGGGCGGCGCGTCTGTTGCAAACCATCGGCCTTGCGCTGGCCGCTTTGTTGTTGAGCGGGTGTGAGCGGCCCAGTCCCGAATCGGTGCAAAGCGGCTACCGCGGTACTGGCATGGTGCAGGTCTACAACGTCCGCTTGCTGGACGCGAAAACCGAGAAGAACCAACCGCCCATGGCCATTCCTTCGCCCGGCTCTGACGGCCCGAAGGCATCACAGGTCTACAAAAATGTGAAGGTGCTGGGCAACTTGAGTGTGGGCGAATTCAACCGCCTGATGGTCTCTATGAGCAGTTGGGTGGCACCTGAAGAAGGTTGTGCCTATTGCCACCAGCTGCCCAACTTTCAAGAGGACAGCAAGTACACCAAAGTGGTGGCGCGCAAGATGATTCAGATGACGCAACACATCAACGCCGACTGGAAACCCCACGTCGCAGAGACGGGTGTGACGTGCTACACCTGCCACCGCGGCCAGCCTGTGCCCAGTGCCATCTGGTTCAAGTCCGATCCTCAGCCCAAAGGCGCCAACTTCATCGGCGACAAGGCGGGGCAAAACACGCCTTCGGCCGTGGTGAATTTGTCCTCGTTGCCCAACGATCCGTTCACACCATTTTTGTTGGGTGAGGAAAAAATCCGCGTCAATGGGCCGACCGCGCTGCCGTCTGGTAACCGCCAGTCGATCAAGCAAGCCGAGTGGACCTATGGGTTGATGACCCACATGTCAACGTCTTTGGGCGTGAATTGCACCTATTGCCACAACACCCAGTCGTTCCAAAGCTGGGAGAAAAGTCCGCCTCAGCGCACGACGGCTTGGCATGGCATACGCATGGCGCGTGATCTCAATACGAGCTACATGGAATCTTTGACCGACGTGTTCCCAGACCATCGCAAAGGCCCCACGGGTGATGTGCCCAAGCTCAACTGCGCCACGTGCCACCAAGGGGCCTACAAGCCGCTCAACGGGGCACCGATGGCCAAGGACTTTCCTGAGTTACTCAAACCGGCTTTGGTAACCACCAAAGTTGCAACCAAATAGCCGTCCTCAGCCAACTTGCCGGACGCCCCGTCATGGACACCCTTGCACCTCTTCACGACCCCTTGTCAGGCGTGGTGGTCGTGTTGCTTGCTGATTTTTTGCGACAGCATCAGGGGTGGGGTTGGTTACGCTTGGTGGCAGGCGCATCCCCCTACAAAGAAGTGCCGGGCTTGACGGCTGCCAAGGTCATGGGCAGTGGCCACGGTGGCGGCTTTAGCTTGCGGCCCAGTGCCACCCACCAAGGACTCATCTGTACGTTCACGCACTTTGACTTGGCCATGAAATTTCTCGGCAGTGCTTGGGTGCAGGCCTACCGTGACCGTGCCCGTGAACTTTGGAGCGGTGTGCTGAGCGTGCAATCGGCCAGAGGCCAATGGGACAAACAAGCCTGGCTCGCCACTGCGCCCGACGCACTGGATGGACAAGTCGACCCACAGGGTCCGTTGGCGGTGTTGACACGGGCCAGCATTGTGCCCACCAAAGCCATGGCTTTTTGGCGTTATGCACCCGCGGCACAAGCCGGACTCAGCCAGTCCAAAGGCTGCTTGTTGTCCATGGGGTTGGGCGAGGCACCGTTGGTGCGTCAATGCACTTTCAGCCTGTGGCAAGACACGGCGTCCATGTTGCAGTACGCCCATCAGGGCGCGCATCAAGTGGCCAGCGCCGCAGCCTACAAGCACCAGTTTTTTTCGGAATCGATGTTTGTGCGCATGCAGGTTCTTCACATGTCCGGCGTTTGGCAAGGCCGGGCTTTGGAGATGCCAAGCGCACCCGCACGCGCCGATGCATTGCCCTTGCCAACGGAGCCCGCTTTGGGTTTGCATGACTTGGAGCCCAGCCATGTCTGAGCACAAGGTGGTCATTGTTGGGGCGGGTATGGGCGGCTTGAGCAGCGCCTTGTTGCTGGCGCATCAGGGCCTGGATGTCACGGTGGTCGAAGCCGCGGGCGAGCCCGGTGGCAAAGTGCACAGCCGTGAGGTCGACGGTGTGGCCATCGACAGCGGGCCCACGGTGTTCACCATGCGTTGGGTGTTTGACGCCTTGCTGCACAGCGTGGGCACCAGTGTCGAAGCAGAGATGCAGATCACGCCTTTGCAGGTGTTGGCACGCCACTTCTGGCCCGATGGCAGCCAGTTGGATTTGTCTGCCGATGCGCGCCTCAGCGAAGCAGCCATTGCCGCTTGGTCGGGTGGTGACGAGGCGCGGCGTTTTCAAAAATTTTGCCAAACCACGCGCGCGCTGTATGCCGCGCTGGAAGGGCCGATGATCCGTGCTCAGCGCCCCAGCATGGGCGGCTTCATGGGGGACTTAGGTTTCAAAGGCTTGGGCGTGCTGGCCCAACTTGGCCCCATGCGCAGCCTGTGGCAGCAGCTGGGCCACCAATTCACCGACCCACGCTTGCGCCAATTGTTTGCCCGCTACGCCACCTACTGCGGCTCATCGCCTTGGCAGTCGCCTGCCACCCTCATGCTGATCGCTCAGGTTGAGATGGATGGTGTCTGGTCGGTACAAGGCGGCATGGTCGGCATGGCTGAGGCGCTGGTCCGCGTGGCCCGCCGCCGTGGCGCGGTGTTTCGTTATCACAGCACGTGTCAGCGCATCGAAAAGCGTCAGGGCAGGGTGTGTGGCGTGCGCTTGCAGTCGGGCGAGTTTTTGCCCGCAGACCGTGTGATTTTCAATGGCGATGCCGCTGCTTTGCGACAAGGTTTGTTGGGTGACGAAGCGCGCCAAGCTGTACCTAAAGCATCGCCGCCGAGGTCTTTGTCGGCCTTGACGTGGTCCATGCACACCGCGACAGAAGGGGTGGCACTTGACCGCCACAACGTGTTTTTTCAAAACACTTACGCCAGTGAGTTCGAGGACATCTTCGAGCGCCAGCGCCTGCCGCAACAACCCACCGTCTATGTCTGCGCACAAGATCGGCCTGCGCCACTCGCACTCGGCCAAGCCGAGCGCATTTTTTGTTTGGTCAACGCCCCTGCCAGCGGTGATGGCAATGCGATCACTGAGGAGGCTTTAGAACAATGCCAAACACACACCTTTCAACACCTGCGTCAGCTGGGCTTGCAATTGCAACCCACGGCGACTCACAGCCTGCGCGCCACGCCGCAGGATTTCCATCGGCGTTTTCCAGCCAGTGGGGGAGCCCTGTACGGGCAGGCGACGCACGGCTGGACCAGCATCTTCAGCCGACCTGGCTCCAACACGCCCCTGCCGGGCCTCTTTCTGGCTGGGGGCAGCGTGCATCCGGGGCCGGGCGTGCCGATGGCGGCCTTGTCCGGGCAGCGGGCGGCCGAGGCCCTGATGGCGAGCCTCGCTTCGACCAGCATGTTCCAGATGGGGGCTACCTTTGGTGGTACGTCGACGCCATGAGTGACGACGGCCAACACGGCATCACCCTCATCGCGTTTGTGGGCAGCGTGTTCTCGCCTTATTACGCCTGGGCTCGCCAACGTGGCCGTGCAGACCCAGACAACCATTGCGCATTGAACGTGGCCCTCTACAGCAAAGGCCATGGACGTTGGGCGATGACCGAGCGAGGTCACAGACAGTCGGCGCGCAGTGCCCAAGCGTTCGTCATTGGTCCGAGTCAGTTGCAGTGGGACGGCGACTGTTTGACCATCGACATCAACGAGGTGTGCGTCCCGCTGCCTCGGCGCATCCGAGGCCGTATCAAGCTGTGGCCTCAACACCTGTGCGCCTTCTCGACGCGTCTCGATGTGTTTGGCCGACACCGCTGGGGACCTTTGGCGCCAGCGTCGCGGATTGAGGTCGAGTTGAGCTCGCCCGATCTGAAGTGGCAGGGCCATGCTTACTTGGATTCGAACGAGGGCGACGAACCCATCGACCAAGGCTTTCACACCTGGGACTGGTCGCGTGCCCGCATGCGTGATGGCAGCACCTTGGTGTTCTACGACATGCAAGCCCCAAACACACAAGATCGCGTGCTCTCGCTGCGCTTCACGCCCAAAGGCAAGGTGGAAACCACCGACACGCCGCCGGTTCAACGCTTGCCCAAAACGGGTTGGCGCATTGATCGGCGTATGCGCAGTGAGCAAGCTGTTCAGGTGCAAGAGCAACTCGAAGACACGCCCTTTTACCAGCGCGCCTTGCTGCAATTTGATCACGCAGGTGAGCCCTTGCTCGCCTTCCACGAAACCTTGTCGGTGCCGCGTTTGGTGTCACCGGTGGTTCAAGCCATGCTGCCTTGGCGCATGCCGAGGCGGGCTTGAGATGAACACGCTTGAACTCGCTTTCAAGGCAACCCCATTCCTGGCCATGGTGGCCTTGAATAGCCCTCGTGCGGGCCGTGCACGTCTTCTGCAAGGAGAAAACTATGTCTAACTCAGACAAAGTCTGGCCAACGGGACTGACCGAGGCCGAATCGGAAGAGATTCACCGCAATCTCATCCAGGGCACGCAGATATTCGGCATGATTGCCGCATTTGCCCATCTGCTGGCCTACATCTATTCACCCTGGCTCAAGTAAAGGAGAACCTCATGATCTATTCGAAAATGTGGTGCGTGGTGAAACCATCGGTTGGGATCCCTGTGTTCATTGCTGCTGTGGCGATCTCGTCCTTCAGCGTGCACTTGGCGCTGACCATGAACACCAGCTGGGTGAAAAACTACCTCAACGGTGGTGCCAAAGTGGTCGCTGTTGCGCCTGCGGCGGCCGATGCCACGGTGAAGAAGTAGCGGGTGCTACCCGTCGAACGGCCAAGCGCGCAAGCGCTTGGTCTTTTCAATCTATGACCAAAACCAAAACACATGCTTCATGGGCGAATTCGCTGGCCTCGATGGGCCCGAGATTCATGCCCTTTGCAGACGCTGCCAGCGATGACTTGCCGCTGTCTCGTCTGTTGCGCTTGTCGCTGTTTCAAATCTCTGTCGGCATGGCCATGGTCATGCTGGTGGGCACCCTCAACCGCGTGATGATCGTCGAGCTCAAAGTGCCCGTCACGCTGGTGTCGTTGATGGTGGCCCTGCCTTTGCTCGTGGCGCCGTTTCGGGCGCTCATTGGATTTCGCTCAGACAACCACCGCTCACAACTGGGCTGGCGGCGTGTGCCCTACATCTGGATGGGCAGTTTGCTGCAGTTCGGTGGTTTCTCCATCATGCCCTTTGCGCTGCTGGTGTTGGCCGGTGCAGGCCAGTCGAGTCAGGCCCCCAGCTGGGTGGGTTTGGTCGGGGCTGGGGGTGCTTTTGTGTTGGTGGGCATAGGCATGCACACGGTACAAACCGCAGGTCTGGCGCTGGCCACTGACTTGGCCCCGCCCGAGAGCCAACCCAAGGTGGTGGGCCTCATGTATGTGATGCAACTGGTCGGCATGATCGGCAGCGCCTTGATGCTGGGCCATTTGCTGCGCGATTACAGCCCCGGTCAGCTGATTCGCGTGGTGCAAGCCGTGGCTGTGATGACGCTGGTGCTCAACGTGGTGGCCCTGTGGAAACAAGAGCCGCGCAGCCGCACACGCAAACCCGGCACGCCGATTGAGCACACCTTCGCCCAAGCCTGGCAACTGTTTTGTCAAGGCCCGAATACGCTGCGGCGCTTGCTGGCCGTGGGCTTGGGCACCATGGCCTTCACCATGGAAGATGTGTTGCTCGAGCCCTATGGCGGCGAGATTTTGAACCTCAGTGTCTCCACCACCACCATGCTCACCGCCACGCTGGCGCTGGGTGGTTTGATTGGGTTTGCTTGGGCCTCGCGGGTGCTCAGTCGTGGTGCAGATGCTTACCGCATGGCCAGTTGGGGTGCTTGGGTGGGCGTGCCAGCGTTTGTGGCGGTGATCGCCTCAGCCCCTTTTGATTCGCCCGTTTTGTTTGCCATGGGCATTTTCTTGATTGGCTTGGGTGGCGGTTTGTTTGCCCACGGCACACTCACGGCCACCATGCAAATGGCGCCACCCGAGCATGTCGGTTTGGCCATGGGCGCTTGGGGCGCGGTGCAGGCCACAGCCGCGGGTGTCGGCATGGCTGTGGGCGGTTTGGTGCGCGACGGCGTGGCGCTGGGCAGCAGTTCGGTGGTGGGTTACTCGGCCGTGTACGGTCTTGAAATTGGGTTGCTGGCGCTGACGTTGTGGGCCATGTCCCCATTGATACGACCTTGGCGTGCACTTGATTCAGCACAAACGCCATCCGTATAGTTGATCTATCCCCTCATTTTTTGCGACTCTTTTTATCCTCCCTCAACACAAGGAAAACACCATGGAAATCAAACACATCCTCATCATCATGTTTGTCGTTTTTTGCGCGTTTATGGTGGCCAATTGGTTGAATCGCCCCAAACGCCCATTCCATAAAACGTCGGATCACCCAAGCGAGTGATGGCGTCAGCTGCTTCTTGATAGATCGTTTTTTAAAACAAGGTTGAAACCATGAACAAATTGACAATTTCTCAAATCCGCCAAAAGTCGGGCACCTACTACGCCGTTGGCATTGCGCTGTTTTCTTCATTTTTCGTCGTGATTGCGGTGATCGCCAAGTTGATCTCAAGCAACAGCTGACCCGCGCAGAAGCTTTGCTGTGCGCACCAGCGACGGGTGACGCTCAGGGGGCCGTCATCTCAATCGGCTGACCCGTCGCCACCCAATTCAGCAGCTGCGCCATCACTTCTGTGCCAGAAGTGGCGTAGGGGTCAAAGTCAGCATGCTGCCTGTTGAGCATCGGGTCGTCCACGGGCAGCCGTATCAGTGCCATGGACCACTGGTCAAACAAACGTTCCTTGATTTCTTCGTAATGCAGCAGGTCCACTGCGTGGTGCCGTTTGTCGATACAAATGCGTCGGTATAACGCATTCACACGGCTGCGTTCGCCCTCTAGCACTTGAAAAAAGAAGCCCTGACCTTGACACAGCACGCCCGTGATGCCCAGCACCGCATTGTGTGTTTGCGCCTGTAGCAAGATGCTGGTGGTGACGGTGGTGGTTTGCGGACCCACCGCCTGGCTGACATACAGCAAACGCACCCGAATGCTGTGGCGGTCGTCTCTCATCGTTGTGGCCTCAGGCGTTAGGTCGTTTGTTGCGGGTTGTTGAGGCCCAGGCGCTCGGCTTCCCGGCGCTCAAGCAACTCGAACATCCAAGCCACGCGCTGGGGCATGGCGCGGTTTGGGAAAAAAGCTTTGTGGCCTGTGAACGGCGTGGCGTTGCGGCAGCCTTGCACCATGGCGACGATGGCGCCCAACGGCTCAGGCGTGTGCTCGCTCACGCGGATCCAGTGCACTTGGGTCCAAGCGCTGGCCAGCAGCATGAGCTTGCGCGTGGTGCTGACCACCGTGCGTTTGTTGACCGAATCCAAGCCTTCGCGGCGCAGCTGATGGCCGATCTCGGCGTAGATCATGCTCGCTGCACAAATGGCCGCGCGGCAGTCGGGCGGCAAAGCGGCGATGCCCGAGTGCGCTTGCTTGTACAGGCGGTCTGCCTCATCGAGCAAGCGCGTCACCACTTGTGCAATGCCAAGCGTGAAGCTTGGCTTGGCCAACCATTCGTCGGGGTTGATGCCCGCTTCGACCAACCATTGACGCGGCAGGTACAAGCGGCCAATGCTGGCGTCGTGCCCCACGTCGCGGGCAATGTTGGTCAGCTGCATGGCCACGCCCAGCTCGCAGGCGCGTGCCAAGGTGTCCATGTTGTGTGTGCCCATGATCCAAGCCATCATCGCGCCCACACTGCCCGCCACGCGGGCACCGTAGGCATGCAGGTCTTCCATGCTCTCGTAAGTGCGCCCAGCTGCATCCCAGGCAAAGCCCTCGATCAGCGCGTCCAACAAATGGCGAGGCAGTTTGTACTGCTGCACCAACAAGCTCAAGGCGTGGTCTTCGACGTGGTCGTGTGGGGTGCCGACATAGATGGCGTCCAGCCGCGCTTGCAACACCACCAACGGCGTATCGCCGGGCGCAGCTTCGTCCACCAGGTCATCGGCCACGCGGCAAAAGGCATACAGCGCGATGGCGGCGGTGCGCACACGGGGTGGCAACAAGCGGCTGGCCGCAAAGAACGTTTTGGAGCCGCCTTGCATCATCGCCACGCAGGCTTGCAGGTCCTGCGAGCCAAAGTCGAGTTCTTTGAACACCGCAGGTTCAGCGGCCGTTGCCACGGCATACAGGTGCGGTGCTGCGCTTGGCGTGTGTGCGAGTGGTTGCGTGCGTTCAGGCCTGGACATGGGGCACCACCGTTTCCAAAGCTTTGGCTGACATCAGTACACCCGGTACACCTGCACCTGGGTGCGTGCTGGCCCCCACCACAAACAGACCCGGCACATCTTCACTGCGATTGTGCGGACGAAACCAGGCGCTTTGCAGCAGCAAAGGCTCCAAGCCAAAGCCCGCGCCTTTGTAAGACCACAAGTTGTCGTGAAAGTCCTGCGGTGTGGTGACCTTGCTGGTCACGATGCAGTTGCGCAGGCCCGGCAACACGCTGGCTTGCAGGCTCTCGGCAATGGCCGCGCGGTAGGTTTCAGCAAAGGCGGGCCAGTCGGTGCCACTGTCGAGGTGCGGCACGGGCGAGAGCACATAAAAGGTGTCGCAGCCCTCGGGCGCCAGCGAGGGGTCGGTGGCGGTGGGGCGGTGCAAATAGAGGCTGAAGTCTTTGGCCAGTTTGTGCTTTTTGAAGATGTCTTGCAGCAGGCCCTCGTATCGCGGGCCCAGCACCATCATGTGATGCGGCACATCGGCGTATTGGCGCGAGGTGCCGAAGTACCAGACAAACAGGCCCATGGAGTAATGGCCCTTGTCGATCTTGCGGTCGCTCCACACGCGGCGGTGTTGGGGGGCCACCAAGTGCTTGTAGGTCCAGGCCGTGTCGGCATTGCTGACCACGATGTCGGCGGCGATGAACTCGCCCGTGTCCAACGCCACGCCACAGGCACGACCGCCCTCGATGCGGATTTGCGTGACGGGTGCGTTGCAGCGCAGCTGTACACCACGATCTTCCAGCAGGCCCACCAGGCCGCGCACGATGGCCCCAGTGCCGCCCATGGCCGAGTGCACACCCCAAGTGCGCTCCAGTGAATTGATCAGCGCATAAGCACAGGTCACGGCAAAGGGGTTGCCGCCGATCAGCAGCGGGTGAAAGCTCATCACGATGCGCAGCTTGTCGTTGCGCATGTGTTTGGCCACCAGGCTGTAGAGGCTGCGCCAGGCGCCCATGCGCAAGAAGTCGGGGATGGCCGCCATCAGGTCGCTGATCTTGTCAAAAGCCATGTCACCCATGCCTTCAAAACCCAGCGTCTTGCAGCGCTCGGCTTCTTCTAAAAAGCGTTCGTAACCCGCCAGGTCTGAGGGCTCAAAGCGCGCCACTTCAGCGCGCATGTGTTCGGGGTCGCCGTTGTAATCGAACCAAGTGCCGTCGGCAAAACGCACGCGGTAAAACGGGTCCATGGCCACCAGCTTCACGTCGTCTGCAAAGCGTTTGCCACACAGCGCCCACAGCTCTTCGAGCAAAAACGGTGCGGTGATGATGGTGGGGCCTGCGTCGAAGGTGAAGCCGTCTTGGTGGTGCACATAGGCGCGGCCCCCAGGGGCGTCGAGTTTTTCAAAGACTTTGACTTCGTAGCCTTTGACGCTCAGGCGAATGGCTGCGGCCAGCCCGCCAAAGCCGCTGCCAATGACCACCGCCACAGGGCGCTGGTGTTTGCGGCTCACTTCACCGGCATTGGCGCGTGGTGGGATGCCTGGTGTGTCAAAGCCATCGGCGCGCAGGGCGGGGGTGAGGGTCAAGGTATTCATGGGGGCCTTCAAGGGGGTGAGGTCAAAGCCGGTTTGGTGGTCTGGCCCATGGCCCAACCCCACAGCCGCTCCAGTGGCCAAGGAAAAATCATGATGACGTGTTCAACGATCGCCAGCCCCAGCAGCGTGGCCAGCATGACCCAACCGGTGGTGATGGCCACTGCACCTTGTTGGGCCAGCCAGACCAACCAGAACCAGGTGCCCATGGCCACGCCCATGGACAGCACAAACCAGACGGTCATGTCGCGGGTGCGGAAATAACTGGCCAGGTACTTGAGGTGCGCGGGCAGGTATTGCGCCCCGTTTTGCGGCACACCAAAAAACAAATTCAATTTGGCCGACAGGCGCATGCACCACAGCAGCGCGTAGGTGCAAATGGCCACGTGGTTGTGCTCGCCTTCTTGCATCCACCACAGCACGGCGAAGTTAGCCAGCAAGGCCAGCTCGTGGTAGAGCATGACCTGCACCGATTGCACAAAACGCGGCCAGCCTTGGGCGCCCGCATCCAGCGGCGTTTTGCGTGGGCCGGTGATCCAGCCGGTGAGAAAGGTCAACTCGTGCCACCCCCACATGACGATCACGCTGCCAAAGGCCAAGTAAGCGTTGACCACGCTGACCTCGCGCATGCTGTGCGCGACACCCCAGAAACTCAAAGCCAGCAACACCGTCCAGCCCGCCAGACTGAACCGGAAGCTGCGCGCAGGCAAGCGGTCGAGCCACAGGATCACACCCGTGCCGAGCCACCAGCACAGGGCCGTGAACACGCAGGCCCAAACCACTTCATTCACCATGCGGGTTCCATGCGCACCTGAGGTGACAGGTCTTGTTGAATCACCGGCATGAAGTACAGACGGGCAAAGGTGGCAGCGGCTTGCAGGGCGCACACCCCTTGCTGAAGTTTGCCCAACACGCCGCCTCGTGCCTTGGCTTTTTCCATGGCTTGCGAAATGGTGAACAGGCGTTCCAGGCCGCGTCGGAAAGCCGGGTTGTCGGTGTCGAGCGCCAGCGGGAAGACCTGCTGCGTGATAGCGGTGGTGATACGAAACACCTGGTAGTCGTAGTCGCTCGAATCGAGGCCCATGGCCTCGTGCAGCATGGGGCGGGTGTGGTCGCGCACGTACATGGTGGCGTAGACGGCCAGCAAGAAAAAGCGAATCCACAGCTTGTTACCACCGCGCAGCAAATGCGGGTTGGCCCGCATGATCAGGGCAAAGGATTCGCCGTGGCGAAACTCGTCGTTGCACCACAGATCGAACCAGCGAAAGATCGGGTGGAAGCGTTTTTCGGGGTGCTTTTCGAGCTGGCGGAAGATGGTGATGTAGCGCGCATAACCAATTTTTTCGGACAAGTAGGTCGCGTAGTAAATGTATTTGGGCTTGAAGAAGGTGACTTTCTTGGTCCGCTTGAGGTTGCCCAGGTCGATCCCTAAATTGAAGTCGCGCAGCGATAGGTTGATGAAGCCCGCGTGGCGCGATTCGTCGCGCGCCAAGTAAGTCATCAGTCGTTTGATGTCTGGGTTGTCGACGTTCTTGCGGATCTCGTTGTAGAGCACGCAGCCCGAAAACTCCGAGGTCAGAGAGCTGACCAAAAAGTCCATGAATTCTTGGCGCATCTCGGGCGAGAGCGTGGCCATGCCCGCTGCCACTTCGTCGGCAAACGCCGCATCGCGCTGGAAGTGGTCGTGGTTGTTGTCGCCTTCGTACTCGGCCATCATCTTGTCCCACTCGGCACGCACGGGCTCGACGCTGATGCGGTCCATGGCGGCAAAGTCGGTGGTGTAAAAGCGCGGGCTGATCATGTCGCTGTGCACGGCTTTTTTGTTGGCGTCTTCCGCCGTTTCGATGGGGTGGACAGCAGTGGCGTTCATGGCAGTCTCCGTGGTGTGTGATGGGTGTTGGGCTTAACGGATTGGGGTGTCGTGGCCTGCCAAACGCAGGCCAGCAAACACGGCAGCGTTGCTGGGTCCAAAGGACTCCAGGTCGATGCGTTGTTGGGTGGTGGGGTCAAGCAAGGTCAGGCGACCATCGGTGCGGCCCATCAGCAACAGCGGTGCTTCGGGCCCAATTTTTTCGCGGTGCCGTTCACGTGCGAGCGCGCGCAGAGTGCTGCGTAAAAAACCTTGTTCACCAGAAAAACGGGCCACGCGCTTTTGGGTGTCGGCGTCGAGCACCGCGATGTCGCCATTGGGCAGGTCGCTGAATTGCAGCGCACGTTGCCATTGCACGGCGGCGTCGGGTGTGCGTGGGTCCAGACCCGACCAACGCGCCAAGCCCAACGCCACCAACACGGCCAGCAGCACCACACCAATCCAGGCCATGGGGCGGCTCAGGCCGTGGTTGTGCTGTGACCAGTGGTCGTTGTGCAAGGTGCTCATGCCAGTACCCCGTGGGAGCGATGCGCAGGTGGGGCCGAGTCGGCAGATGGTTGTCCCAAGCGCAGGCTGTCGTTGGCGCGTTCGGCACGCCACAAAGCCAGCAGCTGTTGGCCGACTGCCTCACACCCGGCCAAGCAACGCAAGGTGGGCTGTGGCTGGCTGATGTGCCAAGCGCGCTGGTGCGGCCACAAGTGGGCCCAGCCAATGCGGTCCTCGGGGTGAAGCGCCAAGGCCATGTCGCCCACGCCTTTGGCGTAAGACTTGAGCGATGCACCCGCGATGCGCTTGTAGGGCAGGTTGAAGGTCAGCGTCAGCACGATGCCAATGCGCATGACCACCCGCTTGTTGGTCAGGGTGTAGAGCGTGCTGCTGGCCGACAGCCAAGCGGTGCCCAGCAGCAAACCTAAGGCAAAGGCATAAAGACTGGCTGCGACCAGCAAAGGTTTCCATGCCACCTCGGTCAGCGGCTTCCAGCCTGCGCCACTGTCGGGTGCCGTCAGGTTGATGGCTTGCAGGGCCAGCATGAACACAAAATACACAGCGATCTTGCGCACATGAAACGCATGCACGGCCAGGCTGCGCCAATCGGGCGCGCCTTGCCAGACCACGTGTTCGCCAGGGGGCAGGGCACTGGGCAACCCAGGGGCCGCTTCCCACTCGTGTTCGTGGGTGGCTTTCACAGGATGGGCTCCTGACGCTCTGGGGTGGCGTACAAGGTGCCCGCGCCGTAATAGGCGGTGATCTTTTCTTCTTCGAGCAAGGTGATTTGTTCGGGTGATTTTGTCTGCGGCACGTTCACAAACTGGTGGCCCAAGATCGCCTGCACATGCGTGCCGTCTTTCTTGATGCGCGCAAAGGTCATGGGCAACAAGACACGCTTTTCCGAGTTCACCAACTGCACTTCGGCGTAGCGAAACAGCATCTCCATGCGGTCGACCCAGAGTTCGACCACGGTGCCTGCCACGACCTTGTCAGCGCCCCAAACGGGCAAGCCACGGGGGTCCACGTCCTGTTTGGCTACCGAGTGATCAGCGGCCACGCGCAGGGGGACGATTTTGGCGTGACCATGCGGGTCCATGTCCGGGATGTCGGCGCGCATGGCCCAGGCGCCAGGGCCCACGCCGGCCAGCAGTGGGTCACCCAGCGGCTCTAGCGGTGCGCCGTTCCAGCCGTGCATGGTCTGGGCGCTGTACTCGCCGTCGGGGCGGGCCAAATCGGGAGCCAAGTAGGTGTGACCGTCTTGCGTTTTAAAGACCTTGGGTGAGGGCACGGGTGGCCAGCCTTCGATCTTGGGGCCGTTCTCGCGGCCCGAATCCATGGGGTAGCCCTCGCGGTGGTTCTCACGCAAGAGGTAGTAAATCAGCCCCGCAAAAAATGCCCAAAACATGTACAAAACGATTTGGGCCACATCGATGTACTGTGTGATTGCGCCTGTTTCCATGGCTGTCTCCTTCAAAAAATCATTGCATCAGCCCGGCAGTTGTGCCAAACCAAAAGGGGTGACGGGTTGACCGGGGTTTTGGGCTTGATCGCGGGCGGCCAAACGGCTGGCGCGCAACATGGGGCCCAGCGCCACCAGCACGACAAACAACAAATACATTTCAAAGTGGTAGACGAAGCTGTAGGCGGTGATGGGGGTGACCAGCACCTCACCCAACGCGCCCGACATGGCCAGTACCGAGACCCCGTCACGCAGCGCGCCACCGAACGCCATGGCCGCACCGGCGCTGGTGGCTTGCACGGCACCCCAAGTGCCCATGACCAAACCGGCCAAGTGACCGAGCGGGCTGCCGTCTTGCGCCATGCCCATCGCGGTGACCAGCATGCCCACCGAAAACAGACCGCCGCTGAAACCAATCAGGCCCACGCCGATGCGGAACATCCAAGCCGCCTGCAGCGGACCCGAAAAAATCACCATGGCAAACGCGGGCAAGCCCAACACAATGCCTAAGCTTGCCAAGCGGCAGGCATGCAAGCCACCGACAAGCCAACGCGCCGACAAGAGAAAAGCCAACAAGGCCCCGCCCGCGCTCAGCGCCGTCAAGGCGCTGGTCATGCCCACATCGAGCTTCAGAATTTCGGCCGCATAGGGCTCGAGCACGATGTCTTGCATGTTGAAAGCGAAGGTGCCCAAGGCCAGGGTCCACAAGAAGCGGCGCATCTGTGGCTGGGCCATCAGATCGCGCCAGCTGTTGGCAAAGCCACCGGCTTCGCGTTGTCCACGCTTGGCACTGCGGGCCTCTTGCTTCCAAAGCGAAGCGAGGTTCATCACCGCCACCATCACCGCGCAGCCCTGTACCAGCTGGATCAGTTTTTGCGGGCTGAAGTCATGGAGCACCCAACCAAACACGGTGCTGCTGACGATCATGCCCACCAGCAGCATGCTGTAGAGCAAGGCCACCACGCGGGGGCGTTTGTCGTCGCTGGCCAGGTCGTGCGCCAGCGCCATGCCCGCGGTTTGGGTGACCTGGATGCCCGCACCCACCAGCACAAAGGCCAGGCATGCGCCAATTTGCCCCACCCACAGGTTGGCGCTCTCGGGCTCAGACAGCAGCAGCAAGGCAAACGGCATGATGGACAGGCCACCAAACAGCAGCAGCGTGCCCGTCCACAGGTAGGGAATGCGGCGCAAGCCCAGCGCCGAGGGGTGTGTGTCGCTGCCGTAGCCAATCAGTGTGCGCAGCGGGGCAAACACCATGGGGATGGCCACTGCCAGTGCCACCCACCAGGCGGGCACTTGCAATTCCACAATCATCACCCGGTTGAGCGTGCCCACCAGCAGCGCGGTGACCATACCAATCGCCACTTGGAACAACGACAGGCGCAGCAAGCGCGCCATGGGCAGTTCAGGCGAGGCGGCATCGGCAAACGGCATGAAGCGTGTGCCGTAGGCGCTGAGCCAGCGGGGGACCGGGATGTGCAGTTTCATGAACGTGTCCACTCCCACGCTTGTGAGGTGTAAAAACCACGGGCCACGCGCTGCATGCGTGCGCCTTGCCAGTGGTGCAAATGGGTGTGACCTTGCATGCGATGCAGTAAGTCGGCATGCGCCACTGGCGACAGCGACGGCGAGCGGTCGCTGCGCGGAAACAGTCGGCCTGCGCGGTGCATCAAGGCCAACAGCGGCGTGCGTGGCGCGAAGGTGAAGGCCATGGAGGTGCGTGTGCGTTGCGCCAAGCCCGCCAGGGCTTGGGCAATTTGGTCGCTGTCGTAATGGATGAGCGAGTCCATGCACACCACGTGGTCAAACTCGCCCAGCTCAGGGCTGAGCATGTCGCCCGACAAAAACTGCACCGAGCCGGGCAGGTGCGGGTGCTCGGCGGCCATGCGCTCGGCGGCCAGCTTGACCAGCGTGGGCGACAGGTCGATGGCCACCACCTCAGCACCGCGCAGCGCAGCTTGCAGGGCCAGCGCGCCAGTGCCGCAACCGGCATCGAGCACACGCAGGCCGTGCATGTCTTGCGGCAGCCACGACAGCAGTGTTTCGCGCATGGTGTCGCGCCCGGCGCGCACGGTGGCACGGATGCGCCCCACAGGCTCGTTCGACGTCAGGCGGGCCCAGGCGTCGGCGGCTGTGCGGTCGAAGTAGTGTTCGATTTGGCTGCGACGTTGTTCGTAGGCGGTGGTGTTCATGGTGTGTTTCTCATGGACGAATTTCAGTCAAAACCCAGCAGGTCAAAAATGTCGCGGTCTTTCATGGGCACCGAGGGCAGGGGGTCTGAACCCAGCCACAGCGAGGCGGCCAAGCGCATGTACTCGTCTTGCACGGCTTGCACGGCGGGGCTGGGGTCAAGCTCGAACAGCGTGCACTTTTTGAGACGGCTCTTGCGGATTTCGTCGAGCATGGGGAAATGCGCCATGGTCTTGAGGCCCACCACCGCGTTGTATTTGTCGATTTGGTCGGTCGCATCGCTGCGGTTGGCGATCACGCCGCCCAAACGCACGTTGTAGTTTTTGGCTTTGGCACCGATGGCTTGGACGATGCGGTTCATCGCGAAGATTGAGTCAAAGTCGTTGGCGGTCACGATGAGGGCGCGGTCGGCGTGTTGCAGCGGTGCGGCAAAGCCGCCGCAGACCACATCACCCAACACGTCAAAGATCACCACATCGGTGTCTTCGAGCAGGTGGTGTTCTTTGAGCAGCTTGACGGTCTGGCCCACCACATAGCCGCCACATCCCGTGCCTGCGGGCGGGCCCCCGGCTTCAACGCACATCACGCCGTTGTAGCCCTTGAAGACAAAGTCATCGAGGCGCAACTCTTCAGCATGGAAGTCCACAGTTTCGAGCGCATCGATCACCGTGGGCATGAGTTTTTTGGTCAGGGTGAAGGTGGAGTCGTGCTTGGGGTCGCAGCCGATTTGCAGCACCCGTTTGCCCAGTTTGCTGAAGGCCACCGACAGGTTGGACGAGGTGGTGCTTTTGCCAATGCCGCCCTTGCCATAAATGGCAAACACCTTGGCGTTGCCGATCTTGACGGAGGGGTCCATCTGAACCTGCACGCTGCCCTCGCCGTCGGCTCCTCGGCTGCGCGGGATGCTTTGCACCGGGATGCTGGTGGTTTCGATCATGCTGGGAGTCCTTCGTGTATGCCTTCAAGGCGGTCTTCAAGTTCTTCACCCGCCCGCAGCAGGGCGGATAGGGTTTCGGCGTCGGGTTGCCAGTACTGGCGGCGGGTGGCTTCCACCAAGCGGTTGGCCAATTTGGCCGAGGCAGTGGGGTTGAGCTGGGCCATGCGTTCGCGCATGGCCGGGTCGAGCACAAAGGTTTGGGCCAGTTGCTGGTAGACCCAGGGCTGAACCTGTCCGGTGGTGGCTGACCAACCCATGGTGTTGGTCAGGTGGGCTTCGATTTGGCGCACGCCTTCGTAGCCGTGTTGCAACATGCTTTCGTGCCACTTGGGGTTGAGCATGCGGCTGCGCGTTTCCAAGGCCACTTGTTCGGTCAGGCTGCGCACCACGCCCTCGCCTTGGGTTTGGTCGCCAATGAAGACCGGTGGGGCTTTGGCCGCGTTGCCATCACGCGAATGTTTGGCTTGCAACACAGCGCGGCTGATGCCGCCCAAGGTGTCAAAGTAGGTGTCGATGCTGGTCACGCCCAGCTCCACCGAGTCCAGGTTTTGGTAGGTGAGCGACACGCTGGCCAAGGCGCTTTGCAGCACCGCGGTGTTGCGCACGGGGCGGCCTTCGCGGCCATACGCAAAACCTTTGCGTTGGGTGAAGGCGTCGCCCAGTTCGTTTTCGTTGTCCCAGCAGCTGCTGTCGATCAGGTGGTTGATGTTGGTGCCATAGGCACCTTCGGTGTTGCCAAAGACGCGCAGCGAGGCACATTCCAGCGTGCTGCCTTCGTGCTCAGCCATGAAGGTCAGCGCGTGCTTGCGGATGAAGTTTTGTTCAGCGGGCTCGTCAGCACTGGCGGCCAGGAAAGAGGCTTCAGCCAGCAGGCGGATTTGCATGGGCAGCAAGTCGCGGAAGATGCCCGACAGGGTGATGACCACGTCAATGCGTGGGCGTCCAAGCTGGGCCAACGGCACCAGGCTGGCCCCGGCCAAACGACCGTAGCTGTCAAAGCGCGGTGCGGCCCCCATCAAGGCCAGGGCTTGGGCCAATGGGCCGCCTTCGGTCTTGAGGTTGTCGGTGCCCCACAGCACCATGGCCACGGTTTCTGGCAAGGCTTGGTGGTCTTGTGCATAGCGGGCCAGCAGCTTGTCGGCCTGACGCTGGCCGTCGAGCACAGCAAAGGCCGAGGGCATGCGAAACGGGTCCAGGCCATGCAGGTTGCGTCCTGTGGGCAACACGTCGGGGTTGCGAATCAAGTCGCCGCCGGGTGCGGGCTGCAAGTAGCGGCCATCCAATGCGCGCATGAGGCCTTGCATTTCGTGGTCTTCGCCCAGCAGTCGGTTGCTGCGCACCAGTTGGCGCAGTGATTCGGCTTGCACGGTGTCATGGGTGGACAGGCTGGCGCTGAGCTCGGCTTCGCTGGCCCCATCGACCAAAGCCTCCATCAAGTCGCTGTGGCTGTCGTGTTGTGTCAAGCCCATGGCGTCGGCCATGACCTTGAGGGTTTGCAGCCGCTGGGTGCGGGTGGGCGCTTGGCCCATGACGTGCAGACCCTCGGGGATGAGGGCGTATTCAAGCTCCAGCAATTGGTGTTGCAGCGACTCGATCCAGTGGGCGTTGTCGGTGTCTGATGCAGGGTTGAAGGCGGCGGGCACAGCCAGGTCGATGCCCTTGGCTTGCGCGTGGATCAGCTCGACGAGGCTGCTGCGGTCTTGGGCCTGATCGGGGCCCATTTGTTGCCAGCGCTCCATGGACTGTTGCAGGCTGACGAGTTCTTTGTACAGCCCTGAATGGGTCAGCGAGGGGGTGAGGTAGCTCACCAAGGTGGCGGCGCCCCGGCGTTTGGCCAGTGCGCCCTCAGACGGGTTGTTGGCGGCATACAGGTAGACATTGGGCAGCGCGCCAATCAGGCGGTCAGGCCAGCATTGGGCCGACAAACCGGTTTGTTTGCCAGGCATGAATTCGAGGGCACCGTGGGTGCCAAAGTGCAGCACCGCATCGGCGGCATAGTCGTCGCGCAGGTAGCGGTAAAACGCGCTGAAGGCGTGGGTCGGGGCGCAGCCGGTTTCAAACAACAAGCGCATCGGGTCACCTTCATAGCCAAAGCCCGGTTGCACGGTGACTACCACCTGACCAAAGGCCGCGCCCAAGATGAACAGCGACTGCCCGTTGGTCAGGTGCTTGCCGGGCGCCGGGCCCCACTGGGCTTCGATCTCAGACAGCCAGCGTTCGTGGCGCACATGGTGGTTGGTGTCCATGGCATGCAGCACATTGGCTTGGGTGCCGTATTGGCTGGCATTGCCTTGCAGCAAGCGCTCGCGCAAGTCGTCCACGCTGTCGGGCAAGTCGACCTTGTAGCCTTCGACAGACAGGCGCTGCAAGGTGTTAAAGAGCGACTGGAACACCGACAAATATGCGGCTGTGCCCACGCTGCCCGCATTGGGCGGGAAGTTGAACAACACGATGGCCAATTTGCGCTCTGCACGCGGTTTGTTGCGCAGGCCCACCAAGCGCTCTACGCGTGCGCTGAGCATCTCGGTGCGTTCGGTGCAGGTGAACATGTCTTGGCTGCGTGGGCCGCTGGGGAAGGTGCAGTGTTTGTCGCAGCCGGTGCAGGTTTGCCCAGCAGGGCCCGGGCGTCCGCCGTAGACCATGGGCAAGATGGAGCCGTCGAGTTCAGGAATGGCCACCATGATGGTGTTTTCCACGGGCAGCAGGCCGCGTGTGGAGCCGCCCCATTGTTCGATGGACTGGAACTCCAGCGGGTGTGCGGCGATGTAGGGCACATCGAGTTCGCTCAAGGCCACTTCGGCGGCGCTGGCGTCGTTGTAGGCAGGTCCTCCGACCAGTGAGAAGCCCGTGAGTGAGACGAGGGACTGGATGTTCGCCTCGCCGCCTTGTTTGAAAAAGCGGTCCATGGCGGGGCGCGCATCCAAGCCACTGGCAAAGGCCGGAATCACGCGCAGACCACGCGCTTGCAGCGAGGTGATGACGGCGTCGTAATGCGCGGTGTTGCCCGCCAGCAGGTAAGAGCGCAGCAACAGCAGGCCCACCGCAGGCTGATCTTTGCGACCATGGCCGGGCAAGTCGCTCAGGTGTTCGCTGATGCGAGGTTTCATCTGAGGGTGGTACAGGCCCACCTCGGGGTATTCGATCGGGTCTTCGGGTTGGGCCAGAGCACGCAAAGGCTCGCGTGGTCCTTGGGCATAACGGTGCACCAGGGTTTTGACCAAGTTTTCAATGTTGTGTTCAGAGCCCGCCAGCCAATAGCGCATGGTCAAAAAGAACAGGCGCAAATCTTGTGCCGTGCCGGGGATGAAGCGCAGCAGCTTGGGCAGGCGGCGCAGCATGGCCATTTGCTTGGCCCCTGCGTTCGAGGGTGCGCCTGTGGCTTCACCTGTGTCTGAGTTCTTGGCAGTGGGGCGCAGTTTTTTGAGCAAGGCCATGAGACCGCTGGACTCGCGGCCCATGACCAACTTGCCCATGCGTGTGAGTTGCGTCACCTGTGGCGCCGACATGATGCAGACCATGGCATCGCAAGCGGCGCGGCGCGCCTGCAAGGCGTCGAGCACGGGCAGGAAATGGTCTTCCATGAACAGCATGGTGACGACCACGATGTCGGCTTGCGCAATGGCGCTCAGGCACGTGGCCAAGGCGCTGTCACTGTCTCGCCAGGCCGATGCGCTGTGCATTTGCAAGTGCAGGCCCGGTACGTCTGTGGCCAGCCGCTCTGCGGCATGGTGGGCGGCGCTGGCCAAGTGGCTATCCATGGTCAGCAACACCACGTTCATGCGTGGTGTGTTTGCCTGGGCCTGCTTAGCGGCTGAAATGGGCTTTGGCATCGTAGAGCGTCTCCACGGTGATGGTGGCAACACCCAGGTCCTGGGCGAATCGTTCGGTGTTGCGACGCGCTTTGCCGCGCACAAAGAACGGAATTTTTCCCAGCTCCTTCTCGGCCTCGATGCTCCAGGTGGCTTGGTTAGAAGCTGCTTGGGTGGGCAGGGCACTGGCAGGTGAGCTGGTTGGCGAGCTGGGTGGCTTGGGCGTGCTGGGTTCGCTGGGCGTCAGCGCTGCGGGTGTTTGGGGTGAAGCGGGTTGGGCAGCGCTGATGTCTGCTGCGGGGCGGGTGCTGCCCAGGTGCGAGGGGGCAGCGCCGGCGTGGAACTCAAAGTCTTCGCGGAACATGCCGATCAGGTGTTCTTCCAGGCCCATCATCAGGGGGTGGACCCAGGTGTCAAACAACACATTGGCACCTTCAAAACCCATTTGCGGTGCGTAGCGTGCCGGGAAGTCTTGCACGTGCACGGGGGCCGAAATCACCGCACATGGAATGCCTTGGCGCTTGGCGATGTGGCGCTCCATTTGTGTGCCCAAAATCAGCTCGGGTTGCAGCGCTTGAATTTGGTCTTCGACTTCGAGGTAGTCGTCGGTGATCAGCGCCTCGATGCCCAGTGCCTTGGCGCAGTCGCGCACCTCGCGTGCGAATTCGCGGCTGTAGGTGCCCAAGCCCACCACCTCAAAGCCCATTTCTTGGCTGGCAATGCGCGCCGCCGCAACGGCATGCGTGGCGTCGCCAAAGATGTACACGCGCTTGCCGGTGAGGTAGGTGGAGTCCACAGACTTGGCGTACCACGTGGCGTGTGCGTTGTCGGGGTCGTGGGTGGGCTGGGCCAAGCCTGTGAGGGCGCAGACCTCGGCGATGAAGTCGCGGGTGGCGCGGCTGCCCAAGGGCACGGTTTTGGTGAAGGACTGGTCAAACTGACGCTGCAACCACTGCGCGGCGCTGAGGCCGATCTCAGGGTAGAGCACCACGTTGAAATCGGCATTGGCCAATTGCTGGATGTCGGCCACGCTGGCGTTGAGCGGTGCCACCACAGACACATCGACACCGAGCTGGTTGAGCAGCTGGGTGATTTCTTTGACATCGTCACGGTGGCGAAACCCCAGAGCGCTGGGGCCCAAGATGTTGCAGCTGGGCCGGGCCTTGGGCTGACGCTCGGTGGGCTTGTGCACCAGGTGCCGGCAGAGTTGGTAGAAGGTTTCGCTCGCACCCCAGTTTTCTTTGCGCTGGTAAGAAGGCAGCTCCAGCGCCACCACGGGAATGGGCAGTTGCAGTGCCTGGGCCAAGCCACCCGGGTCGTCTTGGATCAGCTCGGCGGTGCAAGACGAGCCCACCAGCATGGCCGCAGGCTTGAAGCGTGCCACGGCCTTTCGGGCGGCGTCTTTGAAGAGTTCGGCGGTGTCTCCCCCGAGGTCACGCGCCTGAAATGTGGTGTAGGTCACGGGCGGGCGGCGTGGCAGCCGCTCAATCATGGTGAACAGCAAGTCGGCGTAGGTGTCGCCTTGCGGCGCGTGCAGCACGTAGTGCACATCGCGCATGGCGGTGGCCACGCGCATCGCGCCCACGTGGGGTGGGCCTTCATATGTCCAGAGCGTCAGTTGCATGGTGTGTTCCTGCGCTTTCAGGCCGCCAGCTTGGTGCGGCGTTTGAGTGGGCGGCTGAACAGACCTGCCAGATCGGCGGCTTGTTCATAACCTTGGATGGGCGTGAAGACCAACTCGATGGCCCACTTGGTGGTGATGCCTTGGGCTTCGAGGGGGTTGGCGAGGCCGAGGCCACAGACCACCAGATCGGGGGCATCGGCGATGCATCGCTCTAGCTGCTGGTCGACGTCTTGGCCTTCGCTGATGCGGGTGCCTTGGGGGAGCCAAGCCAACTCAGGTGCCATGTGTTGGCGGTGCAGGTAAGGGGTGCCCACTTCCACCAAGTCCATGCCCAGTTCACGGTGCACGAAGCGCGCCAGCGGGATTTCGAGCTGTGAGTCGGGAAAGAAAAAGATGCGCTGGCCTTGCAGCATTTGGCGTTGCACGGCCAGGGCTTTTTCGGCGCGCTGGCGTGGCGCGGCGATGGCGCTGTCAAACACCTCAGGCGACACGCCAAACGCAGTGGCTGCGGCTTGCAGCCAAGCGGTGGTGCCCTCGACGCCCAGTGGGAAGGGCGCGGCCAGGTGCTGTGCGCCGCGCGATTGCAAGGCCCGTGCGGTGTCTGCCAAAAAGGGTTGAGCCAGCAAGAAGCGGGTATTGGGGCCCACTGCGGGCATGGCTTGGCTGTTGCGTGGTGGGAAGAAGTTGACGTGCAAGCCCATGCGCTCGAGCAGGCTGCGCAGCTGGTCTTCGACCACATCGGCCAAGGTCCCGACCACCATCAGCGCGGGGGCTGTCGACGTGTCATTGCGCAGGCCTGGCACCATGGCGGCCAGACAAGCGTCTTCGCCTTGGGTGAAGGTGGTTTCGATGCCGCTGCCAGAATAGTTCAGCACGCGCACTTTCGGGTGATGGATTTGGTTTTGCCGTTCAGCGGCACGTGACAGGTCGAGCTTGATCACCTCGGACGGGCAAGAACCGACCAGAAACAACAAGCGGATGTCAGGGCGGCGCGCCAACAGTTGGTTGACCACGCGGTCGAGTTCTTCGTGCACATCGGCCAGGCCTGCCAAGTCGCGCTCGTCGATGATGGCCGTGCCAAACCGAGGCTCGGCAAAGATCATCACCCCCGCAGCCGACTGAATCAGGTGCGCGCAGGTGCGTGAGCCGACCACCAAAAAGAAGGCGTCTTGTATTTTTCGATGGAGCCAAATGATGCCGGTGAGGCCGCAAAAGACCTCACGTTGTCCGCGCTCTACCAAGGGGGTGACGTCGGTGCAACCGAGAGTTTGGGCACGGATTGGAATGACGCTGCTCATGTGCTGGCCTGTGCACCCGACAAGGGCGAATTGGAATGATTTTTTTGCAGCCGCGCCATGCGCAGCTTGCGGATGTATTGCGCGGCGTTGATGCCGTAGCTCACGTAGGCGGCCAGAGCCAGCAGCAATTGGTCAGCGGGGGTCCACAGCCCTTGCCACCAGACCCACAGGTAAGCCGTGTGCAGGGCCAGTACACCCATGCTGACCACGTCTTCCCAGAAGAAGGCGGGCGCAAACAGGTATTGACCAAAGACCACTTTTTCCCAAATAGCGCCGGTGATCATGATGACGTAGAGCACCAAGGTCTTGACCACCACCGAACCCAAAGCCCAATCGGTGTGTTGGCCCGTTTGCAGGCTGTGCAGCACGAGGTAGAGGCTGATCAGAAATACCAAAAATTGAACGGGTGCCAACACGCCTTGCACCAGCGTCCAAGCGGTCGCGTCACGCCGGGCGCGTTGCGCTGGCGTGTACAAAAGCGAGGCGGCTGAAACGGACATGCAATACCTTGTCTGATGGCTATCTTTGGAAAGAATGTATGCCTCGATATGCAGTGTGTCAACATAAATTGACATTAATTTAGTGTTTTAGGGTTTACACCAAATAGAAATGAGAAGAATCAAATCAAACTTCAGCATGTATTTGGTTAAGGCATTGCTTGCCTTGCTGGATATGACTCTTGCGACGCGTACTCTGATCGGTTGGAGCCTGCCGCTGGTGTATCCCTTTCATGATTGGTGTTTGTCATGGCTCAGCAATTCAATTTCGACAGCGCACAGCCCACAGTCTTGGAGCCTGGGTTGACCGCTCACTTGCCTGAAGCGTTACGAAGAGACGTGCCGATAGGTCCGCGCTTGGTAGGAGGCACATCTTTCAACGGCAAATTGGCGCTGGATGGGGCGCAGGTTCATCTCTTGGCGCAAGCCTGTTTGCAGGGCTTGGATGCGGCACGACAGGTGGTGTTTGGCTGGCAAAGGCAGGGGCAATCGCTGGCTGATATCTATGTGCGGGGCATTACCCCGTGCGCCCGTTTGATCGGTGAATGGTGGACAGCGGACCGATTGGATTTTGCGATGACGACCATCGTTTCAACGCATTTGCAACAGCTGTTGCATGACTTCAGCGCCGAGTTTTTGCAAGAGGCATCGCCTCAGCGTCATGGCTGGAGCGTGCTTTTGTTGACCGAGCCTGGGGCCCAGCACAGCATGGGCTTGTTCATGCTGAGCGAATTTTTCAAGCTTGAGGGTTGGGCGGTGACTTTGGGTGTACCCCAGGATGTGGCTGAATTCAAGCGTCTGTTTCAGTCCGATTGGTTTGATGCGGTGGGGGTGTCCGTCAGCACCGATCGACATTTGGGCACCTTGGCCGCTTTGTTGCCGCAACTCAAGGACTGTTCGTTGAACCCGAGTATGCGTATGTTTTTGGGCGGCCCCATGGCCATGCGCGAACCTGCCCGCTTGAAGTCAATTGCCGCAGACGTGGTGGCCGAAGATGCACCTACAGCCGTGAAATGGATCACGCAATGCATGCATTTAGCCTCTTTCAAGGTGTGATGAAGTGCAACTTGTATTTATTTGTATTTCAAATCCAACGCGGTTGACCATAAGGCACTTTATAAGCCTATACTTACATGACAAATTCAAGTGTCAACTTTCTGATACCTGAACACCCATGGTTTACAGTATGAAGCTTGGTTCGTTGGACCCGTCAACCTTTTCCCAATTGCTGGGTGTTGTGTCGGACATCACCTTGGTCATGGATGCACAAGGTGTGATTGAAGACGTGTCGACGGGACGCGACAAGCTTGCCTCCTTGGGGTGCCAAGCTTGGATCGGCCGACGCTGGATGGACACCGTCACCAGCGAAAGCCGCATCAAAATTCAAGAGATGCTGCAATCTCAGGACGCCTCCAATGTGATGCGCTGGCGGCATGTGAATCACATTTCCCCTTTGGGCAATGAAATCGCCTTGCAGTACGTGGTGGTGCCCTTGGGTGCGGGTCAATTGTTGGCCATCGGCCGTGACTTGGAAAGTCTGGCCGAACTCCAGCGTCGCTTGGTAGAAACCCAGCAATCCATGGAGCGTGACTATTTGCGCTTGCGCCATATCGAGGCGCGTTATCGCGTCTTGTTTGACACCTCGCCTGAGGCTGTGTTGGTGGTCGACGCGAACACCCAGAGGGTGTTGGAGGCCAATTTGGGCGCCCAATCGCTGCTCAAAGATGCGGGGAAGCGCCTCGTCGGTCGCGACGTGCGCGAATGCTTTGAAGCAGACAGCCAGGGTGAAGTGCAGTCTTTGTTGCGCATGGCTCTGGCCACAGGACGCATCGAAATGTGCGCCGCCCGTGTGGCGGGGCTGACAGCCCCTTGGACTGTGTCTGCCACGGTGTTTCGCCAAGAGGGAGGGGCGCAGTTTCTGGTGCGCTTGGTGACCCGAGAGGCCGCCCCTGAACTACGCCACGACTCGCATTCTTCTGCGGTGCTCAGTGAGGCCATGGCGCATTTTCCCGACGGTTGGTTGCTTACCGACACCTCAGGCGCGATCAAAAGCGTCAACGACGAAGGCATGGCCTTGTTAGGTCTGACCGCTTCTTCTCAGGTGGTGGGGCAGAGCTTAGAGCGTTGGTTGATAAGGGGGGCGGTGGATTGGGGGGTGCTCAATACCAGTTTGCGTCAGCAGTTGCCTGTGCGCAATTTCGCCACCGAGGTGCGAACCCTCTCGGGAATGACCTTGCCAGTTGAGGTCTCGGCCGTTTATTTGGCCCACCCCGAGCCCATGTACGCGTTCTTTGTGCGTGACATGGACCGTAGGCTGCCCGCAGGTCCATCGATGGCGAAAAACCTGGTCAACCCATTTGCCGAATTGTCCCAACTGGTGGGGCGCCGTCCGATCAAGGACATTGTGGGTGAGACGGTGGACACCATTGAGCGCATGTGCATTGAAGCTGCCCTAGAGCTGACCCACAACAACCGTGCTTCGGCGGCGGAAATGTTGGGTCTGTCCCGCCAAAGCCTCTATGTCAAGCTGCGTCGATTTGGCATGGTTGCCGAAGTCGAAGTTGACAACTCCTAGCGAGAACTCTCTGATCTTGATCGTAGGTGTCAACTCTAGTTGACATTTCTAAATGTCCTATCAAAATGCAGATATGGACACCCCGCCTCTTGCTTTTGATGCAGCTCGCACCCGCCCTACGCTGGGCACGGTAGCCGAACTTCTCAAGCCCATCACCTGGTTCCCGCCCATGTGGGCTTTTGCTTGTGGCGTGGTGGCATCCGGTCAGAGCCTGAGTGCTCATTGGGGCTTGCTGCTGTTAGGCCTTGTACTCACAGGCCCTTTGGTATGTGCCAGTAGCCAAGCTGTCAACGACTGGTTTGACCGCCATGTCGACGCCATCAACGAACCTCACCGGCCCATCCCTTCGGGCCGCATGCCTGGGCGCTGGGGATTGGGGATTGCCGTGGGCTGGACGCTGCTGTCTTTGCTCTGGGCCACGCTCATGGGGCCTTGGGGTTTTGCCGCCTGCGGGTTGGCAATTGCTTTGTCGTGGGCCTACAGCGCGCCCCCTGTTCGCCTGAAAAACAACGGTTGGTGGGGTAACGCGGCTTGTGCGCTGAGCTACGAAGGGCTGGCCTGGTTGACCGGAACAGCGGTGATGCTGGGGGGGGCTTGGCCGGGGCCGCATGCTTTGGCGCTGGCTCTTCTCTACAGCATTGGTGCGCACGGCATCATGACGCTCAACGATTTCAAGGCCATTGAAGGTGATCGCCGCATGGGCATTGCATCACTGCCGGTGCAGTTAGGCGCGGTAGGCGCAGCGCGTGTGGCTTGTGTGTTCATGGGGCTGGCGCAGGTCGCGGTAGCACTGTTTTTGTGGTTTTGGCAACTGCCTTGGCATGGTGTTGCGGTGCTGGCACTGGCGTTGGCCCAGTGGCCACTGATGGCCAAATTTATGCAACAACCGGTTGAGCGTGCCTTGCAAGTCAGTGCTTTGGGGGTGCCTATGTTTGTCAGTGGCATGATGGTCAGCGCTTGGGGTCTGCGCCAACTCCAACCCTTGCAACAACTTCTGGAGGTTGCATGAGCACGCCGTATTTCGGTTGGTTTCAGATCGTCCGCCTGGGTCTGATTCAGGCGTGTTTGGGGGCTGTGGTGGTGGTCACCACCTCCACGCTCAACCGCATCATGGTGGTCGAGCTGGCGCTGCCTGCTTTGTTGCCTGGTTTTTTGGTGGCTTGGCATTACGCTGTGCAAATCGTGCGCCCGCGCATGGGCTTTGGTGCCGACAAGGGGCGCCGTTGCACACCGTGGATGATGGGCGGGATGTTGGTGCTGGGCGTGGGCGGTGTGATGGCTGCATCGGCCACCGTGTGGATGGCTATGCAACCGTTGTATGGCGCTTTGCTGGCCATGCTGTCCTTCAGCCTGATTGGACTAGGGGTGAGCGCTTGCGGCACGTCGTTACTGGCTTTGATGGCCAAGCAAGTGCCCGAAGACCAGCGCGCACCCGCCGCCACCACGGTCTGGATGATGATGATTCTGGGCTTTGCCATCACTGCGGGTGTGGTGGGCAAGCTGATTGATCCTTACAGCCCACAGGTGTTGTTGCAAGTCTCGGCGGGATTGAGTGTCTTGACCGCCTTGATCACGGCTATTTGTTTGTGGGGGCTGGAGAAGACTGTTGAGCCGGTTCAGCCTGCCTCCCCCCATGGAGCGAGCGAGCCTGTGGAAAAACAGAACTTCAACCAAGCTTTGCAGGAAGTGTGGCGTGAGCCTGCCGCGCGTAGGTTCACCGTGTTTGTGTTCATGTCCATGCTGGCATACAGCGCGCAAGATCTGATTCTTGAGCCCTTTGCGGGGGCCGTTCATGGGTTCTCTCCGGGCCAAACTACGCAGTTGTCTGGCTGGCATCACATGGGCGTATTGATTGGCATGTTGGCTGTGGCGGGCGCTGGGTCACGTCGGGTGGCTGGACGACTCGGCTCTGTACAGGATTGGATGGTGGGAGGGTGCCTGCTGTCGGCATTGGCCACTGTGGGCTTGTGCAGCTCGTCCCTGGCAGTGGGCTGGCCGCTGCGGGCGAATGTGGTGTTTTTGGGAGTGGCCAACGGTGCGTTTTCAATCGCCGCCATTGCCACCATGATGCGTCTAGCCGGTGAGGGCGGGCCCGGGCGCGAGGGGACGCGCATGGGCTTGTGGGGGGCGGCGCAGGCCGCAGCCTTTGGCTTGGGTGGTTTGCTGGGTACAGCGGCAAGTGACTTGGCCCACGCCTTGCTCGGAGAACAACGAACGGCCTATGCGGCCGTATTTGGCATGCAAGCGCTGATGTTTGCTCTGTCGGCTGCACTGGCTTGGGGCCTGCGCAACGGTGCTGCAAAACGCGAGCCTTTGCGATTTGGTCCGGTTTTTTTGCTGAAAGGCAGGTCTCGCTCATGAAGCATACCAACTACGATTTTGTTGTGGTGGGCGGCGGCCCATCGGGTGCCACGGCTGCACACGATTTAGTACGTCAAGGCTGGCGCGTCTTGCTGATTGACCGTCAGGGACGTACCAAACCCTGCGGCGGTGCGATTCCACCTCGGTTGATCAAGGACTTCGACATTCCGGACCACCTGCTGGTGGCCAAGGTGCGTTGTGCGCGCATGATCTCGCCAGCCAACAACAAAGTGGACATTCCGATCGACAACGGCTTTGTTGGCATGGTGGACCGCGACGAATTTGATGAGTTTTTGCGCGTGCGCGCCGCTCAAGCGGGCGCAGAGCGTTGCCGGGCCATCTTTGACAAGATCGAGCACGACGACAGCGGCCAATTGTGGGTGCACTACACCCCGGTCACCTCTAAAGAACATGCAGCCAGCGAACACGCCAGGTCGGTCAGAGTCAGCACGCGCATGGTGGTGGGGGCTGATGGTGCCCGCTCAGAAGTGGCGCGCCAAGCCATTCCCAATGCGCATAAAACCAAATACGTGTTCGCGTACCACGAGATCATCGAGTCGCCTGTGGGGCAACCTGGTTATGACGCAGCGCGCTGTGACGTGTATTACCAAGGCGAGGTCTCGCCCGATTTTTACGGCTGGGTGTTTCCACATGGCAAGACCATGAGTGTGGGCATGGGCAGTGCCGACAAAGGTTATTCGCTGCGCAGTGCCACGGCGCGCCTTCGTGAGATGGCAGGACTGACCCAAGCACCCACCTTGCGTCGTGAGGGCGCACCCATCCCACTCAAGCCTTTGCCGCAATGGGACAACGGACGCGATGTGGTGGTGGTGGGTGATGCCGCGGGTGTGGTGGCACCGTCTTCGGGCGAGGGTATTTATTACGCGATGGACTGCGCCAGGCGCGTCGCCAAAGCAGCACACGAGGCCTTGAAAACAGGCAACAGCGCCTGCCTCAAAGAAGGCCGAAAGAGCTTCATGAAGCAGCATGGCCGCGTGTTCTGGATCTTGGGGGTGATGCAGTACTTTTGGTACCAAAACGACCGCCGTCGCGAGAAGTTCGTCAAAATCTGTGAGGACCGTGATGTACAGCGCTTGACCTTCGAGTCTTACATGAACAAAGAACTTGCCCGTAAAGACCCGATGGCGCATGTGCGCATCTTCATCAAGGACATGGCCCACTTGCTGGGCTTGGCACGCACTTAGTGGCGCGTCGGGGTCGGCTCGGTTAGGGGGCCCCGGTGCTTACCTGTTTCTGGCGACAATGCAGAGATGAATCGACAAGCCTTCTTTCGTCTCTTTCTGGCCGTGGTGTTGAGCTACACCACCGCAGGCATTGGTGGGGCCCTGACGGATTTAGGGCCTTGGTACTACAGCTTGCGTCAACCCGACTGGAAGCCGCCAGACGCTGCCTTTGGCGTGATTTGGACCACGATCTTCACCTTGTGTGCCATCAGCGGTTGGCTGGCGTGGCAAGCGGCCAACACCCGTGCGCTTCGCCTTCGTGTGGTCATCTTGTTTGGCATCAACGCGGTGCTCAACATGGTGTGGAGTGCGCTCTATTTCAAACTCCAGCGCCCGGATTGGGCAATGGTTGAGGTGGTGTTTTTATGGCTCTCGATCGGGGCCCTGATCGTGGGTTTGTGGCGCTTGTCGCGCTTGGCCAGTGGGTTGTTGATCCCCTACTGGGTGTGGGTCTCGGTTGCGTCAGTGCTGAACCTGCAAACCATCTACCTCAATGGCCCATTCGGCACTTTTTCCTGATTTAACAGGGCGGTTAAAAGGGTAAACCCTTGATGGTTTGGCCTCTCTAGGGTTTGTCAGGCTTGATCGACAGGGCTAAAAAAATTACAAACCCATCTACAGCTGCGGACCGGAATGCTATGTTGCTGGCGGATTAACGCCCCGGTTTTTACCTTCCCCAGGGTAACGCGCACATGCTGCTAGGAACGCGTATGTCTGAGTTCAACGGCTTGGGTGGTCACTCGAATGGTTACAAACCGACCCGAAGTCTGGAGGAGGATTGCAAAGAATCTCTTCTGGCGGTGATCGAAAAGCAGATCATTCCGCGCCTGCTCAATGTTCAGCAATTCTTCACAGGCAAATCCAAAGCATTGGATGACTCGGGCTTTATTGCTGCGCAGCCTGAATACGAAGCCTTCACGCAGTCTTGCTTGAAAGGTGATTCACCCACCGCCAATGGCATCGTTGATACGCTGATGGCGAAAGGTTTGTCACAAGAGCAAATTTTTCTGGAACTGATCACACCCGCCGCCCGGCAATTGGGTGTTTTGTGGGAGCAAGACCTGTGTGACTTCACGCAAGTGACTTGCGGCCTAGCGATCATGCACCAGACGATTTACCGGCTGGGCTACGAGTCGCCAGCAAGACCTCGCGAAGACGGTGATACCGAACGGATCATGCTGGCTTGCGCGCCTGGGTCCCAGCATTTTTTGGGGCTGACCATCGTGGCTGACTTTTTCCGTAAGTCCGGGGCCGAGGTGGTGCTGGAAATCTCATCCACAGAATCGGAGTTGCTGCGCGCGGTTGCCAACGAGTGGTTTGATGTGGTTGGCATTTCGGTCGCCCTGGAGGTGCAATTGCAGGCCTTGCCCGCATTGATTCAACACATCAGGGAAAGCTCGGGGAATCCCAAAGTTCGTGTGGTGCTCGGCGGCCCCATTTTTTTGCTCAAAGAATTCAGCCCCCAAACTTTGGGTGCCGATGCCATCTTCACCGATGCACGAGAAGCCGTGGGGGCTGTCAGGCGTTTGGTTCGTGGCGCATAAATCCCTGGGTTAACAGTTGGCAGCTTGCTGACATCCAGGTGTTCATGTGGAGGTGCTCCATGTCATGACGAGTTGCGCCGTGCCGACGGGGTCCTGCTCGTGTGCCAGATGCCCCAGTGCAGTTTGCATCACCAACTTTGCTTGCGGCAAGCGCAGGCTGGCTTCATGGGCCATGGTGGGGGGAACCGTCTGGTCTTGGCTTCCTATCGCCATGAACACGGGGTTGCGGATGTTGTGCAAGCGTGCGGCCAGCGGCTTGAGCTGCCAAGCTGCCATCATCGACAACACACCGTGAACATGGCCAGAGTTCCTGAGCACGCTGCGGTAGAGCTCAATGCCTTGCACATCCAATGTGGAGCCGGTGCGCTCAATCCAACGCGCCACGGCACCTTCTTGGGCAGCCATTTTGGCGGTGGCCCAGGCCGACAGCGGGTTGAGTTGGGCCAGTTTGGCGGCAGGTCCAAACAGCCATGAGGACATGCCGGGCAATGGCAACCACGCCGGGTTGAGCCCGATCAGGGTGCTGTGCGCCAAGCTGGCGTGGCTGAGCACCATGTGTGCCCCAATCGCGGCACCCGCTGAATGGCCGACGATCACCTGAGGTGTGAGGTTGAGTTGCCGCATCAAGGCACGCAGGCCTTCGCTCATGCCAGGCAGAGACAGGGAGCCTTCAGGTCCACGACTCGAAAAAGCGTGGCCGGGCAGGTCGGGCGCAATCACCGTGAAGTGCTCAGCCAACAAGGGCAGCAGGCCTCGCCAACTGAAGTTGCCCGATCCTGTGCCGTGCAACAGCAGCATGCAGGGGCCCTGTCCCAGCATTTGCACATGCCAGTGGATGGCACCCGCTTGCACAAAGCGGCTGTGCTGGGCATGTGGCCAAGTGCCCCGGTGCGCAGCCCATGCCATGCCGGGGTAGAAGCTTTCGTACATGATCGTTCAGGTCGTTTGAAGCAAGCGTGTGCGCCGTCGCAAGCTCAACTTGCCCCCGTGCGAAGACTGTCCATCGCGTTGGCCATCCGCTGCGCCTGCACGTGCGGCATGGGCAGGTAGCCTGCACCCAGCGTGGCGGCCAGCTGTTGCGCTTGCGCGTCGGGCTGCATGCTGGTGTCGATCCACAAGGCGCGGTGACCGCTGCGTTGCCATTGCTGAGCCCAGAGCTGGGCATCGGCCTGAGCCTGGGCGCGACCACCCAGGCCTTGCAAGGTGACGTTGGCGCGGCCATCGCTGAGCACCACCAGTATCGGCGTGACACCTTGACGCTGCAATTGCAAAGCCTGCTCATGGGCCATCTTGAGCGCCAGTGCCAGCGGTGTGCCGCCGCCCCCAGGCAAGCCCGTCATGGCCCTCTTGGCGCGCACCAAGGAGCGCGTGGCTGGCAGCAGCAGTTGCGCTTGGGCGCCCCGAAAAGCCACGATGCACACGCTGTCGCGGCGCGCGTACGACTGTTGCAACAGCAGCTCGACCGCGCCTTTGGCTTCGGCCAAGCGCTGTAGCGCAGCAGAGCCCGAGGCGTCCAGCGCCAAGATCACGCAACTTGATGCGCGCTGCTGGTAGCGCTGAATGTGAAAGTCCTCGGCCCGGATGAGCACGCGGCTTCGATGGGGGGCTGGCAGGTCAGCCTGGTGCGAGGCGACGCTGCCCGTCTGGCGCAAACGTTGGCGCGGCGCGGCGGCCCTCAAGGTGGCGAGCACATGCAAGCGCGCATGCCCACCCGGTCGTCCCGGGCGAGGCGGCAGGGGCCTGCCGCGCTGTTTGCCGGCCCGCGTTTGGCCGCTGCGGCCCGAGGTGTTGCTTTGACGCGCACGGTTTTGTGCGGCCAAGGCATCCAGCATGTGCGGTGGCAAGCTGGCCAGAGCCGCCGCCACCATCATCTCTTGCAGGTCTTCGGCGCTGGGTTCGGGGGGCGTCGCCTCAGACTCGGGCGGCGAATCCGGCGGTGAATCTGGGGGCGACTCTTGGGCCGATTCAGGGGGCGAGTCTTGCGGCAATTCGGGGGCTGGGTCGGGCTCTTGGGCCTTCGGAGGCGGTGGCTCTGCCTCGGTGTTTTCTTCGGGTGGCGGCGGGTCAGACAGCGCATCGTCTGAAGGCTCGCTGGGCCACTGGGTGGCGCGTGGGGCCAACACACAACGGGCGGCAAAGCCGAGGTCTTCGTCGTCGAGGGTGCTGCGGCCGTTCACGGCCGCATGGGCACAGGCCACGCGCAAAGCCAGACTCGGTGCACGCAGGGAGCCTATCCCTAAGGCCATGGCCGAAGCACACAGCGCTTGCAGTTGTGCGTCGCTGGCTTGAATGTGAAGCAGGCGCTCGCGTGCTTGCGTCAGGGCCAGGGGGCTGAGCCGGATGTGCAGCGCATCTTCAAGGTCACCTGGCTCACCGTTGACGCTATCGGACAGTCCTAGGTCGATGTCTGAGAGCGAGAGCGCTTGCAAGTCGAGCCAAAGGCCCAGACGCTCCATCAGCGCAGCCCCCAAGCCGGGTTCATCGGGCAACGACTCGTCGAGTGCCACCACGCCAAAGCGGCTGGTGCTGGCTTGGGTGTGGTGGTGTGTGGCCGGCACTTGGTGGGTGTCGAGTGCCTGGACCAAGGGTGCCAACAGGGACGGGGGCAGGCGCTCGGCCATGGGCAGGCAGACCAGACCTTGGTCTGCTTGCTGGAGCAAACCGGCTTGCATGCGCAACTGACCGGTTTGCAGGGTGTGGGCCAAGTCAATGCCACCCAGCAGCCGTTCGGCATCGGCGGAGCCTGGAACTTTGACCAGCGGCAGTCCCAGACTTGCCAGCGCGCTGAGCCATCGGTCACGCACCGGGCCATGTGGCGCACGCAGACACACTCCGCCAAAGCCCTGCGGGTCGAGTTGCAAAATTTGCAAACTGAGCAAGGCATCGTGCCAAGCGTTCAGGGGCTCGGCAGGGGGGAGGTGGTCGCGCTTCATGGCCAGCCCGCAGACTCAGGCCGCCAGCACTTCTTGCAAACTGCGCTGCACGCGGGTGCCAGAGTCGGTGTCGTCCAGCGGGTTGCGTCGTAGCCGATGGCGCAGGGCCAAAGGCGCCATGCTTTGCAGGTGTTGGGCTTGAACGCTGGACTGACCTTGCAGCGCGGCAAAGGCCCGCGTGGCTCTGAGCAAGGTGAGCTCGGCGCGTAGGCCATCGGTGCCCAGTTGTTGGCACAGCCGTGCACACAGCATCAACATGTCGTCGCTCACGGTGACTTGGGCCAAACGTTCACGCGCTTTGACAATGCGTTTTTGCAGCTTTTGGTTGTCTTTGTGCCAGTGCGCTTTGAATGCGCTGGGGTCTCTTTCAAATTCGTCACGGCGTTTGATGATCTCGACCCGCAGCGCCAAGTCTTGTGGCGTGCGCACCTGCACCGACAGGCCAAAGCGGTCGAGCAACTGGGGGCGCAGTTCGCCTTCTTCGGGGTTGCCGCTGCCGACCAACACAAAGCGCGCGGGGTGACGCACGCTCAGGCCTTCGCGCTCGACTAGGTTTTCGCCCGAGGCGGCCACATCAATCAGCAGGTCGACCAAGTGGTCGTCCAACAGATTGACTTCGTCGATGTACAAAAAGCCCCGGTGAGCTTGTGCCAGCAAGCCCGGCGAGAACTGCTTGATGCCTTGGGACAAGGCTTTTTCCAGGTCCAGCGCGCCGACCACGCGGTCTTCGGTGGCACCCAAAGGCAGGTCTACCACGGCCACCGCTTGGCGCTCCACCACGGTTTTGACTTTCGGGTCTTTGGCCTGGCACACGGGGCAAGCTTGGGCGGGTTGGCCCGGATCGCAGCGGTAGGGGCAGCCTTTGACCACCTGGATAGGTGGCAGCAAGTCGGCCAGCGCGCGCACCGCGGTGGATTTGCCGGTGCCACGGTCACCCAGCACCAGCACGCCACCGATGGAAGGGTCGACCGCCACCACTTGGATGGCGAGTGTCATTTCGTCTTGACCGACGATGGCCGCAAAAGGAAAGGTCAATGCCATGGGGCGTTCCGCAAAGCTGTTTTCAAGTCATCATCCAAAAGAGAGTCTCAAGTGTCAAGTTAAATTTACACTTGTTGAAGTGTCAGAGTTGGTTTTGTCGGATTTTTGAGCATCATGTTCGGGTTTTAGCCCATAGCGAGCTGCCAGTGCCCAGACATGAGCCGGCAGCATGTTTTTGATTCGCGCCGGGGCTTCGCGACGCAGATGCAAGATCGATTCGATCGCCTTCATCTCGATGCGCGCGCGTGCAAACTCCAAACCGCGCGGCCCCACCCGGGGCATGAGCCAGTTGACCAGCGGCTTGATCCAAGCAGGCATGCGACGCAGTGGCAGTCCCCCGGCAGCGCGTTCGGTGTTGGCCATGAAGCCGCGCACCGGCCCCTCGCGACGGCCTTTGCTGATGGGCACGCTGGTGATGAGTTGCGTGCTGAGGCCATCGAGCATGGCCTGACCGCGGGCGTTGCGCACCAACACCCATTGCTGGCCATGTCCGCCCATGTAGCCCACCGTGATGTCCGACAGCACATTGGTGTAGTCCACGCAAGTGCGGCAGGTGAGGGGAAAGAAGTCTGGCGGGAGGGTGGACAAGGGCAGGTTCAAAAACGGAATCAGGCGCTTGTCGCCTTGGTCGGTGCGCACTTCCACCTTGTAATCGGCGCGGAACTCGACATAGCTGATGTCTTGCGGTCGGTCCGAGATCAAGCCAAGAAACTGGTGGAAGTTCTCCGTGGTGGTGTTGTCTGAGCAAGGTGTGCCAATGACGAACAGCTCTTTCAAACCCTGCTCACGCTCGAGTTGCGCTTGGATGGCCCGCAGTGCGTAAATTTGGCAGGGAATGCCAATCACCGCCAAGCGTTTGTGGCCTTGGGCCAGGGCCGGTTCGACCAAACTCAGCAAGGGCGCATAGCCCATCCGCATGCCCCGGCATTGCTGCATGTCTTGGGCGCGTGTGACCAGCACCGGGCGCGGACGCCAGCGGTCGTTGGGGTCGGCTGCCATGGCGATCACCGCGTCCACCAATCCCTGCTCAAGCAGCACCTCGGCCAGCCGGGTGGTGATGCCCGTCCATTGCGCACCCTCTGAGGGTGACTTCATGCGGGCACTCAGGATCTGCTGGTAGGGGCCAAAGAACAGCTCGTCAGACTGCGCTGTGTGTTCGGCGGTGGTTTGCTGGCGCTGGCGACCGTGGACCTGTGTCTCCAAGCCAGGGTAGTTGGGCTGAATGAATTGGCAGGCTTGGCCGCAGCGCTTGGGGTCGTCGGTGCGCGACAAGCCGCAGTCTGTGCAGAGCCTCCGGCTGGGGGCTGTATCGTGGGCAAGGGATGAAGGCGCCATGCGATCAAGGCGCGCGCATTTGGCGCGAGTGGCTGTGTACCGCCTCCACCAAGGCAGCCACATGCTCTGGCGGCGTGTATTGGCTGATGCCGTGCCCCAAGTTGAAAATGTGGGTTGGGCCGGTCGTGCTGGGGTCAGTATGGGGTTGACCAAAGCTGTCGAGCACACGGCGCACCTCGGTGGCGATCTGCTCAGGCGGTGCAAACAGCACATTGGGGTCGATGTTGCCTTGCAGGGCTTTGCCCGGGCCACCCACCTTGCCCCCGACCAAAGCGCGTGCTTTGCCCAAGTTAACGGTCCAGTCCAGGCCCAGCACGTCGCAGTCCAATTGGTTCATTTCTTCGAGCCAAAGGCCGCCCCCCTTCGTGAACACAATGCGTGGAATTTGTTGTCCTTCATGGTGGGTGTGCACATGGGCCAACACCTTGGCGGTGTAGGCCAAGCTGAACTCTTGAAATGCACCGTCGGCCAAGACGCCGCCCCAGCTGTCAAAGATCATCACAGCCTGCGCGCCAGCTTTGATTTGTTCATTCAAATAGGCTGCAACGGACAGCGCGTTGACCTCCAAAATGCGGTGCATCAGGTCGGGTCGGCTGTACATCAAGCTCTTGACCAAACGGTAGTCGTCAGAGCCCCCGCCTTCGACCATGTAGCAAGCCAAGGTCCAGGGGCTGCCTGAAAAGCCAATCAAAGGCACGCGGCCATTCAAGGCTTTGCGGATGGACGTCACGGCGTCAAACACATAACGCAAGCGGTTCATGTCGGGTACCTGCAGGGCGGCCACAGCCGCTTCGTCGCGCACCACTTTGTCAAATTTAGGCCCTTCGCCCTGGGTAAACCGTAAGCCCAGACCCATGGCATCGGGCACGGTCAAGATATCACTGAACAAAATGGCTGCATCCAAAGGGTATCTGTCCAGGGGCTGCAGGGTGACCTCAGTGGCAAAGTCGGTGTTGGTGGCCAAGCCCATGAAGCTGCCGGCTTTGGCTCGCGTGTCTCTGTATTCGGGTAAGTAGCGCCCTGCTTGGCGCATCAACCACATGGGGGTGTGGGTCGTGGCTTGCCGCAAGCAAGCGCGCAGGAATTGGTCATTTTGAAGTTGAGGGTGCATGTCAATTCGTCCGGGATGTGGGAGGGTTTATTTTTGAATGTCAACTAAAGAAGATGTGCAAAGTGTCAATTTAACTTGACATCTTGTCAAATGGCTGTAAATTCAAGGTCAATCAAGAAAACTTTGAGGCCGACCATGGACGCTGCGCAGGAGTGGATTGAATCGCCATCTCAACTGAGACAGCTGCCCGCTGAGCGTTTGCCTGCACTGGCGGGGGAGTTCCGCCAGCGTCTGATCGATTCGGTATCTCAAACAGGCGGGCATTTCAGCTCTAACTTGGGCACGATTGAGTTGACCATTGCCCTTCACTACGTGTTCAATACCCCAGAGGATCGCTTGATTTGGGATGTCGGCCATCAAACCTATGCCCACAAAATGTTGACGGGGCGGATGGATCGAATGGGCTCTTTGCGTCAGCGGGGTGGTTTGAGCGGTTTTCCGCATCGCGAAGAAAGTGTGTACGACGCTTTTGGCACCGCACATTCTTCCACCAGTATTTCGGCTGCATTGGGCATGGCCATGGCCGCCAAGCTCACCGGCAGCCACAGAAAAGCAGTGGCCATCATTGGGGACGGAGCACTCACGGCTGGCATGGCGTATGAAGCCATGAACAACGCAGGCACCAGTGAATGCGATCTGTTGGTGGTGCTCAACGACAACGACATGTCCATCAGTCCGCCCGTGGGGGCCTTGAATCAATACCTGTCTGAATTGATGTCGGGTCGCTTTTATGCCCAAGCCAAAAAACTCAGCCAGCAGCTGTTGCGCAATGCACCGCCCTTGTTTGCGCTGGCGCGTCATCTGGAACAACAAACCCAGCAATTGATTCAGCCCGCCACCATTTTTGAAAAGCTCGGATTCACCTACACCGGCCCCATCGACGGACACGATGTCCTCGGCTTGGTGGAAGCCTTGGAAAAAATCTCAAAAGAAAAAGGCCCGCAGTTTTTACATGTTGTCACCCGCAAAGGGCAGGGCTACGCGAAAGCGGAAGCGGACCCCATCAGCTACCACGGCCCCGGTAAATTTGACCCAGCGGTTGGCTTGATGCCTGCTGCACAAGGAAAAATGACATTCACCCAAGTGTTCGGGCAATGGCTGTGCGACATGGCTGCCAAGGACCCCCGCTTGGTGGGCATCACCCCGGCCATGCGAGAAGGTTCAGGCATGGTGGCGTTCAGTCAACGTTTTCCTCGTCGCTACCACGATGTGGGGATTGCAGAGCAGCACGCCGTGACGTTTGCCGCAGGTTTGGCCTGTGAAGGTCTCAAGCCTGTCGTGGCCATTTACTCGACTTTCTTGCAAAGAGCCTATGACCAGTTGATTCACGATGTCGCGCTACAAAAACTGCCCGTCGTGTTTGCTTTGGATCGGGCGGGCATCGTCGGACCCGATGGCCCGACCCACGCAGGTGTGTTTGACATTGCCTACACGCGCTGCATTCCCAATATGAGTGTGGCGTGCCCAGCCGATGAAAACGAATGTCGGCAATTGCTGAGCACAGCGTATGCACATGACCGTCCTGTCACGGTGCGCTACCCCCGAGGTTCGGGTGTGGGCGTCGAGGTGCAAGCAAATTTAAGCGCACTGCCGTTTGGACAGGCAGAGATCCGCCGCGCGGGTGAAGGCACGGCAATTTTGGCTTTTGGCCCGTTACTTTATGAAGCACTCAAAGCCGCCGAGTCGTTGAACGCCACGGTCATCAACATGCGTTGGGCCAAGCCGCTGGATATGGAGACTCTGCGCCAAGCAGCGCTCACACATGAGCGTTTCATCACCATTGAAGATGGCGCCCGTATGGGTGGCGCAGGCGCTGCTGTTTTAGAGGCTATGCAAGACATGGCTATCTGCAAGCCCGTTCTGGTGATGGGCTTTGAGGATACGTTCACAGAGCATGGGGATCCCCAAGTGTTGATGCAGCACTATGGATTGACCGCGACAGGCATTCTCCAGCGTGTGGCCCAGGCTTGGCCAGATTTGTACGCCACACCCATGCTGAGACGGGTGGTCTGAATGGCAGTCTGGACCTTAGGGCTTAACCATCGAACTGCCCCCATCGATTTGCGCGAGCGGTTTGCCTTCGCGTCAGACCAACTGGTGTTGTCGTTGCAAGGTTTGCGTCGTACGTTTGAGACGCATAAAGAGGTGGCTATCTTGTCCACTTGCAACAGAACCGAAGTTTATTGTGCAGGCGACGAGGTTCAATGGCGACAAACTCTCAAGTGGTTGGCCGATACTGGCAAGGCACATGTGGATGTTTTGCAATCGCACATCTACAGACTCGAAGGTGACGCTTCGGCGCGTCATGCATTTCGTGTGGCCAGTGGTCTCGATTCGATGGTCCTTGGTGAATCTCAAATACTGGGCCAATTCAAAGATGCGGTGCGACTGGCTGCGGACTCTGGTGCGCTTGGCACCACCTTGAATCAATTGTTTCAAAGGTCATTTGCCGTTGCCAAAGAGGTACGAACATCCACGGACATCGGTGTGCACTCCATCAGCATGGCGGCAGCGAGTGTTCGCCTGGCGAGTCGAATTTTTGAAAACATCAAAGATACAAACGTGTTATTTGTGGGCGCCGGAGAAATGATTGAGCTGTGCGTCGCGCACTTTGCCGCCAAATCTCCCCGGTCCATCACCATTGCCAATCGTTCTGCGACAAGGGCAGATATGTTGGCGGCGATGCACGGTGGGCAGAGCATTTCACTGGCCGATCTGCCTGCACGCTTGCATGAGTTTGATGTGGTCATCAGTTGCACAGCCAGCACCTTGCCCCTGATTGGCCTGGGGGCAGTTCAACGGGCTCTTCGCGCACGAAAAAACCGACCCATTTTCATGGTGGATCTGGCCGTACCACGCGATATCGAACCGGAAGTCAAAGACTTGTCGGGCGTTTACCTGTACACCATCGATGACCTGACCCATGTGATCAACAGTGGTCAATCTCATCGGCAAGAAGCTGTTGCTGAGGCTGAAGCCATCATTGATGGAGGTGTTCAGAAATTCATGGCTTGGTTGGAACGCAGAAACCATGTGCCATTGATTCAAGAACTCAATCTCCAGGCAGACGCTTGGCGTCAAACAGAATTGGCCCGTGCCCGCAAACGAATAGAAAAGGGGCAGTCGGTGGACAGTGTTTTAGAGTCTCTGTCGATGGCGTTGATGAAGAAAATGCTCAACGGTCCCTTGCGCGAACTCAATCACCCGGATGGCGTTCAAAGAGAAAAAGCCCTTGAGGCGGTCCGACATATTTTTTTAAACGATTGAACGATGCGGCTGTGCCAGAACCGAGTGGTGATGCAGTGGCGCTATGCCATGCATGACCAGCGTGTGAGCCAGTTTGCATCATGACCACGCGACGTTGGGGGAAGGTGTTGCCGATCAGTGCTTTTGTGATTGCCGCCGGTCTGTATGGTGTGTGGACGCCAGATTTGGATCGTGCAGAGTTGCTGCATCGCTATGGGGCTGCCTCACAGCGCGTGCTGGAGGTCGATGGTCTTCGTGTCAACTATCAGGACTCAGGTCCGCCTGATGCCCCCGCGTTGTTGCTCTTGCACGGTTTTGGGTCGAGTCTGCAAACTTGGGATACTTGGAGTCCACAATTGGCGTTGAAGTTTCGCGTGATCCGACTCGATTTGCCTGGTTTTGGTTTGACGGGAGAGAGTCCCTCCAAGAATTACTCGGACAGTCAAGACCTCACCACGCTGATTCATTTTGTGAACAAGTTAGAGCTGACCACCTATTCAATTGTGGGTCATTCCTTGGGTGGAAAAATGGCTTGGGCCTTGGCCGCAGAACAACCAGAGCGCGTCAAGGCCTTGGTGTTGATGGCACCCGATGGTTTTGCACCTGAGGCGCAATGGGGAACCAAACCCTACGAAGTGCCCGCCATCATGGGGTTGATGAAATATTGCTTGCCCAAATACTTTGTGCGTAGCTTGATCGACACCGCATTTTCAGACCCGCAAGTGTTGACAGAGCAGATGGTCAACCGTTACCACGACATGCTGCGAGCGCCTGGTGTGAGGGCGGCTATCTTGGACAGAGCCGATCAAACGATATCTACCAACCCTATCCCTCGATTGACAAAAATCACAGCGCCAACCTTGCTGATATGGGGAGAAAACGACCACATGATTCCCAGCAGCAATGCAGCAAGTTACGCCTCGGTGTTGCGCCAGTCGTCTACCGTGGTGTTACCCAAGTTAGGGCATGTGATTCAGGAGGAGCACCCTGAGATTGGGTTGGCGCAAGTGGATGCATTCTTGAGCGTCCATTTATTGCCGAGCATTGACGCCCCTTGATGGGGGCGGCTGCGCCTGACCCACGAAGTACATTCACAAAGGCATGCGCAAGCCTTTAGGCAGAGGGTACTTCGTGTTTTCTTGCAAGCCTTTCATATGGCGCACGCTGACAGCACCCATGTCACGAAGTCGCGAGATGACTGCTTGCACCAAGACTTCAGGGGCTGAAGCGCCTGCCGTCAATCCAACTCTGGGCTTTCCTTCAAACCAATGCGCTTGAAGTTCGAGCGCGCTGTCGACCATGTAACTGTCAGCGCCCATGCGATGGGCCAGTTCACGAAGACGATTGCTGTTGGAACTGGCAGGGCTACCAACCACAATCACAACATCGACTTGACCACTGAGTAGCTTTACCGCGTCTTGGCGATTTTGGGTGGCGTAGCAAATGTCTTGTTGTTTGGGTTGCCTGACATTGGGGAACTTTTCTCTCACCAAGGCCAATATCTCGGCCGTATCGTCCATGCTCAATGTGGTTTGGGTGACCACAGCCAAGCGTTCGGTCTGGGTAGGGTTGATGCTTGCGACATCGGCCACGGTTTCAACCAAATGGATGCCACTGTTGATTTGACCCAAGGTCCCTTCGACTTCCGGGTGTCCTTTGTGCCCGATCATGATGAACTCGTACCCTTCTTTGTAGAGTTTCGCCACTTCGACATGGACTTTGGTTACAAGTGGGCAAGTTGCATCAAAGATGGAAAAACCTCGTGATTGAGCCTCTTTCTGTACAGAGATGCTGACTCCGTGCGCGCTGAATATCAATGTCGCGCCTGCTGGTACTTCGTTCAGGTTCTCAATGAAAACAGCACCTTTCATTTTCAATGAGTCGACAACAAAGGTGTTGTGCACGATTTCATGTCGCACATAAATAGGCGGCCCAAATTTGGTCAGCGCTTTTTCGACGATCTCGATGGCCCGGTCAACACCTGCGCAAAAACCGCGCGGTTCAGCTAGCAAGATGGAATGAATACTCATAGCCATGAATCCGCGATCAGTTGTCCACAAAAAATCATCGCCATGTACCAGTGTCTTGCTGCATGAGCAGCTGTTTGAACTCTGATAAATATCTTAGCAAAGTGGTGTTCTGAATTGCATCAACGATCGGTTGCGTTGCATAAACTCAACATGACTGGGTTCGCTAGCATGATTACCAAGGGTTATTCCTATGGTTTGAGTGGAGACGGTGTGGTCCTATGCGCCACCTTTTAAATTCTTGAAATCACACGGATTGCTAAATCAATGAAACGTCGCCATTTACTCTCTGCTTCAGCCACTTTGACAAGTGGTCTGCTCATGACCGACACCGCCGTGTCTGCTCAGCTACGCACCAATTCAAACGCAGCCGCGCTGGTTGGTCAGGAACATTGGGCGACTCGACAAGCAGATGGTGAGTCCATCAAGCTGTTTATGTGGCGTAAGCCGCCGCTGACAACAGCTAAGTCTGCCAACAAGGGCGTGATTCTTTTTGTGCACGGTTCTTCGATGGCAGGTACCCCTGTCTTTGACTTGCAGGTGCCGGGCAAGCCGCAGTACTCCACGATGGACCACTTTGCCAAACTCGGGTTTGACACCTGGTGTTTAGACAATGAGGGGTATGGCCGCTCCAGCAAGTCTCGTGCGATCAACTTCAACATCTCCAATGGCGCTGATGATTTGGCTGCCGTGAGTGAGTACATTCTGAAAACAACGGGGCAAAAACAACTGATGCTGTATGGGCTGTCCTCTGGTGCGCTCAAAGCTGCTTTGTTTGCAGAGCGTTTCCCAGATCGGGTCAGTCGCATCGCGCTAGATGCCTTTGTCTGGACAGGTGAGGGTAGTCCCACTTTGCAAAATCGACGTAAACGCATCGCCGATTGGACGGCTGGTAACAAACGTGCGATTGACCGTGCCATGATTCAGAGCATCTTCACACGTGACCATCCGGGGACTGCGGACATGGATGTGGTGAATGCATTTGCCGATGCCATTTTGAAATTGGATTCAGAGGTGCCTACGGGATCTTATGTGGACATGTCGATCAACTTGCCCGTGTGCCAACCCGAAAAACTGCTGGCGCCAGTCATGATCATGCGTGGCCAGTTTGATGGCATTGCCAATATTCAAGATTTGTTGAATTACTTTGCTAAGTTACCCAACCCCGATAAGCGATTCGTTGTGATGCCCGGCATTGCGCATTCAAGTTTGCATGAGAAAAATCTGGCTATCGTCATGCGTGTGCTGGAAGGGTTCTTTGAACAACCCAAGCCGGTCTATGTGGGTTGATCAGACGAAGGAGCACCGAACAATGAATCATCGTTTCCTTTTATCTCGTTTTTTATGCGCCTGCCTGATAGCGGCTTGCGGTACCACACAAGCCGACACCATCAAAGTGCTCACCACGGGGGCCTTCAAGCAGGTTGTTGTGGCCTTGGCGCCAGGCTATGAAGCCAAGACAGGGCATCAGCTCGACATCCAAAACGACACTGCGGGGGCCTTGTCCAAGCGGATTACGGAGGGTGAGACTTTCGATGTGTTGGTGTTGACACCCGCAGGTCTTCAGGCCCTCGCAACTCGTGGCGTGGTCGATGCAGGCAGCATCACGCCATTGGCGAAGGTTGCCATTGGTGTCGCCGTAAAAGCGGGTACTTCAAAGCCTGCTATTGCCACGGTCGATGAATTCAAACAAGCCTTGATCCACGCCAAGCACGTGGCCTTTATCGATCCGAAGTCAGGTGGGTCCAGTGGTATCTATTTGGACCAGTTGTTTCAACGCATGGGCTTGAGTGATGTGGTGCGCCCCAAGGCTGTTCTTGTGCCCGGCGGTTTGGTGGCGGAACGCTTGGTCTCGGGTCAAGCGGACTTGGCGATCCATCAGATCAGTGAAATTTTGCCGGTCCAAGGTGCTGACTTGGTGGGGCCTTTGCCAGAGGCAATTCAAAACTACACCTATTACGCGGTGGCATTGAGTGCTCGCAGTCAGCAGTCACCCGCAGCCAAAGCATTCATGGCCATGCTCACACAGAAGGAAACGGCAGAGGTGATTCGTTCCAAGGGCATGATGCCTGCGCCTTGAGTGTTTGGGCAAGGTATGGGTGACCCAATAAAAAGGGTTGGCAAATTTATTTTGCCAACCCTTTTTTGATATCTCTGAGTTTTAACCGATAAATCCAACCAACCACAGGGGCACGATGGGGAAGAACAAGAACAGCAAGGTGCGCAACACGTCGCTGACCAAGAAGGGCATTACCCCTTTGTAACTCTCGGCCATGGGGACTTCTTTGGCCATGCTGTTGACCACGTAGACGTTGAGTCCCACGGGCGGCGCAATCAGTCCAAAACCGACGGTCATCAAGACCATGATGCCGAACCAAATCGCCACCATGTCTTTGGGCATGCCGAAATCCAGTCCCATGACCATGGGGAAGAAAATCGGCACGGTTAGCAGCAGCATGGACATTTCGTCCATCACAGCACCCAACAGCACGTAGAACAGCAAGATGGCGCCAATCACAGCCAGCGGTGGCAAGCCCCAGCTGCCCACCACTGCGGCCAGTTGGTTGGGCACTTGTGTCATGGCCAGTGCGGCGTTCATCAAATCGGCACCTACGAAGATCAGAAAAATCATGGCAGCGCTGGTGGCCGTTCCCAAGAAACATTCTTTGAACTTTTCAAGGGTCATTTCTCTCTTGGCCATTGCGGTGATCAGGGTGGAGGCCGCACCGACAGCCGCACCTTCGGTCGGCGTGAACAAACCCCCATAAATTCCACCAAACACCAAGGTAAAGATGATCATGATCGGCAAAACACCTACGACTTTTGCAAGTGTCAAAGGCTCACGATCCACATCCACTTCAGGCGCTTGCCCGGGCACCATGCGCACATATACAGCGACGGCAACCATGTAGCCCAACATGGCGATGATGCCCGGCACGACCGCAGCGGCAAACAACTTAGAGATGTTTTGTTCGGTCAAGATGGCATAGATCACCAACACCACCGACGGTGGCAATTGAATGCCCAGTGTGCCGCCTGCTGCCAGTGTTCCAGTCGCAAGACGTCCTGAATAGCCGTGACGGCGCATCTCGGGCAATGCCACACCCGTGATCGTTGCCGCTGTTGCGACAGATGAGCCACTGATGGCGCCAAAAGCAGCGCAAGCGAGCAAAGACGCCATCGCTAAGCCGCCTTTGAAGCCTCCCATCACGCTGGCGGCAAACGCAAACAACGATTTGCTGATGCCGCCTTTAGTGGCGAAGTTGCCCATCAAGATGAACAAGGGAATCACCGACAAGTCATAACCCGCGAATCGAGCAAAGGTTTGTGCGTTGACGAAGTTTGAAAAAGGCAGCCAGCCTGCCTGAGAGATGTAGCCAATCGCACCGGCGAGAAACATGCTGATAGCGATGGGGAAGCGAACCGCCATGAAGAACAGCATGCTGCCAAAAATTGTTGCGGTGAGTTCAAGTGGTGTCATGCCGATTGCCCCGTTGCGTTGTCAAAGCCAAAGATAGATTGATGCAGCCCGACCAGCGCACTGAGCGCAAAGGGCGGCACCATGCAGGCATACACAATCCACTCAGGAAATCCCAGCAGCATGGTTTGCGAGTTGGCTTTGTAGGCGCTCATGCCACCCAGCGTGGTGCGCCATGCCAGCAGCATGAAGACCAAAGACAAAACCAAAGCGCCCAAGCGGTCTAGCTTGGCATTGGTGGCATCGCTCACATTGGAGGTGAAAAAGTCCACGATGATGTGGCCTTGCCTGACTTGTGCCAAAGGCATGAACAAGGCGATGGCTGCGCCCGTGGCCATCGCCGTCATTTCAAAAGCGCCGGCCATGGAGTCACCGGTGGTGTTGCGCAAGATCAAATTGCCGCAGGTGATCAACGTAATGATGGTCAGCAACATCCCTGCAAGGATGGCGCAAAGGTTAGACAGTGGTTGAAGTATTCGCACTTGATGCTCCAGAGTATTTTCTAATTCGTGTGGCACTGTATACAACAAAGGGAGGTTGAACCTCCCTTTGTGTCTGTCAGGTGCAAGATGTGCTGTTACTTGGTGTATTTCTTAATCAAAGCTTGTGCGTCTTGCAGCAAAGCTTTGCCATCCAAGCCTCGCTTGTTCATGTCCGAGATCCACTCATCGTCCACGCTGTCGGAGGCTTTTTTCCAGTTTTCAAGTTCAGCTTTGGAAATCACGGTGATGGTGTGGCCCGCCGCGATCATCTTTTCCTTGCCTGGTGCATCGTTGCCAGCTTGTGTCTTGCCCAAGAACGCAGACAGTTCACGGCCCGAGTTTTTGTCGATCACTTTTTGCAGATCGGGCGGCAGTGAGTCGTACTTGGCGCGGTTCATGGGCACTACGAATACCGTGGTGTAGAGCGCGGGGGCACTACGATCTGGCTCTGCCGTGAAACGAGCCAATTCATCAATCTTGATCGATGGACCGACTTCGTAAGGAATCACTGCGCCATCAATCACGCCTTTGGACAAAGCATCGGGCACGGCAGGCACTGGCATGCCCACTGGGGTTGCGCCCATGCTCGCCAACAATTTGGTGGTCAAGCGGGTGGGGGCACGTAGCTTGAGGCCTTTGATGTCCGCCATGGTTTTGATTTGTTTCTTCGAGGTGAAGATGTTGCCTGGCCCGTGCACATGCATGGCCAGCACTTTGACGTCTTTGAATTCGTCTTGCGCGTTCTTCTCGTAATAGTCCCAAGCCGCACGGCTGGTTGCCTCGGCATTGGTCATCATGAATGGCAATTCAAAGACTTCCATTTTGGGGAATCGCCCAGCTGTGTACCCAGGCAATGTCCAGACCACATCGGCCACGCCGTCACGGGCTTGGTCATACAGCTGTGGCGGTGTGCCGCCGAGTTGCATGGATGGATAAATTTGGCACTGCAAGCGGTTGTTGGAGTCCTTGGCAATGTTGTCGCACCAGCCGCGTAACATGGCGGTGTGTTGAATGGTTTGTGCATTCAAAAAGTGGTGCACCTTCAAGGTGATGGTCTGTGCTTGAGTGGCCACCGAGGCACTCAAAATGGCTGCGGCAATCACTGCACGCTTGAAATGTTGTTTCATCTGATCGTCTCCGTGAAAAAGTTCTGCCACATATTAATCCGACCAATCGGTCGGTTAATTAAGGGAATTCCCCTGCGTGCTGAGTGCGTTCTAGACGATATCGACCTGATGGAGGCGAAATTGCTGTGTCTTCGCATCTGCAAAGTAATGCTCAAGCGTTTCTTTGACGGTTCGAAAAGCAATGTCATCCCAGGGAATTTCGTCTTCAGCAAAGAGGCGCGCTTCCATGGTTTCATGCCCCGGGTCAAATTGGTCGCTGAGTAATTTGGCGCGGTAGAAAAAATGCACTTGTCCTACACGGACCACGTTCATCAAGCTGAACAATTCTTGGATTTCAAATTGAGCGCCTGCTTCTTCTTCGGTTTCGCGTGCAGCGCCTTGGGCCACGGTCTCCCCCAGCTCCATAAAACCCGCAGGCAAAGTCCACTTGCCCAAACGAGGCTCGATGTTGCGTTTGCACAGCAGCACTTTGTCGCCCCATACAGGCACGGTGCCCACCACATTGAGAGGGTTTTCGTAATGGATGGTGTGACAGGCCGTGCACACGGCACGTTCGCGGGTATCGCCGTCATCAGGCAAGCGGTATTGAACCGCTGTGCCGCAAGCTTTGCAGTGTGCAATAGGTGTGCGGTGCAACATGCGTGCGCTCAGGCCACGTGTACTTTGAGTTGACCCAAGCCTGCCACTTCACCCACCATCGTGTCGCCTGACACGACAGCGGCCACACCTTCAGGCGTACCGGTATAGATCAAGTCACCAGGTTGTAGTTCCCACGCAGCAGACAAATGTTCAATGGTCTCGGCAATGTTCCAAATCAGCTTGTTCACGTTGCTGCGTTGGCGGTCTTGGCCATTGACTTGCACGTAAATTTCTGCGTTTTCCACATCACCAGCTTGAGCCACTGGCGTGATGGGGCCGATGGGCGCACTGTGGTCAAACGCTTTGCCAATGCACCAAGGCCGACCTTGCTTCTTCATGTCGTTTTGCAAATCGCGACGCGTCATGTCCAAGCCCACGGCGTAGCCGTAGATGTGCTGCATGGCATCGGCTGCTGCAATGTTTTTGCCACCGGTGCCAATCGCCACCACCAGCTCAATTTCATGGTGCAAGTTCTTGGTTTGACTGGGATAGGGGATGGTGCCTGTTTCACCGTCTTTGACGAACACCAACGCGTCGGCAGGCTTCAGAAAGAAGAATGGGGGTTCACGGCCTGTGAAGCCCATTTCTTTGGCGTGCTCTTCATAGTTGCGGCCCACACAGTAAATGCGGTGCACAGGAAACGCTTGCGTTTGCCCCACGACGGGCACGGACACAACGGCGGGTGGTGTGAATAAATAGCTCATGTATGTCTCTTGGCTTAGGATGATTTAGCGACCAACTCAAAGTGCTCAACGATAGGTGCTTGCGCAAAGAACGGTCCGACAATAGCGCGCCACTCTGCGAATGCCGCTGACTCGCGAAATCCGATGGTGTGATCTTCCAGTGTGGTCCAAAAGATTTGCAGCACATATCGCTCCGGAGACTCCACACCACGGTTGACTTTGAAACCTTCAAAACCCTTGGCTTTGGCGATCACGGTGTTGATGCCGCGTTGGATGGCTTCGTCAAAAGCAGCTTGTTGTCCTGCGTGAATACGAATGTCGGCCAGTTCAAGAATCATGGTGTGTGAGAACAAATTGAAACAGAAGCGCCAAGTCTAACGCCGGGTATCCTCATGCCCATGGCATCGTCAGATTTTTTGAACTGCTCATTTCCCTTGGGCGTACACGCTTGGTGCTCGACACGCCAGGGGGGAGTCTCATTGCCCCCGTTCGACAGCTTGAATTTAGGAGACCATGTCGGCGACGATCCAATGGCTGTCATGGCCAATCGACAGCGACTGACTGCACAACTGGGTTCAGCACGGCCTATTTTTTTGAAACAAGTACACGGCGTGGATGTGGTCACATTGAATGCCGATACCTCCGACGGCACGGTTGCCGATGCTTGTGTGACCACGCAACCGAATCTGGCGTGCACCATCATGGTGGCTGATTGCTTGCCCGTTTTGTTGACCGATACACATGGTCGTGCGGTCGCTGCTGCACACGCTGGGTGGCGTGGCTTGATGTCCGGTGTGATTGAGAACACGGTCCAAGCCCTGTGTGATCAGGCGGCCGTCCAGCCGTCTCAGTTGCAAGTTTGGCTTGGGCCTTGCATTGGTCCTTCTGCGTTTGAAGTGGGGCAGGAAGTTCGAGCAGCATTTATGGCGCATGACGCGCAATCGATGGCGTACTTTGCGCCTCATCCACACCATGCGGGCAAGTGGCTGGCTCATTTGAGTGGTTTGGCCCGTCAACGCTTAACGGGTTTGGGCGTCCAGGCCATTGCTGGTAACGATGGCAGTTTGGCGTGGTGTACGGTGCATGAGCGCTCAAGGTTCTTTTCTTACCGGCGTGATGGCGTGACTGGCCGCTTCGCTGCCTGCATCTGGCGCACGGGCTGACGAGGTGGCAGCTTGTTCTTGTTCTGCCGCTTCTTGGGCTTGGCGTCGACGTTTGCGGGCGGGTGTGCCCATGATGTAGCCCAGCACAGCCATCGGCAATGCGCCGTAGAGCAGAAAAGTGATGACCGCCCCCAAGAGGCTACCCACTTGGCTGGTGGCTTCTGCCACGGCCATCATCAATGCCACATAGAACCAAGCGATCAAGACCAAATACATATATCAAGAACCTTATTTTTTTTGATGTTTGTCAGAAAATCGAAGGCTAATCGCTGTCATACTCGCGACAGCGAAGAAGCACAAATTTCAAGCCATCGGAGACAACATGAGCCAGGATTCTGCCCAGTTTTTGACGGGCGCTGCACAAGAGTTTCAAAAGAGTTTTGCGGACAACTGGAGCAAGGCCTTGGCCTCCTTTCAAACTTTGGGGGGTGCATCCAGCGGGGCTCCCAAGCTGAGTTTTTCACCGGAAAGACTTGAAGAATTGCAAAAGCAGTACTTGACGGAAGCGACGGCTTTGTGGAATCAAAGTCTTCAAGCGATTCCAGAAGTCAAGGACCGTCGATTCGCAGGTGAGGCCTGGCGCCACAACCCGATGTCCGCTTTTGCGGCTGCGGTGTATTTGCTCAACACTCGCACCTTGATGGGTTTGACGGATGCGGCTGATACCGATCCGAAAACCAAAGCGCGCATTCAGTTTGCGATTGAACAATGGGCGGCTGCCACGGCGCCCAGCAATTTCTTAGCTTTCAATGCCGATGCGCAGCAAAAAGCCATCGACACCCATGGGGAGAGTATTTCAAAGGGCATTCAAAATTTGCTCCACGACATACAACAAGGCCATGTGTCCATGACCGATGAGAGTTTGTTTGAAGTGGGCAAGAACGTCGCGACCAGCGAAGGTCGCGTGGTGTTTGAAAACGAATTTTTCCAGTTGCTCGAATACAAGCCTTTGACTGCCAAGGTGTACGAGCGTCCGTTTTTGTTGATCCCGCCGTGCATCAACAAGTTTTATATCTTGGACTTGCAGCCAGAAAACTCTCTCATCCGTTATGCCGTGAGTCAAGGGCATCGCACGTTTGTGGTGAGCTGGCGCAACCCCGATGAGTCACTGAAAAACACCACATGGGATGACTATGTAGAAGATGTCGCCATCAAAGCTATCTCGGTGGTGCAAGAAATTGGCGGTACCAAGCAAATCAACGCGCTGGGCTTTTGTGTGGGTGGAACCATCTTGTCCAACGCCTTGGCTGTGTTGGCCGCACGTGGTGAAAAGCCTGTGGTCAGCGCCACCTTTCTCACCACCTTGATTGACTTTCAAGATACGGGGGTGTTGGATGTGTTCATTGACGAGAACTTTGTCAAATACCGCGAAGGACAGTTTGCCAACGGCGGGTTGATGAAGGGCAAAGACATGGCGTCGACCTTCAGTTTTTTGCGCCCCAACGATTTGGTGTGGAACTACGTGGTGGGCAACTACCTCAAAGGCGAAACCCCTCCTCCGTTTGATTTGCTCTACTGGAACAGTGACTCCACGAATTTGCCGGGGCCCATGTACGCCTGGTACTTGCGCAACACCTACCTTGAAAACAATCTGGTGAAGCCCGGAAAGATCAAGGTTTGCGGGCAAAAACTCGACCTGAGCAAAGTGGATATCCCCGTCTACATTTACGGTTCTCGTGAAGACCACATCGTGCCTATCGGTGGTGCTTATGCTTCGACCCAGGTCTTGCCGGGCAAAAAGCGTTTTGTCATGGGTGCTTCAGGGCATATCGCAGGCGTTATCAATCCACCAGCCGCTAAGAAGCGTTGCTATTGGACGGGCAGCGAAACCACATTCCCCAAAGACGTCAACCAATGGATTGGCAAAGCCAAAGAGCATGCAGGCAGTTGGTGGCCCGATTGGGCCGATTGGCTCAAGGCGCATGCGGGCAAGCAAATTGCCGCGCCAAAAACCTACGGCAAAGGTCGCTACAAAGCCATTGAAAATGCACCAGGGCGCTATGTCAAAGAACGCGCTGGCAAGTAAATTTTTCTATAACTAAAACTTTTCTGGAGATCTCATGGAAGACATCGTCATCGTTTCAGCAGCTCGCACCGGTGTGGGCAGGTTCGGCGGCTCATTGGCCAAAATCGCAGCGACTGAGTTGGGCTCAATCGTGATTCGTGAGGCTTTGGCGCGCGCCAAGCTCGACCCTGCGCTGGTGGGTGAAGTCATCATGGGCCAGGTCTTGGCGGCAGGTGCCGGGCAAAACCCAGCCCGCCAAGCCTTGATGAAATCCGGTGTGCCCAAAGAAGTGCCCGCTTTGACCATCAACGCCGTGTGTGGCTCTGGTCTGAAGGCCGTGATGTTGGCCGCCCAAGCGGTGGCTTATGGCGACAGCGAAATCGTCGTTGCTGGTGGCCAAGAAAATATGAGTGCCTCGCCCCACGTGCTACTGGGCTCACGCGATGGCCAGCGCATGGGCAACTGGAACATGGTCGACTCCATGATCGTGGATGGCCTGTGGGATGTGTACAACCAGTACCACATGGGCATCACGGCAGAGAACGTGGCCAAAGCCCATGGCATCACCCGTGATATGCAAGACGCGCTGGCCTTGGCCAGCCAGCAAAAAGCCTCTGCTGCACAAGATGCTGGCAAGTTCAATGACGAAATCGTCTCGGTGTCGATTCCACAGCGCAAGGGCGACCCACTGATTTTCAACAGCGACGAATACATCAACAAGAAAACCAGTGCCGAAGCGCTGGCTGGCTTGCGTCCAGCCTTCGACAAAGCAGGGTCTGTGACCGCAGGCAATGCGTCGGGCATCAATGATGGCGCTGCCGCTGTGGTGGTGATGACAGCCAAAAAAGCCGCCGCTTTGGGCCTGAAACCTCTGGCGCGCATTGCCGCGTTTGGCACCAGTGGTTTGGACCCAGCCCTCATGGGCATGGGCCCCGTGTCCGCATCGCGCAAGGCTTTGCAACGCGCCGGCTGGAATGCCGCCGATGTCGACTTGTTTGAACTCAACGAAGCCTTTGCAGCGCAAGCTTGCGCGGTGAACCAAGAGTTGGGCATCGATCCTGCGAAGGTCAACGTCAATGGTGGCGCCATCGCCATTGGCCATCCCATTGGTGCATCCGGCTGCCGCATTTTGGTGACCTTGCTGCACGAGATGCAGCGCCGTGACGCCAAAAAAGGTTTGGCGGCACTGTGCATCGGTGGCGGCATGGGGGTTTCTTTGGCCTTGGAGCGTTGAGGCCTTGCGTTAAATTTTTCAGTCAGTAAATAACTCATACAACAGGAGACAAGTGATGAGCAAGAAAGTAGCGTATGTAACAGGTGGTATGGGTGGCATTGGTACCGCGATTTGCCAACGTCTGCACAAAGACGGTTTCACCGTGATTGCCGGTTGCGGCCCCACGCGTGACTTTGACAAATGGCTGGCCGAACAAAAAGCATTGGGCTACACCTTTTACGCCTCGGTGGGCAATGTGAGCTCATGGGAATCGACCGTCGATGCATTCGCCAAGGCCAAAGCGGAGCACGGCCCGATTGATGTGTTGGTCAACAACGCCGGTATCACCCGCGACCGCATGTTCTTGAAGATGACCCGTGACGACTGGGACGCGGTGATCGACACCAACCTCAACTCCATGTTCAACGTCACCAAGCAAGTGGTGGCAGACATGGTGGAGCGCGGCTTTGGTCGCATTGTGCAAATCTCATCCGTCAATGGTGAAAAAGGCCAATCGGGTCAAACTAACTACTCGGCTGCCAAAGCCGGCATGCACGGTTTCACCATGGCCTTGGCCCAAGAGTTGGCTAGCAAGGGCGTGACGGTCAACACCGTGTCCCCAGGCTATATCGGTACCGACATGGTCCGCGCCATCCGTCAAGATGTGCTCGACAAAATCGTCGCCACCATTCCTGTCAAGCGCTTGGGCACCCCTGAAGAAATTGGCTCCATCGTGGGCTGGTTGGCTGGTGAGGACTCGGGCTTCACTACTGGCGCAGACTTCTCGTGCAACGGTGGTTTGCACATGGGCTGATGCGGTCACGTACTTGGCATGAAAAAACCCGCCGCGGCGGGTTTTTTCATGGGGCATGGAGATTCGCAACTCGATGCAGGTCATTCCACCTTGGTGCCGGTTTCTTTCACCACCTTCGCCCATTTGGCCAATTCAGCTTTCAAATAGTCAGCAGCTTCTTTGGTGCTACCCCCTACAGGCTCAAAGCCCACGCCTGCGAGCTTGCCTTGAAAGTCGGCACTGCGCAAAATTTTGTTGATCTCGCTGTTGAGGTGCTGCACCACATCCGGCGGTGTTTTGCTGGGTGCGAACACGCCCACCCAGGTGTAGTCCTCAAACCCCGGAAAGCCTGATTCGGCCACGGTGGGCACATCAGGTAAAGCTGCCACACGTTTGTTACTGGTCACGGCCAAACCACGCACCTTGCCGCCTTTGACCATTTCCACCGCAGCCGGCAGAGCCACGCTGGCCATTTCCACTTGTCCGCCCATGGTGGCGTTGAGTGCTGGGCCTGCGCCTTGGAAGGGGATGTGCGTCACATCTACTTTGGCCAGCACCTTGAACAGGTATTCGGCGGTCAGGTGTGGCGTGGTGCCTGCGCCTGCGGTGCCGTAGTTGAGCTTGCCCGACTTGGCTTCGGTCACGATCTCTTGCAGATTCTTGGCTTTGAGCCCAGGGTAGGCCACCAACAGGTTGGGGCTAGACGCCACCACGCTGGCCAAGGTGAAGTCTTTTTCGGCATCGAAGCCTGGGTTCTTGGACAAGCTCACGTTCACCGCCAACGAGCTGGTGTTGATCATCAACGTGTAGCCATCGGGCGCCGCTTTGGCCACGATGCCGCTGGCCACGTTGCCACCCGCACCGGCTCGGTTTTCCACCACCACAGGCTGCCCCAATGACTCGCTCAGGCGTTGGCCCAACAGGCGTGCAATGATGTCTGCGGGTCCGCCGGGCGCGAAGGCCACCACAAACTTCACAGGCTTGGTGGGGTAGCTGTTTTGGGCATGCGCACCTGCGCTGATACCTAACAACAGGGCAGTGCTCAAACAAACGAGGGTGCGACGGTGCAACATGGGGTTTCCTGTCATGGTGAGGGGTGAGCTTGGGTGCAGAGACTCAAGCAGCGGTTTGGCTCAACACGTACTTGGCCATTTCTTCGCGGGTGGTGACCCAGACATCCGAGTGCTGAGCCACGATGGCCATGATTTCGTCATACACCCAAGCACCTGAGGCGCGACCCATCACATGGGTGTGGGCGGTGACGTCCAGCATCAGCGGCACGTGTTCACGCTCGCGCATGGCGGTGAAGGTGTCGACAAAGGTGTCGAGCATGTGGCGCGGACCTTGGCCATAGCGGATGCAAGTGGGCAAGTCGTTCACATCCATCGTCAATGGGATGCCGACGATGCGTTGGCCGTCGAAGTTCATCACATACGGGCGATCGTCGTCGTTGCAGTCGCCGTGGTGCAGGTAGCCGGCTTCGGCCAAGAGGCGCGATGAGATGGGGCTGCCCGTGCCGCGTGGGCTGATCCAGCCCGAGGGCTTGATGCCTGCCACGCGGGTCAAGATCTCGTCGTTCTTTCGGATGTTCTCGCGCTCTTGGGCCTCGTCAAAGTAGACAGGAATCACATCCATGCCCCATGAGTGATTGACGATTTCGTGGCCCCGCGTGTGCAGCGACTTGACGGTGTCGGGGTCGCGTTCGGCCAGCACGCCGTTGACCATGATGCTGGTTTTCACGCCCCGTTTGTCGGCGTAGTCGAGCAAGCGGTGGATGCCGCGCACCATGCCAAAGCTGGCCCATGAATGGGCGTTGGTGTCAAAGAAGCCGGGCTTGAGCACATTGCCCATGGGCCCAATGCCCGGGGCTTGTCCATCCGACCAAGCTTCGTAGGCAATGTTGAAAATCACGGCTACGCGGCGGCCACCAGGCCAGCGGAAGTCGTCGGACAGTCGGGTGATGTGAGGTGTGTGGTTCATGGGGTAGGGCTTCGGGTGACGTTGAATCGGTGGGGGTGTTTCAGAGCGTGCTGTTCAAAATGATGCCAGCGGTTTTTTCATAGTGGCCCGCCAGGGCTTGGCAAGCGGCGTTGGCGTCACCGGCCAGCACGGCATCCACCATGGCTTTGTGTTCGTCGAGTTCGTGGCGGCGCTTGTACGACTTTTTCACCGCCAACTGGCGGTAGCGGTGGGCCTGGTCGTAGAGCTGTTCGCAAAAACCAATCAGCCAGCGCGAGCCGCATTGAGAGACCAACACCTGATGAAACTCTCGGTGTAGTTTTTCCCAGGCGGGGTTTTCGACGTAGCGGTCGGCATACAAAGAGCGCGGTGTTTTGGACAAGCGGTGCAAGGCCAATACCAAGCGTTCTTCCCACTCAGGGGTGCGCGCTTGCAGGCCTTGGGTCAGGGCCAAGGTTTCCACCCATACCCGAGTCTTGGCCAACTCACGCAGTGCGTCTTCGCTGACCGAGGCCACGGCAAACCCGCGCTGCTCCAAGTGCTGCACCCAGCCTTCGGCCGCCAAGCGGTTGAGGGCTTCGCGCACAGGTGTGGCGCCTGTGCCGTAGTGGGCACGCAAGGCCTCAATGCCCAGCTTGCTGCCAGGCGTCCAATGACCGTTGAGCACATCAGCGCGCAAGCGCTCATAAGTGCTAGCGGTCAGTGATGCGGTGGTTTCAGGCGCGGTGGCAGTGTTCATAAGGCGACATGATTCATCGATAAAAATTTATCTAAGCTTGAATTATCGATATTATCCGACCATCTATTTTTCCCTTGAAGGATTAAAAATGCGTTTGTTGAGTTTTCAAGAACACGGCCAATCGGGCGTCGGCTGGGTTGCCAACGCACAAGCCACCGAGTTTGTCGATCTGGCGTTGACCGGTGCCAATCTGCCCCGTGACATGCTGACCTTGTTGTCCACGCCGGGTGCCCTGGCTGCCGCCCATGCCGCCGCACAAAAAGCACCGGCCTCTGCCATCAAACCTTTGGCGAGCGTGAGCTTTTTGCCCGTCGTGCCCAACCCCAGCAAGATCGTGTGCATGGGCTTGAACTATGCCGACCACGCGGCCGAAGGTGGCAACGCCAGGCCTGAATACCCCAGCTTTTTCTTGCGTGGTCCGAGCTCCATGGTGGGTCACCTGGCACCGCTGGTGCGTCCCAAAGCCTCCACCAAGCTCGACTACGAAGCGGAGTTGGCCGTCATCATCGGCAAGCGCGCACGTCACCTCACGGCTGCCAACGCCTTGGAGCACATCGCGGGGTACTCGTGTTTCAACGACGGCAGTTTGCGTGACTACCAGCGCAAATCGGCCCAGTGGACGATTGGCAAAAACTTCGACGACAGCGGCCCCTTCGGCCCCTGGTTGGTCACGCCGGACGAGTTGCCTCCTGGCGGTGCAGGTCTGCGCATCCAGTCGCGCCTGAACGGCAAAGTCATGCAAGACGCCAATACCAAAGACTTTTTGTGGGACGTGGTCGAGTCTTTGCGCATCATCACCGAGTGCATGACGCTTGAGCCTGGCGACGTCATCATCACCGGCACCCCTGCGGGTGTGGGCTATGCCCGCAACCCACCCGTGTGGATGGCGCCTGGCGATGTGTGCGAGATCGAGATTGAGGGCATTGGCATCTTGTCCAACCCCATCATCGACGAGCAATAAAAAATTCAAGGAGACACCCGTGATCAGCTTCAAACTCAATGGCCAATCGGTGCGCAGCCCGGCGGCAGAGGCCACGCCTTTGCTCACCGTGCTGGCCAACGATTTTCAAATCAACGGCAGCAAGTTCGGTTGTGGCAAAGCCCAATGCGGCGCTTGCGCCGTCATGGTGGACGGCAACCCGGTCCGCAGTTGTGTAGCGCCACTGTCTTCTGTAGCGGGTCGCGCGGTGACTACCTTGGAAGGCTTGAAAGATGGCAAGCAGCCCAGTCGCTTGCAGCAAGCCTTTATTGACGAACAGGCCGCCCAGTGCGGTTACTGCACCTCGGGCATGATCATTCAAGCCCAGGCCTTGCTGGACCGCAACCCCAAGCCCACCGACGCCGAAGTGCGCTCAGCCTTGGATGGCAATTTATGCCGTTGTGGCGCCCACAACCGCATCGTGCGCGCCGTGCTGCGTGCGGCGAAGGAGGCTTGATCATGAACCACACACTCACTTCCAGTCGTCGCGGTTTTTTGAAAACCACGGGCTATGTCTCGCTGGCATTTGCCATTCCTTTGGATGCGGCTTTGTCTCAAACCGCTGCGGTCACTGCCAAACCCCGTTTGCCCGGCGACTTGAACACCCACCGCAAACTCAATGCGTGGCTGCGTGTCAACGCCAACCAGACCGTCACTTTGCTGGTCGGCAAGGTGGAGCTGGGGCAGGGCATCTTGACCGCCGTCACGCAAATTTGTGCCGACGAACTCGACATCGACTTGTCGCGTGTGCAGGTCATCTCGGGCGACACCGCCTTGGTGCCCAACGAGGGCGTGACCGCAGGCTCGTTCTCAATGCCGTATTGCGCCACGGCCGTGCAGTACGCCTCTGCCGAAGTGCGCGCCATCCTGCTCGACTTGGCGGCTGAAAAACTCAAACAACCCCTCGACACCTTAAACGTGCACGACGGCATGGTCAGCGCCATCAGTGGTGAGCAAGTGGCCTATTGGGACTTGGTCTCGGGCGAGGCCCTCAACCGCGAGGCCACGGGCCAAGTCAAACCCAAGCCTGCGCACCGGCACCGTTACATCGGTCACCCCGTGCACCGGGTGGACTTGACACCCAAGATGTTGGGCCAAGCCATGTTTGTGCAAGAACAGCGTCCTGCGGGCATGTTGTTTGGCCACATCGTGCGCCCGCCTACTTACCAAGCCAAACTGATGTCGGTCAATCTGGCAGCGGTGCAAAAAATGCCGGGCGTGGTCAAGGCCGTGCGCAATGGCAGCTTCTTGGGTGTGGTGGCCAAGCGTGAAGAACAGGCACTGGCCGCCGCCAAAGCCATGGCCGCTTCGGCCAAGTGGCAGGTCGACAAAGTGTTGCCTGGGCATGACGGCATCTTTGAATGGCTGCGCAAAACCAAGCCCAACAAACTCATCGATACCAAAACACAAGTGCGTGCCGGTGGCGAGCCCGTGGCGAAAACCATGCAGGCCACCTACCAGCGCCCGTACCACATGCATGCGTCCATCGGTACCTCGGCCGCCATTGCCACCTTGGGGGCGGATGGTGTGATGTTGATTCAAACCCACAGCCAGTCGGTGTTTGAAACCAGCGTGGCGATTGCCAAGATGCTCGGCATGGAGCCCGCCAAGGTGCGCTGCCAACACATGCAAGGTGCCGGTTGCTACGGTCACAACTTGGCCGACGACGCTGCGGCTGATGCTGCGCTGTTGGCGGCTGTCGTACCCGGCAACCCTGTGCGCTTGCAATACACCCGCGAGCAAGAGCACACCTGGGAGCCCTATGGCTCAGCCATGGAAATTCAGGTTCAAGCGGGCCTCGATGCCCAAGGCAATGTGCTGGATTGGGACTTGCAGGTCTGGTCCACCCCGCATGGCACGCGCCCCAGTGGCGAGCCCGGCAACTTGTTGTCGGCGCGTTATCTGGAAAAGCCTTTCACCCTGCCCGTGCCCGTCAACGGTGGTCCGCCCAATTACGCGGCCGACCGCAACGCCATTGCACTGTATGACTTCCCCGGCCACAAGGTGTTGACCCACTTCATCACCGACATGCCGCTGCGAGCCTCGTCCACCCGAGGTCTGGGGGCGTATGCCAACGTGTTTGCCATCGAGTCGTTCATCGACGAATTGGCCGCAGCCGGCAAAGTTGATCCGGTGGAATACCGTTTGCGCTTTTTGAAAGATGAGCGTGCGCGTGATGCCTTGGTCAAAGCGGCCAAAGCCTTTGGCTGGACCGATTGGAAAAAGACCGAAGGCCGTGGACGCGGCATCGCCTTTGCCCGCTACAAAAACATCGCGGGCTACTGCGCCGTGGCGCTGGAGGTCGAAGTCAACCGTCGCAACGGGCGCATCCGTGTGCTGCGTGCGGTGGCGTCGGCGGATGTGGGCCACATCGTCAACCCCGATGGCGTGAGCAACCAAATCGAAGGCGGTTTGATCCAGTCGCTGAGCTGGTCGCTCAAAGAAGAAGTCAAGTTCGATGACACCAAGGTGCTCTCCAGCGACTGGGCCAGCTACCCCATCCTGACCTTCTCGGAAGTGCCGCCAGTCGAGGTGGTGTTGATCGACCGCCCAGGTGCGCCGTTTTTGGGCACGGGTGAGGCCTCGCAAGGCCCTACAGGCGCAGCCTTGGCCAATGCCGTGTTCGATGCCACAGGCGTGCGCTTTCGGCGCTTGCCGCTCACACCAGACCGGGTCAAAGCGGGTTTGTCAAAGGCTTGATGTCACGGGGGGCTTGAGCCTCCTGTGATGCTGCGTTGTCTCAAGGCTTGTCAGTGCGCAAGCCCGCGGCTTTGGCCACCGCACGCCACTGCACCAACTCGTGCGACAGCGTGCGGCCAAACTCTTCGGGGGAACCGCTGATGGCCTCTGCCCCTTCATGCATCAAACGCGTGCGCACAGGCTCATGTGCGGCCACTTCGTGGATGGTTTGGTTGAGCTTGTCCAACACCGCTTTGGGTGTTTTGGCAGGTGCCAGCACCCCCCACCAGGTCGAAATGTCAAAGTCTTTGTAGCCAGACTCGACCATGGTCGGTGTGTTGGGAAACAAGGGTGAGCGCTTGGCACTGGTCACCGCCAGCAACTCCACCCGTTGGTCACGCACATAGGGCAGGATGGTGGGCACCGTGGCAAAGAACAACTGCACGCGACCGGCCAGCAAGTCGATGGTGGCTGGCCCACTGCCTTTGTAGGGAATATGCGTCAAGTTCAAGCCACTGTGCTGGCGAAACAACTCACCGGACAAATGGTTGATGCTGCCATTGCCCGCCGAGCAAAAGTCCACGCCTTGGGGCATGGTGGCCACAGTGGTTTTCAACTGCGCCATAGTTTTGACCCCCAGCGACTTGCTGGTCACCACCAGCAAAGGGCCGCGTCCGATCATGGCGATCGGCGCAAAGTCTTTCTCGATCTGGTAATTGCCCGAAGCCTCAGACGCGGCATTCGTGACAAAAGTCGAGGTAGCAAACAGCAAGGTGTAGCCATCGGCGGCGCTCTTGGCCACGGCATTGGCACCAAGCGCGCCACCGCCACCGCCTTTGTTGTCCACCACCACAGGCTGACCTAATTTTTCGGACAAGGACTTGGCCATGTCACGTGCAATGCTGTCGGTGCCCCCGCCAGGGGCAAAGGGGACCACCAAGGTGATGGCGCGCGAGGGATAGCTTTGCGCATGGAGGGCTGGCAGCATCAACAGCGCAAGCAAACCCACCCAACCAGAGTGACGAATAAAACAGTGCATGTGAGTGATCTGAGGTGTGTGCAAGCATGCAGTATTCCTTATGGTGTGAGTAGCCTCTGTCACACAGCCGACGACAAGCTGGGTGCATCAAGCACATCATGTGGTCAATCGCAAAGCGTACTGTCATCAGCTCTCGGCTGTTCTCGGTCAGCGTGAATTCAGTTTGTTGGCCTATCTGATGCGCTCAACGGGGTACAAACTTTGAAGCATGTTTGGAAAATCAACTTTGATCCCGAAACCAATGTGGTGGATGTGTGTGTTCGCACGAGCTGAGAACGCCGCTGGCCATCTTGCGTGGTAATTCTGAGCAACTGATTGCAGCGCTGCCCAGAAGTTCAGAGGCTCAAGTACGTGCCTCTCGCATACGCGTCAAGTTGATGGCCTGGCAATCAGCATTGCGATAATAGGCATCTGTGCCATCGGTGGTGTTTTCTTTTGTTGACACGCTGCGTGGCTTGCCCACTTGAACCATCAATCCTTGAGTATTTTTTGCCAGTAGAACCCAAAACAATGCTGAGTCGTCACCGCCTCAGCGTGGCGCCCATGATGGATTGGACCGATCGGCATTGCCGCTACTTCCACCGTTTGCTGACCCAACACACCTTGCTGTACACCGAAATGGTGACCACGGGCGCGCTGCGCCACGGCGATGTGCAGCGTCATTTGCGCTTCAACGCCGAAGAGCATGCGGTGGCGCTGCAACTCGGTGGCAGTGATCCGGTTGATTTGGCCCATGCCGCCAAATTGGGCGAACAGTGGGGCTATGACGAAATCAACCTCAACTGTGGCTGCCCCAGCGACCGGGTGCAGCGCGGTGCCTTTGGTGCGTGTCTGATGAACGAACCGGCCTTGGTGGCCGATGGCGTGAAAGCCATGCTGGATGTGGTCAATGTGCCGGTGACGGTCAAGCATCGCATCGGCATTGACAAGATTGAACGCTATGACTTTGTGCGCGACTTTGTCGGCCAAGTCAGCGAGGCAGGCTGTCGCGTGTTCATTGTTCACGCGCGCAACGCATGGCTGCAAGGCTTGAGCCCCAAAGAGAACCGTGAAATTCCGCCCCTGCGCTACGAGCTGGCGTATCAACTCAAACAAGACTTTCCTGAGCTGACGATTGCTGTCAATGGCGGCATCACCACCAATGCGCAAATTGCCGACCACCTGCAACATGCCGATGGCGTGATGGTGGGTCGCGAGGCCTACTACAACCCTTGGCTGCTCAGCAGCTGGGACGCTGAGTTTTTTGGTGCGCCTGCGACACCACCGAGCCGCGAAGCGGTGGAAGAAACCATGGTGCGCTACATGGCGCGCGCGCACGCGGAGGATGGATGCCCCTGGTATGCCATTGCCCGTCACATGCTGGGGCTCTACCACGGCGAGCGAGGAGGGCGCTTGTGGCGTCAGGTCTGGAGCAATCACAAACTCAAGCCTTTGCCGCCCCATGAGGTCATGCAGTTGGCCCGCGAAGCGCTGGCGCGCGGCACAGAAAAGCCTGCCCATGTCAGCTGAGCTGCTGCGCAAACAGACACGCATGCGTATCGCCCTGGTGTTGGTGTGGCTCATGCCCTTGCTGTGGACGGTCAACTTGGTGGTGGCGCGCCAGGCCCCTGGGGTGGTGACCCCCCATGTGTTGGCGCTGGGACGGTGGACCTTGGCCGGTGTGATCTTGGCCTGGTGGTCGCGTCAAGAGCTGTGGCGCATGCGGCGTGAAGTGATCAAAGCCTGGCCGCAAAGCTTGGTGCTGGGGGCGTGTGGCATGTGGATTTGCGGTGCCTGGGTTTACATCGCGGCACAGAGCACGGGCGCGATGAACATTTCACTGATTTATGCCGCCTCGCCGGTGTTGATTGCCGTCGGCTCGGTGTTGTGGTTGGGCGAGCGGTTCTCTGTGTGGCAGGCGCTCGGGGTGGCGCTGTCTTTGTCAGGCGTGGTGCATGTGGTGGTGCGCGGCGAGTGGACCCACTTGGCCCAACTGCATTTTGTGGTGGGGGATCTGTGGGTCGTGTGTTCGGCGTTCGCTTGGGCCGCGTTTTCGTTGCTGCAAAAAAAGTGGCACAGCCCGCTGGGGTCGATGGCTCGTCTGGCCACCATGTGCGCAGGTGGCGTGGTGGTGATCTTGCCGTTTGCGGTGTATGAACTGTTTGCCACCGATGCCCCTGCCTTGGGCCAGCAGGCCTTGATGCAGATGCTGGCTACAGCCTTGATACCTGGCGTGGCCGCCTATTGGATTTATGGCTGGACCCTCAAGGTCTTGGGGGCCAGTCGGGTGGCTGTCATGCTTTATGCCGGTCCCTTGTATGCCGCTGTGGTGGCCTGGGGCGTGTTGGGTGAATCCTTGGGCTGGTACCACTTGGCAGGCGGGCTGTTGATCTTGTCCGGTGTGGGCCTGGTCATGGTCACCAAGTCATCAGAAAATAACCATTCCTCCGCGCTGCGTTAACGGCGTGGTCTGTGCCGCTTTAACTGGCGGCTTCCAGACCATTTTCGAAATGGGCTTTCATGTGCTGCACGCTGGCTGTCGCGTCGCGCGCCAGCAGCGCGTCCAACAAGGCTTGGTGTTCGCTCAATGACTCTTCAATGCGCCCACTTTTGAGCAGCGAGTTGTGGCGGTTGAGCTTCATCACCTTGCGCAAGTCGGCCACCATTTGGTCGCGCCAGCGGTTGTCGGCGATCTCTAACAAGCGCATGTGAAAACGCTCATTGACTTCAAAAAAACGTTCGGTGTCATGCACGCAAGCCACCAACTCTTGGTGCAAGGACTTCAAGTCCTGTAGTTGTGCGTCACTGGCGTTTTGGGCCACTACGCCAGCGGCATCTGATTCCAGCAAGGCCAGCAGGTGGTAGACGTCGCGCTGGTCTTTGTCGTTCACCTCGGTCACATAAGCGCCGCGGCGTACCTTCATCGTCACCAAGCCCTCAGCGGCCAACACCTTCAGGGCTTCGCGCATGGGGGTGCGGCTGATGCCGTATTCCTCGGCCAGGCGCATCTCGTCAATCCAGCTGCCGGGCGCGAGTTCGCTTGAAAAAATGCGCTGACGCAAGAGTTCAGCCACTTCTTCGTACAGGGCGCGTGGGGTGAGGGTGACGGCAGACATGGGGTGAAATTGTAAGCTCAGATAATATTTTGCATCAATAATTATGAATGATATGATGCCCCGGATTCGAAAAACCGGGGGTCAACCCTCCCTTCACGAGTGACTTGCCATGAGCCAAAAGCCGACCGAATTCAACGCCTCCAACCTCCAAGCCTGGGCCAAATCGGCCGCCAAATCGGCCCCAGGCGGTGATCTCAATGCCTTGAATTGGAAGACCCCAGACGGCATCAGCGTCAAGCCGCTGTACACCGCCGAAGACACCCAGCACCTGCCGTATGCCAACACCTTGCCCGGGTTTGAGCCGTTTTTGCGTGGCCCCCAAGCCACCATGTATGCCGTACGACCCTGGACGATTCGCCAATATGCAGGTTTTTCGACCGCCGAAGAGTCCAATGCGTTCTACCGCAAAGCGTTGGCCGCAGGCGGGCAGGGTGTGTCGGTGGCGTTTGACTTGGCGACCCACCGTGGCTACGACTCCGACCACCCCCGTGTGACCGGTGACGTGGGCAAAGCCGGGGTGGCGATTGACTCGGTCGAGGACATGAAGATCTTGTTCAACGAGATCCCCCTCGACAAAGTGTCGGTCTCGATGACCATGAACGGTGCCGTGCTGCCCGTGTTGGCCGGCTATGTGGTGGCTGCCGAAGAGCAGGGCGTGAGCCAAGACAAACTCAGTGGGACGATTCAGAACGACATCCTCAAAGAGTTCATGGTGCGCAACACCTACATCTACCCGCCCGAGCCGTCGATGAAGATCATTGGCGACATCATTGGCTACACCGCGCAGCACATGCCCAAGTTCAACTCGATCTCGATCTCGGGTTACCACATGCAAGAGGCGGGGGCCAACCAGGCACTGGAGTTGGCCTTTACCCTGGCCGACGGCAAAGAGTATGTGAAGACGGCGATGGCTTCGGGCCTGGACGTGGATGCGTTTGCGCCGCGCCTGTCGTTCTTCTGGGCGGTGGGCATGAACTTCTATCTGGAGATTGCCAAAATGCGCGCCGCCCGCTTGCTGTGGTGCCGCATCATGAAGGGCTTTGACGCGCAAAACCCCAAGAGCTTGATGCTGCGCACCCATAGCCAAACCTCGGGCTGGTCGCTGACCGAGCAAGACCCCTACAACAACGTGGTGCGCACCACCATCGAGGCCATGGCCGCCGTGTTTGGTGGCACGCAAAGCTTGCACACCAACAGTTTTGACGAAGCCATTGCCTTGCCCACCGAGTTTTCGTCGCGCATTGCCCGCAACACCCAGTTGATCATTCAAGAAGAGACCCACATCACGAACGTGATCGACCCCTGGGCTGGCAGCTACATGATGGAATCGTTGACCCAAGAGATGGCCGACAAAGCCTGGGCCATCATCGAAGAAGTCGAAACCATGGGCGGCATGACCAAGGCGGTCGACAGCGGCTGGGCCAAGCTCAAGATCGAAGCAGCAGCGGCCGAAAAACAAGCCCGCATCGACTCGGGCAAAGACGTGATCGTGGGTGTCAACAAATACAAGCTGGCCAAAGAAGACCCGATCGACACCTTGGACATCGACAACGTGCGCGTGCGCGATGGCCAGATTGAACGCTTGAAGCACATCAAAGCCACGCGTGACAGTGCCGGGGTGCAAGCCGCGCTTGACGCGCTCACGGCTGCGGCTGAATCGGGCCAAGGCAACTTGCTGGACCTGACCATCCAAGCCATGCGCTTGCGTGCCACGGTGGGCGAGGTGAGCGATGCGCTGGAAAAAGTGTTTGGCCGCCACCGCGCCGACACGCAAAAGGTGACGGGTGTGTACGCTGCGGCCTATGACTCGGCCTCTACCGAAGGAGACACCATGGCCTATTGGAATGCGCTCAAGGCTGAGATTGCCGCGTTCGCTGACCAACAGGGCCGCCGTCCGCGCGTGATGATTGCCAAGCTGGGCCAAGACGGTCACGACCGTGGCGCCAAAGTGGTGGCCACCGCTTATGCCGATTTGGGCTTTGATGTGGACATGGGCCCGCTGTTTCAAACCCCTGAAGAGTGCGCCCGCCAAGCGATTGAAAACGATGTGCATGCCGTGGGCGTGTCCACCCTGGCGGCGGGCCACAAGACGCTGGTGCCCGCCATCATTGCCGAGCTCAAAAAACAAGGCGCCGACGACATCATCGTCTTCGTCGGTGGTGTGATTCCACGCCAAGACTACGAACTCTTGTACGAACAAGGCGTCAAAGGCATTTACGGCCCGGGTACGCCCATTCCGGTTAGTGCCAAAGACGTGTTGGAGCAAATCAAAAAGGCCTTGGGCTAACGCTGCGCCAACGGACACCAAGGCAAGGTATGACACCTGAGCAATTGCTCGACGGGCTGCTGCACGGCAACGCTGCGGTGCAGCGCCGCGCCATGGCCAAGGCCATCACGCTGCTCGAATCCACCCGCACCGACCACCGCGTGTTGGCCGACGCTTTGCTGACCGCCCTGCTGCCGCACACTGGCCAGTCGTTCAGGCTGGGCATCAGTGGGGTGCCGGGCGTGGGCAAGTCCACCTTCATCGAAGCCTTGGGTTTGTATTTGATTGCCCAGGGCCACCGTGTGGCCGTGCTGGCGGTGGACCCATCGTCCAGCGTGTCGGGGGGCTCTATCTTGGGTGACAAAACCCGCATGGAGCACTTGAGCGTGCACCCGCAGGCCTACATCCGCCCCAGCCCATCGAGCGGCACCTTGGGCGGCGTGGCTGAGAAAACCCGCGAGTCTATGTTGGTGTGCGAAGCCGCAGGCTATGACGTGGTGATTGTTGAGACCGTGGGTGTGGGCCAAAGCGAAACCGCCGTGGCCAACATGACCGACATGTTTTGTTTGCTGCAACTGCCCAATGCAGGCGACGATTTGCAAGCCATCAAAAAAGGCGTGATGGAGATCGCGGATTTGGTGGTCATCAACAAGGCTGACATAGACGCCATCGCCGCCACCCGTGCGCAATTGCAAATCACCAGTGCTTTGCAATTGCTGGGCATGCATGCCTCGTCGGGCCACCTACACGGCGACGACAGCGTGTGGCATCCCAAGGTGCTGCAAATCAGCGCCTTGCTCAACCAGGGCGTGGACGCGTTCTGGGCTGCTGTCAGTGAATTCAAAGGCTTGCAAACCCACAATGGCCGCTTTGAGACGCGCCGCCAGAGTCAAGCGCTGTCGTGGATGTGGGAGCGCATCGACGCGGGTTTGAAACAAACTTTTCGGTCGCAGCCGCGCGTGCAAGCGCTGCTGCCCGAACTCAGCCAACAAGTGGCGGCGGGGCAGTTGGCTGCTTCGACCGCTGCCAGACAACTGCTCAGCGCCTACCAAGCGCAGAGCTGAAACCCATCTTCCTTGAAAGCGAGTGCAACCATGCAAGACATCCTTGAACAACTGGAACAAAAGCGTGCTGCGGCGCGTTTGGGCGGCGGCCAAAAGCGCATCGATGCGCAACACGCCAAAGGCAAACTGACCGCACGTGAGCGCATTGAGGTGTTGCTTGACGAAGGCACCTTCGAAGAGTGGGACATGTTTGTTGAGCACCGCTGCACCGACTTTGGCATGGAAGGCAACAAAATTCCGGGCGATGGGGTGGTCACAGGCTACGGCATGATCAACGGCCGCTTGGTGTTTGTGTTCAGCCAAGACTTCACCGTGTATGGCGGCGCTTTGTCGGAAACCCACGCAGAAAAGATTTGCAAGATCATGGACCAAGCCATGAAAGTGGGCGCACCCGTGATTGGCTTGAACGATTCAGGTGGCGCCCGCATCCAAGAAGGTGTGGCCAGCTTGGGCGGTTATGCCGACGTGTTTCAGCGCAACGTGATGGCCAGCGGCGTGGTGCCGCAAATCAGCATGATCATGGGACCCTCTGCCGGTGGGGCGGTGTATTCGCCCGCACTGACCGACTTCATCTTCATGGTCAAAGACACCTCGTACATGTTTGTCACCGGCCCCGAAGTGGTCAAGACCGTGACCCATGAAGAAGTGACCGCCGAAGAGTTGGGCGGTGCATTGACCCACACCACCAAGAGCGGTGTGGCTGACATGGCGTTTGAAAACGACGTCGAAGCTTTGCTGATGCTGCGCCGTCTCTACAACTACCTGCCGCTCAACAACAAAGAAAAAGCGCCGGTGCGCCACAACGGGGATCCGACCGACCGCATGGACGTGAGCTTGGACACCTTGGTGCCCGAGAACCCCAACAAGCCTTACGACATGAAAGAGCTGATCGTCAAAACCGTGGACGATGGTGACTTCTTTGAGCTGCAACCCGACTATGCGAAAAACATCTTGATCGGCTTTGCCCGCATGGCCGGTCAAACCGTGGGCATTGTGGCCAACCAACCTCTGGTGTTGGCAGGCTGCTTGGACATCAAGAGCTCGATCAAAGCCGCGCGCTTTGTGCGCTTTTGCGATGCCTTCAACATCCCCGTGATCACCTTTGTGGATGTACCCGGCTTCATGCCTGGCACCAGCCAGGAGTTTGGCGGCATCATCAAACACGGTGCCAAGTTGCTCTACGCCTATGCCGAGTGCACCGTGCCCAAGATCACCGTGATCACCCGCAAGGCCTATGGCGGTGCCTATGACGTGATGGCGTCCAAGCACCTGCGTGGTGACGTGAACTTTGCCTGGCCCAATGCCGAGATTGCGGTGATGGGGGCCAAGGGGGCGGTGGAGATCATCTTCCGCGAAGACAAGGGCGACCCGGAAAAGCTGGCTGCCAAAGAAGCCGAGTACAAGGCCCGTTTTGCCAACCCGTTTGTGGCGGGTGCACGTGGCTTCATTGACGACGTGATTCAGCCGCATGAAACGCGCAAGCGGATTTGCCGTTCGTTGGTGATGCTCAAAGACAAGCAGATTGACAACCCGTGGCGCAAGCACGGCAACATTCCGCTTTGAGCGTCTGTATGAACTGCTTGTCAATTGATCGCTATGTGGGAAGAGCGGGTAGCCCGAGCGCTTTGCTCCGTGTCCTCCGGCCTTCGGCCTCCCCCTTTACCTACGCAAAGCGCCCAGGCTACCCGCTTGGGGCGACGCTTTTTGTTGCGGCAGGGGAGACGGGTAGCCCCTTGTCTGTGACGGACTTTGCTGGCGGGCAAGCGGGCAGCTCGAGCGCTGTGACGCACTTCGCAGACGCGCAAGCGGGTTGCCTGAGCGCTTTGCCCCGTGTCCCCCGGCCTTCGGCCTCCTCCTTTACCTACGCAAAGCGCTCAGGCAACCCGCTTGGGGCGACGCTTTTGTTTGCGGCAGGGGAAGCGAACAGCCCGCTCGTTATGTCGCACTTTGTAGACGCGCAAGGGGGTAGCCCGCACTCTGTGACGCAATTCGCAGCCATGGGTGCGGTGTTTCCGCCGCAGCGAAGTGAAGGAGGAGCCCGAAGGGCGGGGGACATGAGCGGAGGCGGATACGCCGCGCCCATGGCGAGCACAGCAACTAACCGCATGGCCAAAGCGAGCACCGCAAAGCATTGAACAGATACCCGAATAAGGAAATACACATGTTTACCAAAATTCTCATTGCCAACCGCGGCGAAATCGCCTGCCGTGTCATTGCCACCGCCCACAAGATGGGCATCAAAACAGTCGCCGTTTACTCCGAAGCCGACAAAGAAGCGCGCCATGTGCAACTGGCCGATGAGTCGGTGTTGCTGGGCCCCGCACCTTCGCGTGAGTCTTACCTTGTGGCTGAGAAAATCATTGCAGCGGCCAAAGCCACTGGCGCGCAGGCCATTCACCCTGGCTACGGTTTCTTGAGCGAGAACACCGATTTCGCCAAACGATGCGAAGAAGAGGGCATTGCCTTCATCGGTCCCAAGGCGCATTCCATTGCCGCCATGGGCGACAAGATCGCTTCCAAAAAGCTGGCGCTCGAAGCCAAGGTCAACACCATTCCCGGCTACAACGACGCCATCGACACCGCTGAGCAAGCGGTGGAGATTGCCAAAGGCATTGGCTACCCCGTGATGATCAAAGCCTCGGCAGGCGGCGGCGGCAAAGGCCTGCGCGTGGCCTTCAACGACAAAGAAGCCTTCGAAGGTTTCACCTCGTGTCGCAACGAAGCGCGCAACAGTTTTGGCGATGACCGCGTGTTCATTGAGAAGTACGTGCTCGAACCCCGCCACATCGAAATTCAGGTGCTGGGCGACAGCCACGGCAACGTGATTTATTTGAACGAGCGTGAGTGCTCCATCCAGCGTCGCCACCAAAAGGTGATCGAAGAAGCGCCGTCGCCTTTCATCAGCGACGCCACCCGCAAAGCCATGGGCGAACAAGCGGTGGCGTTGGCCAAGGCGGTGAAGTACCAATCGGCAGGCACGGTGGAGTTTGTGGTCGGCAAAGATCAAGACTTTTACTTTCTTGAAATGAACACCCGCCTGCAAGTGGAGCACCCGGTGACCGAAGCCATCACGGGCTTGGACTTGGTGGAACTGATGATTCGCGTGGCCGCAGGCGAGAAGCTGCCGCTCACGCAAGCCGATGTGAAGCGCAATGGCTGGGCCATCGAGTGCCGCATCAACGCCGAAGACCCGTTCCGCAACTTCTTGCCCTCGACCGGGCGCTTGGTGCGCTTTCAAACACCGGCACAAACCATGTTCCAGGGCAACACGGCCAACTTGTTTGGCGTGCGGGTGGACACTGGGGTGCAAGACGGTGGTGAGATTCCGATGTTCTACGACTCGATGATCGCCAAGCTCATCGTGCACGGCAAAGACCGTAACGAAGCGATTGCCAAGATGCGCGAAGCCTTGAACGGTTTTGTCATTCGTGGCATCAGCTCCAACATTCCGTTCCAAGCGGCTTTGCTGGCGCACCCCAAGTTTGTGTCGGGTGACTTCAACACGGGCTTCATTGCCGAACAGTACGCCCACGGTTTCCGCGCCGAAGACGTGCCACACGACGACCCCGACTTTTTGGTGGCGCTGGCCGCCTTTGTACGCCGCAAGTCACGCGAACGTGCCGCCAACCTGAGCGGTCAGTTGCCGGGCTATGACGTCAAAATTGGCCAGGACTACACCGTGGTGGTGCTGGGGGCGCAAGGCCACAACAGCTACAAGGCTGTGCATGTGGACGAGTTCCGTGGCCAAAGCGGTGTGGCCACCATCCAGGTGGGCACCAAGTCATATGCCATCGAAAGTCACTCGCGTTTGAACGATGTGCGCATTGAGGGCTCGGTCAACGGCAAACCCTTCACCGCGCAGGTGGAGCGCGGCACCTTGAAAAACCCACTGGTGCTGCAAGTGCAGCACAACGGGACCCGCATCGATGCCTTGGTGATGTCGCCGCGCATGGCCGAGTTGCACCAACTCATGCCGTACAAAGCACCGCCCGATTTGAGCCGCTATGTGTTGTCGCCCATGCCCGGCTTGCTGGTGGATGTGGCTGTCAAGCCCGGCCAAAAAGTGCAAGCCGGTGAACGCGTGGCCGTGATCGAAGCCATGAAGATGGAGAACGTGTTGTTCGCCACCCAAGATGGTGTGGTCAAGAGCGTGGTGGCCAACAAAGGCGAGTCACTCACGGTGGATCAGATGATTGTGGAGTTTGAGTGATGTCTGAAACAACACGCCCCTTCAAAGTGCTGGGTATCCAGCAAATCGCCATCGGTGGCCCCGACAAAGGCCGCTTGCAAAAACTCTGGGTTGACATGTTTGGCTTGGAGGTGACGGGCACTTTCAAAAGCGAACGCGAAAACGTGGACGAAGACATTTGCGCCATGGGCGTGGGGCCTTTCAAGGTCGAAGTCGATTTGATGCAGCCTTTGGACCCAGACAAAAAGCCAGCGGTGCACACCACACCCTTGAACCATGTGGGCTTGTGGATCGACAAACTGCCCGAGGCCGTGGCCTGGCTCAGCGCCCAAGGCGTGCGTTTTGCGCCGGGCGGTATCCGCCAAGGTGCGGCGGGGTTTGACATCACCTTCCTTCACCCCAAGGCCAACGACGAGTTCCCCATTGGTGGTGAGGGCGTGTTGATTGAATTGGTGCAAGCGCCCCCTGAGGTGGTGAGCGCCTTCAGTAAACTGGCCGCTTCTTAAACCGAAGGGGCCTGCATGGCGGTGTTGACGTGTTTTGACGAGTATTCAGATTTTGTAAAACTCCGGCGTGACATCCACGCCCACCCCGAGCTGGGGTACGACGAACACCGCACCAGCGCCATCGTGGCTGAGCGTTTGCGCAGCTGGGGCCTTGAAGTGCACACCGGCATCGCCCACACCGGTGTGGTGGGCGTGTTGCGGGGGCGCGAAGGGCCGCACACTCTTGGCTTGCGCGCCGACTTGGACGCGCTGCCGCTGCAAGAAGACAACCATTTCCCCCACCGTTCACAGCATGACGGACGCATGCACGCTTGCGGACATGACGGCCACACCACCATGCTGCTGGCCGCCGCTTGGCAGTTGTCGCAACGCCGTGACTTTGCCGGCACGGTGAATTTCATTTTTCAGCCGGCCGAAGAGATGGGCAAGGCGGGCGCCAAGAAGATGATCGACGAAGGTTTGTTTGAGCGCTTTCCTTGCGAGGCGGTGTTTGCGTTGCACAACTTTTCGCTCGGCGCAAAGGCAGGTTCGTTTGCGCTCAACCACGGTGCCTTGATGGCGTCGAGCAACACCTGGCGCGTCACGCTGCGCGGGCGTGGCACCCATGCGTCCATGCCGCACACCGGCACCGACCCGGTGGCGGCCACCATCAACCTGGCGCAGCAGTTGCAAACCTTGGTGCCGCGCGTGATTGACTCGCGCGAGCGGGTGCTGCTGGCCGTCACGCAAATTCAAGGCTCGGACGCGCCCAATGTGATTCCCGATGCGGCCTGGGTGGGCGGCACGGTGCGCACGTTCTCCGTTGAAGCCTTGGATGTGCTGGAGGCCGCATTGCGCCGCACCGCAGAACACACAGCATTGGCCCATGGTTGCCAAGCCGAGGTGAGCTTTGTGCGGGCCTCGCCCCCCGTGGTGAACCATGCGTTTGAAGCCCAGTTTGCCGCCGAGGTGATGCGCGAGATCGTGGGTGTGCAGGACGTGAACGACGCCTTCGAGCCCGTGCTGACCGCCGAAGACTTTGCCCATATGCTGCGCGCCAAGCCCGGTTGCTATGCCTTCATTGGCAACGGCGATGGCGGCCACCGCATGCCCGACCATGGGCCCGGTGCCTGCGTGATCCACAACACCTCGTTTGACTTCAACGACGCCATCATTCCGGTGGGTGCAAGCTATTTTGTGCGCTTGGTGGAGCGTTGGTTGGCACGCCCCTGAACGGTTTGATGTGGGGTGTGGCACGGCCTGTGCGTGCATCCGACACAGCTGAGATTCGTCTTTTTATTTGATTCAACAAGGATGTTTATGTCTTCTCCACACACACTTCGTCGCCTGACTCTGGCGCTGGCATTGGGCGCTTGCTCCCTGGGTTCCGCTTGGGCGCAGCGCGTGGTGCACTTGGTGGTGCCGTTCGGACCCGGTGCGGTGCAAGACACGCTGGCGCGAACTTTCAACAACGAATTGGGCCAAGCCCTGGGTGCTACCGTGCTGGTGGAAAACCGCGCGGGTGCAGGCGGCACGGTGGGCACGGCGCAAGTGGCCCATGCCGCAGCGGATGGCAACACCTTGGTGCTGGCCGCAGCCAGCCACAACCTGGCTGGGCATTTGTATGCCAAGCTGCCCTACGACCCGGTGAAAGACTTTGTGGGCGTGGCCTTGTTGGGCTATTCGGGCTACGTGGTGGCTGCGCCTGCCAACATGGGCGTGAACAACATGGCCGAGTATGTGCGCGCCTTGAAGGCCAAGCCGGGTCAGTTCAACTACGCGTCAGCGGGCAACGGCAGCGCCACGCATTTGGGCATGGCCTCGTTCCTGGCCAAAGCCGGTGCCAGCATGCAGCACATTCCGATGAAGTCCACCGGGGATGCGGTCAACGAGGTGTTAGCAGGGCGCGTGCAAGGTGTGACGTCGGCCACCATCGGTGTGGCGGGTTTCCGTCAAGACCCGCGTATCAAGCTACTGGCCTACACCGGTAGCCAGCGCTCCAAGTTCATGCCTGAGTTGCCTACGGTGGCCGAGGCGGGTTTGCCAGGATTCAAATTCGATTCCTGGTTTGGCTTGTTGGCCCCAGCAGCCACACCCAAAGCCGAGGTGGACCGCATCAACGCGGCCATGGCCAAGGTGCTGGCCGACCCTGTGGTGCAAGAGCGCTTCACCAAGTTGGGGGTTGAGCCGGGAGCCATGTCGTCGGACGAGTTCCAGCGTGTGCTGCGTGCGGACTGGGACACAGCAGGGCAAATCGTGAAGGCCTCGGGCGCACGCATCGAGTGAGGTTGGGCGACACAAGCGCCTGTATCAACCCGTGAAACGGCCCCGAGAGGGGCCGTTCAACTTTGCGCCCGCGCTTTGGCCTTGGCCAAGGCGGCTTCGATGATGGCGCGTTTGCGGTCCACTTCAGGCGAACTGCCAGCGCCTTCTGCGCCATGGGTATGGGCGGGTAAGTCGGCTAATTTTTTGAGCGCTTTGGCTTGCAGCCGTTGCGCGTTTTCTTGTGTCTCGCGGGCACTGCGTTGCTGGTGCCAGTCGTAGCGCTCGCGTGCCTGAGTGGCTTGTTCGGGTGACCAAGCGGCCCATCCGGTGCGTTGCGGATCAACGGGTTCGAGTTGGATGCAGTCCACAGGGCACACGGGGATGCACAACTCGCAGCCCGTGCAATAGGCCTCAATCACGGTGTGCATGCGTTTGTTGGCGCCCAAGATGGCGTCTGTCGGGCAGGCGGCGATGCAAAGCGTGCAACCAATGCACCAGTCCTCGTCGATGACGGCCATTTGGCGTGGGCCTTCCACGCCGTGTTCAGCGTTCAATGGAAGCTCGGCTTGGCCCAGGATGGCGGCCAAGCGCTGCACACCTTCCTGGCCCCCAGGAGGGCACTGGTTCATGCGGGCCTCACCCTCGGCGATTGCTTGGGCGTAGCTTTTGCAGTCGGGGTAGCCGCAGCGCGTGCACTGTGTCTGTGGCAGGGCGTCGTTGAGACGTTGAATCAGACTCACTTTTTCGCGCGCACAGCTTTCTTGGCCGCAGGCTTGGCTGCAACAGAGGTTGGCGCCGAGCGGGCAGACACTTTTTTCACAGCCACTGGGGTAGCTTGGGCAGCCGCAGCGACTGCTTTTTTGGCCGCAGGGCGCGTGACTTTTGGCTTTGCGGCTGTGCTGGCTTTGACGGCTTTTTGAGCCACGGACGCTTTTTGATGTTCCAAGATGAAGCTCTTGACGTGTGGGTACACCACCTCGCGCCAGCGGCGTCCGCTGAAGATGCCGTAATGACCAGCACCTGGCACCTCCAAGTGGTGGTGCTCTTGGCGCACGATGCCCGTGCACAAGTCGTGCGCGGCCACGGTTTGACCCGAACCCGAGATGTCATCCAACTCACCTTCCACCGTGAGCAGCGCGGTGCCTCGGATGTCTTGTGGACGAACCAGCTCTAGCTGTCCCTTTTCAGATTTCACTTGCCAAGTGCCACGCACCAGCTTGAACTCTTGGAACACGGTGTTGATGGTTTCCAAGTAGTAATCGGCGTCCATGTCGAGCACAGCGTTGTACTCGTCGTAAAACTTGCGGTGTGACTCGGCGCTGGAGTTGTCGCCCTTGATCAGGTCTTTGAAGTAGTCGTAATGGCTCTTCAAATGGCGATCCGGGTTCATGGCTACAAAGCCGGTGTGCTGCAAAAAGCCTGGGTAGACGCGACGGCCAGCACCTGGAAAGTTATCAGGCACGCGGTAGATCACATTGTTTTCAAACCAGCTGAAGCTCTTGTTCATGGCCAGGTTGTTGACCGCCGTGGGGGATTTTGTAGCGTCAATGGGGCCGCCCATCATGGTCATGGTCAGCGGTGTTTTTTCGCCACGGCTGGCCATCAATGACACAGCTGCCAACACCGGCACGGTAGGTTGACACACACTCATGATGTGACAGTTGCCGTAATGGCCTTGCAAGTAGCGGATGAACTCTTGAACGTAATTGACGTAATCGTCGAGGTGGAACTCGCCGTCGCTCAGCGGCACCAAACGGGCATTCTTCCAATCGGTGATGTAGACCTTGTGGTCTTTGAGCATGGTCTTGACGGTGTCGCGCAGCAAAGTGGCGTAGTGACCCGACAAGGGCGCAACGATCAGCACCACAGGTTGGCCTTTAAGGCTGGTCAGGGTGTGTGCATCGTCGGTGTAGCGTTTGAAGCGGCGTAGTTCACAAAACGGCTTGTCCACTTCAATGCGTTCGTGGATGGCCACGTCCACACCGTCCACCTTGACCGACTGGATGCCGAACTGGGGCTTTTCGTAGTCTTTGCCCAAGCGGTAGAGCAAGTCGTAACCCGCAGAAATGCGTTGACCCAGTTGGTTCTGACCCAATGGAGAGAGTGGGTTGCTGTAGAGCTTGGAGGCAGCCTGCGCAAAGTCTGCGAATGGCTCCATCAAGGTGCGCTGGGTTTCGAAGATTTGGTAAAGCATGGGGGAATCTCAAATATGTTGCAGTGCAATATAACAGCTGAAGATAGGGTGAAAATGGAGTCTGTCCTCCAATCGACAAAGCCTTTATTTTTGTCTTAAACAAGCCATGACAACACCTCACGCCACACCACGGATGCCCGTTCTTTTTATCGGTCACGGAAGTCCCATGAATGTGATCGAAGACAGCCCGTTTCGCCGTGAGTGGCAGCGCATTGGGCCTCTGTTTGGCAGCCGTTGGCCCAAGCCCAAACTGATACTTTGTATTTCAGCCCACTGGATCACCCAGGGCTGGTGGCTCACAGGCATGGCACACCCCAAAACCATCCATGACTTCGGTGGGTTTCCACAAGAGTTGTTTGACCAGCAATACCCCGCACCTGGCGCGCCAGAGTGGGCGGCGCACACTGCGCAATTGCTGCGTCAACCGGCCAGCGGTGAAGCTGTGGGTCTGGATTTGGACCAATGGGGTTTGGACCATGGTTGTTGGGGTGTTTTGAAGCCCATGTTTCCTGAGGCAGATATTCCTGTGGTTCAACTGAGCATCGACTACCACCGCCCCATGGCTGAGCACTATGCGTTGGGCCAACAATTGCGCAGCCTCAGGCATCAGGGTGTGTTGGTGATGGCCAGTGGCAACACGGTGCACAACCTGCGCACCATGCAGCGCTCAGCCGCCGACAACCAAGCCTACGATTGGGCGATTGGGTTTGACCAATGGGTGGCGGATCAAATCAGGGCCGGCCACAACGAGGCCTTGGTGGATTTTCAAGCGCAGGGGAACATCGCGCAGATGTCTCACCCCAGCTACGACCACTACTTGCCTTTGCTGTATGCCGCAGGCGCGGCAGAGCCAGGGGACAGCGTAGAGTTTTTCAACGAGGGTTACCAGCTGGCATCGATCGCGATGCGCTCAGTCATTTGGGACTGAGCGCTTTGGCTTACATCACCTTGGCGATGCAGGCGCAAACGTAGTCGATGTTCTTGCTATTGAGCGCTGCCACGCACATGCGGCCGGTGTCGGTGCCGTAGACACCGAACTCGTTGCGCAGACGCACCATTTGGTCTTTGGACAGGCCTGAGTAGCTGAACATGCCGATTTGGGTGGTGATGAAGCTCATGTCTTGCTTCACACCAGCAGCTTTCAAACCGTCGACCAGCTTTTGGCGCATGGCTTTGATGCGCACGCGCATCTCACTCAGTTCTTTTTCCCACAAGGCTCGCAACTCTGGGTTGCCCAACACGGCCGCTACCACGGCACCGCCGTGGATGGGTGGGTTGGAGTAGTTGGTGCGAATGACGATTTTGAGTTGGCTCAACACGCGGCCTGCTTCTTCTTTGTCGGCGCACAGAACGCTCAAAGCGCCCACGCGTTCGCCGTACAAGCTGAAGCTTTTGGAGAATGAGGTGGAGACAAAAAAGCACAGACCTGCAGCGACAAATTTTTGAATCACTGCGCCGTCTTCGGCGATGCCGTGGCCAAAGCCTTGGTAGGCCATGTCGAGAAAGGCCGTCAAGTTCTTAGCCTTGACCACGTTCACCACTTGGTCCCACTGGGCGGGGGTGATGTCGTAGCCTGTCGGGTTGTGGCAGCAAGCGTGCAACACCACGATGGTGCCAGGCGCGGCGGCGTTGAGCGACGCCAGCATGCCCTCAAAGTTCACGCCGCGCTTGGCGGCGTCGTAGTAGGCATAGGTCTCAACCTTGAAACCGGCATTGGTGAACAAGGCGCGGTGGTTTTCCCAGCTGGGGTCCGAAATCAACACGGTGGCGTTGGGGCTGAGGTGCTTCAAAAAGTCAGCGCCAATTTTCAAGCCACCGGTGCCGCCAATGCCTTGCACCGTGGCCACACGACCAGAGGTGACAGGCTCGGAGTCGGCGCCAAACACCAGGCCTTTGACGGCGCTGTCGTAGGCGGCAATGCCGTCGATGGGCAAATAGCCGCGCGCGGTGGGCTTGGCCATCATGGTTTTTTCAGCTTGTTGCACGCATTCCAGCAGTGGCAGTTTGCCGTTGTCGTCAAAGTACACGCCCACGCCGAGGTTGACTTTGTTGGGGTTGGTGTCGGCGGCAAATTGCTCGTTCAAACCCAAGATAGGGTCGCGGGGTGCCATTTCGACAGCGGTAAACATTGACATCGTCAGTCCTTGATCACAGATAAACAGAAGGGGTTTGGGGCAGAACGCGCAGTCTGCGGTAGGCTAGTGCGCTTGGCCTGAATTTTAAGGGCCAGCTTGATTGTTTTTTTGCCAAGTTATGCCCACACCCTTTGAAGTTGTCTCTGATGCCACTGTTTTACCCGCCACGGGGCAGATGGTGCGCTACCCCGGCTCACCGTTTGAGCTGTACCAGCCGTACCCGCCTGCGGGCGATCAACCGACGGCGATCACCGAGTTGATCGATGGCATCAACGACGGCGAGGTGTTTCAAACCTTGCTCGGGGTGACGGGCTCGGGCAAGACCTACACCATGGCCAACGTGATCGCCCAATTGGGACGACCGGCCATTATTTTTGCGCCCAACAAAACCTTGGCAGCGCAGCTCTACAGCGAGTTTCGTGAGTTTTTTCCTAACAACGCGGTGGAATATTTCGTCAGCTACTACGACTACTACCAGCCCGAGGCCTATGTGCCACAGCGTGATTTGTTCATTGAGAAAGACAGTGCCATCAACGAGCACATCGAACAAATGCGTTTGAGTTGCACCAAGAGCATCTTGGAGCGCCGTGATGTGATTGTGGTGGCCACGGTGTCGGCCATCTACGGTATTGGCGAACCCGAGAGCTACCACCAGATGATCATGACCCTGCGTGCTGGTGACAAGGTGGGCCAACGCGATGCGATTGCTCAGTTGGTGCGCATGCAGTACGAGCGCAACGACCACGACTTCGCGCGTGGCAAGTTCCGTGTGCGGGGCGACACGATCGATGTGTTCCCCGCTGAACACTCGGAGTTGGCGATTCGCATTGAGTTGTTTGACGACGAGATCGAGAGCTTGCAGTTGTTTGATCCGCTGACCGGACGCATTCGGCAAAAAATCCCGCGTTTCACGATTTACCCATCGAGCCATTACGTGACCCCGCGTGACCGGGTGCTGGCAGCGGTCGAGACCATCAAGGTGGAGTTGGCGCAGCGCCTGAAAGAACTGGTCGGCATGAACAAGTTGGTGGAGGCGCAACGCCTGGAGCAACGCACCCGGTTTGACTTGGAAATGCTGTCTGAGGTAGGCCACTGCAAAGGCATTGAGAACTACACCCGTCATTTATCGGGCGCAGCCCCCGGTGCGCCACCCAGCACCTTGACCGATTACATGCCCAAAGACGCGCTGATGTTTTTGGACGAAAGCCACGTGATGATTGGCCAACTCGGGGGCATGTACAACGGCGACCGGGCACGCAAAACCACCTTGGTGGAGTACGGGTTTCGCTTGCCCAGCGCCTTGGACAACCGTCCCCTGAAGCTGGAAGAGTTTGAAAAACGCATGCGCCAAGTGGTGTTTGTGTCGGCCACACCTGCTGATTACGAGAAGACCCACGCAGGCCGTGTGGTGGAGCAACTGGTACGTCCGACGGGTTTGGTCGACCCCTTGGTCGAAGTGCGACCCGCCACGCACCAAGTGGACGATGTGCTGCAAGAAATTCGCATCCGCGTCGACTTGAAAGAGCGTGTCCTGATCACCACGCTGACCAAGCGAATGGCCGAGCAGCTCACCGATTACTTGACCGACAACGGCGTCAAAGTGCGCTACTTGCACAGCGACATTGACACGGTGGAACGCGTGGAAATTCTGCGAGATCTGCGTCTGGGCACTTTTGATGTGCTGGTGGGCATCAACTTGTTGCGTGAAGGCATTGACTTGCCCGAGGTGTCTTTGGTGGCGATTTTGGACGCCGACAAGGAGGGCTTTTTGCGCTCAGAGCGTAGCTTGATTCAGACCATTGGCCGGGCGGCTCGTAACCTGAGTGGCAAAGCCATTTTGTACGCTGACCGCATGACTGAGTCGATGAAAAAAGCGATTGGCGAAACCGAGCGTCGCCGAGTCAAGCAGATTGCGCACAACGAAGCCCATGGCATCACGCCACGCGGGGTGTTCAAGCAAGTACGCGATTTGATCGATGGCGTTTACAGCGAAAAAGCGGGCAAAGAGGCGCAGGCCCGAGAGATTCAAAAGGCGAAGGTCGAGGACATGAGCGAGCGCGATGTGGCCAAAGAGATCAAGCGATTGGAAAAGCTCATGATGGAGCACGCACGCAACTTGGAGTTCGAAAATGCGGCTCGTGTGCGCGACCAGTTGGCCTCGTTGCGCGAGCAGGCTTTTGGTGGTGCAGGTCACGACAATGTGGTGGTGTTGGCGCAAAAGGCCTGATGGCCGCGATGCTAGGGTTTACGCCTGACTTTTGTCGTCGACAGATCGGCAGGGGAGCAGAGTACCTGAGCAAATCAATGGGGTTTATGGTATAGTTGACTCAATTAGTCGACAAAGGCCTCACCCCTGAAAGGAGCTTGCCATGCGTCTCACCACCAAAGGTCGTTTTGCTGTGACCGCCATGATTGATTTGGCCTTGCGCCAAAACAACGGGCCCGTCACCTTGGCGGCCATCAGCCAGCGCCAACAAATTTCGCTGTCTTACCTGGAGCAGCTGTTTGGCAAGCTGCGTCGCCATGATCTGGTCGAGTCCACCCGCGGCCCTGGCGGTGGTTATTCGCTAGGTCGCAAGGCGGCGGACATCACCGTGGCCGACATCATCGTGTCGGTGGACGAGCCGATCGATGCCACCCACTGCGGCGGCAAAGAAAACTGCTTGGGCGAAACAGGCCGCTGCATGACCCACGAGTTGTGGGCATCGTTGAACCAGCGCATGGTCGAGTTTTTAGACTCCGTCACCTTGCAAAAACTGGTCGACGAACAATTGGCCAAGGGCGTGGAAATTGAAAACAAACCTGCGATCCGCCGTGCCATCTCCAGCATGCCTGTCGTGAAGCCTATCCGTGTGAACGCCCCCAATTCGGTGTTTGCCTTGGGCAACGCCTTCGCCAAAAGCTAACCCCTTTTTTTCAGAGCTCGTATCCACATGACGCCTCATTTCCCGATTTATCTCGACTACGCTTCAACCAACCCCGTTGACCCACGCGTGGTCGACGCAATGATTCCATGGTTGCGTGAGAGCTTTGGCAACCCCGCATCCCGCAGCCACGCTTGGGGCTGGGCGGCCGAAGAAGCTGTTGAAAAAGCCCGCGCTGATGTGGCTGCCTTGATTGGTGCTGACCCACGCGAAATTGTGTGGACGTCGGGTGCCACCGAGTCCAACAACCTGGCCTTGAAAGGTGCTGCACACTTTTACAAGTCCAAGGGCAAGCACTTGATCACCGTCAAGACCGAGCACAAGGCGGTGCTGGACACCATGCGTGAGCTCGAGCGGCAAGGCTTTGAGGTGAGCTACCTCGACGTGCAAGAAGACGGCATGTTGAACATGGACGTGCTCAAGGCGGCCATTCGCCCAGACACCATTTTGATCAGTGTCATGCACGTCAACAACGAAATCGGTGTGATCCAAGACATCACGGCGATTGGCCAGTTGTGTCGCGAAAAAGGCATCATCTTCCACGTTGATGCGGCGCAATCCACGGGCAAGGTAGAGATCGACATGCAGACCTTGCCGGTCGATTTGATGAGCTTGGCTTCACACAAAACTTATGGCCCCAAAGGCATTGGTGCCTTGTACGTGCGTCGTAAACCACGTGTGCGTTTGGAAGCCCAGATGCACGGGGGGGGGCATGAGCGCGGCATGCGCAGCGGCACCTTGCCCACGCACCAGTGTGTGGGTATGGGAGAAGCCTTCCGTTTGGCTAAACTTGAAATGGCGCAAGACGTGGCCAAGGCCCGTGCCTTGCAAAAACGCTTGCTCGACGGTTTGACTGACATGGAGCAAGTGTTTGTCAACGGCAACCTCGAACACCGCGTGCCCCACAACCTCAACATCAGCTTCAACTATGTGGAAGGTGAGTCACTCATCATGGGCATCAAAGGTTTGGCGGTCTCATCAGGCTCTGCCTGCACCTCGGCCAGCTTGGAACCCAGCTATGTGCTGCGTGCCTTGGGCCGCAGCGACGAGTTGGCCCACAGCAGTTTGCGCATGACGATTGGCCGCTTCTCCACCGAAGAAGAAATCGATTACGCCATTGCCACCATCCGTGAGAACGTGGGTAAGTTGCGCGACTTGAGCCCCTTGTGGGACATGTACAAAGACGGCATTGACATCAGCACCATCCAATGGGCTGCGCATTAAACAATAGACGGGAGTTACACCATGGCATACAGCGAAAAGGTCATTGACCACTATGAAAACCCCCGCAACGTGGGCTCGTTTGACAAGGGCGACGAATCTGTGGGCACCGGCATGGTCGGTGCACCAGCTTGCGGCGACGTGATGAAGTTACAAATCAAGGTCAACCCGGTTACCGGTGTGATCGAAGATGCACGTTTCAAAACTTATGGCTGTGGCTCAGCCATTGCGTCTAGCTCGTTGGTGACTGAATGGGTCAAGGGCAAAACCCTGGACCAAGCGGCTGCTTTGAAAAACAGCGAGATCGCTGAAGAGCTCGCACTGCCGCCCGTGAAAATTCACTGCTCCATCTTGGCTGAAGACGCCATCAAGGCCGCCGTGGATGACTACAAAAAGAAACACGCCCACTGATTCACTGAGAACCAAGATGTCCGTCACTTTGACAGAAGCCGCTGCACGGCACGTCACTCGTTACTTGGCCAAACGTGGCAAAGGCGTGGGCGTCCGTTTAGGCGTCAAAACCACCGGTTGCTCTGGCTTGGCCTACAAGCTGGAGTACGTGGACGAATCCTCGCCGGAGGACGTGATTTTTGAAGACCACGGCGTCAAGGTGTTGGTCGATCCCAAAAGCTTGGCCTACATCGATGGCACGCAGTTGGACTTTGTGCGCGAAGGCTTGAACGAAGGTTTCAAGTTCATCAATCCGAATGAACGCGACCGCTGCGGCTGCGGTGAGTCGTTCCGGATCTGACGTGAGCGCCTCAGACTTGCCGCTGTCTGTGCAGCTGGCCGTCAACGACTTTGTGCTGTTTGATCTTCCGCAACGCTTTGCCCAAAACCGGGCAGAGCTTGATGCCCGTTGGAAAGACTTGCAGCGCGAAGCCCACCCCGACAAATTTTCAAACCAAGGCACAGCGGCGCAACGCGTGGCCATGCAATGGTCGGTGCGCATCAATGAGGCGTACCAGCGCCTGAAAGATCCACTGCGCCGTGCTGCCTACTTGTGTGAGTTAGGCGGTGCGCCTATCCAAGCGGAAAACAATACCGCCATGCCCACCGCTTTTTTGATGCAGCAAATGAGCTGGCGTGAAGCTTTGGATGAGGCCACTGACCTGGCGACTTTGGAGACCCTGCACGACGAAGTCAAGCTTGCCCACCAAGAGGGCCTGAGCCGTTGTGAACACTGCATTGATGTGATCCATGATTTACCTCAGGCTGCACAAGAGGTGAGGGCGCTGATGTTCATTGAGCGCTTTGCCAAAGACATTGAACAGCGGCTCGATGCACTCGATGCCCGATAAGACAAACCAAGCCTAAAAGCGACAATACACACCATGGCTTTGTTACAAATTTCAGAACCCGGTCAGGCCCCCGATCCACACCAGCGGCGAATTGCGGTGGGCATTGACCTGGGCACCACTCACTCGTTGGTTGCCAGCGTGCGCCATGGCGTGGCCGAGTGCCTGCCCGACAGCGAGGGCGAGGTGATCTTGCCCTCCGCGGTGCGTTACCTAGAGGGCGATGGCCGTCAAATTGGCCGTGTGGCCTTGCTCGCGCAAGCCGATGACCCACAAAACACCTTGGTGTCGGTCAAACGATTCATGGGTCGGGGTGTGGCCGATATTGCCAACCGCGACAAACTGCCTTACCAATTTGTCGACAAGCCAGGCATGCTGGCTATTCATACCCGTGCCGGTGATAAATCCCCTGTCGAGGTGAGTGCTGAAATTCTGGCCACCTTGCGTTTCCGTGCTGAAGACACTTTCAACGACGACCTGTATGGTGCCGTGATCACCGTGCCTGCGTACTTTGACGATGCGCAGCGCCAAGCCACCAAAGACGCAGCGCAATTGGCAGGCTTGAATGTGCTGCGTTTGATCAATGAGCCCACAGCGGCCGCCATTGCTTATGGCTTGGACCAAGCCAGCGAAGGTGTGTATGCCGTGTACGACTTGGGCGGCGGCACGTTTGATATTTCGATTCTGCGTCTCACCCGTGGGGTGTTTGAGGTGCTCGCGACGGGCGGTGATTCCGCTTTGGGCGGGGATGACTATGACCGCGCCTTGGCTGACCATGTGCAAACAGCCACAGGCTGTCGTATTGACACACCCGCCGACAAAGCGCGTGTGATGGTGGCTGCACGCGCTTGCAAAGAGGCCTTGTCGTCCAGCATGTCCGTCACGTTTGCCGTGTCACTGTCTGGCGGTGATGTGACGCACACGGTGTCGCGTGCTGAATTCGAAGGAGCCACGGCTGCGCTCACACAACGTACCCTGGCGGCGGTGCGCAAAGCTTTGCGCGATGCCAAGCTCAGCAAAGACGATGTGCAAGGCGTGGTCATGGTGGGTGGTTCAACCCGGATGCCACAAATTCAGTCGGCGGTCGAGGCCTTGCTGGGGCGTGTGCCCTTGAACAACCTGAACCCAGATGAAGTTGTTGCCTTGGGTGCTGCCATTCAGGCGAACCAATTGGCTGGGAACAACCCGGACGGAGAGCTGTTGTTGCTGGATGTGATTCCCTTGTCCCTGGGAATCGAGACCATGGGTGGTTTGGTCGAGCGCATCGTGCCGCGCAACCAAACCATTCCTACCGCCATGGCGCAAGACTTCACCACGTACCAAGATGGTCAAACTGCGCTGGCCTTGCATGTGGTGCAAGGTGAGCGCGATCTGGTGACCGATTGCCGCAGTTTGGCCCGTTTTGAGTTGCGCGGAATCCCACCCATGGCCGCTGGCGCTGCACGCATCCGTGTGACCTTCACGGTCGATGCTGACGGTTTGCTCAGCGTGGCAGCCCGCGAACAAATGAGTGGCCTGGAGGCGAGTATCACCGTCAAGCCAAGCTATGGCTTGTCGGACGATCAAATTGCCCACATGCTGCAAGATAGTTTCAAAACGGCTGAACAAGACATCCAAGCACGTGCCTTGGTGGAAGCTCGGGTCGATGCCGATCGCATGTGGCTGGCCACCCAAAGTGCGTTGCAAGCCGATGGTGACTTGCTGTCAGCAGAGTCACGCGCGAACATTGAAGCGTTGATGGCAGCGACCCTGGCGGCTAAACAGTTGCCGGACGCTGCCGCCATTGAAGCTGCCACTGAAGCACTGGCCAAGGGTACCGAGGCCTTTGCCGCCCAACGTATGAACCGTGGAATCCAGCATGCCTTGGCTGGTCAAAACATCGAGACTTTGTAATGCCTGTTATCAAAATTTTGCCCCATGCCGAACTTTGCCCACAGGGTACCGAGATCCAGGTGGCTTCGGGCAGCACCATTTGCGAAGCCTTGTTGGAGAACCACATCAACATCGAACATGCCTGCGACATGAGCTGTGCCTGCACCACCTGCCATGTGGTGGTGCGCGAGGGGTTCAACTCGCTCAACGACTTGGAAGAGACCGAAGAAGACTTGCTTGATCGCGCCTGGGGCTTGGAGCCTAATTCGCGCTTGAGTTGTCAAGCCATCGTGGCGCAAAAAAATCTGGTGATTGAAATTCCAAAATACACCATCAACCACGCCAAAGAAAACCACTGACCATGCGTCAAATTTTTCTAGACACCGAAACCACCGGCCTGTCGGCAGAGGCTGGTGATCGAATCATTGAAATTGGTTGTGTCGAGCTCGTCAATCGCAAGCTTACAGGCAACAACTTGCATTTTTATTTGAACCCAGAGCGAGACAGCCACGAAGACGCACTGAAGGTGCACGGCATCAGCAATGAGTTCTTGCGCGACAAACCCAAATTTGTTGAAGTGGCTCAGCAGTTGGTCGATTACCTGCAAGACGCCGAAGTGCTGATTCACAACGCACCATTTGATGTGAGCTTCCTCAACAAAGAGCTGGGGCAAGTGGGACACAAACCGTTCACAAGCTATGTGAGCAGCATCACCGACACGTTGGTGATGGCCAAGGAAATGTTCCCAGGTAAACGTAACTCACTGGATTCATTGTGCGATCGCTTGGAAGTGGACAACTCTGGACGTACTTTGCACGGAGCCTTGCTCGATGCCGAACTGTTGGCCGACGTCTACATCAACATGACGCGTGGGCAAGATGCCTTGTTGATGGAGGCGGAGAGCACCGATGACCAAAGCCGTACCACCGAATATGTGGACCTGAGTGGCTTTGAGCTGCCCGTGATCACAGCGTCTGAACAAGAGCGCTTACAACATAGCGAGGTGCTCGTTCAATTGGATAAGTCGAGCGGTGGACAAACTGTTTGGCGAAAATTCGAAAATCTTGTGGCATAATATTGATCTTTCCAGAGATGGAATAGGGCGGTTAGCTCAGGGGTAGAGCACTGCATTCACACTGCAGGGGTCACAAGTTCGAAACTTGTACTGCCCACCAAAACACCCATGAAACAAAGCACCTAGAGGAAACTCTCGGTGCTTTTTTCTTTACATCACCTACTGTGCCAATTCGCGCAATTGGCAATCGGAGCAGAGATGAAAAAAATCGGAATGATCGGTATCGGCATGATGGGCCATGGCATTGCCTCCAACCTGCTCAAGCATGGTCAAAGCTTGTCTGTGCTGGAGCATCCGGGTAATCAGCCCCTTGATACGTTACGAGCTCATGGAGCTCAAACATTCAAAACGCCGAAAGAGTTGGCTGTACATTCCGATCTGGTGATCTTGTGTGTCACGGGCACGCCTCAAGTCGAGGCGGTGTTGATGGGTGAAGACGGTGTGTTGAAAGGGATGCAGCCTGGAACCATCGTCATTGATTGCTCTACGGCAGTACCGTCTTCTACTGAAAAAGTCGCTGAGTTGGTGATGGCCAGTGGGGGGAGATTTCTAGACGCACCCATGACTCGAACCCCCAAGGAAGCGGCAGAGGGGCGGTTGAACTTACTGGTGGGTGGGGATGTGGCCTTGTTTGAAGAGTGCAAGCACATCTTGTCGTGTTTTGCAGAGAATATTGTGCATGTGGGGGCCATCGGGGCAGGTCACCGTATGAAACTGTTGCACAACTATGTCTCGCTGGGCTCCGTGACCTTGCTGGCTGAAGCTGCCGCATGTGCTGAGCTTGCGGGTGTCAACGCACAAACATTTGTGGATGTGTTGGCGATGGGGGGAGGTTGGGGCGCCGCCTTGGAGCGCTTGAAACCATTTTTAGTTTCAGGAGATCCCTCGGGTTTGCGTTTTACTTTGGCGAATGCACTCAAGGATTTGAGTTACTACAACGCCATGGCGCAGGACACGCAAGCCGATCACACGGTGGCTGACGCCGTCAAGCGCACGTTGGAGATAGCTTGCACACAAGGCGATCCGCAATCGCTGATGCCGCAGATCATTCCCTTGTTCGTGCAACGAAAATCGAACGCATCTTGACGTAGGCCGTTATCGAGGGGTAGAGAATTCTTTGTGCGGTAGCGGCCAATTGATTGTGGGAATCTGGTTGAGTCCAGGTTCTGCGTACAGATTACCTTGAAACCAATGAACGCCCGCTGACTCCAGCCATTGCCAGTCTTCCTGGTTTTCGATACCTTCGGCGATTACCCGTATACCAAGGCAGATACAAAACTCGACGATGGCGCGCACGATAGCTTGGCGCGGGCCGTTTGCTGCGACGCCTTGAATAATTTTTTTGTCTATTTTCAATATGTCTGGCTGAAATTCCGCCAACAAAGATAGCCCCGCATAGCCTGCACCGAAATCATCAATAGCGATTTGGATGCCTGATGCGCGCAGTTGGCGCACCATATTTTGAAACAGCAGGGGATTGGCGATGGCCTCTTCCTCAGTCAGTTCCACGATCAACTGCTCGGGTTTGATGCCGCAGGTCCGTATTTGTTTGATCAAGAAACTTACCGCTTCAGGCGCATTCGTCAGCGATTTAGGTAAGAGGTTAACGGCGAGTCGGCAGCGGATCCCCAGTTGTGCCGCACGCTGGATGGCATCTGCTTTTGACTCAAGATCAAAGCGGTGAACATCTGCGGTTGATACACCATTGAGAAAGTCCATTGCCAGCTCTCCTGTGGGTCCTCTGATCAGAGCCTCAAAAGCAACCACCTCTCCAGAGCTCGTCTCTACGATGGGCTGAAAAGCAAACGATATGGGTATGGGTGTTGTGGATGTCGTACTCTGACTTTGAGTGATGGGGGGCGAGAAATCATGTGTACGCCAAGGAGGCGGGGTATGCGTTGGCGTTGACCTCCAACGGCCTTGAATAAATGCATCAAGAATTCGACTCGTGCGGTCATCAAAGTTTAAATACGCGGCGATCAGATCCGAAGGCACGGCTTTGACTGGCAGTCCATTTCCCGAATATTTTGAAGCCGGTACCCATTGCATGGACCATTGGTCGAACCGTCTCAGATGGATGGGGTGAACAGAGACGAGCACCACCTCTGTGTGTCTGTCATCACTTTGAATGCGGGCGAATAATCGTTCAACCTCACGGGTTGGTCCTTCTAGCACCTGCATAAAGTATTTGTCCGCGTACAACAAAATGCCTGTGATGTTTAAGCTCTTGTTATTGAGTTGGGAGGTTGAAACGATTTTCTCTAACTCAACGTCGCTGAGATCGGTGAGTGCATGACTGCGGTAAATGAGTTGAGACAGCATAGGAACAACCTGTGGTGAAAGTCGTGGACATCACCTAAGTTGATGTAATTACTTTGTGCGCAATGCTGATGTTGTTTTTTCCGCTATTTTTTGCTTCATACATGGCCATGTCGGCATTGCTCATCAGGTCAGCTTCGTTGTCACCGTGGTCTGGAAACAAGGCAATGCCAATGCTGGCACTTGTTGAGAGACGGGCCCCTTCGAAAAGGATAGGGCTACTGATGGCATGTCGAATTTTCTCTGCCACTTGGAGCACATCTGCTTCTGATTCGATGTTTGGCAGGATCACTACAAATTCATCTCCACCGATTCGACCCAGCGTATCTGACTTACGAATGCACGAACGCATTCTGGATGCAACTTCTTTCAGAGCAAAGTCTCCTGCGTTATGGCTGTGTGAGTCATTGATCGTTTTCAAATTATCCAGATCAATGAACATCACAGCGAACTTTGTTTTTTGTTGCTTGGCATTTTCTAAAGAAACAACCAGTCGATCCGCAATCAAAATGCGATTAGGGAGTTCTGTCAGAACATCATGATGTGCCATGAAACTGACCCGCGCATTTTTTCGATAAATATGCAAAAACAACAAAATGCCAACAATCAAGGTTACCAGTGTGAAACCCGTAGTGATTAAGACGCCACTCAAACTTTTATACCAGTTGGCCAAATACAGGTCTTTGGACATGATGCTGCCAACGACAAATGGATAACCCGAGACGGCACGAAAAGATACCATGCGCTCTGCGGGTTGATTTCTCGAATAAACCGACGGTGCGTCAGTCAGAATCACACCGCCCCGTTTGGTTGAATTTAACGATGACTGTATCAATTGGTTTGTGTTGATCGTGCCAATTGCATGGTTCACGAACGGCCAACGTGTCAGCAGCATATTGTCATCTCTGAACAGCGAAATCGATGAGCCTTCGCCCAGGTTGATGCCTACTTGCTCATAGAGCGATGAGAAAATTTCGACTGACACGCCAACAAGAACAAGCCCTAAAAATTGTCCATGGCTGTTATTGACTCTGCGGGCCAGATAGAACACCCATTTCCCATTGCCTTTGTTTTGGACGGGGGCACTGAAATAAGTTTTCTCGTAATTGTTTTTGCTTAGAAATATAAAGTAATCCCTGTCCGACAAATCAATATTTGGGGGCGGGTAAGCGCGTGAAAAATTGATGACTTTTCCATGGCTGTCTACAAATGTTGAGACATCGATGATGGCGTTAGATTTGGTTTTGGCGAGTAATAGTTCAAATTGTTCTTTTTTACTTGCAAACTCAACGAATGCTTTCTCGGATTCAATCTTGGAAAGCTCAACAATGTCGAGTACGCTTTCTAGCGCCGCGTTTGCTGAAAATATGGTTTGGGAAGCATGTTCAGACAAGATGAAAGTCAGATTCGCCAACTCATCTGATTTGTCTTTGATGGTGTTCTCGCGCAACAGATAAGTCGTCAAAAATGCATTGATCAAGAAAATAATTGCCAATGCAACGCCCGCAGTTACAACCAAACGCGAGGTTCGTTGTATGTTTGAACTTGATTCAAAACTCGGGTCTATCATGGGCGTTTTTTGCCTCGTACTTGGAGTAAGTATTAAAATAATTGTAGCTATAAATATAGTATATTTGTCAACAATATCATAAATATGATATTTTAATTTTGTTGCTTTTGAGGCTTGATGGATCGGTTAAAAATGTTCATTCTGAAATACATATTTGACACGTCTAGCAATAATTTCAAAAGGAGAAGGAAATGCTGACTACCGGACAGTTTCTTGTGCATCAAGCACGTTCTACTTGGCATGTATCACCAGATCAAACCGTTAAACAGGCCCTTGTTTTAATGGCTGAAAAAACATAGGTGCGGTTTTGGTGCTTTCTCAAGGGGCGCTGGTGGGCATTTTTTCTGAGCGGGACTACGCGCGAAAAGTAACCTTGTTTGGTAAATCAAGCGATACAACACAGGTGCGAGATGTCATGACAGCTGATGTGATCACGATCGATGCATCACAAAAAATAGACAAATGCATGCAAATCATGACAGACCGTCACATTCGCCATTTGCCAGTTCTTAAAGATGGTCAACTGATCGGTGTGATCTCAATCGGTGATGTGGTCCGTGAAATGATGGCGCATCAAAAATATCTGATTGATCAGCTTGAGTCGTACATACGCGGCTGAACTAAAACGCATCTCAAGGAGGTTCTTTTGTCTCAACGTTTGAAGAATTCTGTAGCCATCGTCACAGGTGCAAGCCGAGGCATTGGTCGTTCAATTGCGCAAGCCTACGCTAGGGAGGGGGCATTGCTTTGTTTGGTGGCAAGAGACAAACTTTCCCTTGAGCAATTGGCAGACGAGTTGGCGTTGCCTGCAAACCGCATCATGACCCTGGCCTTGGACGTCACTGACCGAGCTGCATCGTTCAACGCGGTGCATCAGGTGGAGGCCAGATTCGGCCATGTTGATATCTTGGTCAACAACGCCGGTGTTTACAAATCCAAATCTTTTCTGAACTACACCCCCGACGACTTTCAAGACATGTTGGATGTCAATTTGTTTGGTGTGATTCACTTCACCCAAGCTTGCTTGCCGGGCATGCAGGCACGCCAGCACGGGCGCATCATCAACATGGCTTCAACCGCTGGCAAATGGGGGTCGCGCAATCAAAGCGCGTACAACATCAGCAAACACGCTGTGGTGGGTTTGACGCGGTGTGTTGCGCTGGAGGCCAGCTCTTACAACGTCACTGTCAACGCCATCTGTCCTGGTTTTGTCCAGACAGATATGTTGGAGGAACTCAAGGCGCAAGCCGCGCAAAGTGCGGGAGCTTCCGCTGAAGAGTTTGTCAAAGCCGCACTGGCGCGTGTGCCTTTGGGGCGAATGATGACGACGCAAGAGATTGCTGGCATGGCGGTTTATTTGGGATCGTCTGAATCCAGCGGCATGACGGGGCAGTCTATTCACATCGATGGGGGGATGGTGTTTTGAGTTCGATTGAATTCTTTCACGCTCCATCAACAGTTTTTTTGCATCCATAAATTTACACCTTGACTTAAAATCGCCATTGCACGCAAGCCTTGTGTGCAATGGGAGCATGCGATGGAGATATCACACACGGATGAAGGATTGGTCACACGCGCGGAGTTGGATGCCCTCTTTAGCGAAGAAGAAACTGCATCTGATGTAGAGCTGATGTCTGCGCGTGCAGCCAGCCATTTGCCCTTGGCCGTCGACACGTGGTTCAAGTTTCGAAACTTGTTTCTCTTATCTGTGGTTTTCTCATACTGCATCAAGTTGCTTTTCTTCTCACACGTTGCAGTCTCAAACTATCAGTCTCACATGAGCGATGAGACATTCGTTCGGTACTTCCAGTATCGAGCGCTCTTTGTGATTGCCATCACCGTGTTCTATCTTTACAGCTATCTCAGAAATTGGTTTTTTGAAAAAGTGTCACTCGTCTTTGTTGGCGTTGGCGCAACGGCGCTGGCGATGGACTATTTCAATGCCTACGTTTATTTGAGCGAGAACCCGACGCAGTGGATTGCGGGATTGATTGCGTTGCGCTTGGGCGCTATTTTTTGTTTGTTGATGAATGCGATGAACGCGCGCAGAGCACCCGCGATGCCTCGCTATCTGTGGTCTTGATAAAAAATTGGCAATTTCTTGCCAATCTAAATGAAAGTGGTTATCATTTGGGTGTCGGATTCACCAACGATGGACACAACACCCTATGTTTCAAGCACTGCTCATTTGTTTTCGTGAAGGTTTAGAAGCCTTCTTAGTGATTGCCATCGTCACGTTGTACTTGCGTAAAGCCAACAATTTGGCCCTGCTGGGGGCTGTGCGTTGGGGTATGGCCATTGCCGTCATCGGTTGTGCGGGGCTTGGCGTTGTGCTGTCCCGCATCGGGGCTATGTCATCTGCATGGGCTGGTGTGATGGCGTTGATCGCTGCCGTTGCTGTGACTTGGTGCGTGGTCCACATGACCCAGGCAGGCAAAGGCATGGGCCAGCAAATCACCCATCGATTGAACGAAGTGTCTGATTTGCAAGGCCCCACAGCCTGGTGGTCACTTTTCGGCTTTACGATCTTTATGGTCAGCCGTGAGGGCATTGAAACCGCCACCATGATTGCTTCTTTGGCGGCGAATGCCGATGCAGCGGACATGACAGTTGGGTCCGTGATTGGTGTGTTGCTTGCAGGGGTCGTTAGCTTGATGTGGGTCAAGTTTGGTCACAAGGTGAATTTGGGCCGGTTTTTTCGCGTGACCTCATGGTTCATGATGGTCTTTGCGATTCAGTTGGTGGTGTATGCCCTGCATGAATTCACGGAGGCAGGCATGGTGCCCGGTATTGACAATCCACTTTGGCACGCCATGACCGAAGACATTGCAGAAGGTTGGATTGCGCAAATTCTCTCCATTGCCTTGGTTGTGATTCCCACGACTTGGTTGATCGGCGCTCATTTAGCTGATCAACGCATGCTCAAGCATCGTTCGATGGTTTGAGCTAGGTTTTTTTAACTCCATTTTCTTTTTTTGAATAGGCCGTGTTTCACGGTGCAGGATGAAGCTCGCCCTTTTATTTGTGACGTGCATGGTTTGTCTCAGCTTGTCCGCTTGCGGTGGTGGCCAGAGTTCCAATGCGTCGATGAGTTCTGTCGCTTTGATAGGGCAAGAAATTTTTAAAGATGTTTCCTTGTCGGGCTCGGGGCAGATGTCGTGTGCCACTTGCCACGATCCTGATTTGGGTCACGCGTCGCCTTTCACCACGTCTGTGGCGTTCGGTGGTGTCAACTTGGACATGTCTGGCTTGAGATTGCCTCCTGCCATTCGTTACTTGCGTTTCAACACCGCTTTCTACATCGCGTCTGATGGCACACCAACGGGTGGTTTTTTTTGGGATGGACGGGCCAACTCTCTGGCCGAGCAGGCACGCGGCCCATTCTTGAATGACCATGAAATGGCCAACGCCAGCGTGAGTGATGTGGTACGGAAAATTGAAGCAGCGTCCTATGCTCCCAAGTTCAGGGCAGTATTCGGTGCGGATATCTTCAGCAACCCCGATGCCGCATTTGATCGTGTGGTGCAAGCGCTGGCGCGTTATCAGCAAGAAGACACAGATTTCGCGCCTTTTTCTAGCAAGTTTGATGCGGTCAATGCGGGTCGCGCATCTTTCACCGACCAAGAGTTGCGCGGTCTGGCCTGGTTTATCCGTTCAGACAAAGGCAATTGCGCCGCCTGCCATCCGAGCACTAAACCCGACAACGCACCAGCTGCTTTGTTCACAGATTTCAGTTACGACAGTTTGGGCGTTCCGCGCAACAGTGCGATTGTGAGCAACAACGATGTAGCGTTCTTTGACAAGGGCCTGTGCGGACCCGTGCGTACCAATCTGAGCACACGCACTGACTTGTGTGGTGCCTTCAAAGTGCCCAGCTTGCGTAATGTGGCTTTGCGAAAGCATTTCTTTCACAACGGTAAGTTCGACAACTTGCGTGAAGCGATTGAGTTTTACGTGACGCGTGATACCCAGCCACAACTTTGGTATCCCCAAGACCCTCAAGGCAACCTTGTCGTTTACAACGATTTGCCGAGCTTGCTGCGTGGCAATGTCAATGTGACAGAGGCGCCCTACAACCGCACGCGCGGCCAAACTGCCGCATTGAACACCCAAGAAATTGACGATTTGTTGGTCTTCTTGTCCACTTTGACCGATGGTTTTTTCTCTCCTTGAGACGCTTAAAGGCTTATCCATGTACTCCCTGACCTCGCGAATTTTCCCGATTTCTTGCATCGCCGCTGCCGCCTTGGCACTGTGCGGTCCAGCTCAGGCTCAGACCACCTCAGAACTGGTGCAAGAGCTGCGTCAATTGCGTGACGAGTTGCGTGCCGTTCGCGCTGAATTGGATGTAGTCAAGCGACAACAAAACTCCGCTTCTGTGCAAACAGCAGCTGTTGTCGTGCAAGCCCCTGGCGCACAAGTTGTGCCGATCTCTAGTGCAACCACCCAACCAATGACATCAACCACGATGGTGGCTGGCGATGCATCGCCCAGCGGGGTCAGCTTGTTTGGCTACGGCGAACTCAGCATGAGTCGCCCCCGTGGCAATGCTGCTGGTGCGGTCGCCACGGCAAGACGCGGTGTGTTGGGCTTTGCTTATCGCTTCAACGATCGCACCCGCATGGCGGCCGAATTGGAAATTGAAAATGCGGTGGTATCTGCCAGTGACCAAGGTGAAGTTGCGTTTGAGCAGCTCTACATTGAGCACGACATCGACGAACGTTTGAGTGCCAAGGTTGGCCTCTTTCTCTTGCCTGTTGGCTACATGAACGAAACGCATGAGCCCACACGTTATTACGGCGTCCACCGCAACTTGGTGGAGACAGCCATCATCCCCAGCACGTGGCGTGAGTTGGGCGTTGGCTTGCGTGGTACCCATGCCTCGGGGATCCGTTGGGATGCCGGTGTGGTCACCGGCTTTGACCTGACCAAGTGGTCTAGCGACAGCAGCGAAACCAAAGCTTCGCCTTTGGGGGCCATTCACCAAGAAGGTCAGCAGGCCAAAGCTGCTACCTTGGCCACTTATGGTGCGCTCAACTACGACGGTATTCCAGGCGTCAACTTCGGGGGTAGTTTGTACAACGGAGGTGCTGGGCAGAAGCAAGCAGACTTCGCCTCACCCAGCGCCAGTGTGACCTTGGCAGAAGTCCATGCGCGCTGGCAACCAGGCAAATGGGACGTGTCCACCCTGGCTGCTTCAGGGCGCTTTCATGATGTGGAGGCTTTCAACGCCACGGCCACAGGCATCAGCAACCCTGTGCCCAGTCAGTTCAGAGGCTGGTATGGACAAGCTGCCTACCGGCTCTGGAAGCAGGGTGACTACAGCCTTGTACCTTTTGTGCGTTACGAAAAACTCAACACAGCACTTGGTTATGCGGGCGTACCCACTGGTTTAGCGCCCAGCATTGACCCTGATACCCGCGTCTGGACCTTGGGTGCCAGCTATTACTTGCACCCTCAGGTAGTGCTCAAGATTGACACCCAGCGCTACCTTAACAACAGCGCGCTGGACAAACTCAATATGGGCGTGGGTTTCCACTTCTGACCATGCTTCGTTCTCAGATTTCTCGACGCCAAGTGTTGCAACACGTTGCCAAGGCAAGCCTAGGAAGTTTGGGCTTGTCGGCAGCCTCTTCATTTGCGGCCGAATTCATGACCTTGGAGCAGGCTCGTTTGTTGGTCTTGCCGCAAGCTCACGTGTTCTCATTGCGACCGATTGCATTCAACGATGCGACGCTCAGTGCCATTGCTCAAGCCAGCCAGACCCGAATACCGCGCGGTTTCAATCCGCAGTGTTGGCAAGGTGTGGCTTCTGATGCCGTGTGTGGATGGGTCATGGCAGACCGAGTGATCGGCAAATACGACATCATCGACTACGTTGTCGGGTTCAACCTTGTGGGGGCAGTTAGCGGCATGGAAGTCACTGCCTACCGTGAGTCACATGGCGCCGAGATCCGCAATGCGGCATGGCGACAGCAGTTTTCAGGTCGTAAAGGGCCAGCTCAATTGCGTTTTGGTGACGATATTCGCAACATCTCAGGAGCCACACTGTCGTGCCAGCATGTGACCGAGGGCGTGCAGCGCTTGAGCGCATTGGCCGCTTTGTTGACAGCGACGAAAACCGGGGCTTGATGTGCTGTGGCAACGTGCGCGTCCACTGTTGGGTACCTTGGTGTCCATCTACGTCCGCACACCCGAAGTGACATCGCTCGTGGATGCCGATGTCCGTGTGGCCATGGAGGCCGCCTTTGACGTCATAGCGCACATTGGGCGAGTGATGAGCGCGCACCACCCAGAGTCTGACTTGGCGCGCTTGAGCCGAGCCACGCCGGCGTCGAATCTGACATTGGATCCGCATACAGTGGCCGTGCTGACCTGTGCACAACATTGGCAACGTGTCTCAGGCGGTGCATTCGATCCGTCAACGGCTGCTGTGCGTTTGTTGCAGAAGGGTTGGCGTCCTGGCTTGTCCATGACCACGCCTTCTTCAGGCGTTGGGTTGCAAGCATTGCGTGTGTTGTCTGCCACCTCCGTGCGTGTTGACCATGCGCTCTGTCTGGATCTGGGGGGAATTGCCAAAGGCTATGCCGTCGATCAGGCGGTGGCTGTTCTCACGCAACATGGCATCACCTCGGCGCTGGTCAATGCAGGTGGGGACATGCGTGCCATAGGCCCCCACGTATGGCGCTTAGACGTGCGCCATGCCGATCGGTCTGTGCGTGATCGCCAGATGTGTGGTTTACGCGGGTTGTGTCACGCGGCAGTGGCAACCTCTGTGGCGGGTGTGAATAACCCAGAGTTTGTGGCATCCATTGCGTCGATGCGCAGATCGACAGCCTGGCAGAGTGCCACCGTGCAGGCACACGACTGTTTGACGGCAGATGTGTTGACCAAGTGGGCCTTGCAATCTTCCCGTGTGTGCCCATCCTTGACAACCAATTTGCGCAAACACGGTGCGCGCATGTGGAGAAGCCTATGAAGCGTTCGAAACATATGTCTGGCTGGAGCCGTGCCACGTGGCGTTGGATGGTGGCGGCGGTTCTGTTGATGTGGGCAAGTGGTGTGCTTTTGTACCTATGGCCTGCAGAGTCCGTGATGGAGATGCGTGATTGGCAAGTGCATCTGCGTCATGCTTCGGTGGTGTTGCATGGTGTTTTAACGTGGTTGCTGTGTGTGTTGTGTGGTCGAGGCTTGTGGCCTCATTTACGCGTAATGTGGCAGCGCCGTGAGCAACGTGCGCACTGGATATGGGGTGTGCTCAGTTTTGTGGGACTGAGCTTTGTGGCCGGAGCCGGGGTGTTATTGCTCTATGGCAGCCCAAGTCTTCACGACACTGTGTCAGCGGCCCACTGGTGGGTGGGTGTTGCGTTGCCTTTGCTGATGTTGGCGCATGTGTGGCGTCGTTTCATCCCCACACGCGCCTGATGTTAAGTGCCGCGCACACCAGCGGTAAAAAGCTCTTTTCGCCACTTCTACAACGCACAGATACATCAGCACCATCGCTGCCAAGATGCCATAGAAAAATGCGGGCGGCGCCACAAATCCCAAATGTGTGCCCAGCGTTGTGAATGGCAAAGCAACGGCGATCAGAACTACCGCCAACGATGTCAGCGTCAGCAGCGGGTGTGCCCTGCTTTTGAAAGGGTTACCTCGGGTTCGGATCACAAAAATGACCAGCACTTGCGTGCACAGCGACTCCACAAACCAACCCGTTTGAAACAACGCTTCCTCCGCGTGCAACACTTCTAACAGCACATAAAACGTCAGAAAGTCAAAGGCTGAACTGATGGGGCCAATTACCAGCATGAAGTTGCGGATGAAATCCAAGTTCAACACACGGGGGCGGGCTGTTTCTTGTGCGTCGACCTGATCCAGGGGGATTGGAATTTCTGACACGTCGTACAAAATGTTGTTCAACAGAATCTGCGTTGGCAACATCGGCAAAAACGGCAAAAACAGAGCGGCGCCTGCCATGCTGAACATGTTGCCGAAATTCGAGCTGGTGCCCATCATGATGTATTTCATGATGTTGCCAAATGTGCGTCGTCCCTCTAGCACGCCGGCGTGCAACACATTCAGGTCTTGCTTGAGCAAGATCATGTCCGCTGCGGCCTTGGCCACATCAACCGCCGAATCCACAGACAAGCCCACATCCGCCGCATGCAGTGAGGGAGCGTCGTTGATACCGTCGCCCATGTAACCCACCACGTGTCCACTGGCTTTCAGCGCCAAAATCACCCGTTGCTTTTGCCCCGGATTCACGCGACAAAATAAATTGGCTGTTAGCACCCGACGCTGTAGCGTGGGATTGTCGAGCTGTTCAATTTCTTTGCCTGTCAGCACGCCGATGACTGGCAGACCCAATTGCGCGCACACATGTCGTGTCACCAAGTCGCTATCGCCGGTGACCACCTTGATGGCAACGCCCACACGCTGCAGCTCCGCCAAAGCATGGGCTGCGCTCGCTTTGGGTGGGTCAAGGAATGCGGCAAACCCTGCCAGCACCAAGTCTGATTCGTCGTTCACCACCGCATGGGCGTGATCGCGAGGGACTTCACGCCAAGCAATCCCCAGCACACGCAGCCCCTCTGCTTCCAGCGCGTGATAGCGAGCTTTAATTTCTTGCATGGCTGCATCACGCATGGGTTGACGTGTTTGTGTGACAGGGTCCTCAAACTGGGTGCACACGCGCACCATGTCTTCTGCCGCGCCTTTGACCACCAACCAGCGTTTGCTGCCATCGTCAATCAACACAGATACACAGCGACGCTCAAAGTCGAAAGGAATTTCATCCACCTTGTGCCAAGGCGTGACATCTATGTGATCACACGCCAGGATCGCTTCATCTAAGGGGCTCTTGAGACCTGTTTCAAAAAAGCTGTTCAAGTAGGCCAAGGTCAAGACATGCTGGCTGTCATCGCCTTGCACGTTGATGTGGCGTTCCAGACGAATTTTGGCTTCGGTCAACGTACCAGTTTTGTCTGTACACAGCACATCCATCGAGCCCAAGTCCTGTATAGCAGTTTGTCGCTTCACAATCATTTGCAGCTTGGCCAGACGGATGGCACCACGCGACAAAGTGACCGACACGACCATCGGCAATAACTCTGGCGTCAACCCGACAGCCAATGCCACTGCGAACAAAAAAGACTCCAGCCACGGTTTGTGAAACCAAGCATTGACGAGCAAAACAAACAACACCATCACCACCGTCAGCCACATGATCAGCATGCCAAAGCGTCGCGTGCCATGTTCAAACGAAGAGGCTTGCGCAGGTTTTTGGATACTGTCTGAAATTTCCCCCATGGCCGTTGCGGCCCCAGTTCTCATCACCCTGACTTTGGCGCTTCCACCGACGACCGAGGTCCCCATGAACACCGCATGGGTGGCCTCTTGCAGATCACCCGCCGGGGTGCTCAGCAAGCCAGCATGTTTCTCAACTGGAAATGCCTCACCCGTGAGCAGCGATTGGTTGACAAAAAAATCACGGGCTTCCAATACCAACGCATCCGCTGGAATCAGATCTCCCGCATGCAAGGTACACACGTCTCCTGGCACCACTTCTCGCACAGGTATGTCGACTTCTTGTCCATCACGCCATACCTTGGCACGCACAGACACCGATTGCCGCAATTTGTCAGCCGCAGCATTGGCACGAAACTCCTGCACAAAATCCAAGGTCACACTCAACATCACAATCACACTGATGATGGCAAAGTTCGTGACCTCTCCGGTCATGGCCGATACCGAACTCGCCAACAACAGCACCACAACCAACGGATTTTTAAATCGAGACAAGAACTGACGCAGCAAGGTGTGGTGATCATCGGGATGAAAAACATTGGGACCAAACTTCGCCAACTGCGCTGCGCTTTGTGCATTCGTCAGTCCTTGTGCGGGTGTGTCTGTTTCAGCCGTGCTCTGGATGGCAGACCACCATGGGTCTGATGCCTGCTGTGTGTGTCGAGCATTTCTGGCGTGTGTCATGGCTTGAGCTTAACCAGTGCGACCTTGCTGATGCACTTCAAAATTTTTCATCTGTGTCGAAATCAGTCTGATTTTTCTCATACAATGCTGTCTTGCATTTCATACTGCACGCGGGAATAGCTCAGTTGGTAGAGCGCAACCTTGCCAAGGTTGAGGTCGCGAGTTCGAGCCTCGTTTCCCGCTCCAATACAAAAGCCCCTGAAACTTGAAGTTTCAGGGGCTTTTTTCATGGCTTTTTTACTTGGGCAGTTTGCCGCCGCTCTTCATGCATTCATCCATGGTTTTGAACTCTGTGAATTTCTTTGTGCGTTCGTAATGTGGGCTGCTCTTGTCGTGACAGAGCCCTGATTCAGACTTCTTCACGGGATCGGCAGCAGCGCTTGGTGCACCGGCAGGTGCTTTGCCTCCACTCTTCATGCACTCGTCCATCGATGCGAAGGCTGTGAACTTTTTGGTGTTGCCATATGACGGACTGGATTTGTCATGACAAATTCCGGCGTCTGATTTTTTCACAGCAGCTTCAGTTGGGGCCGCTTCTTTTTTGTCGGCCGCGTAGGTCGTTGCCATGCATGTGCCCAGCAGCAATGCGGCAAACAGTCGAGAAATTTGGTGATTCATGAGGATTTCCTTTTTGTGCTTAAGCAGTAGTGATGGGTGCTTACTTTACCGAGCTCTGTGTAGGTCTTCTATCATTGCTAACGATTGGTAGTTAAGCATTCTTTTCTAAAACACCAAGAGGTGCTGTTGCCTGTCAGAGGTAAAATCAAAGCTTAGCTTGACAAGCCAACCAAGACACCGCCCGAGTGGTGAAATAGGTAGACACAAGAGACTTAAAATCTCTCGCTTTCCGCAAGGGGCGTACCGGTTCGATTCCGGTCTCGGGCACCATTCAATAGGCACCAAAGAAGGAGTTTCGTCATGGCACGTTACAACGCCGCGTATGAAATTCATGTGCACGGTCAGGTACCTTTGCGTGCCGATGTTGGGTTTGATCAGTTGCAAGACGCGTTGCGCCCGCTATGGCAATACGCTGGGGCTTTGTCACTCGAAGACGGCGCTGTCAGTGCCTACCCTGAAGAGCCAGGCATTCGCTTTGACGCACATGAGCATTGGCTACAGATGTGTTGGACCGTGCCTGGTGATGACGACTTTCGTCAAAGTTTGGACGAAATGTGCATGAGCTTGAACGAGCTCACGTCTGCAGGAGCCGCCATTGAAGTGACCTTCTACGACAACCAGTTTGACGACGACGAAGGCCCTTCAGGAGAAGACGCCAAAGATGACTTCGTCATGCTGTTTGTTGGGCCCACCCCGGCTGACATCATGCAAGCCCAGCGTGACATGTTGGTCAACGATGTGATTCACCTGATGGAGCGTCACTTTGATGGCTCTGAATTGGGCGGTGTGGTGCAGGAGATCGACAAGTTGTTCTCCGAGCGCTTTGACAACTTGGTCAACTCGCTGGATCTGGGCAAACCGCCCCGCGGCAATGGCGGCGGGCATGGTGGCTCAGGCCATGGTGGACGTAAGCCGCGTCATCTTCACTGAAACACAAGCACCCACACAAAAAAACGGCCTCTGATCAGAGGCCGTTTTGATTTGGGCGAAGAATTCTTTACCCAGCCGTCACGCCAATGCCTTTGAACTCGCCGGTGGCAATGCGTTTTTCCCATTCAGCAGGACCCGTGATGTGCGCGCTGGTGCCCCCTGCATCCACCGCCACAGTGACAGGCATATCCACTACATCAAACTCGTAAATCGCTTCCATGCCGAGGTCGGCAAAGCCCACCACTTCAGCGTGTTTGATGGCCTTGGATACCAAGTAGGCAGCGCCGCCTACGGCCATCAAGTAAGCCGACTTGTGCTTCTTGATGGCTTCAATCGCAGTGGGGCCACGCTCAGCCTTGCCCACCATCGAGATCAGGCCGGTTTGCGCCAGCATCATCTCGGTGAACTTGTCCATGCGGGTGGCTGTGGTGGGGCCTGCGGGGCCCACCGCTTCATCGCCGACTGGATCCACCGGGCCCACGTAATAGATCACGCGGTTGGTGAAGTCCACAGGCAGCTTCTCGCCTTTGGCCAACATGTCTTGAATACGCTTGTGAGCCGCGTCGCGACCGGTCAACATCTTGCCGTTGAGCAGCAAGGTCTGGCCGGGTTTCCAGCTGGCAACTTCGTCTTTGGTCAAGGTGTTGAGGTCCACACGCTTGCTCTTTTGTGTGTCGGGTGTCCAGTTCACGTTGGGCCACAGATCCAGCGAGGGCGGGGTGAGGTACACCGGGCCCGATCCATCCATCACAAAGTGTGCGTGGCGCGTGGCGGCACAGTTGGGAATCATGGCAATCGGCTTGCTGGCCGCGTGGGTGGGATACATCTTGATCTTCACATCCAGCACGGTGGTCAAGCCACCCAAGCCTTGCGCACCAATGCCCAGTGCGTTGACCTTGTGGTAGAGCTCCAAGCGCAATTCGTCGACTTGGCTGAGCTTGTCGCCTTTGCTGGACCTCTCCAACAACTGGTACATGTCCAGGTCGTCCATCAGGCTTTCTTTGGCCATCAGCACCGCTTTTTCAGCGGTGCCGCCAATGCCAATGCCCAGCATGCCGGGTGGGCACCAACCCGCGCCCATGGTCGGCACGGTTTTGAGCACCCAGTCGACCACGCTGTCGCTGGGATTGAGCATGTACATCTTGGATTTGTTTTCGCTGCCGCCACCCTTGGCCGCCACGGTCACGTCGACCTTGTTGCCGGGGACCAGCTCGGTGAAGATCACGGCCGGTGTGTTGTCTTTGGTGTTCTTGCGGGCGAACTGAGGGTCGGCCACGACCGACGCACGCAGCATGTTGTCGGGGTGGTTGTAGCCACGACGCACGCCTTCGTTGATGGCGTCGTCCACGCTGCCGCTGAAACCTTCCCAGCGCACATCCATGCCGATCTTCAAGAACACGTTGACGATGCCAGTGTCTTGGCAAATCGGGCGATGACCGGTGGCGCTCATCTTGCTGTTGGTCAAGATTTGGGCGATTGCGTCCTTGGCTGCCGGGCTTTGTTCGCGCTCGTAGGCGCGGGCCAAGTGCGCAATGTAATCAGCGGGGTGGTAGTAGCTGATGTATTGCAGTGCCGCAGCAACCGACTCAATCAGGTCTTCTTGGCGAATCGTGGTCATGGTTTAAAAAATCCTCAAGGCTTCTTATTTGACGGTCAAGACCCAAGCGGCCAACTTGTGGGCTTCGGCATCGTTGACTTGCGTGTTCGCAGGCATGGGCACGGGGCCCCACGTGCCTGCACCGCCTTTTTGAATTTTGCTGGCCAGTTTGTCGACAGCTGATTTATCGCCGGCATATTTCGCGGCCACGTCTTTGTAGGACGGACCTACCAGTTTGCGGTCGAGTGCATGGCAGGCCATGCAATTTTTAGAGGTGGCCAGGGCCTGGTCTGCCAGCACCGGTGCTGACAAGGTGGTGGCACAGAGAAGGCCAAACAAAACGCGTTTCATAAAGTGTCCTTTGAGGTCAAGGGAGGTCGATTCAGTAGTCGTCCAACACCGCGCCTTTGCTGGCGCTGGAGGCGTTGAAGGCAAACTTGGCTTGCACGCCACGGGTGTAGCGCGGTGCGGGGGCTTTCCAGCCGACTTTGCGCTGGGCCAGGGTGGCGTCGTCGATGTTGAGCTGCAGCAGCAACTGACGTGCGTCGATGGTGATGGAGTCACCCTCGTGCACAAATGCAATGTTGCCGCCCGCAGCGGCCTCAGGCGCTACGTGGCCCACCACCATGCCCCAAGTACCGCCCGAGAAGCGGCCATCGGTGATCAGGCCAACGCTTTCGCCCAAGCCAGCACCAATCAAGGCGCCTGTAGGGGCCAGCATTTCAGGCATGCCTGGGCCGCCTTTGGGGCCGAGGTAGCGCAAGACCATCACGTCACCAGCTTTGATCTTGCCGTCCAAGATGGCTTTCAGCGCTGACTGTTCGTCGTCAAACACGCGGGCGGGGCCGGTGATGACGGGGTTCTTCAGGCCGGTGATCTTGGCCACCGCGCCTTCGGGCGACAAGTTGCCCTTGAGCACCGCCAAGTGGCCTTCGGCGTACATGGGGTGGGTGATGGGGCGGATCACGTCTTGGTCAGCGCGCGGCACATCGGGAATGTCTTGCAGGGTTTCTGCAATGGTTTTGCCGGTGATGGTGATGCAGTCGCCGTGCAGCAGACCTGCAGCCAACAAGGTCTTCATGACCTGGGGAATGCCACCGGCGTTGTGCAGGTCAACGGCCAGGTACTTACCGCTGGGCTTCAAGTCGCAGATGACGGGCACTTTGCGGCGCACGCGCTCAAAGTCGTCGATGGTCCAATCCACGCCAGCGGCGTGTGCGATGGCCAAGAAGTGCAGCACGGCGTTGGTGGAGCCACCGGTGGCCATGATCACAGCGACGGCGTTTTCCAAGGACTTCTTGGTGACGATGTCACGAGGCTTGAGGTCTTTTTTGACGGCTTCGATCAGCACCTTGGCCGATTCTTGGGCCGAGTTCATCTTTTCGTCATGGGGGTTGGCCATGGTCGACGAGTAGGGCAGGGACATGCCCAGCGCTTCGAAGGCGGAAGACATGGTGTTGGCGGTGTACATGCCACCGCATGAACCGGTGCCGGGAATGGCGCGCATTTCGATTTGGTGCAGGTCTTCGTCGCTCAACTTGCCTGCGGCGTTTTCGCCCACGGCTTCAAACACGCTCACGATGTTGAGGTCTTGGCCTTTGTAGCGTCCTGGCAAGATAGTGCCGCCGTACACATAGATGGCGGGCACGTTGGCGCGCAACATGCCCATCATGCCGCCGGGCATGTTCTTGTCGCAACCACCCACCACCAGCACGCCGTCCATCCACTGGCCCTGCACGCAGGTTTCGATGCAGTCCGAAATCACTTCGCGGCTCACCAGCGAGTACTTCATGCCTTCGGTGCCCATGGCCATGCCATCCGAGATGGTGGGGGTACCAAAAATTTGCGCATTGCCACCAGCGGCTTCGATCGCAGCCACGGCTGCATCGGCCAGCTTTTGCAAACCGCTGTTGCAGGGCGTGATGGTGCTGTGACCGTTGGCCACGCCAATCATGGGTTTGCCAAAGTCGCTCTCTTGGTAGCCCATGCCGTAGTACATGGAGCGGTTGGGAGCGCGCGATTTACCCTCGGTGATGTTGGCCGAGCGACGGTTGATTTTGATGGTTTTGGTGTCCATGGTGGCTCTGTGTAGGTCGTGAGACAGCAAGTTTACCCGCCACCAGAAGGGCACTCGGGGCAGGCACAATCACGCCATGCTGATGCACCCTTCGATCGATCCTGTTGCTTTGCAACTCGGCCCCATGGCCATTCACTGGTATGGACTGACTTACTTGGCCGCATTTGGCTTGTTCATGTGGCTGGCACGTTTGCGACTCCAACACGCACCTTATGCGCAGTTGGTGGCGCAAGGCGTCTGGTCCCAGCAAGACATTGAAGACTTGTTGTTTTACGGCGTAGTCGGCGTGATCTTGGGGGGGCGCATCGGGTACTGCCTGTTCTACAAACCGGGCTACTACGCCGAACACCCGCTGGAGGTATTGGCCTTGTGGCAAGGCGGCATGAGCTTTCATGGCGGCATGTTGGGTGTTATCTCGGCCATGGCCGTGTTTGCCTGGCAGCGCCAGCGTCCTTGGCTACTGGTGACTGACTTCATCGCACCTTGCGTGCCAACGGGACTGGCGGCCGGACGCGTGGGCAATTTCATCAACGGCGAGCTGTGGGGCAGGGCCGCAGACCCTGCGCTGCCTTGGGCCATGGTGTTTCCACAAAGTGGCAGTTGGATGCCGCGCCATCCCTCGCAGGTGTACCAATTTTTAGGCGAAGGCTTGCTGCTGTTTGCACTCATGTGGCTCTACGCCCGCAAGCCACGCCCGGTGGGGGCTGTGTCTGGCGCGTTCTTGGTTGGCTATGGCAGCTTTCGGTTCATGGCCGAGTACTTCCGTGAGCCCGATGCCCACCTCGGCCTCTTGGCGCTCAACATGAGCATGGGCCAATGGCTGTGCGTGCCCATGGTGGTGGTGGGCGCATGGCTGTGGGCGCATGCACTAAAAGTGTCCAAGGTTTAAGGGAAAGTCCCTGCCTTTTAGGTATTTTCGGTACGGTCTTTGACTTCATAATTACGCGTAATTACAAGGTTGTTTGGGGGGCTATTTCTCATGCGCGTGGTACATCACTCTTTGCACAACGATGTGGCTTCCCAGCTGCGCGCGCGCATTTTTGATGGCCAATTGCCCCCTGGCAGCTTTTTGGATGAGGTGGCTTTGTGTGCCCAGATGTCTATTTCCCGCACCCCTTTGCGTGAGGCGCTGAAAGTACTGACAGCCGAGGGTTTGATTCGTCATGAGCCACGACGTGGTTGCTTTGTGAACGAAGTCACCGAACAAGACCTGGACGATATCTTTCCCGTGATTGCTTTGCTCGAAGGGCGTTGCGCGTTTGACGCAGCGCGACATGCCAGTGACGCCGATTTGCAAGCGCTAGAAGTTTGGCACCAACGCTTGCAAACGCATGCACAAGCGGGCCATATCAATGCTTACTACGAAGCGAATTTCGCCATCCATGAAGCCATCATTCAACTGGCTGACAACAAGTGGTTGGCACAAGCCATTGCCGATTTGCGCAAAATTTTGAAACTGGCCCGCTTGCAACAGTTGCACGCGCCGGGCCGTTTGGCGCAAAGCCTGTCAGAACACCAGGCGGTCTTCGCTGCCATCCAGGCGCGAGACCCCGAGGCGGCAGAGCGCGCCATGCGCAACCATTTGCTACAGCAACGCGAAGCCCTGCGTGACTTGGCGCGCAGTCAGCGGCGGGTATTGACGGCATGAATCGACACAGCAAAGGACCGCTATGAGTGCAACGACTTGGTTGAACAGCAAATTGAACCTGCTGCGCAACGCCGCACCCGCGAGTGAAGCACCGCAAGTGCAAGATCGCTCGACCCGCGAACGTTTGGATGCCACCTTGCGCCACAACAAAGAGGCGTTGTCCCCACGTTCATTGCGTCGCACCTTGACCTTGCTGCAAGCGGTGGTTGACCCACGCGTGAGCGAAGTCGAAGGCGGCCGACGTGCCAAAGCGTTGGCCGAGTGGTACGCCGGCGCGGCTGAAAACGAGCGCCATGACCTGTGGCTGCTGATCAGCGAACAGTTTGGTCCAGATGCCACCAAGGTGCGCGCTGCCCGTGACGACTACGACGCAGCCTTGGGCACCGCCGACGAAGGCACGGCAGAAATCCGCCTACGCCGCGCCTTGGTGTCGCCGCGTACGCGCTTGCTGCAACGCTTTGCGGCTTACCCAGGTGGCATGCGCTTCTTGGTCGATTTGCGTGCGGAACTGCTGCCCAACCTTAAAAGCAACAAGCGGTTGTTGGCCTTGGACGCCGAGTTAGAAAACCTGTTTTCCACCTGGTTTGATGTGGCATTTCTAGAGCTGCGCACCATCAGCTGGGATTCGCCTGCCTCGTTGATTGAAAAGCTCATCAAGTACGAAGCGGTACACGACATTCGCAGCTGGGCCGACCTGAAAAACCGGTTGGACAGCGACCGCCGTTGCTATGGTTTTTTCCACCCTAGCTTGCCCAATGAGCCCCTGATCTTTGTGGAAGTCGCTTTGCTCAACGAGATGGCCGACAACATCATGCCCTTGCTCGACGAGGGCGCAGCCCCCGAGGATTTACAAAAGTCTAGCGTGGCCATTTTTTACTCCATCAGCAACACACAAGGCGGCTTGCGCGGTGTGAGCTTTGGCGACTCATTGATCAAGCGTGTGGTGGAAACCTTGCGCGCTGAATTTCCCAAACTCAAAACATTTGCGACCTTGTCGCCCATTCCTGGTTTGCGCTCTTGGTTGACCAAGAACCTCGAAGACATATTGACCCAACTCAACGACAAAGAGTTGTCTGCCTTGGGCCGAGAGATCAGCTTCGAGCCCCCCACGGCTACCCACGTGCTCGCTGCCATAGAGCAGCCTGTGGTGTTGGCAGCCCTGTCGGCCAAATCACCCTTGCGTTTGTTTCTCACCCGATGTGCCGCCCATTACCTCGGGCGTGGAAAACAGGGCGACCAAATGCTCGACCCGGTGGCCCGTTTTCATCTGGGCAATGGTGCGCGTATTGAGCGCATCAATTGGTTTGCCGACCCGTCATCCAAAGGCATCAAGCAGTCACACGGGTTGATGGTCAACTACCTTTACGATCTCAAACGCATCGACAAACACCGCCAACTCTTGGCCAAAGGGCAAGCCCCAGCGTCCAGTGAGGTCGAGGGCTTTTACTTTTCATGACGCAGACATCACAACACAGGAGACATCCATGAAAGAACGACAAATGAACGATGACCAACACCTCTTGGCTTCTCGCCGTGATGTGCTGCGTTGGGGCAGTGCAGGCCTCGCCGCTTACAGCTTTGGCGTTCAAGCCGACCCCAACTGGCCCAGCAAGCCCGTGACCATGGTGGTGCCGTTCCCAGCGGGTGGGGGCACTGACGCCTTTGCGCGTCCCTTCTCGGCCCAGTTTGCCAAGCAGTCAGGCAAGACCTTGGTGATCGACAACCGGGGTGGCGCGGGCGGCAACTTGGGCGCAGGCATTGCTGCCAAAGCTGCGCCTGATGGCTACACCTTGTTCATGGGCGCGGTACACCATTCCATTGCACCCGCCATGTACCCCAAACTCGAATACGACTTGGAGCGCGACTTTGTGCCCCTGGCCTTGATGGCCGTGGTGCCCCAGGTGCTGGTGGTCAACCCGAAAAAAGTGCCCGGCGACTTCAAAGCCTTCATGGCGCAGCTGCGCAGCAACCCTGGGCGCTTGAACTTTGGTTCGGCAGGTGGCGGCACCTCGCACCACTTGGCCGGTGAGCTCTTCAAGCTGCAAACCAAAACCTTCATCACCCACATTCCTTACCGGGGTGCGGGCCCTGCCTTGCAAGACCTGATTGCTGGCAATGTGGACATGATGTTTGACGGCTTGGGCTCTTCGGCTCAACACATCAAAGGTGGGCGCATCAAAGCCCTCATGGTGTCGGGCAACAAACGCAACGGGGCCTTTCCCGATGTGCCATGCGCCGCTGAGCTGGGCTTGCCCGACTACACCGTGACCACTTGGTACGGCCTGTGGGCACCCAAAGGCACACCCGCCGAAGTACAAGCCCGCGCGATTGAAGAAGTGCGCAAGGCCTCAACGGCTGAGGACATCAAAGTGGCATGGGCTCAGAACGGCGCTGAATTTCCCAACATCACGGGCCCGCAATTTGGCACCTTTGTGAACAACGAAATCAAACGCTGGGCTGCTGTGGTGAAAGCCTCTGGCGCCAAGCTCGACTGACCCTGACTGAACCTTTGACACTCCGGAACACCCGATGAACCACAACCTGTTCGCGGCCCTGCGCGCCGCATTTCCTTCTGACTTGAATGCCACCGCGGTCGAAACCGAAGATGGCCTGTTTTACAGCTGGCGCGACCTGGACCGCGCCAGCGCCATGATGGCCAATTTGCTGACTTCACTCAAACTGCCGCGTGGCGCGCGTGTGGCTGTACAGGTCGAAAAGTCGGTCGAAGCCATGATGCTCTACCTCGCCACCTTGCGCGCAGGGCTGGTCTTCTTGCCGCTCAACACGGCCTACCAAAGTGCCGAGATCGAGTACTTCGTGGGCAACGCCGAACCCTCGGTGGTGGTGTGCAGTGGCGCCAACTTTGGCTGGGTCAGCAAAATTGCCTTCAAAGCGGGCACGGCCCATGTGTTCACCTTGAACGACGACCGCACCGGCACCTTGCTGGAGCGTGCGGCGCATTGCTCAGACCAACACGCCGTGGTGCAAAACAAGGCCGATGATTTGGCCGCCATTTTGTACACCAGCGGCACCACCGGGCGCAGCAAAGGCGCCATGCTGTCGCACCACAACTTGCTCAGCAATGCACAAACCCTCAAAACCTATTGGGGTTGGAAAAAAGGCGATGTGTTGATTCACGCCTTGCCCATCTTCCACGTGCACGGTTTGTTCGTGGCCATCCACGGTGCGTTGCTGAATGGCAGCAAGATGTTCTGGATGTCCAAGTTCGACCCCAAGCTGGTGATCGCCAAAATGCCTGAAGCCACGGTGTTCATGGGCGTGCCCACGTTGTATGTGCGCATGCTGGCCGAGCCCACGCTCACGAAAGCCCAGGCTTCGCACATGCGCTTGTTCATCGCTGGTTCCGCGCCTTTGTTGATCGAAACCTTCCACGAGTGGCAGCAACGCACGGGTCACACGATTTTGGAGCGCTATGGCATGAGCGAAACCGCCATGCTCACCTCCAACCCTTACCAAGCCGATGCGCGCTACCCCGGTCAAACCGAGCGTCGTGGTGGCACGGTGGGCTTCCCCTTGCCGGGCGTGAGCTTGCGGGTGCAAGACGACCAAGGTCACAACTTGCCCGTGGGCGAGATTGGTGGCATCCAGGTTAACGGCCCCAATGTGTTTGCCGGTTATTGGCGCATGCCTGAAAAAACCAAAGAAGAGTTCACCGCCGACGGTTACTTCAAGACCGGTGACGTGGGCAAGGTGGACGAGCGTGGTTATGTGGTGATCGTGGGCCGCAGCAAAGACTTGATCATCAGTGGCGGCTACAACGTGTACCCGGCCGAGATTGAGGGCTACATCAACGAGATGCCGGGCGTGGCCGAGAGCGCGTTGGTGGGTGTGCCACACCCCGATTTTGGTGAGGTGGGTGTGGCGGTGGTGATTGCCAAGCCTGGCGCGAAGGTGTCTGCCGAGGCGGTGATTGCGGGTTTGAAGTCGCAGTTGGCGAATTTCAAAATTCCGAAGAAGTGTTTTGTGGTGGATGCGCTGCCGCGCAACACCATGGGCAAGGTGCAGAAGAATTTGTTGCGGGATCAGTACAAGGCGTTGTTTTAATTTTTGGCGTGCTGCTGGTTGACTTCTGTTGTGGCGCTTCGCCAAGGCGATCAGCCAGTACCCGCTGCGGCTCCTCGCTGCGCTCTTGATGTCGCCACATCGGGCACTGACTGCTCGCCTTGGCTTCGAGGGTAGGTTGGCGTGCTGTGGTGGCGTGCGAAGAGCGAGTGGCAGAGGGCTTCACATGGCGACATTAAGAGCGAAGCGAGGAGCCATGTGAAGCCCTCTGCCACTCGCTCCCCACAGGAAGTAAAAAAGCGAGCAGCAGTGGGAGGCCCACCACAACTCGGTTCGCCAGAAAAAAACTAAATCGAAGCCGCGTTCACCCGTTGCGTGATGTGCGCCAAGGCCTCTTCCACTTGGTCAATCAAGATCAAGCACAAATCGCCTTTGTTCAAACGCTCCATGGCCCGGTCAATCGCCAAGAACTCGCCGTGAATCTCGTCAATGTGGGTGGTGCGCTTGGCACCTTCCAAGCCCTGACGCAGCAAGCCCAACACCTCGCCATCGACACGGCCACGCTGACACGCGTCTTGGTACAGCACCACGTCGTCAAACACCTCGCCAATGATGCGGGTCTGCTCGCGGATGTCATCGTCGCGGCGGTCACCCGCGCCGCTGATCACCACGCTGCGGCGCTGGGCGGGCAGGTTGGTCACAGCTTGCACCAGCGCCTTGATGGCGTCTGGGTTATGGCCGTAGTCGGCAATCACGGTGGCGCCTTTGTAATCGAACACGTTGAAGCGTCCAGGCACGGCGTGGCTGTCGCTCACAAAGGTGGCCAGGCCTTTGCAGATGGTTTGCCACGGCACGCCCACGGCCCACGCCGCAGCGATAGAGGCCATGGCGTTTTCAATCTGAAAGCCAATCGCACCGCTGCGCGTGACGGGAATTTCTGACAGCGGAATGCGCACCGAGTGGTTGCCTTGCATGCACACAATCTGGTCGTCTTCCACAAACAACACACGCTTGCCTTGGGCGCGGTGGGTGGCGATGACAGGGTGGTGCGAGTCCAAGCCAAAGAAGGTCACCTGGCCTGGGCAGTTGCCCGCCATGGCTGCCACGATGGGATCGGTGGCGTTGAGCACGGCCACGCCAGAGGTGGCCACGTTTTGCACGATCACGCGCTTCAAGACCGCCAGGTCTTCCACGGTGGAGATGTAGTTCAGCCCCAAGTGGTCGCCCATGCCAATGTTGGTCACCACGGCCACTTGGCAGCGGTCAAAGGCCAAGCCTTCGCGCAGCATGCCGCCACGCGCGGTTTCCAGCACCGCAGCGTCGACATCGGGGTGCATCAGCACATTGCGTGCGCTGCGCGGACCACTGCAGTCGCCGCTGTCGGTTTGACGGCCGTTCACATACACGCCGTCGGTGTTGGTCATGCCCACGCGCAAACCGTGCGCACGCAGCAGGTGTGCGGTCAGGCGCACAGTGGTGGTTTTGCCGTTGGTACCGGTGACGGCAATGACCGGAATGCGGCCATCGTCGCCATCGGGAAACATGGTGGAGATGACGGCTTCGCCCACGTCACGGCCTTTGCCAAATGAGGGGTTGAGGTGCATGCGCAAACCGGGGGCAGCGTTGACTTCGACCACGCCACCGCTTTGTTCTTCGAGGGGACGCAACACCGATTCGCACACCACGTCCACACCACAAATGTCCAGCCCCACCATTTGGGCTGCGGCCACAGCGCGCAGGGCAACTTCGGGGTGCACATCGTCGGTCACATCGGTGGCGGTGCCGCCGGTGGACAGGTTGGCGTTGTTGCGCAAGATCACGCGCGCGCCTTTGGCCGGTACCGAGTCGGCGTCGTAGCCTTGCTCTTTCATGCGCGCCAAGGCGATGTCGTCAAAGCGAATTTTGGTCAGCGAAGTGGCGTGGCCTTCACCACGGCGGGGGTCGGCATTGACCAACTCCACCAACTCGCGCACGGTGTTTTTGCCATTGCCCACCACCAGCGGCGGTTCGCGGCGCGCGGCAGCGACCAGTTTGTTGCCGACCACCAGCAAGCGGTAGTCACTGCCGGGCAAGAAGCGCTCCACCAGCACCTCTTCGCGGAACGAGGCAGCGGTGTTGTAGGCCTCCATCACACCTTCGCGGGTGGTGATGTTGACAGCCACGCCTTTGCCTTGGTTGCCATCGCGCGGTTTCACCACCACGGGCAGGCCAATTTCCTGGGCTGCTGCCCAGGCATCTTCAGCGTTTTTGACGGGACGCCCAAGAGGCACGGGCACACCTGCGGCGTGCAACAGTTTTTTGGTCAGTTCTTTGTCTTGCGCGATCGATTCGGCAATGGCGCTGGTGGCGTCAATTTCTGCGGCCTGAATGCGGCGCTGTTTGCTGCCCCAGCCCAGTTGCACCAAGCTGCCTTCGGTCAAGCGGCGAAACGGAATACCGCGCGCCAAGGCCGCGTCCACGATGGATCCCGTCGAAGGGCCAAGGCGGATGTCCTCGTCCAAGCCATGCAGTTGGTCTATGGCGGCTTCCACATCAAACGGTGTGTTGTTCAAGGCCGCCATGCAGAGGTCGCGAGCCAGCTTCATGGCCAGACAACCCACCTCTTCTTGCGTGTACTCCACCACCACCTGGAACAAGCCTGCTTCGGGAGTGGAGGTGGTACGGCTGAAGGTGACAGGGCAACCGGCTTCGATTTGCAAATGGAGCGTGGCGGCTTCGAGCGCGTGCGCCATGGTGAGCTTGACTTTGCGGTCGGTGGGACGCAGGCTGCCAACGCCCGGAAACAGATGGCGCAATTGGTTTTCAAAGTCAGGGTGCTGGCTCAGATCGGCTTGGTCGCCGTCGCAGCGCACCATGGCTTCCACCGCCGTGTGACGGGTCCAGAGGTTGGGACCGCGCAGGGCGCGGATACGAGAAACTTCCATCAGCCATTCATCCTTGCAACGTCTTTGGCGACTTGGTGGGCAGCTTGCCCAAAATTTTTCAATCCCGCACGAATCAGCAGCGGGGCAATGTCCAGCGACCAAGCGGTCGCCACGGCGGCCAGCAGCGTGGTGATGTGCAAGCCATCTTTGAGCAAGCGTGCGATCAACTCCAAGTCGAGGTGGAACAACAAGGTTTCTTGGTCGCCGCGCGCCAAGGCCACATGGCCTTCTTTGCAGTACACGGCGCGTCCACCTTGCTGGCGATGCGCCACCAAGATCGGGTTGTCGCTGTCCTTGCTGTAAAAAATCACTTCGCCGTCGCTCAGCTCGGCCAAGCCAGCCACCGCTGCATCGTCGGCATTGAGCACGGCTGCACCGGTGGGCAGCACCAGGTCGACCTGCGTGCGAACGACGGTGCGCATTTGCTCCGGCGTTTGGATGTCGTGCAATTGAATCAGCACGTCATCGGTGGCGGGCATGTCGGTGACCACGCCCACTTGGCAGCGGTCGTAGGCCAGGCCTTCGTTGAGGATGTGCAGGGGCGAGCTTTCAAACACCGCAGCGTCCAGCGCACGGTTGATCAACAAGCGCTCGGCCACGTCAAAGCTGCGCCCGTCTTGGGTGCCCACATGGTGTTGGTCCATGTACAAACCGTCTTGACAGGCCAAGCCGGTGCGTTTGCCTGAGAGGTGCAACAACCAGGCCACCAGCTGCGAGAGTTGGGTGGTTTGGTGTGTCCCCACAATCCCCACCACAGGAATGCGGCCCGATTCGTTGGGACCAAACAAATGCTCCACGATGGCTTTGCCCACCGGTCGAGGTTGACCGCTGGCGGGTTTGATGTGCATCAGCAAGCCGGGGCCTGCGTTGACCTCGATGATGGCACCACCGGTTTGCTCCAGAGGGCGCGTGATGTCTTGTGTGACGATGTCGATGCCGGCAATGTCGAGCCCAATCACACGCGCAGCCAAAGTGGCCACAGCGGCCACGTCGGGGTGCACCTGGTCGGTCACGTCAATGTTCAAGTTGCCGTTGCGTTGCACCACCACGCTTTTGCCTTTGTCCGGCACGCTCTCGGGCTCGAAGCCTTGACGCTGGATTTCCAGCAGCGACATCTCGCCACGTGGACTGCGCAAGCGAATGGTGTCCAGTGGGTAACCCTCTGACTCTCCACGGCGCGGGTCAATGTTGACCTGCAATTCAATCAGTTGCTCAACGGTGGAGATGCCGTCGCCAATCACGCAGGCGGTTTCGCCACGGGTGGCGGCCACCACGCGGTCACCCACCACCAACACGCGGTGTTCGTCGCCACGCACATAGCGCTCTACCAACACGCTACTGCCTTCTTTCTCGGCAGCGGTCCAGGCGGCGCGCACGCCGACTTCGGTGTTCACGTCCAGCGACACGCCCCAGCCACGGTTACCGTCCAAGGGCTTGACCACCACGGGCAGACCAATGTCTTGGGCTGCTGCCCAGGCCTCGTCGGCACTCTCCACCTGTTGGCCTTCGGGCACCGGAATGCCGCATTGCGTCAACAAGCGTTTGGTCAAGTCTTTGTCGCTGGAAATACTTTCGGCAATCGCGCTGGTGCGGTCGGTTTCCGCTGTCCAGATGCGGCGTTGGCGTGCGCCATAGCCCAGTTGCACCAAGTTACCTTCGGTCAAACGAATGAACGGGGTTTTGCGCTCCACGGCGGCGTCGACGATGCAGGCGGTGCTGGGGCCCAAGCAATGTTTGTCGGCAATTTGCTTCAAGCGGTTGATGGTGGCCGCCATGTCGTGTGGCAGGTTGTTGGCTGCCGCCATGACAATTTCACGAGCAGCCAAAAAGCTTTGACGGCCCAGCTCTTCATGCTCGGTACGAAACACCACTTTGTAAACACCGCGCTTGCTGATCTCGCGGGCTTTGCCAAACTCGGCGCGTGCGCCGGCCAACAACTGCAATTCGATGGAGACGTGCTCCATGATGTGGCCCATCCAGGTGCCACCCACCAAGCGGGTCAAAAAGCCGCCACGATGACCCACACCGCAGTGGTGCTCCACCAGTCCAGGCAGCCAAGCGTTGAGGCGGTCGTTGAAACCCTCGATTTTGTTGGAAGGGTGGTCTTCCATCTCGCCCAGGTCGATCAGGGCTTCAATGATGGGACGGTAGGTCCAGATGTTGGGCCCGCGCAAATAGTTCATGCGCAAAATTTGGATGTCTTTGAAGGCCATGGTGTCAGCGCAAGGTGTGGGGGACAAGACAGGCAGCGTTCGCCAAAGAGGCGGCGATACAATGATTTGCAATCGTGCTCGGGTGCAACAAAGTCTTGGCTCCTGCTTCTATTTTTTACCGTACGTCGGTGAACATTCATCGAATCGGTACGGAAACTATCCAGAATGAATTCTTTTCTATCGGCTTTCGCCAACGTCGTCTTGCCGGAAGGTTGGAAAACTCCAGCCTTGGCGCAGCTGACTCCTCAAGAAAACGTTTTAGCGTGGTTAGAGGTTGACTTAGACAGCCACTTGCATTTCGCGCGCGGGCTGCTGATTGTGACAGACCAGCGGGTGCTTTCAGCCAATTCCTCGGCTGGTTCCGAGCTGCAATGGTCGTCCTGGCCCATCGTGGCGGGCTTGGTGATGACACACACCGACCATGCCGGTGTGGGCACCTTGAGTTTGCTCAACAGCGCGCAACGCATGGCGAGCTGGCGCTTCACCTTGACCCACAACGTGACGGCGATGCGTCTGCAAGAAACATTCGCAGCGCGTGTCGAGGTGTTGACCCACGGCGCCAGCTTGCAAACGCAAACCGAGGCGCGTTGCCCGCAATGCAAATTGATCCTCGAACACGCGGGCGATGAATGTCCTGTGTGTCACCGCGAGCAGCATGCACCGCTTTCCACTTGGGGCTTGTTTCGATTGTGGCGGTTTGCCCGTCCTTACCAATGGCGTTTGTTGGCTGGTTTTTTGTTGACCTTAGCCTCCACGGCAGCCACCTTGGTGCCGCCCTACATGACCATGCCTTTGATGGACGAGGTGTTGATTCCTTTCCAAAACGGCCAACCCATCGACACCGCCTTGGTCACGATGTACCTGGGGGGTTTGTTGGGTGCTGCCATGCTGGCGTGGTGCCTGGGCTGGGCCAAGACCTACATCTTGGCCTTGGTGTCCGAACGCATCGGCGCGGACCTGCGCACCACAGCGTATGAGCACCTCATGCGCTTGTCGCTCGAATACTTTGGCGGGCGCCGCACCGGCGACTTGATGAACCGCATTGGCGCCGAGACCGACCGCATCTGCGTGTTCCTGTCACTGCACCTGCTCGACTTCGCGACCGATGTGCTGATGATTGTGATGACCTCTGCCATTCTGATCAGCATCGATGCGCACTTGGCCGCTGCCACTTTGCTACCCCTGCCGTTCATCGTGTGGTTGATTCACACCGTGCGCGACAAGCTGCGCACTGGCTTTGAAAAAATCGATCGTGTGTGGTCGGAGTTGACCAACGTGTTGGCCGACACCATTCCCGGCATTCGCGTGGTCAAGGCCTTTGCGCAAGAAAAGCGCGAAGCCAACCGTTTTCGGGACGCTAACAAACACAACCTGGCAGTGAACGACCGCATCAACTTTGTGTGGTCGCTGTTCTCGCCCACCGTCACGCTGATGACCGAGGTGGGCTTGCTGGTGGTGTGGGGTTTTGGTATTTGGTTGGTGTCGCAACACCAAATCACCGTCGGCGTGTTGACTGCCTTCTTGGCCTACATCGGGCGCTTTTACACACGGCTCGATTCAATGAGTCGCATCGTCTCGCACACCCAAAAAGCGGCAGCGGGTGCCAAACGTATTTTTGAAATTTTGGACCACGTCTCCAGCGTGCCCGAAGCCACGCAACCGCAAAAGTTGCCAACGCCGCTGCAAGGGCGCATCGACATCCAAGACGCAGGTTTTCGCTATGGCAACCGTGCGGTCATTCGCAACCTGAACCTCAGCATTCGCCCCGGCGAGATGATTGGTTTGGTGGGCCAAAGCGGCTCAGGCAAGAGCACCTTGGTGAACCTGATTTGCCGCTTCTACGATTTGAGCGAAGGTGCCATCAAGGTGGACGGCATCGACATCCGCAACATTGCCTTGTCGGACTACCGCAGCCACATTGGCCTGGTGCTGCAAGAGCCGTTCTTGTTCTTTGGCACCATCGCCGACAACATTGCCTACGGTGTGCCTGAAGCCACGCGTGAGGACATCGTGGCCGCAGCCCGTGCCGCCCATGCGCACGAGTTCATCTTGCGCTTGCCCCAGGGCTACGACTCGCTGGTGGGTGAACGGGGTCAGGGCTTGTCCGGCGGCGAACGCCAACGCATTTCGATTGCACGTGCCTTGCTGATCAATCCGCGCATCTTGATCTTGGACGAAGCCACCGCCTCGGTCGACACCGAGACGGAGCAAGAAATTCAAAAGGCCCTGGACAACTTGGTGCAAGGCCGCACCACCATTGCCATTGCCCACCGTTTGTCGACCTTGCACAAAGCCGACCGTCTGGTGGTGATGGAGCAGGGCGTGATGGTGGAAGAGGGCGACCACGACACCCTCATGGCCCGCCAAGGTGCCTACTGGCGCTTGTACGAGGCCCAAGCCAAAAATGCCGAAGCGGTGCAAGTCAAGCTGGACAGTTCACGTGACGAGGAGATGGCATGAGTGCCCCGTTTCAACTCAACCTGGACCCCTTTGGCAAACTCATCGTGCGTCTGGCTGATGGCACGCAGCATGTGGGTGCGGTGGTGGTGCGGGCATTTCCAATTGCGGAGCCTCAGCGCAGCATTTCCATCTTGAGCCCTGAGGGCAAAGAGTTGGTTTGGATCGATGACTTGGCCCAAGTGCCCGAACATGAACGCAGCTTGGTCGAACAGGCCTTGCAAGGGCGTGAGTTCATGCCCGAGATCACGCGCCTGGATGGTGTGAACAGTTTTTCCACGCCCAGCATTTGGCGGGTGCAAACCAACCGAGGTGCCACAGAGTTGGTGCTCAAAGGTGAAGAAGACATTCGCCGCCTGAGCCCCACCACTTTGATCGTGGCCGACGCGCACGGCGTGCAGTTCTTGATCCGCGACTTGCCCTCGCTCGACCGCCACACCCGCAAGCTGCTGGACCGGTTCTTGTAAAGCCTCAGCGGCCCTGACAGGCCACAAAGAGGTCCCGCTCGGCCTGGTACACGCTGGTTTGCACGGCCATGGCACCTAAGACAGAGTGAAACAAATGGTCGTGCGACAGCGCACGGTCACGCTGGTTCTTCAGACACGCGGTGCTCACACCGCTCCAGCGCTCAAAGCCGGGTGACAGCCAACTGATCATGGCCACATGTTTTTGCACATCAGGTGCCATGCCATAGGGCAGTCCATGCAAGTAGAGGTTGTTCTCGCCCAACGACTCACCGTGGTCTGACACGTACAGCATGGCGGGCGAGCTGCTTGTTTCTTGGGTCTTCAGCCACCCAATGAGTCGCGACAAAAAGTAATCGGTGAACACGATGGTGTTGTCATACGCATTGACCACTTGCTGGCGGTCACATTGCGACAGCGAATTTTCTTTGCACTCAGGCTGGAATTTTTTAAATTCAACCGGCGTGCGTTTGTAGTATGCGGGTCCGTGGCTGCCCATCTGGTGCATCACCACCACCGTGCCGCGTGCGCGTTTTTCAGCCGGAAGTTTGGCTAACTCGGCGTCAATGCGCTTGAGCATCACGGTGTCACGGCATTCGCCGTCTTCACACTCGCCAGCGATGTTGAGCGAAGAGGTGTTGACGTTGGGCACACGGTCACACTGGTCTTTGCACCCCGATTGGTTGTCCATCCACAGCACCGCATAGCCCGCGCGTTGCAACACATCGAGCAGGTTTTCCGATTCGTTTTTGCGTTTGGCAAACCCTTCTCGCCCAAGATGCGAGAACATGCACGGCACCGACTCGGCGGTGCTGGTGCCACAGGAGGTGACCTGGCGAAAGCTCACCACGTTCTCTTTGGCCAGCAGGGGGTTGGTCAGGCGTTCATAACCGTTGAGCGAGAAGTTTTTGCTGCGTGCCGTTTCGCCCAGAACCAGCACCAACAGCGGCGGATGTGCAGTGTCCGCACTTTTGGCTGTGTGTGCCGCGATGCGCGCATCTTCGCCCAAGGCTTGCATGGGGCCGCTGCGTTGTTCGGACGGAATCACCGTCAAATCAAGAATGGCATACACACTGTTGAGCGGGTTGATTTGGTAGCGCAACTGGGTGTGGTTGCGCATCAGCGAGGCAAAGTCTTGAAACACCAACTGGGTGGCACCCAGCATGACCAATAGCGCAGCCACACACAGTCCCGCATTGCGCAGCAGTTGTTGGCCCCAGCGCACGGGGGCCCAGGTTTGACGCCACAGCCACCACAGGGGCAGGCCTGCCACCCAGGCCACGGTCAGACCCAAGCCCACACTCAGCTGGTCGCGCGCTTCACGGCTGTCGGTTTGCAACACATTGATCAGCATGGGCGTGTCCACCACAATGCCATAGCTCAGCATGTAGTGGGTGGCAAACCCGGCACACAACAGCAAGAAGCTGATGGCCGGCTTCAAGGTCCAGCGCCATGCCAGGAGTGACAGCAAGGCGGTCAACGCGCTGGCAATGATCAACGCGAACGCCCCCCCAAAAGCGACTCCCCGCCAGCCTGTCAGGTCTGGCAAGGCCCACAAGGTTTGCCACAAGGCGATGTTGCCCACCACAGCCAGCCACAGGCTGCTCAGCAATACCAGACTCAAGGCTGAACGTGGTGCACGCTCAGGAGGATTTAAAAACATCATGCGCATGGGTCAGGTGGGCCAAGTGCTGTTGTGCTCGGGAACCATGGCCCGCCATCCCAGGCCATGGTCGATCTGTTGGCGCAAGGCATCTGCGGCTTCGGGCTCGCCGTGCACCACGTAGACCTGATCGGGCTTTTTTTTCATGCGACGCAACCAGCCCATCAACTGGCTGGCATCGGCATGGGCCGAGGACGATTCAAGTTGCACCACCTCGGCCTGAACGCTCACTTCTTGGCCGTGGATGCGCAGTGTGGCGCCGCCATTGGCCAAGGTTGCACCACGCGTGCCTGGGGCTTGGTAACCCGTGAGCACCACCATGTTGCGGTGATCCGGCAGGTAGTGCGCCAAGTGGTGCAGCACCCGTCCTCCCGTGGCCATGCAACTGGCCGACAAAATCACCATAGGTCCATGGCGTTTGGACAAGGCTTTCGATTGCTCGGGCGTCTCCACCATGGTGGCCACATGCTTCATGGCTTTGAGGGCTTGTGCATCGAGCCGGTGGGCGCCGGGGTGGCGTTGCATCAACTCGGTGGTGTGCACAGCCATCGGGCTGTCCAAAAAGACGGGCAGGCTGTGCGGGATATCGCCGCGCTGTTTGAGCAAGGCGATGGCGTGTAGCAAAGCCTGGGCGCGTCCTACCGCAAACACCGGCACCACGGCCACGCCGCCGCGCGCTGACACTTTCTTGAGCGCCGGGCCCAACTCCGCCAAGACGTTTTCGTGCGGGTGTTCGCGGTTGCCGTAGGTCGACTCGATCAACACCGTGTCCGCATTGGGCGGTGCATCGGGCGGGTTCATCAGCAAGTCGTCGGGACGACCCAAATCACCACTGAAGAGAATGCGCCGTCCAGCCACTTCAAGCAGCACACTGGCCGCCCCCAAGATATGCCCTGCCGATGAGAACGTGGCCTTCCAGCCCGGGATGGGCGAGAAGGTGTGGCCTAGGGTCTCGGCATGCAACAAGTCCAAACTCATCAGCGCATCGCGCTTGCTGTAGAGCGGCAAGGCCGGGCTGTGCTTGGACATGCCATGGCGGTTTAAAAACGCCGCGTCTTCTTCTTGCAGGTGGCCACTGTCGGGCAACAAGATCGCGCACAAATCGCAGGTGGCGGCCGTGGCATGCACGCGCCCCCGAAAGCCTTGACGTGCCAGCAAGGGTAAATAACCACTGTGGTCCAAATGGGCATGCGTCAGGATGACCGCCTGTATGTCCAGGGGCGCCACCGGCAGGGGAGACCAGTTGCGCAAACGCAGCTGCTTGTAGCCTTGGAACAAACCGCAATCGACCAGCAGGCGCTGACCTGCATGTTCAACCAAATACTTGGAGCCGGTAACCGTGCCGGTTCCGCCCAGGAAGGTGATGTTGACACTCATGCGTGAAGTATCTCCTGAATGTGTGGCGATACCTCACGCAGTATGAGCGCGCTGCGAGGCCTTGAACTCAGCTGAAAAAGCGTTTGAGTTTGTCAGCCCAGCCGCCTTCGGCGGGCGAGTGTTTGGAGCCCCCTTTTTTCAGGGACTCATCCAGCTCTTTGAGCAGCTTGCGCTGGTGCTCTGTCAGCTTGACGGGCGTCTCCACTGTGATGTGGCAGTACAAGTCGCCGGGGAAGCTGGAGCGCAAACCCTTGAGGCCTTTGCCACGCAGGCGGAACTGCTTGTCGTTTTGCGTGCCTTCAGGAATGTCAATCGCGGCTTCACCTGCCAGTGTGGGCACGGTGATTTCGCCACCCAGCGCTGCCGTGGTGAAACTGATGGGCACCGAGCAGTGCAGGTCATCGCCATCGCGCTCGAAGATGTCGTGCTTCTTGATGCGAATCTCGATGAACAAGTCGCCTGCCGGGCCACCGTTGGTGCCTGGCTCGCCGTTGCCGGTGCTGCGGATGCGCATGCCGTCGTCGATGCCGGCTGGGATTTTGACTTCGAGTGTTTTCTGGCGCTTGATCTTGCCTTGCCCATGGCAGCTGGTGCAGGGGTCAGGAATGATCTTGCCGGTGCCGCGGCAATGCGGACAGGTTTGTTGCACGCTGAAAAACCCTTGGCGCATTTGCACCTGGCCGCTGCCATGGCAGGTGCTACAGGTCTTGGGCGAGGTGCCAGGTTTGGCGCCCGTGCCGTGGCAGGTGTCGCACTCGTCCCAGCTCGGAATGCGCAGTTGCGCGTCTTTGCCGTGAGCAGCTTCTTCCAACGTGATTTCGAGGGCATAGCTCAGGTCGTTGCCACGGTAGACCTGACGGCCTCCAGCGCCGCGACGGGCTTGACCAAAGATGTCGCCAAAGATGTCACCAAAGGCTTCCCCGAAGCCGCCACCAAAGTCAGCGCCACCGGGGCCGCCGCGCATGTTGGGGTCCACCCCAGCGTGGCCGTACTGGTCATAGGCGGCACGCTTTTGCGGGTCCGACATCATCTCGTAGGCCTCTTTGACCTCTTTGAATTGGGCTTCTGCTTCTTTGGCTTTGTCCCCCTGGTTGCGGTCAGGGTGGTACTTCATCGCTAGTTTACGATAGGCCTTTTTGATCTCTTCTTCGCTGGCGTTTTTGGGGACGCCGAGAACTTCATAAAAATCGCGTTTGGACATGGTGCAGCGCTGTGTGGTGAGGGGCTGTATCTAACGACTTCGCCGCGTGTCCACCTGAAGCAGGTGAAACGCGGCGAAATTCGTCTCAAAGAAAGAGCGAGGGCTTAACCCTTTTTGACTTCTTTCACTTCAGCGTCGACCACGTTGTCGTCGGCTGGTTTGGCTTGCTCGGGCGCACCTGTGGCACCGCCGGCAGCGGCTTGGTTGGCTTGCATGTCGGCATAGACTTTTTCACCCAGCTTTTGAGCCGCAGTCATCAGGGCTTCGGTCTTGGCATCGATCTCGGTTTTGTCTTCGCCCTTCAAGGCTTCTTCAACTTCTTTGATCGCGGCTTCGATTTTCTCTTTCTCACCGGCGTCGAGCTTGTCACCGTGCTCACCCAAGCTCTTTTTGACACTGTGCACCGCGGCATCGGCCTGGTTGCGCGACTGCACGATTTCAAGTTTCTTCTTGTCTTCGGCAGCGTTCAACTCGGCGTCTTTCACCATCTGCTGAATCTCGGCTTCCGACAAACCAGAGTTGGCCTTGATGGTGATCTTGTTTTCTTTGCCCGTAGCTTTGTCTTTGGCGCCCACGTGCAGGATGCCGTTGGCGTCGATGTCAAACGACACTTCAATTTGTGGCGTGCCACGTGCGGCGGGGGCAATGCCTTCGAGGTTGAACTCACCCAGCAACTTGTTGCCCGTAGCCATCTCACGCTCGCCTTGGTAGACCTTGATGGTCACCGCTGGCTGGTTGTCGTCGGCGGTCGAGAAGGTCTGCGCAAACTTGGTGGGAATGGTGGTGTTCTTGGTGATCATCTTGGTCATCACACCGCCCAGGGTTTCGATGCCCAAAGACAAAGGTGTCACGTCCAACAACAACACATCGGTGCGGTCACCCGACAACACCTGGCCTTGGATGGCGGCGCCCACAGCCACGGCTTCGTCAGGGTTGACGTCACGGCGTGGCTCTTTGCCGAAGAACTCTTTGACCTTGTCTTGCACCTTGGGCATGCGGCTCATACCGCCGACCAAGATCACGTCGTCAATGTCGCTCACCGACACACCCGCGTCCTTGATGGCCATGCGGCAAGGGGCAATGGTGCGCTCGATCAACTCGTCCACCAGCTGTTCCAGCTTGGCGCGGTTGAGCTTGATGTTCAGGTGCTTGGGGCCTGAAGCATCGGCGGTGATGTAGGGCAGGTTGATGTCGGTCGAGGCCGAGCTGGACAACTCGATCTTGGCCTTTTCAGCGGCTTCTTTGAGGCGCTGCAAGGCCAACACGTCTTTGGACAGGTCGACACCGGATTCCTTTTTGAACTCGGTGATGATGAAGTCGATGATGCGTTGGTCAAAGTCTTCGCCACCCAAGAACGTGTCGCCGTTGGTGGAGAGCACTTCGAATTGCTTCTCGCCATCGACGTCAGCGATCTCAATGATCGACACGTCAAACGTGCCGCCACCCAAGTCATACACGGCAATCTTGCGGTCGCCCTTTTCGGTTTTGTCCAAACCAAAAGCCAAGGCCGCAGCCGTGGGTTCGTTGATGATGCGCTTGACATCCAAGCCTGCGATGCGGCCTGCGTCTTTGGTGGCTTGGCGCTGTGCGTCGTTGAAGTAAGCGGGCACCGTGATGACGGCCTCGGTCACTTCTTCGCCGAGGTAGTCTTCGGCGGTTTTCTTCATCTTGCGCAAAATTTCAGCGCTGATTTGCGGAGGTGCCAACTTGTTGCCACGCACTTCCACCCAAGCGTCGCCGTTGTCGGCTTTGCTGATGGTGTAGGGCATCAAGTCGATGTCTTTTTGAACTTCTTTTTCAGCGAACTTGCGGCCGATCAAACGCTTGACGGCGTACAGCGTGTTGCGTGGGTTGGTCACGGCTTGGCGCTTGGCGGATGCGCCCACCAAGATCTCGCCGTCTTCTTGATACGCAATGATCGACGGCGTGGTGCGTGCACCCTCGGCGTTTTCAATCACCTTGGTGGTGTTGCCTTCCATGATGGCCACGCACGAGTTGGTGGTGCCCAAGTCAATACCGATGATTCTTCCCATGTTCTTACTCCAGTGATTTTTAAAATTCAGATGAACGGTAGATGTGGATCACCCTGCCGTTTTCAAGTGTTTATTTCGGTGCCGTCACCGTGACCAAGGCTGGGCGCAGCACGCGCTCGGCAATCAGGTAACCCTTTTGCAGCACAGCCACGATGGTGTTGGCCTCTTGTTCGGCGGGCACCACGCTGATGGCTTGGTGCTGTGCCGGGTCAAACTTGGCGCCTGTTGCGGGGTTGATGGCGATCACCTTGTTGCGCTCCAGCGCACTGGTGAGTTGACGCAGCGTGGCTTCGGCACCCTCGCGAATTTGCTCAGGCGTGGCGGTTTGCACGGCCAGGCCAGCTTCCAAGCTGTCGACCACTGGCAGCAGGCTGTCGGCAAAACTTTCTAACGCGAACTTGCGGGCTTTAGAAACTTCGTCGTCGGCACGGCGGCGGGCGTTTTGCACCTCGGCCTGACCACGCACGTACTGGTCTTGCAGTTCAGCGGTTTTAGCTTGCAGGATGGCAATTTCAGCCTGGGCTGCTGTCAAAGGGTCCAGGGGGGCAGCATTGTCAGCGGTGGTGGTTTCGGTGCCTGGCGTCGCAGGCTGCTCGGCGTCAGGGGCCGCTGGATGGGGGTTTTGTGTGGGGTCAGACATGCTTCTTGTGCGTTGAGTGAGGCTTGTTTGTGTGAGATCCAGCAAAGCTGAGGGCAGCCAACCCTATTTCAAGAGGGGTTTTGAAAAAAATACCGAACAAAACAAAGCGGGGCTGTGAGCCCCGCCAGGTTGCGTGAGAACTCGGGCTGCGTGGGTTTATGCCAAGCCCAGCAACTCCACATCGAATTTCAGCGTGGCGTTGGGGGGAATCACACCGCCCGCGCCACGTGCACCGTAGCCCAAGCCAGGAGGAATGATCAAGGTGCGTTGGCCACCGATCTTCATACCTTGCACGCCTTCGTCCCAGCCTTTGATGACCATGCCCGCGCCCAGCGGAAAGTCAAATGGGTCGTTGCGGTCACGGCTGGAGTCGAACTTGGCACCTTGCTCGCCGTTTTCATACAGCCAGCCGGTGTAATGCACGGTCACGTGCTGGCCAGCGGCTGCGGTGTCGCCTTCACCCACCACGTGGTCGGTGTATTGCAGGCCGGAAGGGGTGGTGTTCATGGCAAATCCTTGAGGGTCAGAAATCGAAGCCTTAGAGTGTAGCGGCCCCGTGTTCAGCCCCGGCTTGCCCTGGGTGCGCGCCCTCAGGTGGGGGCGAGGTAGATCTTTTGCAGCAGTCGGGTCAGGGTTTTGATTTCGCTCGCTGTCAAAGCTGCTGCCGCACTCAGGTCTGAGTCCAGCGCCGTGGCTTCGGCCTCTTGCATCAGGGCCGCGCCTTTGGCGGTGAGCGACAAGCCCATGGCCCGCCCATCGGTCGGGTGGGGGCTGCGGCTGATGAGCTGGCGCTTTTCAATGTCTTTGAGCAGCCCCACCAAATTGGGCGGCAAGATGTTGAGCGCGCTGCACAACTGGCGTGAGGTGATGCCGGGGTTGTGCCCAATCAAGGACAGCACCGAAAAATCCACCGGACGCAGGTCATAGGCCGCCATGCGCTCCATGAAGCGGCTGATGATGGTCAGCGCGGCCCGCCGGGTGTTGTAGCCCAGCAGGGTTTCCAGGTAGCGGGTGTCGAGTTCGTCGCTCATGCGCTCATGTCACGCACGGATGCACTGCGTGCGCACCATCTGCGCGCGCATGTCAAATTCGGGCAGCACCCAGGCGCGCAAGGCGGCGGCGGGTGCGTGCCAGCGGGTGGCGGTGTCGTTTGTTGCCGGGAGGGCTTGTACGGCGACGTCAATTTGCGTCCAGCTCCAAGCCAGCAAGGCCAGGGTGGCCAGGCGCAGGTAGTCGCCTGCCACCCAGCTCAGGCGCACCGCGCCGTCGGGCGCTTGTGCCGTGGCCAGGGCTTGGGCGGTGAGCGCACGCAGCTGGGCAAACAAGTCCAGCACTTGGGCCTCATGCACGTGACTGGCAGACAGGCCAAGGGCCAACTCGTCCAGGGTGGTGTGCAAGGCGGCACCGCCGTCGGCCACGACCTTGCGCATCAGCAGGTCGATGGCTTGAATTTCGTTGGTGCCCTCGTAAATCATGGCAATGCGGGCGTCGCGCAGGTTTTGCTCAATGCCCCATTCGCTCACATAACCGTGGCCGCCAAACACCTGTAGGCAGTCACTGGCGCCATGAAAACCTTGCTCGGTGCAGGCGGCTTTCAAAATCGGGGTGGTCAGTGCGCACCAGCGTTGCGCCGATTCGCGCTGCGCGGCGTCGGGGTGGTGTTTGGCGATGTCCAGCGCCAAGCCGGTTTTGTAGGCCAGCACGCGCGCGCCATCGACCCAGGCGCGTTGTGTGTCCAAGATGCGGCGCACGGCGGGGTGCTCAATGATCAAATCGGTGACCTCGCCCTTGACCCCAACCGGTTTGGGCGCGCGCATCTGGCGGCGCTCGTGGGCGTAGGCATCGGCTTTTTGCCAAGCGGCGTCGAGCAGGCCCACGCCTTGCAAGGCCACGTGCAGACGGGCGGCGTTCATCATCACGAACATGGCGTTGAGGCCACGCCCAAGCTCACCGACCAGCCAACCGGTGGCCTCGTCAAAGCGCATCACGCAGGTGGGGCTGCCGTGGATGCCCATTTTTTCTTCAATGCGTTCGCAGTGCACCGCGCTGCGGCTGCCGTCGGCGTAGAACTTGGGCACCAAAAACAACGACAGGCCCTTGGGGCCGGGCGGCGCATCGGGCAGACGCGCCAGCACCAGGTGCACGATGTTGTCGGTCAGGTCGTGCTCGCCGCCTGAAATGAAAATCTTGGTGCCCCGAATTTGGTAGCTGCCATCGGCTTGGGGCACGGCACGGGTGGTGGCCAGGCCCAAGTCGCTGCCGGCATGGGGTTCGGTCAGGCACATGGTGGCCAGCCACTCGCCCGTGCCCACCTTGCTGGCGTATTGCGCTTGCAGGGCCTCGCTGGCGTGGTGTTTGATGCACTCATAGGCGCCGTGCAACAAACCCGGTGCCATGGTCCAGCCATGGTTGGCGGCAGACAGCCATTCGTACAGCACGCTCTCCAGCACCGCAGGCAAGGCTTGGCCGCCGTCTTCGGTGGCTGTGGTCAGCGAGGCCCAGCCGGCTTGCCAAAACGCTTGGTAGGCGTCTTTGAAGCCGGGCGGTAGGGTGACGGCACCTTGGTGCCACTGCGCGCCCACTTCGTCGCCACAGCGGTTCAAGGGCGCAATTTCAGCGGCCACAAACTTGCCTGCTTCTTCCAACACTTGGGCCATCAGCTCGGCATCGACTTCTTGAAACACAGGCAACTCGGCCAGGCGCTCAGGCGCGCGCAGCACCTGGTTCAAGATGAATTGGATGTCGTCGAGGCGGGGTTGGTAGTCGCTCATAGGGCTCAGGCTTTGGCGCGTGCAGCGCCCAGGTAGGTGTCGATCACGCGGGCGTCTTGCGCCAAGTCAGCGGCGTTGCCATGCAGGCTCACGTCGCCCATCTCCAGCACATAGCCATGGTCGGCCACGGCCAGCGCGGCGCGGGCGTTTTGTTCCACCAACACAATCGTCACGCCGGTCTGGCGCAGCGTCTCGATGATGGCGAAGATTTCTTTGACGATCAGCGGTGCCAGCCCCAGGCTGGGCTCATCGAGCATCAGCACTTCGGGGCGCGACATGAGCGAGCGGCCCACCGCCAGCATTTGGCGCTCGCCACCCGACAGCGTGCCAGCGAGCTGGGTGCTGCGTTCTTTCAAGCGCGGGAACAGGTCAAACACATCGGCCATGCGTTCGCGCCATTGGCGGTTGCCCAGGCGCATCTGGCGAAAACCGCCCAACTCCAGGTTGTCCAGCACCGTCATGCTGCCAAACAGCTCACGCTTTTCGGGCACCAGGGCCAGGCCCAGCAAGACACGTTCTTCCAGCGTCAAGGCGCTGATGTCTTCGCCGTTGTAGAGCACTTGGCCACGCGTGGGCAGCAAGCCCATCAAGCTGTTGAGCAAGGTCGATTTGCCAGCGCCGTTGGGGCCGATCACGGTGATGACCTGGCCTTTGTCGGCATGCAGGTCGATGCCGTGCAGCACTTCGGCTTTGCCGTAGCCAGCGCGCAAGGCGCGCACTTCAAGCAAGGGGTGTGTCATGGCGGGGCCTGCTCAGTGTTCTGTGCCCAGGTACGCAGCGCGCACCACCGGGCTTTGTTGAATCTCTTCGGGGGTGCCTTCGGTCAGCAAGGTGCCGAACTCCATCACCACCAGGTGGTCACACACTTGCATGACCAAGTCCATGTCGTGCTCCACCAGCAAGATGCTCACGCCTTCGTCGCGCAGTTGGCGCAGCACATCGGCCAGCCCTTGTTTTTCTTTGTGGCGCAAACCGGCCGCGGGTTCGTCCAGCAACAGCAGGGCGGGGTCGGCACACAGAGCACGGGCAATTTCCATCAGGCGTTGTGGGCCCATGGCCAGGTTGCCTGCCAACTCGTGCATCAAGTGGCCAATGCCAATGCGTTCGAGCTGGCGTTGGGCTTCTTTGAACAGCTGTTGTTCTTCGCGTGCGTTGGTGCCCAGCATGCCTGCCAGCACGCCCTGGTGGCCACGGCTGTAGGCGCCCAGTGCCACGTTTTCCAGCACGGTCATGTCGGGAATCATCTTCACGTGTTGGAAGGTGCGCGCCATGCCACGGCGCGCAATCTCGCGTGAGGGCAGGCCGCTGATGGTCTCGCCCCGAAAGCGCACCACGCCCGAGGTGAGCGACAACACGCCGGTGATCAGGTTGAAGGTGGTGGACTTGCCCGCGCCATTGGGGCCAATCAAGCCCACAATTTGCCCGGCCTTGATTTGAAAGCGGATGTCGTTGACCGCCACCAAGCCGCCAAACTGTTTGCGGATGTCTTGCACTTCCAGCACCAATTCGCCGCGCGCGGGTTTGCTGCGTTCACTCAAATGCGCGGCCGCGCTCCAGTTGACTTCGCGGTCGCGGCGTGGCACCCAGCGCGCCACCAGTGACCACAGGCCGTCGGGCAGGTACTTGAGCACCATCACCAACGCAATGCCAAACACAATCACTTCGTAGCTGCCGCTGGTGCCAATCAACTTGGGCAACAGCACCTGGAGTTGGTCGTCGAGCAGCTTGATCAGGCCTGCGCCCACGACTGCGCCCCAGATGTGGCCCACGCCACCGACCACGGCCATGAACAGGTACTCGATGCCCATCTTCAAGCCAAAGGCTGAGGGGTTGACGGTGCGCTGAAAGTGCGCCATCAGCCAACCCGCCACCGAGGCCAGCAAGGCCGCCATCACGAAGGTGATGACTTTGTAGCGAAAGGTGTTGATGCCCATGGCCTCGGCCATTTGGGTGCCGGTCTTGAGCGAGCGGATCACGCGCCCCACGCGCGAGTCGAGCAAGCGGTCAAAGCCCATGGCGGAGGCGATCAGCAGCAACCAGGTGAGCACAAAGAAGGGGCGACCCTGGCCAATGTCAAAGCTGCCGATGGACAGGCTCTTGAGGCCCAGCAAACCGTCGTACTTGCCCAGTGCATCGAGGTTGCCCATCAGGTAGTACAGCGACAGACCCCAAGCGATGGTGGCCAGTGGCAGGTAGTGGCCCGACATGCGCAAGGTGATGAGGGCCACCACCAGCGCACTGATGCCCGTGAGCGCCAAGCCGACGAACAAGGTCAGCCAGGGGGAGATGTCCAGGTTGAGGGTCAGCCACGCCGTGGTGTAGGCCCCAATGCCGACAAACGCAGCCTGACCAAACGAGGTCAAGCCCGCCACGCCGGTGAGCAAGACCAGCCCCAGGCAGGTCAGCGCATACAGGCCGATGTAGTTGAGCTGGAAGATCCAGAAGTCAGGCATGGGCAGCACGGCCACCACAGGCACCAAGGCAAACAAAGCCGGCCATTTGAAACGCAGCAGAGACATCTCAATGGTCCTCATCAGAGTGGCCGCTTTGCAGCGAACGCCACAGCAGCACAGGAAGAATCAGGGTGAACACAATCACCTCTTTGAAAGCGCTGGCCCAAAACGAACCAAACGACTCGACGACGCCCACAAACAAGGCCCCCAGCATGGCACCGGGGTAGCTGGATAAACCGGCCACCACGGCGGCCACAAAACCTTTGAGGCCAATCAGAAAACCCGAGTCATAAAACACGGTGGTGGTGGGGCCAATCAAGAGGCCCGAGACGGCCCCAATCAAGGCCGCCATCATGAAGGTGAGCTGGCCCGAGGTGTGGGTGGAAATACCCATCAAGCGCGCACCGGTGCGGTTGACTGCGGTGGCGCGCAAGGCTTTGCCAAACAGGCTGCGTTCAAAGAACAACCACAACAAGGTGATGAGGGCTGCCGCGACGGCAAAGATGATCAAGGTCTGGCCCGACACACGCACCGGGCCGAGCTCAAAGTTGTCACCCCAGAACGCTGGGTTGCGGTAACCCTCGGCACCAAAGAACAGCAAACCAAAACCGGTCATGGCAAAGTGCACGCCGACTGAGACGATCAGCAGCACCAAAGGGGTGGCGTCTTCCAGCGACTGGTAGGCCACGCGATACACCAGAGGGCCAAAGGTGGTGACGATGGCCACGCTCAACACTGCTTGCACGGCGAGGGGGAGTTGTTGCGGTGCGGCCCAGATGGTGAGGCCAGAAATCAGCACGGGCGCGACCAAGGTTTTGAGCGCCGCACGCACGGCGCTGCCCCAACGGCCGTCGTGCCGCCAGCGGGCCAGCAGCTCCATCACACTGGCGCAAGCGGCCAAGATGAGTAGCAACCACACGGTGCCGGGCACTTTGCCGGTTTGCAAAATGGCCAGCGTCAACGCACCATAGGCGACGAACTCGCCTTGCGGAATAAAGATCACGCGGGTGACGGTGAACACCAGCACGGTGGCCAGGCCCAACAGGCCATACACCGCGCCGTTGGTGACGCCGTCAAGCAGCAAGATGCTGGCAATTGAAAAATCCATGGGCAAAGGCCTCAGTGCAATCAGAAACGAAACAGGGTGGCGCAGCGCTTGGTGAAGAGGCACTGCGCCACAGGGGCGGACTTATTCGACCTTGAATTGGCCGTCCACGACCTTGAGCATCACACCGGTTTCCATGGTGTAGCCCCAGTGGTCAGCGGGTGTCCAGTTCATCACGCCGTGGGCAAAGATGGTGCGACCCATGGTCTCCAGGCTGTCACGCAAAGCGGCGCGGAACTCAGGCGTGCCGGGCTTGGCTTTTTTCAGCGCCAGGGGCACTGCTTTTTCCAGCGCGATTTGGGCGTCATACGAGTGACCGGCAAACTGGTTGCGGGTGTTGGGGCCCATGGCTTTTTCGTACTGCTGCACGAAGGCGATGGACACCTTTTTGGAGGGGTGGCTCTCAGGCAATTGCTCGGCGATCACGGCGGGGCCTGACACCACAAACGTGCCTTCCACGGTTTTGCCACCGACGCGCATCAGGTCTTGGGTGGCTGCGGCGTGGGTTTGGTAAATCTTGCCTTTGTAGCCACGCTCAGCCAAACCCATTTGGGGCATGGCGGCACCGCTGCCAGAGGCCACCACCAGCACGGCATCGGGGTTGGCGGCGTTGATCTTCAAGGCTTGTGGGGTCACGCTGGTGTCGGTGCGGGCAAAGCGCTCGGTGGCGACGATTTTGATGCCGGCTTTGTCGAGCTGGGGGGTGATTTCTTTGAGCCACTGTTCGCCATAAGCGTCGGTGTAGCCCAAGAAACCGATGGTCTTGACGCCTTGCTTTTTCATGTGCTCGACCACGGCGTGGCCCATCACGGTGTTGGACTGGGGCAAGCGGAACAGCCACTTGTCTTTGCCTGCGGGCACACCCACGGGCGAGCCAGCCATTTGCACGGTGCCTGCTTCGCTGGCGATGTCGGTCATGGCAGCGGCCACGGCGGTGATGCACGAGCCGATGATGAGGTCCACCTTGTCTTCGGTCACAAAGCGACGGGCATTGGCCGCGCCTTTGCCGGGGTCGGTGGCGTCATCGAGCACGATGAGGTTGACTTTTTCACCCGCAATGGTTTTGGGGAACAGCTTGAATTGGTTTTGCATTGGAATGCCCAGACCCGAGCCAGGGCCGGTCAGCGACAGGCTGACGCCGATGTTGATGTCGGCCAATGCCGCCGTGCTGATGAGCGTGGCAATGGCGGTGGTGATGAGGCTGGTTTTGAGTTTCATGGTTGTCTCCTAGTGGGATGAAATTGCAGGTGAAAAATTAACGCGGTGACATGCGCAAAGCGCCGTCCAAGCGAATCACTTCGCCGTTGAGGTGGCCGTTGGTCACGATATGGCACGCGAGTTGGGCAAACTCTTCGGGTTTACCCAAGCGGGATGGAAAGGGAATGGAGGCCGCCAGCGATTGCTGCACAGCCTCGGGCAAGGTCTTCATCAGCGGTGTGGCAAACAAGCCCGGGGCCACGGTGCACACGCGGATGCCGTGTTGTGCCAGGTCGCGTGCCATGGGCAAGGTCATGCTCACCAACCCCCCTTTGCTGGCGCTGTAGGCCTGTTGACCGACTTGGCCGTCGAAGGCGGCCACCGAGGCGGTGAACATCATCACGCCACGTTCACCATCTTCACCGGGCGAGAGCTTGGCGCAGGCGGCGGCAAACAAGCGGCTGATGTTGTAAGCGCCAATCAGGTTGACGTTGACCACGCGGGCAAAGTCTTCCAGCGGGGCGGCGTTGCCGTCTTTGCCCACCACGCGTTTGGCGGTGCCGATGCCGGCGATGTTCATCAAGATGCGGGCGGCCCCGAGGGCCGCCGTGGCGGCGTCGAGTGCGGCTTGCACGCTCTCGGTTTGGGTGATGTCGCAATGGCAGGCGATGGCGGTGCCCGCGCCATGCTGGGCGTTGAGTTGCTCGGCCACTTGCTGCGCCAACGCGGCGTTGACGTCGAGCACGGCCACCTTGGCGCCCAGGCGGGCCAACTCTCGGGCGGTGGCTTCACCCAGGCCTGAGGCGGCACCGGTGACGAGGGCGGTTTGTCCTTGAATGTGCATGGGGGTCTTTCTGTGCGTTGAGTGCGTGTGATGTGCCAGCGCTCAGGCCTGCGCTTGGGGCAACAAGGTGTGTGGGGCCGTGCCGTCGTGCAGGGCTTGCACCAAGGCGTCGCGGTGTTTGAGCACGGCGCGTTGGTTGATGGAGCCTTTGTCGGTGACTTCGCCTTTGTCGATGGACGGCGGCTCACTCAGCAACACGGCACGGGCCACGCGCGAGGCGCTGCCGGTGGCATGGCTGGACAGTTCGTTGAGCACGGTTTGAAAATGCGCCAGCACCGGGACGCTGGCCAGCACCTCGGCCAACGAGGCGTGTGCGTCCAGGCCACTCAATGTACGCACCGCCGCGGTTGGGAAAATCATGGCACCGACTTCGCGGCGGTTGAGCCCGGTGATGACCACGTCTTGGATGTAAGGCGCACCTGCCGCAATGATCTTGCCCCGCAAGGGGCCCACGCTGACAAAGGTACCTGTCGAGAGCTTGAAGTCTTCGGCGATGCGGCCGTCAAAGCGCAGACCTTGATGCACGTCGCTGGGGTCGATCCAGGTGACGGCGTCGCCGGTGCAAAAGAAGCCTTCTTCGTCAAAGTGTTCGCGGGTTTCTTCAGGCGCGCGCCAGTAGCCGGGCGTGATGTTGGGGCCTTTGTAGCGCACCTCCACCTTGTCGCTGTTGGGCACGAGCTTGAGTTCCAGGCCCGGGGTGGGAACCCCCAAGTCGCCCGACTTGACGCGCGGGCTGGTGACAAAGATGGCAAAGGGGCCGGACTCGGTCATGCCGAGGCCCGTGCTCATCACAATGCGTTCGCCAATTTCACGCTCCTGGCTCTCGAACAGGCTGTCCCAGATGGGTTGCGCCAGCGCCGCACCGGCGTAGAAAAACATCTGCACGCGCGACAGCAGGTTTTTGCGCAAGGCGTCGTCGGTTTTCATGGCGTTGGCAATGGCCTCGAAGCCGGTGGGCACGTTGAAGTAGACCGTGGGCGCGATCTCGCGCAGGTTGCGCAAGGTCTCGGCCATCAGGGCCGGGGTGGGCTTGCCGTCGTCGATGTAGAGCGTGCCGCCGTTGTAGATCACCATGCCAAAGTTGTGGTTGCCACCAAAGGTGTGGTTCCACGGCAGCCAGTCCACCAGCACCGGGGGCGAGGCCGCGAGCACCGGCATGGATTGGCCCATTTGCTGTTGGTTGGCGCACCACATGCGCTGTGTGTTGATGACCGCTTTGGGCAGCTTGGTGGAGCCCGAGGTGAACAAGAACTTGACGATGGTGTCGGGCCCGGTGGCCTGCATGGCCGCGTCCACCGCAGGGGTGTCGGGTGTGTTGAGCAAATCGGCAAAAGCGGTGCTGGCGCGACCGTCCAAGCTGCCTTGGTGCAGCACCACTTCCACGTCAGCTGCCACGGCGGTTTGGATGGCTTTGCCATAACGCTTGGCGTCTGATGCAAACACCAAGCCCGGCGTGAGGGTGGTGAGGATGTGGCGCAGCTTGTCGTAGTCTTGGCTGATGGTGGAGTAAGCCGGCGAGGCCGGGCAATACGGCACACCGGCCAACATGCAGCCCAGCGCCAACAGGGCGTGCTGTAAATCGTTCTCCGACAAGATGACCACCGGACGTTCCGCGTTGAGCCCACGGTTGATCAGGCTTTGCGCAATGCGGCGGGCGCTGGTCAGGGCTTGGGCAAAGCTGATGTGCTGCCAGTCGCCCGTGCTGCCGTCGGCATTTTTGTGGCGGCGGGCAAACAGGGTGCGTTCGGGTGCGTGCTCGGCCCAATGCACCAAGCGGTCGGTCATCCGCATGGCGTAAGGCGTCAAGTCTTGGTCGGCCCGCATGTAGCGCGTGCCTGCTGTGCCTTCGCGCATCTGGACGCGCGTCACCCCAAACTTCATCTCGCGAAACTTTGTTGTCATCGGTGTCTCCAGTGTGTGTGCCGGGGGCGGGCTGCTTGAGGCCGCGCCGTTCTTATGCGCCGTTCTTGTGCAGGGCCTTAGCTTTTTTGCACCTTGCCCGCGCGGCCTTCCAGGAAGTCGCGCACACGTTGCTTGGCTTCAGGGGCGGACTGGGCGATGGAGGCCATCAGGGCCTCGGTCAAAAAGCCTTGGTCGGCCGGCTGCTCGGCAATGCGGGGCAGGGCGTGCATCAGGGCGTAGTTGGTCAACGGGGCGTTGGTGGCAATGCGCTGGGCCAACTCCAACGCTTTGTCAAACGCGTTGCCGGTGGGCACCAGGTATTGGGCGAGGCCAATGCGCTCACCATCGACGGCGTTGTAGACACGGCCCGTCATCATCATGTCGGTCATGCGGGCCACGCCAATCAGGCGCGGGATGCGCACCGAGCCACCGCCACCCACAAAAATACCGCGCGAGCCTTCGGGCAGGGCATAGAAGGTGGACTCATCAGCCACCCGGATGTGGCAGGCACTGGCCAGCTCCAAGCCGCCGCCCACCACGGCACCGTGCAAAGCAGCCACCACGGGCACCGGGCCGTATTGCAGGCGCTCCAGCGCCACGTGCCACGAGCGTGAGTGGTGCATGCCTTGCCCGGCGTCACGTTCTTTGATTTCGCTCAAGTCCAGCCCTGCGCAGAAGTGTTCGCCATCGCCGTCGATCACGGCGGCACCCGCGTGCTCGGGCAGGTTTTCGAAGATTTTGCGGATCGACGCCACCAGGCTGTCGCTCAGGGCATTGCGCTTGGTGGGGCGCGTGAGACGGATCACGGCGATGTTGTCGCGCATCTCGAAATGGATGTCTGGCGTGCTCAGGTTCATGGTGAAAGACTTTCGTGACAGGGGCGGGTTTGTTGGGTTGCATTTCAGCTGCGTTTGAATTATGGTTATGAAAAATAACTAAATAATCCGGACTTACCCTAGTCCATCACCGCTTAACTTTCACAGGAGATTGCCTCGCATGGACTACAAAAACCTCATCGCCATTGACATCCACACCCATGCCGAGGTGAGCTGTCGCAACCCGTTTGACAACTATGGCGAGGAGTACGACCGCGCTGCCGACAAGTTCTTTGGCAGCAACCGCCGTCCCACCATTGATGAGACGGTGGCCTACTACCGTGAAAAGAAGATCGGCTTGGTGATGTTCACGGTCGACAGCGAGTCGCAACTGGGGCGTCGCCGCATCCCGAACGAAGAGATTGCCGACGCCGCCAAGGCCAACAGCGACATGATGATTGCATTTGCCAGCATCGACCCGCACAAGGGCAAGATGGGCGCACGTGAAGCGGAGCGCTTGATCCAGGAGGACGGCATCAAGGGCTTCAAGTTCCACCCCACGGTGCAGGGCTACCACCCCTACGACAAGATGGCATGGCCGATTTACGAGGTGATCAACCACTACAAGCTACCGGCAATTTTTCACACCGGCCACAGTGGCATTGGCAGTGGCATGCGCTGCGGTGGGGGCTTGCGCTTGGCCTACAGCAACCCGATGCACTTGGACGATGTGGCCATCGATTGGCCCGACATGCAAATCGTCATGGCCCACCCGAGCTTTCCGTGGCAAGACGAGGCACTGAGCGTGGCCACCCACAAGCCCAATGTGTGGATCGATTTGTCGGGCTGGAGCCCCAAGTACTTTCCAAAGCAACTGGTGCAGTACGCCAACACCTTGCTCAAGGACCGTGTGTTGTTCGGCAGCGATTACCCGTTGATCACACCCGAGCGCTGGATGAAAGACTTTGAAGTGGCCGGTTTCAAGCCCGAGGTGATGCCTGGCATCTTGAAAGACAACGCGGTGCGTCTGTTGGGCCTGGACAAAGCCGCTTGATGCGCACGAGTTGCTGGGGCTGATCCAGCACAATTGGGGCATGCTGAACATTTTGACCATCACGGCCCCGATTTATCTCTCCATTGGCACCGGTTACGTGGCTACCCGCAGCGGCTTTTTCAGCAAACCCGACATGCATGTGTTTGGTCGCTTTGTGCTGAACTTTGCCTTGCCAGCCATGCTGTTCAACGCCTTGTCGCAGCGCGACTTTCAAGACGTGTTGCACCCCAGTTATTTGCTGGCCTACACCGTGGGTTCGTTGCTGGCTTATGCCATCGGGTTTGCCACGTGGCGCTATGGCCGTCGCCAAGACCTGACGATGAGTGCCCTGGTGGGCATGGGCGTGAGTTGTTCCAACAGCGGCTATGTGGGCTACCCGATCTTGTTGCAGATTTTGGGGCCGGTGGCGGGCGTGGGCATGGCCCTGACGGTGTTAATCGAGAACTTGGTCATCATTCCCTTGGGGCTTGCCTTGGCCGACAGCGGGGAGTCTGAGCACGCGTCATGGCAGCACACAGTGCTGGAGAGTTTCAAGCGCTTGCTGAAAATCCCCATGCTGTGGGCCATCGTGGGAGGCTTTGTGTTTTCAATGATGGATTGGCACTTGCCAGCCGTGATCTTCAAGACCGTCAATTTGTTTGCGGTGGCGTGTGCAGGCATTGCCTTGTTTGTCAACGGCGGTTCGTTGGTGGGCATGCAGGTCCAAGGGCAGATGAAGGCGGTGAGCTGGATCGCAGCTTCCAAGTTGTTGTTGCACCCTTTGTTGGTGGGGCTCATGTTGTGGGTGGTCGGACCGATGGATACCACCTTGCAAATCTCGGGGGTGCTGCTAGCCAGCATGCCGATGATGGGCATTTTTCCCATCTTGGCGCAACGCCATGGCAAAGAGAGCTTTTGCGCAGCCGCTTTGTTGGTGACGACAGTGGCCTCGTTCTTCACCATCAGCGCTTTGCTGTGGGGCATGAGTCAGGTGCCGGGTTGGTATTTGGGTGCTGGCTGAAGATGTCACAGGTTTTGCATGACACGCCGCTTAACGATTGAAGAGTCCGAGGTTGAGCTCACGGCTGTGCGCGCCCAGGGGGCAGGCGGTCAAAACGTCAACAAGGTGTCGAGTGCCATTCATCTGCGCTTTGACATTGGTGCCTCGTCCTTGCCCGACGGCGTGAAAGCGCGCTTGCTGGCTTTGCGTGACAGCCGCATCACACGTGACGGTGTGGTCGTCATCAAAGCACAGGAACATCGCAGCCAAGACATGAACCGCGTGGAAGCCTTGGCGCGTTTGATTGAGTTGGTCAACAGTGTGGCTGTGCCACCCAAGGTACGCCGACCAACCAAGCCCACCTATGGCTCCAAGCAACGCCGCTTGGAGTCTAAGAAAAAAACCTCAGGCACCAAGGCTTTGCGCGCCCGGGTGCCTGTGTGACCATCACAGCGACCAGCTTTGGGCCATGGATGATCGTGCCAAGGTGGCCGCAGAGGCTTGTGCCAACGCGGGGTAGTTGTCACGCCAAGCGAGCTCAGGGTAGCGCAGGTCCAGGTACCACAGCGCACAGCCGATGGTGAGCAGGCCGAGGTGGAAGTCTTTGGCGAACAGTTCAGGGTGTTGGTTGAGATGGGCCAGTGAGGTGTGGATGGCGTCGATCTTGCCTGCGACCCAGTCGGGCCAACGCAGGGCTTGGGGGCGCACATTGTTCTCGTAGCGCGCCAGCAAGGCCGCGTCCAAGATGCCGTCACCCAGCGATTGCAGTGTCAAGGCTTCCCAACGCGCCGGCCCCTCGGCAGGCAATAAGCGCCCATGACCCAGGGCATTGAGGTATTCACAAATGACCCGACTGTCGTAGAGCACCTGGCCATCGTCGGTGATGAAGGTGGGCACTTTACCCAGCGGATTGTTGGCCACGATGCTGGCATCGCGCGTGACCGGATGGGCACTGGCGGGCAGCAGTTCAATCAGGTCGGCAAGGCCCAATTCGTGGGCTGTCACCATGCATTTGCGCACGTAGGGGGAGGTGGGGGAGAAGTAAATTTTCATGACCAAGTATTTCCCAACAGGCTGGTAAAACCTGTCGCCAATCAGACGCCGTGGCGGGGTGTGCTGTTCGCATAATGGGCCCTAGACCTCAGAGCCGTTGTGCACGCAGGTCTGAATCACAACAGGAGACAGCGTATGCATGCATTCGGTTTTTTCAGACGTGCAGCTTGGTTGCTGGTGATGGTTTTTCCGCTGCTCGCGGGGGCCCAAGCCTGGCCTGGCAAACCCATCAAATGGATCATTCCTTACCCGCCTGGGGGCATCACCGACAGCGCCACGCGCATGGTGGTGCAAAAAGTGCAAGAGCAGACAGGTTGGAACATCGTGGTGGAAAACAAACCCGGTGCCAATTCGATCCTGGGCGCCGAACTGGCTGCTCGCGCGGCGCCCGATGGCTACACCTTTCTCACCGTGATTGGGGCGCATGCCGCCAACGCCACGCTGTACGCTGGGCGTTTGCCCTATGACGTGGTGAAGAGTTTTGCCCCAGTGTCCTTGGTGGGGGTGGCCCCTTTGTTGATGACGGTGAACAACAATTTGCCGGTCAAGGATGTGAAAGAACTGATCGCGTACACCAAGGCCAATCCAGGCAAGGTGTCGTTTGGCTCTTCGGGCGTTGGAGCAGCGGCGCATTTGACACAAGAGTTGTTCAAGCAAGTCTCGGGTGCGGACATGGTGCACGTGCCCTACAAAGGTACAGCGCCTGCGTTGAATGACTTGATGGGTGGCAGCTTGCAAATCTTGACCGACACCCCGAGCGCGTTGATGCCCCATGTGCGCAGCGGCAAGATCAAGGCGCTGGCCGTGTTCTCGAACAAACGCGTGCCTGGTGTGACCGAGGTGCCCACCATTGCCGAGGCTGGTGGCCCCGCGATAGAAGGCTCCACGTGGGTGCTGTTTCTCGCCCCGGCAGCAACGCCACGCGAGATCGTGAACCGCATGTCGGCAGAGACTGCCAAGGCCATCAACACGCCCGAGATGAAGGCCCGGTTTGAAAGCTTGGGCATCGAGCCAGGGGGCACCACGCCCGAACAGGCAGCCAAATTTTTAGACGACGAAATTGCCAAGTGGGCCAAAGTGATTGCCGCCGCCGGTGTGAAGGCTGAATAAAGGGAGTGGGTGTGAATTTGTTCAATCTTGAAGGTCAAGTGGCCATCATCACCGGGTCGTCACGCGGCATTGGGCGCGCCATCGCTGAGCGTTTGGCACAGCATGGTGCGCGGGTGGTGATTTCGTCACGCAAAGCTGCTGCGTGTGCCGAGGTGGCCGATGCCATCAACGCGCGATATGGTGTCGGGCGTGCCACGGCGGTGCCCGCCAACATCTCGTCCAAAGATGATTTAAGTCACTTGGTGTCAGAAACCAACCGACAGTTCGGACGCATTGATGTGTTGGTGTGCAATGCCGCGAGCAACCCCTATTACGGGCCGCAAGCGGGCATTGCCGACGAACAGTTCCGCAAGATTTTGGACAACAACATCGTCTCCAACCATTGGTTGATCGCCTTGGTGGCGCCGCAGATGGTGGCGCAACGTTCGGGCTCCATCATCATCGTGTCGTCGATTGGCGGCTTGCGTGGCTCGCCCGTGATTGGGGCCTATTGCATCAGCAAGGCGGCCGACATGCAGTTGGCACGCAACTTGGCTGTGGAGTATGGGCCGCACAACGTACGGGTCAATTGCATTGCACCTGGCTTGATCAAAACCGACTTTGCCCGTGCCCTGTGGGAAGACCCTGCGGCGCTGACAGAGCGCATGGCCACCACACCGCTGCGCCGCATTGGAGAGCCCGATGAGATTGCCGGTGCCGCTGTGTTTTTGGCCTCGCGAGCTGGCTCGTATGTGACCGGTCAGAGTTTGGTGGTGGACGGTGGCGTGACGATTTAGGCTTTGCGCAAAAAGCAGGCTTTGAGCATGAAGTTGCCTGCATCCATCTTGCAATCCACTTCGTGGTCACCTCCGACCAGGCGAATGCTTTTGACTTTGGTGCCCATCTTCAAGGTGGTCGAAGAGCCTTTGACTTTGAGGTCTTTGATCAGCACCACCGCATCGCCGTCGTTCAATACATTGCCGTTGGCGTCTTTGACCACGGCATCGTCTTCATCGACCTGATGGGCTGTTGCCGCCAGCATCGGCCACTCGTGGCCGCAGTCGGCACAGACATAGTTGTCTGCATCGGGATAGGTGTTTTCAAGCAAGCATTGGGGGCAAGCGGGCAGGGCGTTCATAGGTTGGTGTCGCGAGGGCAAAGCGGCAAGTGTAGGCGGCGTGTGTGAACTGGCATGCCAAAATCAAGGCCATGTTTTTTGGACATCGTTGTTTGATGTCACCCGTTTGAAAGTACCCCAGCATGACGCAAGCCACCCCACCCGCATTGCCAGACCATTTGTCGATTGACCCGCGCAGCCCGCATCACGTTGCGGCTGTGTTTGATCATGACATTGGCATTCGATTCAATGACAAAGACCGTTCCGATGTAGAGGAGTACTGCATCAGCGAAGGCTGGATCAAAGTGCCTGCTGGCAAGACACTGGACCGCAAGGGCAAGCCACTGCTGATCAAACTCAAAGGTCGTGTCGAAGCGTTTTACCGTTGAGCCGTCGCTCTGCGAGTTTCATATCAACTGACAACTTGGCACGGCAGATGCGTGGGTCAGCGTTGCTGAAGTTTTCGATTCACCACAATACAAATTTGCAGTGCCGCCAAAACCAGCACGGTGCCTAGCCAATCTCCGACCATCATCACCAAGGCACTGTCAATGAAGTCACTGGTTTTGCCGATCCAAAAATACCAAAGCTGGTGGATGACAGCACTGATGATGGCGAATAAAACTGAAATTTTGAAGAGCCCAATATTTTTAATATTGACCAGGTTCTCTTCCAGGTTGAACCAGTGGATAGCCACCAGCCTTGCGATATAGGGCGCCAACCCAGCCAGCGATCCCGATAACACCATCGACACATAACTTCCGTCGAAGTACATCAAATACGTGATCAAGGTAGACGCTAAGGCGATGCCGATGGCGCCATCGCCTAAAAATAACAAAACGAATGCCAAGCGCAATCCGCTAGGCAAAAATACCCAATCAACGCGATGAGAAAAGTTCAGCGAACCGAACAAAAAAATGTTCAGTTGGTACAGCAAGTAATAACTGATCGCTGTACCTGAGATGATGGAAAGTCGCAATGGGTGAGACACGGAATTTATTGAAATTAGATGTTTTTTTCATAGTAGTTCATCCAGGTAGTTGACTCGTATGCTGGGACATTTGTAGGTTCACTGACGTTATATACGCGCTTGGCTTGCATATAAATCAACGATGTATGAAGATATTTATGTGCGATCTCGAACATAAATATGGCGTGCAAGCCGCCTGTTGCGTGCAGGGTTGAACGCAACAATCCCGCAAAGGGGCGCTATCAAAAAAAGGGGAGGGTGACGGACCTTGACCCCAGCACTGGCTCCACGGTTAGGGCTGCTTGGTTCCCCACCTGACCCGGTTGGCCGCTTCCCCATGTGGGAAGGCCCGTCAGACGCAATTGTAGTCATAAGCCACCAGAGCGACCCTTTAGAATCGCCCGCTTATGTCTTATCTCGTGCTCGCCCGCAAGTACCGTCCCAGAACCTTCACCGAGATGGTGGGGCAAGAGCACGTGGTGCAAGCATTGACCAATGCCCTGACCACTCAGCGTCTGCACCATGCTTACCTCTTCACAGGCACGCGCGGTGTGGGCAAGACCACGGTGTCGCGGGTTTTGGCCAAGTCGCTCAATTGCCAAGGGGCGGACGGCACAGGTGGCATCACGGCTGAGCCGTGTGGCGTGTGCCAAGCCTGTATCGACATCGATGCGGGCCGCTTTGTGGACTACACCGAGCTGGATGCAGCCTCGAACCGCGGTGTGGACGAGGTCCAGTCACTGCTCGAACAGGCGGTGTACAAGCCCGTGCAAGGGCGCTTCAAGGTCTTCATGATCGACGAGGTGCACATGCTCACCAACACCGCGTTCAACGCGATGTTGAAAACGCTCGAAGAGCCGCCCGAGTATTTGAAGTTTGTGCTGGCCACAACCGATCCGCAAAAAGTGCCAGTCACGGTGTTGTCGCGTTGTTTGCAGTTCAACCTGCGGCCGATGGCACCCGAGACGGTGCTGGAGCATTTGGGCCATGTGCTAGCGCAAGAACACATTGCCTCAGAACCCCAAGCCTTGCGTTTGCTGGCGCGCGCCGCACGCGGCTCGATGCGCGATGCACTGAGCTTGACCGACCAGGCCATTGCCTATGGCGGTGGCCAATTGCAAGAGGCGGCGGTGCGCCAGATGTTGGGCAGTGCCGACCGTACCCATGTGTTTCGTTTGGTCGAGGCCTTGGCCTTGGGCGACGGCCAATCGGTGGTCGAGACTTCGGAGGCTTTGCGTGTCCATGGCTTGAGTGCTGCGGCCACGCTGGAAGACATGACCCAAGTGTTGCAACGCATGGCCGTGTTGCAAGCGGTGCCCAGCATGGCCGAATCAGATCCAGATCCAGAGGCGCAAGACTTAGCCCGTCTGGCCCAGCTGATGCCTGCCGACGAAACCCAGCTGCTGTACAGCCTGTGCCTGCATGGTCGCCAAGAGTTGGGCTTGGCCCCTGACGAATACGCCGCCATGACCATGGTGTTGCTGCGGCTGCTGGCGTTCAAGCCTGCTCCCGACACACACGCAAGCGCATTGGCTGAAAAAAAAACTCCAATTGAGCCCCGTGTCGCACTGACACCCCCGCCTGCAAGAGTCGCTGCGGTTGCCGTGGCGCCTGTTGCTGTCCCTGTGCCAGCCCTCGTTACCTTGGCTAAACCGACTGAATCTGTCGGGTCGGGGGCGACCCAGCCTTCAGGCCAACAACTGCCCGTGCGCGAGCTGCCGCAGCGCACCGCCCACGTGCCTGCATCCTCTGCGGCCGTGCCACCTGCCATGACCCAGTCACACGACACGGGCTTGGTGGCTGTGCCCGTGCGTCAGCAACCCGAACCCAGCCTCGGCCTAGACCGATCTGCCTCGCCACAGACGGAGGCAGTTCAGGTCATTCCCACGCCCGAGGGCGAGTTTTGGCATGCCTTGGTGACGCAAATGGCAGCCGCCGAGACCATCAACGCCTTGGTGCGTGAGCTGGCCTTGCAGTCTCAATTGGTGGCACGCGACACCGATACCTGGATGCTGCGCGTGGAGCGCGAATCGCTCAACAGCACCACCAGCCGTGAACGTTTGCAGCAGGCGCTGGCCGCCGCCGGTCATGCCGTGCGCTTGACGGTAGAGGTGGGCCGTGTGCAAGACAGCCCGGCCAAACGCAATGCAGCCGCTGCCGCTGAGCGTCAGTTGGCGGCTGAAGCCACCATCCTCAACGACCCCTATGTGCAAGGCTTGATGCGAGACTACGGCGCGCGAATCGTTCCGGGCAGCATTCAACCTGCGTGAGTATTTCTGTTTTATTTGAAGGAAAAACATGTTCAACAAAGGACAACTCTCTGGTTTGATGAAGCAAGCCCAAGCCATGCAAGACAACCTCAAAAAGGCCCAAGAAGAATTAGCCCACATTGAGGTCACCGGTGAATCGGGCTCGGGTTTGGTCAAAGTGCTGATGACTTGCAAGCACGACATCAAACGCGTGACGATTGACCCCAGCTTGCTGGCTGACGACAAAGACATGCTGGAAGACTTGGTGGCTGCGGCTTTCAACGATGCCGTGCGCAAGGCAGCTGAAACCAGTGATGCCAAGATGAGCAAACTCACCGCTGGTTTGCCGCCCGGTTTGAAGATGCCGTTTTAATGGCCGACCTGTCTGTGCTGGAGGGCCTGATACAGGCCTTGCGACGCTTGCCGGGTGTGGGCGTCAAATCGGCCTCGCGCATGGCCTATCACTTGTTGCAGCACGACCGCGAAGGGGCCGAACTGCTGTCACAAGCGCTGCACCAAGCCGCGGCTGCGGTTCAGCATTGCGAGCGTTGTTACACCTTCACCACCCAGCCGGTGTGTGAGACCTGTTTGGACGAGTCGCGTGACACCACGCGTTTGTGTGTGGTCGAAACCCCGGCGGACCAATCGGCGGTGGAGCGTACGGCCGCTTACAAGGGCTTGTACTTTGTGTTGATGGGGCGCATCAGCCCACTCGACGGCATTGGGCCCAAAGACATTGGCTTGCAAAAACTCATGGAGCGCGCCAGTGATGGTGTGGTGACGGAGGTGATTTTGGCCACCAACTTCACGGCTGAAGGCGAGGCGACAGCCCACGTGCTGGGCGAAGCCTTGAAGCGCCGAAGCGTGCAGGTGACCCGCTTGGCACGTGGTGTGCCGGTGGGCAGTGAGTTGGAATATGTGGACTTGGGCACCATCGCCCATGCCTTGGTGGACCGGCGCAGCGCTTGAGCTCAACCGCGAACCCGCCCATGCACGGCGGGTTTATTTTTTGGCCAAGCGGGTGTCGTTCGATGGTTTCTTCTTGTTCGCCACCGTGACTTTGTCGTAGGACTTGGCCGCCACTTTGGTGCCGCCCGCTTTCGGGGGCACAAACAGCACCACTTGCTGGCCTGCTTTGAAGCTGGCGCTGGCAGACACTTTGTTCCATTCGGCCACTTGCTCGGGTTTGACGTTGTGGCGCTTGGCCAAGCTAGCCACGGTGTCTTGTTTGCTTGCTTTCACGGTGATGCGCTTGAGCATTTGCTCGGGCGACAGGTCCAAGCGGCCGTTGTCTGCCACACCCGCAGTCACGTCTTCGCCCATTTGCGCTGAGCGTGGCACCAACAGCGCCGAGCCCGCCTTGATCATCATGTGTGGGGGGATGTTGTTGAGGGCCCGAAAGTCACCTTCACTCATACCCACACGTTTCGCCGCATCTGCGACTTTCATGGTGCTGGGGGCGATCCAGGCCGTCCAGGTGGCCATGCGCCCCATGGCCGAAGATTCGTAATTGCGCTGAAACACTTCTGCGTTGTCCCATGGCAGCAAGATCGACGGAATGCCCGCTGCCAGCAACACAGGACGGTGCGCCGAGGGGTTGAGTGCCTTGAAGTCTTCCACAGAAATTTCGGCCAACTTGGCTGCCACGCTCACATCCATGTCGCGTGGCAGTGGCACGCTTTGAAAATAAGGGTGGTTGGGAATGTTGGGCAGCACCACGTTGAATACGGTGGGGCTCCCCACGATGTTTTTCATGGCTTGCAACTTGGGCACATACATGCGTGTTTCCATCGGCATGTTCAAGTCGGCATAGCCCGTGGGCAGGCCTGCGCGTTGGTTGCGCGCAATCGCTTTGCCCACATTGCCTTCGCCCCAGTTGTACGCGGCCAAGGCCAAATGCCAATCGCCAAACATGCCATACAAACGTTGCAGGTAGTCCAGCGCGGCGCGGGTGGAGGCTTGCACATCGCGGCGGTCGTCGCGAAAGGCGTTTTGCTTGAGGTCAAAACTTTTGCCGGTGGCTGGCATGAACTGCCACATGCCGCTGGCCCGCGCACTCGAGACAGCCTGCGGATTGAAGGCGCTTTCGATGAATGGCAACAGGGCCAGCTCGGTGGGCATCTGACGCCGCTCCAACTCCTCAACGATGTGGAACAAATACTTGCTGGAGCGCTCGGTCATGCGCTGGATGTAGTCAGGCTTGTTGGCATACCACTGGGTGCGGTCTTGCACCAGCTCGGTGTCCAGGTCGGGCATGCTGTAGCCCTTGCGAATGCGCTCCCACAAATCGTTGGGCAGGGCCAAATGGGCAACGCCTTGGCGTGGCACAGAGCCTTTGCCCACGGGGCTAAGACCAGATTTTTTGGCCACCTCTGCGATCGGGTCAGCGGCTTTGTCTGCGGTGTCGTTGGGCAAATTGGCGCAGCCACTGAGCAGGGCCAGCACCAGGCTCACAACAGAAAATGCAAATTTCATTTGAAGTCGTTCTTCCATTGGCGCAGGGTTGCAAACACGGTCACATCGTCTGTGGGTGTGGCTTGTGCGAACCCTGCATGATGTGCGACCGCTTGTCGTACATCAGGATGTCTGGTCCGTAAAAACGGGTTGATCTGTAACTCGGTGCCAAGCAGCGCAGGCAGGGTTGGCAGCCCCTGCGCACGAAGTGCTTGGCAATGCGCCGTGTAGGTTTGCAACGCGCTGTTGCGAGGTTCGACCACGGCTGCGAATCGCAGGTTGGACAGAGTGTACTCGTGGGCGCAACACACACGGGTGTTGTTGGGTAAAGCTGCGAGCGCATCCAGCGATGCCAGCATTTGCGCGGGCGTACCTTCAAACACCCGACCACAACCGCCTGAAAACAAGGTGTCGCCACAAAACAAAACTGGACTCTCGGGTGCATCCGCAACGAAGTAAGCCACATGGCCTGCCGTGTGGCCTGGGACGTCTAGCACGCGCACCTGTTGTCCCAGCAGCGTGAATTGGTCACCCTCCATCACTGCCGTGAACGGCCCGGGAATGTCTTCACGCGCGGGGCCAAACACCCGCGCACCCGTGGCACGGCGCAAAACATCCACACCACCCACATGGTCTGCATGGTGATGGGTGACTAGAATCGCCGCCAACGTCAGTCCATCGCGTGCCAGTGCCTCCAAAACGGGTTGCGCGTCACCCGGGTCGACCACCACGGCCTGTGAATCTTGTTGCCACAACCACAGGTAGTTGTCGGCGAAAGCGGGCAGAGAAATCAGCTTCATGACACAAGAACCTCTCAAAACCGATAGTTTGCACGATTGGCTGCGCACCCCAGCGGGTCAATACGCGTTGACCTGGGAGCAGGCGCAGTGTGACCAGGCTGTGGCCGATGTGTTTGGCTTTCATGCCTTGCAGTTGGGTTTGCCCGAGTTGAATGCCTTGCAAAACAACCGCATCCCTTACCGCTGGTTAGGTTGTGACACCGTGCCTGAGTCATACACCCAGGGCGATGGTCTGCTGCTGACTGAATCGCACGCGCTGCCTTTTGCGGATGGCAGCCTGGATTTGGTGGTGTTGCCTCACACCCTGGAGCTCAGCCCAGACCCGCACGCCACCTTGCGCGAGGTGGAACGTGTGCTGGTGCCCGAGGGGCGGGTGGTGGTGCTGGGCTTCAATCCCACCAGCCTGTGGGGTGTGCCACAAAGTTGGCGCAAAGGCGCAGGTGACGTGGGGCAGCCCATCGGGCACTGGCGCTTGCGTGATTGGTTGCAACTGCTGAGTTTTGAGGTGGCCTCTAACAGCTTGGGCTGTTACCGACCCGCCTTGCGCTCCGAGCGCTGGCTGCAGCGCATGGCATGGATGGACAAAGCCGGGCCCCGTTGGTGGCCCATTTTTGGCGCGGTCTACTGCATGGTGGCCATCAAACGCGTGCGTGGCATGCGCCTGCTGGAACCGGCCTGGACACGTCCATCGGCACGCCAAGCCCGTGCCATCACGACAGCTTCAAAAGGAATGGAATGAACAAGATTGAGATTTACACCGACGGCGCTTGCAAAGGCAACCCGGGGCCGGGTGGTTGGGGGGCTTTGCTGCGCTCTCCCACCGGCCAAGAAAAAGAAATATGTGGTGGCGAACTCAACACCACCAACAACCGCATGGAGTTGACCGCTGTGATCGAAGCCTTGCGTGCCCTCAAGCGTCCCTGCCAAGTGGCCTTGTACTTGGACAGTGAGTACGTGCGCAAAGGCATCACCGAGTGGATCCATGGCTGGAAAGCCCGTGGCTGGCGCACCGCCGCCAAGCAGCCCGTGAAAAACGCCGACCTGTGGCAGCAATTGGATGGACTCACACACGACGGTGTGCACCACATCACTTGGCATTGGGTGAAGGGCCACGCGGGCCATGTCGACAACGAGCGCGCCGACGGACTGGCCAATCGAGGGGTGGACATGGTGTTGTCCAATAAGTGACAGAAATTGTGAAGTCCGGGTAAATATTCCCGCTCAAACAGGGGGGTAGGGAGCAACCCAAGATATTCTTTGCATGCTAACTGTTACATTGCGATTTGTTGCTTTTTTCGTCACCCCCTCTACCTGTCTGCCATGCCCTACAGCTCCAAAACATCCATCAAAAAAAGTCTGCTTTGGCTAGTTCTTGTGTTGATCCTCGCGGGAGGGGCCGCCAAAATTTTCTGGCCAGTGGAAAAGGCTGAAGTCAAAGCCCAGGTGCAGACAGTGACCACCTTTGTGGTGGAACAACGCGACTTTCCCGTGGTGGTTGAATCCACAGGCAGCACGGTGGCTGCCAACGTCGTCGATGTGCGTCCTCAAGTGACCAATGTGGTGGCCAAGGTGCACATCAAAGACGGGCAACGAGTCAAGGCCGGTGACATCTTGTTCACGCTTGATGACCGTGCCGACCGTGCCAACTACGAAAAGGCCAAGGCGGCCGCAGACGATGCCCAGCGTCAGTACGACCGGGCACTCGAATTGCTGCGCCAAAACTTTATTTCCCAGGGCTCGGTCGATACGGCACGTGCCAACGCGCAGGCCACCTTGGCGGCTGCCAAGGCCGCTGAAGCTGCGCTGAGTTACGACACCATCCGCTCACCCATCACTGGGCGTGCGGGCATCATCAACGTCTTCCCCGGCGCCTTGGTGCAGCCGGGCAACACGGTGTCGACCACCACCACAGCCACGGCCACCACCACCCAAGGTGCGATGGTGACCATCACCCAACTCGATCCCATCAATGTGCAGTTCACGGTACCCGAGAGTGCCTTGGGGCCTTTGTTTGCGTTGCAACAAGCGGGTCAAACGCCCATGGTGTCGTTGCAAGCCACGGGCGGTCAAAAGCGCCAAGGCAAGGTGTATGTGATTGACAACCAAGTGGATGCGGCCATCGGCGCGGTCAAGGTCAAAGCTGAAGTTGTCAATACCGACCATTCCTTGATCCCTGGGCAGTTTGTGCGCGTGCAACTCAATGCGGGCAACATCAAAGATGCGTTGGTGGTGCCGTCGCAAGCCGTGGTGGCCAACACCCGTGGTGAGCAAGTGTTTGTGGTGGACGCGGAAAACACCGTCGAACTCAAACCCATCAAGGTGCTCACACAAGGCCAAGGCTTTGCTGTGATCACCGGGCTCAATGCGGGTGACAAAGTGGTGGTCGAAGGCAAACAAAACCTGCGTCCCAAGGGCAAAGTGCGCGATGCCGCTGCGGCCAAAACCGAAGCCAAGCCCGAAGCCAAAGCCGACGTGAAAACAGACGCAAAAACCGAAGCCCAAAAATGACGATTTCAGAACTCTGTATTCGTCGTCCGGTGATGACGATCCTGCTGTCGATTGCGACAGTGGTGGCGGGTGTCATTGCGTACACCAAAATTCCAGTGGCCGCGTTGCCCAGCTTCAATAGCCCGGTGATTCAGGTTTCGGCCACCTTGCTGGGGGCCAGCCCAGAGAACATGGCCTCTTCGGTGGCGCTGCCCTTGGAGAAAGAGTTCTCCACCATCGACGGCATTTCGGTCATCAGCTCGACCAACTTTTTGAGCTCCACCGTCATCACGCTGGAGTTCAACAACGAGCGCGACATCGACAAAGCCGCCGTGGACGTGCAAGCAGCCCTGCTGCGTGCGCAGCGCCGCTTGCCCATTGAGATGACGATCCCGCCGTCTTACCGCAAGGTCAACCCCGCCGATGCGCCGGTGCTGTTGATGTCCTTGAGCTCGCCGTCGATGGACTTGTTTGAAGTCAGTGACTACGCCGAGAACCTGATTTCGCCCAACCTGTCCACCATCGATGGGGTGGCGCAGGTGTTGGTCTACGGCCAAAAGCGTTACGCCGTGCGCGTGCGTGCCAACCCCGCCAAGTTGGCCATGAACAACTTGACCATGGACGATGTGGCGCAAGCCATCAACAAGTCCAACTCCAACGCGCCTGTGGGGGTGTTGGACGGGCCACGTCAAGCGTTGACGATTTACGCCAACCCTCAGTTGGTCCATGCCAAAGACTTTGCCAATTTGATGATTGCGCAGCGCAATGGCTTGCCGATTCGCCTGTCCGATGTGGCCGTGGTCAGCGAAAGCTATGAGCAGGTCAAAACCAGTGGCTCCTACATGGGCGAGCGCTCGGTCATCATTGCCGTATTGCGTCAACCCAGCGCCAACACCGTCAAAGTGGTTGACGGCATTCGCCGCATGATCCCGAATTTTGAAAAACAAATGCCCGGGTCGATGCAGATCAACTTGCTCAACGACCGGTCGTCGTCCATTCGTGAGTCCATCCATGACGTCAACTACACCCTGGCCTTGACCGTGGCTCTGGTGGTGTTGGTGATTTTCTTGTTCTTGAAGCATGCCGCTGCCACCGTGATTCCCGCGCTGAGCTTGCCGGTGTCGCTGATCGGTGCTTTCTTTATCTTGTACTGGTTGGGCTATAGCCTAGACAACGTGTCGCTGCTGGGCATCACGCTGGCCGTGGGTCTGGTGGTGGACGACTCCATCGTGGTGCTAGAGAACATCGTGCGTTATGTGGAAGAGGGCATGCACCCACTCAAAGCCGCACTCAAGGGCAGCAAAGAGGTGGGCTTCACCATCATCTCGATCTCGATTTCGCTGGTCGCTGTGTTCATCCCGATCTTCTTCATGCCCGGTCCCATTGGCTTGCTGTTCCGCGAGTTTGCGGTGGTTGTGTCGCTCTCGATCTTGGTGTCTGCCGTGGTGTCTCTCACCTTGGTGCCCATGCTGTGCAGCCGCTTCTTGCCCAAGCACGGCGAAGAGCCCAAAGACTACTGGATCACGGTCAAGTTCGACCAGTTGTTCCACTGGGTGCTCAAGGGGTACGAGTCCAGTTTGGACTGGTGCTTGGCCCATCAGCGCTCGGTGTTGGCGGTGGCCATTGGCACGTTCGCCGTCACCATTGCGATGTACATCTGGGTGCCCAAGGGCTTCTTCCCGGAAGAAGACATTGGCCAAATCCTGATCACCACCGAGGCTTCTGAAGACATCTCTTTCTCGGCCATGTTGAAGTTGCAAGACCAGGCTGCAGACATGGTGCGCAACGACCCCAACGTGTTGAGCATGGTGTCGTTTGTCGGGGGCGGCGCCAACACCGGCAACTTGCCCAACAACGGCCGCATGTTCATCAACCTCAAGCCCAAGAGCGAACGCGCTCCGATGCAAAAAGTGTTGGAAGGCTTGCGTGGCAAGTTCCGCTCTATCCCCGGCATGAACGTGTACATGCGCCCGATCCAAAACTTGCAGTTGGGCGGCAAAGTCAGCAAAAGCCGCTACCAGTTCATTTTGCAAAGCGTGGGTTTTGACGGCGTCAACGAGTGGTCCGAGAAGATGCTGCGCGAGATGCGGGCAGACCCCATCTTCCGCGACGTCACCAGCGACTCGCAGCTCAAGGGCTTGAACGTGCTGATCGACATCGACCGTGAAAAAGCGGCCAGCGCCGGCGTGACGATGGCCGACATCCGCACCGCCTTGTACTCGTCCTACGGCGAGAAACAAATCTCCACCATCTACACCCCGGTCAACACCTACCAGGTGATTCTGGAGTCGGTCGAGGAAAGCCGCCAATTTGAAAATGGCTTGAACGACATTTACCTGCGCGGCCGCGCCACCGACCGCTTGGTGCCCCTCTCAAGTTTGGCCACCTTCAAACGCTTCATCGGGCCCACGGCGGTGAACCACCAAGGACAAATTCCCTCGGTCACCATTTCGTTCAACCTGGCGCCTGATGTGCCTTTGGGGGATGCGACGAAAAAAATCGATACCTTCGTCAAAGACATCCACCTGCCCCCCACCATCATCACCAGCTATGGCGGCGATGCGGCGGTGTTCCAAAGTGGTCAGGCCGGTCAAATCATCTTGCTGGTCAGCGCGGTGTTTGTGATCTATGTGTTGCTGGGTGTTTTGTACGAAAGCTACATCCACCCCTTGACCATTCTGGCGGGCTTGCCGTCAGCAGCGATTGGTGCTTTGGTGTTCTTGCGCCTCTTCAACATGGAGCTGACCATCATTGCCACCATCGGCATCTTGCTGTTGATTGGTATCGTGAAGAAGAACGCGATTTTGATGATCGACTTCGCGCTGGAGGCACAACGCCATCACAAGCTGACACCGCGTGAGGCCATCCGCTCGGCGTGCTTGACCCGGTTCCGCCCGATTCTGATGACCACCCTGGCCGCCATGATGGGCGCCTTGCCCATTGCTTTGGGTCTGGGCGCAGGCGCCGAGTTGCGTATGCCGCTGGGCATTGTGGTGGTGGGGGGCTTGGCGTTCTCGCAGGTGATCACGCTCTACATCACGCCTGTGATCTACATCTACTTGGAGCGCTACAGCGGCACGGGCCCGATGGAGATTGCGCCTGAGATGATGCCTTGAGGCATCGGTCAGACCACCCCTTCAAACACCATCACATCCACTTCGTCGCCCACGGCGACGTTGCCTTGGGTGTGGTGCAGCACGATCAAGCCATTGCCTTGCACCATCGAGCTCAGCACGCCTGAGCCCTGATTGCCCGTGGTGCGCACGTGCAAGCTGCCGTCCGCAGCGGTGCTCACCGTGCCGCGCTGGTACTCGGTGCGGCCGGGTTTTTTGCGCAAAGCCTCCAGGCTCTTGGCGCGCAGCAGCGGGGGTGTGGGGGCGGTGCTGCCCATCATGCGCAGCAGGGCCGGGCGTACAAACGCCAAGAAGGTCACCATCACGGCCACCGGGTTGCCAGGCAGACCAAACAAAACCGAGTTCCCCAAGCGCCCCACGGCCATGGGGCGGCCTGGGCGCATGGCGATTTTCCAGAACGCCACGTCGCCGAGTTTTTTCATCATGGCTTTGGTGAAGTCGGCTTCGCCCACGCTCACGCCGCCACTGGTGATGATGGCGTCAGCCTGTGCGGCAGCCTTGGCGAAAGCTGCTTCCAGCAACAGTGGGTCGTCGCGCACCACGCCGAGGTCGATCACCTCGCAGCCCATGCGCGTGAGCAGCCCAAACACCGTGAAGCGGTTGCTGTCGTACACCGCGCCTTCGCGAGGCGCTTCACCCAAGCTCAAAATTTCATCGCCGGTCGAGAAGTAGGCCACCCGCAAACGGCGGTGTACCCGCACCGTGGGCTGCCCCAAGCTCGCGATCAGTCCCAAGGCTGCTGGCGTCAGGTGGGCGCCTGCGGGCAAAGCCGCGTGGCCTTGTTTCAGGTCTTCGCCTTGCAAGCGACGGTTGTCGCCCCGCTGAAACACGCCCGCAGGCACGGTGACGGTGGTGGCGTCTGGCGCGGTGTCAACTTGGCAAAGCTCAAGCGGCGCCACCGTGTCCAAGCCCTCGGGCAAGATGGCCCCGGTCATGATCTTCAAGCACTCGCCCGTTTGCACGCGGCCTTGCCAGGCTTTGCCCGCCAGGGCGGTGCCGACCACACGCAGGTGCAACGCTTGCGTGGCAGAGAGTTGGCTGCCATCTAAGGCAAAACCGTCCATGGCCGAGTTGTTGTGAGGCGGCACATGGATGGGCGAGATCACATCTTGGGCCAGCACCCGGCCCAGCGCGTCAAACAGCGCAATGTCTTGCGCTTCATTCGCAGAAAGCGGCTGCGCCAACTGGGCCAAAAACTCGCCCACCTGGGTCACGGTCAGGGCTTGCGGGTCGTAGCCCTGCAAAGCGGCAGCAATGTCGGCGAGGCTTTTCATGGAGCGGCGTTTTCCAGCGCTTGCAACTCCTGCAAGGTGTTGACGTTGCAAAAGGCCAAGTGATCATCGGTGGGTGCATCAAAGGGCACCACCACCGTGTGGTGCTGGGCGGTCCAGGCGTCGATCTTGCGCCCACCGCTGTGGGTGAAGCGCACCAGGCTCTCCAGCAGCTCGCGGCGCAGCAGGCAAAACACCGGTTGCGTGCGCACCTGCACCTCGCCTTGTGCGTTGGTTTCGGGGGCGGCAGCCATGGCAATGTCGGCGTTGTTCGCCGCCAATGCGTCGCCCAAGCGTTCGGCCAGATCGAGCGGAAAGCGCGGGCTGTCGCAGGGCACGGTCAGCAGGTAAGGCGTTTCGCAATGCTCCAGGCCCACCAGAAAGCCCGACAAGGGGCCCGCAAAGTCAGCCGAAGCATCGGGCCAGACCGACACCCCCAAAGACTCGTAAGCCGACAAATTGCGGTTGGCGTTGACCATGACCTCGGCCACTTGGGGGGCGAGGCGCATCAGGGTGTGCAACGCGAGGGGCATGCCGTTGAAGTTTTGCAAGCCCTTGTCCACGCCGCCCATGCGGCTGCCGCGCCCTCCGGCCAAGATGATGCCGGTGATGTCTTGCGCAATGATGGGGTCTGTCATGGCTTATCCACCGATGTAGCTCATTTCAACCCGGCGCACCGCAGGGCTGGCGTCAGTGGGCATGCTGGCGCGCAGCTCGGAGTAACGGTCATCGCGGCCTTGCCAGATGTGGCCAATGGCCGAGGCCACATCGGCGTCGGTGCCGTGAGGTTGGCGCAGCAACTGGCGCAGGTCGTAGCCTTGGCTGGCAAACAAACACAGGTAGAGCTTGCCTTCGGTGGACAAGCGGGCGCGGTTGCAGTCGCGGCAAAACGCCTGCGTGACGCTGCTGATCACGCCCACTTCGCCCAGGCTTGGGTCAAAGCGACCCGACGCATCGGCGTAGCCCCAGCGCTGTGCGGTTTCGCCAGGGGCGCTGGGTTCCAGGGGCACCAGTGGATAGGTTTGCTGGATCAAGCGAATCACCTCAGCCGAAGGCAACACGTCGTCCATGCACCAGCCGTTGGTGGCACCCACATCCATGTATTCGATGAAGCGCAGTGTGATGCCGCTGCCTCGGAAGTGGCGGGCCATGGGTACGATTTGGTTCACGTTGGTGCTGCGCTTGACCACCATGTTGACCTTGATGCCGCTGCTGCGCCCTTGCGCATCCAAGCCCAAGCCCGCTGCTTGTGCGGCGGCAATGCCGTTCAGCACATCGGCGACCGGAAAGTCCACGTCGTTCATGGCGCGAAACACCGCGTCGTCCAGGCCGTCCAGGCTGACGGTGACACGGTTCAAGCCCGCCTCTTTGAGGGCTTGCGCCTTGCGTGCGAGCAGAGAACCGTTAGTGGTGAGCGTCAGGTCCAGTGGCGAGCCATCGGGCGTGCGCAGCGCGGCCAGTTGGGCCACCAGCACCTCCAGGTTTTTGCGCAGCAGAGGCTCACCGCCAGTGAGGCGAATTTTGCGCACGCCGTGGCTGACAAAGACCTGGGCCAGACGGGTGATCTCTTCAAAGCTCAGCAAGTCGCTGTGCGGCAGATAGGCATAGTCTTTGTTGAACACTTCTTTGGGCATGCAGTAGTTGCAGCGGAAGTTGCAGCGGTCGGTCACGCTGATGCGCAAATCATGCAAAGGACGACCCAGTGCATCGCTGAGCCCACCGCTGGCCAGAATAGGCTGCGTCGGGACCACCGCAGAAAGGGCTTGGAGGCGTTGGTCAACCAACGGAATGACGCGTTCAGACATTTCCCGATTTTGCCTCAGCACCCGATCCCCCCATGCCTTGATGTAGATCAGGGCGCAACGCATGGGCCGCGCGCATAGTTGGGCTGTTGTTACTCGAAAGGAGCACTTTGATGAAAATGCTGACTGATCTTTTTTCTACCGACTACGGGCTGATGAGTTTGGCCGTGATTGGGTTCGTTTTGGTCATGGCGGTGTACTTTCTGCGCGTGTTTTTGGGGTTGATGGACGAGACGGGCAAAAGCACCCACGAGTGAGCAGGGCCGCTGCTGAGGCCTTGCAGTGCATGGCCCACCCAAGGATCACTTAACATCGCATTCACCCATGCCGTGGCATGCACTGAATGCCCGATGGTTGTGATGTCCCCTTTGCCTGAAGAAACCCCCAGCGTCGCCGCACCCACCTTGGGCTTGCGTGTTCAGCCACCTGACAACGACAGCCTGTCCCCCGCGCAGCAAGCCTTCAACCAATTGCTGGCGCGCATCGAGGCGGCGTCAGTCCAGATGGCGCGCTTGCAAGCATGGTCTGACCGTCACCGCTATGCACACATGCAGGTGTTGTATGAGGCGGCGAATCAAACCGCTCATCTTCATAAAAGCCTGTTGCTGTTGTTGCATGAACGTGTGCAAACGGCCGACTTGACGGCCCAGCAGCAACGCATGGCGCGCCAGCAAATGCGGCGCTTGATCACCCAATTGAGCCCATCCAGCGACGCGCAAGTTCAAGCACTGCATGAGCTCTACCACGAAGAGGACGCTGCACACGACGCGGCACAAGACAGCATGTTGGCAGCACAGCGTCTGCGCGAAAAGATCGAGGACGCCATGGGTCAGCCGCTGCACAACCCCAGCCTTTACCAAAGCCCCGATGAGGTGCTGGCCGCAGGCATGCGCCAGTGGCAACAACAGCACGACGCCGACGCGGCCCGCAAGGCGGCCAAGCGTGCGGCACGCAAAGCCCAGCGTCGGCCCACCCCACACCCACAGCATGCGCCGCAGCAAAGCGATGCCAAAAGCGCGATTCGTACCGTGTACCGACAACTCGCCAGCCTGTTGCATCCCGATCGTGAAATGGACCCGCAAGCGCAACAGCGCAAGACCCGCTTGATGGGCGAGGTCAATGCCGCCTACGAACGCCAAGACCTCACCACCTTGCTGCACCTGCAATTGCAAGTGGCGCAGGTGGACCCGCAGCACATGGCACGCCTATCGCATGACAAATTGGTCGCCATGTCCTTGCTGCTCAAAGAGCAGTTGGCTGCCTTGCAAGACGATGTGTGGCAGTTGCAGTCGCGTCTCAGCCAGGAGCTTGGGGTTGTGCTGGATATGCAGTCTGGCGAGGACACTTGGACACAGGCCTTGCAACGCATCCAGGCCGACCGGCGCTACGCGCTGGAGCGCCTACAGGCGGACTTGCGACGCGTCCAGCACGACAGCGAACTCAAGCGCTGGCTCAAAGAGCAGGCGCTGCAAGCCAAAGAGCAAGCGAAGGCAACACCTGAACCTATGAGTTGACTGGCATGACGCAGCGCAAGCCATGGCACCATGCGTGGCCAGTGGTTTAATTCACACGCCCGACAACAAAAGGAGACAAGCATGGACAAACGCAGTCTGATCAAGGCCATGGTGGCCGCCCCCATCGTGATGGGACTCAACCCCGCGAGCGCGCAAAACAAGCCGTTCAAAATTGGTTTGCTCACACCCATGACCGGCCCCTTTGCCTCCACCGGCAAACAAATGCTGGCCGGTGTGAAGCTCTACATGGCCCAACAGGGTGTGAACATTGCAGGCCGTCAGGTCGAGCTGATTGTGAAAGACGACACCGGCATGCCCGACGTCACCAAGCGTCTGGCGCAAGAGCTGGTGGTCAACGACAAGGTCGATGTGCTGGCTGGTTTTGGCTTGACCCCGCTGGCGCTGGCCACGGGCCCTATTGCCACCCAGTCCAAAACTCCCATGGTCAACATGTTGGCGGCCACCTCGTCGGTGATCGATGCCTCGCCTTACATGGTGCGCGTGTCCATGACCTTGCCCCAAATCACCGTGGGCGTTGCTGAATGGGCCTCCAAAAACAACATCCGCAAGGTGGTGACCTTGGTGTCCGACTACGGCCCAGGCATCGATGCCGAGCGCACCTTTGTCGACCGCTTCTTGCTCAACGGGGGTCAGGTGCTGGAGTCTTTGCGCGTGCCCATGCGCAGCCCCGATTTCTCGCCGTTCTTGCAAAAAGTGCGCGACCTCTCGCCCGACGCCGTGTTTGTGTTTGTGCCCTCGGGCATTGGCACCCAGGTGATGAAACAGTTCAACGAGCGCGGCTTGGCCCGTGCCGGCATCCGCTTGATTGGCACCGGCGATGTGGTGGACGACGACATCCTCAACAGCATGGGCGACGCCACCTTGGGCATCGTCACGTCTTACCCGTATTCGACCGACCACCCCTCGGCGCTGAACAAGAAATTTGTGGCTGAGTTCAAGAAGGCCAACCAAAACATGCGCCCCAACGCGGTGGCCGTGTTTGGCTACGACGGCACACGCTTGATTTATGAAGCCCTCAAAAAGACGGCAGGCAAGGGCGGTGGCGACGCCTTGTTGGCAGCCATGAAGGGCCAGATCTTTGAAAGCCCACGGGGCCAGATTTACATCGACGCCAACACCCGTGACATTGTGCAAAGCGTGTACGTGCGCAAGGTTGAAAAAGTCAATGGCGAGCTCTACAACGTGGAGTTTCAAGAACAAAAAGACGTGCGTGATCCTCCGCGCGCCCGTTGAACCAGGACATCACCATGAGCAAACCTTTTTTCCGCGCCGACCAGGTCGGCAGTTTGTTGCGTCCACCTGAACTGATCGCTGCGCGCGAGCAGTTTCAACACGGCCAGATCGACAAAGCCGCATTGCGCCATGCCGAAGACGCCGCCATTGCCGAGGTGGTCAAGCGCCAAGAGGCCTGTGGCTTTAGCGTGGTGGTCGATGGTGAATACCGCCGTGAAAACTGGTGGATTGACTTTGTGCAAGGCCTCTCGGGGGTGGAGATTCAAGACGGCAACCCGGCCCAGGCCTTCGTGGCCTCGAACACGGACCACGATGACCACGACCACGACCACGACCACGACCACGACCACGACCACGACCACGACCATGGCTGGAAGTACGTGCCCAAAAACGTGGTGACCACCGGGCGTCTTGGGGCCAATGCGCCCATCACCGCGCCCGACTTCAGCTACTTGCAGGGCGTGACGGGGCGCACGGCCAAGATCACCTTGCCGTCGCCCACGCGTTTGCATTTCCATGGCGGACGTGGGGCGGTGTCGTCCACCGCGTACCCCGACATGGAAGAGTTTTTTGCCGATGTGGTCAAGGTCTACCGCGCCGAAATTGCCGCGCTCGAAGCCGCAGGCTGTCGCTACATCCAGATCGACGATCCGTTGATGACCTACTTCATCAGCGACCGCATGCGTGCCGAGGTGGTGGCTTCAGGGGACGACCCGCAAGCGCGCTTGCAGCGCTATGTTGACTTGACCAACGCCTGCATTGCCAAGCGCCGTCCTGACACCACCATTGGCATCCATGTGTGCCGTGGCAACTCGCGCAGTGGCTGGATTTCAGAGGGTGGCTACGAACGCATTGCCGACACCGTGTTGGGCGGGCTGAAGGTGGACCACTTTTTGTTGGAGTACGACGACGAGCGCTCGGGCGACTTTGCGCCGCTGCGTCATGTGCCGCGTGGCGTGAAGGTGGTGTTGGGCCTGGTGACCACCAAGTTTGGCCGCCTGGAAAATGCCGACGACTTGGTGCGTCGCATCGACGACGCCAGCCGCTTGGTGCCCCTGGAGGACTTGGGCCTGAGTCCGCAGTGCGGCTTTGCCAGCACGGTGGACGGCAACATCATTACCCACGATGACCAATGGCGAAAACTCGAACGCGTGGTGGAGGTGGCGCGTCGCGTCTGGGGTGATGTGAAGGCTTGAACGCCGAGGCATCTCGACCCAAGGGTTAACCCTTGTCACCCTTGTATCACGCGCCCAGGTGTGGTGCAGGGGTCGCTCCTACACTCGCAGCTTTGCAGCAGACGGAGCACCCCCCTGATGTCCATGGTTCAGTTGGCGCTGAAGCGCCCTTACACGTTCCTCGTGATGGCCATCTTGATTGTGTTGGCCACGCCGTTCGCGCTCAAAAACATGGCGACGGACATCTTTCCGGAAATCAACATTCCGGTCATCAGCGTCATCTGGAACTACAACGGTTTGCCTGCCCAAGAAATGGGCCAACGCATTGCCGCGCAAACCGAACGCGGCTTGACCACGGTTGTCAGCGACATCGAGCACATCGAATCCACGTCCCTGGCGGGCGTGACGGTGGTAAAGGTATTTTTCCAGCCCGGCGTGAACATCCAAACCGCGATCGCCCAAGTGGTGGCCTCTGTGCAAACCCAGGTGCGTCAGTTGCCACCGGGCATCACGCCGCCGCTGGTGATTAAATATTCGGCGTCGAGCATTCCGGTCATGCAACTGGCGCTCTCCAGCCCCACGCTGCCCGAGAACGTGTTGTTTGACGCCGCAGTCAACGGCTTGCGCCCACAGCTCATCACCATTCCTGGGGTGGCCTCGCCATTTCCCTATGGCGGAAAAATCCGCGCCATCTCGGTGGACTTGGACACCCAGGCCTTGCAAGCGCGCGGGCTCACGCCGGCTGACGTGGTCAACGCGGTCAACACACAGAATTTGATCTTGCCCTCAGGCACGGTGAAGATGGGCGACACCGAGTACACGGTGCGATTGAATGGCTCACCCGGTGTCTTGTCGGGCCTCAACGATTTGCCAGTGCGCACCAGCGGCAACATCACCACCTACTTGAAAGACGTGGCCTATGTGCGCGACGGCTTCCAACCACAGACCAACGTGGTACGCCAAGACGGTGTGCGCGGGGTGTTGTTGTCGGTGCTGAAAAACGGCGGCGCATCCACCTTGGACATCGTGTCTAACGTCAAGGCCTTGCTGCCACGAGCCGTGCAGGTGCTGCCCGAAGATGTGAAGGTCACGCCTTTGTTTGACCAGTCGGTGTTTGTGCTGGCCGCCATTGAAGGTGTGGTGGTGGAGGCCTTGATTGCGGCGGGCTTGACCGCCTTGATGGTGCTGGTGTTTCTGGGCAACTGGCGCAGCACAGTGATCATTGCGTTGACCATTCCGCTGTCCATCTTGACGTCGATCCTGGTGTTGTTTGCGCTGGGCGAGACCCTCAACCTCATGACGCTGGGCGGCTTGGCCTTGTCGGTGGGTATCTTGGTGGACCAGGCGATTGTGACGATTGAAAACATCGAGCGGCACATTCACTTGGGCAAAGACTTGAACCATGCCATCGAGGTGGGTGCGGGCGAAATTGGCCCCGCCGCGTTTGTCGCCACCTTGTGTATTTGCATTGTGTTTGTGCCCATGTTCTTTTTGTCGGGCGTGGCGCGCTTTTTGTTTGTGCCACTGGCCGAGGCGGTGGTGTTTGCCATGATCGCGTCGTACTTCTTGTCGCGTACTTTGGTGCCCACCTTGGTGATGATGCTCATGGGCGGCGTGCACGAGGCCGCGGCCAACGACAAGCCCAGCTTGCTGCAACGCGTCTACCGAAGTTTCGACACGCAGTTTGAACGGGTGCGCCGGGCCTACACCTTGTCGGTGTCGGCAGCCTTGTCGCACCGCGGTCAGTTCATGGGGTTCTTCATGGGCTTTTGCCTGTTGTCGTGCTTGCTCTACCCGGTGCTGGGACGCGACTTTTTCCCCAACGTGGATGCCGGACAAATTCGCCTGCACATGCGCGCGCCCACAGGCACCCGCATTGAAGAGACGGCACGCATTGCCGATGCGGTGGAGACGGTCATTCGCGAGTTGGTGCCGCCCGATCAGTTGGAAACCATTCTGGACAACATCGGTTTGCCCAACAGCGGCATCAACCTGTCGTACAGCAACGCAGGCACCATCGGCACGATGGACGGCGAAATTTTGATGTCCTTGAAAAAGGGGCACCAACCCACCGACGAATTTGTCACCTTGCTGCGCAACGAGTTGCCCAAGCGTTTTCCGAACGTGGAATTCTTTTTTCAAGCGGCTGACATTTCGACCCAGATTTTGAATTTTGGTTTGCCCGCAGCCATTGACGTGCAGTTCACCGGCAGCGATGTGCAGGGCAACGCCGCTTTGGCAGCCGAGTTGACCAAGGCCATTCGCAACATCCCTGGCGCGGTGGACGCCCATGTGCACCAGCGCTTGGACGGCCCGGTGGTGGACCTGAAGATGGACCGCACCCGCTTGCAGCAATTTGGCATGGGTGCGGCCAACGTGGGGCAAAACGTGTTGATTGCTTTGTCGGGCAGCTCACAAACCGCGCCTGCTTTTTGGCTCAACCCGCAAAACGGCGTGGTCTACAACGTGGTGGTGCAGTCGCCCCAGTACAAGGTGGACTCCATCGATGCCTTGCTGGGCATCACCGTGGGCACCACACCCAACGCCAACAGCGGTGTCAACGGCTCCTTGCCATCCACCACCCCCACGCAATTGCTGGGCAACTTGGTGGACGTGGGCGTGGGACGCCAATTGCCGGTGGTCTCGCGCTACAACATCCAGTCGGCCATTGATGTGTATGCGAGCGTGCAAGGCACCGACTTGGCCAGTGTGGCCTCGCAGGTGCAAGCCTTGGTCGACGAGATCACACCCAAGCTCAAGCGCGGCAACCAAGTCACCATTCGGGGCCAGGTGCAAACCATGCAGTCGTCGTTCATCGGTTTGGGGGTGGGCTTGGCCATGGCAATTGTGTTGGTCTACCTGTTGATCGTGGTGACCTTCCAGTCGTGGATCGATGCCGCCATCATCATCACCGCCTTGCCCGCAGCGCTGGCTGGCATCGCGTGGATGTTGTTTGTCACGGGCACCACCTTGAGCGTGCCCGCCCTGACCGGGGCCATCATGACCATGGGCGTGGCCACGGCCAACAGTATTTTGGTGGTGGCGTTTGCACGCCAGCGTCGCGAGGAGGGGGTGCCACCGTTGTCGGCTGCACTTGAAGCGGGTTCGACCCGCATCCGCCCGGTGCTGATGACGGCTTTGGCCATGATCATCGGCATGATTCCGATGGCCTTGGGCATTGGCGAAGGGGCCGAACAAAACGCGCCACTGGGCCGCTCGGTGATTGGTGGCTTGTTGTTTGCCACGATTTCTACCTTGTATTTCGTGCCGGTGATCTATGCCCATATTCACCAGTGGTTGATCCATCGCGCATCGCGTCAAGAACAGGGGTTGTCACACACCCCGCAGGAGAGCTGAGTCATGTCAGAAGAACGTCATTCCCCGTTGGCCATTCACCCAATTCCTGAAGAGGAATCGGCTGAGTTGTTGCGACGCCGACAAATCATTCGCCGCAGCAAGCAGGTGGCGGTGGTGGCCTTGGTCGTGTTGGCTGTGGGTGCCGGGCGCACCGTGGTCAGTCGTTTCTACAACGGCAAAGAACTGCAAGCCGGTGTGACAGAGCGCAACCAGAACTATGTCAAAACCACCTTGGTTCAAGTCAGCCAAGCCGGTCAAACTATTGCCTTGCCTGGGTCGTTGCAGGGCTATGTGCAGTCGCCCATTTACGCCCGCGCTGCGGGCTATGTGAAACGCTGGCACAAAGACATTGGTAGCCGCGTCACCAAGGGCGAAGTCTTGGCCGAGCTGGAAACCCCAGAGATTGACGAGTTGTATGCCCAAGCGCAGGCCGACCGTCAGCAAGCCGCCGCCAGCTTGGATGTGGCCAAGAGCACCGAGGTGCGCTGGGTGGCCTTGCGCGCCAAAGACGCCGTGTCGCAACAAGAGGTGGACGAGCGGCGCAGTGCCAGCACCCAAGCCCAAGCCCGCTTGGCCTCGACCGAGGCCAACGTGCAGCGGCTCAACCAGTTGCTCAACTTCAAGCGTTTGGTGGCACCCTTCGACGGCGTGATCACCCGGCGCAACGTGGACACGGGCGACTTGGTGGATGCCGGTGCGTCCGGTGGCGTGGCACGGGCCTTGTTTGTGGTGACCCAAACCGACCCGTTGCGCTTGTATGTGAACGTGCCGCAAACCTATGCCCAACAAGTCAAGACGGGGCAAACCGTGGCGGTCACGCAGGCTGAGTTGCGAGGGCAAAAATTTGAAGGCAAGGTGGCGCGCACCGCAGCGTCGATTGACGCGCTGTCGCGCTCCATGCAGGTGGAAATCGCGCTGCCCAACAAAGAGGGCGTGTTGTTGCCAGGCGCGTTCGTACAGGTGGATTTGCCCCTGGCCGCCAAACCCGGCATTGCGATTCCGAACAACGCCTTGATCATTCGCGGTGATGGCATCAAGGTGGCTGTCATCGACGCCGAGCGCCGCGTGCGCATGCAAGCGGTCACGCTGGGGCGCAACTTTGGCGAGCGGGTTGAGATTCTGTCGGGCTTGGAACAGGGCGCACGCTTGGTGCTCAACCCGCCAGATTCTTTGGGCGAGTCAGATGTGGTGGCTTTCAATGCCGAGCAAGACGACAAGGCGGCTGCCGATGCCGCGGCCAAAGCCAGCGCCAAGAAAGGCACGCCGTGACAGCGCGCCGTTCATGCACTGCCGTGTGCTTGCTGGTGGCCAGCGCTTGGCTGGCTGGTTGCGCCACCGCGCCTGCTTACGTCAAGCCTGAGGTGGCCATGCCCGCGAGCTGGAGTGGTGAAGGGCCTTGGCGTGCGGCGCAACCCGCTGACACCCAGGCCAAAGGCCCTTGGTGGGAACGCTTTGGCGACGCCGAACTCAACGCCTTGGCACAACAAGCCATGGCGGGCAACCAAACCTTGGCGGGCGCGTATGCACGCCTGACGCAGGCGCGTGCCACCTTGGGCATCAATGCTGCGAGCACCATGCCCCAGGCGAGCATGGGTGTGCGTGCACAGCGTTTGGAAATTTCTGCCAATCGACCATTGACCAATTACAACGCGCCGAACTACCAGACACTCCAAAACGATTACTCGCCCACGCTGGCCGTGAGCTATGAAATTGATTTGGCCGGACGCGTCAAAAGCTTGGTGGCTGGGGCCACGGCTTCGGCACAGCAAGCCCGTGCTGACCTGGAAAACACCCGCTTGATCTTGGTGGCCGATTTGGCGGTGAACTATTTCAGCTTGCGCGCCCTCGACACCGAACTGGATGTGTTGACACGCTCCATTGGCTTGCAGCGGTCTTCGTTGGACTTGGCCAACCACCGCCACGACCTGGGCGTGGCTTCAGGGCTGGATGTGGCACAGCAACAAGCCTTGCTCGACACCACCTTGACCCAGGTGGACATTCTCAAACGCCAGCGTGCCTTGTTGGAGCACGCCATTGCCACACTGGTGGGAACACCTGCACCGCAATTTGCCTTGCCTGTCAAAGCCACGCCGATGACGCCGCCTGCCATTCCTGTGGGCATTCCTTCGGATGTGCTGCAACGTCGCCCCGATGTGGCTGCTGCTGAACGCGCCATGGCCGCTGCGAACGCGCAAATTGGCGTGGCCACGGCAGCCTTCTACCCGAGCCTGATCTTTGGTGCCAACGGCGGTTTCGACAGCCGTGTGTTTAATGACGTCTTCAACGGACCCAGCGCTTTGTGGTCGGTGGGCGTGTCGGCCACGCAGACTTTGTTTGATGGGGGACGCATTCAATCCAATGTGGACTTCAGCCGCGCAGGCTTTGAGCTGGCGGTGGCCAACTACCGCCGCGTGGTGCTGACTGCGATGCAAGAGGTGGAAGACGGCATCAGCAGCGTGAGCGCGATTGACCGTGCGTTCAATCAGGCGCAAAAAGCGATTGAAAGCAACCGACGCGTGTTGCAAATTGCACAAGACCGCTACCAAGGCGGCATTGCCAACTCACAAGATGTGATCATTGCCCAGCAGTCCCAGCTCAACAGCGAGCGCTTGGCTGCTCAATTGCTGGGGCAGCGCTTGTTGACCTCGGTGTTTTTGATCAAGGCTTTGGGTGGGGACTGGCAGACGGCCAGTGCAGCTGCCGTGCCCTGACAGCGGGGCTAGGTGTTACTGTGAAAGCCGATCCCAGGCTTCTTTTTTGCTGAGCTTACGAACCGCAGAGATGGCCGGTAGTTGACTTGGGCGTGGGCGTGATTTGCCGGTTTCCCAGTGGTAGACCGATTGCGCAGACACCCCCAGAAGCTTGGCCATTTCATGGGCGGTCAATCCGAGCTTTTTGCGCAGCGAGGCAAACCCACCGGCTCTGAAGCGCAAGGCCGGGCCGCTGTCTTCGACTTTGGCCGTGGCACCTTTGGGTTGCTGTTGTTTGAGCAAGCGAGAGACTGCCGACTCCAAACTCGCAATGCGCCGTTTCAACGCTGCGATTTCAGCGCGGTATTGGGCCGAGGCTTTTTTGGCTTGCTTGGAATCTGCGCGTGTTTCTTTGCGTGCAATGCGCGCTATTTCATTTTTAAGCTGTTCGGCAAAAGTAGGCATAAAGTGACCTTGGCGTTAATAGTTGGCGGATCATACTGAACGACCAGGATGGTTGGGAACTTATTCGCGGCCCGCCAGTACGCGGTTTTGCGCCCACCACAACGCCGAAATTCCAACCGCGCTGAGTGCGGTCATCAGCAGCAGGCCTTGTTGGTAGCCTGTGCTGGCAGACCACAATAGGCCCATGATCCAAGGCGCGCTGGCGCGGGCCAGTGCCAAAGGAATGCCCAGCGCACCATTCAAACTCCCCATGTGTTCATGGCTGATGTATTGCGCAATGGCCGTGCCTTTGATGATGGTCAACATGCCATTGCCCAGGCCATACAGCAACACAAACATCAAGGCCCACACCAGGTGCTGGCTGCCCATGAGCAAAGCGACAAATCCCAGTGGAATCAGGCACGGCATCCAGCGATTGGTTTGATGCACATCGAGATTTTTTTCTAGTCCATATAGGCCCAGGCGTCCTACCACTTGCAAGACCCCAATCAGAGCTGGCACGGCCAACACCCAGTGCTGTGGCATGCCTGCTTCGCGCAGCAAGCTCACCATGTGTGCGGGCAGGGCGCTGGTGGTCATCATCATCAACACAATGAACACTCCCAGCAGCCAGAAAGCCGGCTCTTTCAGGTGCACATGCAGCTCTTTGGGGGCTTGTCCTTCGTGCACGCGCAGGTGTTGTGGTTGGGGCGCATCTTTCAATAAACGGTAATGCAGCGGTGCGCACACCAGCAAGTGCATGGCAGCCAACCAGCACATGGTGTCGCGCCAACCGACGACATCCATCATCCAGGCAATCAAAGGAATGAACACGGTGCTGGCCAAGCCCCCCATGAAGGTGACCCAAATAATGGCGCGTCGAAAATCGTTGGGAAAGCGTCGCGTGATCACGGTGAAGGCCGGGGGGTAAAGCGTGGCCGACAAGCCCACCCCCATGGTGATCCAGACGGCATAAAACTGCGCCGCAGTGCTGACTTGGCTGTGCGCCCAAAATGCCAAGCCCAGCAGCACCGAGCCACCGGTCATGACCCGCTGTTCATGGCCTTGGTCAATCCAGCGCCCTACCCAAAAAGCCAACAGACCTTCGCTCAACAGTGCCAGGCTAAAGCCCAGAGATGACTCGGCACGGGTCATTTGTAGAGACACTTCCAGCGGTTGCATGAACAACGAAAAACCGTAGAACACACTGCCCCAGCTGATGAGCTGCTGCAGCGACAACAAAAATAAAAAGCGCAGGTCAAGGGCTTGACCTGGGGCTGACCTCATTCGACTTTGAGCCCTGCCTCCACCGTCAGGGCTTCCCATTTGGGTCCTTCTTTGTCAAAGAAGTCTTTCGCTTCACTGGCATTGGCAAATGTTTTGGCGGTGGAGCCGTCTTTGTCCAAACGCTTGGTGTATTCCTCTGAGGTCACCACTTTGTTGACTTCGCGAATCAGTTGTTCCAGTTGCCGCGCGGGCGTATGGGCAGGCGCATACAAGGCGACAAAGCCCACGATGCTGGGGTAATTGGCAATCACCTCGTTGGCAGCGGGCACTTGCGGCAAAGTTTTGTTGCGTGTGTCGCCCGACACGGCCAGGGCTTTGAGCCGGCCTTGGGCAATCAAAGGCAGCGAGCTTTGCACCGACATGATGGCCATGTCCACTTGCTTGCCACCCAGGGCGGTCAGCAAATCGGGACCACCGCGGTAGGACACGGGCGTGCCCTTGATTTTTTCTGCGCGTTCCATGGCAACGCCCAAGAAATGTCCCAAGGTGCCGTTGCCCCCAAAAGCCCAACTCACCGAGCCGGGTTGGTTGCGCATTTGCGCGGTCACTTCTTTGAGCTGTGTGAACTTGCTGTCACCGGGTGTGACAAAGATGTAGGGAAACGAAGACAGGTAAGCCACCGGGGCGAAGTCTTTGTAGGGGTCATAGCCCGAGTTCTTCACCATGATCGGGTTGGCGTAATGGTTCACGCTATTGACCAACAAATACAAGGTGTTGCCGCTGGACTTGGCCACGTAGTTGGCCGCAATGTTGCCGCCTGCGCCGGGCTTGTTTTCGACCGTGACAGACAGCCCCGTGTTGCGCTGCAAACCATCTGCGAGTCCGCGCGCCAATGTGTCCACGCCACCACCGGGCGAGAAGGGGGCGACCAAACGAATTTGTTTGCCACTCAGCGGGTTGTCTTGCGCGTTGGCACCAGGCCATGCTGCGCATAACCCAGACAGGGCGCAGGCCCACACCATCAAACGCCGCGTTGGAGAGCCTTGGTTGTTCGTCATAGTCAGAGTGTTCCTCGAATCAGAAATTAACACCGTCGCATGTCTGTCTTCATGGTCATTACCAATGGTGGACCGCAAGACCCGCCATCACAATGCGTCCTGCGATTAAACCACTTAGCTTAGAAGACTAACCATAGGACAAACATGGATCTCGACCTGAATCAAAAACATGTGCTGATCACGGGCGGCAGCAAAGGCATTGGCCTGGCATGCGCGCAGGCTTTTCTGGCGGAGGGTGCGGTGGTGACGTTGATCTCTCGCAGCCAAGCCAACTTGGATGCCGCGCGTTCGCAGTTGCTGCAAAGCGGTGTGCAGGCTACGCGTGTCCACGTGTGTGCGGCAGATTTGCGCGACCCCACAGAGGCCGCGCGTGCACTGGAGCAAGCGTGTGTCGCAGCGGGTGAGATCGATGTGTTGGTCAATTCAGCCGGTGCAGCCAGTCGCATTCCAGCGTTTGAATTAACGCCTGAAGATTGGCAAGACGCGATGAATTCAAAATTTTTCAGCTACATCAACATCTTGAATCCTGCCCTCAAGCGCATGGGCCAACGTGGTCAAGGCAGCGTGGTCAACATCGTAGGCATTGGTGGCAAAGTGGCCAGCGCCGTGCACGTGGCTGGGGGCGCTGCGAATGCGGCCTTGTTGCTGGCCAGTGCGGGGTTGGCGGCGGCCTATGGTCCCAAAGGCGTGCGTGTGAACGCACTCAATCCGGGGCGCACACTGACCGGTCGCATGCAGGGCTTGTTAGAGGCCGAGGCGGCGCAACACCACATCAGTCTGGAAGAGGCCACACGCCGAGCGGGCGCCAAAATGCCTTTGGGTCGTGTGGCCGAGCCCAGCGAGATTGCCAATGCGGTGGTCTTTTTAGCGTCTGGCAAAGCCAGTTATGTCAGTGGCGCCATGCTCACGGTCGACGGTGCCTTGACCGCCATCATTTAAGAAAGCGCCAACATGCACCTGTTCAGAATTTTCACCAACGCAGCGGGTGACTCCGAGATTGAAATTCGTCAAGTCCCCATGAGTCAGGCCGATCGGCCCATGTCAGCAATTTTCCCTAGCGAATCGATCTTCTTTCGAGAGACGCCGCAGGGCCACGTGCAAGATTTTCACAACGCACCGCGGCGACAGTTGATCTTCATCACCTCGGGACTCCTGGAGTTAGAGACCAGCCAAGGCAAGCGCTTCATTTGTCAGCCGGGTGATGTGTTGTTCACTGAAGATGCTCAGGGCCGGGGCCACATCACCCGCTCGTTGCGTGGCACACGTGGGTTTTTCCATGTGGTGGTGCCTGAGAGCTTTGACGTCAGCGCGTGGCCACTGCTGACGCCTTGAGGGGCTGCGTCAGGTGCCTTCGATGATGCGGATATCGCGCACCACGGCGTTGTCGCCCAACGCCTTCAGCGCTGCTTTGTAACCTGCGCTGTCGTAGGCGGCCAAGGCTGCTTGCAAGCTGTCAAACTCCACCACCACCAGACGCTGCATCTCTCCCGATTCTTTGACGGCGGCAGGCATGCCACGCGCCAAAAATTTGGCACCAGCCGCTGCCAATGCAGGGCCTGCCAGCTTGGCGTATTCGGCCAATGCATCGGGGTTGTCTATGGAACGGTAGGCGCTGACCCAATAGGCTTTTGTCATCTTGATGTCCTGTGTGAAAAGTAAAAACAAGCAGAATCTACAAGCATTTCCAACACCACCTAGTCATGCAGGAGACCTCATGAGCAAAGCCTATCTGATTGGACAAATCACTGTCACCAACCCCGAAGGATATGCCGAGTACGCACGCCAAGTGCCCGACACCATTCACCGCCACGGTGGGCGCTATATCGTGCGCGGTGGCACAACGTCTGTGCTCGAAGGCTCGCCACTGGGTGAGCGACAGGTCGTTCTGGAGTTTCCCAGTCGACAGGCTGCACAAGCCTGGTACGACAGTCCGGAGTACCAAGCCATCCTGCATTGCCGTCAAGACAACTCACACGGACATCTGATGCTGGTGGATGGCTACAACGACGTGTTCTAGAGCGTGATCAGGTTTTTTCGTCCACCAAATGGCCGGCGAGTTTGCTCGTGGTGTGCGTGTCGGCTGAGAAGTCTTTGAATGACAGTGTTCGCACCAATTCACCCGTGTGGTGGTTGGTGATCTTCACCACGAGGGCATGATTTTTTGCATCCACCGAGTAAGCCAATTGGGTGTCATCGCTGGCCACAGGCTTGGGTTTTTCAGCGGAGGTTATGTGAGCCTCTTGGGCTTGTACCGTGCTCTTGGACCTGGGCTGAATCGTGGCTTGGCTGTCCATCGGGCGGCCCGTAGCTTCGCCTGTCGCCGTGTGCACGGTGGCAGGAGGAAGTTGAAGATTGCCCAAAACAGAAGTCACCACATACCCTTTCAATCGAGGCTTGTTAGCTCTCGTCTGGGTTGAATCGACCGCTGAATCCAATACTTGAGCCGGTTTGATGTGTGTGTGCGTGGCTTAAAAAAGTTGTTGACACAGGGTAGGACGAGTTTTACGATGACATCGCTGCGGTTGAGAAATCTTCCAAAGCATCAAGTGAAGAGCATCTATGCGCTTCAGCACAAGGGTCACAACATACTCTGACCCTGGGTGCAACCAGACAGCTGATCCTCTCGTGACAGCCGTCGAACCCGACTGGTGTGAGCCAGTCGGGTTTTTTCGTTTGGGGTCGCCAACATCATGCCCCCGTCGCCTTCCATGGCAACAGCCTAGAAAACTCCAGGGCTGTGAGAAAAAATACTTCAAGGGTTTTCTGTACGGTGGTGTAACGCGTAGCCGCCTATCATGAAAAAAACGGAGACAACGGATGAGACAACGCATTTCTTTTCTCGCCGCGTGCTTGTGCGCGGCGCTTGTCAGCGCGCCCGCCTTGGCGCAGAGCGACTACCCCAACAAACCCATTCGCGTGATCGTGCCCTGGCCGGTGGGCGGCGTGGCCGACATTGTGTTGCGCGTGATCGAGCCACGTTTGCGCCAAGAGCTGGGTCAGTCGTTGGTGATCGACAACCGCCCCGGTGCCGGTGGTGTGATTGGCGACGACATGGTGGCCAAGGCCGCACCCGATGGCTACACCTTGTTGTTCACCTCATCCGCTGTGAACATGAACATCGCCATTGGCCGCAACTTGCCCTACGACTTAGAGCGTGACCTGCTGCCCATTGCCAACGTGGCGTGGGCACCCATGATCATGGTGGCCACCCCCTCGCTCAAATACAAGTCGGCCCAAGAGTTGGTGGCCGATGCGCGCGCGAATCCCGGCAAGATGAGCTACGCCTCGGCAGGTAATGGCTCGCCCTCGCACCTGACGGTGGAAATGTTCCGCGACAAAGCGGGCATACAGGCCGTGCATGTGCCCTACAAAGGATCGCCCCAAGCCATGATTGACCAAATCGCGGGTCGGGTGGACTTTCACTTCGTCAACTCGGCCACCGCCTTGCCCCACATCAACGGGCAAAAAGTACAGGCTTTGTTTGTCACGTCCAGCAAACGCTTGAACGTGGCACCCAACATTCCCACCAATGCCGAAGCGGGTTTCCCAGACATGCAGGCCAGCCAGTTTGAAGGTTTCTTTGCGCCACGCGGCACGCCGCGTGCGGTGCTTGACAAAGTGTCGGCTGCCGTCAACAAAGTGCTGGCCATGCCCGATGTGGTGAGTGCCATGGCGCCGTATGCGGTGGAGATTGATGGTGCCAGCAACCCACAAAAATTTGCCGCCATGATGCGCGAAGACCGCGAGCGCTGGATACAGGTGGCCAAGAACGCCAACATCAAGTCCAGCGACTGACACACTTTTTTTTTGCTATTCACTTTCAGAGTTTTTCCATGACCGACACCACACAGCCACCGATGCAAAAAGTCACCGTTGAAAACGCCATGCGCGCCTTGGGCGAATGGCCGGTACAAAAATTCCATGTCTCACACCTGGCCGATGCCGAATTCAAGGGCGATGGCCTGCGCCCCTACGTGGTCTACCGCGACCTGGGCGCCAAAGAGGCCACCGGTGGTTTGGTGGATGCGCACGTCAATGCACGTGGCCGCCCGTTTGACCAAGAGGCGGTGAGCAAGCGCCACATCCACGACGTCAAATTCCAAATGGTCTATGTCTTGAAAGGCTGGAGCCGTGCCGAGTTTGAAGGCCATGGCGAGCACATGATGGTCGCGGGCAGTTGCTGGATTCAACCCGCTGGCATCAAGCACACCGTGCTGGAATATTCGGACGACCTGGAAGTGCTGGAAATCATCATCCCCGGCACGTACGACACCTACAACGTCGAAGACATTCCGGTGGGCCATCCCGCTCACGCGGGGTCCAAGTAAATGGCGGGGCGACTCAGCGGCCGTTGGGCCTTGGTCACTGGCGCCAGTGCCGGTATTGGTCATGCCACAGCCTTGGCGTTGGCACGCGAGGGGGCAAACCTGATCGTCACCGGTCGGCGCGAAGCTGAGCTGTTGGCCTTGTGCGCCGCCTGTCGTGCTTCGGGCGTGCAAGCGCAAGCCATGGCGGGCGACTTGCAAGACGAAGCTTTTGTGCAAGCCTTGGCCGCCGCGTCTGCGCAGGCCGATGTGTTTGTCAACAACGCGGGTGTGTTGACCTATGCACCGTTGGTGGAACTCACCCCCGCGCAAGTGCACGCCATGTTCAACGTCAATGTGCTGGCCAGCATCCGCATCAGCCAATTGGTGGGCGCCAACATGGCAGCACGTGGGCATGGGCACATCGTGGTCATGACCTCGCTGTCGGCGCGCAACATCAACCGTCTGTCGGCGGTGTACGGCGCCACCAAGCACGCCATGTCAGGCATTGCCAAAGGCTTGCGCATCGAGCTCAAAGGGCAGGGCATCAAGGTGACAGAAATTGCCCCGGGCATGGTCGACACCGCGATTCGCGATGGCAATGACCACCCCGAAGCCATTGCCGCCGTCACCTCGCGCACCTACGCGCCGCTGACGCCCGAAGACGTGGCCGACTCGGTGGTCTACGCCGTGTGCACGCCCGACAACTGTTGCCCCGACTTGATCGAGCTGCGCCCCACGCGCGCTTGATGGGTGGAACCAGAAAGCTCTCCATGGATTTACAACTGGCTGGACGCACGGTCTTGGTCACCGGTGCCTCGCGGGGCATTGGCCGCGCGGTGGCCGAAGCCTTTGCCGCAGAAGGCTGTGCCTTGCGCTTGGTGGCACGCAGCGCCGAAGGTTTGCAAGCCTTGCAACACGACCTCAGCACGCGTTTTGGTGTTGAGGTGCAAACCTTGGCACTCGACTTGGCGCAAGCCGGTTCCGTGGAGCGCATGGTGGAAGCCTTTCCCGAGGTCGACGTGGTCATCAACAACGCCGGGGCTACCCCGCGTGGTGATGTGGTCGAACTCGACGACGAGGCCTGGCGCGCGGGCTGGGAACTCAAAGTGTTTGGCTACATCAACACCACCCGCGCTTACTACCGCCGCATGCGTGCGCGTGGCAACGGGGTGATCCTCAACATCATTGGCCTGGGCGCTGAAAAGCTCGACCACAGTTACGCCGCAGGCTCTACTGGCAACGCCGCCTTGGTGGCCTTCACGCGCTCGGTGGGCAGCATCAGCCTGGACTTTGGGGTGCGCGTCTTGGGCGTTAACCCAGGCTGGGTGGAAACCGACAAAGCCATTGCCTCGTTGCGCCGTCGCAGCCAGGAAGGCTGTGGCGACCCCGAGCGTTGGCGCGAAGCCTTGGTGGGACACCCCGGTGGTCGGCTGATTCAGCCGCGTGAAGTGGCCGACATGGTGTGCCTGCTGGCCTCGCCGCGCGCCAGTGCGGTGTGCGGCACGGTGGTGTCCATCGATGGTGGCTATGGCGCACGCGCCTATCCCAAACCCGCAGCGTTTTAATTTTCAGGAGGGCTGATATGCCGCAAGTCCAGGTCGGTGACATTCAGATGAACTACACAGTGCAAGGCGAGGGCGAGTGGTTGGTCATGGTCGGTGGCTATGCCAGTGGCAACTGGTCATCCTGGGGGCCGCAGCTCAAGCGTGCGGCGCAAGACTTCAAGGTGCTGGCGTTTGACAACCGAGGCATTGGCGGCACCGACGCACCCGACATGCCCTACACCACCCACATGCTCGGGGCCGACGCCTTGGGGCTGATGGACCAGTTGGGCATCGAGCGCGCGCATGTGTTGGGCAAATCTTTGGGCGGTGCCATTGCGCAGCAGATGGTGTTGCAGCAGCCCCAGCGCGTGCGCAGCCTGGCCATGACCTCCACCTTTGGCAAGCTCGGCCCACGCGGCCAAGACATGGTGGGCTGGTGGTTGGGCTCGGCCCAAGCCATGGGGGTGAACCGCTGCTTCTTGGCGGGTTTGCTGACCTACTTTTACAGCGAGGCGTACTACGCGCAGCACCACGAAAAAATTCATGCAGCCATCGACACCATGTTGCAAGTCAACCGTCCCTTGCACGGTTACCTGAACACCGGCCACGCCTTGCTCACGCACGATGTGATGGACCGACTCGGCGAGATCACGTGCCCCACACAAATTCTGATTGGCAAAAACGACATCATCACCACGGTCGAGCACAGCCGGGCTTTGGCTGCCGCCATACCGAACGCCGAATTGCGGGTGTACGAAGACACCTGGCACGGCTTCATGAGCGAACGCCCTGATGCGTTTGAAGCGATGTTGCAATTTTTCAAACAACACTGAGTGCTATACGCCTAGGAGACCCTCGATGAAAGCCATTTCCTCATTGCGCTTGACGCGTCGCCTGCTGTGCCTGTTGGGCAGTAGCGTGTTGGCGTGCAGCGCTTTCGCGCAAACCTGGCCGACCAAGCCCATCAAAGTCATCTTGCCCTTTGCCGCAGGTGGCGGTGGTGACACGGTGATGCGACCCATCTCACAAAAACTCGCCGAGGCCCTGGGCCAGCAAGTGGTGCTCGAAAACATTCCCGGTGCGGGCGGCGCCTTGGGCATGCGTGCCGCCATCCGGGTGCCCACCGATGGCCACACCTTTGTGATGATCTCCAACACCCACGCCATCATCGAGACCTTGCAGCCCAATTTGGGCTACGTGACCTTGAAAGACTTTGTGCCCGTCACCTACATGGCCTCGTTGCCGCTGGTGCTGGTGGTCAACCCGAACTTGCCCGTCAAGACCACGCAAGAGCTGCTGGCCTACGACAAGCAACACCCAGGCAAGCTCAACTACGCCTCATCAGGCAGCGGCACTATTTACCACCTGGTGACCGAGCAGTTCAAGTACATGACCGGCAGTCAGATGACCCACGTGCCCTACAAGTCGAGTGCGGTGGCACGCACCGACGTGATCAGCGGACAGGTGGATTTGATGATCGATGGCTTGGCCACCATGAAGCCCTTCATCGAGTCGGGCCGCGTGCGTGCCCTGGGCGTGGGTGCGGCCACCCGCCATCCGCATTTGCCCAACGTGCCACCGGTGGCCGATGCGGTGCCGGGCTTCAACGAAGACGCGTGGGTGGGCATGATGGCCCCGGCGGGCACGCCGCAAGTGGCGGTGGACCGCTTCAGCGCCGAGATTGGCAAGCTGTTGGCCAACCCCGAAGTGCGCAAGCTCTACGCCGACCAGGGCATGGGCGTGCAAGGCAGCACACCGGCTGCGTTTGGGGTCACGGTCAAGAACGACATCGACAAGTGGGCCCACATCATCAAAACAGCCAAAGTCAAGGCGGACTGAGCGCAGGCCCTCGGTGCTTCACTGCGGCGTGCAGTGCACCGTGATCTTGGCCGCAGCCGCCCGCGCACGCGCCAAGGCGTCGCTGTTTTTGGCCAGCGCCACCGCCATGCGGCGGTAGGGGCGGGTGGTGGGCTTGCCGAACAAACGCACATCCACGCCGGGTTCGCTCAAAGCCTCGGCCACACCCGTGAAGGTGGGCGCGGTGCCGTTTTGCGTGGCCAGCACCACGGCGCTGGCACCTTCCACGGTGTCGATCTGTGGAATGGGCAAGCCCAAAATGGCACGCGCATGCAAGTCGAACTCGCTCAGGTTTTGGCTGATCAAGGTCACCATGCCGGTGTCGTGCGGACGCGGGCTGAGCTCGCTGAAGATCACCTCGTTGTTCGTCACAAAAAACTCCACGCCAAACAAACCTGCACCGCCCAAGTCAGAGGTCACCTTCTCGGCCATGTCTTGGGCAGCTTTCAGGTAGGCGGGGGCCATGGGCTGGGGCTGCCAGCTGTACTGGTAGTCACCGCGCTCTTGCACGTGGCCAATGGGCGCGCAAAACAGCGTGGGGCCGCTGCGTTGGCGAATGGTCAGCAAGGTGATTTCAAAGTCAAACGCGATGAATTCTTCGACGATCACTTTTTTGCGGTCCCCGCGCATGCCTTGGCAGGCGTAGTCCCAGCTGGCTGCAACGTCCGCTGCCGTCTTGGCCACGCTTTGGCCTTTGCCCGATGAGCTCATCACCGGCTTGATCACCACTGGAAACCCAATCGCCTCAGCCTGCGCCAACAATTCTTGGGCCGACTCGGCATAGCTGAACTTGGCGGTACGCACGCCCAGACCCACGGCCACGTCGCGGATGCGGTCGCGGTTCATGGTCAGGTTGGCGGCGCGTGCGCTGGGGATGACTTCAAAGCCTTCTTGCTCCACCTCCAGCAGCACCTCGGTACGAATGGCCTCGATCTCAGGCACGATCAAGTCGGGCTGGTGCTGCGCAATGGCGGCGCGCAAGGGCGCTTCTTCGAGCATGTTGAACACGCAACTCTCGTCGGCCACTTGCATGGCGGGTGCGCCCGCGTAACTGTCGCAGGCCACCACGTAGCAGCCGAGGCGTTTGGCGCTGATGACAAACTCTTTGCCGAGTTCACCCGAGCCAAGGAGGAGGATTTTTTTCATGGTGCGTGTCTGAAGAAAAGATCAATAGGTAATTATTGACCGCAGCCCCAGACCGCTCGTATACAGAAGACGACTCAGACCACCCGACCGTCCACCACCTGAATGGTCTTGTCGCAGCGTGCGGCCAGCTCGGGGTTGTGGGTGACAAAGAGCACCGTGGTGCCTTGCTCTTGGCTCACGCGGCGCAGCAGGTCAAACACCGCGTCGGCGCTTTTGCTGTCCAAGTTGCCCGTGGGCTCGTCGGCCAACAGCAGGGCCGGGTTCATGGCCAGCGCACGTGCCACGGCCACGCGCTGCTGCTGTCCGCCCGACAAGCTGCCCGCAGGCTGGTGGGCCCAGGCGCTCAAGCCCACTTTGTCCAGCAGCTCCGCAGCCCGCGCTTCGATCTGGCTGTTTGCAAAACCGGCCTCGCCCAGCAAGGGCATCATCACGTTCTCTTGGGCCGTGAAGGCATTGAGCAGGTGGTGGTGTTGAAAGACAAAACCAATGGCGTGACCACGCAAACGCGTCAGTGCATGGTCGTCCAGGCCTGTGGTTTCTTCACCGCCAATGGACAGCTGGCCTTGGGTCGGGCGATCCAACAAGCCAATGATGTTGAGCAAGGTGCTTTTGCCCGAGCCCGAAGGGCCCATGACGGCACAAAACTCACCGCGCTCCAGCGACAAGTCAATGTGATGCAAGATTTCAATCTCGTTGGGCTGCCCCACGTTGAACGATTTGCACACGTCGCGCAGCTGCACAACCTGAGGGGCGGGCGATGCGCTGGCCTTATCCACGGATGGCCACCACCGGGTCTAGGCGCGCGGCGCGCATGGCGGGTGCGAACGAGGCCAGCAGCCCCGTCACGGTGGCCAGCAACAAGGCGGTGGCAAACATCAGCGGCTCCAAGCTGACGGCAAACATCACCGTGCCATCGGGGTTGCGTTGGACTTGCTGCCACACCACCATGCCGAGCGAGCCCAGCAGCGAACCCACCACCGCGCCGCCCAAGCCCAGCAAGCCGCCTTGCAGCAAAAAGATGCGCAAGATTTGTCCGCGTGTGATGCCCATGGCACGCAAGATGCCGATCTCGCGCGACTTTTGCACCACCGACACCACCAGCACGCTGGCAATGCCAAAGGCCACCGACAGCCCCACAAACACCCGAATGGCGGTGTTGGCCGTGGTTTGTGCGCTCACCGCGGTGAAGAACTGTTCGTTGGTTTTGATCCAGCTGTCGGCTTGCACGCCCGTGAGCGCCGTGATGTGGCGTGCCACCACCTCGGCAGCGTACACGTCATGCACGGTCACATCCAGCGCCGACACGCCGCCTGGCAAACCCAGCAGGCTTTGGGCAGAGCGCAGCGCCATGAGGGTGGTGCGGGCGTTGGCCCCTTTGTTGCCCAAATCAAAAATGCCGGTGATGGTGAGTGTGTTGGCGCTGCCACTGGCGGCGGTGACTCTGAGCTTGTCGCCCACCGACACGCCCAAGTCGCTGGCGAGTTCGGTGCCAATCAAGATGTCGTTGACCGTCACGCGTGCGCTGCCACGGACTATTTTTTCTGGCATGGGCACGATCCGAAAGTACAGCTCTGGCTCCATGCCTATCACGCTGATGGCGCGGCTGGCGTCACCGCGCACCACCAAGGCTGAGCCATTCACCGCGGGCGACACCACGTTCACTTCAGGCAGGGCCTTGATTTGTGCCGACACACTTTGCCATTGATCAATGCTTTTGAGTCGCTGCAAAGGCGATTGCACGATGCTGCCCTCAATGGTCTGTGGGTCTGCACCGCGCAGGGCACGGGCCACTTCTTTGGGCGGCAGCAACTGGATGTGGGCTTGACCTGTCAACACACGCTTGACGAAGTTGGCTTGCAAGCCGCTGAGCAAAGCCGACATGAACACAATCACGCCCACCCCAATGGCCACACCACCAATGATGAACGCGGTTTGCACCCGGCCTTCACGCAAAAAGCGCAAGGCCACCAACCATTCAAACGGCATCCAGCGGGGCAGCACAACGGCTGGGTTTAGCGAGCGCGTGTCTGCACTCATTTCGCCACAAGGGTTGAGACGGGCCGTACCCGGGCTTTGTCGTTGACCGCAAGGGTGGCGGTGGCCAACACTTGGTCACCGGCTGCCAGCCCTTCGCGCACCTCACTCAAGCCCTGGCTGCGCAAGCCCAGCAGGATGGGGCTGCGAACCGCTTGTCCTTTGACCACCTTCAGCACCCAAGGGGCGTTGGTGTCGAGGTCGTGTACGGCCTCTGTGGGCACCAACACCGCCTGGCTGCGTTGGGCCACTTCAATGTCCACCGACACCGTCATGTCCTGTCGCAAATAAGCCGGGGCTTGTGTGACGTGCAGTTTGACCTCTACCGACCCGCGTTGTGCATCCACGCCCGGGTTGATGTACACCAGCTCCGCCGTGAAGCGTTGGTCTGGGTAGGCATCGGCTGAAACTTGGGCCGTTTGCCCTATCTTCAACAAATTCAAGTGCTTCTCGTCAATTTGCACCACCAGCTGTGTTTCGCCGGCGGGTGACAGCACCATCAGCACTTTGCCGGGTTGTACCGCGTCGCCAGGCTCGACATTGCGCGCAATCAAGCTGCCGGCTACGGGTGCGAGTACCTTGCTGTAACGCAAACGGGCCCGTGCCAGCTCTGCGCCTGCTTGCGCTTGTGACAAGGCGGACTCGGCCACTGCCATGTCACTGCCGCCCGCGCGTGCGCTGTTGAGTTGTTGCTGTGTGCTTTTGAGCTGCGAGCGCATCACCTGCTCGGCGCGTGCAGACTCGTCCAAGGCGGCTTGGCCAATGAAACCTTTGTCAAACAAATCTTGTGTGCGTTGCAAGGCACGTGTGGCGGCATCTTGGTTCACCTGTGCCTGATGCATGGCCTGTTCAGCCAACGGCGCTTGCACTTCGCGCAGTTGGCGCAGCTTGGCTTGCGCTTGCGTCACCGCCAGCTCGGCTTGTCGAACGCTGGCAACCAGCTCAGCGTCTTCCAGCTCAATCAAAGTTTGCGCTGCCTGCACGCTTTGGCCTTCGTTCACCGGCACGGCTTTGACGGTGCCGGTGATTTGCACACCCAGCTCGACGCGGTGTGGACTCTCAATGCGGCCACTGGCCACCACGGTTTGTACAAAGTCGCGCTGCACCACCACTACCACGGGCGTCTTAGGTCCCAAGAGCCAGCGCTGGCCACCCCACAGGGCCACAGCTAACAGCGCCAGTCCCACAACAATTTGAAATCGGTAAGAGCGCAAGTTTTGGAGTAGTTGCATGGTAAAGACCATGATACGCCCGTGCTCAGGCGCTACATTCGCATCATGAATTCCAAACATTTCCCGGGTCGTTCTCAGCTGTCTTACATCGCCGGTCAAGCCATGGTCGAGCGTGGCTTGGAGCCTGAGTTTTCTGCTTCTGTCTTGCGTGAGTTGCAGACGCTGACACATGCTGGGCAAGACCCAGACCCCCGCGTTGTCGACATGACGGCACTGGCCTGGTGCTCCATCGACAACGACGACTCGCGTGACCTCGATCAACTCACCGTGGCCGATTCGCTGCCCAATGGCGACACCCAAATTTATGTGGCGGTGGCCGATGTGGATGTGTTGGTGCCCAAAGGCTCGGCTCTAGATGCCCACGCCAAACACAACACCACCTCGGTCTACACCTCGACGCGTGTGTTTCCCATGCTGCCCGAGCGCTTGTGCACCGACCTCACGTCGCTCAATCCCCACGAGGAGCGTTTGGCTGTGGTGGTGGAGATGGGCATCAACCGCGATGCTGAGATCACCTACCACAAGCTCTACCGCGCCAAGGTGCACAACAAAGCCAAACTGGCTTATGACGCGGTGTCCGACTGGATCGAAGGCGATGCCGATCTGCCCGAAGCTGCCCAACTGGTGGCGGGTATGGATGCGCAATTGCACTTGCAAGACAGCGTGGCCCAGTTGCTGCGCGAACGCAGACACGCGCAGGGCTCGTTGGAATTTGAAACCCTGCAACCCCATGCCGTGTTTGAAGGTGAGCGCGTGGTGGCCATTCGCCAGCAAGTGCAAAACCGCGCCCGTCAATTGATTGAAGAATTCATGATTGCCGCCAACACCTGCACGGCACACTTCTTGGCTGAGCACGGCCATGCATCGCTGCGTCGGGTGGTGCGCTCGCCAGAGCGTTGGCAACGCATCGTGGCTTTGGCGGCCACCTACAACGAACACTTGCCCGCCGACCCTGACTCGGCGGCGCTGGAAAAGTTTTTGGCCAAACGCCACCGGGCTGATCCGGTGCGTTTTCCGGATTTGTCTTTGGTCATCGTCAAACTCATGGGCTCGGGCGAATACGTGGTGGAGCACCCCAAGAGCGAGGCCATTGGCCACTTTGGCCTGTCGGTGCGCGACTACACCCACTCCACCGCGCCCAACCGTCGCTACCCAGACTTGGTGACACAACGCATGCTCAAGAGCTTGTTGATGCACACCCCTGCGCCTTACAACACCGCCGAGTTGGAAGCCTTGGCCTTGCATTGCACGCGCCAAGAAGACGCCGCACGCAAGGTGGAGCGGCGCATGCGCAAATCAGAAGCCGCCTTGATGCTGGCTGGACACATCGGTCAGGTGTTTGAAGCCGTGGTCACGGGCAAAACCCCCAGCGGCACCTGGGTGCGCGTGTTCACGCCGCCGGTGGAGGGCATGCTCACCTCTTACACCCACGATCACGATGTGGGCGAGTTCCTGCGCGTGAAGCTGACCCACACCAACGTGGAACAAGGCTTCATTGACTTTGCGACGGTGCGTTGACCGCAGTCTTAGCTTCTTCCAGAAACGTGTCTTGCTTGGCGGTGAGCACCAGCGTGTCGCGGTAGCCGCCTGCCTGGGTGGGTTGAATCGGCGTGGTTTCGTGAATCACCCGTGCGTCGTCGAGCAGCAGCAACGACCAGGGCTCTTGCAAGGTGAAGCGTTCGCCTGTGGTGCCACGCGCGTCAAACACGCGGGTCTCACCCCCCTTGATGTCTTGTCGGTGCAGCATGAACACGCCCACCAAATCCACCCCGTCGCGGTGTGCGCCTTCGGGGGTGGGGCGGCCAATGCCATCGGTGGTGTCGATGCGAAACTGATGTGCCTCAATGCATTGCACGGGCGGCGTGTGGGCCGCCGTGTTGTCGGCGTGCAATTGAATCGCCGTCTGTGCAAAAGCACGCAGCAACCGCAGCCAGGGGGCTGAGGTAGCCACCTCGGCGGGCATGGGTTCAAACCAGCGCGTCATACCGCCATGCAAGGCGTTGTAGGTCAGGGGTTGCCAGTGCGCACGGTGCGCGACTGGCGACACCACATCGTGCGCAAACGTGAAAGACGCGTGCCGGCGTTTGCGATAACGCCCACCATCTTTCAAATACGGGTCTGCTGGCATGCCGTGCCAGCTTTGGGCGATCGCATTCAACTCGTCCAAGGTGCAGTGTGCCCAGGCACACACACTGGCGGCGCTCAAAATAGCATAGCCCGTGGTCTTGAGTTGTTGTGCCAATTGCGGCAGGGGAGAGGCTTGGGGGAGGATGTCAACAGGTGTCATGTTGGGGCCATCCTACCAATCGGCAGATTCAGTGCGGATGTCGCTGCTTCTCTTGCGCGCGCATTTTGATCAACTCGGCAGCGGTAATGCGCACATCTTTGCCGTTGATGGATACAACGATGCTGGTGTCGGTCTTGATGGCCACGTCTTGTGCAGCGCGTGCAGCACGTTGCATGGCAGCGTAGGAGCCAGCTAAATCTGGGTCTGTGGAGGTACGAATGTCTTTGGTGTTCATTGGGGGCTCCAGTCAATCAGTTGAGGCTCAATGCCAGAGTTGTCGTAAAACGCCCATGAGTCAACAGCACGACTATATCTGTTGTGAAAGTTGTCAAGCCCAGACTTGAAACGCCGACGAATCACGTCTTCGGGGATGTGATGGCCCCCTTGAGCAACACGGTTGGCCACTCTGGACACAGCGATTTCCGCTGTTGGTAAAGACAAAAACCAAAGCTTCACCTGAAACCCCAGTTGCCGCCAAATAGCAACTTTGTTGAGGTAGGTCAGGCCTGAGAGAGTGGTTTCAAAGGCAAAGCTTTTGCCTGCCAACACACACTCATCAATCTCTTCCAGCATCAAGCGACCCGCCTTGAGTGCTGCTGATTCAGGATTGAATGGAGCCAGTCCTGCCGCAATCAGATCGGCATTTATAAACCTCAGTGTTTGGGCTTCAGCAGGAAGAAAGTTGCGTGCAAATGTGGTCTTGCCCGCGCCATTAGGACCCGCAATGATGATGATTTTTTTTGGAATCGTGGATGACCATTCATCCATTTTGGCATGGCGCGCTAGTGGGCTGTTCATCTCAGCAAACCATGAAACAGCCCTACTTGGGTCACAACAAACAATATGATTTTTTATTTCCAAGGCGTCACACCCGGCACCTCACACGGCCCTTCAACGGGCACCGACTCAAAGTCTGCCGGACCCACAATTTCCAGGTACTCCATGTCGGGCGAGTAGTCGAACAGGTAGTGCACGATGCCTGGCTTTTGGTGCACGCAGTCGCCTGCTGACACCAAGGTGGGTTGGTCACCGTACATGAAGCGGGCCCAGCCTTTGAGCATGATGACAATTTGAAACTCTGCCACGTGGTAGTGCCAGCCGGTGCCGTTTTCGGGCGGCATATTGGCTTTGGCAATATGGGCAATGACCTTACCGTGGGTGGCTTTGGCCACACCGAGGTCGCGGTACACAAAAAAGTCACGCAGGCCCCCGGGCAAGAACTGCGTGTCGTTGGGTTTGATGTGCGAAAAATCGGTCTGGCTGTCGTAGGCGAGGGTCGTGCTCATGGTTAAAACTCCACTTCAAGTTCTTCGATGTCGTCTGGCTCGGCAATTGCGGCTGCCATCCACTCCTTGATCTCTGGCATTGACAAAATTTGGTCGCAATAACGTTGGCACACCGGGTCGAGTGCAATGCCATAGGTCTTGAAGCGCATCACCACGGGCGCAAACATGGCGTCGGCCAGTGTGGGTTTTTTGCCGAACAGGTAAGGGCCTTTGTAGGTGCTCAAACAGTCACGCCAGATGAAGAACACGCGGTCCATGTCGAGCTGCGCTTTGGACCACACCTTGAAGTTTTTGAAGTGTGCTTTGATGTTCATGGGCAGCGAGGCACGCAGTGCAGAAAAGCCCGAATGCATCTCGCCGCAAATGGACCGGCAATGTGCACGGTGCACCGCGTTGGTTGGCAGCAGGCCTGCTTTTGGTGCGATCTCGTTGAGGTATTCGCCAATCGCCAAGGTGTCCCACACCTTCGCGTTGCCGTGGTTCAAGCAAGGAACCAAGATCGAGGGCGAGAGCAACAGCAACTCGGCGCGTGCGTCCACGTTGTCAGTGGCCACGGGCACTTCCGAGAAGGGAATGCCTGCGAGCTTGACCATCAGCCAGCCTCGCAAAGACCAAGACGAGTAGTTCTTGCTGCTGATGGTGAGCGTGGTCTTAGCCATGAATGCCAATCGGTAAAGTTGCCAAAGTGACATCACGTTCGCAATAAATATGCCACCAGTGGCACGGCTCTTGCACTTGGTTGATGCATACACACAGCAAGAGGCAGCAGCCTGCGATACATGATCTATCACAACTACCAGATGGCGGCCAACCTGGCCGACCCCGTGCGCCAGTTCGCTGCGCAAGCACGCGAGATCAGCATGAAGTGGTTCGATGGCAAGCCCGCCACGCCCTTGCAGCGCATGACCGCGTACTATGAACAAATTGCCTTGATGGGCTTCACCCACGCCCGCCCCAACTACAACATCTTGCCCGTCCAAGACCTGCAAGGGCAGACACACGCCATTCAAGAAGAGCGGGTGTATGGCACGCCGTTTTGCGACCTCATGCGCTTCAAGCGCGAAGACCAACACGACTTGCCCAAGCTGCTGTTGGTGGCACCCATGTCGGGCCACTTTGCCACCTTGTTGCGCGGCACTGTGCAAACCTTGGTGCAAGACCACGAGGTGTACCTGACCGACTGGCGCAACATCCGCGACATTCCCATGAGCGAGGGCGAGTTCGGTCTGGACGAATACATCGAACACATCATCTGGTTCATGCAGCACCTGGGGCCTAACGCGCACCTGATGGGCGTGTGCCAACCCACTGTGGCGTGCTTGGCCGCCACCGCCTTGATGGCGCAAGATCGCCACGAATGCCAGCCCGCCAGCCTGACGCTGATGGCCGGGCCCATCGACACCCGCATCAACCCCACCAAGGTCAACGACCTGGCCAAAGAAAAACCCATTGAATGGTTTGAAAAAAATCTGATTGGCATGGTGCCCTTGCAGTTCAAGGGGGTGGGGCGGCGTGTGTACCCGGGCTTCATCCAGCTCATGGCGTTTTTGAACATGAACCTCAGCCGCCACCGTCAATCGTTTGCCACCTTGTACGAGCACCGCTTGAATGGCGACCATGAAAAAGCCGATGTCATCCGCGACTTCTACCAAGAGTACTTCGCCATCATGGATCTCTCGGGTCCGTTCTATTTAGAAACGGTCAAGCATGTGTTCCAAGACCACCTGTTGCCCAAGGGCGAATTGACCTACCGTGGACGTGCGCTGGAGCTGGGGGCCATTCGTAAAACTTTTCTGCTCACCGTCGAAGGCGAGCGTGACGACATTTGTGGTCAAGGCCAAACCTTGGCGGCACAAGACCTGTGCGCCATGCTGCCGGCTTACCGCAAGACGCACCATCTGCAAGCCGGTGTGGGCCACTATGGGGTGTTCAGCGGCAAGCGCTGGGACGCGCAAATCTACCCGGTGTTGCGCAACATGATTCAGTCGGCACAAGGCTGACATTCACCACGACGAGGCGCGCCCGCTTGTGTCTGGTGCGCAAAACGCGTGACATGGTGCGTGAAGTGCGCTTTCATGCGCTATGGCAGTGCGCGAAGCTTACATTTTTCTGGCGCGGGGCTTGCATATCAGAGGTACATCAACTTTGAGGTGCCCCATGTCCCATTTGCCTGACGACACATCTTCCAGCGCTTACGAGCCCTACAACGCAGAGCGTCCCTTGCTCATGCGTTGTGCCTGTGGCCAAGACCACGCGCCCAACCAGCACATTCAAGTGGCCAGTTCGGTGGAAGAGGCCGGGCGTCAATTCATGGAAGCGGCCTTGGTCAAGGCCTTGTTTCCGGTGGACGGTGTGCGTCGTGGCTTCTTGAAAGCGGTGGGGGCCAACACCGCACGCGCGGCCATTGCCTCGGTATTACCACTGGGCGCTTTGCAGGCCATGGCCCAAGACAAAGGCGCACTCGAAAAGAAAGACCTCAAGGTGGGCTTCATTGCCATCACCTGTGCCAGCCCCTTGATCATGGCCGAGCCCTTGGGCTTTTACAAAAAAGAAGGCCTCAATGTGCAGCTCAACAAAACCGCGGGTTGGGCCTTGATCCGCGACAAGATGATCAACAAAGAGCACGATGCCAGCCACTTTTTGTCGCCCATGCCTTTGGCCATGAGCATGGGCCTGGGCAGCACGCAAATGCCCATGAATGTGGCCAGCATTCAAAACACCAACGGCCAGGCCATCACCTTGCACGTCAAGCACAAAGACAAACGCGACCCCAAGAGCTGGAAAGGCTTCAAATTTGCCGTGCCCTTTGAGTACAGCATGCACAACTTCTTGCTGCGCTACTACCTGGCAGAAAACGGTTTGAACCCCGACACCGATGTGCAAATCCGTGTCACCCCACCACCCGAGATGGTGGCCAACTTGCGCGCAGGCAACATCGACGGCTTCTTGGGCCCCGACCCATTCAACCAGCGCGCGGTGTACGACGAGGTGGGCTTCATTCATATCTTGTCCAAAGAAATTTGGGACGGTCACCCTTGCTGCGCCTTTGGGGTGAGCGACGCCTTCATCCAACAAAACCCCAACACCTTTGCCGCGCTCTACCGCTCGGTGCTGACCGCCAGCTTCATGGCCAGCCAAGCCAAAGACCGCGAGTTGATTGCCCGCGTGATCGCACCCACCCAATACCTCAACCAACCCGAGGCGGTGTTGATGCAGGTGTTGACCGGCAAGTTTGCCGATGGCCTGGGCAACATCAAAAACGTGCCCGACCGCGCCAACTTCGACCCCATCCCCTGGCAGAGCATGGCGGTGTGGATGCTCACGCAAATGAAGCGCTGGGGCTACATCAAAGGCGATGTGAACTACAAGCAAATTGCCGAAAAGGTGTTCTTGTTGACCGAGGCCAAAAAGCAAATGGCACTGGTGGGCTTCAAGCCGCCCGAAGGCGCGTACAAAAAGTTCAAGGTCATGGGCAAAGAGTTTGACCCGGCCAAGCCCGATGACTACGTCAAGAGCTTTGCCATCTCGAAGATGGGTTGACCGCGCATGAATTCGCTCAACTTCAAAGCCCGACTCATCTCGGTGCTCATCTTCTTGTTGTGTCTGGGCGTGTGGTCACTCGCCACCATGGAACGCAAAGTGGGCCCCGGCCAAAACCCTGCGGGCATGACCGCCGAACAGGCGGAGTACCTCAAGATGATGGGCAAAGACCCGGGCAGCACCAAGACCAATGGCTTTCCCACGCTCACGCAAATGGGCGAGACCATTTGGAAACATGTGTCTGACCCGGTGTACGACAACGGCCCCAACGACAAAGGCATCCTCATCCAACTGGCCCATTCTTTGGGCCGTGTGGGCCTGGGGTTTGTGCTGGCGGCCTTGGTGGCGGTGCCGCTGGGTTTTGTGATTGGCATGTCGCCGCTGTTGCGCTTGGCCTTTGACCCATTCATCCAAGTGCTCAAGCCCATCAGCCCTTTGGCGTGGATGCCGTTGGCGCTGTACACCATCAAAGACTCGTCCATCAGCGGCATCTTTGTGATCTTCATCTGCTCGGTCTGGCCCATGCTCATCAACACCGCCTTTGGTGTGGCCTCGGTCAAGCGTGAGTGGCTCAACGTGTCGGCCACGCTGGAGGTGTCGCCCTTGCGCCGTGCTTGGTGCGTCATCTTGCCCGCCGCTGCGCCCACCATATTGACGGGCATGCGCATCTCCATGGGCATTGCGTGGCTGGTTATCGTCGCCGCCGAGATGCTGGTGGGTGGCACTGGCATTGGCTACTTTGTTTGGAACGAGTGGAACAACCTGTCGCTCACCAACGTCATCTTTGCCATTGGTGTCATCGGCATCGTGGGCATGTTGCTCGACATGGCCTTTGCACGCTTGCAGCAAGCCGTCACCTATGTGGAATAACCCCCAGCGAAAGAAACCCCTGTGCAAGACTTTCTGAAAATTGAACAACTCGAAAAGCGCTTTGTCGCCGACCGACCGGTGTTTGCCGACGTGTCGTTCAACATCGCGCAAGGTGAATTTGTCTGCATCATCGGCCACTCGGGCTGTGGCAAGACCACCATCTTGAACGTGTTGGCAGGTTTGGACCAAGCCAGCGGCGGCCACGTGTACATGAACAACCGCGAGGTGGTGGGCCCCAGCCTGGACCGAGGCGTGGTGTTTCAAAGCCACGCCCTCATGCCCTGGCTGACGGTGCGCAAAAACATTGCCTTTGCAGTGAAATCGCGCTGGCCCGAATGGAAAGCCCCCAAGGTCAATGTGCATGTGGAAAAGTTTGTCGAACTCGTGGGCTTGCGCCACGCCATCGACCAAAAGCCCTCTCAGCTCTCGGGCGGCATGAAGCAGCGCGTGGGCATTGCACGTGCCTTTGCCATCCAGCCGCGCATGCTGCTGCTCGACGAGCCCTTTGGTGCCTTGGACGCGCTCACGCGCGGCACCATCCAAGACGAGCTCATGACCATCGTGCGTGAGACGCAGCAAACCGTGTTCATGATCACCCACGACGTGGACGAGGCCTGTTTGTTGGCCGACCGCATCTTGCTCATGCACAACGGCAGCGACACTCCCAACGGCTATGTGCCGGGCGGTATTTCTGAATCGGTCACCAACCCCTTGCCACGCGACCGCACCCGTGCCGGCCTGCACCACTTGCCTGGCTATTACGAGCTGCGCAACCACATCGTCGACTTTTTGGTGGCACGCGCCCATGTGGGCCCCGCCCATTGATCTGTTTTTTTTCTGTACTTACCTAAGAGGAGCTTTTTATGAACCGCAACGACATCACCGAAAAAATCATGACCGTCAAGGTCTCCAAAGGCATCAAATGGGAAGACGTGGCCCAAAAAGTGGGCCTGTCCAAAGAGTGGACCACGGCTGCCTGCCTGGGCCAGATGACGCTCGATGCCAAGCAAGCCAAAATCATTGGCAAGATCTTTGGCCTCAACGCCGAAGAACAAAAGTGGTTGCAAGTGGTGCCCTACAAAGGCTCGCTGCCCACACCCGTGCCCACCGACCCACTGATTTACCGCTGGTACGAAATCGTCAGCGTGTACGGCACCACCATCAAAGAGTTGATCCACGAAGAGTTTGGTGACGGCATCATGAGCGCCATCGATTTCTCAATGGACATCCAACGCACTGCTGATCCCAAAGGCGACCGTGTGAACGTGGTGTTGTCGGGCAAGTTTTTGCCTTATAAAACTTATTGAGTTGTTGAGTTTTTGAGTTGTTGGGAGCGCGGCGGGTGTCGCCGCGTTTCATCAAGGCATGGCGAGTGTGATGTGCGGTGGGGATGACTTTGAGTTCAACACGGGTGTTGCTGTTTTGCATCGAGAGCCGTCATCGGCTCGCGCATACTGGCGGCATACCTCGGCCAGAAGCAGTCATGCAGCAACCCGTCCGATACCGGTCGCAGTGCTACGATGCCAAAGGATAAACGCCCCTTATCACATCTTTTGACAGATCTACTTCGACATGGCCCAAAATCCTTTCTACGTTTATGCACTGAAAGATCCTAGGGATAAACCTGCCAAGCCCTTCTATATCGGTAAAGGCACCGGCAATCGTGCTTGGGAGCATCAGGCGAATGTCGATGAATCTGAGAAAGGCCAACTTATTAAGCAAATCAAGGAGGTGGGATACAGCGTCATCCATACGATCGTTGCTGATAACTTGACTGAGCAACAGGCGCTCAAGATCGAAGCCGAATTGATTTCTGCATTTGGTATCCGATCACAGGGTGGCTTGCTGACCAACAAGGTTCGACCTAATCCGGAAAATATCAAGCATCGCGTCAGAGCCAACATTCCCGATGGTTGCTACGAAAAAGCGCAGATGGCCTTGGGTCTGATGAAATCAGCTGTCATGGAGCTTGCAAAGGCTAATCCGACAGGCATCTCAAATTCCGACGCGGCAAAATACCTGGGACTCCAATCTGACTATGGCGGTGGCTCAAAAGACTACCTGAGCTATAGCGTGATTGGACTTCTGATGAAGGAAGGGCGGCTAGAACGCACGGTCAGTCGAAAGCATGTTGCAAAAGGCGAATAAAACTACAGCAAACGCTTCACCAGTTGAAGACCAGCTTTTTCTTAGCGGCAATTTCTAGTCTGGGTCGATTTCTGCATGCCACCAATCATGACCGTGCGGCTGCTCACAGCCTAAACCGCTAATCATCCTTCCCGCCCACCAAGCCCCTCAACCCCTAACCCCCATTGCGTGGATCAACCCATACGACTTCGCATTCAATGCAACAGCGAACGCTCCGTGAATAAACGCAACGAGTTTTTCTGCAAGCCTCAAATTTGAATCGTCTTCTACCGTGGCACACCTATTGCATTCCATCTTGGATACAAGACTGGATGCACAACAATGGTGTCACGCTCAAGCCCTCATTCGCAGACGAACGCACTGGCCGATGAAGCCTGGATCACACGCCTCACGCCCCCTCTGAGCACGGCCCATTCAGGGGCGCTCTCTGGCCTGAGCTTCGCCGTCAAAGACAACATCGACGCGGCGCAGGTGCCCACCACGGCCGCGTGCTCCGAGTTCGCCTACACCCCGTCAGAGCACGCCGAAGTGGTGCGCAAGCTGCTCGCCGCTGGTGCATCGCTGCATGGCAAAACCAACCTCGACCAATTTGCCTGCGGCCTCAACGGCACACGCTCGCCCTATGGTGCGGTGCCCAATGCGTTCAACCCGTTGTATGTGTCGGGTGGTTCAAGTTCTGGCTCTGCCTATGTGGTGGCCACGGGGCAGGTTGACTTTGCCTTGGGCACCGACACCGCCGGTTCTGGGCGCGTGCCTGCGGGCTTGAACAACATCGTGGGCCTCAAGCCCACGCGTGGGTTGATCTCTGCACGCGGAGTTGTGCCTGCGGCGCAAAACGTGGACTGCGTGAGCATCTTGGCGCGCACCGTGGCCACTGCCGCGCAAGTGTTGCAAGCCTGCTTGGGGCCCGATGCGGGCGATCCGTTTTCACGCCAACTCACACTCAACACCCAGGCCTTGCCAGCACAGTTCAAGTTTGGTGTGCCACAGCAGCTTGAATTCTTTGGCGACATGCAAGCCAAGCAAGCCTTCGATGCGTCCATCACGCAGATGTGTGCCTTGGGTGGCGAGCCGGTGGCCATCGACATGACGCCGCATTTGCAAGCCGCCGCCATGTTGTACGAAAGCGCATTGGTGGCGCAGCGTTACGCGGCCATTCAACCTTTCTTTGACGCCCACCCCGAGCACGTGATGGAGCCCGTGCGCAGCATCATTGGCAAAGGCAGCCACTACAGCGCCGCCGATTACTGCACCGCCGAAATACAAATGCTGGGCTTGGCGCAAGTCGCACACCGCATGTGGGACGCCATCGACGTGTTGCTGGTGCCCACCGCGCCCACGCACTACACCATTGCGCAAATGCAGGCCGACCCGGTGGTGCTCAACCGCAACTTGGGCCACTACACCAACTTCGTCAACTTGTTCGACTACGCGGCGCTGTCGGTGCCCAGTGTGTTGCGTGCCGATGGCTTGCCCTTTGGCATCACGCTGATTGGCCCGTCTTGCAGCGACTGGCAATTGGCCGACTTGGGCCAGCGTTACCACCACGCCACGGGTTTGACGCTGGGTGCTACGGGCGAGCCTTTGCCTGCCATGCAAGCCATTGCGGGTTTGCAGGCTGAGCCCACGGTGCAGGTGGCCGTGGTGGGTGCGCATTTGTCGGGCATGCCCTTGAATACGCAACTCACCGAGCGTGGTGCGCGCCTGCTGCACACCACCACCACCAGTGCCGACTACCAGTTGTTTGCTTTGCCCAACACCACGCCGCCCAAGCCCGGCTTGCTGCGCGTGGCACCAGGGCAGGGCCATGCCATTGCCCTGGAGGTGTGGGAGATGCCCACGCGCCACTACGGCTCTTTTGTAGCCCTCATCCCTGAGCCCTTGGGCATTGGCACTTTGCGCTTGGCCGATGGCACCAGCGTGCAGGGCTTTGTGTGTGAGCCGCAGGCTTTGATCGGCGCGCAAGACATCAGCCACTTCGGTGGTTGGCGCGCTTACGTGGCCAGCCTGCAAGCCTGAACGATTTGATTTTGTTTTTTTGTTTCACCCACCTCTAGGAGAGATCTCATGAACCCATCCACCTCACGTCGCCAACTGTTGCAAGCCGGTGCCGCCAGTGCTGCCTTAGGGCTCATGGGCGCACCTGCCATCGTGCGTGCACAGTCCACTCCCAAAATTCGCATTGGCTACTGGCCCATTGCGGCGGGCCTGCCGTTTTATGCTGCGGTGGAAAAGGGCTACTTCAAAGAAGCCGGTCTCGATGTAGAGCCCATCAAGTTCGCCGCTGCCCAACAAATCATGGAAGCCATGTTGGCCGGTCGTTGCGACGGCAGCGCCAACGGCACCGGTTCGGCCAACTTGGCGATTGGTGAAATTGCTGCACCGGGCACGTTCAAAATCTTTTGTGCCAACCCCAGCAACGTGAAAAACGTGTTGGACGAGTTCTTGGTGCCCGTGGCCAGCACGGCCAAAGTCATGTCCGATCTCAAGGGCAAAAAAGTGGCCTCAGGCCCTGGCATTCAAAACGTCACCTTGGCCAAAACCGTGCTTGAGCGGGGCGGCGCCACCGGTGCCACGGTGATCGAGTTGCCCATTGGCCAACACGTGGCCGCCTTGGCCGCGGGCCAAGTGGATGCGGTCTACACCCTAGAGCCCACCGGCACCATTGGCCGCTTGAACGGCACCACCCGCGTGCTGGAAGCGGGCGTGATTTCCAAATACATCTTGGGCGACGCGATGGCCCCTTGGTTTGGTGGCTCGGCCTCGCTCACTGCTGAGTTTGTCAAAAACCATCCGGTGGAAACCAAGAAGTTCGTCACCGCCTATGCCAAGGGCATTGCACTGGTGCGTACCAACGCTGCTGAGGCACGTCAGTACCTCAAGGGCTACACCGCCATTGAAGGCGCGTTGACGTCTGAGGTGCCGCTGGCCGCTTACACCCTCTACAACGAGTTCACCGCCAAAGACATTGGCCACTTCCAGAAGTTCTTTGACTTGTTCTCCGACAAGGGCATCTTCCCCTCACGCCTCATGGTCGACACCATGTTGTACAAGGGTTAAGCCATGCACGAAGCCTCCTCTCCCGTGTTGATGGCTGCGGCCAAACAGGGCCTGGCCGACCGCGCCGCAGCGGGGGCGGTGGCCCCCGCGCGCTGGAGCCCGGCGCAGCTCATGCCGCTGATTGGGCCTGTGGTGTTGTTTGTGATTTGGGACTTGGTGGTGCGCTACAAGCTCATCAGCCCCATCTTGCTGCCTTCACCCTCAGCCACCTTGACGGTGCTGTTCACCGGCATGGCGGGTGGCGAGTTGCTCAAAGACTTTGCCTACACCTTGGCGCGCACGCTCGAAGCCTTTGCTATTGCCGGCGTCATCGGCGTGCCCTTGGGCGTGCTGCTGGGCAGCAACGAGCGGGCCTACCGCAGCGTGGAGTTTGTGATTGATTTTTTTCGTTCCACACCTTCGTCGGCGCTGATCCCTTTGTTCTTGATGATCTTTGGTGTGTCCGACATCAACAAGGTGGCCATTGCCGCGTTTGGTGCTTTGCTGATTGTGTTGTTCAACAGCGCCTATGGCGTGATCAATGCGCGCAAGCAGCGTGTGATGGCCGCCAAGGTGATGGGGGCCACACGCTGGCAGATTTTCAAAGACGTGCTGGTGTGGGAGAGCTTGCAACCCACGTTTGTGGGCTTGCGCAGCGCGGTGTCGATGTCGCTGGTCATCGTCATCGTGGCTGAAATGTTCATTGGCTCTGAGCGTGGCCTGGGCCACCGCATCATCGACTCGCAGCAGGTGATGAACGTGCGTGACATGTACGCCTCCATCTTGTCGGCAGGGGCCTTGGGCTATGCCTTGAACGTGGTGTTTTTGGTGCTGGAAAAACGCATCGTCCATTGGAGCGGAAGGTAAGCATGACTGTTGTTCTCAACCCCATGGTGGCACCTGACCCGGCAGCCCCCCCGTTTGTGCCGGGCCCCAGCGGCACGCACATCACCATTCGCAACCTCACCAAATACTTTGCCGGTTGGCCGCTGTACGAAAACTTCAACCTCGACATTCCCAAGAACAAAATCGTCTCGGTGTTTGGCCCCAACGGCTGCGGCAAAAGCACCTTGATCAACATGATCGCGGGCTTGATTCCCATCGACAGTGGCGAGATCTTGTTTGACGGCAAGTCTTTGAAAGACACCAAGATTGGCTATGTGTTTCAAAACTACCGCGAAGCCATGTTTCCGTGGATGCGCACCATCGACAACATTGCCTACCCCTTGAAGCTCGAAGGCAAGTCCAAGGGCGAGGTGGAGCAGCGCGTGCAAGAGCTGGTGGCCTCGTTCGATGTGAAGTTTGACCTCAACCGCTACCCCTACGAGCTGTCGGGCGGTCAACAACAAACCGCCTCCATCATGCGGGCGCTGGCCCCCAACCCCGAGGTGCTGTTTTTGGATGAACCGTTCTCGGCTCTTGACTTTGAGATGACCTTGTTCATCCGCGAAAAGCTGCAAGACGTGTTCATGAAAACCGGCACCACCATGTTGCTGGTCTCGCACGACCTGGAAGAAGCGGTGTACTTGGCCGATCAAATTTTGTTGCTCACCAAGCGCCCCACCCAAGTGGCCGAAATCTTGGACTACAACGACCCCCGTCCCCGCACGGTGGAGACCCTCACTGAGCCCAGCTTTGTGAGCGCCAAAAAACTCAGCTTGGAAATTTTTCAACGCGAGGTGCGCAAATGACTCAGGCCGCAATGACCCATGCCACATTGACCGATGCACAGATGGTGCAGTACGTGCAGGTGAGCGCCACCGTGTTGGGCCTGCCGGTGGACGAGGCCCGCGCGGTGCGCGTGGCCGCGCATTTGCAGCGCACAGCCGCCATGGCGCAACTGCTAGACGGCCTGGACATGCCGCCCGAGCTAGAGCTGGCTGAAATTTATTGCCCCAAGCAGGTGACGCCATGACGCTCACCACCTTGTCTGCCCCCGACTTGGCGCGTGGCATTGCCAGCGGCCAGTTCAGCGCCTGCGAGGTGTTGGATGCGCACCTCGGTCGCATCGCCGCCACCGACACGCGGGTGAATGCGTTCACCGGCATCTGCCACGCGCGCGCCCGCACCCAGGCGCAAGCGGTGGATGCGCAGCGCGCCCGAGGCGAGGTGTTGCCCGCCTTGGCCGGTGTGCCCTATGCCGTGAAGAATTTGTTCGATGTGCAAGGCGAGGTCACGCTGGCGGGCTCCATCGTCAACCAGGGCCATGCCCCGGCGCAAGCCGATGCGCTGCTGGTGCAACAGATGAACGCCGCCGGTGCGGTGCTGGTGGGCTCGCTCAACATGGACGAGTTTGCCTATGGCTTCACCACCGAGAACACCCACTACGGCCCGTGCCACAACCCGCATGACTTGTCGCGCATTGCGGGTGGGTCGTCAGGTGGTTCAGGTGCGGCAGTGGCTGCGGGGCAAGTGCCCTTGAGCTTGGGCTCGGACACCAATGGCTCCATCCGCGTGCCTTCATCGCTGTGCGGCGTGTGGGGCATCAAGCCCACGTTTGGCCGCTTGTCGCGCCGGGGCAGTTACCCGTTTGTGCACAGCATTGACCACCTGGGCGGCTTTGCCAATTCGCTCACCGGCTTGGCCCAGATGTACGACGCGCTGCAAGCCCCCGATGCGCTCGACCCCGGCTGCCACGCCCGCCGCGTGGAGCCCGTCATGGGCAGCTTGACCCATGGGCTGCAAGGCCTGCGCGTGGGTGTGCTGGACGGTTACTTTCACGACCACGCCAGTGCCCCGGCACGCGAGGCGGTGCAGTTGGCGGCCCAGTGCTTGGGGGCCACGGCGCAGGTGAGCTGGCCCAGTGCGGCGCTGGCGCGTGCGGCGGCTTTCATCATCACCGCCAGCGAAGGCGGCAGCTTGCATTTGAACGAGTTGCGCACCCGCAGCGACGACTTTGAGCCCTTGTCGGTGGACCGTTTTTGGGCCGGTGCCCTGCAACCCGCCGACTGGTACGTCAAAGCCCAGCGCTTTCGCCGCCTCTACCGTGACCAGGTGAATGCCTTGTTTGAACACTGGGACGTGCTGCTGGCACCCGCCACGCCTGTGTGTGCCACACCCATTGGCACCGAGTGGCTCGACATTCAGGGCCAGACCTTGCCTGCACGCGCGGCCATGGGGCTGTTGACCCAACCCATCTCGTTTGCCGGTTGCCCGGTGGTGGCTGCACCGCTGTGGCCTGCGGGCACCGAGGGTTTGCCCTTGGGCGTGCAAATCATTGCCGCGCCCTGGCGCGAAGACTTGGCCTTTCGGGTGGCGCTGGCGCTGGAGTCGGCGGGCGTGGCCCATGTGAAACCTGTGGAGCTGTGAATGGACATCAATTTGCCTGAGGTGCTGGCCGAGATGCAAGCCGCCTTTGAACGTTACGAACAAGCCCTGGTCAGCAACGACGTGGCGGTGCTCGACGAGTTGTTTTGGAACAGCCCGCACACCCTGCGCTATGGCGCCACCGAAAACCTGTATGGCTACCAAGCCATCCAAGACTTCCGCGCCAACCGGCCCTCGCAAGGCTTGGCACGCACCTGCATGAACACGGTGATCACCACCTACGGGCGCGACTTTGCCACCGCCAACACCGAGTTCGCACGCGAGGGCAACCCACGCACAGGCCGACAAAGCCAAACCTGGATGCGCACGCCTGAGGGCTGGCGTGTGGTGGCTGCACATGTGAGCTTGCTGGCATGAGCGTGGTACACCCGTCGCGTGCCGATGAGGTGTATCAGCAGCTCAAGCGTGACATTGCGGACTTTCGCCTGGTGCCGGGCGACCGCATCACCGAAACCGAAATCAGCGAACGCTTGAGCGTGTCACGCACGCCGGTGCGCCAAGCGTTGTTCAGGCTGCGCCAAGAGGGCTATGTGGATGTGCTGTTTCGCAGTGGCTGGCAGGTGCGCCCGTTTGACTTTGACAAGTTCGACCAGCTCTACGACCTGCGCCGTGTGCTCGAAGCCGAGGCGGTGAACCGCCTGTGCCATGACGACGTGCGCACCGACCGCACGGTGTTGCACAGCTTGGCGCACATCTGGCTGGTGCCGCAGGAGGCACGCAGCACAGACCAGCATCAGGTGGCCGATTGGGACGAAGCGTTTCACCACCAGTTGGTGGCGGCCACGGGCAATGTGGAGATGGTGCGCGTGCACCGTGAGGTGACCGAGCGCATCCGCATCGTGCGCCGACTCGACTTCACCTACCAAAACCGCATCGACATCACTTACGCCGAACATGGCCAGATCTTGCAAGCCGTGTTGGACCGCCGCCAAGACGAGGCCGTGCGTTTGTTGCGTGCCCACATTCAATCGAGCCAGACCGAGGTGCGCCACATCACCTTGCACCAAGTGCAGCAGGCGAGGGCGGCGGGGCACCGCGCTTAAACCTGCTTGGGAATGTTCAACTGCCCATTCCAGCCCTGCACGGTTTCTTTGATCAGCTTTGACACGATGCGACTGGCCTGCGTGAAGTGCCCGTGTTTCGGGTGGGCCAAGGTCACATAGCGCTTCAATTCGGGATGGACCACTTTGGCGGCTTGCAGACTGCCGCTGCGCAGTTCTTCGTCCACCGAGAACGGCCCCAGCAAGGCATACAAATGCGGGTTGCTGGCAATGATTTCTTTTTGCACACGCAGCGAATCGGCCTCGATCACCGCTGACAAATTGAAGCCCTTGCTGCGCGCTGTTTCATCGAGGATCGAGCGCCAATGCGATGGTGGGCGTGGCAGCACCAGGGGCACACCTTCCAGGCGTTTGAAGTCCACGCTGTCGGCCTGGGTCAAAGGCAAGCCCGGACTGGAGACGAGGTAGGTGTTGGCGGTGGACAGCAGCGTTTCATCGGGCCCACTGGGCTTTTGGTAGCGAAACAAGATGGCAATGTCCACACTCCCGGTGTCTAGCAGGGCATCAAGCTCGCCCCCTTGGCCTTCACGCACATTCAAGCGAATCTTGGGGTATTGCGCATGCAGGCGCTGAAACACCTGGGTCATCAGCGGATGCGCCGCAGAGGGCAACATGCCAATCTTGACCTCGCCCATGGGCACCTTGGAAGTTTGCTGAATGTCGGCAAACAGCTCTTCGCTGTCTTTGATCCAGGTCCGCACCCGTTGTTCCACGTGTTGTCCAAATTCGGTGAGCACCACGCCACGCCCTGTGCGGCGAAACAAATGGCCGCCACAGGACTTTTCGAGTTCGCTGATTTGACGGCTGATGTGCGACTGCACCGTGTGCCGCTGTGCGGCAACTTTGGTGAAGCTGCCCATCTCGGCCACCTCTAAGAAAAGTCGGAAATCGTTGATCTGCATGACGTGCTTTCTGGTATGCCAATTATGGCATTTCTGAAATCTTTGAATTGACTCTATGAAGATGAGTCGTGGCTGCCTAGACTCCTACCCATCGTGTGATCGCACCCATGAAGGTGCCATGAAAAAAGGAAAAAAATGAGCTTCGTGAGTTTTGAGCAAGCCGGCCACGCCAGCTACGGTGTGTGGGTCAGCGAAGACACCTGGTTGCAGGTGCCACAGGCGTTTCAAGCGCAATACCCCGACCTCAAAGCGGTCATCGCCGCCGACAAGCTCGACGAACTGGCAGCCCTGACGCGTCAAGCGGGGCAGTCTGTGCAAGCCAGCCAGGCGACCTTGTTGCCCGTGGTGCCAAACCCAGGCAAGATTTTTTGTGTCGGCCTGAATTACAAGTCGCATGTGGCCGAGACCAAGCGCGCAGACAGTGCCTACCCATCCATCTTCACGCGATTTGCAGACAGCCTGTCTGCCCACAACGCGCCCATGCCTCGCCCCAACGAAACCCAACGCTTTGACTTTGAAGGTGAGTTGGCCGTGATCATTGGCAAGGGCGGTCGCCACATCACGCAGGCCCATGCGATGGCGCACATCGCTGGCTACGCCTGTTTCAACGACGGCACCGCACGCGACTGGCAGCGTCACACGCACCAGTGGATTCCTGGCAAAAACTTTCCCTTGACCGGACCGCTGGGCCCGTTCATGGCAACCACCCAAGAAATCCCCGATGTGAACCAACTCATGTTGGAGACGCGACTCAACGGCGAAGTGATGCAACACGCATCGCTGGCTGATTTGATCTTCACGCTGCCCGTGATCATCGAATACATCTCGGGCTTTACACCGCTGTCGCCCGGCGATGTGATTGCCACGGGCACACCGGGCGGCGTTGGCGATCGCCGTGAACCCCCGGTCTACATGACGGCGGGTGACGTGGTCGAAATTGAAATCACAGGCTTGGGTACTTTGCGCAACCGCATCGTCCAAGCGGCCTCACAGGAGTAACGGATGACACAGATCAGTAAAAACGGCTCGCTGCGCATTGCAGTGGACATTGGTGGCACGTTCACCGACATGGCGTGCTTTGACGAGACGACCGGCCAAATTTCATTTGGCAAGGCCTTGTCTACCCACGGCCAGTTGGTCGATGGCATTCAAAACACGCTCGACAGCGCGGGTGTGGATTTGACGAATGGCTATTTGTTTCTGCACGGCTCAACCATCGCCATCAACACCTTGCTGGAGCGCAACGGCGCCAAGACGGCTTTGTTGATCACCGAAGGCTTCCGCGACATTTACGAAATTGGCCGCGTCAACCGCCCCGACGCCTACAACCTGTTTTTCTCCAAGCACGAACCGCTGGTGCCGCGCTCGCTGCGCTACGAAGTCTCTGAGCGCTTGCGTGCCGATGGCTCGCTGCACAAACCGCTGGACGAGGCCGCTGTGCGCGAACTCGCCCGTGAACTCAAGGCTAAACATATCGAAGCCGTGGCCGTGCTGTTGTTGCACTCGTACCGCAACCCAGACCACGAGCGCCGCGTCAAGGCCATCTTGCAAGAAGAAATTCCCGGCGCATTTGTCACCGCCTCGCACGAGCTGTCGCAGGAGTACCGCGAGTTTGAGCGTGTCTCCACTGCGGTGGCCAACTCGTATGTGGGCCCCCGTGTGTCGGCGTACCTGGGCGAGTTGGAGCAGCACCTGCAAGACAAAGGTTTTGAAGGCGACTTTTATGCCGTGCAGTCCACTGGCGGTTTGTTCCCGGTGGAGCACGCACGCCGCGATTGCGTGCGCATGCTCGAGTCAGGCCCAGCTGCTGGGGTGATTGGCGCCCAAGCCATTTGCGCCCAACTGGGCATGCCGGATTCGATTGCCTTTGACATGGGCGGCACCACGGCCAAGGCCGGTGTGATCAGCGAAGGCCGCCCCCTGACCACCGGCAGTGCGCTGATTGGTGGCTATGAAAAGGCGCTGCCAATTCAAATTCCGATGATGGATATTTTTGAAGTGGGCACAGGTGGTGGCAGCATTGCCCGTGTGGAGTTGGGCAACTCACTGCGCGTGGGCCCTCGCTCGGCAGGCAGCATGCCCGGGCCTGTGTGTTACGGCCGTGATGGCACCGAGCCCACCGTGACCGATGCCAACTTGATCTTGGGTCGCTTGGACGAGCACAACTTCTTGGGCGGTGAAATGCCCTTGTACTTTGACCGCGCCAAGCAGGCCATGGAAGAAAAAATTGCCAAGCCTTTGGGCCTGGATGCCACCAAAGCGGCCGACGGCATTTTGCGCATTGCGGTGACGCAGATGTCGCATGCCGTCAAGGCCGTGACCACCGAGCGTGGCTTGGATGCGGGCAGCTTCACCATGGTGGTGTATGGCGGTGCCGGTCCCTTGCATGCGTCGGCCATTGCGCGTGAAATTGGCATTCGCAAAGTGCTCATTCCGTATGCGCCTGGGTATTTTTCTGCCTACGGCATGTTGTTCAGCGATTTGCGCTACGACTATGTGCGTTCGGTGTTCCGTCGCCTTGACGGCATGTCGTTTGACGAGATCGAAGCCATCTACCAGGGCATGGAAGACGAAGGTCGCGCCGCCATCGGTGCGTCCGAGATTCGCCCCGAAGAGGTGGTGTTTGAACGCGCAGCCGACATGCGCTACTTTGGCCAAGAGCACGCGGTGACGGTGGACCTGGCCCATGCGTTCTTTGAAAAGAAAGACCGTGCCGCCATCAAAAACCATTTCGACGAAGTGCATGCCATCCGCTACGGCACCTCGGCACCCAAAGAGGCCGCCGACATTGTGAGCTTGCGCGTCACGGTGATGGGTCGCATGAAAAAGCCGCCACGCAACACGGTGGAGGCGGGCCAAGAACAGCCTGACGCCCAAGCCCTGCGCACGCATAAGCCGGTGTATTTCCGCAGTGCCGCCGCGTACGTGTCGACACCGGTGTACAAGCGCGACTTGCTCAAGTTTGGCAACGTGTTTCATGGCCCTGCGCTGGTGGAAGAACATGCCTCCACCACCGTGGTTCAGCCGGGCGACACCGTGAAGGTGGACCTGTACGGCAATTTGCAAATTTCTATCGGGAGTGACCGCACATGACCAGCAACGCTATTCCATCGACCCATGCCGTCGATCCTGTGATCGTCGAGATCATCCGCAATGGCTTGTTTGCCGTGACGGAAGAAATGAAAACCAACTTGATGCGCACGGCCTACAACCTCATCATTTATGAGGCGCTGGACTTCACCGTGGGTTTGTTCACCAAAGAGGGTGACACCGTGTCGATTGGTCTGGGATTGCCCATGTTCATTCGGGGCATGTCGGAAACCGTCAAGTCAAAGATTCGTCACTTCGGGTACGACAACATCCACCCAGGCGATATCTTGGTGACCAACGATGCCTACACCACCGGCAGCCACTTGAACCACTTCACCTTCACCATGCCCGTGTTCCATGAAGGCGCGTTGATTGGCTTCACCTGCTGCATGGCACACTGGTTGGACGTGGGAGGCAGCTTGGGACAAATCACCACGGACATCTTCTCGGAAGGCATTCAAATTCCGATCGTCAAGTACCAAAGCGCAGGCAAGGTCAACCAAGACTTGGTGGACATCATTGCCATGAACGTGCGCTTGCCTGAGCGGGCCATGGGCGACTTGCGGGCCCAGATCACGGCCGTGACCACCGGTGAGCGTCGTTTCTTGGAGTTGGTGCAACGCTATGGCAATGCCGATGTGCAGGCTTCGATCCAGCAGATCATGGACCAGTCTGAAGCCGTGGCGCGTCAAAACACCTTGTCCATTCCGGACGGCGTGTACGAAGCCGAGTCGTTCATGGACGACGACGGCCTGGAGATTGGCAAGCGCATTCCCATTCGTGTGAAGGTGACGGTGCAAGGCGACGAGATGACGGTGGACTTGTCGGACGTGAGCAAGCAGGTCAAGGGTTTTTACAACTCGGGGTTCACCACCGGCATTGCCTGCGCGCAGGTGGCCTACAAATGCCTGACCACGCCCACCGACTATCCCGTCAACGACGGCAGCTTCCGCCCCCTCAAGGTGATCATGCCCATGGGCACCGTGATCAGTGCCGAGCGGCCATACCCCATGCGTGTGTGGATGACCTTCCCGATGACGGTGATCGACACCATCTTCAAAGCCCTCGCTCCGGCCATTCCGCACCGCACGATTGCGGGCCACCATGCTGACTTGGTGTTCCCCAACATCCACGGCATTTCGCCCGAAGACGGTCGCTTGTTCATTGTGGGCATTGGCCCCTTGGGCGGCGGTTGGGGTGCCAAGTCGTCAGAAGACGGTGTGTCGGTGACGGTGTGTATCAACGACGGTGACACACACAACAGCCCCACCGAACAGCTCGAAGCCAAATACCCCGTGCTGGTGGAGAGCTACAAAATTCGTGAAGACAGCGCAGGCGCAGGCGAACACCGCGGTGGCTTGGGCGCAGAGATGGTGGTGCAAGCCTTGTCACCCTTCACGGTCACCACCCGGATTGACCGCATGCACTGCAAGCCCTGGGGCTTGGAGGGCGGTGGCGAAGCGGCTGGCAACGGCATCGCCATTCGCCACAAAGGCGAATGGAACAACGACTTGCCAAACGCCAAAATCTTCAACGTGCGTTTGGAGCGCGGCGATGCCTACAAGATGCTGTCGGGCGGTGGTGGTGGCTTTGGCCATCCCTTCAAGCGTGACCCGCAGAAAGTGGCGCACGACACGCGCGAAGGCTACGTGAGCCGCGAAGCGGCCAAGAAGCTCTACGGTGTGGTGCTCGATGCGCAGGACCAAGTGGACCTGGCGCAAACCGAACAACTGCGAGCCCAAGTTCTTGTCTGAGGTGATCGAGGTGAGCACCGCCCAAGCCCAAGCTGCCTATCTGGCCGATCTTTGGCATCGGTTGTCGGCACAGCACATTGCGCTGGGGTGCTCTTGCACGATGACGGGCATCAGTGTCACGCTGGAAGACTTCGAGCGTGACATTGCCGATTACTTGTGGGCTGAAAGTGAGCGTCTGGGTGAGGCTGAGGTGGTGGCGTTTTTGCTCGCACCCGGCCCGATCAATGCGCAAGATCGCGCAGTGCGTGGCATTCTTGAGCGCTTGGGCACTGACGCCGCCAGCGAGACGGTGGCGCAATGGCTGCTGCCGCGCATGACCAAAACCATCGAGTCGTATGCCAAGCTCCACGGGCCAGCGCCCGAGGCGCTGCTGCTGGGGGGCTCGAACGCCTGGCGCAAGGGGTACCGTGACTGAACGGCACCACACCAATTTTTTGAGGAGACAGAGATGATGTCCAGAATGAAAAAACTGCTGTGTTTGGCTTTTGCTTTAACAGCCGGGTTGGCTTCAGCGCAAGGAAAATTTCCAGATGGCACGATCAAAATGATCGTGCCATTTGCGCCTGGTGGCGGGGTAGACAACGCCGCGCGTTTGATTGCCAAGCAGATGCAGACCGGCTTGAACGTCTCCATCATTGTGGAGAACCGACCCGGTGCCAACGGGGCCATCGGTGGCAAGTTTGTGCAGACCTCGGCGCCCGATGGCATGACGCTGCTGTTCTCGGCCTCAACGCATGCACTTGCCAAGTTGGTCACGGCCAACCCGCCTTATGACCCATGGACCGACTTCGCCTATGTGGCGCGCGTGGGCGAAGCCCCGTTGCTGATGGTGATCTCGCCCAATTTGCCGCAGACCAAACTCAAAGAGGTGATGGACGCTGCCCGACAAAACCCCGACAAGTGGACGGCGGGCTTGCCTGCTTTGGGGGCTGCCAGCCATCTGGGTACCTTGATGTTTGCCAAGCAAGGCAACCTGAATTTGGCGACCGTGGTTTACAAAGGAACTGCTCCCGCGCTGACCGATGTGGCGGGTGGGCACACACAAATTTTGATGGACTCGATCATTTCGCTGCAAGGCATGGCCAAGAGCGGCAAAGTCAAACCCATCATCGTGACCACCACCAAGCGCAGCTCGGTGATGCCCAATGTGCCCACGGCGGTGGAGAGTGGTTTTCCGAAGTTTGTCACCGAGTCGTGGTACGGCATCTGGGCACCGAAAGGCACGTCGGACGATCGGGTGCAAATTCTCAACAAAGCGGCTAACGAGGCCGTGCGACAACTCACCAAGTCGGGGGCTTTCGAGCAACTGGGGATTGAACCGATCACCGAATCGACCGATGAGTTTCGCAAATACACCAACACCTACATCACCGACAACGCCGAGTTGTTGAAAGGTGCGGGCTTCAAACCCGAGTGAACGCGGCGCTCACGCGCCACAGGTTCACAGCCCCTCGGGTTTGATTTGAGCGCGGGCAATCACCGGCTTCCAGCGTGCTTGCTCTTGCTTGATGAAGGCCTCAAACTCGGCCCCCGTGTTGCCCACAGCCAGGGCGGTGTCTTGGCTGAGCTTGTCATGCACCAGCTTGCTGCGGGCGGCAGCCACAGCTTCTTTTTCTAATTTGTCGATGTTGGCTTTGTGCATCTTGCTGGGGGCCATCAAGCCGTACCACTGCGTCATCTCAAAGCCTTTGTAGCCTTGTTCGGCCACGGTGGCGACATCGGGCAACTGGGGCAGTCGGGTGCTGGTGCCCGTGGCGATGCAGCGCAATTTGCCTGCTTTGATGAATGGCAGCAGTGCCGGCGCGCCCACGGCAGCGGCTTGTAGGCGGCCTGCCATCAAGTCGGTCAGCATGGGCCCCGTGCCACGGTAGGGCACGTGCAGCATGAAGGTGTCGGTGGCCATCTTGAGGTATTCAAACGCCAGGTGTCCCGCGCTGCCGTTGCCCGCCGAGCCGTAATTGAGCTGGCCGGGTTTGGACTTGGCGTACGCCACAAACTCTTTGAGGTTTTTCACCGGCAGGTCGGGGTGCACCACATACAAGCTGGGCACCTTGGAGATCAGGGTGATGGGCGTGAAGTCTTTGTTGGGGTCGTAGGGCAGTTTGGCAAAGATGTATTGGTTGACCGCCAGGGTGCCAATGTGTCCCAACACCAGAGTGTGTTCATCGGTTGAGTTGGCCACTTCTTGCATGGCAATGTTGCCTGCACCACCGGGTTTGTTTTCCACAAACACGTTTTGGCCAATGGTCTTGGCTAGCTCGCCCGCCAAGGCGCGTGCCACGATTTCAGAGCTGCCGCCCGGCGCAAAGGGCACCACCAGGCGTAGAGGTTTGGTGGGCCAGGTGTCTGCGTGCGACAGCAGGGGCGACAGCGCCAATGCCGAGGCCGTGCCGTGTGCCAACCATTGGCGGCGATTCAGAGGGAGGGGGTCATGCCATGGCATAGGTTTCTTTCTTGGGTTTATTCGGTGGTGATGCCACGTTCTTTGATCACGTGACTCCAAAGGTTGACCTGTTGTTGGATGAAGGCCTTGGCTTGATCGGGCGAGCTCTTTTGTATGTCGCCGCCGAGTTGGGCAACCCGGGCGCGCACCTCAGGCGCTTCCAGTGACTTTTGAAATGCGCTGACCAATTTGGCCACGATGGGCTCAGGGGTGTTGGCGGGGGCAAAGACAGCATTCCACTCGTAGATCTCTGCGCCTGTCAACCCTGACTCTGCCAGTGTGGGCACGTCGGGCAAGATGGCCGAGCGCTTGGCCGAGGTCACTGCCAAGGCCCTCAACTTGCCCGATTGCACATGTTGCAGCGTGGATGCCAAGTTGCCAAAAAACAAAGGCACTTGACCACCCATCACATCGTTGAGGGCCGGGCCACCGCCTTTGTAGGGCACATGCACCATGTCGACTTTGGCGGCCGATTCAAACAAGGCGCCTGCCAAATGCTGGGCCGAGCCGTTGCCCGACGAGGCATACGACACCGCGTCTTTGGCCTTGCGGGCTGTGGCGATCAATTCAGACACGTTCTTGGCCGGGAAATTGGCGTTCACCAACACCACGTTGGGAAACAGCGCCACCACGCCGATGGGCTTGAAGGCTTTCAAACTGTCGTAGGGCAGCTTGGGGTAGAGCGCGGGGTTGGCTGCGAACGACGACGCATCCAGCATCAGCGTGTAGCCATCGGGTGCGGCTTTGGCCACGGCTGAGGCGCCAATCTGACCGCCCGCACCGGGCTTGTTCTCGATGATGACGGCTTGTCCAAGGGCCTCGCCCATCTTGGGCGCAATCAAGCGGGCCATGGCGTCGGCTCCTCCACCTGGGGGATAGGTGACCACCAAGGTCACAGGCTTGGTGGGAAAGCTGGCTTGTGCCATGGCCGTGGAGGCGCTGGCGCAAAGCGCGAGCACGGCCAGAGCCCATGTGCTGCGCCCCAGTCGTTGGGCCGCTGTGGTGTGGTGTGTCATAGGAGTCTCCTCAGGGTGGAATGCGTTAGCGCAGTTGCGCGGTGTACTTGAATGAAAAGGCGTCGCCACGCGTGGTGCGCAATTCGACGCAACGCCCCGCCATGTCAAAGGCCTGGCGTTCGACCAGCACGCAGGGGTGGCCCGCATCGAGTCGCAGCCGTTTGGCTTGGGTGGTGTTGAGCTGGGAGCAGCTCAGGTGGTCTTGTGTGTGCTGTATCACCACGCCGCAGCGGCTTTGGTACATGGGGTAGAGCAAGTGGTCCCAGCGTGCTGTGTCGGATTCAGCCAATGCGCCAAAGAGAGGCAGGGGCAACACGATCGTCTCTAGCAAGCATGGTTGCTTGTTCAAACTGCGCAGGCGTTCGAATTGAAAGACATGTGCAGCCGCCTTGTCGATCCCGAAAGCCTGTGCCTCGGCAGTCGTGGCACGGCGCACGCGGCTCGACAGAATGCGCGACTGTGGTGGCTCGCTTTGGCCCTCTGCGCCGCGAAACCGAAAAAACCGCATCATCGAGGCGCCATCGACCCCTTTGGTGACAAAGGTGCCCTTGCCATGGCGGCGTTGCAAAACACCGTCTTCCACCAGCAGTGCCAGCGCTTGTCGGATGGTGCCAAGCGCCACCCCATAGGCTTGTGCCAGTGCAGATTCGGCGGGAATGACTTCGCCCGGGGCCCACTCACCTTGCAAGATGCGTTCGCGCAAAGCGCTGGCCAGCGTGCCGTAGCGGCTTTGTCCGGGGGTGTGTGGCAGCAAGGTGGCGGTCATGGATGAAAGCTAGACATCTAGATGACTAAAATATACCGCATGAACCTGACAGCGCCAAATTTTTTCGTCGATACCCATTTCCATGTCTTTGCAGCGGGCCAGGCCATCGCGGGTGCGCGTTATGTGCCCGCCTACAGCGCCCGTGTGGAAGACTGGATGGCACAGGCGCAGCCGCTGGGCGTGACGCATGGTGTGTTGGTGCAACCCAGTTTCTTGGGGGCCGACAACACGCGGCTGGTTCACACCTTGCAGGCTCATCCTGGCGTGTTGCGCGGTGTGGCGGTGGTGGAGCCCAGCACGGGGCGCGACGCCTTGAACCTGCTGCATGCAGCCGGTGTGCGTGGGGTGCGGCTCAATCTGGCTGGGGTGTCGCATGCGCTGACAGATTGGTCCGCCGCCGATGCGCTGTGGGAGACCATGCTGGCCTTGGGTTGGCACTTGGAAGTGCACACCGACAAGGGCAGCTTGCCGGGTGTGTTGGCGCAGCTGCCCCCGCAGTTGCCACTGGTGGTGGACCACATGGCCAAGCCCGAGCGGGCACACATGCAAGACCCCACCGTGGCCGCTTTGGTGCGACATGCACAACACACACCCACCTACATCAAACTCAGTGGTGCCTACCGCTTGGTTGGGGTGGACCCGGTGCAACTGGCGCGCCTGTGGTTGGGGGAGTTGGGCGTTGCCGCCTTGCTATGGGGCAGTGATTGGCCGTGCACCAACCACGAGGCCTTGGCCCAATACAGCACATTGTTTTCATCCTTAGAAGATTGGGTGGGCGCAGCGCACCGTGAGCAGGTCTTAAGTGCTAATGCTCGGCAGCTTTATTGGTCTGCGTGAGACGCGTCAAGCACTGAATCTGCTCTGAATGTTTGAGAATACGCACTGAGAGAATTGAGCGAATAAAGGAAATCATATGGCCAACGGAATTTTTATCCACCCACGTCAAGAAGCGTTTGCTGAAGGCGTCCAAGCCTTGCAGGGGCTGCCGTCTTCCGTCATCAGTGACGTGATGGGCCGCCTGGTCGGTACCACCGGCTTGCACCCAGTCAATCGCTCACAGGTGTCGGTGTGTGGCAATGCCTTCACGGTGCGTGTGCGTGCGGGTGACAACCTGTTGATTCACCAAGCGCTGGACATGCTCAAGCCGGGTGATGTGTTGGTGGTGGACGGTGAGGGCGATGTCTCGCGCGCCTTGGTGGGCGAGATCATGATGACCTCGGCCCGCATGCAAGGCGCACTGGCCTTTGTGATAGACGGTGCCGTGCGTGATGTGGATGCGTTTGAGACCCACCAATTCCCGTGCTGGGCGCGAGGCATCAACCTGCGTGGTCCCTACAAAGAGGGGCCCGGCAGCATCAACGTGCCGGTGACCGTGGGCGGCATGCTGGTCAACCCGGGTGACATCATCGTGGGGGACGGCGATGGGCTGGTGGCCATCACGCCTGCCGAAGCGCTGGCAGTGGCCAAGAAAGCCCATGACAAAGTGGCCGACGAAAAAGCCACCATCGAAGACATCCTGCACGGCCGTTACTCATCGGCTTGGGTGGGCATCGCGTTGAAACAAAAAGGAGTCTGAGATGTCGTCACACCCATTGACTTGCGCCGCTGTGTGGGGCCGTCGCCAAGCCATCGCGGTTGCCGCACTTAGCCTCTGTGTCGGTGCTTCGTGGGCCGCTTACCCGGACAAGCCCATCAAAATTTTGGTGCCTTGGGCCGCCGGTGGTGCGACCGACCAAATTGCACGCATGCTGGCCCAGCCGCTGTCGCAAGCCATGGGTGTGCCCGTGGTGGTGGACAACAAAGGCGGTGCCGGCGGTGTGATTGGCACCCAATCGTTTGTCAAAGAAAAAGCCGATGGCTACAGCATTTTGTTGGCCACCAGCTCCACCAACGCAGCGGCACCGCACCTCTACAACAAGCTGGGTTTTGACCCGGTGCATGACTTCACACCTGTGCTGTCCTTGTGTGCCATTCCCAACGTGATGGTGGTGCCCACCAAGTCGCCTTGGCATTCGCTCAAAGACATCGTGACGGCGGCCAAGCAATCGCCCGGTGCCTACACCTATGGCTCGGCGGGCATCGGTGGCTCGCAGCACCTGGCGGGGGCGCAGTTCAAAACGGCGGCTGGCATTGACATTCGCCATGTGCCCTACAAAGGCAGTGGCCCCGCAGCGCAAGACCTGATTGCTGGCCACATCGACATGATGATTGACACCGGCTCGCTGGGCAGCATTCGGGGTGGTTTGCTCAAGCCCTTGGCCGTTGCCTCTGCCAAGCGCTTGCCTGCCTTGCCGCAAGTGCCCACGTTCACCGAAGCGGGCACACCCATGATTGCCTCGGCTTGGTATGGCTTGATGCTGCCAGCCAACGCACCTGCTGAGGTGGTGGAGCGCCTGAATGCCGAGGTCAACAAGTTGCTGAAGACACCCGACATTCGCAACCGTTTGACCGAGATGGGGGCCGAGGTGTTGGGCGGCTCGTCGGCAGACTTTGCCAAGTTCACGCTGTCGGAGATCAAGCGTTACGAGGCCATCGTCAAAGACTCTGGCGCGCCCAAAGAGTAATAACCGCGCGTTCAGCCAGCCAGGCCGACGTACACGTTTTGCACATCGTCGTTGTCGTCGATGGCGGCCAAAAACGCTTCCACTTCTTCCAGGTCTTGCGCGCTCAAGCTGGCCGGGTCGATTGGGTTTTTGGGTTTGTAGCCCAGCTTGGCCGACAACACGGTGAAGCCTTGTGCGGGCAGGGCGCGGCTGACCAGGTCAAGGTCGGTGGGGTCGGTCAAGAACAAGGTGGTGCCTTCTTCGCTGCCGGGTTCTAGGTCTTGCGCACCGGCTTCGATGGCAGCCATCTCAGCGTCTGCACCAGGGGTGGCAGGTTCGGCTTCGATCATGCCCACGTGGTCAAAGTCCCAGGCCACTGAGCCTGAGGTGCCGAGCTGTCCTTTGCGAAACAGCACGCGCATTTCAGACGCGGCCCGGTTCACGTTGTCGGTCAAACACTCCACCATCACCGCCACGCGATGGGGTGCGAAGCCTTCGTACATGACGTGTTCAAAATGCACCACTTCACCTGTGAGGCCAGCGCCCTTTTTGATGGCGCGGTCCAGCGTGTCTTTGGGCATCGAGACTTTGCGCGCTTGTTCCAGCACCAGGCGCAAGCGGGCATTGGCGGCCGGGTCGGCACCGTTGCGCGCGGCAATCATGATGTCTTTTGCCAATTTGCCAAACATGCGGCCTTTGGCATTGGCCGCCACGTCTTTGTGTTTTGCTTTCCACTGAGCACCCATGTCAGGTCTTCCTTTGTCGGTGAGGCGCGTCTGCTTGCAGGCGCGGATTTGGATAGGGGGTCATTGGACCACGGTCGTGCCGGCGTCAAGCACGGCTGTAGGCCAGGCCTGAGGCAACGCCGCCAAACAAGTCGCCTTCGACCAGTGCAACGCCTGCAAATTCGGTTTGCAGCGCTTGCTGAAAAGGCCGCAAAGCCGACGAGCCACCCGTCAGGTAAACAGCGTCCAGCGATGCGTCACGCAGCCCGGCTTCTTGCACACATTCGCGTGCACAGGCCACCACACGTGCCAGCAGACTGGCCAGGTGGTCATGCATATCGCTCACGCGCAGGGAGGTGCTCAAGCCAGCTTCGATGCACGACACATCGATGGTGGTGTCGCCGTTGTGCTGTGAACAACGAATCTTGGCTTGCTCTACCTCGTGGGCCAGGTGGTGGCCGTGGCGTTCGGTCAGCACCCGCATCAAGCGGCGGTGCAAGGCCTCGTCGCTGTAGTTGGTGCGCAGGGCTTGGGCCTGTGCCAGGGCGCGGGGTTGGTAGAGCCAATGGATCAAGTGCCAGGTGGACAAATCAAAGAACACGCGGCTGGGCACCTCACGCTGTTGCGCGCCCAGGTGCCGGTAGCCCAGCAAGGGCATGACGTGTTCGAGGCTGAGTTGTTGGTCAAAGTCGGTGCCGCCAATGTGCACGCCACGGGTGGCCAACACATCGGCGGTGCGCTCGGGGCGCGTCATGCGCTCAGGCCCCAGACGCACCACGGTGAAGTCGGAGGTGCCCCCGCCAATGTCGGCCACCAGCACCACGCACTCGCGGGTCAGGCGACGTTCGTAGTCCAAGGCTGCTGCAATGGGTTCTAACTGAAACGACACCTCGTCAAACCCCACCGACTGCGCCGCTTGCAGCAGCGAGGCTTGGGCTTGTGCGTCGCGCACGGGGTCGTCGTCCACAAAATGCACGGGGCGCCCCATCACCACGTGGCGGGGCGTGACGCCCAGCGACTGTATGGCGCGTTCGCGCAGCGTCGCCAAGAAGGTGGCAATGATGTCTTGAAAGCTCACTGCGCGGTGGTTGACCACGGTGGTCTCTTGCAACAGTGCGCTGCCCAGCAGGCTTTTGAGAGAGCGCATCAAGCGCCCCTCGGTGCCTTCCAGGTAATGGGTGATGGCTTCGCGGCCAAAGTGTGTGCTGTCGGACTCAGCGTTGTAGAACACCGCAGTGGGCATGGCGGTGGCGCTGCCTTCGAGCGGCAGCAAGCGTGCGTGGCCGTCAGGGGAAGCCCAAGCCATGGCGGAATTGGAAGTGCCGAAGTCAATGCCGAGTGTGCCTGGGCGGGAGGGAGTCATGAGGGGAGGCCTAGATGATGAAGAAAACCAAATAGATTTTATGTATTCGATGGTTTTGTTATTTCGGTTGAGAACATTCAAAGTGCCGCCTTAAAAACGCTCGCTCAATGCGATTATTCTTTTGCCAAGTAACGGGAGATGAATGTGTTTTTTGTTCCGTTAATTTCTTTGGGGACGCGATGTTGACCTTCTTATCTGTTATTTCAGGTCTGATTGCTAATACCAAAGCAGACGGCAGCACACAACAGATGGACGATGTGTGGTTCAGCGTGGACACGGCGCGCACGGTCAACCTCAACACGGTGACGGTGAGCGATGAGATTGCGGCTTTGCCAGAGCTGCGGGGCATGGGCAATGTGGCGAGTTTGCGGCAGGCCATGGCGCAAGAAAGTGGATGGAGGAAATTTGCATGCGTTTAAAAAAATATTTTCTATTTGCCTCTATCAGCATGCTGCTGGGGGCATGTGATGTTGGAAAACCTCAATACCCAAGCAGAGATGCTGCGTTGCCTGTTGAACCCACCATCAGCAGCGATGGCAAGTTACTGGTAGTACTTGATCGCACGGGGCAAGAGACGCCACGCCTGCGTATTAAGTGGCTAGATCGCGAAGAGCCTTGGTTAGAGGTAGCTGCACCCAAATACGCTAGCGGTATCCGTTTTGGTTTAACGGGTTACAACTTGCTGCTCACCCACGCCAGGCCAGGACCAAAAGGCGCATCACAACTTAGTCGCTGGGATGCGAGCAACCCGACCAAACCCTCGGAGATTCTGTTTGAGGGGACCCATATTGAGTTTCCCGTGGAGGTCAAACCTGGACAGGTACTGGTTCGCATGTGTCCACAACCTCCGGGAGAGAAGGCTTGCGACAGAGGTCATGGTTTGGTTTGGGCATTGATTCAAGACAAGCAAGCAAGCCCCATCAAAGAAACTTTAGGCATGTTGCCTTTGGGCACGCCTAACGTGGTTGCAGATGGTTTTTTTTGGAGTCTGGACCGCGTGCTCAGCGCACCTACTCCCGCAAAACCTAATCCCACACAAATCATTTCATACGGTTTTCCTGGCAAAGAAGCACCCCAGTTGGATGTATCAGTGCTTGATTCAAAAACAGGTCGTATGAAATGCGACCAAAAAATACACCGTTGCCTGATCAATTACCTGACTGACGAACGCATCAATGGTCAGACATATGTTTATGGGTTCAAGATTTTGAATGGTGCCAATACATGTGTGTTGTCAGAGATCAAAGGCTACCAAGACTATTTCTCAGTCACACCAGATGGTCGCGCAGCGGTCATGTCCCTTTCTCGTGTATCTGAAGAGCCACGTCATGTGGTTGTTTTGCGTTTTACCCCTGGCCAATGTGAGCCTACCTCGATTCAGCACATTCAATTCAAGGAGAGCAGCAAATGAGCAATACCGAATTCGTGACCGTGCAATGGCAAAACAACCCTTACAGCGACGGCGCCATCGACAATACGATCGGCACTTGGACTTACGGCAATTGGGGTGGTCAAGGCTGGTCGGGTGGCAAGTTTTTGAAGCCTGGTGAAAGGCCCGACTTTGAAAACGTTCTTGGGAAAAATGATTTAGACAACATTTTTAAAATTCATGATAAAAGTTACTGGGATATACAACAAGCGTGGGAGACTTCTGGCAAAACCTCGGCAGATATTGCCCAGTATTGGCAAAGCACTATGGCAGCCGACAATGCCATGCGTGAGAGTATTAAAGAACTTAAATTGAATAACGGTTGGGGGGATACACCGCTTGGTAGTGATGTTCCCGACTTTAATATGGCCAATGCTGCACTACAAGCTGAGCGTGCATTTGCTTTAAAGAATTTCAATAACTTGGCGGCGCTCCAGAATTTAAAAAATCCTGATGGCATTAGCGACGACCCCTACAGCGGCGACCCCTTCACAGGTCTGCCCTGGGCAGGGCAAAGCTACGAAACCCTCTTAACCAATTTAGAAACCCGCTTCCAACTAGCCGAAGTCACCCGCAGCCCTTTGGTGCTCGACCTCGACGGCGACGGGGTAGAAACCACCATCAGCAGCAAGACAGGCGTGCACTTTGATTTAGACAAGAGCGGCTTTGCAGAGCAAGCAGGGTGGGTGGGCAAAGACGATGGCTTGCTGGTGCGTGACTTGAATGGTGACGGCAAGATCACCCACGGAGGTGAGCTGTTTGGCAACCACACCCTGCTTCAAAGCGGCAGCCAAGCAGCCAACGGATTTGAAGCACTCAAAGATTTGGACGACAACAACGACGGCAAGGTAGATGCCAACGACAGCGCCTATGCCAGCTTGCGTGTCTGGAAAGACCTCAACAGCGACGGTGTGACCGAAGACGGCGAGTTGATCACGCTAGAGCAAGCAGGGGTGCAAAGCCTCAACGTGCGCTACACCGACCAAGGCACCGGTGCCACCAAAGACGCACAAGGCAACCAACACCAGCAGTTGGGCAGCTACACCAAAGCAGACGGCAGCACACAACAGATGGACGATGTGTGGTTCAGCGTGGACACAGCGCGCACGGTCAACCTCAACACGGTGGCGGTGAGCGATGAAATTGCGGCCTTGCCGGAGCTGCGGGGCATGGGCAATGTGGCGAGTTTGCGGCAGGCTATGGCGCAAGACAGCTCGGGTGAATTGCAAACCTTGGTGGAGCAATGGGTGGGGGCCAGCGAGGCCGATAGACCGGCGCTGCTGACAGACTTGATTTACCACTGGGCAGGCGTGCAAGACGTAGACCCCAACAGCCGGGCGGCCAGCAAAATTTATGGCAACGTGATTGGCGACGCCAGAAAACTTGCCACGCTGGAGGCGTTTTTAGGGGAGAGCTATTTGGGCACATGGTGCTGGGGCGAGCGTGACCCCAACCCGCACGGTCAAGCTGCCCCCATCTTGCTGGCGGCCTTTGATGAACTGCAAAGCTATTTCAAAAACCAGCTGCTGATTGAAACTGACTTGAATCCGTTGATGGACAGCTTGGGGTTGAAATGGGTAGATGCCACCAGTTCGTTTGATGTGGACGTTGAGCAAACAGTCGATCTGTTGCGTGCGACTGCGTTTTTGCAAGGTTATGCAGGAAACGATGCTTTGTACGGTGGTACCCATGATGATGTGATGGAAGGCTTGGCTGGTAACGACATCTACACCAAAGTAGCAGCTGCACGCAGCAGATGCCAATCGATAAATCAGTGGTTGTGATTGATCAAGAAAGCTCCGATGAAAAACTGCAAAGCAATCAACCCCTTCATTCGCCTCTTGCTGATGTGCCTTGCTGGTGGTTGGCTCATGTTGCTGAGTGCTTGTGAAAAACCTAAATATCCACCCCATGAGCCCCCTACGCTTTACACAACGATCAGTAGCGATGGCAAGTTGGTAGCGACACTGGATCGCATCGGCACAGAAAAACCACGCTTGCGTATTAAGTGGATCGATAAGAGTGAACCTTGGCAGGAACTGCCCGTTCCCATGTTCACCGATAGCATACGGTTTGGGCTTAAAGGTTACGGCTTGCTCATGACGCATAGCTTGCCCAACGAATTGACTGTGAGTCAGCTCACGCGCTGGGATGTGAGTGACTTGAGCAAAGAGTCTGAGACTATCTACCAGGGACCTTATTTAGCATTTCCAATAGAGGCTAGGCTTGGGGAAATATTGGTGCGAACGTGCGAGTCCAGCGGTAACTACGATCATGAGAGCTGCCGACGCGGTATAGGAGTTTTTTGGGTTTTGCTGAAAGCGGGTAAAGATCTAATCCGATTAACACCTAAAGGGAAATTATTAGCTTTTGGCCAGCCCAACGTCACAGACAAAGGTTTTTTTTGGATTCAAAGTATTCCTTTTTCCCCTAAATCGCAGCCGCCAGAACTCTTGGCTTATGCATTACCTGGAGGAGATACCCCTAGCTTTGAAGTGACCCGATTAGGACGGGGAGAAAGCGTGGAGTGTGACCGTGCGATTCAACGTTGCTTGCGTATCTTTGTAGCAGGAAAGCACCCTATCGACAGTCCGTACTTCGGGCAATTCATATACACAGTTGAGATCTTCAACGGCCCCCAAACTTGCCAAGTTGAGGGGGTGAGTGGTTATTTTGATGAGCGATCTGTCACGCCAGATGGTCGTGCTGCGGTCATGTCATTGGCGCCTGCTTATGACCAGCCACGTCATGTGGTGGTGATGCGTTTCAAGCCGGGGCAATGTGAGCCTATTTCTATTCAACACCTGAACTTTTAAACCAAGGAGAATGTTATGACATCCGTGATTTGGCGAACCAATCCTTACACAGAAAATTCTGCTTGGACTTATGGAAACTATGGCGGCCCTGGATGGACCGGTGGTGAGTTCACTCCAACCGGGAAAAAAGCGAACTTCGCGCCTAACCCGGTAGATGCACTAGATGAGATTTTTAGAGTCCATGACGTAGCTTATGGCAGTGCTCAAGAAACTTTGAATGCATCTGACAAAACGCAGGCAGATTATGGTCAAGAAGCGCTGGCTATCCTCAGAGCTGATGAAGCTTTGCTTCAAAGCATCAACGATTTACTGAAAGACACGTGGCCGCATGGAAATCAGGTGTTAACGGACGGAGAGCTCAATGCAGCCATTGAAGCAAAAGCCGCCTTTGTTAACAAAATAATTTACGACAAAGCGCGCTTGATCGCTAATCAGCCGCTACCAATTGACGATCCTTACAGCGGCGACCCCTTTACCGGTCTGCCCTGGCCCGATCAAAACTACGACGACATATTGAACGACATAGGGGACAAATTCAAAAATGCTGAAACCACGAAGTCCCCCTTGGTGCTCGACCTCGACGGTGACGGGGTAGAAACCACCCTCAGCAGCAAGACAGGCGTGCACTTTGATTTAGACAAGAGCGGCTTTGCAGAGCAAGCGGGGTGGGTGGGCAAAGACGATGGCTTGCTGGTGCGTGACTTGAATGGTGACGGCAAGATCACCCACGGAGGTGAACTGTTTGGCAACCACACCGTGCTTAAAAGCGGCAGCCAAGCGGCCAACGGATTTGAAGCACTCAAAGATCTGGACGACAACAACGACGGCAAGGTAGACGCCAACGACAGCGCCTATGCCAGCCTGCGTGTCTGGAAAGACCTCAACAGCGATGGTGTGACAGAAGACGGCGAGTTGATCACGCTAGAGCAAGCCGGGGTGCAAAGCCTCAACGTGCGCTACACCGACCAAGGCACAAGTGCCACCAAAGACGCACAAGGCAACCAACACCAGCAGTTGGGCAGCTACACCAAAGCAGACGGCAGCACACAACAGATGGACGATGTGTGGTTCAGCGTGGACACAGCGCGCACGGTCAACCTCAACACGGTGGCGGTGAGCGATGAAATTGCGGCCTTGCCGGAGCTGCGGGGCATGGGCAATGTGGCGAGTTTGCGGCAGGCTATGGCGCAAGACAGCTCGGGTGAATTGCAAACCTTGGTGGAGCAATGGGTGGGGGCCAGCGAGGCCGATAGACCGGCGCTGCTGACAGACTTGATTTACCACTGGGCAGGCGTGCAAGACGTAGACCCCAACAGCCGGGCGGCCAGCAAAATTTATGGCAACGTGATTGGCGACGCCAGAAAACTTGCCACGCTGGAGGCGTTTTTAGGGGAGAGCTATTTGGGCACATGGTGCTGGGGCGAGCGTGACCCCAACCCGCACGGTCAAGCCGCCCCCATCTTGCTGGCGGCCTTTGATGAACTGCAAAGCTATTTCAAAAACCAGCTGCTGATTGAAACTGACTTGAATCCGTTGATGGGCAGCTTGGGGTTGAAATGGGTAGATGCCACCAGTTCGTTTGATGTGGACGTTGAGCAAACAGTCGATCTGTTGCGTGCAAGCTATGACACATCGCCAGCGACAGCCGCTACAACAATTTACAACTTTGCAAGCGTGCTAGATACCGAGGGCGACTTTGGTGCCAAGGTGCTGTTGGCTTTGAACGTCGCTGCTGCCAACGAAGTAGAAGGGTTTGCGCAACTTCTTTCATATGCAGACAAGGTGCATATGTTGGGAACAAGTGGCGATGACGTGCTCAGACTTAGCGCACTCAACTCAGCTGCGTTTTTGCAAGGTTATGCAGGAAACGATGCTTTGTACGGTGGTACCCATGATGACGTGATGGAAGGCGGTGCAGGCAATGACCGTTTAGAAGGGGCGGCGGGTAACGACACCTATGTGTTCAACCAAGGCGATGGCGCGGACACGATCTATGACTACGACTACACGGCAGGCAATGTAGACACCTTGCAACTAGGAGCCGGGTTGCTGGCGGGTGACACACAGATCAGCCTGGTGGGCGACGACCTCAAACTGAGCTGGGGCACAGATTCAGTCACCCTACACAACTACTTCAGCAGTACCTATAACTTGGTGGAGAAGATCAGCTTTGCAGATGGCACGACCTGGGGCATTACAGACATAGCCAGCAAGATGATGCGCAACGGCAGCGAAGGGGCTGATTTTCTTGTGGGTTTGAGCGACTACGCCAACCGCATCAACGGCTTGGGCGGCAACGACGCACTGTACGGAGGCAATCAAGACGATGTGTTGGACGGAGGTGAAGGGGATGACACGCTAGGCGGTGGTAGTGGCAACGACACGTTGATAGGCGGTGCAGGTAATGACACTCTGGATGGAGGGTATGGCAACGACACCTATGTGTTCAACCAAGGAGATGGGCAAGACACGATCAACGATCTCGACTATTGGTGGTGGCAAGACACAGACACCTTGCAGTTGGGGGCTGGGTTATTGGTGGGTGACACACAGGTGA
>NZ_NESA01000029.1 GCF_002778315.1 Limnohabitans sp. JirII-31 | reverse complement strand
AGTTGCGTCATCCGCAGCGACGCGAGTTCACGCTTCGAGATCTGTGGGAGCAAGAGCGTGGCACGCTCATGGCCGCGCCTTCGGCGTTTGACGGATTTGTGGAGCACACCAAGCGCGTATCGCCCACGTGCTTGGTTCATTTCGATCGCAACCGCTACAGCGTGCCTGCTACGTTTGCCAATCGGCCCATTAGTTTGCGTGTGTATGCCGATCGCTTAGTGATGGCGACTGAGGGGCAAGAGATTGCGCAGCATGAGCGCCACTTCGATCGGCGTCACGATGGAGGCAAGACCATTTATGACTGGCGACATTACTTGGCAGTGCTGCAAAGAAAACCTGGGGCGCTTCGAAACGGTGCCCCGTTCCTAGAGTTGCCAGAAGGGTTCAAACGCTTGCAAGCGTTGCTGTGCAAGCGCATAGGTGGTGACCGCGAGATGGTGGAAATCTTGGCGTTGGTCATGCATCACGACGAGCAAGCCGTCTTGGCTGCTGTTGAGTTGGCGCTGGAGTCTGGGATGCCAAGCAAGTTGCACATCCTCAACTTGCTGGGTCGTTTGACAGAGGTTGCCCCTCCTGCACCGGCACACACACCACGCCATCTGGCGCTAAGCGTTGAGCCACAAGCCAACGTCATTCGATACGACAACTTAAGAGAGGTACGCCATGCAGCCTAATGCAATGATTCAAACACTGAAGAGCCTGAAGCTCCACGGTATGGCGCAGGCTGTGGGAGAGCTGGCATCGCAAGGCTCACCGGCGTATCAGGGGGCTGAAGGGATTTTGGATAGCTTGTTAAAAGCTGAAGTTGCTGAGCGAGAAGTGCGCTCGGTCAGCTACCAAGTGAAGGTGGCAAAGTTCCCGACGTATCGGGACCTGTCTGGGTTTGACTTCAGCCAGAGTGCTGTTAACGAGGCTCAAATCCGAACGCTTCATAAAGGCTTGTTTGTTGAGAATGCTGAGAACGTGGTGCTCATTGGTGGGCCGGGCACAGGAAAGACGCATTTAGCGACAGCGATTGGTGTTCAAGCCATCATGCACATGCACCGGCGTGTGAGGTTCTTCTCGACGGCGGAGTTGGTGAATGCGCTGGAGATGGAAAAGAGCGCCGGCAAGCATGGGCAAATAGCCAACCGTTTAGGGATGGTTGATTTGGTGATCTTGGATGAGCTGGGGTATTTGCCGTTCAGCCAAGCTGGTGGGGCGTTGCTATTTCATTTGCTGAGTCGTTTGTACGAGCGCACCAGCGTGATCATCACGACGAACTTGAGCTTCTCGGAGTGGTCAGCGGTATTTGGTGACCCGAAGATGACGACAGCATTATTGGACCGGTTAACGCATCACTGCCACATCGTTGAGACGGGGAACGAAAGTTACCGATTCAGGAACAGTTCGACTCAGGGAAATAAGGAGGGAAAACAGAGAAAATCAAAACAGGAGCTCTAAAAAGCACAAATCGGGTGGGTCAATATTCGATGCAAATCCCGGGTCAGATTTGGATGCAATTCAACAC
>NZ_NESA01000028.1 GCF_002778315.1 Limnohabitans sp. JirII-31 | reverse complement strand
CCCAGCGTCAACCTGCAAGACACCAGCAACGTGGTCAGCTTGGCTGCGAGCTACACCGACATCGCAGGCAACAGCGGCAGCATTGCCAGCAGCGCCAACTACAGCGTGGACACCCTGGCCCCCACGGCCACCATCAGCCTCTCCGACAGCGCGCTACAGATCGGTGAGACCAGCGTGGTCACCATCGTCTTCAGCGAAGCCGTCACAGGTTTCAACAACAGCGACGTGACGGTGCAAAACGGCAGCTTGAGCGCCATGAGCAGCGCCGATGGCGGCGTTACCTGGACGGGCACCTTCACGCCCACAGCCAACCTCGAATCCACCAGCAACGTGGTCACGCTCGCATCGAGCTACACCGATGTGGCAGGCAACAGCGGCAGCAACGCCATCAGCGCCAACTACGCCATCGACACCCTGGCCCCCACGGCCAGCATCAGCCTCTCCGACAGCGCGCTCAAGATCGGCGACACCAGCTTGGTGACCATCACCTTCAGCGAAGCGGTCACAGGATTCAACAACAGCGACGTGACGGTACAAAACGGTAGCCTGAGCACCCTCAGCAGCGCCGACGGTGGCGTCACCTGGACGGGCACCTTCACGCCCACCGCCAACCTCGAAGACGCCAGCAACGTGGTCACGCTCGCCGCGACTTACACCGACGTGTCGGGCAACAGCGGCAGCACCGCCACCAGTGGCAACTACGCCATTGACACCCTGGCGCCCACGCTGACCATCACCACGCCACTGAGCAACACAGACAACGTCTTGAACCGGGCAGAGCTGACCGCGATTGCCGGCAGCACCTTCTTGCTGCAAGGCACCGCCGTGGGCTTGGAGGTGGGCGCGAGCTACAGCGTCAACTTCAACCAAAAAACCTATACCGGCACCGCCACCACCGCCAACACCTGGAGCGTCGATATCCCTGAGGCGGACATGAACGCCCTGGTGCACGGCAACGACTACACGCTGCAAGTCAACGCGCAAGACCTGGCGGGCAACGATGCCCTGGCCGTGAGCCAAACCCTGCAAGTGCGTTTGGCCCCGCCCGACACGCCCACCGTCAACGTGGTCAACACCAACAGCCTCACGCCCACGCTCAGTGGCAGTGCGCTCAAGTTGACCGACCCCAACGACCCCAACAGCGTGGAGCTGCCTTTGCAAACTGGGGACGCCTTCACGGTCACGGTGCACGGTGCGAGTTACACCTACACGGTGGGCGGGGGCAGCAACCCCAGCGCGCTGAGCTACGACGCAACAGCCAAGACCTGGAGCCTGGCCTTGCCAGCGGGTGTGATCACGGCGGACGGCAGCTACGACGTGGCGGTGAGCGTGAGCGCGGTGGGCTACACGGTGGCCAACGACATCAGCAGCAACGAGTTGACGGTGGACCGCGTGGCCCCGGCCTTGAGCATCAACACCTTTGCGGGCGACAACACGCTCAACGCCCAAGAAGTCACGGGCAACCTGACGCTCAGTGGCACGACCGACACCAGCGAAGCAGGGCGCACGGTCAACATCGGTGGGTTTGGCAGTGGCACCTACCACGCGACGGTGCAGGCCGATGGCAGTTGGATGGTCACGGTGTTGGCGGCTGACTTGGCCTTGCTGACAGACCAAAGCACGCTGACGGCGAGCCTGGCCGATGTCTACGGCAACACCGCTTCGGCCACGCGCT
>NZ_NESA01000027.1 GCF_002778315.1 Limnohabitans sp. JirII-31 | reverse complement strand
TGCCGTTACGTGTCACCCTGCTGGCTATGTCGCCAACGCCCCACACCGTGCCGTCCGCAAAGCTGATCTTCTCCACGCGGTAATACTCACTGCTGAAGTAACTCTGTATGGTCACCGTGTCTGTGCCCCAGCTCAGTTTGAGGTCTTCGCCTACCGCGCTCACCTGTGTGTCCCCTACCAACAACCCTGCCCCCAACTGCAAGGTGTCTACGTTTGGCACCCAATAGTCGAGGTCGTTGATCGTGTCTTGCCCATCTCCTTGGTTGAACACGTAGGTGTCGTTTCCTTGCCATCCTGAGAGATAGTCGTTGCCTACGCCACCCACCAGCGTGTCGTCCCCATAATCTCCCGCCAAACTGTCGTTGCCTTCACCTCCCATCAGCGTGTCGCTGCCATACCCCCCATTCAGTGCGTCGTTGCCTGCCCCGCCTGTGAGCATATCGGTCCCCGAATAGCCCACCATGTAGTCGTCACCTTCGCCCCCATCGATCACGTCGTCTTGGTTGCCTCCGTACAGCGTGTCGTTGCCACCCAAGCCGTTGATGCGGTTGGCGTAGTCGCTCAAACCTGTGATGGAGTCAGCCCCTTCGCTGCCGTTACGTGTCACCCTGCTGGCGATGTCTCCAACGCCCCACACCGTGCCGTCCGCAAAGCTGATCTTCTCCACGCGGTAATACTCACTGCTGAAGTAACTCTGTATGGTCACCGTGTCCGTGCCCCAACTCAGTTTGAGGTCTTCGCCTACCGCGCTCACCTGTGTGTACCCTACCAACAACCCTGCCCCCAACTGCAAGGTGTCTGTGTCTTGCCACGTCCAATAATCCAGATCGTTGATCGTGTCTTGCCCATCTCCTTGGTTGAACACGTAGGTGTCGTTTCCTTGCCATCCTGAGAGATAGTCGTTGCCTAAGCCACCCACCAGCGTGTCGTCCCCATAATCTCCCGCCAAACTGTCGTTGCCTACACCTCCCATCAGCGTGTCGTTGCCGTATCCACCGCTCAACGAGTCATCGCCTTCGCCCCCATCGATCACGTCGTCTTGGTTACCTCCGTACAGTGCGTCGTTGCCGCCCAAGCCGTTGATGCGGTTGGCGTAGTCTCTCAAGCCTGTGATGGCGTCAGCCCCTTCGCTGCCATTGCGTACCACCCTGCTGGCGATGTCTCCAACGCCCCACACCGTGCCGTCCGCAAAGCTGATCTTCTCCACGCGGTAATACTCACTGCTGAAGTAACTCTGTACGGTCACCGTGTCTGTGCCCCAGCTCAGTTTGAGGTCTTCGCCTACCGCGCTCACCTGTGTGTCCCCTACCAACAACCCTGCCCCCAACTGCAAGGTGTCTGTGTCTTGCCACGTCCAATAATCCAGATCGTTGATCGTGTCTTGCCCATCCCCTTGGTTGAACACGTAGGTGTCGTTTCCTTGCCATCCTGAGAGATAGTCGTTGCCTACGCCACCCACCAGCGTGTCGTCTCCATAATCTCCAGACAGGCTGTCGTTGCCTACACCTCCCATCAGCGTGTCGTTGCCGTATCCACCGCTCAACGAGTCATCGCCTTCGCCCCCATCGATCACGTCGTCTTGGTTACCTCCGTACAGTGCGTCGTTGCCGCCCAAGCCGTTGATGCGGTTTGCGTAGTCTCTCAAGCCTGTGATGGCGTCAGCCCCTTCGCTGCCGTTACGTGTCACCCTGCTGGCTATGTCGCCAACGCCCCACACCGTGCCATCCGCAAAGCTGATCTTCTCCACTTGGTAGTACACGCTGTTGAAGTAACTCTGTACGGTCACCGTGTCCGTGCCCCAACTCAGTTTGAGGTCTTCGCCTACTGCGCTCACCTGTGTGTCACCCACCAATAACCCAGCCCCCAACTGCAAGGTGTCTGTGTCTTGCCACCACCAATAGTCGAGATCGTTGATCGTGTCTTGCCCATCTCCTTGGTTGAACACATAGGTGTCGTT
>NZ_NESA01000026.1 GCF_002778315.1 Limnohabitans sp. JirII-31 | reverse complement strand
ACGGTGCAGGCCGATGGCAGTTGGATGGTCACGGTGTTGGCGGCTGACTTGGCCTTGCTGACAGACCAAAGCACGCTGACGGCGAGCCTGGCCGATGTCTACGGCAACACCGCTTCGGCCACGCGCTCGCTGGGCGTTGACAAGGTCTTGCCTGTGGTCAGCAGCGTGACCGACGACTTGGCCGGCACTGCCAACGCAGCCACCGCCAGCGTGGCATACACCTATGTGTTCAGCGAAGCCGTGACCGGTTTGAGCAGCAGCGACTTCACCGTCACCCACGGCAGCATCAGCAGCATCACCGGCAGTGGCACGACCTGGGTGGTCAACGTCACACCACAAGCGGGTGTCGACGGCGATGTGATCACCGTGGTGCTCAAAGGCGCGGGTGTGACCGACCTGGCGGGCAACCCCAACATCACCTACACCAGCAACAGCCAAGCGCTGGACACCCTGGCACCCAACGCGCCAGCCTTGTCGCGCGTGCTCGACGATGTGGGCACCATCACCGGCAACGTCACAGACGGCGGCTACAGCGACGACACCCTGTTGTCGGTGCGCATCAGCCTGCTCAACACCAACGCGGTAGAAAACGACACCGTGCAGCTGTACAACGGCAGCACGGCCTTGGGCAGTGCGGTCACGCTGAGTGCTGGCGATTTGGTCGCGGGCTACGTGGATGTGTCCACCCCCACACTGACCAATGGCACAACGTATGTCTTGCAAGCCAAAGTCATCGACGTGGCGGGCAACGCCAGCGCGGCCTCGGTGTCACGCACCCTCAGCATCGACACCACGGCGCCCAACGCTCCCAGCATCACCCGCGTCACCGACGACGTGGGCGCCCTCACTGGCGCAGTGGCTGACGGTGGGCGCAGTGACGACACACAACTCGTGGTGCGCGTCAGCTTGACGGGCACCAGTGCGGTAGCCAACGACAGTGTGCAGCTGTATGACAGCACCAGCGCCATCGCCACGGTGGCGACCTTGAGTGCCACTGACATCAGCAACGGCTATGTGGACATCACCACCTACACGCTGAGCAACGCCACCAGCTACGCCTTCAACGCCAAAGTCATCGACGTGGCAGGCAACGCCAGTGCGGCTTCTGGCCTTCACACCGTCACCATCGACACCAGCGCACCTGCAGCCCCCAGCATCACCAGCGTCACCGACGACGTGGGGTCTGTCACCGGTGCGGTCAGCAACGGCGGGCGCAGCGACGACACGCAACTCGTGGTGCGTGTCAGCCTGACGGGCACCGCTGCCGTGGCCAACGACACGGTGCAGTTGTACGACAACACCAGCACCATCGCCACCGTGTCGACCTTGAGTGCCGCCGACATCAGCAACGGCTATGTGGACATCACCACCCACACCCTGAGCAACGCCACCACCTACGCCTTCAACGCCAAAGTCATTGACGTGGCAGGCAACATCGGCAACGCGTCCCCCAGCCACACCGTCACCATCGACACCACGGCGCCGGTGGCGCCCAGCATCAGCCGCGTCGTGGACGACGTGGGCAGCCTCACCGGCGTGGTCAGCAACGGCGGGCGCAGCGACGACACCCAACTGGTGGTGCGCGTGAGTCTGAGCGGCACCAACGCACAGGCCAACGACACGGTGCAGTTGTACGACAGCACCAGCACCGTGGCGAGCGCCGTGACCTTGAGCGCCAGCCACATCAGCAACGGCTATGTGGACATCACCACCAACAGCCTGAGCAACGCCACCACCTACGCCTTCAACGCCAAAGTCATTGACGTGGCGGGCAACGCCAGTGCGGCGTCTGGCAACTACACCGTCACCATTGACACCACAGCCCCTGTGGCACCGACCCTCTTGAGCGTGACCGACGATGTGGGCAGCATCACCGGGCCCGTCAGCTCGGGTGGTGTGACCGATGACACCGTGTTGGCTGTCAAGGTGGGTTTGACAGGCACCAATGCCGTGGCCAACGACACCGTGCAGCTGTATGACGGCACCACGGCCTTGGGCACGGCGGTGACCTTGAGTGCGGGCGACATTGCCGCTGGCTTTGTGAGCCTCAACACGCCCACGCTCAGCAACGCCACCACCTATGCGTTGAAAGCCAAAGTCATCGACGTGGCGGGCAACGCCAGCAGTGCCTCAGCCAGCCACACCGTCACCATTGACACCAGCGCACCCAGTGCGCCGACCATCCTGAGCGTGACCGACGATGTGGGCAGCATCACCGGACCTGTTATCTCCGGCGGCGTGACCGACGACACGGTGCTGGCTGTCAAAGTGAGTTTGGCGGGCACCAGTGCCGTGGCCAACGACACCGTGCAGCTCTACAACAGCACCACCGCGCTGGGTACAGCGGTGACCTTGAGTGCCAGCGACATTGCCGCTGGCTTTGTCAGCCTCAACACGCCCACCCTGACCAACGCCACCACCTACGCGTTCAACGCGTTGGTCATCAACCAAGCCGGCACAGCCAGTGCCGCATCTCCCAGCCACACCGTCACCATCGACACCACGGCGCCGGTGGCGCCCACCATCAGCCGCGTCGTGGACGACGTGGGCAGCATCACCGGCGTGGTCAGCAACGGCGGGCGCAGCGACGACACCCAACTGGTGGTGCGCGTGAGTCTGAGCGGCACCAACGCACAGGCCAACGACACGGTGCAGTTGTACGACAGCACCAGCACCGTGGCGAGCGCCGTGACCTTGAGCGCCAGCCACATCAGCAACGGCTATGTGGACATCACCACCAACAGCCTGAGCAACGCCACCACCTACGCCTTCAACGCCAAAGTCATTGACGTGGCGGGCAACGCCAGTGCGGCGTCTGGCAACTACACCGTCACCATTGACACCACAGCCCCTGTGGCACCGACCCTCTTGAGCGTGACCGACGATGTGGGCAGCATCACCGGGCCCGTCAGCTCGGGTGGTGTGACCGATGACACCGTGTTGGCTGTCAAGGTGGGTTTGACAGGCACCAATGCCGTGGCCAACGACACCGTGCAGCTGTATGACGGCACCACGGCCTTGGGCACGGCGGTGACCTTGAGTGCGGGCGACATTGCCGCTGGCTTTGTGAGCCTCAACACGCCCACGCTCAGCAACGCCACCACCTATGCGTTGAAAGCCAAAGTCATCGACGTGGCGGGCAACGCCAGCAGCGTTTCCACCAGCCATACGGTGACGATCGACACCCTGGCGCCGACGGCGAGCATCAGCCTGTCGGACAGCGCGCTCAAAGCGGGCGAGACCAGCGTGGTGACGATCACCTTCAGCGAAGCCGTGAGCGGCTTTGACAACAGCGACGTGACGGTGCAAAACGGCAGCTTGGGCACTCTGAGCAGCGCCGACGGTGGCGTCACCTGGACTGGCACCTTCACGCCCAGCGTCAACCTGCAAGACACCAGCAACGTGGTCAGCTTGGCTGCGAGCTACACCGACATCGCAGGCAACAGCGGCAGCATTGCCAGCAGCGCCAACTACAGCGTGGACACCCTGGCCCCCACGG
>NZ_NESA01000025.1 GCF_002778315.1 Limnohabitans sp. JirII-31 | reverse complement strand
CCGTTGAACGCTTGTGACCACCTCAACCCGATTGGGCCTTGCTGAAGACATAGTCATATCCATAGTCGTATTCCTAGTTGTTAGTTTAAGGAATACCAACGGGACTGTTTTTCAGGGGGCTAACTCAGCATTATTTTGGCTTCGTTGATTCCTTCTATCGGTACCTCTTCATTCGACTCAACGGGTGAGCGCCGTCTTGCCGAGCGGTTGGAGCAAAAGCTGGATGCCGATTACTTGCTTTGGCACAACGTGCCAATTGGCCCCAAGCAAACTTATCCCGACTTTGTGGTGCTGCACCCACGGCGCGGATTGCTGATACTCGAAACCAAAGATTGGCATTTGGACACCATTCAGCGTGCTAGCAAGCAAACGTGGGATATCTTGGTCAATGGTGTGTCCAAGTCGGTGGCCAATCCCCTAGCGCAGGCCCGTCACTGTGCGATCCAAGTGGTTAACGCCCTTGAGCGTGACGCGCAGCTTGTGCAAACCAATGGACCTCACCAAGGCAAGCTGGCATTTCCTTGGGGGTATGGGGTGGTGTTCACCCGTATGACACGTAGGCAGTTTGAATATGCTGGTTTGGGTGAATCAATTCCTGATCACTACGTCATTTGCAAAGACGAGATGGAGGAGTCCGCCGAACCGGAGGCGTTTCAGCGGTTGCTTTGGAACATGTTCGTTCATCAATTCGGTGGCGCTATCACACTGCCTCAGTTGGACCGCATACGTTGGATCATGTTCCCCCAAGTACGTGTACAAAGCCAAGGCGCTTTGTTTGACGATAGCGACGCCGAGGCAGAGCTGCCCGACATCATGCGGGTGATGGATATTCAGCAGGAGCAGCTTGCCCGTAGCTTAGGCGATGGTCACCGTGTCATTCATGGCGTGGCTGGTTCAGGCAAGACGATGATCTTGGGCTACCGAGCCGAATACTTGGCCAAGGCTTGCACCCCGGCCAGCAAACCCATCCTCATCCTCTGCTTTAACGAACCGTTGGCCGTGAAGTTGGCCAGCGTGATGAGCACCAAAGGCCTCAGTGACCGCGTGCATGTGCGGCACTTTCACAGTTGGTGCCACAGACAACTTACTGCCTATGGGCAAGCGCTACCGCCGCAAGGCAATGGTTTTTTCGAAGAACTGGTTGGTAACGTGATCCGCGCCGTGGAGCGTAATCAGATCCCTGCTGGCCAGTACCAAGCGGTGATGATTGACGAAGGCCACGACTTTGCACCTGAGTGGCTCAAGCTCGTTACTCAAATGGTAGATCCCAACACCAACACCTACTGGTGCTCTTTGATGACGCGCAAAGCATTTATGAACGCGCGCGCAGCAAACAGTTCAGCTTCAAGAGCGTGGGCATCCAGGCACAAGGACGCACCACCGTTTTAAAAATCAACTATCGCAACACTCGTCAGATATTGCATACCGCCAGCTTGGTGGCCGCTGACCTATTGACCGCAGACGATCAAGACGACGACGGCATCCCCCTGCTCAAACCCGTGAGCTGCGGTCGTGAGGGACAGGCCCCCGTCATCATTCACTTACCAACTTTGCGCGATGAGGCATTTGCTATTGCCGACCACTTGGTAAGTGCCCACAAAGAAGGATTTGCTTGGGGCGATATGGCCGTGCTGTGCGCAGACTGGAAAACCATGGACCTTTGCGCCAGCGCGTTAACCCAACGCAAGCTGCCGCACCGAGTTCGCAAAAAGAGCGGCGAATACCAACCCAGCGCAGACACCATTCAAGTGATGACGATGAAGGTCAGCAAAGGCTTGGAATTCCCCTTGGTGGTACTGCCTGCTGTAGGGCATATGCCTGCGCCGGGAGAGGATAAGAAGGAGGCGGCGCGGATTTTTTATGTAGCGGCTACGCGCGCTACGCAGAGGTTGGTGATAGGGGTAGGCGGGGATGGTGGGTTTGGTCGCTCGCTGCGCAATGACTCTGATACTGCGCCTGGATTACTCGCAACTCGGGTTAAATGAAAAGTCATGTCAATCACTTTGCCTAGTCATGATTTTTCGTATTGGAGTGACCCTGAAGACACTGACACCCCAAATGGGCTGCTCAGATGCGTACTGACGGGCCCAATCTAACAGTAAAAAATTTGCAATTGAACATGAAATCTTTCGGGTTTTCCAAGGCGTTGCCGTTTGCGTTTACCGAGCACGGGGCGATTCAGGCAGCCAATGTGCTGGCGTCAAGCCAAGCGGTTGAGATGGGAATTTATGTCGTGCGGGCTTTATGTGGCGGCTACCAGGGCCACTCAGAGTTTGCTGATGGGGGCGGTGGGGCTGGTGGGTTTGGGAGACGTTTACTGGAGTAGCGATTCTGTAGTGCTGTGTGCATTCAAAAGCGACCCAAAACGTATGGCAACTTAGAGGAGGACGAGTCCGGTGATCAATCAAATCGACATAGCGAGTTTTGGCAGTTTCCAAGGCTTAGACTGGAAGAAAACGGTTCGCGACAGCGGCAAAAATGTCAAATCATTTCAACGCTTGAACATCCTCTATGGCCGCAACTATTCTGGCAAGACAACCCTTTCCCGAATATTTCGTGCGCTCGAGACCCGTAAACTCCCGCTGAATTATGTAGGCTCCGCCTTTACGGTGTCAGGTGATAAGGGCGCGGTTACCGCTGCAAGCTTGTTGACGCACAACTACGATGTACGGGTGTACAACCGCGACTTCGTGACAGACAACCTGGGCTTCCTAGCCAATCAGGACATCGGGGGCGAGATCAAGACTTTTGCCATCGTCGGTGAGCAGAACAAAGAAATTGACGATGCAATTACTGCCGTTGAAGCAAAACTCGGCAGCATTGAAGCGAAAGTGGGACTCCGGTTTGATCTCGAAGCGAAACGCAAAGAGCGGGATCGGACAAAGTCTGCTTACGCCACGGCCTCGAACGGGTTGGATGAAAAGTTGCGAACCCATGCTGCACAAAAGATTAAGACGAACCGTCAGTACGGCAGTGCCGTTTACAACATCGAGCACATCAAACGCGACATCATTGCTACAAAAAAACCTGACTTCGTTCCACTTACGTCTGAAGAACAGGCTGGCAAGCTCACTCTACTAAAACAAGAAGCTCTCTCTGACATCACCGGCACGCTGGCGATCACTCTCAATTTCGAGTCATTGACCGCCACCGTTGAACCTCTGCTGTCCAAGGCAATAACCCCGACCAAAGCCGTAGAGGAGCTTCTGAAAGACAGCGCCTTGCAACTATGGGTCAAGCAGGGGATGGGACACCACCGCGGAAAGCGTGACACATGTGCGTTCTGCCGGCAAGATCTGCCACACGATATTTGGCAAGTATTAGACGAGCACTTCAGCAAAGAGTCGGGCGACCTAGAGACGGCGTTGGAAGCGGCTATCACGTCAGTGACTAACGAAATCGATGCCATCGCAGAACACAACAGCTTGACGGGTGCACAGTTCTACGCTGATGAACGCACCAAGTTTGAAGCAAGCAGCAAGGCTCTCTCGCAAACGCTGGCCGTCTACAAAAAGGATTTGGAGACGCTGAAGAAGGCACTTGAGACACGGAAAAACAACTTGTTCCAGCCTGTGACCTTGACAGGCCCAGCGTATGACGCAAAAGAAATCGACAAACATATTGCCGCCATTAATACACTGATCGTCATAAATAATGGCAAAACTTCCACACTAGAAAAGGACAAAGCCGCTGCCAGAGATGCGCTTCGATTGGCTGACGTTTTCACATTCGCTGAAACAATTGCTTATGACAAAGAACTCGACCGCATCGCCGCACTTAAGGTTGATGCAGATACGGCGGGCACCGCCTATTTCGATGGAGAGAAGGAAATTAGAGAAGCTGAAGCTAAAGTTCAAACATTGAGGGCCAAGCAAAAGGATGAACGCAAGGGTGCCGTGAATCGCCCCGCATTTCGAGGAGGCCAGTTGGTTTAAGTTAACGCCTTAGCGTTGGTCTTCTCAGCGAGTTGCCGATAGTAGTTGGTCTCAGCCTCGGCAGGTGGAATATACCCAATACGCTCCA
>NZ_NESA01000024.1 GCF_002778315.1 Limnohabitans sp. JirII-31 | reverse complement strand
CACATTCAGCATCACCACAGGGGGTGTGTGGACGTACACGATGGGCACGGCGCACAACGAGTTTGTGGCTGGGAGCACGTACAGTGACACGGCGACGGTGAGTGCGGCAGACGGCACGACGCAGGTGATCACGGTCAACATGACGGGCACCAACGACGCCCCCACATTGAACGTCGGAACTCAAAGCGTTCAGTTGGTCGAGGCTGGAGGTGTGAGCAACGCCATAGCGGGCACAAGCGCAGCAACCATCACGTTGACCAAAGCAGATGTGGACGGTACAGCTACTTACGACAGCACAGCGTTGGCAAGTACCTATGGTTGGGCTACCGCAGACGGTGGTGCGACCTATACCCACGCTGGAACGTATGGAACAGCAACATTGAATACCAGTACGGGCTTGGTGAGCTATGCGCTAGACAACACCTTGTCAACTACTCAAGCGCTCACTGCCAACCAAAACGTAGCTGACAGCTTCACAGTCCAAATAACTGATGGCAGTCTCACCACCCAAGGTGTCGTGAATTTTTCTGTTACCGGTAGCAACGATGCAGCAGTCATTTCAGGAACAGACACATTCAATCTGACAGAAACCACTGTTGCTCTTACTCAAAGTGGCACCTTTACTTCTACCGATGTAGATGGAACAGCCAATGCTTTCACAGCCGAGACGCTAACTGGCAGTTATGGCAGCGTTGTCATGGCGGCGGATGGTGCGTGGAGCTATACAGCCAGCTCAGCGCACGGCGAGTTTGTGAGCGGAACAACATACACAGATACCTTCAACATTCATGCCGCAGACGGTACGGCCCATGCGCTGACTATCAACATCGCAGGAGCTTCTACGCCAACAGCACCATCGCTAAGTGCAACACAAACTTTAGATGGCGTTACCAACCTAGGCGTTGACTCAGCGCTTGTCATTGCCTTCGATCAGGCCATCACACTTAAATCTGGACATATCTATATCTATGACGACATGGGGACATCAGGTTGGACTCACACCAACACAAAAGCAGGTGAATCGATACAAGATAGTTATGACAACAACGTAGACATCACCCTAGCAAACGGCGTTATCACCTCTGTCTCAATTGGTGGGGTCGACTACACCTCACGTTTCAATTTAAGCACGTCTGTGCAGGCTGTTGGCAATAACTTAGTGATTGATTTGAAGCAGTTAACGCCGTCAACCAAGGGAACGGGAACTTTCAGTACGGCCTTCGATTGGGACTTTGGCGCTAATTACCACGTCAACTTTGATGCTGGCATTGTTCAAAACAGCGCTGGCACCATTAACTCTGAATTGAGCGATTCAACCACGCTTAATTTCACCACCGTGACACCTGTTGACACAACAGCAAGTGCTGTTTCATCTTCAGTAATGGATAGCACGGGTTTATCTGCAGCACTTTCATCGGGCTATAAATGGCTCAACGGTAACCAATCTGCCAATAACGGGGCGCTGTCGCTAGTCAATTTGGATTTAACCGGTGGCACATACGCAGTTGTTGTAGACACCAAGGGTGGAACGACCAAAGCAAGCAATCTTTCCACCTATGTCAACTTGCAAAACTTTAATGCGACAGACATTCTTTACAACGACAACCATGGCGATATGAGCATGACAACCACTGATGGCCTCTCGGCTGCGTATTGGGGCTCCTCCCCACTAGCAGCGTTTTCTAGCTTTCCAGCGGGTACGTACCGCAGTACTTCAAGCCAGTACGCATCGGCAGTTAATTTCGAAGGATGGGCATACAAAATTTCAGATTCGGCATTTGAGAACCAGGCAGCCTTAGCCTTAGCTGCTAATCCAATTATTTTTGGTTGATGAGTCAACGCACACCCATCAAACAATCTAACTATTAATTGGGATAAATTATGAGTACGAATGCAAAATTTTATGTATTTGATGCCAACGGCTTCTATATCGATTGGTCGTATTCGAGTGTGTCTGGTCTCAGCGTGACAGGTAAAGAAGCTGTGCTCATCGGCGGTTCAGGGGCTGACGCTTTTTTTGTTGGAAATGGAACCAGCGCAGACCTTACCTATACAGGCGGTGGAAATGACATCATTTATTTAACTGGAAATTTCTCAGACTACAGCAAGGTCGTTGATGCTGATAACGGCATCTATACCTTCACGCGTAACAACCTGGCTTCTGGGCAGACCGAGGTTATTAAATTCAAATCAGATTCTGATCACGACATACTGTATTTTGCAGATGGGCACGTTGACCTAAGCTTTGAGACTACTCAACCGAGTGGCACGGCATTAGCGGACCCTGATACGGGAGTATTCCGTCAAATTCTTGTTACAGATCTTGTGAGCGGTGGAACGCCAACGGAGCCGTTCAAAAATCTCCCAACACCAGGCACCCAGGCTACTAAGGTATATATTTTTGACCCTGATGGCTTAGATGTGCCTTCTGCTGCAGTAGAGGGCGAGTCCATGGTAGTGGTGGGTGGAAGTGGTGCAGATCGTGTTTATGTCAAGGCTGCTACCTCTATGGACTTCATCTTTACAGGCGGTGGAAATGACATCATTTATTTAACTGGAAATTTCTCAGACTACAGCAAGGTCGTTGATGCTGATAACGGCATCTATACCTTCACGCGTAACAACCTGGCTTCTGGGCAGACCGAGGTTATTAAATTCAAATCAGATTCTGATCACGACACACTGTATTTTGCAGATGGGCACGTTGACCTAAGCTTTGAGACTACTCAACCGAGTGGCACGGCATTAGCGGACCCTGATACGGGAGTATTCCGTCAAATTCTTGTTACAGATCTTGTGAGCGGTGGAACGCCGGGCGTCGATGATTCTGTGGCAACTGCGTTGAGCACGTTGAGCACGGCGGCGACAAGCAACAGCGCAAGCGACAGCAGCCCTGGGGTAGAGGTGTATGCGGCGGCTGGGGTGAGTGGGGTGAAGGAGGACAACCTCAAAGCGATCAACAGCGTGCTCAACACGACAGGGGTGAGTGGCACGAGCGTGGACACGACGGCAGAGGTGCAGGCGTTGGTGGACGCGTACAAGGCGGTACTGGCGGGAGCGGATGGAGACGCGAGCGACAACAACGTGAGCGTGACGGCGAGCCAATACGGCTTGTTGGGGATGGAGGGTTTGGGGGAGAAGAGCACGAGCTTGCTCAACGACGTGGTGGACGGAAAAGTTCAAACGGCGGTGGACACGGCGGCGGAGTTGCAGGTCTTGGCGAGTGCGGCACAAGCGGTGATTGCGGGAGCTGCGGGAACAAGCAGTCCGACACTGGCACAACTGCAAGCGCTGGGCGTGAGCGGTGTGACGGCAGACAACCTGGGGGCAGTGCAAGCGGCGATAGCGAACACGGCAGACGACGGCTCAGGGGTGAGTAGCCTGAGCGCGCTGCAGTCGGTGGTGAGTGCAGCAGTAACTATTGCAAGTGCGCTGAGCACGTTGAGCGAAGCGGCGACGAACGACAGCGCAAGCGAGAGCAGCCCTGGGGTAGAGGTGTATGCGGCGGCTGGGGTGAGTGGGGTGAAGGAGGACAACCTCAAAGCGATCAACAGCGTGCTCAACACGACAGGGGTGAGTGGCACGAGCGTGGACACGACGGCAGAGGTGCAGGCGTTGGTGGACGCGTACAAGGCGGTACTGGCGGGAGCGGATGGAGACGCGAGCGACAACAACGTGAGCGTGACGGCGAGCCAATACGGCTTGTTGGGGATGGAGGGTTTGGGGGAGAAGAGCACGAGCTTGCTCAACGACGTGGTGGACGGAAAAGTTCAAACGGCGGTGGACACGGCGGCGGAGTTGCAGGTCTTGGCGAGTGCGGCAGAAGCGATTTTTAGTCAAACGTCGACTCTGGAGACATTGAATTTATTAGGTCTTAAAGGTGTTTCGAGTGCCAAATTAGCAGCTATTCAGTCAGCAATCGCTACTGCTCTAACAAATGGAGATGACCTCTCTTCTCTTGTAAATTTACAAACAATCGTTTCATCAATTAACAACCCTCCAGTTTTAGATTCAACGATTTCAGTCTCATTGCCTACCATTCTTGAAGATGACCCCAGCCCTGCTAATGGAGCGACAGGAACAAGCAGCTTAGTTTCCGATTTGGTCAGTCTGGGTCTGGGTGGTAATGTGCAAGACGCCGATGCTGATGCGCTTACGGGTATCGCCATAACAGGCGTTAGCAGTCACGGCACTTTGCAATACACCTTAGACGGTGGTATGACATGGCATGTTGCTGAATCTGTCAGCACCACAAACGCACTTTTGCTAAAAGCAGATACTAATACACGTATTCACTTTACTCCTGGAGAAAATTTCAACGGTACGTTGACAGACGCATTCACCTTTAAAGCTTGGGATCAAACTTTGGGCGATGCAGGTACTTATGTTGATACAAGCAATGGACTTTCTTTTTCAACGGCTTCGGATTCGGTATCTATTGACATAACGCCTGTGAACGACGCGGCGGTGATCAGCGGCACGACGAGCGCGAGCTTGACCGAGACGAATGCGGTGCAGAGCACGACGGGGACCTTGACGAGCACGGACGTGGACGGCACCAACTTGTTTGTGGCGAACACGAGCGTGGCAGGGAGCAACAGCT
>NZ_NESA01000023.1 GCF_002778315.1 Limnohabitans sp. JirII-31 | reverse complement strand
TTAATAACGCCACGTTGATCACTCCTGTGTCTCCTGCTCAATGCTGAGCAGGACAGTTTGACTACGTGGGTCAAATTTGGATGCAAATACCTAGGTTTAGTGGCTCACTATTGGATGCAATTCAACAGGCACATGTTTTGCACGTGTTTTCTCACAACCAACGCACAAGCAGCTCACCGCCAGACCATGACCCAGCAAACCTTGACCCACCATGGGCGCTTCGACTACCAGCCCATCACCCAACACCCCAGCTACCGCTGGCCCGGCGATAGCGGCTTGGCCGTCTACCTCGGATTCAACATCGAGCACTTTGCGTTTGGTGAGGGCTTGGGCGCATGCATAGGTCCAGCCTCGCCTCAGCCTGATGTGCTGAACTACAGCTGGCGTGAGTACGGCAACCGAGTCGGTGCTTGGCGCTGCCTTGAGTTGTTTGACCAATTGGCGCTGCCCAGCGGCACACTGATCAACACCGCGCTCTATGAACACTGCCCCGAGTTGGTGGCAGCCTGTGTGCAACGCGGCGACGAACTGATTGGCCACGGCTACAGCAATGCCGAGCGACAAGGCGGCATGAGCGAGGTCGAAGAACGCGCCCTGCTGCTGCACTGCCGCGAAGCCATGCAACAACACAGCCAACAAACGCCAACAGGTTGGTTGTCCCCCTGGATTTCAGAAAGTTTGCACACGCCCGACTTGCTGGCAGAAACAGGCTATCGCTACACCTTGAACTGGTGCCACGACGACCAAGTCACGCGCATGCGCACACGCAGTGGGGACAGTTTGTTGGCCGTGCCCTACCCCCAAGAAATCAACGACATCCCCATGATCGTGGCGCGTCAGATGGATGCCAAAGACTTTGCACAAATGATCATCGACAACTTTGACGAAATGCTTCAACAGGCCAAGCGCCAACCCTTGGTCATGGGCATTGCGCTGCACCCCTACATCGTGGGACAACCCTATCGGCTGCACCACCTGCGTCGCGCGCTGACACACATCGCACGCGCACGCGATGCCGGAGAGGTTTGGTTCACCACGCCAGGTGCCATTGCGGCTCACGCGCAAGCCCACACCCCTTGACACCACCTCTTGGTGCACAAACGCATCACGCGCACCACATAGGGGCCATCCAACGATAGGCAGCACAGCATTTGCGCGCATACTTCTTGCTATCCTTCAACGCCAAGCAACTTCGCTGGTGGCTTTACTTCAACTACCTCAAACCATATGAGCTCTCTCAATTTCATCGGCGGCGAAAAAGGCGGCGTGGGCAAGTCGGTTGTCGCGCGGGTGCTGGCGCAATACTTCATCGACAAAAACGTTTTGTTCACAGGCTTTGACACCGACCGCTCGCACACCTCGTTCATCCGCTTTTACGAAGACTTTGCGTCGCCCGTCGTCATTGACAGCTACGAAAGCCTGGACCTGATCGCTGCGGCCTTAGAGCAAACCTTTGCGGGCAATACACAAAGTGTCATCGTCGACCTGGCCGCACAAACCGCAGCCCCCTTAGCGCGCTGGGTGACAGACTCAGACTTGTTTGCCGTCATGGCCGAGATGGGGGTGACCGTCAACTTCTGGCACATCGCAGACGCTGGCAAAGACTCGGTGGACATGTTGAGCAAACTCATCGACACCTATGGCGAAGGCCCTAACTATGTGGTGGTCAAAAACCACGGGCGTGGCAGCGACTTCTCGCAACTGGAGCAATCCAGCGCCATGGAAAAAGCCTTGCAGTTGGGTGCACGCGTGGTGTCGCTGAGCCAGCTGCAAGAAGCCAGCATGCGCAAGATAGACCGCCAAAACGCCAGCTTCTGGGCGGCACTCAACCACCCCACAAGTGACGATGCCCTTGGGCTGCTAGAGCGCCAACGTGTGAAAAACTGGTTGAAGAAAACCTACGACACGTTTGACAACCTGCCCTTGCTGTAACAGCAAGAGCAGGTGCGGCTCAGATCACCACCATCTGGGCTGCTGTGAAGTCCAGTGGCTTGTTGATCAGTGTGGCGAACACCACAGCCGTTGAACTGGCAGTGCCTGTTACGTCATAAGCCAACTGTCCAGTAGCGCTGTTGTAAACCAAATAATCGTCACCGCCGATTGCTTTTTGTGTGCTGAAACGGAAGTAACTGGCCAGACTGGTCTTTCCTTGCAATTTGGTGAATACGGAGCCGCTCAAGGCAATCACATCACCCTCAGCCCTAGAAAAATCTGTGATGGTGTCTACGTTGGCACTGCTCAGTACAGAGCCAAATACAAACTGATCTGCCCCAGAGCCACCCGTCAAGGTATTTGCAGCAGCATTGCCCACCAACACGTTGTTCAGCGAATTACCTACGCCGTTGATGGCTTTCAGACCCGTCAGGGTGAGGTTTTCACAATTCGTAGGCAAGGTGTAGCTCACGCCGGACAGCACCGTGTCTGTCCCTTGGTTGCTCGCCTCGTACACCACATCACTCGCACTGTCTACGGTGTACGTGTCATTGCCGGCATAGCCCGTCATGTAATCATTCCCCGCACCACCATCGATCACATCGTCTTTGCTGCCCCCGTACAAATAGTCGTTGCCAGCCAAGCCGTTGATTCGGTTGGCATAGTCAGTCAAGCCAACGATGGTGTCCGCATTTGCCGTACCGTTTTGCACCAACTTGCTTGCAATGTCGGCAATGCCCCAGGTGGTGCCGTCTGCAAAGCTGACCTTTTCAACCCGGAAAAATTCGTTGTTGAAGTAGCCCTGCACCGTGACTGAGTCTGTGCCCCAGCTCATCTTCAGGTCACTGCCCACGCGGCCTAATACCGCATTGCTCGCCAACAACCCAGCACCCAGCTGCAACGTGTCTACATTGCTTGCTGTGCTGCTGTAGTCGTAATCGTTGATGATGTCTGCGCCATCGCCTTGGTTGAACACATAGGTGTCATTGCCAAAACCTCCCAACAGTAAATCGTTGCCCTTAGCGCCTATCAAGGTATCGTTACCAATACCACCATCGATCACATCGTCTTTGCTGCCTCCGTACAAATAGTCGTTGCCAGCCAAGCCGTTGATTCGGTTGGCATAGTCAGTCAAGCCAACGATGGTGTCCGCATTTGCCGTACCGTTTTGCACCAACTTGCTTGCAATATCAGCAATACCCCATGTGGTGCCGTCCGCAAAGCTCACCTTTTCAACTCGGAAAAATTCGTTGATGAAGTAGTTCTGCACCGTGACTGAGTCTGTGCCCCAGCTCAGCTTCAAGTCGTTGCCTACGCGACCTACAGCCACATTGCTCGCCAACAGGCCAGCGCCCAACTGCAAAGTATCGATATTGCCTGTGGTGCCGTCGTAGTCGTTGATGATGTCTGCGCCATCGCCTTGGTTGAACACATACGTGTCGTTGCCGAAACCACCCATCAACAAATCGTTACCTGCGCCACCGGTCAATGTGTCCTTGCCATTCGCCCCTCCCAAAATGTCATTGCCCTCACCCCCATCGATCACGTCATCTTGATTGCCACCGTAGAGCGTGTCGTTACCACCCAAGCCGTTCATGCGGTTTGCGTAATCGATGAATCCGATGAAGTTGTCAGCGCTTGCCGTGCCGTTTTGCACCAACTTGCCCGCAATATCAGCAATACCCCATGTGGTGCCGTCTGCAAAGCTCACCTTCTCAATTCGATAGGACTCGGTAATGAAGCTGCTCTTGAGCGTCACCGAGTCTGTGCCCCAGCTCAACATCAGGCTGTTGCCAAGTCGACTTAAAGACACATCACCAGACAGCAATCCTGCTCCAAGCTGCAAGGTGTCTATATTGCCTGCTGTGCTGTCATCGTCAGTGATGATGTCTGCTCCATCACCCAGATTAAACACATAGGTGTCGTTGCCCTTCTCACCATACAACGCATCGTTGCCCGCGCCTCCTGTCAAGGTGTCGTTGCCATCACCACCACCCAGTCGGTCATCGCCTTCACCGCCGTTGAGCACGTCATCCTGGTTACCGCCAATGAGTGTGTCATTTCCACCTAAGCCGTTCATACGGTTTGCATACTCACTCAGGCCTGTCATGCTGTCTGCTTCAGCCGTACCGTTTTGCACCAACTTGCCCGCAATGTCTGCAATACCCCATGTGGTGCCGTCTGCAAAGCTTATCTTTTCTACCCGGTTGTACGCACTGCTGAAATAGCTTTGCACCGTCACCATGTCTGTGCCCCAGCTCAGCTTGAGGTCGTTGCCCACTCGGTCTAGTGTTGTGTTTGCAGCCAGCAGCACTGACCCCAACTGCAAAGTGTCTATGTTGTCTGCGGTGGTGTCGTAGTCGTTGATGGTGTCTGCGCCATCGCCTTGGTTGAACACATAGATGTCGTTGCCGTAGCCGCCTGTTAACGTGTCGTTGCCGGTGCCGCCCGTCAGTGTGTCGTTGCCGGCTCCCCCATCTATCACGTCGTCCTGGTTGCCACCAATTAGCGTGTCGTTGCCACCCAAGCCGTTGATGCGGTTGGCGTAGTCACGAAACCCAGTGATGTAATCTGCTCCGTCGCTGCCGTTACGTATCACCCTGCTGACTATGTCTGCAAATCCCCATGTCGTACCGTCCGCAAAACTGATCTTCTCCACTTGGTAGTACGCGCTGTTGAAGTAACTCTGTACGGTCACCGTGTCTGTGCCCCAGCTCAGTTTGAGGTCTTCGCCTACCGCGCTCACCTGTGTGTCCCCTACCAACAACCCTGCCCCCAACTGCAAGGTGTCTACGTTTGGCACCCAATAGTCGAGGTCGTTGATCGTGTCTTGCCCATCTCCTTGGTTGAACACGTAGGTGTCGTTTCCTTGCCATCCTGAGAGATAGTCGTTGCCTACGCCACCCACCAGCGTGTCGTCCCCATAATCTCCCGCCAAACTGTCGTTGCCTTCACCTCCCATCAGCGTGTCGCTGCCATACCCCCCATTCAGTGCGTCGTTGCCTGCCCCGCCTGTGAGCATATCGGTCCCCGAATAGCCCACCATGTAGTCGTCACCTTCGCCCCCATCGATCACGTCGTCTTGGTTGCCTCCGTACAGCGTGTCGTTGCCACCCAAGCCGTTGATGCGGTTGGCGTAGTCGCTCAAACCTGTGATGGAGTCAGCCCCTTCGCTGCCGTTACGTGTCACCCTGCTGGCTATGTCGCCAACGCCCCACACCGTGCCGTCCGCAAAGCTGATCTTCTCCACGCGGTAATACTCACTGCTGAAGTAACTCTGTATGGTCACCGTGTCTGTGCC
>NZ_NESA01000022.1 GCF_002778315.1 Limnohabitans sp. JirII-31 | reverse complement strand
GGCGTGGTCAATGGTCAGGCGCAAGTTGAGGCTTTGGAAGCCGCTGTGGTGGCCGGTCGAAATGCGGTGGAGTCCAACAAAATTGGTTTCCAAATTGGCACGCGCATTAACCCCGATGTGCTCAATGCCGAGCAGCAGCTCTACACCACTTTGCGGGATTTGAGCAAAGCACGTGTGGATGCTGTGATGCAGGGGCTCAAACTCAAAGCTGCAACGGGCTCTTTGACTGCAGAGGATTTGCTTGTGCTAGAGCGAATGATGGTCCCTGCTACTGCTGCTACGCAGCTTGTTCAATCCAACTAAAAGTGATGCCACACATGGAAACGCAAGAGAACTCTCAAGTGCAAGATCTGGCGCGTTACGCCAAAGAGCAAGCACACCGCGTGATGAAAAAAATCCCACTGCTGGGTGCTGTGAGTTGGCTGATGATGCAACAAAGCGCAACCCGTCACACGCTGTTGAGTGAGTTGGAGTGGCGTGTGATGCCTGCTTTGGTGCTCGATCAAGCCAAGTTGTTCATGCGAGAAAGCGCGCCAATCGCTTACGTGTCTTGGGCGCGTTTGTCTGATGGGGTGGCTGCACGCTACCAAGCACCGCCATACCAACTCACACCTGCTGATTGGCAATCCGGCGATCAAATTTGGCTGATTGATTTATGCGCTCCGTTTGGCGGTGCGCAAGAGGTGATGAAAGATTTGCGTGAGTCTGTCTTTGCCGGGCAAGACATTCACCAACTCGCACTGGGAGAGGCGGGGCGGCTTAAAACGCAGGTCTGGCCTGCGTTTCACACAAGCTGAGTCCTTGGCCTCAATCGTTCTTTTGATCGTTCGACAGGCTTAAGAAGTCTGAGCCCGTACCCAGTGACAGCAAACCCGTATGGGCATAGATGCCTAGCTTGGCGCGGGTGTCCACAATGTCCAGATTGCGCATGGTCAGCTGGCCAATGCGGTCAAGTGGGGTGAAGGCACCTTCCACCTTTTCCATGCTCAAACGTTCGGGCTTATAGGTGAGGTTGGGGCTTTCGGTATTGAGCAAGCTGTAGTCGTTGCCACGGCGCAGCTCAAGGGTGACCTCCCCGGTGACGGCGCGTGCCACCCAGCGCTGTGCGGTTTCGCGCAGCATGATGGCTTGTGGGTCAAACCAGCGGCCTTGGTATAACAAACGGCCCAAACGCAAACCATTGATGCGGTATTGCTCGATGGTATCTTCGTTGTGGATGCCTGTCACCAAGCGTTCGTAGGCGATGTGCAGCAGGGCCATGCCGGGGGCTTCGTAGATGCCGCGGCTCTTGGCTTCAATGATGCGGTTTTCAATTTGGTCGCTCATGCCCAAGCCGTGGCGACCACCAATTTCATTGGCTTTCAAGAACAAGTCAACTGGCGACTCAAAAGTCTGGCCGTTGAGTGCCACGGGTTGGCCTTCTTCAAAACGAACACTCACCTGCTCGGCTTTGACGTCGCAGTCTTCGCGCCAGAAGGGCACGCCCATGATGGGGTTGACGATTTTGATGCCGCTGTTGAGGTGCTCTAGGTCTTTGGCTTCGTGGGTCGCGCCCAGCATGTTGCTGTCGGTGGAGTAGGCTTTTTCGGCGCTCATCTTGTAGCCAAAGCCATTGGCTGTCATGAAGGCGCTCATTTCGGCGCGGCCACCAAGTTCATCAATGAAGAGTTGATCCAGCCAAGGCTTGTAGATGCGCAGGCTGGGGTTGGTTAACAGGCCGTAGCGGTAGAAGCGCTCAATGTCGTTGCCTTTGTAGGTGGAGCCATCGCCCCAGATGTTGACGTCGTCTTCTTTCATGGCCGACACCAGCATGGTGCCTGTGACGGCGCGACCCAGCGGGGTGGTGTTGAAGTAGGTGATGCCACCGGTGCTGATGTGAAACGCACCGCACTGGATGGCTGCAATGCCTTCGTGTGCCAGTTGTGTTCGGCAGTCGATAAGACGCGCTTTTTCTGCACCGTATTCCATGGCTTTGCGTGGAATTTCGTTGTAGTCAGACTCATCTGGCTGTCCAAGGTTGGCGGTGTAGGCATAGGGCAGGGCGCCTTTTTGCTTCATCCACAACAAGGCGGCGCTGGTGTCCAAACCGCCTGAGAAGGCGATGCCAACTTTTTGCCCTTTGGGCAAGTTTTGAAGAATGGTGCTCATGGGGTTCCGATCGGCGGTTGATTAACCGAAGTGGCAGATGTAGTGGTAGGGCTCGGTGACACGGATGTCAAATTTCGAGTTGCCTGGAATGCTGAATTTTTCACCTGCGCTGGATTTGACCCAGTCGTTGCTGCCGTCGAGTTTGTATTCGCAGTAGCCAGCCACGCATTCCATGATTTCTGGCGCACCGGTGTTGAAGGTCAGGGTGGCGGGCAAGATGACGCCCACAGACAGCTTGGTGCCGTTGCTCAGGGTCAGGCCGTGGCTCACACATTTGCCGTCAAAGTACACATTGGCTTTGGTGGTGACGCTGACGCTGTCGATTTTTTCTGTGGTCATGGTGCTGCGGTGTGAAAGATACAAAACCGTTGATTTTAAAGGACGCGCCTTGGTCGGGTCGTCAACTCGGGCAGGCAAACAAAAAAGCCGCTATGAAGCGGCTTTTTGTTGAGGGCTGAACCACTGCTCAATAGCGGGGGGCCGAGCCGGGAGGCGGCACATTGCCGTAGTGTTGTGTTGGCGCGGGGGCCATGGGCGTGATTTGCAAACGCACGGTAGGGCCCGGATCGCTAGGCATTTGTACGGTGTATTGCTTGCCAGCAAATTCATAGACCACGTTGTAGGCCATGGTGCGGTTTTCGTAGAACATTTGCTGGCTGCAGTTCTGTACGTTGCGAACTTCAGGCGTGCCTGCACCTTCAACTTTGTCGCCCAAGATGGCTCCGCCAAACAGACCCAGCATGGTGGCTGCGGCACGGCCTGAGCCTTGACCCATGCTATTGCCAATGGCACCACCGGCAATAGCCCCCATGGCTGCACCAGCACCCGACTTTTGGCCCTGGGTCACCACTTGTTCGTTGTTGCAGACTTGGCGTGGTACGGCCACCTGCTGGATGATGGGCGTGCTTGAGATGACGCGACCCACTTCTTGTGCTTGTACGGACAGGCTGGCTGCGCTCAGCATGGCCAACAAGCTGCCCAGTAGCGCGGTTTGAATGTGGATTTTTTTCATAGGTTGTCCCTTGATTTGTGACATGACAGAAGTTTAGTCTTTGCTCACAGACGGTCTGTAAAGCAACGGTAAAACTTCAAGCTAAAACGTTTTGCCATGCCTCAGGGTTGACGCCCACGATCACATGGTTTTTGAATACGCAGACCGGACGTTTGATGGCGCTTGCGTGTGCCAGCATGACTTGGCGCGCGCTTTGGCTGTCATGCACGCTGGCTTGCAGGGCCGGATCAAGTTTGCGCCATGTGGTGCCTTTGCGGTTGAGGAGGGTTTCCCATCCCACCTGCGAAAGCCAGAAATCAAGCGCCTCGGGGGGAACGCCTTGTTTTTTGAAGTCGTGGAAGGTGTGGTCAATGCCGCGCTCACTGAGCCAGACACGCGCTTTTTTAACGCTGTCGCAATTGGGAATGCCGTAAATAGTCAGAGCTGTAGATGTCATAAGGGTGAATGATGCCGCAAAGCGATGTCCCCCAAGCTGTGGGCGACAATTCAACCTATGAATTCATTGGACAGTTGGCTCGAACACTGCGAGCGTTTGCACCCCCACAACATCGAAATGGGCTTGGACCGTGTGCGTACGGTGGTTGAGCGCATGGCTTTGCATTTTGATTGCCCGGTGATCACCGTCGCCGGGACCAACGGCAAGGGCTCGACCTGCGCTATGTTGGAAGCTTGTTTGTTGCAGGCTGGTTACCGCACGGGGGTGTACACCTCGCCGCATTTGGTCCACTTTCAGGAGCGTTGCCGTATTCACGGCGAGACAGTGCAGCCCAACGATTTATTACCGCACTTCGAACGGGTGGAACAGGCACGTTTGAGCGCTGGGCCTGATGGGGTGGTCTCATTGACGTATTTTGAGTTCACGACTTTGGCGATTTTGAGTTTGATGGCGACCTCCAATTTGGAAGTCGCGATTTTGGAAGTGGGTTTGGGGGGGCGTTTGGATGCGGTCAACGTGATTGACACGGACTGTGCGGTCATCACCAGCATCGACCTGGATCACATGGACTGGTTGGGCACAGACCGTGAGAGCATTGGCCGCGAGAAGGCCGGCATCATGCGCACTGGTCGTCCAGTGATCGTGAGCGACCCGATGCCACCTCAAAGTGTGTTGGATCACGCGGTGGAAGTCGGCGCAGATCTGTGGACCTTTGGAAAAGACTTTAATTTCACTGGTGACAAGCAGCAGTGGGGCTGGGCAGGGCGAGGGCGGCGCTATAGCGGTTTGGCTTATCCAGCCTTGCGCGGAGCCAACCAGTTGGTGAATGCCAGTGGCGTGCTGTCGGCGCTCGAAGCTTTGCGTAGTCGCATTCCTGTGACTGCGCAGGCGATACGTAATGGCTTGGCGATGGTGGAGCTGCCGGGGCGGTTTCAAATTGTCCCAGGACAGCCTGCTTTGGTACTCGATGTTGCTCACAACCCGCATGCGGTAGCCGCGCTGACAGAAAACCTGGATGCGATGGGCTTTTATCCCACCACCCACGCCGTGTTTGGCGCCATGGCAGACAAAGACGTGGCACCCATGCTGAGTCGGGTGGGGGCTTTGGTAGATCGTTGGTATTTTTGTGATTTGCCAACCCCGCGTGCTGCGCGTGCACAAGAATTGTATGCGCAATGGAAGGCAGTAAATACGAGGGCTGATGTGCAAGCGGGCACTTACACAGATCCTCAATCAGCGTTGCAAGCGGCTGTGGCGGCGGCTGACCCCGCTGATAGAATTGTGGTCTTCGGATCGTTCTTCACGGTCGGGGGTGTTTTAAAGGACGGAACTCCCCGTTTAGATGCCCCACATTTGAGTTCCTGAGACCCCGTTCATGGCATTTTTCAAGTTTCGATTGCCCGGTCAAGCCGAAGGCGACGCCCAGGGTAATTTCAGCAATGCACCGGCCCAAAGTGTGGAGGCTTTGCGCCGTCGTGCGCGTCACCGCTTGATTGGTGCCTCGGTGTTGGTGCTCTTGGCTGTGGTGGGTTTTCCCTTGTTGTTTGACACACAGCCGCGTCCCGTGTCAGTGGACATCGCTGTTGATATCCCAGATCGTGCGAACAGCAAGCCCTTGGCTGCTGTACCCGCACCCACTAAACAAGTACCTTTGGCAGCAGGATCAGGACTAGGTCCAAAAGAAGAGGTGGTGGCTTCGGCTAAGCCTGACGCGAAACCAGATTCCAAGGTGTCCGAGGCTAAATCTGATGTCAAGGTGGAAGCAAAACCCGAACCCAAAGCAGAGCCTGCCCCGGCAAAAGTGACAGCTTCTGACAGCAAGGACAGCGCGCCTCGTTTTGTGGTGCAAGTGGGTGCCTTTTCTGACGAAGCCAAAGCACGCGATGTTCGGCTGAAGTTAGAGAAAGCTGGTTTTAAAACCTACACCCATGTGGCCGATACCAAAGAAGGCAAGCGCACGCGTGTTCGCGTGGGGCCTTTTACCAGCCGTGACGAGGCCGATAAGGCGGCTAGCAAGATCAAGCAGTTGCAGTTGCAGCCAGCTGTCTTGACCTTGTGATCTGCGCATGTTGAATTTCTCGGCTGTGGACTGGATTCTGCTTGCCGTGCTGGGCTTATCTTTTCTGATTGGCTTATGGCGAGGCTTGGTGCAAGAGGTCTTATCGCTGGCCGGTTGGGTGGTTGCGTTTTACGTTGCTCAGATGTATGCACCTTCTACTGCTGCTTGGTTGCCCATGTCTGGCAGCAGCCAAATGTTGCGTTATGCCGCAGGTTTTGTCTCGGTGTTTGTGGCGGTTCTAGTTGCCACAGTGCTGGTGAGCGCACTGGTGAAGAAGCTGATCTCTGCGGTAGGACTGGGGCCTCTGGATCGATTGCTCGGGAGCGTGTTTGGCCTTTTGCGCGGTTTGGTATTGCTCTTGGCTGTTACGGTCGTGGTGGGGATGACGCCGCTGCGTGACACCGAAGCTTGGCAGCATGCACAAGGTGCACAGTGGTTGCAGCAGCTCTTGCATATGTTGAAGCCGGTTTTACCGGTGGATTTCGGAAAATTTTTACCCTGAATGTGGGCCTGAAATATGTGTGGAATCGTCGGCGTTGTCAGCAACGCACCTGTGAACCAGTTGATTTATGACGCCTTGTTGCTCTTGCAGCATCGGGGTCAAGATGCCGCAGGCATCGTCACACAACTGGACCGTAAATTCTTCATGCACAAAGCCAAAGGCATGGTGCGTGATGTGTTTCGCACTCGCAACATGCGCGCGTTGCCGGGCAACAATGGCTTGGGTCAAGTGCGCTATCCGACCGCAGGCAATGCTTACAGCGAGGAAGAAGCGCAACCGTTTTATGTCAATGCGCCGTTTGGTTTGGTGTTGGTGCACAACGGTAATTTGACCAATGCCCATGCGTTGAAAGCAGAGTTGTTCTCGCAAGATCACCGCCATATCAACACCGAGAGCGATTCAGAGGTGTTACTCAACGTATTGGCCCACGAGCTTGAAAAAACCACCCGTGGTTTGCCCTTGGCTGCTAATGATGTGTTTGAGGCTGTGCGCCGCGTGCATCGCCGTATCAAAGGTTCTTACGCAGTGATCGCTTTGATTGCAGGTCATGGTGTGTTGGCATTTCGTGATCCGTTTGGCATACGTCCTCTGTGCATTGGCCGTGGCAAAGATGGCACGGTCATGGTCGCCAGCGAGTCCGTGGCTTTGGAAGGTACGGGTCACCAGCTGGAGCGCGATCTGGCACCGGGCGAGGCCGTATTTATCTCCGACGATGGGCAAACCCACTTCGAGCAATGCGCTCATGCCCCCCAACTCAAGCCCTGCATTTTTGAGTTTGTGTATTTGGCTCGTCCTGACTCCACCTTGGACGGTATCTCTGTGTACCAAGCACGTTTGAATTTGGGTGAGACCTTGGCCAAGCGGGTGGTGTCTACGGTACCGCCCAATGACATTGATGTGATCATTCCAATCCCAGAGTCCAGCCGTCCCAGCGCTACACAGCTTGCGCATTTGTTGGGCGTGCCTTATCGCGAAGGTTTTGTGAAAAACCGTTACGTGGGCCGCACCTTCATCATGCCGGGCCAGGGCGTGCGCAAGAAATCGGTACGCCAAAAGCTCAACGTCATTGCCAGCGAATTCAAAGGCCGCAATGTGCTGCTGGTCGACGACTCGATCGTGCGCGGGACGACCAGCCGGGAGATTGTGCAAATGGCACGCGACGCCGGCGCGCGCAAGGTCTACATGGCCAGTGCTGCACCACCGGTGCGCTTTCCTAATGTGTATGGCATCGACATGCCAACGCCCGAAGAGTTGGTGGCGCACAACCGTACCATTGACGAGGTGCGTGAGTTGATTGGTTGCGATGCCCTGATTTACCAAGACGTCGAGGCGATGAAGCAAGCCGTGCTGAGCGCTACAGCCCCAGGGGCACCCAAGCTCGACGGGTTTGATGCTTCGTGTTTTGATGGCGTGTATGTCACAGGTGATATCTCATCGCAAGACATTGCACGTTTGAACGAAAAACGCGTGGGACAAGAAGAAGGCGCGGAAGACAACTCGCGTCTGGCTTTGCCCAACGCCTCGGAGTGACCCTATGAGCCAACACCCCTTACCTGACAACTTACACATTGACACCCTCGCTGTTCGTGCGGCGGTAGACCGCAGCCAGTATGGTGAAAACTCCGAAGCCCTGTACCTCACCAGCGGCTATGTGCAGCCTTCGGCCGAAGCTTCTGCACGGCGCTTTGCGGGCGAAGAAGACGGTTATACCTACGGTCGTTCAGGCAACCCGACGGTCAGCAGTTTTGAAATGCGTTTGGCAGCACTCGAAGGAAGTGAGGCTGCGTTGGCCACCTCGTCGGGCATGTCTTCGGTGATGTTGATGTTGTTCAGCCTGCTCAAGGCAGGTGATCATGTGCTGTATTCGCAGTCGATGTTTGGTTCTACGATCAAATTGATTGGGTCTGAATTTGCCCGTTTTGGTGTTGAGTCGACCATGGTCGCGCAGACAGATTTGGCGGCCTGGAAAGCCGCTATCCGTCCCAATACAAAAATCTTGTTTGCTGAGACACCCACCAACCCCTTGACCGAGGTGTGCGATATTGCCGCCCTGGCTGATTTGGCTCACAACGCTGGCGCTTTGCTGGCCGTGGACAACTGCTTTGCCACGCCCATCTTGCAGCGCCCCATGGGCATGGGCGCCGACATCGTCATGCACTCAGGCACCAAGTACTTGGATGGTCAAGGGCGTGTCATGGCTGGCGCTTTGTGCGCCAGTGAAAAACTGGTCAAAGAAAAGTTTTTGCCCGTGATGAAAAACGGCGGCATGGTGCTGTCTCCTTTCAACGCTTGGGTGGTACTCAAAGGTTTGGAGACGCTCGACATCCGCATGCGTGCACAAAGCGCGCGTGCCCACGAATTAGCGCTGTGGTTAGAGCAACATCCTCGTGTCTCGCGTGTGTACTACCCCGGACTGGCCAGTCACCCGCAACACGCCTTGGCCATGAAGCAAATGTCAGGCTTGGGTGGTGCGGTGTTGTCGTTCGATGTCAAAGCCCATGACCCACAAACTGCACGCACAGGTGCTTTTCATGTGCTCGACAGTTTGCGCGTGCTCTCGCTGTGTACCAACTTGGGCGACACCAAAACGCTGTTGACCCACCCTGCCAGCACATCGCACGGCAAACTCTCCGAAGACCAGCGACAAGCCGCAGGCATTGGCCAAGGCTTGATCCGCGTGGCTGTCGGCCTAGAGCATTTGGACGATTTGAAGACCGACTTGCTGCGCGGTCTGGATACCCTTTAATTTCAGCCGACGCATGACCAAAATCCGCACCCGCTTTGCCCCGTCTCCCACGGGCTTTATCCACTTGGGCAATATCCGCTCGGCACTCTATCCGTGGGCGTTTGCACGCGCCACAGGGGGTGACTTCATTTTGCGTATTGAAGACACAGACCTTGAGCGATCCACCCAGGCTTCGGTCGACGTGATCATCGAGGGCATGGCCTGGCTAGGGCTCGACCATGATGAAGGTCCGTTCTACCAAATGCAGCGCATGGACCGCTACAAAGAAGTGTTGGCTCAGTTGCAAGCTGCAGGACATGTGTATCCCTGTTACATGAGCGTGGCCGAGTTGGATGCTTTGCGTGAACACCAAATGGCCAACAAGGAAAAACCGCGCTATGACGGCACTTGGCGCCCTGAACCAGGTAAGACTCTGCCCCCTATCCCTGCTGGCGTGCAGCCTGTGTTGCGCTTCAAGAATCCGCATGGTGGTGTGGTGGCTTGGGACGACAAGGTCAAAGGTCACATCGAAATCAGCAATGATGAGTTGGACGACTTGGTGATCGCTCGCCCAGACGGCACGCCCACCTACAACTTTTGCGTGGTCGTCGATGACATCGACATGGCCATCACTCATGTGATTCGGGGTGATGATCATGTCAACAATACCCCACGTCAAATCAACATCTTCAAAGCCCTGGGCAAAGAACCTCCGGTGTACGCTCACTTGCCTACCGTGCTCAATGAGCTGGGTGAGAAGATGAGCAAGCGCAATGGCGCCAAGGCTGTAACCCAATACCGTGACGAGGGCTATTTGCCCGACGCCATGGTGAATTACTTGGCTCGCTTGGGATGGAGCCACGGTGATGATGAAATTTTCAGTCGGGCTCAATTCTTGGAATGGTTTAATTTAGACCACCTGGGTCGCAGTGCTGCGCAATTTGACGAAGCCAAATTGCGTTGGGTCAATGCCCAGCACCTCAAAGCCATGGCCGATGAAACGTTGGCTCCTTTGGTGCAAGCGCAACTGGCCAAACGCAGCATCAGCACCGATGAGCGTTTGCCGGCTTTATGTGGCCTGCTCAAAGATCGTTGCGACACCACCGTGGCCTTGGCTGATTGGGTGGCGGCCTTTTATGGCGACGTCTCGCCCAAAGCCGAAGACTTGACGCAACACATCACGCCTGCTGTTGAGCCTGCATTGGCTTTGTTGACCGAGAAGTTGACTGCTTGCATTTGGAGCACAGAGGCAATCGGTGCCGCCATCAAAGAAGTATTGGTGGCCACAGGTTTGAAAATGCCCCAATTGGCCATACCGGTGCGCGTGTTGGTGATGGGCACCCTTCAAACTCCATCGCTGGACGCTGTGCTTGCTCTGTGCACCCGCGAAAAAGTTTTGCAGAGATTGAATAAGCGTTGAAAATTTGGTTATACTCTTAGTCTCGACACCCGATGGGGGTATAGCTCAGCTGGGAGAGCGCTTGCATGGCATGCAAGAGGTCAGCGGTTCGATCCCGCTTACCTCCACCAAACAGGACGTCGAGTTGGTTTAGTCCACAGGTTATGACCCTATCGTCTAGAGGCCTAGGACATCACCCTTTCACGGTGAGTACCGGGGTTCGAATCCCCGTAGGGTCGCCAAGTTATGCAACACTTGGTTTTGCTGCCACAAGTAGCAAAGCAAACGTTGCAACCACGCGGAGTGGTAGTTCAGTTGGTTAGAATACCGGCCTGTCACGCCGGGGGTCGCGGGTTCGAGTCCCGTCCACTCCGCCATTTTTATAAGTAAAAAACGCACCTTCGGGTGCGTTTTTTGTTTGCGCGCTTATTTTTACCGAGCGCCTAAGTATCAGTTTCCGGCGCTTAATGTTTTCCCAATGTAAATTTTTATCATAAATATTAAATTTTAGATTAAATTGATATTTAAGTTGTATTTTTGTCGCTATGTACAATTTTAGTACTATTATTGGGGCCTAAAATGAATATGTAATTTAAAGGTATTCAAATGACAAGATACTTACTTCAAGCATTGCCTGCTCAGGGCGCGATCCAAGCAAAGAGCAAATTAAATGAAGTACAAACATTGGCTGAAATTGAGGTGGGTGCTTCTTCTGCTAAGCCATTAAGTCTTGCTGCCAAGCCGAATTTGATTTACCGGCTTGTAGATCCTGTAACAGGTGCCGTTGTGAAGGGGCAAAAAATCTACAGCAAGGGGCGTAATTTACAAGTTGACCTTGATGGTGTGACGGTTGTCGAGTTGACCGATTTCTTTTCCTTGAAGTCAGAAACGACAGAGCCAACAAAACAAGAAATTTCATCGTCACCATCCATTGAGTCGTCGAGCAACCTGTCGGAGACGAGTTCTTTTGATTGCAATTACACGGTTATTCATTCCCAGACAGTAAAAGGAAGTGTGAACGAAGCCCGATCAATGCTGTGGCAACCTGGGCAATCAGCTGTAGATTGTGTGAATTTCGCAGGATCAGCGGTTTCTGACGCGCAGGAAGTTGGTGCCCTATCTGCGGTTTTAGGTATTGGTGGTTCAGTTGGCACTGTCGCTGCTGGGGTTGTGACTGCTGTTGCCGTCTCTACTGGTGGTTCTGGCGGGGCGAGCCTAGCGGCTGCGACTATCAAAGGAGGTATTTATGCTGGCACGGTGATTTCTACTGGCAATGGAGATTTGACCGTAGAGGCTTTTGACAGCAGTGGCAATAGTTTAGGGAGCACCAAGGTGGCCAGCGATGGTACGTACTCCTTGACATTGAACAGCAGCTATCGAGGTGCGATTGTTTTGAAGGCGTATGACGCAAACACGGTGAACAGCACCGATCCTAAGTATCTGGATGAGGCAACGAAATCAGCCGCAACTCTTCCAACATTGATGGCGGTTGCCAACGTTACAGATGTCTCATTGACTGTCAACATCACTTCGTTAACCAACTTTGCAGCATTACAAGCTGGAGCGAGCACAGTTAGTTCGACGGCTGCTCCAGACGCTACATCCATTGATGAGGCTAACACGGTCGTTAGTAATCTGTACTTGAGTGGTGTCAGCGTCCTAACTTCAAGTGTCATTCCTACCGTCAATGCTGATGGTTCTGTGAACACTGCTGCAAATTTGTATGGTGCCGCCTTGAGTGCTTTGTCGTGGTTTGAAAAAACACAAGGACTTACCTCAAGTCAAGCAGCGATGGAGTTGAACGCTTCGACAAGCACAGACAGTTCAGGATCTAGTGTTCTGGTTGGCACTGTAAAAAGTCACTTCGTTGATGCCATCTATTCTGCACAAACAGACGGACAAATTACTTCTAGTCAAGCCAGCGCACTACTGAAATCAACGACAGGATTGACAAATTTTCCGGCGGTGATCAGCGGCACGACGAGCGGGGCGTTGACCGAGACGAATGCGGTGCAGAGCACGACGGGGACCTTGACGAGCACGGACGTGGACGGCACCAACTTGTTTGTGGCGAACACGAGCGTGGCAGGGAGCAACAGCTACGGCACATTCAGCATCA
>NZ_NESA01000021.1 GCF_002778315.1 Limnohabitans sp. JirII-31 | reverse complement strand
GCACACAGGGCCACATCCACGATGTGGCCCTGTTTTTTTAGTCCAGCTTCATGTCACGGATGACCGAGCGAAACTGGTCCATCTGGCGGCGCAGCATCGCGTCTTGTTCGGCGGGGGTGGAGCCCACGGGGTCGGCGCCCAAATCGGCCAAGCGCTTCATCACCTCGGGGTTGCGCACGGCCGCAGCAATTTCTTTTTGCAAACGATCAATGATGTCTTTGGGCGTTTTGGCGGGTGCGAACACGCCGTTCCAACCTTCCAGCTCCAGCGAGGCAAAACCGAGTTCACGCACCGTGGGTACATCGGGCAAGCTGCCAATGCGCTTGGACGCGGTGGTGGCAATGGCACGCAAACTGCCATTGCGAATTTCGGCCAACGACGATGACAACTGGTCGCCACCGACTTGAATGCGCCCACTCAACAACTCTTGCTTGAGCGGTGCCGCACCTTTGAACGGCACGTGCTCCATCTCGACCTTGGCATCACGCTTGAACGCTTCGCCCAGCACGTGCACCGCAGTGCCCGGCCCGGTGGAGCCGTAGTTGTATTGCAGGCTCTTATTGGCCTTGAGCAAGTTGGCCAGCTCACGCAAATCCTTGGCGGGCACCGCAGGGTTGGCCGTCAACACAAACGGCACGTACACCGCAATCGACACACCGGCGAAGTCGGTCTCTGCGTTGAACGGCGAACGGTTGGCCAAGGACTGGGCCACATACGACAAGGGGAACGAAATGTTGTGCATCAACAGCGTGTAGCCGTCGGGTGCTGCCTTGGCCACCAAGTCAGCGCCAATGGCGCCACCGGCACCGCCCTTGTTGTCCACCACCACGGGCTGGCCCATGGTCTCGCTCATGCGCTGCGCGACGATGCGCGCCACGATGTCGGTGGTGCCACCGGCTGGGAACGGCACGATCAATTTGATGGGTTTGGACGGATAAGCCTGTGCCATCACCGCAGTGCTGGTCACCGCAGCCCACACCATCAGCCCTGAAGCCAAGGCCTGAACCATGCGTCGTTTTGTGAATGCCATCTCGTGTCTCCTTGGGGTTAAAACTTGACGTGTTCGCTGCCTTTGAGTTGCAGCATCTCACGGGCCTCATCGGGTGTGGCCACCTCGTGGCCCAGACCCTCGATGATTTGACGCACCTGGCGCACTTGGTCGGCATTGCTTTTGGCCAAGGTGCCTTTGCCCTGCCACAAGCTGTCTTCCAGGCCAACCCGCACATTGCCGCCCATGCCAATCGACAAGGTGGCAATGCGCATTTGATGGCGGCCACCGCCGAGCACCGACCATTGGTAGTCTTTGCCAAACAAGCGATCGGCGGTGCGCTTCATGTGCATCACATCTTCTTCGTGCACGCCAATGCCACCCAGAATGCCAAACACCGACTGCACAAAAAACGGTGGCTTGATCAAGCCACGCTCGGCAAAGTGCGCCAGGTTGTAGAGGTGGCCAATGTCGTAACACTCCAGCTCAAAGCGCGTGCCGTTGGCGGCACAGGCGGCCAAGGCGTATTCGATGTCTTTGAAGGTGTTGCGAAAAATCAGGTCACGGCTGCCCTCTAAGTGCTCTTTCTCCCAGGGGTGCTTGAAGGTTTTGAAACGCTCCAACATCGGGAACAAGGCAAAGTTGATGGAGCCCATGTTGAGCGACGCCACCTCGGGCGCAAAGCGCAGCGAGGGCTGAATGCGTTCGTCAATCTTCATGAACGGCGAACCACCGCTGGTGAGGTTCAGCGCAGCGTTGGTGCGGGCTTTGATTTGCGGCAAGAACTTGGCAAAGGCCTCGGGGCTTTGGTCGGGTTTGCCGGTGATCGGGTCGCGCGCATGCAAGTGGATGATGGCTGCGCCCGCTTCAGCGGCACCGACCGAGGCCTCAATGATTTCTTCGGGCGTGACGGGCAAATAAGGGGACATGGACGGGGTATGGATGGCCCCGGTGACAGCACAGGTGATGATGACTTTGGACATGGTTCACGTTCGACAAATAAGACCGTCGCATCGTATTTCTCGACCTGTGTTTTCACACGCGCGTTAACCCTCTGCTGCTCTGGCGTCATGCCAAAATCTGTCGCATACGGCACACCTGTCGCGCGGGTAGACACCGCATCTGCTTGTCTAATCAACCCCCACAACAGCTGTGTGCTGCACGCATTTTTTCACTCTCATGATTCAAAGGAATTCACATGTCCAAACTCACGCTCGACGCTGCCCTGAAGATTGCACAAGAAGCGGCCAAAGCCGCTCGCGTGGCGGGCTACCAACCCATGGGCATCGCGGTGCTCGACCCAGCCGGTGACTTGGTGACCTATGTGCGTGAAGATGGCGCCAGCATGTTCCGCTTTGACATTGCCAAGGCCAAAGCCTGGGGTGCAGTGGGCATGGGTGTGTCCAGCCGCGTGTTGGCGACTCGCGCCAAAGACAACCCCAACTTCTTTGTGTCTTTGTCGGCCACCTCGCAAGGTCAGTTCTTGCCCCAGCCCGGCGCCGTGCTGATCAAAGACGCGCAAGGCAACATCTTGGGTGCTGCGGGCGCGAGCGGCGGCACCGGTGACGAAGACGAAAAAATCTGTATCGCCGGCATCGAAGCCGCTGGCTTGGTCGCCGGCTGAACGCCCTCCTCGCCTAGGCTTGCATCACCTTCGTCAACAACGCGGGGGTGATGTCAGCCACGCTGCGCACGCCACACAGTTGCAGAGTGCGCACCAGCTCGGTCTGCAAAATTTCCAGTGCGCGTTGGGCGCCACGCTCGCCATCTGACACGGCACCAAACAAGGTGGCGCGCCCGAGCAGCACCCCACCTGCGCCCAAAGCCAGCGCCTTGACCACGTCTTGGCCACGGCGCACGCCACCGTCCACCCACACCGGCACACGTTGTGCTGCCGCTTGCACCACGCCGGGCAAAGCATCGAGTGTGGCCACGGCACCGTCGAGCTGACGCCCGCCATGGTTGGAGACCACCAAGGCGTCACACCCCATGGCACAGGCACGGTCGGCATCGTCGGGATGCATCACCCCTTTGAGGATGAGCCGACGCGGCCACAGGTCACGGATTTTTTGCAAGGCCGCCCAATCGAAAGACGCGTCGTAATTGCGCCCCACCGACGACGCCATGCTGGATGCGCTTTTGGCTTGATCGTCCAAACCAATCAGGTTCTCCATCACCGGCATGCCTCGGCTGAGCATGTGCCAGCACCAACCGGGCTTTTGTGCAAAGTCCCACACGTTCTTGGGCGTGAAGCGAAACGGCACCGAGAAATGGTTGCGCTGGTCACGCTCGCGTTTGCCCCCCACAGGCAAGTCCACCGTGATCATCAAGGCCTCGTACTTGGCCACACGGGCACGCTCAATCATGCGGGCCAAGAAGGCTTTGTCTTTGAGGATGTAGGCCTGAAACCACAAGCGCCCAGGGGCTGCGTCGGCAATGCGCTCGATCGACGCTGTGGCCGTGCTCGACAGTGTGTAGGGAATGCCCGCGGCCACCGCGGCCTTGGCAATGGCCACATCGCCGCCCGGATAACCAAAACCCACCGCACCCGTGGGCGCAATGGCCATGGGCATGGCAGTGGGGCGGCCAAAGATATCGGTGTGGGTGTCGATCTGCGACACGTCTTGCAACACCCGTGGCAAAAAGCGGTGGCGCTGAAAGGCTGCGCGGTTGGCAGCCAGTGTGATTTCGTCTTCTGCGCCGCCATCGAAAAAATCAAAGATCGCGCGCGGCAAACGCCGCTGCGCCGCAGCGCGCAAATCAGCAATGGAATAAGCAGCCGTCATGTCCATCTCAGTTCAAGTCGGCTTTGACCGCCGCGGCTTTGATCACGCCATCCCAACGCTCGTAATCGCGCTTCAAAAACGCGGTGAACTCCGCCGGTGTGTCACCCACAATCACGGCGCCGAGTTTTTCCAGCTGCGCCCGCACCTCGGGCTTGACCAAGGCCTTGGTCATGGCCTCGTGCAAGCGGGCCACCACGGCAGGCGGGGTTTTGGCAGGGCCCAGCAAGCCCACCCAGGGCGCTGTTTCTTCAAAGCCGCTGAAGCCCGCTTCGGCCATGGTGGGCGCATCGGGAAATTGCGCCAAGCGTTTGGCGGTGCCTACGGCCAAGACATGCACACGCTTGGTGGCCACGTAATCGGCCAAACCCACCACGGGATAAATCATGAAGTCCACCCGACCGGCCATCACCTCCAGCAGTGCGGGGCCATTGCCCTTGTAGGGAACGTGCAGCATCTTGGCTTTGGCCGAGGTGGCCAACAACTCTGCCGCCAAGTGCCCAGAGCCGCCACTGCCAGACGACGCAAAGCTCACCGCTTCGGGTTTGCTGCGGGCTTGCTTGAGCAAGTCAGAGATGGTGCGCAAGGGCGAGTCATAGGCGGCCACCACCACCATGGGCAACACGGCCGCGTTGGAGATGGGTGTGAAGTCGGTCTTGGGGTTGTAGCCCGCTTGCTCGCCCAACAAAATGGGGTTGACGTTCATGCCCAACGATGAGAACAACAAGGTGTAGCCATCCGCCGGTGAATTGCGCACCTCACGCGTGGCAATCATCGAGCTGGCACCGGCTTTGTTTTCCACCACCACCGCCTGACCCAGCGTGGCAGTCATGTCTTTGGCCAGCACACGTGCAATCACATCGGTGGGGCCACCGGCCGCAAAACCCACCAGCAAACGAATCGGTTTGCTGGGGTACACATCGGCAGCGTGGGTCCAGCCACACAGCGCCAGCAGTGACACACTCAGCAATCGGGTGAAGTTTTGACGGGTCATGTTTGTCTCTTGGTTTGTGATGAAGGTTCAATCGGTGAAAGCTGAATCAGAAAAGCACGTCAAGCAATGGCGTGCGTCATGCTGCCCACGCCGGTGACTTCCAGGCGTAGCTGGTCACCGGGTTGCAAATACAGCGGGGGTTGGCGAAACGCCCCAATGCCAGCGGGCGTGCCGGTGGTGATGACATCACCCGGCTCCAGAGTCATGAACTGCGACACATAGGCCACCAAGGTTTTGACTGGAAAGAGCATGTCGGCGGTGTGGCCATGCTGCATGCGCTCGCCATTGAGCCAGCACGACACGTCCAAGGCCTGCGGGTCAGGCACTTCATCGCGCGTCACCAGCCATGGTCCCATCGGACAAAAGCCGTCCATGCTTTTGGCGAAGGTGGTTTGTGCGGGTGAGATGTCAAACTGAAACTCACGCGCGCTCACATCGTTGAGCACGGTGTAGCCCGCCACATGTTCCAGGGCTTGTGCCTCGGGAATGTGACGCCCGTAAGCCCCAATCACCACCGCCAACTCTGACTCAAAGTCCAACTTGGTCACGCCGGGCGGACGCACCACGGGCGCACCAGGGGCTACCACCGACGAGGACATTTTGAAAATGATGCGTGGTTTTTCAAAGGGTGCGACACCGGTCTCTTTGGCGTGGTCGGCGTAATTGCGTCCCACCCCAATGATCTTGCCTGGGCGCGGCACCGGCGCGTACAAACTCACATCGGCCAAGTCCACATCGGGCACTGCGCCCCACGCCACATGGTCTTGCAGCTTGGGCAAGGCGTCTGGGCCAGCACTGAGCCAGCGCAGCATGCCGCCCACGGGCGGCAAGGTGCCAGCGCGTTGGTGGTGGGCCAAGGCTTGCGCACTCACCGGCAAAGTTTCGATCCAGTCTGAGATGTCGAGCACTTGCTGGTTCAACACCACCCCTGTACGAACGCGCCCATCGTGGCGGTGGAAGGTGATGAGTTTCATACGGTCTCGTTGGCAAAGTAACGGTTGGCCATGACCTGGCAGCGTTTGATGTAACGCGGCTCGTCAGGGCGGTAGTCGGGTACAGCGTTGTGCAAAGTGCCCAGGTTGTCCCACATCAGCACATCGCCCACTTGCCAGCGGTGTTTGTATTGGTACTTGGCTTGCAGTTGGTGTTCAAACAAGAAGGCCAAGGTCTCGTCGCTCTCGGCCTCTGACATCTCGTTGATGCGCATCGAATAGCCGGGGTTGGCGTACAGCACCTTCTTGCCGGTGATGGGGTGGCGCAAGATGACCGGGTGCGACACCGGTGGCTTGGCCTGGCGTTGTGCGGCGGTCAGGGGTGGGCGTGTGCTGCCCTCTTTGGCGCGCATCATGTCCCAGAACTTGGCGAAGTCATGGGTGATGGTCATGCCCTCCAGGCGTTGCTTCAAGGCCTCGGGCAAATCGTCATAGGCCGCATGCATGTTGGCGAACTCGGTGTTGCCCAAAGGCTCGCCATCGCGGTGCGGAATTTCCAGGCCATACAAGATGTTGGAGAACGCCACCATCTTGCTGTACGACATGTCGGTGTGCCAGTCCTGCCCGGCATCGCTGAGCCCCAGCGGTTTGCCGTCGGGCCCGATCTTGTTGGACAAAATCATCACCTCGGGCAAGCCGGGCTCTTGATACATATTGGCCACGTTGATTTCCAAGCGGCCAAAGCGCTGGGCAAACTGCTTGAGTTGCAGCGAAGTCAGCGTTTGTTTCGGGTAGCTCAGCACACCGTAGCGGCCCAGTGCTTGCTCCAGTTGCTCAAACTGCGCATCGGTCAAGGGCTGCGACAAGTCCAAGCCCTCGACACGGGCGCCCAAGATTTGTCCACTCTCCATGATGTTCATCGTCGCACTCCAAGTTCATCGCGCCATCCGCAAGACATCCCCAGCGGATCGTGTGTGTATGTGTCTGGATTGGTGTCTCCCAGCTGCGCGTTGAGCTTATCGAGTTTTCTTTCTGAGCAGACATGGCCATGTCACACGCTGGACATGGCACATGCCTCAGCGCAAATTCACGCGCTGCACCTGCGCTGCGCTGTGCGGCAAGCCTTGGGCGTCGATCTTGGCGGTGTGCACTTGCCACGCACGCACACCTTGCTTGTCCAGCTCAAAGCGGATGGCCCAACCGATGTTGTTCACCGCATCTGGAAAGCCATCGAACACAAAGTTACCCAGGCTGTAAAAAATCGGCTTGCCCTTGTACTGCTCGGTGTCTTGCACTTGGTGCGGGTGTCCTCCAATCACCAGGTCGGCTCCTGCGTCCACCATCAGGCGTGCGAGCTTGCGTTGGCGCGCGTTGGCCACAGGCTCTTCCCAGCCCCAGTGCATGATGGGAATCACCACGTCGGCATGCCACTGCGTGCGCGCGAGGCGTATGTCGCGCACCACTTGTTCGTCTTCGCTCCACGCCACGCCGGGGCGGTCGTGGTCGGCCTCAAAGCTGCGCGGCTGAAATTCGTCATAGCCCAGCAAGGCAATGCGCACACCTTTGCGCTCAATGATCAAGGGCGTGTGCGCCTCTTGCAGGTTCATGCCGCCGCCGTAGTAACCGATGCCATGGCGTTTGAGTGCCCCCAGCATGTCGGCAAACGCTTTCGGGCCAAAGTCACCCGAATGGTTGTTGGCCAAACCCACCGCATCGAAATGGCGGGCGATGTACTTCAACCGCTGGGGATGCACACGAAAGGTGTTGGGTTTGTCGGGCTCGGCCGAGCCAACGGTGGACACCACGCATTCCAAATTGCCTACGCGCACATCGGCGCTTTTGAACAAGGTGGCAAAGTCCAGAAACGGGTCACGCCGAGCGCGCATGGCCCGGTCTGGCCCCCCCTCCAACATGATGTCGCCCACCACCACCAACGAGACCGATGCGCGCTCTGAGGTGGCCTGGGCCATCACGGCCCCACTCCACACACACCAGGCAAGCCACAGGCCACAGCGCCAGCCACTTTTCATCGTCATGGCGTCACCTCATGCAAGGCACAGCTGTATTGCAGCTCTTTGCCCAAAAACGGCGAATACACCGCCATTTGCCCCGTCAACGCGTCGGGTGCGGGCGTCTGCTGCGCCACAGGGGCGACAAACTTCACATGCTGCATCAGCATGGGTTGACGATGCGTCTGGTAGTACACGTACAAGTTGATCAACTCAACCCGTTGGTCGTCACCCAACACCACCGCCTTGAAGCGAAAGCGTTGGTTCAAATCGATGCTGGTCACGGGATAAGGGTCGCGTGTGGGCACAAACGCATGTTGCTGCGCCTCGGCATTGACCTCGAATTGACAGCGCAACAAGGGCGACGCCAAGGCCATGACCGGCACAAGCCCTGTCAGCCAGGCCCAAACACCAGCGCGCAGGCCCCTGCTGACAAATGGGGGGATGGTTTGCAAGTCTCGTCTCCCTGATCGTTGTTGGATGTTGTGTTGCATTGGACGCCCAGGCCCGACCATCAACCATTGATGTTGTCCCCGATACATGACCCAAACCTAGGGTTACTACCAACAAGAAATACATGAAGTAAGTAGAAACCCTATGATCCACCCATCAGTTTGTCAGTTCACAGGAGTTTTTATGACCGCTTTTATCCACCTTGACTACAACGTTGTGCACCCTGGTGTGGCCCGCGCAGAACGCGCTTATGGCGTCAGCAAATCTTTGATGAAACGCCTGCAAGGCGAAGGTGGTTTGGCAACACTGCTGTTGACCGTGGCTGGCTTGAGCTTGCTGGCTTCCATTTACGAAATCATCGAAACCTCGCCTGAAGGCCAGTTGCTGGCCGCTTGGGTGGTGTTCTGGATCGCAGGCACCGGCTTGATCTTGGGCACCCGCAAGTACGTGGGCCGCATGGTGCAAGCCTGGAAGCGCGCCGACCAAGACGCCCGCATGTGGGAGCTGGCCCAGAGCGACTCCCGCGTGATGGCCGACCTGCGCTGCGCACGCAGCCGCGCTGAGTAATCAGCGCCCCGCCAGCGCTCACAGCGCTGGGGCTTAAGAAGTTGCCAGCGCGCTGATCGCGCTGGCAAGGGCCACGTCCTTGTGCGTCAAGCCGCCCGCATCATGGGTGGTGAGTGTCAGGCGCACACGCTGGTAGACGTTCCAAATTTCTGGGTGGTGGTTGTGCAACTCTGCCAATTCAGCCACTCGTTGAATGAAGGCCATGGCGGCCTTGAAGCTCTCCATCTCCCACTGCCTTGACAGGCTGCCTGTCGTCACGTCGTGTGACCACTCGGGCACGCAGCGCGCCAGCACCGGTGCGCTGGCGAGGTGTTGCAACAGGCCTGTGCAACCGTCTTCTACCAAGTCCAGCACCACGTCAAAACCGTCGGACCCACCGTGGTACGGATCGGGCACCACGGTTTGCGGGGATGTTTTGAAAAACTCGGCGAAGCGCCGCAGCTTGTGCTGGTGCTGTGGCGGGCACTGGGCTTGCAACAAGGCCAAGTTGTCCCAGTCCATGGCCAGAATCAAATCAGCATCGGCAAAGTCATCGTCCATCACTTGGCGGGCACGCAAGTCAGACAGGTCGTAGCCACGTCGCTGGGCATGCACTTGGCTGCGTGCATCGGGCGGCGCGTCCACGTGATAGCTGTGGGTGCCTGCTGAATCGACCGTCACCACGTCCGACAAATGCGCTTGCTGCAAACGATGGCGCAACACCCCGTGTGCCGTGGGGCTGCGGCAGATATTGCCCATGCACACCAACAAAATTTTGTAGCTCATCGCGTCCCACCTGTTTGCAAGGCGTTCACTCTAGCCCATGGGCGTCGCCTATGCGCCAAGCAAGGACATCGCTGCCTTCCTAGAATGAATTCATGACACATCCCGCACTCTCCAACTTCACACAGCAGGCCCTGGCCGATGGCTACCAAGAGGTGGTCGAACGCAACTGGGCACCCAACACCGTGGCCGAGACGCACACCCACCCCTTTGCAGCACGCGGTTTGCTGACACAGGGCGAGATGTGGCTGACCTGCGCGGGCCACACGCAGCACCTGCTGCCGGGTGACATCTTCAACCTAGAACCCCTCACTCCCCACGAAGAGATGTACGGCCCCGAGGGCGCCACGTACTGGGCTGCCCGCCGTTCATGAACAGCCTGGGCGCGTCTTACCGCGCACTGGTGGTGGGCGCAAGCGGCGCCATTGGCAGCGCCTTTGTGCGCGCTTTGCAGCAAGATCCGGCCTGCCAGCAGGTGCTGTCCTTGTCGAGGGCGTCGCACCCAGGTTTTGACATGCAAGACGAGGCCAGCATTGCCAGCGCAGCAGCAGAGCTGGCGCAAGCAGCCCCGCTTCACCTCATCGTTGACGCCACGGGCGCTTTGACCATCGACGGGCACGGCCCCGAGAAAAGCCTGAACGCCTTGCACGCCGAGCCCCTGCTCCAGAGCCTGGCCGTGAACGCCGTCGGGCCCGCGCTGTTGTTCAAACACCTGTTGCCCTTGTTGGACACCACGCAACGCACGGTCTACGCCAAACTGTCGGCACGCGTGGGCAGCATCACCGACAACCGCAAGGGTGGCTGGTACAGCTACCGTGCGGCCAAGGCGGCACTCAACATGCTGTTGCACACCGCCGCCATCGAAGCTGCGCGCAAACGCCCGCAATTGGTGGTGGCCGCCCTACAGCCCGGCACCGTGGCCTCGGCCTTGTCGCAACCCTTTGTGGCCTCGGGTGCCCTCGCGCCTGACACCTCGGTGGCGGGCTTGCTGCACGCTTTGGATGCGCTGCCCGCACACAGCGGTGCGCATTTTGTGGACCACCAAGGCTTGCCTATTCCTTGGTAGGGCCTGCGGCCATCACCACGCCGCCACGCAGCCGTCGCTGCGTGGGTCTTCCCCGCCTTCGATCCAGCCACTCGGGTGCAGCACCAAAGCGCCTGCGTGGCCCATGCGTTCGTCAAAGTCAGACACCACCTCCACCGGGTGGCCCAAGGCACGCAAGCCCTCGATCACCTCGGGTGCGTAGCGTGACTCCAGCTTGAGCGTGGTGCTCTGCTCGGCCCAGGTGCGGCCCAACAACCAACGCGGTGCGGCCACCGCCGAGCGGACGTTGTGGCCGCCCCAGACGTAGCGTGAAAACACCGCGGCCTGGGTTTGCGGCTGCCCCTCGCCGCCCATGGTGCCGTAGACCAGCAAGCGGCCATCGTCGAGCTGCGCCATGGCGGGGTTGAGGGTGTGAAACGGTTTGCGTCCTGGCACCAAGCTGCGCAACCGGCCGGGCTGTAGGTCAAACGAGCAGCCCCGGTTCTGCCACCAAAAACCGCTGCGCGGCAGCACCACGCCGCTGCCAAACTCAAAGTAAATGCTCTGGATCATGCTGACCGCACGGCCTTGGTCGTCGACCACGCCCATCCAGGTGGTGTCGCCATCTGAATTGGGCGCGGGCCATGGGCTGGCTTGGTCGGTGGGCACCTGAGAGGCCAAATGGCTGATCACCGCCTCGGTCAGCAAGCTGGTAGGCGGCACGGCCATGGCCTTGGGGTCGGTCACATGCTGGTCGCGCACCATGAAGGCTTGCTTGGTCGACTCCACCAAGGCATGGATGCCCGCCACGTTGTCGGGGTTCCAACCCTCTTGGCGGATGCGGTCATACACCCCCAAGATCAGCAGTGAGGCCAAGCCTTGCGTGGGCGGCGCCATGTTGTAGAGCGTGGCGTTGGAGATTTTCAAAGCCAGTGGCGGCTTGACCTGCGCCTTGTGGCGTGACAAGTCTTTGGCCGTGATGGGGCTGCCCACGTCTGCCAGGTCCTGGGCGATTTGGCGCGCCAGATCGCCCAGGTAAAAATCGTCGGCCCCAGCGCGTGCGAGTTGTTCCAAGGTGGCGGCCAAAGCCGGAAATGTGTGCCTGTCACCGTACTGGGGCACCTCGCCTTGCGCTGTCAAAAAGGCTTGGGCAAAGCCCGGCTGATGGGCCAACTCACCCAGCTTGTTGCGGGTGTTGGCCTCTTGGCTGTGGGTGACCGGAAAACCTTCACGCGCGTAGTGAATGGCGGATTCCAGCAAACGCGCAAACGGCAAGCGTCCACCCCAGTGCTGCTGGCTGTAGGCGTAAGCCGCGCCCCAGCCTGACAAGGTGCCAGCCACCGTGTTGGCCGCCAGCGGGCCGCGCCACGGAATGCTCGTGGCGTCGCCATACAAACCACGGGTCACGGCTTCGCCCGCCGCACCGCAGGCGTCGATGGACTGCATGTCCTGCCCCGGTGCGTGCAGCAGCCAAAACCCATCGCCGCCAATGCCCGTCATGTGCGGGTAGACCACGGCCAGCGTAGCGGCCACCGCGATGGTGGCTTCGATGGCGTTGCCGCCTTCGCGCAAGATGTCCAAACCAGCTTGTGAGGCCAGCGAATGAGAGGCGACCACCGCGCCGCGACGACCAAGAACAGGGTTCATGCTGGACTCCAGGTTGGGTCCACACGCACGACTGCGCTGTGGGCCGATAACACCCGCGCAGCCGCACTGCGCGCAAACAACAAATGGCTGCGCATCTCGCGGTAGCACGTCACCGCGTCACGCGACAACAAGGCCTCCACGATGACCGAGTGCTCTTCGAACGACTCGGCCATGCGCTCTAAATTCAAAAATTGGGTACGCCGGAAGGTGGAAATGCGATGGCGCAAGCCCGTGGCCAAGTCAATCAACGTGGGGTTGTGGCAACCGCGAATGATGATGCTGTGCAGGGCACGGTTCAAGTCGTCGTACTGGTCGGCGTCGCCCGCCTGCATGGCCACGCGCGCCTGTGCATGCACCTGGCACAACTGGCTGCGCTCGGCCTCGCTCATGCGCACGGCGGCATGGCGGGCACAGGCGGCTTCGAGTTCGCCAATGGCTTCAAACATTTGGTCTAGCTGGTTGGGCGTGACTTCGGCCACCACCGATCCTCGGTTGGGGCGGTACACCACCAAACCGGTGCTGGCGAGTTGCTTGAGCGCTTCACGCACCGGCGTGCGCGAGACCTTGAAGCGCGCGGCCAGCATGGCCTCGTCCAGTCGCACACCGGGCGCGAAACTGCCCAACACAATGTCGTCGGCAATCTTGCGACACACCTCGTCGCTCAAACCGCCACGGCTGCGGGGGACGTGGTGTTCGGCCAGACTCATCCCAGGCTCACTTGCGTCATCGGATGCCAACACGCCAAGGCACTGCCACCGTGGGCTTGCAACACGGGGCGTTCGCTCACACACCGTGCTTGCGCCTGCGCGCAACGCGGCGCAAAGCTGCAACCGGGCGGCAGCGCCGTCAAATCGGGCGGCGAACCCGGCACCGCCACCAGCGGCTGGCCCCGGTTGGCCGCACTCACGGTAGACGCCAGCAGACCTGCGGTGTAGGGGTGGCCGGGGTGGTTCACCACCTGTGCCACATCGCCTTGCTCAACCACGCGTCCGGCGTACATGACCGCGATGCGGTCGGCCACTTCAATCGCCGCGCCAATGTCGTGGGTGACAAAAATCACCGACATGCCGGTCTCTTGCTGCAACTCGCGCAACAACAGCAAGATTTGAATTTGCACGGTTGCATCCAGCGCCGTGGTGGGCTCGTCGGCCAGCAGCAACTGGGGGCGACACACCAGGGCCAGCGCAATCATGGCGCGTTGGCGCATGCCACCCGACAGCTCATGCGGGTAGGCATCCAAGCGTCGGCGCGCTTGCGGAATTTGCACCCGCTCCAGCATCTGCAAGGCTTGGTGCTGGGCCGTTTTTCGGTCCACGCCGTCGTGGGCCTGAATGGCTTCCACCATTTGCTGGCCAATGGTGTAGACCGGGTCAAACGCCAAGCCGGGTTCTTGAAACACCATCGACGCCACACCGCCACGGTAGGCGTCGAGTGCGCGGCCTTGCAGCCCCAGCACGTCGTGACCGGCCACCGTCACTTGGCCCGTGACCTGGGTGGTGCGCTCAGGGTGCAAGCGCAGCAAGGTGCGCAAGGTCACGCTTTTGCCTGAGCCCGACTCACCCAGCAAACCCAGCACCTCACCCTGCGCCAATTCAAAACTCACATCGCTCAGCGCATGGGCTTTGCGGTGACCGGTGAAGTGCACATTGAGGTTTTGCACCGACACCAAAGGATGGGTCATACCGCCACCTCCTGCGCAGCCGAATGCACAGGCGCGTGCAGGATGTCCTGCGTGTCGGCATCAGCCTCGGTGTGACCCGAGCGCGGGTCGTTCATGTGGCAAGCCACGGTGTGGGTGTCCAGCTTATTCACGGCCATCAGTGCAGGGGTTTGTGCCTCGCACACCGCTTGCGCATGCGGGCAACGGTCACGAAAGCGGCAACCGCTGGGTGGGTTGATGGGGTTGGGTGGGTCGCCCGTGAGGGGCGAGCGTTGGGTGCGGTGGCTCGGGTCCATCGACGGCACGGCGGACAGCAAGGCACGGGTGTAGGGATGCGCCGCCTGACCGTAAATGCGCTCGACCGGGCCTTTTTCGACCACCTGCCCCAGGTACATCACCATCACGTCGTCGCTGATGTAGTGCACCACATGCAGGTCGTGCGAGATGAACAAATAGGTCAACTGCCGCTCGACCTTGAGCTCTTGCAACAAGTTCAACACCTGCGCTTGCACCGACTTGTCGAGCGCTGCCACCGACTCGTCCAAGATCACCAAGCGCGGATGAAACGCCAAGGCGCGCGCAATGTTGACGCGCTGGCGTTGACCGCCCGACAACTCGTGCGGATAACGCGAGGCAAATTGGTCAGGCTCCAAGCCCACCCGTGCCAGCAAGGCACGCGCTTCCTGCGTGGCTTGCGCGGCGGGCATGCCATGCACCTGCGGGCCATAAGCAATGGTCTCGCCAATCGTCAGACGTGGGTTGAGCGAGGCAAACGAGTCTTGAAACACCATTTGCAGGTTGCGGCGAAATTCCTTCAAGGCAATGCCGCCGTATTCGGCCACACCGTCGCCGTCAAACACCATGCTGCCGCTGTCGGGCGCCATCAGGCGTGCGATCAAGCGCGCCGTGGTGGACTTGCCACAGCCCGACTCACCCACGATGCCCAGGGTCTTGCCCTTGGCCACCGAAAAGCTCACGCCGTCCACCGCATGCACAAACTTGCGCTCACGCGAGAACAGGTCAGCACGCACGGGAAAGTGTTTTTTCAAATCACGCACCACCAGCAGGGGCTGGGCTGGACCACCCCGGTCGTCGGCAGGCAAGGCAAGAGAAGCTGAAGCGGTCATTTGCGAATATCCATGGCTGAACGCACGCCATCGGCCAACAGGTTGAACGCGATGGAGGTGATGAAGATGAGCAAGCCCGGCAGCGCAGCCACCCAGGGGTTGTTGTAGATGGCAGAGCGCAAGGTGTTGAGCATCAGGCCCCACTCGGGTTCAGGGGGCTTCACACCCAGCCCCAGGAACGACAAGCCCGAGGCCAGAATCATGCTCACGCTCAGCAAGCCCGTGGCATACACAAACACGGGCCCGAGCACATTGCCCAGCACATGCACGCGGATGATCGAAAAGGCGCTGGCCCCGCTCATACGCGCGGCTTCGATGTAGTCGAGCTGTCGCACCTGCGTGGTCACACTCTCGGCCACCCGCACCACCTGCGGCACAAACACCAAGGTCAAGGCAATCAGGCTGTTGCTCATGCCAGGCCCCAAGGCGCCCGAGATGGCCACGGCCAACAACACCGAGGGGAAGGCATAAAACACATCCAGCGCACGCATGATCACCATGTTGACGCGCCCACCCACATACCCGGCAAACAAGCCAATCGATGCGCCAATGCCAAACGCTGCCAACACTGGCACCACGCCCATCAGCAAGGACAAGCGCCCGCCGTACATCAGGCGCGTCAACATGTCGCGCCCCAACTCGTCGGTGCCCAGCCAATAGCCTGGGCTGCCCACGGGCAACAAGCGGCGCATCATGCTGGCCTTGAACGGGTCCGCCGGAGCCAACCACGGTGCCAGCACCGCGGCCAACACAATGCACAGCAGCACGCAGGCACTGGCCAGGGCCACCGGGTCTTGGCGCAACTGACGCCCCACCACATGCCAATAGCTGCGGCTGGGGGCCAAAGAAACAGTCTGTGTCATGACATGCACCTCAGCTTCGACCCATGCGGGGGTCAATCAGGGGTTGAAGAATGTCGACACACAAATTCAAAACGACAAAGAACATGCACAACACCAAAATCGTGCCTTGCAACAGCGGCATGTCGCGCTGAAAAATGGCCGTGTTCAACAAGAAGCCGGTGCCTGGCCAGGCAAACACCGTCTCCACCAAAATCGAGCCGCCCATCAGGTAGCCCACTTGCAAGCCCGCCACCGCCAACACGGTGGGCGCGGTGTTCTTGGCCACGTGTTTGAACACGGCCACGCCGCCCAAGCCACGGGCACGCAAGGCCACCACAAACTCTTGGCCCAACATGTCGGCCACCAAGGCGCGCACGGTGCGCGTGATGATGCCCATCGGAATCACCGACAAGGTGATGGCCGGCAACACCAGGTGGCGCAGGTGCGCGATGTCCCACAACCACTCGGACGAACCACCGGGTCCCGCCCCCATGGCGGGGAACCAACCCAGCCAGATAGAAAACACAATCGTCAACACCAGGCCCAGCCAGTAGTGGGGAATGCTCACCCCCACCACCGACAGGAAGGTCGCCACACGGTCGACCCAGCTGCCATGCTTGTACCCCGCCAGCGCCCCCAACACACAGCCCACCAGCACACCCAGGCCTGCCGCCACACCGGCCAAGACCAGGGTGTTGCTGACAGCCCCCAGCACCTCGGTGGCCACGGCGCGGCCCGAAGCGATGGAGGTGCCCAAGTCACCCTGCACCGCGCGCCACAGCCACAGGCCGTATTGCACGGGCACCGGACGGTCTAGGCCGTAGGCGCTCTTGAGGGCTTCGATCACGTCAGCGGGTGCGTCGGCTGGGGCAATGGCGTTGAGCGGATCGCCCGGCGCCAAGTACACCAACATGAACGACACCACGGTGACGCTGAGTGCGATGGGCAATGCGTACAACAGACGCTTGAGGAAGTACGTCAACATTTAGGGCATGCGGATGGTGGTGAGGTCTTGGAACCAGTGTTGCGCTTGCACAAACTCTTTCACTTTGGCGGACATGGCGTGCGGGTTGGTGTCATGCACGACCCACAGCATCAAGGCGTCGTCCACCATGGTTTCGTGAATTTCGGCCAACAGCTTGTCTTGAATCTTGGTGTCGAAGTTCTTGCGAATCGTGTCGATGGCGCCGTCCACTTTGGGGTTGTTGTAGCCGCCCCAGTTCACACCGTTAGGCGCGATGTAGCGGCTGTCCACAAAACGCGTGATGGCGTAAAACGGATCGGCCGTCACATAGCCCAAGTTGATGGCGGTGATGCCCTTGCCAGCGTTCATGTCGGCCTTGGCGCCACTGCGCCAGTGCAGGTAGAGGTTCTCTAACTCCACCACTTCGAACTCCAGCTGAATACCAATTTCAGCCAAGCTTTGCTGAATGAACTCGTTCATCGGCAACGACAACATTTGTCCGGTGCCACCTTGGGCAATGATCACTTTGGCCTTGAGCGGTTTGGCAGGGCTGTACCCGGCTTGTGCCATCAAGGCCTTGGCCGCTTTCACGTCGTAGGTGATTTTGAAAGCCGGCTTACCAAACCATGGGCTGGTGCTGTCGAGCTGGCCCTTGGCGGGTGTGGCCAAACCGTTGAGCAGCTTGACGATGGCGTCACGGTCAATCGCCAAGTTGGCGGCTTTGCGCACGCGGATGTCGGTCCAGGGTGAACCGGGCAACGTGGAGAAGTGGTAAGGCCACACGTGCGGTGTGACGTTTTGCACAATCTTGAAGCCCGAGCTCTTGAGCTGCGGCAGCACATCCGGCGGTGGCGTTTCGATGATGTCAACCTGGCCGTTCAACAAAGCATTGGCACGGGTCATGGCATCGGGAATCGGCACCAACACAATGCGGTCGGTCTTGGCCAAGCGGGTCTTGTCCCAATAGGCGGCGTTCTTCACCAAGTCTGCGCGCTCACGTGCCACCAGCTTGTCGAGCTTGAAGGGGCCAGTACCTGAAGGTTGGCTGGCCACCTTGCTCCAGTCACGGCCCATCTTCTCCCACTGCGCGGGGCTAGAGATCAGGAACCATGGCAGTTGGTAAGGGAACAAGGCATCCACATCTTTGGTGGTGATCTCTACCGTGTACTCGTCCACCAAGCGGTAAGACGCGATGGACGGAATGCGTGGGCGCACTTGCGCGCTTTGCTTGGCATCGAACTGGGGCGACTTGTCAGCCAACACCTTGTCCAAGTTCCACACCACAGCGTCGGCCTTGAAGTCAGAGCCATCATGAAACTTCACGCCTTTGCGCAGGGTGAAGAGCCATTTTTTGGGGTCTTTGGCATCGGCTTTCCAGGCACTGGCCAAACCGGGCACCAGCTTGCCTGGGCGTGTGCCGATGTTGGCTTCCCAGGCCACCAGCGGGTCATACAAAGTATGTCCGGTGAATTGGTAAGCCCCGGCACCTCGGTCAGGCTGGCCGGTGGTCAAAGGAATGTCGGCCATAGAAATGCCATAACGGGCGACTGTCTCAGCCTGCACGCCTGCGTGCAATGCCAAGGCAATGGGCAAGGCAACCAACCAGTGCGGCAGTTGCTGAGGGACAAATTTCATGTGGGACTCCGAAGTGAAAAAGACAACCCACTGATTGCATGCAATGTGCCAACTTGCATGCAAAGCCGCATGTATTTCACAAGCCCATGTTTTGAAAGAGAAATTCTGGATTTGTTTGCATGCCAACAATCCAACGCATCCGCACTTGAAATCAAAACTGCGCATGGCTTGCATGCAGTTGCACCAATTCAGCGCAAAAACATGCAGCTTGCACACAAGTGGGACATGTGGGCAACTTGGATACGGCACATGTGTTGAATTGCATCCAAATCTGACCCGGGATTTGCATCGAATATTGACCCACCCGATTTGTGCTTTTTAGAGCTCCTGTTTTGATTTTCTCTGTTTTCCCTCCTTATTTCCCTGAGTCGAACTGTT
>NZ_NESA01000020.1 GCF_002778315.1 Limnohabitans sp. JirII-31 | reverse complement strand
GGGCTTTTCAGCCCGCGCCCGACGCGGGCGCACCGTGTAGCCTGAAATGCCGACGATGCGCGCCTCTTGCCCCAGCAGATACAGCCACTCCGTGGTCTCCTCGGTGAGGCAGACGATGCGGGAGGGGCCTTGAATCATCAATTCAACACCCGCTTATTTGGGGGCGTAACGAACGCCAACATACAAGGAACGGCCAGCAGTTGAATAGTCGTTGTAAGGCGACAGGGTGCTGCGTATGACGATGTAATCTTTGTTCATCAAGTTATTGATTTGTGCATTGACTTGCCAAGCTTGGTTGATGGCATAGCTCGAACGCAAGGCAAGCAGACTGTACCCAGGCAAGGACTGGGTGTTTGAGCTGTCATTGAATCGGCTGTCAAACGCCTGCAAACGAACACCTGTTTTCAAAGGACCATCGGCTCTTTCGAGATCAAAGGTGGCAGACCTTGGAACCCGTCGCGCCAAAAAATGCCCCGTGGTACGGTCTTTGGCACTCAAGAAATCGTAGGCCGCACTCAGCTTCCAATGGTCGATGCGTCTTGCGTAATGCAACGTCGCACCCTTGATGTCTGCGGCACCAATATTGTTCATGGTTCCGATGTATGTGATCGGATCTGAGTAGTACGCAATCAAGTCTTTGACTCTGTTTTGGTAGACGGTGATCCCTGCTCGGGTTTTGTTGTTTTCAAATTGCAATCCGAGCTCTCGGTTGGTGGAGCTTTCGGGCTTGAGTGCGGGATTGCCTTTGTAAAAGTTCACCGGATCAAATGGCCAATAGAGGTCATTGAAACTTGGCGCGTGAAACGCTGTGCCGACACTGCCGCGCATCACCAACCCTGGGCTCAGGCGGTAACCATACCCCAGAGACCCAGTGGTTCGGTTGCCAATGTTTTGAATGTCATCTCTGCGTGCACTGGCCTGTACCAAGTGACGCTCTAAAGATGCCTGATAGCCCAAGACCAATGACTTGCTGTTTTGACTGCTCACATCAAATGTCTTGGTGGAGTCCACGCTGACATCACGCGATTCCAAAGACACCATCAACTGACCCACATCGAGTGCAATGTCGTTTTGAAGCACCAACTGATCTTGCGTCGTTTTGTATTTCGGAATCGTGGTCACTTGAGTCACGGGATCAAACTCTCTGGACTCGGAATTGTCTTGACTTCGTCCCAGACGGATCGACGACTTCCAGCGCTGCGAGGCCTGCCAAATCAAATTCACAGCACCAGAGTGAATGGTCTGGAGATCTTTGTTGCCGTAATTGGTGGTGCACGTGGTGTAGCTTGCGTCGCAATTGGCGTTGTCTGAATACTTCACACCGTCTGAATACAGATAGTTGCCACCCAGCTCTAAGTCAGGTGATATTTTTTGACTGACCTTCAAGCCAAAGTTGGTTTGTCTGTAGCCATCACGGTCAGGGTTGTAGGTGTCGAACAGTCCTGGTTTGGATGCTTTGATCTCACTGAATCCGCGCGTGGTTTCACGCCCCGCTTGAAGTTGAAAACGCGTATCTCCCTGTGTTCCGCCATAGCCGACCGAAGTGATAGCGGTGCCGTATTGACCTATTGCTGCGTAAAGGGAAGGCGCAGGCTGGCCTGAAGATCCATTGCGTGTGAACACTTGAATCACACCACCAATGGCATCCGACCCGTACAAAGAACTGGAGGGGCCACGCAAAACTTCGATGCGCTCAATTTGCTCGATTGGTATCGCTTGAAAGGCGGTGGCACTGGTGGTGGCAGAGGAAATTCGTTGGCCATCCACCAAAAACAAGGTGTGCGTGCTGTTTGTGCCGCGAATAAAAATGGAAGGCACCGCCCCACGCACAGAGTCGGGACTGACTTGAACGCCTGGAATGGTGTTGAGCAGCTCGGTGATGCTGGTTGCACCAGAGCTCTCGATCTCGTCTCGACCGATGGACGTGATGTCTCTCAACGACTCATTCAAGGGGGTGGGAATGCGCGTGGCAGTTACCACCACATCTTGAGGAATTGTTTGAGCAAACGTGCTCGCACAAGCCAACGCACACAACGAAACCGCAGGCCAACAGCCACGCGCACGAATAGATTTTTTCATGATTTGAATCCAACACGAAGTGCCCTCACCGCCTTCCCCGACAGTGCTTGAGCGTTCAAGCGGCACGTTGTCAGACGCACCGCCACCTTGTTGGCCGGTATCCGGGCTGACGGAAGCAACCTCTGTCGCCTTCCCAGACGCTTGTTCAAGGCGTCCAGTGGCGTGTGTGACAGAAGCTGAGCTCAAGAGCTCGTCCGTTTGACCGTTGCGGGGGCAGCGCAGGTTGGGTGTTGTCGTGCTTGGTCGACGCGACCTTCCTGCTTCCCGTTGAACTGCGGCATGTGAACCACGCCGCGAGCACCAACAGTTTCAATTCTACTGAGGAAGCTTTCTGGCACCTTAAAATGCCAGGGCCATGTCCAACACCACCCAAATCGATCAAATCGCCGAGCGCGTGGAACGCTTGCTTGTGCGTCACGAAGAGTTGCAACGCACCAATGCCTTGTTGACGCAGCAGCTGCAAGAGCTCAGCCATGAACGCGACTTGCTCAAGTCACGTCTGGGCGCTGCGCGTCATCGCATCGATGCTCTGATTGATCGACTACCCAAAGGCGCTGACACCAAGGACGTGGCATGAAACAAATCGAAGTACAAATCATGGGTCAGGGCTATGTGTTGGGCTGCCCTGAAGGCGGTGAGACACGCTTGGGGCAGGCCGTGGCCAAGGTGGATGAAGCCATGTGCAAGATTCGCGATGCGGGCAAGATCAAAGCGCGCGACCGCATTGCGGTGCTGGCTGCTTTGAACTTGGCGTTCGATTTGACCGACAAACCTGTGACCACCGCCAGTGGCGACACCAGTGACTCGTCGCCCCAGTTGCAGCAACTGCTGCAACGCTTGGACAGCGTGCTCACACGCGACAACCAACTGCTCTGAAGCCACCTACAATCCTTGGGTCTGCTCGGTCCCTGGGGCTTTATATTTCCTTGAACCAATGCTCATATGAGCCCGGGCTTGGAACATCGGCTGATGAGCGTGATCGTCTCGCGTCAGATGAACCCAACGTCAGTCTGACCTCGCCCACCTGAACCCCCGGTTCAGGATGACGGCTCCAGGCACCTTGCAGACACCTTATTCACACCTGCCTAGGCGCGTCATGGACATCCAACCCCAACTCATCATCGAACTGGCCCTGCTGGGCATTTGTACTGGCTTTTTGGCCGGACTCTTAGGCATTGGCGGGGGCATGATCATGGTGCCGTTTTTGACCTTCATGTTGTCGCAACGCGGGATAGACGCCAACCTGACCGTCAAGATGGCGATTGCCACCTCGATGGCCACCATCATCTTCACCTCCATCTCCAGCGTGCGTGCCCACCACAAACGTGGTGCTGTGCGTTGGGACTTGGTCAAAGGCCTGGCCCCCGGCATTGTGCTGGGCAGCATGGTTGCCAGCATGGGCGTGTTTGCCATGCTCAAGGGCGCGAACTTGGCGATCTTTTTTGGTTTGTTCGTCGGCTTTTCTGCCACGCAAATGTTTTTGGACAAAAAGCCTGCGCCTTCACGCCAAGTGCCTGGCACAGCAGGTTTGGTGGCCGCAGGTAGCGCGATTGGCTTTTTGTCGGGCTTGGTCGGCGCAGGTGGCGGTTTCATCAGTGTGCCGTTCATGGCCTGGTGCAATGTGGCGATTCACACCGCCGTGGCCACCAGCTCGGCACTGGGTTTTCCGATTGCGCTGGCCAACGTGGCAGGCTACGTGATCAGTGGCATGTCGGTGACGGGCTTGCCCGATGACGCCATTGGCTACATCTGGGTGCCCGCCTTGGTGGTGATTGCCTTGTGCAGTGTGTTCACCGCACCCTTGGGTGCCAAAGCGGCCCACAGCTTGCCCGTGAAAAAGCTCAAGCGCATTTTTGCCATGATCTTGTACGCGCTGGCGGTGTACATGCTCTACAAAGGCTTGTCGAGCTGATGCTCCCGCCCCCAAGGTTCAGGCATCGGCCTGCACCTTGGCATCTTTGACGACCTTGGCCCACTTCTGGGTCTCATTGCGGATGAAGTCGGCAAAACGCTCAGGTGTGCCGCCGCCGTCTTCGGCACCGTACTGGTCAAACTTCTCGATCACATCGGGCATGGCCATGACGCGGTTCATGTCTTCGTTGATGCGTTTCACAAAAGCCGGGTTCAACTTGCCTGGCCCCACCAAGCCGTACCAGGTGGTGGCATCAAAACCCGCAAAGCCTTGCTCGTCCATGGTGGGCACATTCGGGTGACCTTTGGCGCGCTTAGGTCGCGTTTGGGCAAGTGCAATAGCTTTGCCACTTTTGACATGCGGGGTGGCCGAGGTCATGGTCTCGAAACAATATTGCACTTGACCGCCAATCAAATCGGTCAGTGCGGGGCCTGAGCCTTTGTAGGGGATGTGCAAGGCGTCAATGCCTGCACGCAGCTTGAACATTTCAAGCGCCAGGTGCTGAGCCGAGCCTCCGCCCGCCGACGCAAAGCTGATCTTGCCGGGGTTTTGTTTGCACAAGGCGACCAGGTCTTTGACGTTTTTGGCCGGTTGGTTCTCGTTGCAGATCAACAAGTTGGGGGTGACCCCCACCAAGCCGATGGGCGTGAAGTCGCGCTCCACGTTGTAGCCCAGCTTGGGCTGCAAGCTGGGTGCCAACGCATGGCTGTTGATGTGCGCCATCAGCAAGGTGTTGCCGTCTGCAGGTTGCTTGGCCACATAGTCGGCAGCGATCACGCCAGCTGCGCCGCCTTTGTTGTCGATCACGATGGTGAGGTTCCACAGGGTTTGCAGCTTTTGCGCCAACACCCGCGCCAGCGCGTCGGTTCCCCCGCCGGGTGGAAAGCCCACCACGATGCGAATCGGCCCATTGGGCAAGCTCTGGGCTTTGATCATCGGCGCGGCCAAGGTGGCCACGCTGGCGGCACTGGCTTGGAGCAAGGTTCTGCGTTGCATGGTGGGGTCTCCTGGGGTTGGATTCAAAGTCTCAAGCCGTGAGGGCACACGCTCTTGGGCGTGTTGTGCTTCGGGTCAGGAACGGATGAGCGCCGGAATGGGATGGGCCGAGAAGTAATCCATCGCCGCTTGCACGCCCGAGCCCGCCAGCTTGACGCCACTGAGCTTGAGGCCCATCTCGCACGCCGACAAGGCGGCAATCAGAGTCAGGTCGTTGCAGTCGCCCAAATGGCCAATGCGGAACATGCGACCTTTGACCTTGCCCAGGCCCGTGCCCAAGGAACAATCAAAGCGCTCATAAATCACCTTGCGCACGGCGTCAGCGTCCACCCCCTCGGGGGTCATCACGCCGGTCAAGATGGGTGAATACAGCGCCGGGTCCGCGCACTGAATGGGCAAACCCCAAGCAGTCACAGCAGCACACGCACCTTTGGACCAACGCTTGTGACGGGCAAACACCACGTCCAGGCTCTGGCCCAAGATCATGTCGCAGGCTTCACTCAGGCCGTACATCAGGTTGGTGTTGGGGGTGTAGGGGAAGTAGCCGGTTTTGTTGATCTCCAGCATCTCGTCCCAGGCCCAAAACGATTTGGGCAAGGTCGATGTTTTGCTGGCCTCGATGGCCTTGGGCGACAAGGCGTTGAAGCTGATGCCGGGCGGCAACATGAGGCCTTTTTGCGAGCCACTGACGGTCACGTCCACGCCCCACTCGTCGTGGCGGTAGTCGGCTGAAGCCAGGCCCGAGATGGTGTCCACCATCAACAACGCAGGGTGCTTGGCGTTGTCGATGGCGCGGCGCACTGCCGCGATGTCGCTGGTCACCCCGGTCGAGGTTTCGTTGTGCACCACGCACACCGCCTTGATGCTGTGCGCCGTGTCCGCCTTGAGGCGGGCCTCGATCATGTCGGCTTTGACGCCCTGTCGCCAGCCCTCCACACCGGGGAGTCCCAAAATTTCTGACTTCAGCCCCAAACGATTGGCCAGTTTGTGCCACAACGAAGCGAAGTGGCCGGTCTCAAACATCAGCACATGGTCGCCTGCGCTCAAGGTGTTGACCAAGGCGGCTTCCCACGCCCCGGTGCCCGAGGCGGGATAAATCATGACCGGGTGCTGGGTTTTGAAGATCTTTTGCATGTCGGCCAGCACCTTCAGGCCCAGCGCGCCAAATTCAGGCCCCCGGTGGTCAATGGTGGGCAGGCTCATGGCGCGCAGCACGCGGTCGGGCACGGGCGATGGACCGGGGATTTGCAAAAAGTGACGGCCCGTGGGGTGAAAGTCGAGGTTAAGCATGAACAAGAATCTCCTGAGATGAAGCTATTTTTTGCATACAAAATAAAACCGTCAACTAGCGTTCACCCTTAGACTGTTGATTGACCTTGCTATTTTTTGCATACAAAATATGCCCATGACTGCTGAACTGTTGTCCATGCCCCGCACGGCCTTACACGGCCATGTGACGCATCGGCTGCGTCAAATGCTGGTGGAAAACCAGATTGCACCCGGCGCCAAGCTCAATGAGCGGGCCTTGTGCGAATCGCTGCACGTGTCGCGCACGCCGCTGCGCGAAGCCATCAAAACACTGGCTGCCGAAGGCCTGGTGGAGTTGCTGCCCAACCGGGGGGCGGTGGCCGTATCGCTCACGCTTGACGATGTGCGCCACACCTTCGAGGTGATGGCGGGCTTGGAGGGCATCTCGGGCATGTTGGCTGCTGAACGCATCACCGAGGGCGAACTCAAGGAAATTCAAGCCCTGCACTTCGAGATGATGGCCGCCTACACAAGGCGCGATCTCTCCAGCTACTACCGGCTCAATGCCAGCATTCACCGCGCCATCCACGCCGCGGCCAAGAACCCGGTGCTCAGTGCCACCTACGAGCAAGTCAATGCACGTTTGCAAGCGCTGCGCTTCAAGTCCAACCAAGACGACGACAAGTGGCACAGCGCCGTGCAAGAACATGCGCAAATGATTGACGCCCTGCAAGCGCGCCAGCCACAGGTGCTGCGCGATGTGCTGGTGCGCCACCTCGAACACAAGCGCGACGTGGTGTTGGCGCAGCTGCAAGCCAGCGCCGACACACCCACGGCCAAACCCAAAACCTCACGCAAAGCCTGACCCATGAACGCCCCCCTGCCCCGACACATCACCGAAACCGCCAGCCAAGTCTTTGAGCGCGTGGCCAGCACCAGCAACGAAGTGGCCGGTCGTCTGGCCGCCCGTCTGCGCACGGAGACCGAAGGCCAGGTGTTGTTCTCTGCGGCCGATCGTGGACGCTACGCCACCGACGCCTCGATTTACCAAGTCACGCCCGTGGGCGTGTTCGTGCCGCGCCATGCCCATGAGGTGCCCATCGCCATGGCAATCTGTCGTGACTTAGGCGTGCCCATCGTGCCGCGCGGCGGCGGCACCAGCCAGTGCGGCCAGACCACGGGTGCGGGCTTGGTGATTGACCACAGCAAACACATCCGCCAGATCGTTCACCTCGATGTAGAGCAACGCACCGTCGAGGTCGAGCCCGGTTTGGTGCTGGACCACCTCAATGCCGAACTCAAAGCACACGGCCTGTGGTTTCCGGTGGATGTGTCCACCAGCGCGCAGGCCAGCTTGGGCGGCATGGCGGGCAACAACTCGTGCGGCAGCCGCTCGATTGCCTACGGCAACATGGTGCACAACGTGGTGGGTGCTTCGGCCTGGTTGGGCGACGGCGACTTGTTGCAGTGGGGCCGCTACGACGCGAGCAGCGGGCGGGCGCGCCAGATCGGTGACTTTGTGAAACGCCTGGCCAATGAACTACAGCCCGACATCGAGGCCCATTGGCCCAAGGTGCTGCGCCGCGTGGCGGGCTACAACCTGGACATTTTTTGCAACCAAAACGAACGGCCTTACACCGACGACGGCTCGGTGAACTTGGCCCATCTGCTGGTCGGCAGCGAAGGCACGCTGGCGATGACCAAGTCGCTGACCCTGCGCTTGAGCGAGTTGCCACGCGCCAAGGTACTGGGGGTGGTGAACTTCCCCAGCTTTTACAAGGCGATGGATGCGGCGCAGCACATCGTCAAGTTGGGCGACGGCACCTTGACGGCGGTGGAGCTGGTAGACCGCACCATGATTGATTTGTCGCTGCAAAACCCAGCCTTTGCGCCCACCATTCGCACGGCACTGATTGGCGAACCTGAAGCGGTGTTGCTGGTGGAGTTTGCGGGAGCAGACAAAGAAAGTTTGAAACCCAAGATGCGCCAACTGGTGGAACTCATGGGTGACCTGGGATTGCCTGGCAGCGTGGTGGAGATGATCGACGACGCACCGCAGAAAAACCTGTGGGAAGTGCGCAAGGCGGGCCTGAACATCATGATGAGCTTGAAGGGCGACGGCAAACCCGTGAGCTTTATCGAAGACTGCGCGGTGCCCCTGGAGAGCCTGGCCGAGTACACCGATGCCTTGACCGAGGTGTTCAAGAAACACGGCACCAAAGGCACCTGGTACGCGCACGCGTCGGTGGGCACACTGCATGTACGCCCGATTCTGGACATGCGACGCGATGGCGCGACCAAGATGCGCGCGATTGCCGAAGAAGCCAGCGCCTTGGTGCGCCAATACAAAGGTGCTTACAGCGGTGAACACGGCGATGGGCTGTGCCGTGGCGAATGGGTGGCTTGGCAGTTCGGCCCCAAGATCACCGAAGCCCTGAGGCAGATCAAACAAACACTCGACCCGCTGCACCTGTTGTCGCCCCAACGCGTGGTCAACCCACCCAAGATGGACGACACAAGACTGATGCGTTATGGCCAACCCAACGGCATGCCCTACCAAGTCATCCCCATCCAAACCGCACTCGACTGGAGCGCCTGGAACGTCCACAACGACCCCGCCACCGAACAAACCACCGCACCCGGCACCGGCGGTGACCCGGCACTGGGATTTGCCAAAGCGGTGGAGATGTGCAACAACAACGGCACCTGCCGCAAGTTCGATGCGGGCACCATGTGCCCGAGTTACCGTGTGACGCGTGACGAACAGCACCTCACCCGTGGACGCGCCAACACCTTGCGTTTGGCACTGAGCGGGCAACTCGGCACCGATGCGCTGACCAGCGAAGAACTGCTTCAAACCATGGACCTGTGTGTGGGCTGCAAAGGTTGCAAACGCGACTGCCCCACCGGCGTGGACATGGCACGCATGAAGATCGAAACCTTGCACCAATACAAGCGCTACCACGGCCACACGCTCAAAGACCGCTTGATTGGATTTTTGCCGCGCTACGCCAAACACGCAGCACGTTGGTCAGGCCTGTTGAACTTGCGCAACCGCGTGCCACTGTTGGCCAAACTGGCCCAAAGCCTCACAGGTCTGTCTGCCGAGCGCAGTTGGCCCACTTGGCAGCGTGATCACTTTTTCAACCGCAGCACCTTGGGTTCAACCGCCGAGGAAGTGCTGATTGCCCCCAAGCCCGTGGTCCTGTTTGTGGACACCTTCAACGGCTACTTCGAATCCGACAACGCACGTGCTGCCATGCGCGTGTTGCAAGCCGCAGGCTACCAAGTGCACGTGGCGTCCAAGACTCGGCAGGGTCATGGCAGTGACCAAGGCCATCTGTGTTGTGGCCGTACCTTTCTGGCCAATGGCATGGTGGACCAGGCGCGTGAACATGCGCAAGAGCTGCTCAACGCATTGCTGCCATTCGCCAAGCGGGGCATTCCCATCGTCGGCTTAGAGCCCTCATGCCTGCTGACCTTGCGGGACGAAGCCCTGGTGCTGGGCCTGGGTGAAGTGGCGCACAAGGTGAGCGAACAAGCCATGTTGTTCGAAGAGTTTTTGGCGCGCGAAGCGCAAGCCGGACGGCTCGATGCACTCAAATCAAAGCTTGAGCCCACGCGTCAACCCATCTTGCTGCACGGCCACTGTCACCAAAAAGCGTTTGGGCTGATGCCACCCGTGTTGGAAGTGATCCGTCTGATTCCCGGTGCCAAACCTCAGCTGATCGAGAGCAGTTGCTGCGGCATGGCCGGCAGCTTTGGCTACGAGGCCTCCCACTTAGAAGTCTCAAAGGCCATGGCCGAGTTGAGTTTGTTGCCTGCGGTGCGTGCAGAACCCGACGCCTTGGTGGTGGCCGATGGCACGAGCTGTCGCCACCAAATTGCCGATGGCGCACAACGCCAAGCGGTGCACGTGGCCAAGCTATTGAGTGACCACCTCAAGCACCATGCCTGAAGGTGCGCGGGTCCGAGGGTGCTAAGGCACACAAGGACTGTGTGCCGCTGGTTATTGAGGCACCAAGCACCACGGCGCTTGGTACTCCACCAAGCCCATCCACAGCGCCCAGCCTGAACTGGCCATCAACGCAGCACCCGCCAAGCGCACACCCCAGGCACCGCTGTTGTCACCCGCAGGCTTGAAGCCGCGCAAGCGCAGCCACAGCCAAGGCCCCAGGGTCAGCACCACCGCACTGCCAAAGGCAAACAAGGCCATCACGCCCGCGCCTTCCCAGGGGCTGTTACTCAAAGCGGCCACCAGCAAGGCGCCGTAGAGCAAGCCACAAGGCATCAACGCCCACAACATGCCCAGCAGCATGGGGCCACCGCGTTGTAGCTTCAGGTGCGCGGTCATGGCCTGCACCTTGCGCCACACACCGCGGCCCACACCGTCTAGCCACAGCGGTTGCTCAGCGCGCCACAACAGCAGGCCACCGATCAAAAAAGCAAGGATATGAAACAAGGTCCAGACCGGGCGAAACACGGCCGACTGGGTGGTGAGCCAGCCCACCCCTTGCATGGTGGAAGCAGCCAATGCCCCTAAGGTGCTGTAACCCACGATGCGCCCCATCTGAAACAGCAGCATGGCGCGGGTGTCGCGCCCAGGGCCCACGCCTTGCTTTTGTGCGGCCCGCCCAATGCCAGCACACGCAGCGCCACACATGGCCAAGCAGTGTGGCCCGCCCGCCAGCCCCATCAGGAGTGCGGTGAGGGCCAAAGTAGAGTTCATCAGATGATTTTAGAGAAGCGCGCGCGGGTTCGGTCAGCTTGCAAATATTTGTCAAACACCATGGCCACGCCACGTACGAAAAACCAACCCAACTCGGTGACCTGAATGCCATTGCCATCCAGCGTGACCAAGCCCTGCGCTTGCATGTCCGCCAAGGTTTGAAGCTCGGTGGCGAAGTACTTTTTGAAATCCAGCAAATGCGCCACTTCGACCGACTCAAACAGGACATGGCCTTGGCACATCAAAGCCATGATGATGGTGCGGCGTACCAAATCGTCGCGAGACAAAGCCAAGCCGCGTTCTACTGGCAAACGCCCTTGGTCAAGCAGGTCGTAGTAAGCCTCTAAGGTTTTGACGTTTTGGCTGAACGTGGCCCCCACATGGCCAATGGCGGAGACACCCAGCGCGATCAAGTCGCAATCGGGCTGCGTGCTGTAGCCCTGGAAATTGCGGTGCAAGCGACCTTGGCGTTTGGCCACGGCCAAGGCATCGTTGGGCAAAGCAAAGTGGTCCATGCCCACGTACACATAGCCCGCGCCCATGAGCACACGCAATGCACTGGAGAGCATGACCAACTTGGCGCTGGCAGGCGGCAAGTCTTGGCTGTGAATGCGCCGCTGCGGTTTGAAGCGTTCTGGCAAATGCGCATAGCCATACAAAGCAATGCGGTCAGGGCGCAAGTCCACCACTTGGGCCAGAGTGCGTTCAAAAGTCTCAGGCGTCTGCATGGGCAGGCCGTAAATCAAGTCGATGTTGACCGAGTCAAAGCCCAGTGCGCGGGACGCGGCCACCAAGTCAAACACCTGCTGTGCAGGCTGAATGCGGTGCACGGCTTTTTGCACATCGGGGTCAAAGTCTTGCACGCCAAAGCTCAGACGGTTGAAGCCCAGCAACGCCAAGGTGTTCAAACGCTCGGCGGTCACGGTACGCGGGTCAACCTCGATGGAGTATTCGCCACCCGGCGCAAATTCAAAATTGCGGCGCAACATGGCCATCAACGCGCGCAGCTCGTCATCGTTCAAAAACGTAGGACTGCCACCGCCCAAATGCAGTTGTGACACCGTTTGGCCTGCACCTAAGTGCGCCACATTCAAAGCCACCTCGCGCTCCAGGTAGCGCAAATACTCAGCGCCGCGTTCGTGGTGTTTGGTGATGATTTTGTTGCAGGCACAGTAGTAACACAGCGCCTCACAAAACGGGATGTGGATGTACAAGGACAGCGGATAGGCTTTGACCGCCACGCCTTCCCGACGCTGTTGCAATGCCTGCAAATAATCGCTCTCGCCGAAGGCCTCGACAAACCGATCGGCGGTGGGGTAGGAGGTGTAGCGTGGGCCTGCCACGTCGTAGCGACGCAGTAGATCTGGGCTCATCACATCGACAGGTCTTGAAGCCAGGTTGTTGGTTTGAGGAGAGGTCATCGATGGTTATCCTTTTCAGGAGGATAATGTGCCCATAAGTTGACTGACACACTTTGACCTGTATCAACTCACTGTTTTATCCCACCCTATGAGTATCCCTAGCATCAAAGTCGCTTGCTCCAACTGCAACTTGCGCGAGCTGTGTATGCCTTTGGGTCTGTCTGACGACGAACTCAATCGCATCGATGACATCGTGGCCATCCGCCGACGTGTGCCCCGTGGCGAAAGCTTGTTCAGGAATGGTGAAAAGTTCAACGCGCTCTACGCCATTCGTACCGGCTTCTTCAAAACCTGTGTCTCCTCAGAAGATGGTCGTGACCAAGTGACGGGATTTCAGATGGCGGGCGAAATCATTGGCTTGGATGGCATCGTCAGCGACCTGCACACCTGTGATGCCGTGGCGCTGGAAGATGCCGAAGTGTGTGTGATGCCTTTTGACCGCATCGAAGAACTGTCGCGCGACATCAATGCCTTGCAGCGTCATGTGCACAAAATCATGAGCCGCGAAATCGTGCGCGAACACGGCGTGATGTTGCTGTTGGGCAGCATGCGCGCTGAAGAACGCTTGGCGGCCTTTTTGTTGAACTTGGTGCAACGCTTGCATGCACGTGGGTTTTCGCAATCCGAGTTGATTTTGCGTATGACGCGCGAGGAAATTGGCAGCTATTTGGGGCTCAAACTTGAAACCGTGAGCCGCACGTTTTCAAAATTTGCCGACGAAGGCATTGTCGAAGTGAAGCAGCGTCATGTGCGCATCTTGAACACCGAAGCCCTCAAGCTGTTGGTCAACGCACAAACGTGCCAGCCCACTTAAGCGCTTGCGCCCCAAACAAAAGGCCTGCTGATGCAGGCCTTTTGTTTGGAGTAAATCAAGTGTTCAAACAGGTTGCTCGCAGCAGGATTCTTGTTTAGGACATCCATCGGGCCGCTCGGTAGGGACCATCGGGCAACGGTTGGTTTCAAACGGAGACATGGACAACAAGGTGGTCAGCGCACTGGACCCTCCGGTGATGATCCAAAAGGCGAAAAAAGACAGGGTGTAAATGCCTTGACGCGACATCTCAACAGGTTGTCCGAACCATTGCATGTCTTGGGGGTCAAACATGGCAAACACCACGACTTCCAAAACACCTGCCACCAAAAAGGCGGGCCATACGATCCACATCATGCGTTGTGCCAACATCAAAATTCTCCTTGTTAGGAACTCGTCATCAGTGTAGGCCCGCTTGATGGTTTTCCATCATGGGGTTTTCGTGGGCATCTGCGCTTTTGGCGTCGCCACGTGGTTGCGCGCTTGCATGGCTGGCATCATCTGCTGCGCTTGTTCAGCTAGGGTTTTGTTGATGTTCAGGCCTTGGCGGTAATAGTCCTCAGCCACCACCGGATCAGGAATGCGGATGGCGATGGCCAAGGTCACGAACCCAGCCACCACGACCACCGCTGGCCCTGCAATGATGAGCCACACATGGCCGTACTTCCACCAAGGTTGCGTGTCGTGTTGTTGTTTCAATGCAGTCATAGGATTACCTCGGCACAATGAACACTGACTTCTCGACCACCGATTGGCCAGACTCCTGTGCTTGAATTTCAAACTCGATTTTGTGAGATCCAGCCTCAGCAGAACCATACGGGATATCGGCGCGCAACACAATCCAGCGAGCTTGAGCGGGTGCAACGACCACATCGGTTTCAGTTTCAATGCGTAGCTGTGGCAAACCTTTGACCGTCAAGTGGTAGGTCTGTTCAGACTCTGCTGCATTCATGATTTGCAGGCGATAGACGTTCTCTAAAGTGCCGTACTCGGTGATACGCGCCAGCGACGCGCGGTCGCGCACCACATCCACCTTGAACGGTGTACGCATGCTCAACGACACCAGCAAGCCCACCACCAACGCCACCAGGATCATGGTGTAGATCTGCACACGGGGACGCAACAAACGCATCCACATCTGACGTGGCGTCCATTTGTTTTCCATCGCGTTTTGTGTGGTGTAACGAATCAGGCCTTTGGCATAGCCCATCTTGTCCATCACGGTGTCGCAGACATCGGCGCACGCACCACAACCAATGCACTCGTACTGCAAGCCCTGGCGAATATCAATGCCCGTCGGGCATACCTGCACACACAAAGAGCAATCCACACAAGAACCTAAGTTGAGCGTGCCCAAATCGGCTTTGCGTGAGCGTGGGCCACGGGGTTCGCCCCGTTCGGTGTCATACGTGACGATCAAGGTGTCATGGTCAAACATGGCGCTTTGAAAGCGTGCATAAGGACACATGTATTTGCACACTTGCTCACGCATGAAACCCGCGTTGCCGTAGGTGGCAAAAGCGTAGAAAAACACCCAAAAGAGTTCCCATGAACTCATGTGGCTCAAAAAGAATTCCATGGCCAACTCACGAATCGGCGTGAAGTAGCCTACAAAGGTGAAGCCGGTCCAGATGGAAAAGAAAATCCAGATCAGGTGCTTGTACCACTTCTTCACCAGCTTTTCGAGCGAGAAGTCGGCATCGTCCAAGCGCATGCGGGCTGAGCGATCACCTTCGATTTTTCGCTCAATCCATAAAAATATTTCGCTGTACACAGTTTGTGGACAGGCATAACCACACCACAAACGACCCGCCACGGCAGTGAACAAAAACAGCGACAAGGCTGAGATCACCAACAAGCCGGTGAGGTAAATGAAGTCTTGTGGGTACAAGACCAAGCCAAAGATATAAAACCGACGCGAGGCCAGATCAAACAACACCGCCTGACGCGTGCCCCATTCAAGCCAGGGCAGACCGTAAAAAAGCAACTGGGTCAGGACCACCAAGATCCAACGCCAATAGGCAAAGATGCCTTCGACAGAACGGGGGTAGATTTTTTGGCTGGCCGCATAAAGCGAGACCATCGCCTCGTCCTCTGAGCCCGAAGGCTCAGGAACGATGGGGATGGTCTTGCGCTGCTGGGTGTCGTCAGAATTCAAAACAATTACTTCGCAGCAGCAGGTGTTTCAGGTTTGTTTGACATGCCCCACACATAAGCGGTCAGCACATGGATTTGGGATTCGGTCAAACGGCCCTCTTGAGCTGGCATTTGGTTGACCTTGCCACCATTGATCATGGCCGTGATGGCTTCTTCACCCCAGCCATGCAACCAGATCTTGTCGGTCAAGTTGGCAGAGCCCAAGGCTTGGTTGCCTTTGCCGTCCATGCCGTGACAGGCCGCGCAAGCACCAAACTTGGATTTACCCAACGAAGCACGCACCGAGTCATGCGGGCTGCCCGACAAGCTCAACACATAGTGCGACACGTTACGAATGTCCTCTGGTGTACCCACCGCAGCGCCCATCGGTGGCATTTGACCAATACGACCTTTGGTGATGGTCTCCTTGATCTTGTCAGGAGTGCCACCGTGCAGCCAGTCACCGTCGGTCAAGTTGGGGAAGCTCTTGGAACCGCGTGCATCAGAGCCGTGACACTGCGCACAGTTGTTCATGAACAAGCGTTCGCCCACCGCCATGGCTTTGGGGTCACCGGCCAATTGCTCAGGAGGCTGGGCTGTGAAAGCCGCATACAAGGGCTCCAACTCTTGGTTGGCTTTGGCCACCTCAGCGTCATACTGACCTTGCGACGACCAACCCAATTTGCCAGCAAAGCTGCCCAAGCCTGGGTAAGCCACGCCATAAACCACCGCAAACACAATGGTGATGATGAACAGCCACAGCCACCAACGGGGCAATGGGTTGTTCATTTCGCGCAGGGTTTCATCCCACACGTGACCGGTGGTGCCGTCTTGCGTGTTGTGCGAAGAGACTTTGACTTTGGACGAGAACCACAGCAAAGCGGCGCAGTACACGATGCCCAAGATCGAGATGACGGCCACAAAAAGCGACCAAAAATTACTGGTGAAATCACTCATGATTCGATTCCTTTACACAGGCACTCAGGCCTAGTCTTGATCGAACGGCAACTGGGCAGCTGCGTCGAAATCTGTTTGGTTGCGCCGAGAAAAAGCCCACACCAAGATGCCAATGAAAATGGCAAACGAGAGCAAGGTCGTGGCGATGCGTAAGTCATTGACGTCCATGGAGAACCTCCTTACTTGAGCGCAAGACCGAGCGATTGCAAATACGCAATGGCCGCATCCAACTCGGTTTTACCCTTGACGTCTTCTGCTGACTTGGCAATTTCTTCGTCGCTGTAAGGCACACCCACCATGCGCAAAGCTTTCATGCGAGGCGCCATATCGCTGGGGTCCACCATGTTTTTCGACAACCATGGGTATTCAGGCATGTTGGACTCGGGCACCACATCGCGTGGGTTGTTCAGGTGCACACGGTGCCACTCGTCGCTGTATTTGCCGCCCACACGTGCCAAGTCAGGGCCCGTGCGCTTGCTGCCCCACTGGAAGGGGTGGTCATACACCGACTCGCCAGCGACCGAGTAGTGGCCATAGCGCAGTGTTTCAGCACGGAACGGGCGGATCATCTGCGAGTGGCAGTTGTAGCAACCCTCGCGGATGTACACATCACGTCCTGCCAATTGCAAGGCGGTGTAGGGCTTGACGCCAGTCACCGGTTCGGTGGTCGATTTTTGGAAAAAGAGCGGCACGATTTCAACGATGCCACCAAAGGCCACCGCAATCAAAATCAGCACGATCATCAAAAAGTTATTGGTCTCCACGCGCTCGTGGGAGAAACCTTTGGCGTTGTTATCAGACATGTAGGCTCCTCAAGCGTGTGCGGGGGCAGGAATAGCGACGCTGACAGCATTGCCCTGGGTGGCTGTTTTGACCACGTTCCAGAACATGATCAGCATGCCGCCCAAGTACAACAAACCGCCCATCACACGAATCACGTAGAACGGGTAAGTGGCTTTGACCGATTCCACGAAGGTGTAGGTCAAGGTACCGTCGGTGTTGACAGCACGCCACATCAAGCCCTGCATCACACCAGCAATCCACATCGCAGCGATGTAGAGCACGATGCCAATGGTGGCCAGCCAGAAGTGAACTTCAATGGCTTTGACGCTGTACATCTTTTTCTGTCCAAACAACTTGGGGATCAGAAAGTAGATCGACCCCATGGACACCAAGCCCACCCAGCCCAAAGCGCCCGAGTGCACGTGGCCCACGGTCCAGTCGGTGTAGTGGCTCAAGGCATTCACCGTTTTGATGGCCATCATCGGACCTTCAAAGGTCGACATGCCGTAGAAAGACAAGGACACGATCAAGAAACGCAAGATCGGGTCGTCACGCAATTTGTGCCATGCGCCCGACAAGGTCATGATGCCGTTGATCATGCCGCCCCAGCTGGGTGCCAACAACACGAGCGAGAACACCATGCCCAAAGACTGCGCCCAATCGGGCAAGGCGGTGTAGTGCAGATGGTGAGGACCCGCCCACATGTAGGTGAAGATCAAAGCCCAGAAGTGCACGATCGACAGGCGATACGAGTACACGGGGCGCTCGGCTTGTTTGGGAATGAAGTAATACATCATCCCCAAGAAACCTGCGGTGAGAAAAAAGCCCACGGCGTTGTGGCCGTACCACCACTGGATCATGGCGTCTTGTGCTCCGGCGTAGGCGGAGTAAGACTTCATCCAACCCGCAGGAATAGCGGCGCTGTTGACGATGTGCAACAAAGCCACCGCAATGATGAATGCACCATAGAACCAGTTGGCCACATAAATGTGCTTGACCTTGCGTGTGCCCACGGTGCCAAAAAACACCACGGCGTAGGCCACCCAAACCACAGCAATCAACAAGTCAATTGGCCACTCCAGCTCAGCGTATTCTTTGCCCTGGGTAAAGCCCAAGGGCAAGCTGATGGCGGCTGCCACGATGACCAATTGCCAGCCCCAAAAGGTAAAGGCCGCCAGCTTGGGCAAAAACAGCACCGTGTGGCAGGTGCGCTGCACCACGTAATAGCTGGTGGCAAACAAGGCACTGCCACCAAACGCAAAAATCACCGCGTTGGTGTGCAAGGGTCGCAGACGACCATACGTGAGCCAAGGGATGCCAAAGTTCAGTTCTGGCCAAGCGAGTTGAGAGGCGATGATCACGCCCACCAACATGCCAACCACGCCCCAAACCACCGCCATGATGGAAAACTGCCGGACAACGGTGTCGCTGTAGACGGCTTGTTGTGATGAGTTCATCGGTCACCTTTCATTTTTTTGCCAGTATCCATGATTACCCTTGGTTTCTTATTGATGCAAGTCAATCGTCACGAAGAATGCGCTCCCCTTCTTGGTCCACGCCTTCAAACTGCCCACGGTAAATAGCCCACCACAGGCCAGCCAAGATGCACAGCACCAAGAAGACCGAGAGCGGGATCAGTACATACAAAATGTCCATCAGTGTGCTTTCGTCAACCTTAAAGAATTCAAAACGACCCACAGCGAGCTCAGCGCCATGCCTAAGCCTGCCAACCACGCAGGCAACCACCCTGCCACGGCCAGAGGTACGCACACGGCGTTGTAGAGCGCGGCCCAGACCAAGTTCTGTCGCACCACCCGCAAGGTTTGACGGGCCAAACGCAAACTGGTCGCTACCACCCATAACTTGTCGCCCATCAACACCAAGTCAGACTTGGACTGTGCCAGTGGCACCGCTTGGCCAAACGCCATCGACACATGGGCACCGGCCAGCACCGGACCGTCGTTCAACCCATCACCCACCATGGCCACATGATGCCCCTCGGATTGCAAGCCCATCATGCGCGCTAATTTGTCTTGCGGGGTGCATGCACCATATGCCAAATCGATGCCAAGCTCTTGGGCCACTTGTTGCACCGCTTGCGAATGGTCACCCGACAACACATACACATCAACCCCCATGTCTTTCAGGGCTTGTACCGTCTGTGCCGCATCTTCACGCACGTCTTCGGATAACTGCCAACTGGCCAACCATTCGCCCTTGCGACACAAATGCACTTGCGCAGCATGCGCAAACTCAGGCACCACAACGCCCCAATCGGCACAAAAAGTTCTGGAACCCAAACGCAACACATCCCCCAGCCGCCCTTGCAGGCCTTGGCCCACTGTTTCCACTACATCGTCGGCCATCAGGCGGGGCTGGTCAGATGCATCGTGCGCGGCCACCAACACCCTAGACAAGGGATGCAAGGAATGCTCCCCCAAAGCAGCGGCCCGTGCAAGTGCCCATTCCATGCTCAATCCGTCGTTGACAAACACGTGCGTGATGCGTTGTGCATCGCGTGTGAGGGTACCGGTCTTGTCAAAAATCACGGTGTCAATGCTGGCCAAAGCCTCCAGGGACTGTAGGTGTCGCACCAACACCCCTTGACGGGCCAAAGCACCTGCGGCAGCCAACATGGCGGCAGGCGTGGCCAAAGACAAAGCACACGGGCATGTCACCACCAACACCGCGACGGCCACCATCAAGGCATGGGCTGGGTTGGTTGGCCACCACCACGCAGCAGCCATGGCCGCCATCACCAAAACGCCCGCCAAAAATGGTTTCGCCACACGGTCGGCCAATTGCGCCAGGCGTGGCTTTTGCAGAGAGGCGTTTTCCATCAAGGCCACGATCTTAGAGAACCGGGTGTCTTCGCCCACCTGCGTAACACGCACCAACACAGGAGCCAACAAGTTGTGGCTACCCGCCACCACCTGCTGCCCTACGCCCCGCGATTGGGGCCGCGACTCACCCGTGAGCAAAGCTTCATCGGCCAAGGTTTGCCCTTCCAGAACAACGCCGTCTGACGGAAACCCCTCCGAGGGCAGCACGCGAATCACATCACCGGGCAACAAGCGCCGAACCGCGACACGCTCAAATGAACCATCGCCCGATTGACGCAACACACTGTCGGGCAAACGGTTCATCAAAGCCTCAAGGGCTCCGGCGGTTTGGTCACGCAAGCGCAACTCCAGCCAGCGCCCAGTCAACAAAAAGAAGACGAACATGGTCAGCGAGTCAAAGTACACCTCGCCCCCAAACATGCCAGTGGGCTCGAATGTGGCCGCAGAACTCAACCCGAAGGTGATGGCCATGCCCAAAGCCACCGGCAAGTCCATGCTGATGCGGCGCAACCGGATATCGCGCAAGGCGCTGCTGAAAAATGGACCACAGGAAAAAAACACCACGGGCAAGGTCAGCACCCACGAAGCCCAGCGCAGCAATTGCACCATGTCGGGGGTGATGTCGCCCTCGCCCGCCACATAGGCCGGGTAGGCGTACATCATGACTTGCATCATGCAAAAGCCGGCCACCAGCCAGCGCCACAACGCACGGCGTGTTTCTTCTTGTCGGCGTTGTCGCAACGTGCTGTCGGCAGCGGGCAGCGCGCCATAACCCGCTGCGGCAATGGCGTGCAGCCACACAGAGGGTTTGACCACCGCTTCAGACCACACGACCTTGGCCCGGTGCGTGGCGGCATTGACTTCCACCGCACGCACACCAGGCACCGCCATCAACGCGGCCTCTACCGTGAACGCACAAGCCGCGCAATGCATGCCCTGGATCACCACATGCGAGTCCCACACCGCGCCTTGCGCAGAGGCGTCGGGTGGATGCGGTTGGCTGAAGCGCAACCACTCTTGACGGTCGTCAAGCAGCGCAACAGTAGAGGGGTCAAAAGACATGGAGGAGAGAGCCTAACGGGTTTGCGTGACACGCACTTGACATGGGTCAAGAGTGGGCCCCAAGACTGCGTTAAGCTTGAGCCTGTTCACAACAAAGGAGCTCTTGTATGTACAAACGAATTTTAGTGGCCACCGATGGCTCGACCTTGTCCAAAAAAGCAATCACCAGCGCGATTGATTTGGCAGCACTGAGTGGCGCTGAATTGGTGGCTGTGAAAATCACGCCACGTTACCCACAGAGCTACTTTGAAGGTTCGTTGCCTTTGGCCCAAACCGAAGTTGCCAAGATTGAAAAACAGTGGACGGACAACGCACAAAAAGTGTTGGATGCTGTGGTCAAAGCCGCCAAAGCCAAAGGTGTGACAGCGAAGGCGGTGGTGGTCAAGTCAGACATCGTGTCAGATGCCCTGATTGCTGCCAGCAAAAAGCACAAAGCTGATTTGATCGTCATGGCTTCGCATGGCCGTCGTGGCATCAAGCGCTTGCTGTTGGGCAGCGAAACCCAGCAAGTGCTGACGCACGCCAGCATTCCAGTGTTGGTTCTGCGCTAAGCGCTCCCCACTCAGCAAAAAAGCCGGACATGTCCGGCTTTTTGTTTGGGCGTTTGCCAACCAACGTCAGGCTGTGATGCGCGACTTCGCCTCTTGGTATTCACGCTTCAAGCGCGCCACCAAGTCGGCTGCTGGCACCACTGCCTTGACAGCACCAATGCCTTGGCCGCAACCCCAGATATCTTTCCAGGCCTTCTTGGCATCACCGCCAAAGTTCATGTGACTGGGATCGCTCTCAGGCAAGTTCTCTGGGTCCAACCCCGCTTTGCGAATGGACGGTGCCAAGTAGTTGCCATGCACCCCGGTGAACAAGTTGCTGTAGACGATGTCGTCCGAGCTGGCCTCCACCACCGCTTGCTTGTAGTCGTCGGCAGCACGCGCTTCTTCAGTGGCAATGAACGCTGAGCCAATGTAGGCAAAGTCAGCCCCCATGGCTTGGGCCGCCAACACTGCGCCTCCCGTGGCAATCGAGCCACTCAACGCCACGGGGCCGTCAAACCATTCGCGGATTTCTTGAATCAGGGCAAACGGGCTCTTCACACCTGCATGCCCACCCGCGCCGGCGGCCACAGCGATCAAACCGTCCGCACCTTTTTCAATTGCCTTTTTGGCAAATTTGTTATTGATGATGTCGTGCATCACCACACCACCATAGCTGTGGGCGGCGGCATTCACATCTTCACGTGCACCCAGCGAGGTGATGATGATGGGCACCTTGTATTTCACGCAAAGCGCCATGTCGTGCTCTAAGCGATCATTGCTTTTGTGCACGATTTGGTTGACCGCAAACGGCGCCGCGGGCTGATCTGGGTGATCGCGGTTGTACGCTGCCAAAGCCTCGGTGATCTCCATCAACCATTCCTCCAATTGCGCGGCAGGTCGGGCGTTGAGTGCGGGCATCGAGCCCACCACCCCCGCCTTGCACTGTGCAATCAGCAGCTTGGGGTTGCTGATGATGAACAACGGCGAGGCAATGACCGGAAACTTGAGTTGCGCAAAAACGGGGGGTAATTTGGACATGGTGTCTCCGTGTTGATCTCAAAAAGCCTCAAGCGCCATGTCGGTCACGCTGTCCGCACCATCCACAATGCTGTCGCGCACACCGGGCACTTTGGACAAGATGTGGTCGGCATAAAAACGTGCCGTGGTGATTTTGGCTTGCATGAAAGCCACGTCCTCGCCTTTCGTCAGCGCCTCTTGAGCCACCAACAAAGCACGTGCCAACTGCCAACCCGCGACCAAATTGCCAGTGAGCATGAGATAGGGCACGCTGCCTGCGAAGACGGCATTCGGGTTGCTTTTTCCTCCTGCCACCACAAAGTCCACCACGTTCAAAAACGCCTCACGGGCCGCTTTCAAGCGCGCGGCCACGGCTGCGGCATGGGCGCTGCCTTGCTGGATCAACTCAGCCTCGGTGCGCGCAATTTGCGCGGCGATGCCCTTGGCGGTTTGGCCGCCATCACGTCCGGTTTTACGCCCCACCAAGTCGTTGGCCTGGATGGCGGTGGTGCCTTCGTAGATGGTCAAAATTTTGGCGTCGCGGTAATACTGCGCCGCACCGGTTTCTTCGATGAAGCCCATGCCCCCGTGCACTTGCACGCCCAGGCTGGTGACTTCCAAACTCATCTCGGTGCTGAAGCCTTTGACCAGCGGCACCAAGAATTCGTAGAACGCCAAATTGTCTTTGCGTGTCGCGGCATCGGGGTGGTGGTGCGATGCGTCGTACGCGGCAGCGGCGACTGAAGCCATGGCACGACAACCTTCGGTGTAGGCACGCATGGTCATGAGCATGCGGCGCACATCGGGGTGGTGAATGATGGGCGCACTGGTTTTCATGCTGCCATCCACCGGACGGCTTTGCACGCGGTCGCGGGAGAACTGCACCGCTTTTTGGTAAGCACGTTCAGCAATGGAAATGCCTTGCACGCCCACCGCATAGCGAGCCGCATTCATCATGATGAACATGTACTCTAAGCCACGGTTTTCTTCGCCCACCAGAAAGCCCACAGCGCCGGGTCCGGCGCTGTCTGCAACACCGCCCACCGTGCCGTCGCCATACTGCAGCACCGCCGTCGGGCTGGCCTTGATGCCCATCTTGTGCTCAATGCTCACGCACTGCACATCGTTGCGTGCGCCCAGTGAGCCATCGGCATTCACCATGAATTTGGGCACCACAAACAAGCTGATGCCCTTCACGCCCTCAGGCGCCCCTTGCACACGCGCCAACACCAAGTGGATGATGTTTTCGGCCATGTCGTGCTCACCATAGGTGATGAAAATTTTGGTGCCAAACACCTTGTACGTGCCATCGGGCTGTGGCTCGGCGCGGGTGCGCACTGCGGCCAAATCGGAACCTGCTTGCGGTTCGGTCAAGTTCATCGTGCCGGTCCACTGGCCTGACACCAGTTTGTCGAGGTAAGTGGCCTTCAAGGCATCAGAACCTGCGGTCAACAACGCTTCAATCGCGCCATCGGTCAACATGGGGCACAAGGCAAAACTCATGTTGGCCGAGTTGAGCATTTCGCCACACGCAGCCCCAATGGTTTTGGGCAAACCTTGGCCACCAAAATCTGCCGGGTGTTGCAAGCTCTGCCAGCCACCTTCGGTGAACTGCGCATAGGCCTCTTTGAAACCCGGTGTGGTGGTGACCTTCCCGTCTTTGAAGAATGAGGGGTTTTTGTCGCCCTCCCAATTCAAAGGCACCAACACAGACTCATTCAACTTGGCGCACTCTTCGAGCACGGCTTGGGCGGTTTCAATGCCCATGTCTTCGAAGGCCGGAATTTGCGCAATCTGATCTAGGCCAGCCAGATGTTGCATGTTGAACAGCATGTCTTTGACGGGTGCGATGTAGCTCACGGTGTGTCTCCAAAAATCAATGCAACAGAAAAAAAGGCACCCCTCAGGGTGCCTTTTGAAACGTTTCTTACAGCGCTGCGACCAGCTCAGGCACAGCGGTGAACAAGTCCGCCTCCAGGCCAAAGTCGGCCACGCTGAAGATCGGTGCCTCGGGGTCTTTGTTGATCGCCACGATCACCTTGCTGTCTTTCATCCCCGCCAAGTGCTGGATGGCACCACTGATGCCGCACGCCACATACAACTGCGGTGCCACGATCTTGCCCGTCTGGCCCACCTGCCAGTCGTTGGGCGCGTAGCCCGCGTCCACGGCGGCACGGCTGGCTCCCAAGGCCGCACCCAGCTTGTCGGCCAGCGGCGTCATCACTTCGTTGAACTTTTCAGCGCTGCCCAAAGCGCGGCCACCCGACACAATGATCTTGGCCGCGGTCAACTCAGGGCGGTCGCTCTTGGTGACTTCACGCCCCACAAAGCTGCTTTGGCCCGAGTCGGCCACCGCCGCCACGCTGTCGGTGCTGGCGGAGCCGCCGGTGGTTGGGGCCGCATCAAAGCCGGTGGTGCGCACGGTGATCACCTTGGTGGCGTCGCTCGACTGCACGGTGGCCATGGCGTTGCCCGCGTAGATGGGGCGCTCAAAGGTGTCGGGGCTGTCCACGCGGGTGATGTCGCTGATTTGACCCACATCCAACAGCGCAGCTACGCGGGGTGCCACGTTTTTGCCGCCTGCGGTGGCCGGAAACAGAATGTGGCTGTAGCTGGCTGCCACAGCCAACACTTGGGCCGCCACGTTTTCTGCCAGACCGTCGGCCAGGGTGGCGCCATCGGCGTGCAGCACTTTGGCCACGCCAGCAATTTGGGCTGCGGCTGCGGCGGCGGCGGCGGCGTGGTGGCCCGCGACCAGCACGTGCACGTCACCGCCCATGGCCAGAGCTGCGGTGACGGTGTTGAGGGTAGACGCCTTGAGGCTGGCGTTGTCGTGTTCTGCAATGACGAGAGATGTCATGGTGTGTAGTCCTTGATCGGTTCTGCGTGTGCTTAGATAACTTTGGCGTCGTTTTTGAGCTTGTCCACCAGAGCGGCCACGTCGGCCACTTTGATGCCCGCGCTGCGCTTGGGCGGCTCGCTGACTTTCAGGGTC
>NZ_NESA01000002.1 GCF_002778315.1 Limnohabitans sp. JirII-31 | reverse complement strand
TTGGTTCGATGACTACAATTCTTATCACCCGCACAGTGCGTTGGGATATTTGCCACCGACCGTGTTCAGGGAAAAACAATCGGTAACTTGAATATACCGACGGTACTGGATTACAGGGTCAAGACCAGACAGTGCCGAGTGTTGGTGCAAGATTTTCAAGTTCAGCTGATGCGGCCACCAGTTGGCGTTGCTCGGGGCACCAGCCCCGGCGTGCGTGCGTGCGCCTCCGACGAATGGGCACTTGGCTTCGTTGGACATGCTGAATTCCTCATAAGGTTTTGACTGATCTCATGGACCGATCAACAACTTGAATGAAGACGGCCCCCAGCTCCATAGACTACCCCTTTGGCAGTACTTAGTGCAAGCATTAGTGCCAAACTAAACAAACCATTGAGCTGGATGTCAGCAATGGGGAATTCAGACAACGAGGGTTTTACGGGGGGATTACCGTATACGCTATACATTTACCATCAAAATAACAATCAAAAGGCAGCACGATGATCCCCTCCACCATTGCAAAAATTCATGCAGAGAAAACCGGAAAAGTCAGCGATAAGTGGGCGTCTTACCTGCCCGTTTACGACGCGCTTTTTGAAAAATATCGTACAAAAAAAATAAGCTTATTAGAAATAGGCGTTCAAAACGGGGGCTCATTAGAAACTTGGAAAACTTTTTTCACATATGCCCAATGCTTGATTGGCTGCGATATCGATCAACGGTGCAGCGTACTTCAGTACGACGATCCACGAGTCCACGTCATCGTTGGCGATGCCAATCAGCAAAGCACCATGAATCGTATAAAAAGTATTTGCGATAAGTTTGATCTGATAATTGATGACGGCTCTCACCAGTCAAATGACATTTTGAATAGCTTCATAAGGTACTTTGATTTATTAAAGCCTGGTGGGATTTACGTCATAGAAGATACGCACACCCTTTATTCGAGTCACTGGGGCGGGGGCATCCTGAATGAATTCAGTGCCTACAATTTTTTTAAAAAAATCGTGGATGTGATCAATGTTCAGTTCTGGAACAGTGAACTTAGCATCGACGTCTACTTAAGAACTTTTTTCCCTCTAGGTAAAACTCCCTCTTTTATCAAAGAGGGATGGATAGAGTCCATCGAGTTTAGAAATTCATTGATTGTTATTAGAAAATCGATTGTCGGCACCAATGAAAAACTCGGGCAAAGAGTGATCACCGGAAACATTGCACAAGTTGACAATCAAGTACTAACTGTTCGGCTGTAAACAAAGCAGCACGCCCACGAACGCCTTGGCATTCTTCACTTCAGGCGCTTGATACTCCGTAGCCACGCTCTTAAAGCGCCACCCCAGGATTGGGCAACACCCCTTCCAGGGTGGGTGTGTTGAGCTTGCGTGGACTCACCTTGCCGCCACGCGCTTTGAGCCACTGCTCGGCCACGTCCCAAACCATTTTCAGGTTTTGGCTCTTGGCTTCTTCGGCCACGGGGGCCCAGCCCGCCACTTTGTATTTTTTGTTGGCCTCAATGGCTTTGCCTTTGAGGCGCATGTTGTGAATGCGCTGGCCCATGCCTGCGGTGGGTCGGCACACATATTCCAGCCCGCCGACGCGCACCATGTCGCCACCTTGCTGGTAATAGGGGTCAGGGTTGAAGAGGTTGTCACACACGTCTTCCAAGATGGTCTTCAAGGTCTCGCCCGTCATTTCGGTCACGGTGGCATACGAGTAGGTGGTGGCGGTCATGTCCATCAACCATTCACGCGTGATGGCTTGGCCTGGCAACAGCGAGGTGCCCCAACGAAAGCCCGGTGAGAACGCAATGTCGGCACCTTGCACGTCCATCAAGGCGTCCAGCAACAGTTGGTCGCCCGTGCCGTTGAAGTTGCCACGGCGGTACAGCGTGCCTTCGGTGATGGCCAATTTTTCGTTGAGCTTGGCCTCATAAGGCGCACGCACGCGGGTGATGAGTGCGTCCATCTCGGGGTCGGCGGGCAGCATGTTGGCAAACACGGGCAACAGCTTGTAGCGGAAGTCGGTGACGTGTTTGTTTTTGACCTCCAAGTCCAGGACCCCCAAAAACTTGCCATTCGAGCCCGCATTGGTGACGATGGTCTTGCCGCCTTTGTTGGCGACCAAGGTGGCCACGGGCATGCCGTCGTGGGTGTGACCACCCAGAATGGCGTCGATGCCGCTCACGCGGCTGGCCATTTTCAAGTCCACGTCCATGCCGTTGTGCGACAGCACCACCACCACCTGCGCACCTTTGGCACGGGCTTCGTCGACCATCTTTTGCATGTTCTCGTCTTGGATGCCAAAGGCCCAGTCGGCCACCATGTAACGTGGGTTGGCAATCGGGGTGTAGGGAAAGGCTTGGCCGATGATGGCGCACGGCACACCATTCATTTCCCGCATCGCATAGGGCTTGAACACCGGATCGCCAAAGTCTTGGGTCTTGATGTTTTGCGCCACAAAGTCGACCTTGCCCGCAAAGTCTTTCTCGACAATTTCTTGCACGCGTTCCATGCCGTAGGTGAATTCCCAGTGGCCCGTCATCACGTCCACGCCCAGCAATTTGCAAGCGTCGACCATGTCCTGGCCTTTTGTCCACAGCGACGTGGCACTGCCCTGCCAGGTGTCGCCCCCATCGAGCAGCAACGCACCAGGACGCGTGGCTTTGAGACGTTTGACCAAGGTGGCCAAATGGGCAAAGCCGCCCACTTTGCCGTAGCGACGTGCGGCGGTTTCAAAGTGGAGGTAGCTCATGCCATAGGCCTCGGCACTGCCGGGACGCACGCCCGCTGTCTTGAGCAAATGTTCGCCCACCAAATGCGGCAGTTGCCCCTTCATGCTGCCCACCCCTAAGTTGACACTGGGCTCGCGAAAGTAAATCGGTTTGAGCTGCGCGTGGCAGTCGGTCATGTGCAGAAAAGAAACCTGGCCAAATTGAGGAATGTTGTACAGGCCATCGGCCGCGCGTCCTGCGTCGGCTTGGGCAAAGGCCTGCATGTTGAGGCCCGCCATGCTGCCAGCGCCCAAGACCTGCATGAATTCGCGTTTGGTGAGGTTCATATCAGCAACTACTTATAAATAATCAAGAAAAAACCCGCAGCCGATTTGCGCGTGCTGCGGGTGCTCAAAGCTTACTTGTTGATGGGTGACGCGGGGTCGAGCAACAAGGCCATGACGTGTTTGATTTGCGCCTCGGTCAAGATGCCTTTGTGGCCAAAGCGTGGCATGTTGGAGCAAGCGTTGTAGGCGCGTGCATTTTGCAATTTGCCCCAGGTGTATTCCACAATGGGTTTGGACTCGGCACTGCCCGGGTTGACCACGCCACGGATCTTGCCGTAGTTGTAAAGGCTGGGGCCCAGGGTGCCGTAAGACAACTCTTCCTTGCTGATCTGGTGGCAGTTGTAGCAATTGCCCCCATTCACAGAGCCTTCTTTGTCGGTCCAAGTTTTGCCAGCGCCACTTTGTGCAATGGCTTCGCCTTGTTTCCAGTCTCCCAAAAATTTGCCATCCGTGGGCGGCTGGATAGTGGCCAAGTTGCGCGCTTCAATGGCTTGGGCCACCTTGGGGTCCAAGGCCACACCCGTCTGGTCAGACTCGGCGCACAAGCGGTTGTCTTCGTCAGGACTCAAGCGATCGAGTTTGGCTTGGCCTTCGGCGCGGAAGGAACGGGCCATGATGTCTTGCGTGAGTTTGTCTAACTCGGCGCTGGTCGGCATGGAGGTGGTGCATGCGGTGAGCAAGGCCGTGGCCACAGCGGCACCGATGAGAGCGTATGTGCGGTTCATGACGTGTCCTTATCGCTTGATGGCAGGTGCAGTGGCTTCACCGCCTTTGCCGTTGACGCCCATGAAGACGCCCAGGGCAATGGTGGCTTCGCTGCCAAACAGGGGGTAGGGAAAGCGTTGCTGGCGGTAGCAGTCGTTCAAACGAAGCTGCATGCCCCACATCTGTCCGTTGGACACACGGTAAGCGGGCCAAGCCCCAAAGCCATTGCCAGCACCGGGTTGTTTGGTGAGGTTGGGCAAATCTTGCAAACGGATACGCTTGTCGTCTTGCGAGTGGCAGGTGGCACAGGCAAAGTCGTGTGAACCGCCGCGCATGAAGAACAGGCGCTTGCCCACTTCGTACATCTTGCGTTCTTCGACGTGGCTTTGCGACAGATTGAACGTCATGCCTTTGGACTCGGCAGAAATCCAGGTGGCGATGGCGGTGACGTTGTTTTGCTCGTCTTTGCCAAACGGTGTTTTGGCAATGGTCTCGGCGTTGAAGCCCTGCAAAGTTTGCATGCAGGTGAGCAAACGTGACTCCAGGTCTTGCACCCGGCCGGTGTCGGCAAAGTAGCGTGGCAACTCGACCCAAGCGCCTTTGACCACGCCTGGGCCTTTGCCCAAATCGCATTGTTCGAGCGAGGCGTTTTTAGGGCCACGTTTTTGCTTCCACAGATCTTCGCCTTTGGCTTCAAACAAATCGGCGGGGTTGCCGTCTTGCAGCATGGCACGGTACTCGGCAATGCTGTCGGCCGATGACTTTTGTGCCATGGCAGAGCCTGTCAACACCAGCAGACTGGCCGCCAGTGCCCACTTGATGCTGCCGTTCACACCGAAGGGGTGGGTCATGGCTGTCTCCTCGTTGTTGTTGTGTGATGTATCAAGACACGGTGGCTTCGTCGGTGCGGCTATCGCCCTTGTTGTCTTTCCAGGTGATGGCCACTTTGTCACCGGCCTTGGCACCTTTGATGGTGAACTGCAAGAACGGATTCTTGGACACTGCGGGGCCCCACTCGGCGGTCATCACAGGCTTGCCATTGAGGCTGGCGCTGACGTCTTGGATGTGCCAGGCGGGAATGGTTTTGCCATTGCCGTCTTTGCGTTGACCGGATTCCATTTCGTGGCTCATGAGCACGCGGATGGTGGCGTTGCCGCCGGATGCTTGGGCGCGAATGCGCATTGGATCTGCCATGTGTGTTCTCCTAAATTCTGTGTGAATCAGCCGCCGCAGCCGCCGAGGGTGACTTTGACTTCTTTCTTGGCAAAGAAGGCTTTGCCGTCGTTGGTGATGGCCACGGCGTAGACGTCCGAGGATTGGCCCATCTTGGAGCGGGTGGAGAAGCTGGGCTCAATGTCAGGCGACATGTTGAACATGGCCACCAACGTGGACGGGTTTTTTTCGACCAACAACAAGACACGCTTCACATTGGGCAGCGAGGTGCTGACGCCCAAGGGCACCACGGCACCGTTCTCGGCAATGTCGGGACCAGTGATGGTCACGTCTTTGCTCTCAACGGGGGCTGCGCCACCCATGGCTTTGACAGCTTCGGCAACCGACTTGGCGTCAAAGGCCGCTTTTTCAAACGCTTGTGCGTAATGGGGGAACAGGCCTGTAGAGGCCAAGAGGCCAGCCACAGCAGCGCTGTGCTTGAGGGTCTCGCGACGAGTTTGCATGAACTTCTCCTGATTAGGTTTGGGTTTATTTTGCCGCACCGGCTGCGAGCCAGTTGGCGATGGTCTTGATGTCCCCATCGGGGGCTGATTGGGCAGGCATGGGAATGCTGCCCCAGACGCCGGATCCGCCAGATTTGATTTTTGCCGTCAAGTAGTCGACCTTGCCTGAATGCTTTTTAGCAATGTCATTCAAGCTCGGTCCCACCACTTTGCGATCGTGTGCATGGCAAGCCAGGCAATTGTTTTTTTGCAGCAAGGCGAGTGCGGGATCTGCGACTTTAGCCGCGGGTTTGACTGCCGAGTTGGACGCTGCCGGGCTGCTGGCACTGGTCATGGCCTTGCTCTCAGGGCGTGAGGTGTCCGCCCCTTTTTGCTGGCCAATGCTGCGGTTTTGATCGGCCAAATTGCCGTGGGCATTGCGCGCATAGTCGGGCAACATGGAGGCCACCTTGGCTTCGGGAATGCAGTCTTTCATGCAGGCCACGTTGGCGGTGTCGGGCTTGGTTGCGCCTCTGAACTCTTGGCCGGGCCACAAGGCATGTTGCGTGGTCATGCCGTTGCGGTTGGGCATGCGTTGCTGCACATCCGCGATGTTGGTGTTGGACAAAGTGAAGTTGTCGGGCACCACGTAGGCCAGATTCAGCAAGTAGGCCGTGACGGCATACACCTCGTCGGGTTTGAGTGATTTGGGGCTGGTCCAGGGCATGGCACGGTAGATGTAGTCCCACAAGGTCGAGACCGTGGCCACTTTCATCATCGTGGTGCGACCGGGAAAGTCAGGGCGCATCAGGTTGGCCACATGGCCGGTCTTGACATCTTCGGCCGTGGTGCCACCCACCAGAGGGCTGAACACTTCGTTGGACTCGCCAAACACACCGTGGCATTGGGCGCACTTGGCCTCCCAGACGTCTTGGCCTTTTTCAACCGAACCCGAACCTGCGGGCAGGCCTTTGAAATCGGGGCGCACATCGATGTCCCACGCGGCCACTTCTTTGGGCGTGGCATTGCGTCCCACATGCGGGTAGGCGGTGCTTTGCGCCGAAGCCACACCCGCCACACACAGCAGGGTGACGGCAGTGGCGGTATGTCCGATCGCTTTAAGAAACTTGGACATTTTTCACCTCGCCGTTTTCTTGCACCAACCACGATTGAATGGCGTTGTTGTGATAAATCGAGCGCGTACCACGGGCCGCACGCAAATGCTTGTAGGTGGGCTGCACAAAACCAGTCTCGTCGGTGGCGCGGCTTTGGATGATGGCCGGTTTACCGTCCCACACCCAGTCGATGTTGAAACGCGTGAGAGCTTTGCTGAGCACCGGCGTTTCCAAACGGGCTGTACGCCAGTTGCGCCCACCGTCCACCGAGACATCGACTTTTTGAATCTTGCCGCGGCCCGACCAGGCTAGGCCGGTGATGTTGTAGAAGCCTTGGTCGAGCAGCACCTGACCACCGGAAGGGGTGGTCACCACGCTCTTGCATTCTTGGATGTTGGTGTACTGGCGGTGCTGGCCATTGGGCATGAGGTCCATGTAATGCACGGCCTCGTCTTTGGCGACATACGGCATGTCGCCCACTTCCACACGGCGCAGGTACTTCACCCAACTCACGCCCTGCACACCCGGCACCACCAAACGCAAGGGGTAGCCGTTTTCGGGGCGCAACATTTCGCCGTTTTGGCCGTAGGCCACGAGCACTTCGCCCGAGGTGATGAGGCTCATGGGAATGGTGCGCGTCATGGATGACCCATCTGCGCCTTCGGCCAACACAAACTTGCCGTTCTTCAAATCGGCACCCGCGATCTCCAGCAAGGTGATGAGTGGTACCCCTGTGAATTCGCTGCACGACAACATGCCATGGGTGTATTGCACGGTGGGCACCGCCACATTGCCCCACTCCACCGCGGTGTTGGCACCGCATTCAATGAAGTGAAAACGCGAGACCGAGGGCAAACGCATGATCTCGTCCATGGTGAACACCTTGGCCGACTTGACCATGCCGTTGACCATGAAACGGTGCTTGGAGGGGTCGATGTCCCACCAACCCTGATGGTGGCGCTCAAAATGCAGACCACTGGGCGTGACGATGCCAAACAACGATTGCAAGGGCGCGAACGACACCGAGGCCTGGGTGGTTTGCGTCAAGCCCGGGCTTTGGCGGCGTTGCACATTGGTTTCGAATTGCGAGGGCTTGCCATAGCCATCGGTGGCCACGCCTTGGCCCAAACCTGTGCTGTGTGCCGGTAGGTTCAAGATGTTCGGGTCCCCGCCCTCGCTGGGCACCGGGTTGCCTTGCGCCAGGGCCAGTGGCGTGACCGCACCTGCCGCAGCCGCAGCAAATGCACTGCGAATGAAGTTGCGACGGCCGTTTTTACTCTCGGTCAACACCGTGCGTATGCCGTCACGGCTTAAAAAATTCTCAGGGGCTTTTTGGATGCGCCCTGATGCCAAATCCACAGATTGCGTCACAGACAGTCCTTTCAGACAATCAATACATTAACAACTACTAATATAAGCTATTCATGATTTAAAGAACGCAGGGTTTACGCCTAGCCCTGCGGATGATCAACGAAATTTGTAATGGCGCAGGTTCAGCGCTGCCGCCACCGCGTGGGTGTCTTCGGGGAAAAAGCCCAAGTTCAGCTCGGTGTTGCAGTACTCCACCATGCCGCGCAAAGCCCCCGGCGAGTTGATGCGGCCTTTGGGGTTGTAGATGGCGCTGCCGTCACCCGCCACACGCCGGATGTGGCACGCCTCGCATTTGTTGTCGGCGATGAGTTTTTCACCCAAGGCGACATCGGCGTCTTGAAACATCGGGTGCTGTTGTGCAAATGCAGCGCCCATCCCCAACACCCCAGCCAGCACAATCAACCAAAGTTTGTACATCGTGTTGTTCCTCAAGAACGCCAGAGCGATTTAGTTTGAATGGAGATCATGGGCGTGCCGTGGCCTGACGCGCCTGGGCCAATTGTTCGTCGAGGTACGCACCGTAAAAGTCGGCCAAATAAGCGCCCTTGAGTCGGCTCGCAACTTCCTTGCCTTGAGGTCCAAAGAACAACACGGTGGGCGCGAGCTGCACGCCCCATTTGCGAATCAAGGCCTCTTGGGTTTGTGCGCTGCCATCCAAGTCGGTGATGGCTTGCGTGCTGCGCATGTTGAGTTGCACCACAGGCAAACCTTCGCGTTGCAAAGGCATGAGGTAGTTCTCGCGCACCACCTTGCAAAACGGGCAACCGTGCAAGCTGACCATGACCACCAAGGGCTGCTTGCGCTGCAAGGCCTGTTGCAAAGACTCGGGCAGCGATGCGGTGACAGGCAAACTGGTTTCTGCCGCCTGCACCACGCCCGTGCTCAAGGCCCAAGCACCCAAGCCCCAAGCCAAGTGGTGCAAGGTTTGGCGACGTGTGATGAGGCGCGTGTGGGCTTGGGTCACTTGGCCTCGTGCTCCATGAGCAGGTAGGTGTTGTAGGCGTTCATGCGATTGGCGGATTTGAAAAGCGGTATTTTCTCAAACCGGCGCCAGTCGGTGTTTTGATAGGCTTCATCAAAGGGTTCCATGTCACGTGCGGCACGGGCCATGCTGTCGCGCAGGTAGTGCAAATAATCCAGCGTCAAGCGCATGTCGGCTTGGGGATCTTGCGAGATGGGCCCATGCCCAGGCACCATCCAGCGGGTGTCGAACTTTTGCAAGCTGCTGATCGCGTCCATCCAGTGCTGGCTGTCGGCCTGGCCCACGTAGGGGATGCGGTTGCGAAAAACCAAGTCCCCCGCAAACAAGACTTTTTGCTTTGGCAAATAGACTACCAGGTCTTCTGCCGTGTGCGAGGGGCCCACGGGCTGCACCCGCAGATGCACACCACCCACCACCAATTCTTGCGGGCCATGCAGCCATTCATCCGCTGGCACGAGTCGTGTTTTCTCGTCGACCCACGGCCACAGGTCTTGCCGGGACGCTTGCAGACGCAGTTGTGCAGTGTCCGAGGTGAGGTAATCACGCGCCGCCTCGTGTGCCACGATGCGTGCGCCTAAGTCTTTGAACACTTGCAAGCCGTAAATATGGTCGGCGTGGTAGTGCGTGACGATGACGGTGTGGATCGGCTGGCGTGTGACCTTGGCAATTTCAGCCACCAAGCGTCGCGCCAACTCGGGCGAGCCCAAAGCATCAATCACCACCACGCCTTGGGGTGTCACGACAAAGCCCGCGTTGGAGATGAAGTTCTGGTTGGCCGAGGACCCCATCTCCGACACACCTTGGACGTAATACACGTTCGGTACCACGCGACGCGCTTGCATCCAGGGCTTGGACTGCGGCTTGTCTAGCGAGGCATCTGCGGCCCAAGCACTGGCACCTAGACCCAGCGCCAGGCAGGTCATCCACAGCAAACGATGCAACAAGGTTTTCATGTCTTCATTCTCCTCAGACCTCGAGGTATTCAACTTTGATGCGGATCAAAAGCATCGCCTCTGGTTGGACTTAGCATAGCGCAAATATAAGCGCGGACTAAATTAAATGAACTTTACCTTTCTCAACGACACCTACGGTGAAAGCGTGGTGCTGGCAATGGGCGGCGGTGTGGTGGGCTGCTTGTTCGGTTTCTTTGCGCAACGCTCACGCTTTTGTTTGCGTGCGGCGGTGATTGAGTTTTGGCACCGCCAATTCGGCGAGAAGCTGTCTGTGTGGTTGTTGACCTTTGCCACAGCAGTGATTGCCATTCAATCACTGATCGTGGTGGGCGCACTGGATGTGTCCAGCGCCCGCCAACTGGCCACACGTGGCAGCTTGTCGGGCGCGTTGATAGGTGGGTTGTTGTTTGGCGCAGGCATGGTGATGACACGAGGTTGCGCCAGCCGTTTGCTGGTGCTGTCGGCCACTGGCAATTTGCGGGCTCTCTTGTCGGGTTTGATTTTTGCGGTGACGGCACAGTCATCGCTCTCAGGCGCACTGTCCCCCTGGCGTGAACGCCTGAGTGCGATGTGGACCGTGGACGCAGGGCCCAGCCGCGACGTGTTGGCCTTGCTGGGCTGGACCCACACCACGGGATTGTGGATTGGTGTGCTGTGGCTGCTGGCCGCGCTGTACTTCACCACACGCACCACACAACGGACTTGGATGTGGCTGGGCGGCATTGGCACCGGCTTGAGTGTGGCGCTGGCGTGGTGGTGGTCATTTCAAGTGGCACACGCCTCGTTTGAGGTGGTGCCCTTGCAAGGCATCACCTTCAGCGGGCCTTCGGCCGATTGGTTGATGCGGGTGATTGCACCCAACCCGCCGGGTTTGAATTTCGATTTTGGTTTGCTGCCTGGCGTGTTCTTGGGGGCGTTTGTCTCGGCTTGGTGGGGCCGTGAGCTGACGCTGGAAGGTTTCAAAGACGGCTACAGCATGCGCCGCTACATTGGCGGTGCCGTGCTGATGGGCTTTGGTGCCATGCTGGCCGGAGGCTGCGCGGTGGGTGCGGGTGTGACGGGTGGCGCCATCTTTGCCCTCACCGCTTGGCTGGCGTTGGCCGGCATGTGGATGGGCGCAGGCCTCATGGACCGATGGCTGGATGCACCACCGCGTTCAGCCCCGATGCTGGTTCAGCCTTGAGCCGTTAAAGTACGCGAACTGACTGATTCAACTTGCTCCAACCGAGGTCGACATGACAACACCTTCTGCCCACACCATGGCACGCTGGATCGCCTGCTTATTGGCTGGCGGCTTGAGTGCCGCAGCCCAGGCGCAACCATCTGCTGAAACCCTGCATACCCGCGCCACGGTGGCCATGTGTGCCAACTGCCATGGCACCGAAGGCAAGACCGTGGAAGGCTCCAAGATTCCCTCACTGGCAGGCATGCCCAAGGACTACATGGTGTTGCAATTGAAAGCGTTCAAAGAAGGCACCCGCCCTGCCACGGTGATGCATCAGCTCAGCAAAGGGCTGACCGATGCACAAGTCAACACCATCGCCAGCTACTACGCTGCCGTGCCACGCTGATTCAGGAGCCTCACATGAAACGTCGCAGCTTTGTTCAAGCCTCTTTGGCACTCGGTTCACTGGGCAGCTTGGCCCATTTGTCAGGTTGTGCCAGCACAGGACGCGTTCCTGAAAAAGCCCGTGTGGTGGTCATTGGTGGCGGCTACGGCGGTGCCACTGCGGCCAAGTACGTGCGCTTGCTCTCCAACTACAAAATCGATGTGGTGATGGTCGAGCCCGATGCCGCATTTGTGTCGTGCCCCATCTCCAACCTGGTCATTGGTGGCAGCAAAACCATGGCCGATATCACCACGCCTTATGACAAGCTCTCAGGCAACCATGGTGTCAACGTGGTGCGCGATTACGTGAGCCGCGTTGACCCCGAGAAAAAGACCGTCATCCTGGCCAGCGGCCCCAGCATCCGCTACGACAAGCTCATCATGTCGCCCGGCATCGAGCTGATGTTCAACAGCATCGAAGGTCTGCAAGCCGCCAATGCGTCGGGGCAAATCTTGCACGCCTGGAAAGCAGGCCCCGAAACACTGGCCTTGCGCAAGCAACTCGAAGCCATGCCCGATGGCGGTGTGTTTGCCATCAGCGTGCCAGAAGCACCCTACCGTTGCCCACCCGGCCCGTATGAGCGCGCCAGTCAAGTGGCGCATTATTTCAAGCAGCACAAACCTAAATCGAAGGTGTTGATCTTGGATGCCAACCAAGACGTCACCTCTAAAGGGCCGTTGTTCAAAAAATTCTGGGCCGATAACTACAAAGGCATTCTCGAGTACGTGCCGCAACAAAAAGTCATTGGGGTGGACGCCAAGAACCGCACCTTGCAGTTTGAAATTCAAAACGACCTCAAAGCCGACGTGCTCAATGTATTGCCCAACATGCGCGCAGGCAGCATTGCGGTGCAAACGCATTTGGCCAATGCCAATGGCCGCTGGTGTGGCGTGAACTTTTTGACCTTTGAATCGACACAGGCCAAAGACATCCACATCATTGGCGACTCCATCATGATTGCGCCACTGATGCCCAAGTCTGGCCACATGGCCAACTCGCACGGCAAGGTTGCAGCAGCGGCTGTTGTGGCGCAACTATCAGACATGGCGGTCAACCCAGCGCCGTTCTTGAGCAACACCTGCTACAGCTTTGTGGACGACAAGGTGGCAGTACACGTGGCTTCAATGCACCAATACGACAGCAAAGAAAACACCTACAAAACTGTGCCCGGCTCCGGCGGCCTTTCGCCCGCACCCAGCGAACTCGAAGGCCTGTACGCTTTGAACTGGGCCCAGAATATTTGGGCCGACTCTTTAATGTGAATGTGAGACAACCATGAAATTTTTACAACACCTCAAAACGCTCATCACCGCTGTGCTGCTGGTGTCTGCCAGCACCTTGACCATGGCCCAAGCGGTCAAAGTGGTCTACCACGTCAACACCGGCATCGAAACCACAGCCGCCATCTTGAACAATGTGCGCAACCACCTCAACGCCGACGCCACGGCGCAAATCACAGTGGTCACCCACGGTCCTGGCATTGACTTTTTGCTCGAAGGTGCCAAAGACAGCAAAGGCCGCGAGTTCAGCGGTGTGGTGGGAGACCTGGCGAGCAAAGGTGTGCAGTTTCGGGTTTGTAACAACACCTTGGAGGTTCGCAAAATCGACGCCTCCAAAGTGTTGATGGAAGCCAAAATCGTGCCCTCAGGTGTGGCCGAAGTGGCCCGACTGCAAGCCAAAGAAGGCTATGTGTATTTGAAGCCTTGACGTTCTCATCTAAGTATCTGCGTTAGGGCACTGAAATTGGCAATTGAAGCTCTCCCAGTTAGCATGACAGCTCAGGATTCTTATGGACATCAACACACACCTTGAAGCACGACGCCAAAAGCAAGCGCAAGATCTTGCGTTACGTGACTTCCACGCCAAAGTGTGTGAACTCTTAGAAAGTGAGCGCAGACAAGAGTTGCTGCGAAAAGCACAAGAGAGAATCAGACTGTGGGAAACAAGAAAACTTTGTAGCAGTTACTTCATCCGACATTGGACCGCGGTTTTGTCTTCGCAATCCACTGATAAATTCAAATCTTTGATACTTGACCCCAATTCAAAACACGCTCTAGGGTTGATGCAAAACACTCCCTTCTCATTCCTCATTTCTGAGACTAAAAATGGGGCTTGATGAAATTGAACGCTTGTTGATCCAAGCGCGAGCTCGAAGTGGTCACACGGATTACGTGATCGTTGGGTCTTTGGCTATTCTTGGCGCTACAAAGAACCCACCACCAGCAATGATCCGATCCATTGATGTAGACCTCTATATCAAACACGACCCAGGCCGAACCAGCGAGTTGCATCCAAATCTTGGCCAAGGGTCCATTTTTGAAATTGAAGAGGGCTATTATTTAGATGCCGTATCACCAAGCTTACCGTCGTTCCCTGAAGGTTGGGGAAATCAACGCTTTCTTCGTCAATCCGAATGATGTTGCCGTTTCTAAATATATACGCGGCGAAGAACGCGATGTGAGGTGGATCAAGGCTGGATTGAGAATTGGACTTCTTGATCTAGACATCATTGATAGAGTCGTACATACAGCAATAGCACTACCTGGTGAGTTGGAGGCTGCTAGAGTCCTGATCAAGCGTCATCGTCGTTGGCTGAAATCTCTCAAGGAAGACCCAGCGTCTTAAATCGTCACATCGTCGATGGCGATTTGCATACACACCGCACGGCATACCGTGACAACGCTTTCGTTGATGATGCGGTAGTAAATCTGCACCCCTTCACGGCGACGGCCCAAGATTTTGGCCTTGAACAAGGTGTTCAGGTGCTGTGACATATTGGGCTGGGTGGTGTCGATTTCTTCCAGCAGCTGACCCACATTTTTTTCTTGGTTGCACAAGCTGCTGATGATCTTCAAGCGCATGGGTGCCGACATGACGCGAAAGGTTTCGGCGGCCATGTTGAACACCGCATCGTCATCGGTCAAAGCATCGGTGGCTTGAGGCATGGCCTTCGCCGCAGGTTTGGCTTTGGCTTTCACTTTGGCCAGAGGCAACACTTTTTTCGCCGATTTGGCTTTGACAGCGGATGGTGAAGACTTGGAAGTGGCCATGGGCGCAGAGGATATCACTTCAACAAATCGGCGACAGCCGTTTGCACGTCTTGCGCGCAATCGCGCCGGTGGCGATCCCGCGTGTTTTGTGTGCTGCCGTAGTGCACCACAGCCAACAAAGGCGGCGCACACAAGGTGCGCCACAACGAACTGATCAAGGTGTCGTGCGCGTGGTAACACGGTGCCAGGCTACGCTGGTGGGTCGCCGCTTCGACAAACTGCAAAGCCACCGGTTGCACAGGCACCTGGGCAGAAATGGCGGCTTGCAGCAAGTTGGCGTGAAAGGGCAACAGGGTGACGCCGTCGCCCGTGCCGCCCTCTGGAAACACGGCCAGCACATCGCCTTGGCGCAAGGCATCGGCCATGTGGTGCACCAAGCGCATGGCGTCCCGGCTGGAGGAACGTTCAATGTAGAGCGAGCCACCGCCGGTGGTGAGTACCCCCAACAGGGGCCAGTTGCGAATTTCCGACTTGGCCACAAATCGGCAATGACAAGCAGCATGCATGACCAAGATGTCCAACCACGAGATGTGGTTGGCCGCCATCAACACTGGGCCCGGGCTTGGATGGCCTTTGACACGTACCTCAATGCCCATGATGGCCAACATGCCGCGAGCCCACACCTCGACGGCGCGAGCTTGTTGTGTGTCACTGAGTTTGGGGAAAACAGTGCGCACACGCCAGTAGCCATAAACCACCCAACCCAGCACGCGTGCAAATTTGTACAGCGCTTGCAAGGCACGCATGGTCGGGCCAGATCAGACCTGGTAGGCGATGCGCCCATCCACCAAGGTGGCTTTGACGCGGGCAGGCAAGGCCATGCCGCTCATGTCAAACGCAAACGGGGTGTGCTTGCCTTGGCTACGCAGTGCGTCGGGCGTGACGCGCCACTGCGCCTCGGGGTCAAACACCACCACATCGGCCACGCCACCCACCCGCAACTGCCCCAAGCTGGGATGGCCCACCACACTGTCACCCAGCACGCGGGCGGGTTGTGCCGTGAGCACATCCAGAGCGCGCAGCAGGCTCACGCCTGAGTCTTGCGCCCACTTGAGAGCCAGGCTCAACAACAACTCCAGCCCCGTGGCGCCGGGCTCAGCTTCGGCAAAGGGCAAGGCTTTGGCATCCACGTCCACGGGGGTGTGGTCAGACACCAGGGCATCCAGGGTGCCGTCAGCCAAGGCGGCACGCAAAGCATCGCGGTCACGTTGCTGACGCAGCGGGGGCGTCACACGGGCGCGGCTGTCAAAGTAACCCATGTCATGGTCGGTCAGATGCAAGGAGTTGATGCTGACGTCTGCGGTCACGCGCAAGCCTTCCAGCTTCGCCGCACGCACCAGCTCAACGCCTTCGGCACTGGAGATGCGACACAGGTGCACGCGCGCTTTGGTGGCACGCATGAGGGCAAAGATGGTGTGCAAGGCAATGGTTTCAGCCGCCACCGGCACGCCACTCAAGCCCAGACGGGTGGCCAGTGCGCCACTGGCGGCCACGCCTTTGCCCAAATGCAATTCTTGAGGCCGCAACCAGACGGTGTAGCCATACGTGGCGGCATATTGCAGTGCGCGTTGCAGCACCTGGGTATTGGCCAGGGCCACCTCGGCCTGGCTGAATCCCACGCAACCGGCTTGCGTGAGTTCGACCATCTCGGTCAACACATCGCCTTGCAGGCCACGGGTCAAAGCGCCAAGCGGGAACACACGGGCACGGTGCAGTTTGTCAGCACGGAAGGTGAGCATTTCCACCAAGCCGGGCTCGTCGAGCACCGGGTCGGTGTCGGGTGGGCAGACCAAGCTGGTCACACCACCAGCCACGGCAGCGTTGAGTTCGGAGTCGAGCATGCCCTCGTGCTCATAGCCAGGCTCGCGCAAGCGCACTTGTAAATCCACCAAGCCAGGCGCCACGATGCAGCCTGTGGCGTCGATGCGTTGCTCGGGGGAGAAGCCTACAGGCAAGGACTCGCCCGCTTGGACGATGGCCACGATGCGGCCGCCCGCCACCGCCACATCAGCGGTTTGGTCGAGGCCAGAGGCTGGGTCGATCACGCGACCGTGTTGAATCAGGATGTTCATGCTTCATTCCCCGCCACGATGGACATGACCGCCATGCGCACGGCAATGCCAAACGTCACTTGCGACAAGATCACGCTTTGCGGGCCGTCGACCACCGCCGAGTCGATCTCGACGCCGCGGTTGATCGGGCCTGGGTGCATGACGATGGCGTCGGGTTTGGCCAGTTGGAGTTTCTCTGGCGTGAGGCCAAAGGCTTTGAAATATTCTTGGCTGGAAGGCAGCAAGGCGCCGCTCATGCGTTCGTTTTGCAAGCGCAAGGTGATCACCACATCGCAGCCACGGATGCCGTCTTCGAGGTTGTTGAACACCTTGACGCCCATTTGCGCCAAGTCGCCCGGCACCAAGGTCTTGGGGCCGACCACCCGCACCTCGGCACAGCCCAGGGTGGTGAGTGCGTGGATGTCGGAGCGCGCGACACGCGAGTGCAGCACGTCGCCCACGATGGCCACGGTGAGGTTGGTGAAGTCTTTTTTGTAGTGCCGGATGGTGTACATGTCCAATAGACCTTGGGTCGGGTGGGCATGACGTCCGTCACCGGCGTTGACCACATGCACATGCGGTGCCACGTGTTCGGCAATCAGGTAGGGCGCGCCCGACTCGCTGTGGCGCACCACAAAAATGTCGGCGGCCATGGCGCTCAGGTTGGCAATGGTGTCGAGCAAGGACTCGCCTTTGCTGGCCGAAGAGCGTGCGATGTCCAGGTTGAACACGTCCGCCGACAAGCGCTTGGCAGCGATCTCAAAGGTGGTGCGGGTGCGGGTGCTGTTTTCAAAGAACAGGTTGAACACGCTTTTGCCGCGCAGCAGCGGCACTTTTTTGACCTCACGGTCGTTGACCGACACAAAGTTGGCCGCCGTGTCGAGGATGTGCGTGAGGATGTCACGCGACAAGCCTTCGGTGGAGAGCAAATGAATCAGCTCGCCGTTTTTGTTGAGTTGGGGGTTGCGTTTGTAGAGCATGTCGCGGCTCAAGCTTTCACAGAAAAATTAAATTCGCCAGCTTCAGTTTTGGCCAAGGCCAGCGATTGGCTGGCGGGTAAGGCCACGCGCGCCGCTGCAAAGTCGGCCTGCACCGGCAACTCGCGGCCACCACGGTCCACCAATACCGCCAACTTGACGCTGGCGGGGCGACCGTAATCAAACAACTCGTTGAGCACCGCACGGATGGTGCGTCCGGTGTAGAGCACATCGTCGAGCACGATCAGGTGCGCGCCGTTGATTTCAAAGGGCAACTTGGTTTGACCGCCGTCGGCCAGGCCGCGCTGGGCAAAGTCGTCACGGTGCATGGCCGACGAGATGCTGCCCGCCTCGCCCTCTAAGCCCAGGTCTTTTTGCAAACGCGCCGCCAGCCAGGCGCCGCCAGAGGTGATGCCCACCAAACGGGTGCCAGGCGTGAGCAAGCTGCGCACGCCTTTGAGCAGCTCGACATACAAGCTCTCAGCATCTAAAAGTAGGTTTCCGTTCATGGGGCAAGCTCTCGAAAAAATTGGTTCAAGATGATGCAAGCGGATGCGGCATCGGCGTCTTTGGCCCCTTGGCTCAAGGCCTCGGTGGTGCTGTAGCGCTCGTCCACCTCAAACACGGGCAACTGGAAACGGCCATGCAACTGGCGTGCAAATTGACGCGCTTTGGCAGTGTTGTCGTGCGCGGCACCATCGGGGTGAAACGGTACGCCCACCACCAAGGCGTCGGGCTGCCACTCGGCAATGCGTTGGGTAATCAGGGGCCAGCGTGCATTGCCTTCGGCGTTGACCGTGGCATGGGGTTGAGCTTCGCGCAAGAATCGGCTGCCATAGGCCACGCCGGTGCGTTTGACGCCAAAGTCAAACGCCAAAAAAGACTGCAGGTTGGCAGGCACGTCGCGCGCGGGCAGGCTGCTCATGCGTGGCCGATCTCGGAAGACAACATCCAAGACGCCAGGCCCAACAAACCCATGGCTCGTTCGTAGCGCTGCTCCAGCGGCGTGTCAAAAATCACCGACATATCGGCCCCGACCGTGAGCCAGCTGTTCTCGGCCAGCTCAGACTCCAACTGACCTTGGCCCCAAGCGGAGTAGCCCAGAGAAATCAGCACACGTCGTGGGCCCGCGCCGGTGGACAAGGCTTCGAGCACGTCTTTGGAAGTGGTCATCTCCAAACCACCGGGGATGACCATGGTCGAGGCATAAATCGAGTCTGGCGGCGCGTCGGTTTGAATGGCCGCCACAGCGGCTTGTTCGGTCTCTTGGGGAGCCGCCACCATGGCCTCGTGCAACACAAACCCACGTTCGGTGTGGACCGGGCCACCTTGCAACACGGGTGCCCCTAACAAGTCGGCACGCAGCAGGGGCAAGTCAACTTTTTCAAACAGACCCTGCATGCTCAAGTCGCTGGCCTTGTTGATCACGAGGCCCAGTGCGCCACGTTCGCTGTGTTCGCACAAATAGACCACACTTTTGGCGAATGTGGCGTCCTCCAGCCCTGGCATAGCGATCAAAAAGTGATGCGTCAGGTTGATGGGGGCAGAATCGGCAGTCATGGACCAATTTTAAGGGTGAACATGCCAAGCTCCTCACGCCACACCTCGCATGTCCCTGCGGGGCTGATGTGGTTTCGCCGCGACCTGCGCGCCTACGACAACGCAGCGCTGTACCACGCGCTCAAAAGCTGCCGCCAAGTGCACTGTGTGTTTGTGTTTGACCGTGCCATTTTGGACAGCTTGCCTCGTCTTGATCGACGGGTGGAGTTCATCCGCGAGTCGCTGGTGACCTTGGACGCAGAACTGCGCGCTGTGGCGGGAGACGCCAAAGCCGGCTTGATCGTGCGCCACGCCGTGGCTGTGGACGACGTCCCGCAATTGGCCCAAACCCTGGGCGTGCAAGAGGTGTTTGCCAACCACGACGACGAGCCTGACGCATTGGTGCGCGACGCCAAGGTGCGCGGTGCCTTGGCCAATGCCGGCATTGGTTTTCAGACCTACAAAGACCATGTGATTTTCGAGCGCAGCGAGGTGCTCACCCAAATGGGCAAGCCCTATGGCGTGTTCACGCCGTACAAAAACGCCTGGCTGCAAAAAGTCAACGACTTTTATTTGCGCTCTTACCCGGTGGGCAAGTACGTCAAGGCCTTGGCCCCCAGACCCAAGGCCTACCAGGTGCCCGTTCCCACACTGGCCGAGCTGGGCTTTGAGCCCACCAATCTGAGCAGTCTGCATGTGCCCACCGGCAGCCCCGGCGGCCTAGCCTTGTTTGAAGATTTTTTTGACCGCATGGACCGTTACGACGAGACGCGCAACTTTCCAGCCGTCAAAGGCCCCAGCTACCTGGGCGTGCACTTGCGTTTTGGCACGGTGTCCATCCGTCAGCTCGCGTCCACGGGTTACCAGCGCATGCTGGCGGGCTCCAAGGGGGCAGAGGTTTGGTTGTCGGAGCTGATTTGGCGCGATTTTTACCACCAGATCTTGCACCACCACCCCCGGGTGGTGAACGCGTCGTTCAAGCCCGAGTACGACGCCATCAAGTGGGAGCACAACAAGCACGCCAAAGAGCTGTTTGCGGCTTGGTGCGAAGGCCGCACCGGCTACCCGCTGGTGGATGCGGCCATGGCACAGATCAACCAAACCGGCTACATGCACAACCGACTGCGCATGGTGGTGGCGAGTTTTTTGGTGAAAGATTTAGGGATTGACTGGCGCTGGGGCGAGCGCTACTTTGCGCAACACCTGAACGACTTTGACTTGGCCGCCAACAATGGCGGCTGGCAATGGGCCAGCTCCAGCGGCTGCGATGCGCAACCGTACTTTCGCATCTTCAACCCCATCAGCCAAAGTGAGAAGTTTGACCCCGAGGGCAAATTCATTCGCCGCTACGTGCCGGCCTTGGCGAAGCTCTCCACAGCAGCGATTCACGCGCCCTGGCTGGCCAAACCCATGGAGCTGCAAGCCGCAGGTTTTCAATTGGGCAAGGACTACCCCGCCCCCATCGTCGACCATGCCGAGGCGCGCGCCTTGACCCTGCAACGCTATGCCGTGGTGAAAAAAGAAAAATGAAGATCCAATCTATCGACGCCTTGCGCCGTGTGTATGCGCAACCCGGTGAACGGGCCGTGAAAAAACAACTCGCACACCTGGACGCACACATCCAGCGCTTCATTGCCCTGTCACCGTTTGTGGTGGTCTCCAGCAGCAGTGCCACGCAGCACATGGATGCCTCGCCACGCGGCGGTGCGCCGGGTTTTGTGAAGGTCGGCAACGACACCACGCTGTGGCTGCCCGATGCCTCGGGCAACAACCGGCTCGACACGCTGGAGAACATCATTGCCACCGGGCAAATTGGTTTGCTGTTTTTGATTCCGGGTGTGGACGAAACTTTGCGCGTCAATGGCCACGCCACGGTCAGCACATCACCGGCTTTGCTGGCCAAGTTTTCTCACGAAGCACGTGCACCGAAAGCTGTGGTTGAGGTGACGGTGCGTGAGGCTTATTTGCACTGCGCCAAAGCCATGATGCGTGCCAAGTTATGGCAGACCAGCAGCCAGGTAGAACGCTCTGTCTTACCCACCATGGGCCAGATGATCAAAGACCAAGCGGGCTTGGACGAGCCTGCGGAAAGCCAAGAGGCCATGGTTCAACGCTACCAAAGCATGCTGTGAATCTAATCGCCGCGCAGGGCTGCTAGTACGTTTTCCTGGGGGGCACGCACATTGCCAACAGCAAATTGCTGCAACAGACGGCTGACTTCTTGTGCCCCTTGCACACTGGCATGAATATCGGCCACCACGCGTTGTGTGCGCAAGCGTGCCAGTTGCATGGCCAGCGTGTCGGCCACTTGGTGCACGCCATTCAAAGACACATCACGCGCCAGTTGCGCCATGTGTTGCGCATCGGCTTGCACGTCATGCGGCATGTCGGCGTCTGGCGTTTGCGACCAATGATGCAAGTCGTGCACCAAGCGCTGCGAGATGATGTCGGCTTGTTCTAGAAACAACAAATGACTGATGACTTGCAAGTCATCGGCGCTCGGCGCGTCGTGGGCATCAAACTGCCCGCGCAACAGCACGCCACTCAACACTTGGTTGGCCGCACAGGCTTCTGATTCCGTGAATTCACGCCCTGGCGCAACACGCAAGGCGGTGAAAAAATGAATGGCCAAGGACCAGAATGTGCGCCAGTCCGCCAGCGCTTCGCTGCTGAGCTGTTGCTTGCACAACTGCTCCAGTTGGTAGACGGCTGGCAAGTCAATGGCAGGGCGACGACGCAACAAAGCCAGCAAGTGACGCTCAAAGGCTGCGCGCACTTGCATAAAACCTCTTAAAACTGGACCATTTCAAAGTCTTCTTTGCGCGCACCGCACTCGGGACACGTCCAATTCATGGGCACTTGCTCCCATGGCGTGCCGGGGGCGATGCCATGGTCAGGCGCACCAGCCTCTTCGTCGTAAATCCAGCCACAAATCAGACACATCCAAGTTTTCGACACAGCATTTCTTTCGTCAACGCATAGAATGAAATGCATTGTATCGACGCCCCATGACGCCAGAAAACACCCCCCTCTCCCACGACGTCACGCTCTCCGACGAAGTCGCCAGTGCCCCACCTTGTGTGTTGGTGTTCAACGCCAACGACCCCTGTGGTGCGGGCGGCCTGAGTGCCGACGTTTTGGCCAGTGCCTCCGTGGGGGCACACGCACTGCCCGTAGTCACCGGTGCCTACATGCGTGACACGGCTGAAATTTTTGACCACATCGCCTTTGACGAGGAGGCCGTGACCGAGCAAGCACGCAGCGTGCTCGAAGATGTGAGCGTGCAAGTCATCAAGGTGGGCTTTTGTGGCAACCCGGAAAACCTGAGCGCCATTGCCGAAATCACCACCGACTACGCCGAAGTCCCCGTGGTGGCCTACATGCCTAATTTGTCGTGGTGGGAAGACGAACACATCGACGCTTACTTAGACGCATTTCGTGAACTCATCCTGCCGCAGACCACGGTGCTGGTGGGCAACCACAACACCTTGTGGCGCTGGCTGCTGCCCGACTGGGACCAAACACGCAGCCCCGGCCCGCGTGACTTGGCGCGCGCCGCAGCCGACATGGGCGTGCCCTATGTGTTGGTGACCGGCATCAACCACCCCGACCAGCAAGTGGAGAACGCGTTGGCCACGGCACACACCGTGATGGTGAGCGAACGCTTTGAACGCTTTGACGCAGTGTTCGCCGGTGCCGGTGACACCTTGAGCATCACCTTGGCGGCGTTGCTGGCCACAGGCACCGACCTGGAAGCGGCCACCCACGAAGCCCTGCACTTTCTTGACCAAAGCCTCAACAGTGGTTTTCGACCTGGCATGGGCCATGTGTTACCAGACCGTTTGTTTTGGGCCGAGGTCGACGACGAAGACAACGACGACGGTGAAGAACGCCCCGCCACGGCAGAAGATTTCTCGCTGCCACGCTTTGAAACCAAACATTGAAAGCAAGATTGACCATGACTGATCGCAACCAAGAATTGTTTGACCGTGCTGCCCGTGTGATTCCCGGTGGTGTGAACTCGCCTGTGCGCGCATTCCGTGCCGTGGGCGGCACACCCCGTTTTGTGCAGCGCGCACAAGGCGCGTATTTCTGGGATGCCAACGGCAAAAAATACATCGACTACATCGGCTCTTGGGGCCCCATGATCTTGGGTCACGGCAACCCTGTGGTTCTGGAAGCGGTGCAAAAAGCAGCGTTGGATGGTTTCTCGTTTGGCGCGCCCACCGAGCGTGAGATTGAGTTGGCCGAAGCCATCCTCGCGCAAGTGCCGTCGATGGAGATGGTGCGCTTGGTCAGCTCGGGCACCGAAGCGGGCATGAGTGCCTTGCGTCTGGCGCGTGGCGCCACCGGCCGCAGCAAGATCATCAAGTTCGAAGGCTGCTACCACGGCCATGCCGATGCCTTGCTGGTCAAAGCGGGTTCGGGCCTGGCCACCTTTGGCAACCCCACCAGCGCCGGTGTGCCACCCGAGGTGGTGCAGCACACCTTGGTGCTGGAGTACAACAACATCCCGCAATTGGAAGAAGCGTTTGCCTTGCATGGCAAAGAGTTGGCGTGTTTGATGATCGAGCCCATCGCTGGCAACATGAATTTTGTGCGCGCCTCGGTGCCTTTCATGCAGCGTTGCCGCGAGCTATGCACCCAGTACGGCGCACTGTTGGTGTTTGACGAAGTGATGACCGGTTTTCGCGTGGCCTTGGGCAGCGCCCAAAGCGTTTACGCCAAAAGCATTCCTGGCTTCAAGCCCGACATCACGGTGTTGGGCAAGGTCATCGGCGGGGGCATGCCGCTGGCTGCGTTTGGTGGGCCACGTGCCATCATGGAGCAACTCGCCCCCACCGGTCCGGTATACCAAGCGGGCACCTTGAGTGGCAACCCCGTGGCCACGGCCTGCGGTTTGGCCACGCTGAAAGAAATTTCTAAACCTGGTTTCTGGGATGCATTGAGTGCGCGCACGCGCAGCTTGGTTGATGGCTTGAGCGCTGCTGCCGCACAAGCCGGCGTTCCCTTCAGCGCCGACTGCGAAGGCGGCATGTTTGGCTTCTTCTTGTTGCCCGAGTTGCCCCAGAACTACGCCAAGGTGATGACCAGCGACAGCCCACGGTTCAACCAGCTGTTCCATGGTTTGCTGGACCGTGGTGTCTACATCGCACCCGCGTTGTACGAAGCGGGCTTCGTGAGTGCCGCCCACACGCAGGCTGATATTGCAGAAACGGTAGCCGCTGCAGCGGCAGTCTTCCAACGATTGGGGTCCGTCACACGCTGAGACGGACATCGTCTTGGCACCTTGGCGACACAGATAAGCTAAGGTTTACGCGGATGGTCAGTGACCACTTCATGGCATACATTGCACAGCACTTAAGCCATGGAGTACCGATGAAAAAATTTGCCATCCAACCACTCGCCTCGCTGTTGACCACCACGCTCAGCCTGCTGCTGGGCCTGCAATTGCTGAGCGCTCCTGCGCAAGCCGCACCATCGGGCCCTCCCATCAAGGTGGGCGGCACACTGGCCTTGACCGGTCCCTTGTCGGCCACGGCCATGGTGCACAAGCTGGTGGGCGAGATCTACATTGAGCAACTCAATAAAAAGAATGGTTTGCTCGGTCGTCCCGTGGAATGGGTCCTCAAGGATGACCAATCCAAACCCGACCTGGCACGTACCTTGTACGAACAAATCGTCACGGTCGATAAAGCCGACTTGTTGATTGGCCCTTATGCCACCGCCAACATTTTGTCGGCCATGGGTGTGGCGCAGCGCTACAACAAAATTTTGATTCACCACACGTTTGGTATTCCAAGCTTGGCCAAGTACGACATGCAGTTCCCCACTTGGGCCACGGGCGTGGACCCCGCCACCACGGGTCCCAACCTGGTGTTCGATGCGCTGGCCGCTGGCCCCAAGCCACCCAAGACGATTGCCATCGTGACATCGAAGTTTCCTTCGGTGCACTTCATGTCGGTGGGCGCACGTGAAATCGCCAAGAAGCGTGGCCTCACCGAAGTGCTCTACCTCGAATGGGATTTTGGCAACCGTGACTTCGGCGCCATTGCCAGCCGTTTGAAAGAAGCCAAGCCCGACTTCATTTGGGGTGGCGTGATTGCGCTGGAAGGCGTGTTGCTGCTGGATGCGATGAAGAAGATCGACTACCCCGCACCACAGATGTTCCACTTCCTGCCCTCACCCGGCCCGATGCTGAAAACACCCGATGCCAAGAACGCATTGGCCATGACCATCTTTGAACAACACGCACCGATGACCAGCAACACTGGGGCCGCAGAGTTCGCGAAGATCTTCAACGAACGCGCTGCCAAAGCAGGTTTGCCCGACACCTTTGTCGACACTCAAGCCGCTGCCTCGTTTGCAGCCTGGCAAGTGCTCGAAGCAGCGGTGACAGCCACCAAGAGCTTGGATGACCGTACCTTGGCCATCTGGCTCAAAAAGAACACCGTCAACACCATTGAAGGCCCGATGCGCTTTGACGGTGTGAACAACTATGGCGACGACGTGAGCAAGATCAAACAAGTGCAAAACGGCGAATGGGTCGTGGTGTGGCCCAAGGCCTATGCCAAGCCCGGCGTCAAGATGCTGGCTCCTTGAGGCTTGAACCCTGAATGCAGTTTCCTAGTTTTGAGTTACTCGGACAGTCTCTGCTGTCCGGCCTGTTCATCGGCGGTTTGTACGGTTTGTTAGGGTTGGGCTTGAGCTTGTCCTGGGGCATGCTCAAGCAAATCAACCTCGCACACTTTGCCTTGTCGTTCTTTGGGGCTTACCTGACGTACCAACTCTCGGTGAGCTTTGGCATCGACCCCTTGGTGACCTTGGTCATCGTGGCACCGGGGTTCTTTGTGGTCGGCATGGCCATGCACTGGGTGTTTGCACGCTTCAAGGTCACGCCCTTTAACTCCCTGTTGGTGACCTTTGGCATCACGGTGGTGATTGAGAGCGTGATTCAGTGGCTGTGGACCGCCGACTACCGCAAGCTGGAGTCGCATTACGCAGACATCAAGTTCAAGGTCGGTGTGATGTACATCCCCCTGCCTGAATTGTTGACCTTGTTGATCTCGGTCGCCCTGGCTTTGGCCACCTGGGCAGTGCTGCGCTACACCTCGGTGGGCAAGGCGATGCGTGCCATGTCGGAGAACCCCAAGATGGCCGCTGCCTTTGGCGTCAACGAACCCATGCTGGCCTTGCTGCTGTCTGGTGCAGCATCGGCCTTTGCGGGTGTGGCGGGCGCGTGTTTGGCTTTGAGCTACACCTTGGCCCCTTCGCAAATTTATGCATGGATTGGCGTGGTGTTTTCTGCCGTGATGATTGGCGGCTTGGGCAACCCCTTGGGGCCCTTGGTCGCAGGCATTGTGATTGGCATGTCGGAAGCCGCCACCATGGCCATCACGGCACCCGCGTGGGCACCTTTGGTGTCTTTCTCGTTGTTGATCTTGGTGCTCTTGTTGCGTCCCGGAAAGATTTGAATGAACAAGCGGCTGATCTGGACTTTTGTGCTGGTGGGTTTGGGTTTGGCGGCCTTGCCGTTGCTCAAGCTGCCCGCGTTTTATGAATCGTTTCTGTACCTGATTTTTCACTGGGTGATCTTGGCCACCTCATGGAATATTTTGTCGGGCTACTCGGGCTATTTTTCGTTTGGCCATGGGGCCTTCTTTGGTTTGGGCATCTACACCACCGCGGTGTTGAGCGGCAAACTCGATTGGCCCTTCCTCTACACCTTGCCGTTTGCCGCACTGGTGCCTGCGCTGTTTGGCGTGGGCTTGGGCGCGGTGGTGTTCAGGTTGCGGCGCTTGCGCGGCGAGCTGTTTGGCTTGCTCACGCTGGCCGTGACCTTTGTGTTGGCCACCATCATCTTGAACACCCCCATCGACGGCGGACCTGGTGTGTATCTGTCGGCAGTGCCGGTGCCTGAGATTGGACCCTCACCCTCTGCCACCTTCTACCTGTTGGCTTTGGCCTTGATGATGGCCACGCTGTGGATCGCTTGCTATGTGTTTTATGCACGTCTGGGCTCGGGCTTGTTTGCCATCCATGACGACGAAGACGTGGCCGAAGTGCAGGGCATTCCCACCCTGCGCTACAAGTTGTTGGCACTCGGCCTGTCATGCGCTTTGGCTGGTGTGGCGGGGGGCATTCATGCCATCTTTTTGTCGTATGTCACCGCCGGTGAAGTGTTCAACATCTTGGTGCCCCTGAACGTGGTGTTGATGAGCGTGTTGGGTGGCTCTCGCCACTGGTTTGGTCCGGCAGTTGGGGCCACGGTCATCACCGCATTGCTATACGCCTTCACCGCTGGCGACTACGCCATCTTGGGCCGTGGTGCCATTGGTGTGATTTTGATTGTGGTGATTTTGTTCATGCCCGATGGCATCTTGGGGCAGATCTTGAAGCGCTTCAAACGCGCGCGCAAACCCGCACCGCTGCCAGCTGCTGTTGCCCCTTCGATGATTGAGGTACGCGGAGCCGCTGGGGACGACTTGTTGCGTATCGAAGGCGTGTGCAAATCGTTCAGCGGCATCCATGCCTTGTCCGATGTGAGTTTGACGGTCAAGCGCGGGGAGATTTTGGGTTTGGTGGGCCCCAATGGTTCCGGCAAATCGACCATGGTCAACGTGATCAGTGGTTTGTTCAAACCCGAAGCAGGTCGCATTGTGTTTCAAGGCGAAGACCTGATCCCCTTGCCCTCGTACCGCGCCGCTCACGCAGGCATTGCACGCACCTACCAAATTCCGCGACCCTTCGCCAACCTCTCAGTGCTAGAGAACGCCACCTTGGCCGGCATGTTTGGTGGGCCTCAGTTGCCACGCAAAGCGGCGGCGGCACAAGCCATGTACTGGCTCGAATTTGTGGGGCTCGCCGACCGCGCACGCGCGCTGCCGTCTGAGCTCAATTTGCACCAGCGCAAGTTCTTGGAGCTGGCACGTGCGTTGTCGTCCTCACCCCGCTTGGTGTTGCTCGACGAGGTGCTGGCCGGTTTGACACCGTCTGAGATCAACCATGCCATCAGCTTGGTGCGTGAGATCCGCGAACGCGGCTCGACCATCATCTTCATTGAACACAATATGCGCGCTGTGGTGGAGTTGTGCGACCGCTTGATCGTGCTCAACCAAGGTCAGGTGATTGGCAATGGCCTGCCACGTGATGTGATGGTCCAGCCTGCTGTGGTGAACGCTTACCTGGGAACTGCCCATGCTTGAGACACAACCCATCCTGCAAGCCGAGGCACTGCACGTGTCGTATGGCGATGCCCCTGCGTTGTGGGGTGTCGACTTTCATGTCAACGAAGGCGAGCTGGTCTCCATCGTCGGCCCCAACGGGGCAGGCAAAACCACCTTGATGAACACGGTGATGCGCTTGCAACCCGTGCGCTCTGGCAAGCTGGTGTTTCGCGGCGAAGACGTGACGGGCTTGACCGCCAGCCAGATGTGCAACCGCGATGTGTCCATCGTGCCCGAGGGCCGTTTGTTGTTTGGCGGCATGACGGTGGAAGAAAACCTCGACATGGGCTGCTACCGTCCCTATGCACGTCCCTTGCGCGCCGACACCATGGCGCGTGTGTATGACATGTTCCCCATCCTCAAGGAACGCCGCACACAACTGGCAGGCACGCTGTCAGGGGGCCAACAACAGATGGTGGCCTTTGGCCGGGCCTTGATGGCACACCCCAAATTGCTGCTGATTGACGAGCCCTCGCTGGGCTTGTCACCCCTTGTGGTGCAACAGGTGTTTGAAGCCATTGCCGACATCCACCGCAGTGGCGTGTCGATTTTGTTGATCGAACAAAACGCCGTCCTCGCTCTCAATGTCGCACAACGGGCCTATGTGCTCGAAGGTGGGCGCATTGTGAGCACGGGTGACCCGCAAGATCTGATGACCCAGCCCCATATCCGTCAAGCGTATTTGGGTGAGAGCGTATAAACCACGAAGGAGATTCCTATGTCGTTTGGCAAAGTGAGTGATCTGGCCTTTGGCCGCTTGCAGTCCCCCAGCCTGGATCAGGCCGAAGAGTTTCTGACCAATTTTGGGTTGCACCGGGCTGAACGCACCAAAGACGCTTTGTACATGCGGGGCACCGACCCTAACCACCACTTGCATGTGACGCACTTGGGGCCTTCCAAATTCATTGGCCTGTCCTTTTTGGTCGACAACATCGATGAGCTGAAGAAATTCACCAAGATTTCTGGCGCGACGGGTATTGAGCATGTGGACGAACCCGGCGGCGGCCAACGCGTGCGCCTCACCGACCCCTTGGGGTATCAGATCGAGTTGATCTGCGGCATGCAGCAACTTGACGCACTGCCGGTGCGCAAAGCCATCCTCAACACGGGCGATAACAAATACAACCGCGCCGGTAAATTGATGCGCTTGCCGGCTGGCCCGTCGCATGTCAAACGTGCGGCGCACGCGGTGCTGATGACGCCGAACGCCAATTCCAAAATTCAGTGGTACCGCGACGTGTTGGGCTTGGTCTGCTCGGACGAGGTGTATGCGGGCAGCAAAGACAACATCATTGCCTCGTTCAACCGAGTGGACAAAGGCGAAACCTATGTCGACCACCACATCTTTTTGTTGATCGACGGCCCCACCACCGGCCTGAACCATTTGTCGTTTGAAGCCCAAGACATTGACGACATCATGCTGGGTCACCAGCACTTGGTGAAGGCCAACAAATACGAGCACGTATGGGGCATTGGCCGCCACGTGTTGGGCAGCCAGGTGTACGACTACTGGAAAGACCCCTGGGGTCGCGTGCATGAGCACTGGACCGACAGCGATGTGCTCAACAACAGCTACGCCACGCAAAGCCATGCGGCCGAGGATGGCTTGAACTCGCAATGGGGCGAAGCCGTGCCACACGCCTTCATCACCCACGCGATTCCCTGAGTTTTTTGGTTTTACCCACACAAAGGATTGCCCATGTTCAAGCCTCAAACTTCTTGCGCGCATGCTGCCTGGTCGTGCATGGCCTGCCAGCCCAACAGCGCTAACGCGCACGCCGCTGACCGCCGCCAATTGCTCAAAGGCCTAGGGGGCTTGGGGCTGTTTGGCTCCTTGGGTTTGGCCGGTGCGCCTGTGGCCGCGCAAAGCAGCATGGGCTTGATCGACACCCACCACCACTTCTATCCTCCGGCCTACCAAAAGGCCTGGTTTGACTGGGAAGACAAACGCAACATCCCACACTTCTCCCAGCAAGAGAAATGGACACGCGAAGGTGCGGTGGCAGACATGGACAAAGCCGGCGTGAAAAAAGCCATGCTCTCCATGGCCTCTACCCCAGGCGTGTGGTTTGATTTGCCGCTTGCTGAGATCAACCAGATGGTGCGCACCGTCAACGACTACGGCGCTCAAATGGTGAAGGATTTCCCAGGTCGCTTTGGTTTGTTTGCCGCACTCACCATGGTGGACGTGGAGAGCACGCTGAAAGAAATTGCCTATGTGTTTGACGTGCTCAAAGCCGATGGCGTGGGCATTCAAACCAACTACGGCGACAAATGGCCGGGTCACCCCGACTTTGCGCCGATCTTTCAAGAACTCAACCGCCGCAAAGCCTTGGTGTATTTCCACCCCTTGGCCGCCAACTGCTGCGGGCGCTTGAACACAGGCACTTTCCCTGCGGTGATTGAGGTGCCGCATGACACCACACGTGCCGTGGTCAACCTGCTGTTGAGCGGCAGCTTTGTGAAGTTCCGCGACATCCAGTGGTTGTTCTCGCACGGCGGCGGCACCATCCCCATGCTGGCAGGGCGCATCAACTTCTTCCACCGCAATGCCAAAAACATTGCCGATGTGGCGCCCAACGGCATCGAGGCCGAACTCAAACGCCTCTACTACGACACCGCCAACGCCACCCACCCCTCATCCATGGCGAGTTTGCTCAAGCTGGTGCCCTCGTCGCAGGTGGTGTACGGCAGCGACTACCCCTATGTGGCGATGGACACCCAGGCCACTGCGCTCACGCAACTGGGGCTGGAGCCCAAAGTGCTGCAAGAGATTCAGCACCTCAACGCTGAGCGACTGCTCAAACGGCCCTGAGGCGCCCCAACTAGAATAGGGGCACCCACACACAGCCAACCGGCTGTGACCGGTGAGCACCCACGCATGCACCACGCATGCGTGACAGGTGCGGTCTATCAAGAAGTTCCCCCATGAAAAAAACATTCCAACTCCATGTGGAAGGCAAGCACCCTGAGCGCTTGCTGGAAGCCATCAAGCACGAGATTCGCAAATACATCAAACGCGAGCGTCGCCGTGACTTGCCCGAGGGTGTGGATTTTTGGGATTTCGATTGCAAGTTTGGCGCCACCCAAGAGACCGCCGAGGTGGTGCATCTCAACGACATCACCGTGCGCATGGACGAAGTGGCCCTTGCCCAAGGCACGCAGTGCTATGTGGAAATTTTGGCCAAACACGGGGTGCGCAAGCCGCGCGCTGTGGGCGATGAAGCGGCCCCCCACACACCCCACGAAGAAGACAACGACTGACGCGCCGCCGCGCGCTCTTCGCGCTTGCGTCAGGCGTCAGAAGGCCCAGCCTGTTTGGCGGCGGCTCTGAGCTTGTCTTTCTTGCTCGGTCGCTTGCCTTTGATGCCCCCATTGCCATCGATCAACACAGGCACGGGCACAGGCGCATCGGTGGGTTCAAAACCTTCGATGTGTTCGAGCGGCAGTTGAATACGCTCACGTTTTTGAATCAGCTGCCAATGCGCCAACGATGACGCGGTGACAAAACTCACCGCCACGCCGCTGGCCCCGGCACGGCCGGTGCGGCCAATGCGGTGGGTGTAGTCGGTAGCGGAGCGCGGCAAGTCGTAATTCACCACCACGGGCAAGTTGGCAATGTCGATGCCGCGTGAGGCCAAGTCGGTGGTGACCAGCACCTCCCAGCGCTCTTCTTTGAACTCAGCCAACACCTCTTGGCGTGCGCCTTGGCTCATCTCGCCATGCAGCGCGCTGGCAAACACACCCGCTTGGTAGAGCTTGTTGGCCACATGCTCACAGGCATAGCGGGTGGCCACAAACACCAGCACGCGTTTCCAGCTGTGCTCTTTGATCAGGTGACGCAGCAAGGGCGTGCGTTTTTTCTCGTCCACGGCAACGGCACGTTGCGCAATGTCGGGCGCGTGTTCTTCGGTAGTGGCGATGGTGATGCGCGCAGGCTGATGCAACAAAGCCTCGGCCAAGCTTTGCACGTCGGGCGCAAACGTGGCAGAGAACAACAGGTTTTGTCGCTTGGAGGGCAGCAGTGCCAACACGCGTTGGAGTTCGTCTGCAAAGCCCAGATCGAGCAAGCGGTCGGCTTCGTCGAGCACCAGATGCTTGACTTGACCCAAGTGCAATGCGTTGTGGTCCACCAGATCAAGCAAACGTCCGGGGGTGGCCACCACCACATCAGCACCGCTGCGCAAACTCATCATTTGCGGGTTGATGGACACCCCACCAAACACCGTGCCTACTTTGATGGACTGTGTGAGGGGTCGCGCTATGTCGCGCAGCACCTCGCTGACTTGCGTGGCAAGTTCGCGTGTGGGCACCAGCACCAACACTTGGGTGATGCGTTTTTGGGGCGCTTCATCACGCGACGCGGCGGTGGTCATGAGGAGTTGCAACACGGGCAACACATAGGCCAATGTTTTGCCAGAGCCTGTTTGGGCTTGGGCCAACACATCGCGGCCTTGCAGCACGCATGGGATGGCCTCGGCCTGGATGGGTGTGGGCTGGTCAAAGCCCTGTGTCGCTGTGGCTTGGCACAGCGTAGCGTTCAGACCGAGGGGTTCAAAACTCACTGGCGGCGATCAATGGCGGAAGTGGCGCACGCCGCTGAACACCATGGCCACGCCACGTTCGTTGGCCGCGTCAATCACCTCTTGGTCGCGCATGGAGCCACCGGGCTGGATGACGCAGGTGGCTCCTGCATCCACCACCACGTCGAGGCCATCGCGGAACGGGAAGAAAGCGTCACTCGCCACGGCCGTGCCCTTGAGCGACAAGCCTGCGTGCTCTGCTTTGATGCTGGCAATGCGGGCTGAGTCAAGGCGGCTCATTTGGCCTGCGCCCACGCCCATGGTCATGCCGTTGGCGCAGAACACGATGGCATTGCTCTTGACGTATTTGCCCACCTTCCAGGCAAACAGCAAGTCTTGCAGTTGCTGCGGTGTGGGCTGAAGTTTTGTCACCACCTTCAAGTCACTCAAGGTCAGCTCGTGGTTATCGGCACTTTGGATCAGCAAGCCTGAACCAATGCGTTTGATGTCTTGCGTGTTGCGGCCTGCATCGGTACCTGTCAAGGCGATTTCCAACACGCGCACATTGGCCTTGGCTTTGAAAATCTCCAAGGCCTCGGCGCTGTAGCCGGGTGCCATGAGCACTTCGACAAACTGTTTGCTCACGGCTTCAGCCGCTGCTTTGTCCAACGGACGGTTGAAGGCAATGATGCCGCCAAACGCGGAGGTGGGGTCGGTTTGGAAGGCCTTGCTATAGGCCTCTAGCGCATCTTTGCCAACAGCCACGCCGCAGGGGTTGGCGTGCTTGACGATCACGCAAGCCGCGAGCTGTGAAGGGTCGCCGTTGGTGCCCGTGTCAAAGCTCTTGACGCATTCCCACGCCGCATCGGCATCGGCGATGTTGTTGTAGCTCAGCTCTTTGCCTTGCAGTTGTTTGGCCGTGACCAAAGAGCCCGCCGCAGGGTGCAGGTCACGGTAAAAGGCTGCGGTTTGGTGCGGGTTCTCACCGTAGCGCAAGTCTTGCAGCTTGACGAACTGGCTGTTGCTTTGGGCGGGGTATGCGTTGCGCTCAGGCACGCTGGCCCCTTCTTGGAACTGGATGCTCGAGAGGTAGTTGCTAATGGCCCCGTCGTAGTTGCTGATGCGGTTGAACGCAGCAACAGACAAGGCAAAGCGCGTGGCGTCTGACAACTTTTTCGAAGCTTTCAACTCGGCCAGCACCGCAGGGTATTGCGACGCGTCGGTCAACACGGCCACATCTTTCCAGTTCTTGGCGGCACTGCGCACCATGGCAGGCCCGCCGATGTCGATGTTTTCAATCGCATCTTCCAGCGTGCAACCGGGCTTGGCCACGGTGGCTTCAAACGGGTACAGGTTGACCACCAACAAGTCGATGGTGTCGATGTGGTGTGCCTTCAAAGCCGCCATGTGCTCGGGCGTGTCACGGCGTGCCAGCAAACCGCCGTGCACTTTGGGGTGCAGGGTTTTGACACGGCCATCCAGCATTTCGGGGAACCCGGTGACTTCTGCCACCTCGGTCACAGGCAAGCCTTGTTCGGCCAACAACTTGGCGGTGCCACCGGTAGAGATCAGGCCAATGCCCAAATCGTGCAAGGCACGCGCGAGGTCGACGATGCCGGTTTTGTCTGAGACGGAAATGAGTGCTTGCATGAGAAGGCTTATTTGAGAAGTTTGTGATCGAGAAGTTTTTTACGCAGCGTGTTGCGGTTCAGGCCCAGCCATTCAGCGGCACGCGATTGGTTGTGCTCGGCGTGGTGCATCACCACTTCAAGCAAAGGTTTTTCCACCACCCGCACCACCATGTCGTGCAGGTTGTCGGGCTCAGTGCCACGCAAGTCTGTGAAATAAGTTTCGAGGCTGGCACGTACCACCTCTTCAATGTGTTTTTTGCTCATGCAACGCTTTCTAACAGGGGCAAAGAGTCGGTCATCGCTTGCGGCAAACGTTCATGACGCTCGGCCAAATCGTCCAAAAAATCGGCCACAGCATGTTGCTGGGAAGCACTGTCTTCCAAGCTGTTCATGCGCTGGCGAAACGCCTCACCACCCGGCAGACTGCGCAGGTACCAGGCAATGTGTTTACGTGCTGTGCGCACGCCGGTGTATTCACCGTACAGGGCGTAATGCTCATCCAGATGCGCCAGCAGCAGCCGACGCACCTCGGCCACCAAGGGCGGGGCCAAGTACTCGCCCGTGGCCAGGTAGTGCGCGATTTCACGAAATATCCAAGGACGCCCTTGGGCGGCACGCCCCACCATCAAGGCATCCGCGCCGGTGAGTTTCAAAACTTCTTGCGCCTTCTCGGGCGAGTCAATGTCGCCATTGGCGACCACCGGAATATGTACCGCTTGCTTGACTGCGGCAATGGTGTCGTACTCTGCAAAGCCTTTGTAGCCTTGCTCGCGGGTGCGCCCGTGCACCGTGAGCATTTGCACACCTGCGCCCTCGGCCGCACGTGCCAGGTTGACGGCGTTCTTGTGTTGCTGGCACCAACCGGTGCGCATCTTCAAAGTCACAGGCACGCCATGGGGCTGGGCAGCCGCCACCACGGCCTCGACGATCGAGAGCGCCAACCGCTCGTCTTGCATCAGCGCAGAACCCGCCCATTTGTTGCACACCTTCTTGGCCGGGCAGCCCATGTTGATGTCAATGATTTGCGCCCCGCGCTCGATGTTGTAGGTGGCAGCCTCGGCCATCATGGCGGCGTCGGTGCCTGCAATTTGCACGGCAATGGGCCCGCTCTCGCCCGTGTGGTCGGCACGACGTGAGGTCTTGAGCGTCTTCCAAAGATCTTTGCGAGACGTCACCATCTCGCTCACCGCATAGCCCGCACCCAACTGCTTGCACAGCATGCGAAATGGCCGGTCGGTGACGCCAGCCATCGGCGCGACAAACAGATTGTTTGCCAATGGATAAGGGCCAATGTGCATGTGGGGGGGGGAGAGGGGAAGGGAGGACTTGCCGAAAAAGGAGGCATGATTGTATCTGCCTGAAATTTCAGCAACTGAAAGTTTGGCGTCAATTTTTGTCAGGGTTTTTGCCGCTTGCAGGGCTCTATACACTTGGTGCGATGGAAGTTTGGATGCACTCTTTGCTGGCCGCCTTGGCCTTGCCCGAATTCGGCTTGAGCACGGTGTTTGTGGTCTGCTTGATCTCGGCCACTTTGTTGCCCATGGGTTCAGAGCCCGTGGTGTTTGGGCTGGTCAAACTCAATCCAGATTTGTTTTGGCCGGCTGTGTTGGTGGCCACCGCAGGCAACACTGTGGGCGGCTGCATCAGTTGGTGGATGGGGCACGGCGCACACCAGGTGCGCGACAAGCTCAAGCACGACGGCGCATCCAGTCACGATGCACGCGCCTTGCGTTGGCTACAAAAGCTGGGTCCTAAAGCCTGCTTGCTGAGTTGGGTGCCCGGTGTGGGCGACCCGCTGTGTGCGGTAGCAGGCTGGTTGCGACTGCCGTTTTGGCCGTGCGTGGGCTACATGGCCGTCGGCAAATTTTTTCGCTATCTGGTGATGACCGCTGGCCTGCTGTGGGTGTTTCCACAGCATTGGGCGGTAGGCTAAAAACACGCTTCCAGCATATACTTTGGTATCTACCATTTCCAATGGAGGTCCACCATGTCCCAAACCGCCAAACTTTTCGTCAATGGCCGCAGTCAAGCGGTAAGGCTGCCAGCCGCCTACAGGTTTGACACCCCCGAAGTCTTCATTCGCAAAGACCCAGTGACTGGGGATGTCATCCTCTCGCGCCGACCCAAGGATTGGAGCGGCTTTTTGGCAGCAACAGAGAACGTCCAAGTGCCAAAGGATTTCCTGAGCACCGCTGAGCGGCTGACACAAGGCCACAGCGACAAACCAGAGCGCGATCCATTTGCATCTGTGCCAGAAAACTTAGGGCATTGAGCCAACGTATGACAGCGCTTTATTTGTTAGACACCAACACGGTCAGTCACCTCATCAAACGCCACCCGCAAGTCACGCAACGCTTGTTGGCTGTTCCGATGCATCAGGTGTGCATATCAGCGATCACGGCAGGTGAGCTGGCGTTTGGTCTGGCAAAACGTCCTGAAGCTGTGGCACTGAAGGCGGCCGTGGACGAGTTTTTGCGTCGAGTGGAAGTAATGCCATGGGACGAAGCCGTGGCACAAACCTACGGCACACTGCGCGCGCATCTGCAAAGCCAAGGCACGCCCCTGGCTGCACTGGATATGCAGATTGCGGCGCATGCGTTGCATCTGAATGCAATATTGGTTAGCAATGACAGCGCTTTTGCTCAAGCCACTGATCTATTGGTGGAAGACTGGACAAGTCACAACTAACCTTTCCCTTATTCGCCCATTTACGATCATTTGCACCCATCAGGTAATCTTCTTGACCACGTCACCAGCCAAACTATCGCGTGCCTTTTATGGGGCAAGCATTGCTGACTTCGTTCATTCGGAACACAACTTAGTGCTTGGTCGCATTACTGAAAATAGTGGCTTCTCCATCGAAACAACGCAACGAGATGCGTGGCGCTCGCAAATCACCATTCTTCAACACGAGCTTTTGTCATTTACTGGCAGAGGTTGGGTGTTCTTTGAGTTTTCTGTTCCCCGACTTGGCAAACGCATTGACGTTTTAGCTTTGATCGATCACGTCATTTTTGTGATCGAGTTCAAAGTCGGAGAAAGTATTTTCAATCGTTCTGCAATTGATCAAGTGTGGGACTATGCACTCGATCTGAAGAACTTTCATGAAACGAGTCACCACTGCATGATCGCGCCGCTGTTGGTTGCGACAAATACCAGGAACGTGAATGGCGTTGTGTCTGTAAGCCACCACAACGATGGCGTTCTTGAGCCAATCAACACATCGCCTGAGTTTTTAAAAGACACGATCAACACAGTTTTACAACTTAGCACAGGAGTTGGAATTGACGCATCGGTATGGGAGAGTGGACGCTACCGCCCTACGCCCACGATCATCGAAGCCGCTTCAGCGCTCTACGGCAACCATTCGGTGGCCGAGCTGTCGCGCAGCGAAGCTGGGGAAAAGAATTTGGCCAAAACGTCCGTGGCAATTGGTCATCTCATTACTGAAGCTCAAGCCAATCGTAAAAAAGCTATTTGTTTTGTAACAGGCGTTCCCGGCGCGGGAAAAACATTGGTTGGGTTAGATGTCGCTACCAAGCATATGGACGCTGGAAGTGATTTGCACAGTGTTTACCTGTCCGGCAATGGGCCTCTGGTTTCTATTTTGAGAGAAGCTTTGACCCGGGACGAGGTGGCTCGCAAGAAAGTGATTGGTCAAAAGCTTCGCAAAGGTGAAGCGCGCAAAGCAGTAGATGCATTTATCCAAAACGTGCATCATTTTCGCGATGCCTATCTCTCCGATGAACAACCGCCAGTAGACCATGTGGTTATTTTTGACGAAGCACAACGCGCATGGACCTTGGAACAAACCACACAATTCATGGCTAGGAAAAAGGGACGACCGGACTTCAACCGTTCTGAGCCTGATTTTTTGATTTCATGCTTAGATCGTCACCCAGACTGGTCAGTCGTGGTGTGCCTTGTGGGCGGCGGTCAAGAAATCAACACGGGGGAGGCCGGCATTGGTGAATGGCTGCGCGCGATCAATGATCATTATCCCGACTGGGAAGTTCATATTTCTCCACATCTGCAAGACTCTGAATATGGCGCCGAGGACACACTTGAGATATTGAAAGACAGGCAGAACATCCACTTCAATGAAGATCTGCACCTTGCTGTTTCCATGCGCTCATTTCGCGCTGAGCATGTTTCAACCTTTGTGAAGCATCTCCTAGATCGTCAGAATGAAAATGCACGCGCTGTTTTCCAACAAGTGCAAGCGCGTTACCCTATCGTTATCACACGAGACTTGAACAAAGCTAAACGTTGGCTACGAGAGAAAGCGCGTGGTACAGAGCGGTTTGGCATGGTGGTGTCTTCACAAGCGCAACGTTTGAAACCACATGCCATTGATGTCAGGTCTCCGATGGACCCCATTCATTGGTTCTTGGACGACAAAGACGATATCCGCTCGTCCTACTACCTTGAAGATGTTGCTACCGAATTTCACGTTCAAGGACTAGAACTTGACTGGGCTTGTGTTGTTTGGGATGCTGACTTGCGCTATGGTGAAGAGGACTGGGAGTACCGCTCATTCGTCGGAAGCAAATGGCAAAAGATTCACCTCGCACACAGACAGATGTATTTAAAGAATGCCTACCGCGTATTGCTTACGCGTGCACGACAGGGAATGGTGATCGTCGTCCCTCATGGGGATCTAGACGATTCAACCCGTAATCCTTCTTATTACGATCCTATTTATTCGTATCTGGCAGATCTTGGCATCAAAGAAATTTAATACCTGTCATTCAATAAGTGGTCTTGACCCTGTAATCCAGTACCGTCGGTATATTCAAGTTACCGATCGTTTTTCCCTGAACACGGTCGGTGGCAAATAGCCCAACGCACTGTGCGGGTGATAAGAATTGTAGTCATCGAACCAACCTTGCAATTGGGCCATTACCGCCTTTGAGTCAGGTCTGTTTGCCAACTTGGCATAGTCCCTTTTCAGCGTCTTCACAAAACTCTCTGCCATGCCGTTACTTTGCGGACTTGTCACAGGTGTCGTGATCGGCTTTAGCCCCAGCAGCTTTGCAAAACTCTTTGTCTCAACCGCCGTGTAACAACTGCCGTTGTCTGTCAGCCATTCGATTGGCTTGATCGGCGTCTCGCTTGTGCCAAATCGACGCTCCACTGCTTGCATCATCAAGTCACCAACCAATCCCGCATCAATGCCCTTGGTTGTGGCCACCCAACTCATGACTTCGCGATCGCAGCAGTCCAGCGCAAACGCCACTCTGACGCGCTCACCGTTGTCACAAGATAGTTCCAAACCGTCTGAACACCAACGTGTGTTGCTTTCCTTGACGGCCACTTTGCCTTCATGCTTCCTGGTGTCCAACGGCTTTTGACCCTGTCTAAACAACAACCAGCCAGCATCTCGCATCACGCGATACACCCGCTTGTGGTTGATGCCAATATGACCATCGAGTCTGAGCCTCGCCCAAACCCTTCGGTAACCATACGTGGCGCGCTTTTGCACAACATCAGCAATGGCTTGCTTAACTTGGGCGTCATCTGATTTTGGCGGTGACCTTCTGTGGTCTGCCCAATCAGGTGCACGATCTTTCTTTGCCAACACATGACTGCGCGATACGCCAAGGGCTTGACACGCAGCTCTCACTGCTCGTCCCCGGACAATACTGGCGATCGCGCAATCCACTTTTTTGCTTTGGCGAAGTCCACAGCCTCCTTGAGAATCTCGTTCTCCAAAGTCTTGCGGCCCAAGGCACCTTCAAGTTGTTTAATGCGTTTCATGGCTTCTTGAAGTTCAGAGGCCGGTACCACGGTTTCGTTTGCACCAACGGCTACTAGTGAACCTTCAAAGTAGGCCTTGCGCCATTGAAACAGCTGTGCAGCAGTCAGTCCATGTTCTCTAGCTACCAGTGACACAGAACTGCCTGGCTCATTGGTTTGTTTGACGATTGCAAGCTTTTGCTCTGGTGTCCAACGTCTTCGCCGTTGAACGCTTGTGACCACCTCAACCCGATTGGGCCTTGCTGAAGACATAGTCATATCCATAGTCGTATTCCTAGTTGTTAGTTTAAGGAATACCAACGGGACTGTTTTTCAGGGGGCTAACTCAATAGGTTGCTAAACCGCCGCCAAGCGCTCAACCGTATCTGGATATTTCTCGACATGCCGAATGAGCAAAGCCGTATGCGTATTAGGTTTAACCCGCCGCTGCTCCCAGTTCTCCAGCATGCGCGGCTTGATGCGCAAGTAACGTGCAAACACAGCGCGTGAAAAACGTAGACATTCGCGCAATACCTGCAACTCATCCTCTGTTGCCTCAGGCGCTGGCTTGTCTTCCACCACATGGGTGCGTAGTGTTTTGAACTGCATTCCAAAAGTTGGATGCCTACGGTGATGACCAGTAGGCTGACGGCATAAACTTGCGATTCGATTCATTTAGCTTTTTCAGCAACGATAACTATGGCACTCGATATAAATGCTCTGGGTCAGATTGACGCTGTCGTAGGCCAATGGTGCCTAAGTAAAGTTCCCCCGCACCTCAAAAGAGAAATCGACTACGACTACGAAGTCGACGGACAGGCTGTATCAATCTATGAGGTCCGACCCAGTTGGAGGGGACAACCTGGAGAAAAAACCCGCTCGCATGTGGCAAAGTTCCGGTTCTTTAAGTCAAGTAACTCTTGGAAAATTTTTTGGTTCAGACAGACTCGTAAATGGGAGTCATACCAGCCAGCCCCTTCAGCACCGAACCTCGAAAAGTGTCTAGCCATCATTGAAGCGGATCAGTACGGTTGCTTCTTTGGTTGATTTTTTTCAGCCAAGTCTTTCAAGATTAGCGGGCCACCATCCAGCGACGGCTTAAGAACTGAACAAGAAGTTCATCACGTCGCCATCTTTGACCACGTATTCCTTGCCTTCGGCGCGCATCTTGCCCGCGTCTTTGGCGCCTTGCTCGCCTTTGAAGGCAATGAAGTCATCAAACGCGATGGTTTGGGCACGGATATAGCCCTTCTCAAAGTCGGTGTGAATCACGCCCGCCGCTTGCGGGCCGGTGTCGCCCACATGGATGGTCCAAGCACGCACTTCTTTCACACCCGCCGTGAAGTAGGTTTGCAAGCCCAACAAGGTGTAGGCCGATCGAATCAAGCGGTTCAAGCCGGGCTCGTCTTGGCCCAGTTCTTCCAAAAACATCTGACGGTCTTCGTCACTCATCTCGCTCATCTCGGCTTCGAGCTTGGCGCAAATCGCCACCACTGGGGCGTTTTGTGCAGCGGCGTAGTCTTTCAAACGGTCGAGCAAAGGGTTGTTCTCAAAGCCATCTTCTGACACGTTGGCCACAAACATGGCGGGCTTGGCAGTGATCAAGAAAAACTGTTTCAGCAAGGGCAATTCTTCTTTGCTGAAGTCAATGGTGCGCACAGGCTTGGTCTCGTTGAGTGCGGCTTGGCACTTCTCCAAAATCGCCACCAGCTTGATCGACTCTTTGTCGCCCGAGCGGGCGGTTTTGGTCACGCGGTGCAGGGCTTTTTCCACCGCAGACAAATCGGCCAAACACAGTTCGGTCTGAATGACCTCGATGTCTGAAATCGGATCCACCTTGCCCGCCACGTGAATCACGTTGTCGTCTTCAAAGCAACGCACCACATTGATGGTGGCATCGGTCTCGCGGATGTGCGCCAAGAACTTGTTGCCCAGGCCTTCGCCCGTGCTGGCACCGGCCACCAAACCTGCGATGTCCACAAACTCCACGATGGCCGGCACGATGCGCTCAGGCGTGATGATGTGGGCCAACTGCTGCAAGCGTGGGTCGGGCACTTCCACCACGCCCACATTGGGCTCGATGGTGCAAAACGGATAGTTCTCAGCCGCAATGCCCGCTTTGGTCAGGGCGTTGAACAGGGTGGATTTGCCAACGTTGGGCAAGCCCACGATGCCGCATTTCAAACTCATAAAAATATCCTTAGAAATCAAGACCCCAGTGGCACCATCGGCCCCCATAGAGGCATGGTGTGAGTGCCTGACCCAGCGATGAAACAGAGAACAGTGTCAGGTAGGTATCGAGCCGACAAAACCCGTTGGAGACAGGGTTTTGTGTTGTGTTGGCTTGGGGAAACTGCTGCGAATTGTACTAATCAGCCAATCGAGCTCGGTGGAAGACCTCAAACAGCGCCTGTCGCAGTTCGACACCCTGACCCAGGCAGCAAACAATCACCTGTTTTTTAGTCAACTTTTATTAAATGTGTGTTTTACACATTTATACTGGCGCAAATTTCTGAACCAACGCCATGAACAAGACCACCTCAGACGCCTTACAGACAGAGCAACAAGCCTTGCTTGCGGCGATAGGGCATTTGTTGAAGCCCTTCGCAACGCTGTGTTTAGCCAAAGGTGTGCCCATACAAGCCATTGAAGAGCTGGTACGACACGCCTATGTGGAAGCTGCCAAGCAAGCATGCGAAGGAGACAACCCAGAGCGTTTGACCAGCCGCATCAGCACCATGACTGGTTTGACGCGACGCGAAGTGGGGCGCATTCAGCAGATACCCACACCGCAACTGCCTGCCACGCGGTCCGTCGCCACCGACTTGCTGACGCACTGGACATCACAAGCCGCATATGTGGACAAGGCTAAAAAGCCACTGGGCATTCCTAGACAAGGCCCGACACCTAGCTTTGAAGCGCTGGCCGCCAGTGTCACCAAAGATGTTCACGCGCGCTCCTTGCTGGCTGAAATGGTGCGGCTCAATTTGGTGATCCATCACAAGGCCACAGACATGGTGGAGTTGCTGGAAGATATTTTTGTGCCCAACGACAACTGGCCGCAAATGATTGGTTTCCTGGGAACCAATGTGGGCGATCACTTGGAGGCCGCCGTGACCAATGTGTTGGGCGATGGTCATCAGCATTTCGAACAAGCGCTGTTGGCAGATGAACTGTCGTCAGAGTCAGTGAACGAAGCCAAGGCACTGATCAGTGCCCAGTGGCGCAGCTTGATGACCACGCTGGGTCCACAACTGCAAGCCTTGATGGATGCCGACCAAGCAGCCCAACGTCCACAAGACCAAACGATTCGGATTGGTCTGTATTCCCTCTCCAAACCCATGCCATCCACTGAAGATTCCTCCAAGTGAACGGAGCGTTCCAAATGCAATCAATTCAAACCAACCCCACATTCACACGTCGAACATTGCTCTTGGGCATGATCGGATCGGTCGCTCATCTGACGGGCTGCGGCGGCGGTGGATCCGATGTGGCTGGACTGTCCAGCGGTGGCACCGGCTCCTTCACCAGCGGCACAATTTCGGGCCTTGGCTCCATCATCGTCAACGGTATTCGCTACAACGATGACAACGCCACCGTCATTTCACGCGACGATGGCACCAGCTTTGGCCAGTCACTCAAAGTAGGCATGGTGGTTTCAATTCAAGGCTCTGCCGTCACAGCGGCCACGACCAGCAACGGCACAGCAACAGCCACCGCCACCAAAATCAGCTGTGGCAGTGAGTGGCAAGGTCCCGTTTCCAGCGTCAGTGCCAGCAGTTTCAACATGCTTGGGTTGACAGTCGATGTCTTGACCAGCACGGTATTTGAAGGCGTCGCCACACAACTGGCGGGACTGAGCACCTCGCACTTTGTGGAAGTCCATGGTTATGTCGATCAAACCACGGGCCACCTTCAAGCAACGCATGTGGAAGTGTCCAACACACAGCCCACGCAATACAAACTCAGTGGTGTGGTCAACAACTTCAGTGCCGTCAATCGAACCTTCAAGCTCGGCACCACCGCACAGCCATCAAGCCAAATCAGCTGGGACAGCAACACATCGGTTCCGAGCAGTTGGTCCGATGGCGTGTTTGTGCGCGTCACGATGACGCCAGGGCTGCTGGCCACCCACATTCGCTTGCTCACATCGCCGCTGGCATTGCTGGATGCAGACAACGAACAGGACGTTGAAATCCATGGGTTCATTTCTGCTTACCAATCCAATGCCAACTTCACCGTCAATGGCATACAGGTCGATGCCAGCAACGCTCGCATCGCAGGTGGTAGTCTGGCGCTGGGTGTCAGGGTTGAGATTAAAGGCAGTCTCAACAACAGCATTTTGGTCGCAACCAAAGTCGAAACACCAAGCAACTCAGAGGAAGCTTCGCGCACATTTGAGTTTCACGGAACCCTCAGCGCTTTGGACGCCACCGCACAGACGTTTGTTTTGCATGGACTCACATTCCAGTACAACAACAGCACCAGCATGCAAGGAATCACACTGGCCAACGGTGTCAGCATTGAAGTCAAAGCCACCCGCTCATCAGGTGCGTGGGTGGCGACAGAAATCAGTTCAGACGCCTAAATTTCCTCTACCACCGAGAGCACAGCATGACGCAACAAACACACCCATCGCACCTATTTGCCATCCCGATGGGCGTCATGCAACGCTCATGGACTGTTGCTGGCTTGTGTGTCGCACTGCTGGCCTCTGACGCATGGGCCGATCGACCGGAGGGTGCAGGACAAGGCAAGCATCGCCGCGAGCAAGAAACCTCCAGACAGGGTCATGGCTCAGACGAAGCAGGCGAGGTTCGACAAGCACGGCTGGGCGCGTACTTCGAACCCAGCCATCATCAAGCAGTGCGTGACGTGTACGGACCCGCCATCACGCAAGGTCGATGCCCACCCGGTTTGGCCAAAAAGGGAAATGGCTGTTTACCGCCCGGTCAAGCCAAACGCTGGGTGATTGGCCAGTCTTTGCCCCCGGACGTGGTGCTGTATCCGGTGCCCCCCGCATTGCAGGTGCGTTTGGGCACACCCCCTGCAGGCTACAAATACGTGCGTGCAGCCAGTGACATTTTGTTGATTGCCGTTGGTACCAGCATGGTGATGGATGCGATTGAAGATTTGGGCGCGCGCTGAGCGTGACCTCAACAACAGGTCACGCAAATTCGGCTGACACCCGCTGCCCCACACGCAGCACCTCGCCCAAACCACTCAGGGGAATGGCGTTCATGCCAAAGGTCACCGCGCCCTTGACACGGGGGTCTTGGCGGTAAGTCCGCAAGGTGTCGCTCACAGCAGGGCTGACCTCAGCCGTGTCAGGGTTGACATTGGGCATGGGGCAGCGCGGGCAGGGCTTGACGGGTTTGAGTTGTACCGCTTCACCGCCGGTGGTCACGGTCATCACACCCACACAGTCTTCGTCATGGGCTTGCCAGGCATCGGGGGTCTCACCCCGCAACACCACGTTGGCGCGAAAGCGTCGCATGTCCACGGGTGCCTGCCCTTGTTGGCCCAAGCGCGCGTTGAGTTCATCCAACGACGCGGTGCTGGTCACCAAGATCGGAAAACCATCGCTGAATTGGTTGAACGCATCCACATCTTTCGTCCACTCGCGGCTGGCTAAGCGAAAGTGCTCTGGGTCAAAGCGCACCAGGCGCAAGGGCCCCACGTTCAAGAAATCGGTGAACCATTGCGCCGCCAACGCGCCCATTTCAAACGCAGGCACGGTGTCTTTCCAAACCTGCACTTGGGTGGGTGCTTCGGCCCGCTCAATGGACAAGTGCAAGGCCAGCATGCCCGGGGCGCGCAACACCAGCTCGGCGTGGCGCAACTCGGGCTGGATCAAGGCCATGCGAGGCACACTGCGTTGGGTCAGCATCTGGCCTTGGGCATCGACCACCATCCAGGCACGGTCAAGGTCGAGTCCGGTATCGGTCAAGGTGGCTTGCTGCACCGAAATACCGGCACACGATTTGACAGGGAAGACCCAGAGTTGGTCTATCAAAGCCCAGCGCTGGTCGCTGTGTGGGGTTGCTGCTGTGAAGGTCATGCGCCATTGTGCCGCCCTCCTACAATTCGCCCATGGCTCAAAAATTGGATGTGTGTATTCGTGGCGACGGCATGGTCGGGCGCACCCTGGCGCTGCTGTTGGCACGCCAACGCTTGCGTGTTGGCCTGGTCACCTCGGCCCCCAAAACGAATGATGACGTGAGGGCCTACTCACTCAACAAGGCTTCACGCGACTTGCTCACCGAACTGCGCTGCTGGCCAGATGCCCAACACGCCACCGCCGTGCAAGACATGCGCGTGTGGGGTGACAACGGAGGCTTTGTGCACTTTGCCAGCCCCACGCCCGAAGGCTTGAGCTGGATTGTGGACGTGCCCGTCCTAGAGGCCCAATTGGCCGAGGCTGTGCGCTACCAGTCCGACATTGCCTGTTTGACGGCGCCTGCGCCTGCCGCACTCACCGTGGTGTGCGAAGGCCGCCACAGCAGCACCCGCGATGAGCTGGGCGTGAACTTTGAAACCCTACCCTACCAGCAACACGCCGTAGCCGCACGCGTGCGTGGCAGCGTGCCCCACCGCCAACAGGCCTTGCAGTGGTTTCACCAAGGCAGCCACGGTTTAGAAATTTTGGCCCTGCTGCCACTGGGCGGCGCGCAAGGCGACAGCGCGGCGCTGGTGTGGTCGCTCCCACCTGAACGTGCCAGCGCCATGCTGGCGTTAGACGCCCCCGCTTTTGCCAGTGCCCTGCAAGACGCCAGCCACGGCGTGTTGGGACAGCTCGAACTCACCAGCGAACGCGCCATGTGGCCGCTGCAACTGGCGCGTGCCGAGCGTTGGATTGGCACTTTTGCCGATGGCAGCGCTTGGGTCTTGGCCGGAGACGCCGCACACAACATCCACCCGCTGGCTGGCCTTGGGCTCAACCTGGGACTGGCCGATGCCGCTGCGTTGGCCCACGTGCTCAAAAGCCGCGAGAGTGCCGACTACTGGCGCAGCGTGGGCGACCGTCACTTGCTGCGTCGCTACGAGCGTGCCCGCAAAGCCGACATGCTGCCCACCTGGGTGGCTTGCGACAGCTTGCAACGCTTGTTCGCCCACCCACACGCCAGCGTGCAGGCTTTGCGCAATTGGGGCATGTCTGGCTTTGACAGCCTGGCACCCTTGAAGCGCTGGGCCATGCAGCAAGCCATGCAATGACACCTCACCTTGGACACCCCATGACACGTACACGCTCTTTCCTTACCCTCGCAGCTGCCCTGTGGGTCTTGGCGAGCTCCGCCTGGGCCCAAGGGCATGAAGCCACCATCCGCAAAAACCTGAGCGAGCGCATTCCGCAGTTACCCAAGATCGAAGAAATCAGCCGCACCCCCATGACCGGTTTGTACGAGGTGCGCTTGAACGGCAACGAGATTTACTACAGCGACGCCGACGGCAACTTCCTCATCCAGGGCAACCTGATCGACACCAAGAGTCGGCGCAACTTGACCGAAGAGCGCGAGGCCAAATTGGGTGCCATCGACTTTGCCAGCTTGCCTGTCAAAGACGCGATCCAGATCGTGCGCGGCAATGGCAAGCGCAAGCTGGCGGTGTTTGAAGACCCGAACTGTGGCTTTTGCAAACGCTTCGAGCGTGACCTGGCCAAGGTAGACAACGTCACCATCTACCTGTTCCTCTACCCCATCCTGGGTCAGGACTCGTCTGACAAGTCACGCAACGTCTGGTGTGCCAAAGACCCCGCCGCTGCTTGGGCTCAGGTCATGGGCGAAGGCCGCATCGCCAATGCTGCGGCTTGCGACACTTCGGCCATTGCACGCAACGTCGAGTTTGGCCGCAAGTTCAAGATCACCGGCACACCCACGCTGGTGGCGCAAGACGGCGCACGCGTGCCTGGTGCCATCAACACCCAACAAATTGAAAAACTCTTGGCCGACGCCAGCAAGTAACTAAGCACCCATGGCACACACACCCATCACCCCTGACAGCGCCGCTGGCGTGTTGATCCAACGCTTGGGCTATGCGGGTTTGATTCCGTTTGCCACGCTGGCCCTGCTGATGTGGATCGTCACACCCGAAGCACACCCCTTGGTGGCGATGGCCTTGACGTCGTATGCCGCCGTCATCTGCGCCTTCTTGGGTGGCATCCACTGGGGCATTGGTCTGCGTCACAACGCGCCCTCACGCAAGCTGCACATGGTGTGGGGCGTGGTGCCCTCGCTGGTGGCTTGGGTGGGCGTGATGATGCCCGCCTACGCCGGGCTGCCACTGCTGGCCGTGTTGCTGATCGCCTGTTATTTGGTCGACCGCAAAACCTGGGCCGAGGCCGGCCTGCGCGACTGGATGACCTTGCGTTTTCGTTTGACCGTGGTGTCTACGCTGGCCTGCCTGCTGGGCGCTGCGGCCACCTGAGCCCGCTGCTACCGCTATGACGCGCACCACCACACACAAGGCGCTTCGCACCACTGCGACCACACGTGCGACCCACACCACCGCGCCTATCACCACACCGCAAGTGCATTACCGCATTGAGTTGGCCGATCTGCATGCCCATCTGTATGGCGTGACCCTCAACATCGAGCAACCCACAGCCGACCAGCGCGTGGCCTTACCGGTGTGGATTGCAGGCAGCTACATGGTGCGCGAGTTTTCCAAACAACTCATCTCGTTGACGGCACGCCAAGGCAACCGCTCGGTGGCGGTGCAGCAATTGGACAAATGCAGTTGGCAAATCGACTGCGCAGCAGACACGCCTCTCACCCTGCACTACCAAGTTCACGCGCACGACAACTCGGTGCGCACCGCGTGGCTGGACACACAACGCGGCTTCTTCAACGCCACCAGCCTGTGCTTGCGCGTGGCAGGTTGTGAAGACCAGCCCCATGTGTTGGCCCTGGTGCCACACACCGACTTGCCCACATGGGCAGTGGCCACGGGTCTCACGCCCTTGACAGTCAATCCGCGCGGCTTTGGCAGCTATGTGGCTGCCGACTACGACGAACTGGCCGACTGTCCCGTGGAGATGGGCGCATTCTGGTCTGGCCAGTTCACGGCCTGCGGTGTGCCGCACCGCTTTGTGGTGGCGGGTGCCACCCCTGCGTTCGATGGCGAGCGTTTGCTGCGCGATGCGCAAAAAATTTGCGAAGCTGCGATTCGCTTTTGGCACGGCAACCAGCGCGCCAACATTCCATACACGCACTATGTGTTCATGCTCAACGCAGTGGGCGAAGGCTACGGAGGCTTGGAGCACCGCAACTCCACCGCCTTGATTTGCCAACGCGCCGATCTGCCACGCCTGAGCGACACCCCTGTGCTCACCGAAGCACTCAAAGCCAAAGTCGACAAACCCAATGACGGTTACACCACTTTGTTGGGGCTGATCAGCCACGAGTACTTTCACACCTGGAACGTCAAGCGCTTGCGCCCGGCAGAGTTTGCGCGCTACGACTACACCCAAGAAAACTACACCGAGCTGCTGTGGTTTTTTGAAGGCTTCACCAGCTACTACGACGACAAACTGCTGCGCCGTGCTGGCCTGATTGACGACGCGCACTACCTGCGCCTGCTCAACAAAACCATCAACCAAGTGCTGCAAACACCGGGACGCATGGTGCACAGCGTGGCGCAGTCGAGCTTTGAAGCGTGGACCAAGTACTACCGCGCCGACGCCAACACGCCCAACCTGACGGTGAGCTACTACACCAAGGGCGCGTTGATTGCCCTGTGCCTGGACTTGGCCCTGCGCCAGCACGGCGTGAGAAACCACAGCGTGTCGTTAGACGATGTGATGCGCGGCCTGTGGGCGCGTTGCCAAGGTGGCCCCATGCAAGAGGCTGATCTGTTGGCCGTGCTGCATGAACTCACGGGCCGTTCGTGGGCCCGTGACATCAAAGCCTGGGTGCATGGCACACGCGACTTGCCGCTCGAAGACGCGCTCACCGCACACGGTGTGGCCGTCCACCACGACCCGGCGCAATTGGCGCAGCGCTTGGGGTTGCGGGTGAGCGAAGACCACAGCATCCAGATCAAGCAAGTGCTCAGCGGCAGCGCCGCACACGCCGCAGGCTTTGCGCCAGGCGATGAGTGGTTGGGCGTGGAAATCGGCGGCAAAACTGCCAGCGCCTGGCGCTTAAAAAAGCTCGACGAGTTACCGCTGTATGCGGGCCGTGCCAAAAAGCTCACCGCCTTGGTGAGTCGTGATCGCCAGCTGTTGCGTTTGTCATTGACTCTGCCACCCGTCAAAGCACAACGCAGTTGGCGATTGGCCGTGCTCGATGCAGCCAAGGTCAAGGCCTGGCTGGACTGACGCACACAGCCTTCAGTCTCAGGTCACCACACGCAAATCCACCACCCGCTTGGCCTTGCCCTGGCTGCGTTCCACGCCGCCTTCGGGCTTGAGGTCCACCGCAATGCTGGTGCCCACAAAGGTCTTCACATCGTGCTGCAACTGCTGTGCCGCAGCGCGTGCAGCCTGGCCTTGCGGGTCTATGCCGGGGCGTGTTTCCACCACCACTTTCAGGCTGTCCATCGGGCCTTCGCGGGTCAACACGCACTGGTAATGCGGGGCCAACTCGGTGCGCTTCAAAATGAACTCTTCAATTTGTGAGGGGAACACATTCACACCGCGCACGATCATCATGTCGTCGCTGCGGCCCGTGATTTTTTCCATGCGCCGCATGCTGCGCGCGGTGCCAGGCAACAAACGCGTCAGGTCCCGCGTGCGGTAACGGATGATGGGCAGCGCCTCTTTGGTAAGGCTGGTGAACACCAACTCGCCCATCTCACCATCGGCCACAGGCTCACCGGTTTCAGGGTGGATGATCTCGGGGTAGAAATGGTCTTCCCAAATGGTGGGGCCGTCTTTGGTTTCCACACACTCACTGGCCACGCCGGGGCCCATCACTTCGGAGAGTCCATAAATGTCCACCGCGTCAATGCCCATGCGTTGCTCAATGGCGCGACGCATGTCGTTGGTCCACGGTTCGGCACCAAAAATACCCAAGCGCAAACTCGACTCGGCAGCCGACAAGCCCTGCCGTTCAAACTCATCGGCAATCGCCAGCATGTAGCTCGGTGTCACCATGATCAGGTCGGGTTTGAAGTCGCGAATCAATTGCACTTGTCGCTCGGTTTGACCGCCACCAAACGGCACCACGGTCAGCCCCAAACGCTCGGCACCATAGTGCGCCCCGAGCCCCCCCGTGAACAAGCCGTAGCCATAGCTCACATGCACCATGTCACCGGGTCGCGCCCCCGCCGCACGGATGCTGCGCGCCACCACGTTGGACCACACATCGATGTCGTTGTGCGTGTAGGCCACCACTGTGGGCTTGCCCGTGGTGCCGCTCGATGCATGAATGCGCACACACTGCTCGCGTGGCACGGCCAGCATGCCAAAGGGGTAGTTGTCGCGCAGGTCTGCTTTGGTGGTGAACGGAAACTTGGCCAAGTCGGCCAAGCTTTTGCAGTCGCTCGGGTGCACGCCCGACGCGTCAAACTTAGCGCGGTAGGCAGGTGAGTTGGCATACGCCTGATGCAGCGTGGCTTGCAAACGCTTGAGCTGTAAAGCACGCAGTTCGTCAGTGCTGGCCTTTTCAATGGGCTCGAGCGGAAACTGCTTGGCAAGAGATGCAGAAGATTTCATTGCGGGATCACCGTTCCTTGAATTTGGGCACTTTTGCCACGGAACATGGCAATGGTCTCGCCGTGCTGGTTGGTCACGCGCATGTCGTAAATGCCATGGCGACCCGACAGCGTTTGCTCCACGCCTTCGCAGGTCAACACATCGCCCAACTTGGCAGGCTTTAAAAATTCAATGCTGCAGCCTGCGGCCACTGCCACCTTGTTATAGCTGTTGCAAGCAAAGGCAAAGGTGGAGTCGGCCAGGGTGAAGATGAAGCCACCGTGGCAAATTTGGTGGCCGTTCAAATGCAGTTCGCGCACCGGCATGCGCAACACGGCGCGGCCTGGTTCACAGGTCAAAATTTCCATGCCCATGGTGTCTTTGGTGGCGGTGTCCACGGCAAACATGGCGGTGGCCACTTGCTGGGCCAGGGTGTGCGCGTCGGTGCTCATCATTCGCCTTTGAACACCGCAGGGCGTTTTTCTAAGAAGGCGCTCACGCCTTCGATGTAGTCGTGGGTGCAGCCCAGCGCAGCTTGTGCGTCGCGCTCAGCATCCAGGTGTTCGCTGAAAGTGCGCGTGCCCGCATCACGCAACAAATGGCGTGTCGCCACCAAGGCTTTGGTCGGCATGACAGCCAGCTTATCGGCCATGGCGCAGGCAGCGGCCACGCTGTCTTCGGCCACGTCCCAAATCAAGCCCCAGGCCTTGGCTTGCTCGGCGCCCAATTTGTCGCCTGTCATGGCCAAGGCCATGGCGCGTGCCATGCCCAGTCGCTCGACCAACCACCAGCTGCCACCCGCATCGGGAATCAAACCAATCTTGCTGAAGGCCTGGATGAAGCTGGCATTGGGTGCAGCAATCACGATGTCGCAACACAGCGCCAGCGATGCGCCAGCCCCCGCAGCCACACCGTTGATGGCGGCCACCGTGGGCATGCGCAAGTTTTGCAACTTGCGTGCGGTGGGGTTGAAGGCTTGCTCAATCACCGGGCCGGGGTTGGCGCGTGCCATCAGGTCAGGCCCGGGCGCAAAGTCAAATTCCGACAAATCAGCCCCTGCACAAAAGCCCCTGCCAGCGCCTGTGATCACCATGGCACGCATGGTTGGGTTGGCTTCGGCACGGTCACACGCAGCCCACAAGTCGTGGTGCATTTGGCGGGTGAAACTGTTGAGGGCTTGCGGGCGGTTGAGTGTGACCAAGGCCACTAGCCCGCGTTCTTCATACAAGACGGTCGATGTCTCTGTGGATGCTGTCATGCGTTGTCTCCTGCAAGAAATTTAGCATTCACCGACCGATCGGTTGGTTAATGTTTACCCTTGGTGGGCTTGGCTATAGTTAGGACAGCAGGTTTTCTTCTTCTTTGTTTTTTTGGAGCGCCCACATGGCTTACGAATTCATCAACGTCCACACAGAGGCCGACAAAGTGGGGGTCATCACCCTCAACCGTCCCAAACAACTCAACGCCTTGAACGCTGGGTTGATGGTGGAGTTGGGCCAAGCCCTCAAAGCCTTTGATGCCGACCCCGCCATTGGCTGCATGGTCATCACCGGCAGCGAAAAAGCGTTTGCCGCAGGGGCAGACATTGGTGCCATGGCCACCTACACCTTTGCCGATGTGTACAAAGACGACTACATCACCCGCGACTGGGAAACCATCCGCAGCATCCGCAAGCCCGTCATCGCCGCAGTGAGTGGCTTCGCCTTGGGCGGCGGTTGTGAGCTGGCCATGATGTGCGACTTCATCATCGCCGCCGACAACGCCAAGTTTGGCCAGCCCGAAATCAAACTGGGCATCATCCCCGGTGCAGGCGGCACACAGCGCTTGCCACGCGCCATTGGCAAAGCCAAGGCCATGGACTTGGCGTTGACCGGCCGCATGATGGACGTGCACGAAGCCGAAAAAGCGGGCTTGATCAGCCGCATCGTGCCGTTGGAAAAATTGATGGAAGAAACCTTGGGCGCAGCCTTGATGATTTGCGACTACTCACAACTCGCCGTCATGGCCGCCAAAGAGTCGGTCAACCGTGCGTTTGAGAGTGGCTTGGCTGATGGTGTGATGTTCGAGCGTCGCTTGTTCCACGCCCTGTTTGCCACCCAAGACCAAAAAGAAGGCATGGATGCGTTTGTCAACAAACGCAAAGCCAACTTCACCAACACCTGACCCATTTAAGGAAATTCCATGCGTTCTCTCTGGTTACGCCGCATCGCGGCGTTGGTTTTGTGTTGCCCATGCCTTGTCATGGCGCAAAGTTTTCCGAACAAACCCATCAAAGTGTTGGTGCCCTTCCCTGCGGGTGGCACGGTCGACTTCTTTGCGCGCACCTTGGCACCCAAGCTGTCCGAAGCCCTGGGCCAAGCCGTGCTGGTTGAAAACCGTCCCGGCGCTGGCGGCAACATCGCCACCGAGGCTGTAGCTAAAGCCACACCCGATGGCTACACCTTGTTGATGGGCTCTGAAATCGTAGCCATCAACACCTCGCTCTACAGCAAGCTCAACTACGACCCGCTCAAAGACCTCGCACCCATCGTGCTGGTGGGCACTGTGCCCAACATCTTGATCGTCAACCCCTCCGTGCCCGCCAACAACGTCAAAGAGTTGATCGCATTGGGCAAAAACAAATCGGCCAACCTGTCATACGCATCTACCGGTCAAGGCACATCTACCCACTTGTCGACCGAGCTGTTTAAAAACATGACCGGCATGGAAGCCGTGCATGTACCCTACAAAGGTGGTCCACCTGCCATTGCCGACTTGCTGGGTGGACAGGTCAACATGATGTTCATCAACATGCCCACAGGCATTGCGCATGTGCGCTCAGGCAAGGTGAAGATCTTGGCGGTGTCGAGCAAAAAACGTGTGGCGCAACTGCCCGACGTACCCACCGTAGAAGAAGCCGGTGTGAAAGGCTTTGTCACCTATGCCTGGTCTGGCTTATTTGCGCCCGCAGGCACGCCACGCGAGGTGGTGACGCGCTTGAACAACGAAGTGGTGAAGCTCTTGAAATTGCCAGCTATCCGCGAGCAGTTGGCCGGCCAAGGGGCTGAAGCCGTGGGTGACACCCCTGAAGAATTTGGTCTCTTCATGCGCAATGAAGTGGCTCAGTGGGCTCACATGGTTCGCACCTCCGGAGCTCGGGTGGACTGAAGCAACGTAGAACTTCAATCAATACCTTTGACTACAGTTGAAGTTCTACAGCAACCATTCGTGTACTCCGCACAGCCGATGGTTGTGAATTTTTCTCCAGCTCTCTTGTCACGCTTGAGTAAAACTGTTAACTTAGAAGGCTAACCATTTAATAAGCAACCTAGGCGTGAAAAAAGTCTACCTTCGGTACTTGGCCCTGACTCAAGCTTTAGACAGTTCAGCGGCACCAGGTGCCATGGATGAAACCCAAAGGCGCTTGCTAGAGCTGATCGCCATACGCCACGCTAGCGGCAACGCCATCACTGTGAGTGAAGCCATGGAGGCAGCATTTATTGCCAGCCCTGCCACCATTCACCGCAAACTCGATGCCTTGCGTGAGTCTGGTTTGATCGCTCCGATGTTTGAAGGCGCCAATCGGCGCACCAAATACCTGGTGCCAACCCAGGTAGCAGATCAGTACTTTCACAAGCTGGGACAGCTGATACAGCAAGCGCTCAAAGAAGCTTGAGACAGGTACAACCCGCAGCTTTTCAGTTCTTTACGAAAAATGCATCTTGTTTTGATGAAATTTATTACCATGTACTAATTCATCATGAGGAGGTAGCGATGAAACAAGTTTATTTACGTTTTTTGGCACTGGCCAACACCCTGACCGGCACGACCAAACAGCTGTCTGAAATGGATGAAACCGCCAAGCGACTGCTCGAGACCATTGCCTTGCGGCACCTTCAAGGCCGTCCATTGACCGTGTCTGAAGCCATGAACACAGCGACGCTTGCCAGCCCAGCCACCATCCACCGCAAACTCAACGACCTGCGTGATGCGGGCTTGATTGGACAAGTGTTTGAAGGCCAAAACCGCCGCACCAAATACTTGGTGCCGACCCAGGCTGCGGATGCTTACTTTGACAAACTGGGCAAGGTCTTGGGCGAAGCACTCAAGGCCACCTGAAGGCCGCCCAACAGGCGCCTGTAAGGCACCAAAAACACGTTATAATTTCGGGCTTCGGCGCTTTAGCTCAGTCGGTTAGAGCGATGGAATCATAATCCACAGGTCCGCGGTTCGAATCCGTGAAGCGCCACCAAAAAACACAAAACGGCTCCCAGAAATGGGGGCCGTTTTTGTTTTCAGCTTGAGAAAGAAGGTAATCTCTGATGCACAACATCCAAGGAGACACACTTGTCCAAATCCATCTCTCCCGCTGAACTGGCCCTGCGCGACGCCGCACGCGAATACCACCGCCTCCCCACTCGCGGAAAAATCTCCGTCACCCCCACCAAGCCGCTGTCCAACCAGCGCGATCTGTCACTGGCCTATTCGCCCGGTGTGGCTTACCCGTGTTTGGACATTGAAGCCGACCCTTCGCTGGCCTCAGAATTCACCGCCCGTGGCAACCTGGTGGGCGTCATCACCAACGGCACCGCTGTGCTGGGTCTGGGCGACATTGGCCCCCTGGCCAGCAAGCCCGTGATGGAGGGCAAAGGCTGCCTCTTCAAAAAATTCGCCGGTATTGACGTGTTCGACATTGAACTGGCCGAACGCGACCCCGACAAATTGGTCGACATCATTGCCGCGCTCGAACCCACGCTGGGCGGCATCAACCTCGAAGACATCAAAGCCCCCGAGTGCTTCTACATCGAGCAAAAACTGCGCGAACGCATGAGCATTCCCGTCTTCCACGACGACCAGCACGGCACCGCCATCATCTCGGCAGCGGCCCTGCTCAACGGCTTGGAATTGGTCAACAAAAAAATTGAAGACGTGCGCATTGCGGTCTCGGGTGCCGGTGCCGCGGCACTGGCCTGTTTGGACGTGATGGTGGGCTTGGGCGTGCAGCGCCACAACATCTTTGTGTGCGACTCCAAGGGGCTGATTTACCAAGGACGCCCCGGTGGTTACGACGACAGCAAAGCCCGCTTTGCCCAAACCTCCCCATTGCGCACTCTGGCCGACGTGGTCAACGGTGCCGACGTGTTCTTGGGCTGCTCGGCGGCGGGGGTGTTGACGCAAGACATGGTCAAAACCATGGGCAGCCAACCCATCATCTTGGCGCTGGCTAACCCCGAGCCTGAAATTCGCCCCGAGCTGGCCAAGGCTGTGCGGCCTGATTGCATCATCGCCACCGGGCGCTCCGACTACCCCAACCAGGTCAACAACGTCTTGTGCTTCCCCTACATCTTTCGGGGTGCGCTCGACTGCGGCGCGACCAAGATCACCGAAGCCATGAAGCTGGCCTGCGTGCGCGAAATCGCCGACTTGGCCAAGGCCGACATCAGCGAAGAAGTGGCCAGCGCCTATGCAGGCAAAGAGCTTGTGTTTGGCCCCGACTATTTGATCCCCACCCCGTTCGACTCACGCCTGATCTTGCGCATTGCACCCGCCGTGGCCAGAGCCGCAGAAGCATCAGGCGTGGCAGCGCGCCCCATCGCCGACTACGAAGCCTACAAACAAAGCCTGTCACGCTTTGTTTACCAAACCGGCATGATCATGCGCCCCGTCTTCAACGCGGCCCAGGCCTCCAACGCCAAGCGCGTCATCTACGCCGAAGGTGAAGACGAGCGTGTGTTGCGCGCCGCCCAGTTGGCCATCGAAGACAAGCTGGCCCACCCCATTCTGATTGGCCGCCCCGCCGTGATTGAGGCACGCATTGCCAAAGCAGGCTTGCGCCTCAAAGTGGGACACGACGTGGAAGTCATCAACCCCGAGAGCGACGCCCGCTTCCGTCAATATTGGGAGACCTACCACCGCCTCATGGGCCGCCGAGGCATCACCCCCGACACCGCCAAAGCAGCGGTGCGCCGCTCCAACACCTTGATTGGTGCCTTGGCCATGCACTTGGGCGACGCCGATGCCATGCTGTGCGGCTTGGTGGGGCAGTTTGATGCGCACCTCAAGCATGTGAATGACATCATTGGCACCCAACGTGGCGCACCCGGCTTTGCCACCTTGAACGCCTTGATGCTGGCGGACCGCACCCTGTTCATTGCCGACACCTACGTCAACGAAGACCCCGATGCCGAGCTGCTGGCCAACATCGCCGTCATGGCCGCTGAAGAAGTGCGCCGCTTTGGCTTGCCGCCCAAAGTGGCCTTCTTATCGCATAGCAACTACGGCTCATCGGCCAAAGCCTCCGCGCACAAAATGCGCGTGGCCCGCGACCTGTTTGCACGCATGGCCCCTGATGTGGAGTGCGATGGCGAACTGCAAGGCGATGCCGCGTTGTCTGACAGCGTGCGACGCAGCAGCCTGATAGAAACCTCGCTGCAAGGCGAAGCCAACCTGCTGATTTGCCCCAACCTCGACGCGGCCAACATCTTGTTCAACGTGCTCAAAATCACAGGCGGACAAGGCGTTACCGTCGGGCCTATTTTGCTGGGGGCAGCCAAATCGGCCCACATCCTCACCCCGTCGTCCACCGTGCGGCGCATTGTCAACATGACGGCGCTGGCCGCCGCATCAGCAGGCACGCCACGCGCTTGAGCGCCCCTGCGCAACCCCGCGACAAGCCAGCCCCTGCACCGCAAGGTCAGGGGCTGTTTGCATGGTGTTTCCCGCACAGTGTTCAAGTTCTTTCCGCCTTGGTTATCCTGACGCAAAGGAGACACACATGGAACTTTTAACCGACCCACAAGCGTGGATCGCATTCGCCACCCTCACCCTGTTAGAGCTGGTGCTGGGCATAGACAACATCATCTTCATTTCCATCCTGGTCGACAAACTGCCACGCGCCAAACAAGAAGTGGCGCGACGCATTGGCCTGTTCATGGCCATGTTCATGCGCATTGGTTTGCTGCTGGTGCTGGCCTGGATCGTCGGCTTGGTCGAACCCCTGTTCAACATCTTCGGTCACCCCATCTCCGGGCGCGACATCATCTTGATCCTCGGTGGCTTGTTCTTGATCTGGAAAAGCACCGGCGAAATTCATCAGTCCTTAGAGGGCGAAGAAGACCACATGAACAGTAACGTCAAAGCCACCCTGACCAGCGTGGTGCTGCAAATCATGGTGATCGACTTGGTGTTTTCGCTCGACTCCATCATCACCGCCGTGGGCATGGTCGATGAAGTGGCCATCATGATTGCCGCAGTTGTGGCGTCGGTCGGTTTGATGATGCTGTTCGCCAGCGCCATCGGCCAGTTTGTGTCGCGCCACCCATCCATCAAAATGCTCGCCCTCACCTTCTTGGTCGTCGTCGGTGTGGTGCTGGTGGCCGAAGGCTTTGGTCACCACGTGCCCAAGGGCTACATCTACTTCGCCATGGCGTTCTCGCTGATGGTGGAGATGCTCAACATCCGCTTTCGCAAACGCGCCTCCAGCGTGGTGCGCCTGCATCAAAACCACATCCCGGGCGAGTGAATGTCTGCGCCACACAGCTTCAAAGGCAACAAACAATCCCTGCCCAGCAAGCTGTGCGCGGTGTGTCAACGGCCCATGACCTGGCGCAAGGCCTGGGCCAAAAACTGGGAACACGTGCTGTACTGCTCTGACGCCTGTCGCGCCCAAAAGAAGACCGCCCCATGAGCCACACTGCGCTGCGCCATTTGGTGATCGTGCTGGGCGACCAGCTCAACCTCGACGCCACCGCCCTGCACGACTTCGACCCGAGCTGCGACGCAGTGTGGATGGCCGAGGCGATGCAAGAGTCCACCCACATCCCCTCGTCCAAGCAACGCACCACCGTCTTCTTGAGCGCCATGCGCCACTTCGCGCAGACCCTGCGTGCGCAAGGCTGGCCACTGCACTACACCGCGCTCGATACGCCTGACGCACCCAGCACCTTGGCCGATGCTTTGAACCGCGCCATTGAACAACTGCGCCCCCAAGCCCTGGTGCTCACCGCCCCCGGCGACTGGCGTGTGCTGCAAGACTTGCGCGCCGTGGCACGCGCGCACGCGCTGCCCTTGCAACTGCGTGACGACCTGCACTTCTTCAGCACCGTGCGCGAATTTGCCGAACACGCCAAAGGCCGCAAACAACTGCGGCTTGAATACTGGTACCGCGCCCTGCGCCAAAAAACCGGCATCTTGATGGTCGACGGCAAACCCGTGGGCGGGCAGTGGAACTTCGATGCCGACAACCGCGCCTCATTTGGCAAACAAGGTCCACCGCCCATCCCCGCCCCCCAGCGCTTTGCACCAGACACCATCACCCAAGACGTGATGGCCTTGGTCAACTCCCAACTCGCACACCACCCCGGCCACCTGAGCAGCTTTGGCTGGCCCGTCACCCGCGACGATGCGCTGCTGGCCCTGCAAGGCTTCATCACGCAACGCCTGCCGCTCTTTGGGCAATACCAAGACGCCATGTGGGAGGGCGAAGTGTGGCTTTACCACTCGCATCTGTCGTGCGCACTCAACCTCAAGCTGCTCAACCCACGCGAAGTGGTGCAAGCGGCTGTAGACGCCTACACACAAGGCCTGGCACCTCTGCCAGCGGTAGAAGGGTTTGTTCGCCAAATCTTGGGGTGGCGCGAATATGTGCGCGGCATTTACTGGACGCACATGCCCGAGTACTTAGAGCGCAACACGCTCAACGCACAGGCCGAGCTGCCCGCGTTTTATTGGACGGGCGACACCGACATGGCGTGCCTGCGCGACGCCATTGGCCAGACCTTGCAGCATGGCTACGCCCACCACATCCAACGCCTCATGGTGACCGGCTTGTACGCCTTGCTGCTGGGCGTGAAACCGCAAGCCGTGCACGCCTGGTACTTGGGTGTGTACGTGGACGCCGTGGAGTGGGTAGAACTGCCCAACACCTTGGGCATGAGCCAGTTTGCCGACGGGGGCCTCATGGCCAGCAAACCCTACGCCGCCAGCGGCAAATACATTCAACGCATGAGCAACCACTGCCAGGGTTGCCGCTACGACCCCGCACAGTCCACCGGCGCACGGGCCTGCCCCATCACCACCCTGTACTGGGACTTCTTGATGCGCCACGCCGACACCTTGGCCAAAAACCCACGCATGGTGATGCAAGTCAACAACCTCAAGCGCCTGACACCCGAGCAGCGGGAGGCTATTGCGGCGCAGGCGTTGGCGCATAAAACGGTTTGATTGACTTTTGTAGAAAAGCACGTAAAAATACACTAAATAAAGCACTTAATACCATGTCTATCACTCAAGCCATCTTCGCTCGTAACACCGTCAGCATGACCGACTTACGTCGTAACCCAAGCGGGGTCATTGACGTGGCTGAACAGTCACCTGTGGCTGTTCTCAATCACAACAAGCCCACGGCTTATTTGATTTCTGCTGTGGCTTATGAAGACATGATGGAGCGGCTTGAAGACGCAGAGTTGACCAAAATTGTCAAAGCCCGCTCTGGCGGTAAAACGGTCAAGGTGAAACTTGAAGACCTATAGCCTTGAGTTTCATGTCAGTGCCTGGAAAGAGTGGCGCAAACTGGATGGCTCAATTCGCACGCTGTTTCAAAAACAATTGGCCAAACGGCTTGCCAGCCCCCATGTGCCCTCTGCCCAATTGCGTGGTGAACTGCACAACACCTACAAAATCAAACTGCATGATGTGGGCTACCGCTTGGTCTACGAAGTGATTGACCAACGCTTGGTGGTGATCGTGATCTCTGTCGGGCGACGAGACCATCATGATGTTTACATCAAGGCGTCGCAACGGAAGTAAGTTTTCTCATTTGTCACGGTTGCTCTGTGAGTGCATACACCGATTGAAAAGTCATTGGCTGATCACTGAGCTTTAGGTTTGCACATCTCGTGACGGTTTTAGGCGGCGGATTCAACCGGTCAGTGCAACACATTCGCTGAACATCTCAGCTGGTGTATGGAAGCCGAGTGTTTTGCCTAGTCTCTTATTTAATTATCGTGCAATCGCATTGAGCTGAAGTTGCGAGTAGCCGGACAGATTCACGCCCTTGGGCAGGTACTGTCTAAGCAGTCCATTCGTGTTCTCGTTGCTGCCGCGTTGCCAAGGGCTTTGCGGATCGCAGAACTAGACCTGGATGTCTGTGGCCATCGTGGATCGCTCACTGCAGATCGCCAATATCGATCACGTCCAATGCGCCGTTATTGATAGCATGTCGGAGAACACGCGACGCACCGCCCCGCTCCTCAGATGAGTAGATCTCCAAGACCTGCTCTGCTCGGCTTGCTCCTAAGTAGACCGTTGAAACGAATCGGCGCAGGCTGCCTGTCGAGTAGGGACCCTCCTCAACCTCGCCGTCGTTCACCTCGATGAGGTAGACCGTATCGAATTGAACACCCGCAACGAAGTCTGGCATGCTGAAGACGAAGCGCTTTCCAGCGTGGCGAAGCCCTGACAACTGCTCCCTGTCGGAAATCGGCAGGAACCAGTCGCGGTATTCGCCAGCCTCTGAATATCTTTTGAAGAGCGCTTCACTGGCGCACAGCACCGCCACGCGCTTTCCCTTCTGTAGCGATTTAGCCCTGTCGCGAGCACGAGGGAAGACACAGTTCCAAATGTCCAAGGTGCTCTTCGCCCGAACCAAGATGGGCCTCTCACCGCTTTGCTTCATGCTTCCCAGGCCAATCGGTCGCCAGTCAAATCCGAGCTCTTCTGAGATGCCCGCTGCTGGAAAACCTTGATCAATCCATTCTAAAACCCGTGCGATCTCCGGCGTATACCGGAAGCCCTCGGTCAGTTCGAATCTCTCGGTCTCGCCGAGTCGCATGTCGCGCGACAGCCCGGCCACCCCGCCGGAGACGTCGTTCAAGCCATTGAACGTGTCGCGAACGCTCTGCTTGCTATCGTAGGCCATGATCACAACAGGTGCCTTAGAGTCGTCGCGCATTAGGTGATGCAGCGTCATCCGCTCCTGTCGATTGAACAGGTGAAGTTCATCGACAAAGACTGTGTCGAATCCCTCTCGGTGCCTGATGTTGTCCCACCGATTGCTATCGAGGAACCCTAGGTAGTCGGCAATCATTTGATCAGCGCCAAGAACCCCCACCCCCTTCAAGAAGGTACGGAAGCGGTCGTAGATCATGAGGATAACCCGCCGATCCTCGATGTCTGGCAAGTACATCATCCATGCCTTCCTGGGCTCGTTGAGATAGCGCTCTCGCCGCTGCGCAGACTGGCGCACGCCATCCGCCTCGAGAACGCACGCGATCTCGTTCGCAACCTCCCTCGCGAACGTTCGGAATGCTGGCGTGCCGCGGATGCTCGACATCCCTTTGCAGAACCCTTCGCTGCATCTCGACTTGGCAGTAACCCAGTCGCTGCGCTGGACGTGCTCGATCTCTGCTTCGATCGCCTCCAACTGCAGGGCACGTCCCTCCAGGCCATCAGAGGACAGCGGTTCAAGGCCGTCAAGGTCGTACTTCATCGCCTCGTTGGCGAGTTCCTGCAGCGTGCAAATCTTCAAGTACGATGCTTTGGATCTGGCCATGATGCCCTCGTGATCCATAGATGCGATTGCCTGAGTAATCAACTCAACCGTCGCCTGGCTGTGCGTTAGGAACAACGAGCGATAACCTTCCGTGCCATTCATGTGCTTCCTAAGCTCGCTTACACATTTCACTACAAGCGAGAGCGTCTTGCCGGTACCAGCCGCTCCCACCAATCGCAAGCTCTTTGTCAACGACACCTTCACGAAATCAAGCTGCCGCTGCGTCAGCAGGCCATCCAGCCAAGCATCAAGGCTGCGTCCAAGCGTCACTCGATTTGCCAGTTCGGGAAGCTCGACCCTGGTGTCGTCGCCACGTACTGGCGTTGGTAGTCTCGACAGCATCGCAATTACCGCGTCGTCCAGCCCGGCGACCGCAGCGTCGAATGCGTTGTAATCGATCTCCGCGCGATACAAGTCGCGCTTCTCGCGGCTGATGTCATAAGCAAACGCGTGCTTAGTGCCATGTGGATTCAAATCAGCCTCTATGCGCGCATGCTCTCCGGATGCGCCGCTATTGGAGCGAAACGAGACCAAGCTCTCTGCGTGATACGGTGACCAGGAAATTGGCAGTGGATGCCGCCCGGATTTCGACTCGGATCGACCAAATCGAACCAGACGGAGGAACGCCTCTGGCCTGTGCTTTGGTGCAAGCGCGTCAAATAGGCCTTTCTTCTTGATCTCGATGACCAGTAGATTCGAGTCGGCGTCTGCCTTTGGACCAAGAAAATAGATGGTATCGCCGACCTCTACACGAGCCACTCCCTCCGGAAGCGAATCTTCTGACCACGTTGTAAACCAGTCGAGATCAAAGTCAAAACCGGCCTGAAGCCGGTCCAGTGCCGACGAGTCAATAGCAATCGCGTTTGTCATTTCTGTTCTCCCATTTCTGCTTTGATCTGATCGGCGATTATTTCGAAAGCAGCGTCACGATCTTGTTCGTATGCCTTGGGCATTCCTATCCTTGCGAAGAGCATGCCGAACTGTTGGGCCAGAGCGTGGCGAAAGGTTGGGCCGAGGCGGCCAACACGTACGAAACTGTTTTCAAAATCTTTCGCGTCATCCATTGATGTGAAGCTGCGATTGAATGGAATGAAAGTTAACGCTTGCAGTTTCGCAACGAATCCTAAACCTGGCTCACCTGGGACGCAGGAGACATAGAAGAGGTCAAACGGGAGTTTTTTGGGACTTAGCGCTCCAAGCACCGTTTTAAATTGTGTGCTTCTGGTGGTTGATTGTGCCTGCAGGACGCACAAGGCGTCGATTGCTGAGTAGCGATCTGTCGGGGCGTCAATGAAGCTTTGTGCCGCCTGTAGCGCCGCACTTTCTCGCTTGATGAAACTCTTCTCACCATCGACAGACAAGTTCAGCTCAGCCTCAATCTCTTCGGGCTTAGATGCCAAGATCCATGCTTGCACGCGTTCCTCGGATAGGGCGACGTTTCCTGGGTCCTTCAGACACCAGCGCTCGTTAACCCATTGGGCAGCCTTCTCAAAACGCTTCTTCATCTGCACCCGCGCCAAGTTCCGCGCGTGCTCGCCGAGGACGTAATCGGCCAGAGGGCCTAGCTGGACACACGCCAGACCTGCGTCACCAAACTTTTCGTTGGCGATGTCACAGTCGGCGGTAACGACGATAGCCAATGTTATGTGCCCGTCCCCACGTACTCGCTTTAATACGTCGCCTTGCCGCACAGGCAAAGCTGCATCGACATATTCGCAATCTTGCATGTTCTCCCCTAGTTTATTGTTGCGTTCTACGCTTGTTCATAACCTACGCGAACACCGACCTCCTCCAACTCTTGCAGCACCGAGCGTTTGAATACAACGGACATCATTGCAAAGCGGAACAGGGTTACCCACAACAAAGCAGACGCTGATCTACGACCGCTCCTGGCCGATAGCTGTCGCTCAAACAGCATAAGTCGAAGACCACAACCGCTGCACACTATTCTTCAACCATAGTCGACTCACCAACCTAATTGGGTAGGTAACACCCCCTCACAATACAAACCGTTACCCAGCATTCCCTCCCCCACACATAAACTCCCCGCCAACAAAACCAGGAGCCCCCGTGAACACCACCTCAACAAAAGCGGCCAACAAACTGCTCGTACAACACTGGCAAGAAGGCACCACCTTGGCAGCCTTGCCACCGGCCCTGCGCCCCACCGAACGCGCGCAAGGCTATGCCATACAAGCGCAACTCGAAGCGCTCAGCCCGCAACCCTTGTTTGGCTGGAAGATCGCCGCCACCAGCACAGCCGGTCAACAACACATTGGCATCGACGGGCCCATTGCAGGCCGCCTGCTGGCCGAGATGGTTTACGCAAATGGCGACACACTGCCCTTCGGCGCCAACCGCATGCGCGTGGCAGAAGCCGAGTTTGCTTTTCGCATGGGGCACGATCTGCCGCCGCGTGCAACGCCCTATGCACTTGGCGAAGTGCTCGATGCGGTGTCAGCGCTGTACCTGGCCATCGAGGTGCCCGACTCCCGCTATACCGACTTCGCCACGGTGGGCGCTGCGCAGCTGATTGCCGACAACGCCTGCGGCCACCAATTTGTGCTCGGCCCTCAAGCGCCAGACCTGTGGCGACAACTCGACTTGGCGTCGCACCGCGTCGTCGGCAAGGTGGGGCAACGGCTTGAGCGCGAGGGCATCGGTGCCAACGTGCTGGGCGACCAGCGCATCGCACTCACCTGGCTCGCCAACGAACTGTCCACATTGGGTATCACCTTGGCAGCAGGCCAAACCGTGACCACCGGCACATGCCTGGTTCCGCTTGAGTTCGAACCGCAAGACACGGTGTCGATGGATTTTGGTGTGCTGGGGCAGGTGAGTTGCGGCTTCAGCGCAGCGTGATGCCCACAGCGTGTTTTGAATGGCTGAACTTGCATAGCATTTGCAACACAATCAACGCATGAAAACAGCCACACTTCCACCCATCCGTGTTGCCCCTGACTTTCGGCTCGAACTCGAAGCCAAGCTGGTAAATGCCAAAAAAATCAAGGCGCGGCGCGGCGGATAACTTACCGAGTTTTGTTCAGCAAAGCGGTAGCAGAAGATTTGGAGCAACTGTTTGACTTCGCGCTGCAACGTGAATTGAACAGTGCAACGGGCGACCTCAACATTGCGGACAAAGCGGTGCAAGCCATCAAAGACGGCATCGCATTTTTGACCACCTCTCCATTTGCCTGTCGCAAGGTAGGCGCTAGTTCTTTTGTTCGTGAACTAACCAACTGACTTACTGGCAACACTTGCCTCATGTGGCAAAATATGACCTATCAAAATGATAGGTCGAAATCTTGGGAACTCCCTCTGATCGTCAACTTGAACGCCACATTCGGCAGTCTGCCAAAGACTCAACCCATGTGATCTTCACCACGCATGCGCGTAAACGCATGCGTGAGCGGTATATCAATGATCCGATGGTTCTTGAAGTGCTGCGAATGGGTAGCTTTGCGCTACCACCTGAGCCAGACATAAAGCATCCGGGGCTGCTGTGCCGAATACAACGGTTTGTTGCAGGTATGCAAGTAGCAGTTGTTGTGTACGTGGAGTACCCAGCAACAGATTTGGTCATCGTGACCGTGATGGACGTCAAAAAGGACTGATATGTACCACTACACAGACGGCGGGCTGCGCAACGTGTGGCTGGCCAACGGCTATGAAATCAAGAAGACCGCTTACGGTGAAGGCGTGTCTTTTCACAACTTGGATGGCCTGACCCGTTCCATCTGCATGGCCTTGACCCGCAAAGCGTCACCCGTCACTGGCGCGGAGTTTCGCTACATCCGAAGCGCTGGTATGTTGCTATCGCAACCTGCCTTGGGCAAGTTAATGGGCATTGACGGGCAATCCGTGGCGCGTTGGGAGAAAACCAGCAAAGTGCCGCTGTGGGCAGACAAGCTGGTTCGGCTTCTGTACACCGCGCAAGCTCAAGGCCATGAGCCCATCGCCAAAGCTGTTGAACGTATCAAGACCGTCGAGCGTCTAGTGAAACAGAAAATTGTGGTGCGAGAGTCGCGCGGACAATGGCGACCCAGCCTGCAAGACGATGACCTGTTGACCCACTGAGTCGGGCATGCAATCTGGCGATTGCATCAGCCCCACTCACTCGTAACGCTTGCCCTGCGCCAGCAACTCAGGCGTGCCAATCACCGCGTTCAGGCCGTCAAAGTCGAGCATCTGGTGTTGCCACGGCAGGGTGGTTTGGTGTTGGTGCAAGCTGGCGTAATAGCCTTGCAGGGTATGTGCCACCGCGCGTGCGGTGCCGCCCGGAAAAATCACAATCTTGTAGCCGCGTTGTCCCAACACATCGGCGCTTTGCACCGGGGTTTTGCCACCCTCCACCATGTTGGCCAGCATGGGCACGCGGTGCGCAAACTGTTGGCAAGCGGTGTTCATTTGCTCGGGGCTGCGCACGGCTTCGATGAACAAGGCGTCCACGCCGCACGCCAGGTAGCGCTCGGCGCGTTCCAGCGCAGCGTCAAAGCCTTCCACCGCCACCGCATCGGTGCGCGCCAAGATCAAGGTGTCTGACGAATGCCGTGCATCCAGCGCAGCGCGCAGCTTGCCTTCCATCTCGGCCACGGGCACCACGCCTTTGCCATCCAAATGGCCGCAGCGCTTGGGGAAGGTTTGGTCTTCCAGTTGAATCATGGCCGCGCCTGCACGCTCAAACTCGCGCACGGTGCGCTGCGTGTTCAAGGCGTTGCCAAAGCCGGTGTCGGCATCCACGATCACGGGCACGCGCACGCGGTCGGTGATGTGCGCCAAGGTGTGCGCCACCTCGCTGGCCGTGGTCAAGCCAATGTCAGAGCGACCGAGCAAGGTGTAGGCCACCGAGGCACCCGACAAGTACAGCGCCTCAAAGCCCGCTTGCTCAGCAATCAAGGCACTGAAAGCGTCGTACACACCGGGGGCCAGCAACACATCGGGCTGGTTCAAACGTTGTTTCAAATTCACGGCGTGTCTCCCTCAATCTTGTGCGGTGGCCTGCGCCACCTGATGTGCAGCGGTCTGTGCCGCAATAAAGCCGCCCGCAATGGCGCTGAGCAACCCATTGCCCGACAAATAGCCCCACACCGCATCGCCCGACACACCGCGCGCCGCGCCCCCTGCGGCCAGCAGGTTGGGCAAGGCGCTGCCGTCGGGGCGCAGCACTTGGCATTGGGCATTGATGTCGAGCCCACCTTGCGTATGGAACAAAGCGCCGGTCACACGGATGGCATGAAAGGGGGCCTCCAAGCTGCGCTTGAAGTGGCGGCCTGTGACCGGGTCTTGGCCCTCGTGCACGGCGTCCAAGGTGTGGCGCAAGGTGTCTACCGGGCAACCGATGTGTTGCGCCAGCGCCGCCACATCGGGCAAGGTGTGCACCGCACCCGCCGCTTGTGCGTCACGAAAATCAGGGAAGTCTTGGGCAAAAGCGAGCAAGCGGTCGTCGAACACATTCCACGCGGTGCCACCCGGTTGCGCCAGCACATGCACCGCCGCTTCAGAGTAGCCCTGGGTTTCGTCATGAAAGCGCGCGCCCAAGGCGTTGATTTGCACCCCACCTTCCATCATCAACGCCCACGAAATCAAAGCGCCTTGCGGCACGGCCCACGAGCCGTGGCCTTGGTAGCCACCCAGGTCGGCCAGTTGCGCGCCCATTTGTTGGCCCCAGGCGATGGCGCTGCCATCGTTGCCCGTGTGGCCGGCATACAGCGCATCGCGCATCTCGGGCAGCAAAGTACTCACCAGCTCGGCGTTGCCACCAAAGCCGTTGCAGGCCAGCAGCACGCTGTCGCAGCTGAGTTGCTCCAGTTGCCCGTCAGGGCGCACAAAGCCCAGGCCCAGCACTTGGTCGGCGTGGTTCACATACAGCGTGCTCACCTGTGCTTCGGTCAGCACCACCACGCCTGCCGCTTCGGCGGCATTGTGCAAACGCATCATCAAACCGGCGCCGGTTTTTTCGGGCACGGCATGCATGCGGTGCACGCTGTGGCCGGGGTACAAAAACGTGTCGAGCACCTGCCACGGCACACCGTGGTGGTGTGCCAGCGCGTCCATGGCTGGGCCAATGGCGCGGCTGTAGGCGTCCACCAGCACCGGTGACGCACGGCCATGGGCCTTGGCTTGAATGTCTTGCGCAAACAGCGCCGGCGAATCGCTGATGCCTTGCGCCTGCTGCGCCTGGGTGGCCGCTGCGGGCACAAAGCCCGACGACAACGCGGTCGACCCGGTGGGCAAAGCATCGCGCTCCAGCACCACACAGTCCACGCCCAGTTGGCTCAGGGTCAGCGCAGCGGTGAGGCCACAGGCCCCGCCGCCCACAATGGCCACCGCCGTGTGCACTGGCGCAGAAAAACTGGCAACACGTTCAACCGTGGGGCTCATAGCGTGGTCAAGAATTGGGCGCAGGTCATCACCTCGGCCACCGACGCCATGTCGGTCAGCGCGGCTTGGTGCGCAGCCTCAGAAAAAGTCGCACAGCCGTCACTCAGCACCACGGTGCGGTAGTCGCGCATGTGGGCGTCGCGCACCGTGCTGGCCACGCCACCGTTGGTGACAATGCCGCACACCACCACCGTGTCCACGCCCGCGCGGCGCAGCACCCAGTCGAGCTGGGTGTTGAAGAAGGCCGAATACGCCACCTTGCACACCGACACATCCACCCACGGTGCAATGGCCGCCACATTGGCTTGGCCCCAGCTGCCGGGCGCAAAGTCACCCGCACGCAAAAACGGGCGGCGCTCCAGCAGGTGTGGCGAGATCATGGGCTGCCCCTCGGCATCGGGCCACAAGGTGAACAAGCTGGCGGCCACCATACCGTGGTGGTGCTTGACCGCCTCGGCCACGGGCGCCAAACGCTGGGGCAGCAACAAGGCCTCGGGGCTCACGGTGTTGCCGCGTGCGTAGGCGCCCTCGGGCGCCAGAAAGTCGTTTTGCAAATCCACCACCACCAACGCGATGCGGCGTGTTGTGGCGGGGCTGTGGCTCAGGCTCATGCGGCGTTCCTTTCCACCAACAAGTTGCCCAGCGTGTCCACACGGGCGCTGAAGCCGGGCTCCAGCCACACCGTGGTGTCGGTCTGTTCCAGAATGGCCGGGCCGGCCACTTGGGCGCCCACGGGCAAGTCCAAACGCGCATAGCGCTGGGCGTCCCACCATTGGCCGGCGTGGTACACGCGCTGCACGCCCAGCGACGCGGTGCTGCCCGCGCCCTTGGGGGCCAGCACGGCCAGGTCGAACTTGGGACGCACGCCAATGCGGGCGTAGCGCAGGTTCATCACACGAATGGCCATGCCGGTGAGCACACGGCCAAACGACGCCGCATAGGCTTTTTCAAACGCAGCTTGAATGCTCTCGCGGCTGATGTCGGCCGGGTTCAAGGGGACTTGCAAGGTGTGGGTCTGGCCCATGTAGAGCATGTCCAAGGCCACCACTTCTTGCACACGCTCAAAGCGCACGCCCGCGGAGTCCAGGCGTTTTTGGCAAGCCTCGGCCAAGTCGGCCAAGCGCGATTTCAGTTGCGCCAAGTCCAAGTCGAGCAGCGACTTGTTGAGGGTCTGCACAGCGTCGTGGCGCATGTCGGCCATCACGCAGCCCAAGGCCGAGGTGACGCCGGGGTAACGCGGCACGATGCCGGTGGTCACGCCCACCTCGCGCATCATGGCGCACACATGCAAGGCACCGCCGCCACCAAACGGCATGTAGGCAAACTGGCGTGGGTCGTGGCCACGCTCGATCGACACCACGCGAATGGCACCGGCCATCTTGGCGTTGGCGACCGTGAGCATGGCTTCGGCAGCGGCCAACACCTCCAACCCCAAGGGCGTGGCCACATGGGTTTGAATGGCCAGCTCAGCGGCCTTGGCGTCGAGCGCTTGCAACAAGCCACCGCCCAAAGGACGGTCTGCGGCAATGCGCCCCAACACCACGTTGGCGTCGGTCACGGTGGGTCGCGTGTTGCCACGTCCGTAGCACACCGGCCCCGGAATGCTGCCTGCCGACTCGGGGCCCACTTGCAACATGCCACTGGCGTCGACCGACGCGATCGAGCCGCCACCGGCACCGATGGTTTCAATTTGAATCATGGGCGAGCGCACCACCAGCCCAAACTCAATCGAGGTTTGCGCCGCCAACGAGGCTTCGCCCTCGGCCACCAGCGACACGTCAAACGAGGTGCCACCCATGTCACCCGTGATCACGTTGGGATAGCCCGAGGCACGCGCCACCGCCGCACAGGCAATCACGCCTGCGGCGGGGCCCGAGAGGGCCGTGCGCACCGGCACATCGCACGCGGTCTCGCGCGACATCACGCCGCCGTTGCTTTGCACAATCAACAGCTCACCGCTGAAGCCCTGGGTGCGCAAGTCGTCTTCCAGCTTGGCCAAGTAACTGCCCACCACGGGCTGCAAGGCCGCGTTCAAGGTGGCGGTGGAGCAGCGCTCGAACTCGCGAATTTCGGGCAGCACTTCGCTGGCCGAGGTCACATAGGGGTTGGGCCACATGGCACGCACAGCGGCCACGGCCTGTTGTTCGTTGACGGGGTTGGCATAGGCGTTGATGAAAAACACGCACACCGCTTCGCAGCCCGCATCCAACAGCGCTTGGGTTTGGGCTCGCACTTGGGCCAAGTCCACCGCCGTGTGCAAGCTGCCGTCGGCCAACACGCGTTCGTCCACTTCCAGGCGCAGGTCACGCGGCACCACGGGGGTGAAGCTGCCGCGCAGTCCCCAGGTTTGGGGTCGGTCGCGGCGGCGCATTTCCAACACATCGCGAAAGCCGCGTGTGGTGATGATGCCGGTGCGGGCCACCTTGCGCTCCAACAGCGCGTTGGTGCCCACGGTGGTGCCGTGCACGATGGTGGCCAAGGTCGAGGCCACACCGGCTGCTGAACCACTGGCGGTGGCGGTGGCGGTGGGCGCATTGCCCTCGCTCACGCGCACCACGCCGTTCATGAAGCCACGGGCTTCTTCGCCACGGGTCGAGGGCACTTTGACAATGCGGGCCGAGCCATCGCGCTCGTCGAGCACAAACAAGTCGGTGAACGTACCGCCCACATCGACACCCACCACCAGGTGTGGGGTGACAGACTGTTGCGTACTCATGGTTTGACCTTTGAAGAAGTGGTGTTCGAATCGCTGACGTAACCCAGCGCTAAGTCGTGTGCACGCGCCGCAGCGTCACGCCCAGCAGCGGGGCCCCAGCCGCCGCCGCCAGGGGTTTCCAGACGCACACGCTCGCCTTTTTTGAGTTGGATGCCAAGCATCTTGGAGACCATGGGTGGCTTGCACCACTGGCCGTTGTGCTGGTACGAAAACACGTTGGGCAAAGCGTTGCCGCCGCCTGCAATGCCCTTGGGTGGCGCTTTGCCACGCTCACCGAAGATGAAGGCCTCGGCGCTTTCTTCGAGCAGCTCAATTTCGTACACCGCGCCCAAGCCACCGCGGTGTGTGCCGTCGCCGCCTGAGTTGGCGCGCAGCGACCATTCGGTGAAACGCACCGGATACGCGGCCTCCAAAATTTCCAGTGGCGGAATGGTGGCGGTCGAGATGGGCGCGTTGCTGTGGCTCAGGCCGTCCCCCGTGCTGTGGCCACCATGGCCCCCGCCAAAGAAGCTGAACATCACCCAGCGCTGGCCTTTGCGTGCGGCATCGGTGCGGTGCCCGGCAATGGACAAGGCGTTGATGGTGCCGTAGGCATGGGCCACGGCACGGTTGGGGTCGGCCAAGGCGGTGGCGCTGAAGATCACATCGATCATGCGCAAAATGGTTTCGGTGTAGCCCCCCACCGGGCGTGGGCGCTCGGCGGTGATCACCAAGCCGTCGGGCAACACAAAGTCCACCGCATCCAGCACACCGGCGTTGGCCGGCACATCCGGGAACACGTGCTTGAGCGCCACATAGCAAGCCGCCACCGCAGTAGCGCGCGAGATGTTCACCGGGCCTGCGCACTGGGGCGAGGTGCGCGAAAAATCCAGCGTCATGCGGTCGCCCTGGACCGTCATGTCCAAGGCGATGGTGAGTAATTCGTCTTTCACGCCGTCGTTGTCGAGCACGTCTTCAAAGCTGTAGCGCCCATCGGGCAGGTTTTGAATGTGCGCGCGCATCAGCACCAGGGCACGTTTGCGCAACTCGCCCATGGCTTGCAGCACCACGGCGTCGCCGTATTCGTCGAGCAGTCCGTCCAGGCGTTTGACACCCAGCTCCAGCGCCGAGAGTTGGCCGTTCAAGTCGCCCCACAAGCTGTCGGGCAAGCGCGTGTTGGCGCGCAAGATGGCCAGCACATCGCCGTCGAGCTGGCCTTGGCGCACGATGCGCACGGGCGGAATTTGCACCGCCTCTTGCCAGCACTCGGTGGCCGCCGGGTTGTAGTTGCCGGGCACGGCACCGCCCACGTCATGCCAGTGCGCGGCAGAGGCCAAGTAGCAAAACAGCTGGCCGTTGCGAAAGAAGGGGCGCACCAGCTTGAAGTCGTTGGCATGGGTGCCGCCTTCGTAGGGGTCGTTGAACAACCAGGTGTCACCGTCGACCATGCCGCCGCGCTCTTGCGCCACCCGTGCGGCCGCACGCACAGCAAACGCCATGGCGCCCACAAACACGGGCAAGCCCGATTTGCCTTGCACCAAGGTGTCGCCACTTTGGGCGTCGTACAGGCCGTGGCAGGCGTCGTGCGCCTCGGCAATGATGGGGTTGAACGCGCTGCGGTACAGCGTGGCGTCCATCTCATCGGCGATTTGTTCCAAACGCCCCTTGAGCACGGCGAGCGTGACGGGGTCGAGGGTGGTTGCAGCGGTGTGTTCACGCATGGTGTATTCCTTGGCTGCGTTGTTTCAAGACATTCATCAAACCTCCGGCATGGACCATGTCCATTAAAAAATCAGGAATTGGCTGGCAGGGCAACACGCTGCCATCGGCACGTTGCACGCCTGCGCTCACCAGCGTGACCGCATCGCCCTCTTGCAACTGCTCGGCCTCGGCGCAGGTCAGCAAGAGCAGCCCGAGGTTGAACGCGTTGCGAAAAAACAAACCACTGAACGACGGGGCCACCACCGCACGTACGCCCAGGTGCACCAGCGCACCCGCAGCTTGCTCACGCGAGGAGCCAATGCCAAAGTTGGGGCCGGCCACCAGCACATCGCCAGGGCGCACGCCCGCGGCAAAGTCGGGGCGCAGGGATTCGAGGCAGTGCTGGGCAATCACCTCGATGCCGTTTTTCATGTAGATGCCGGGGGCCAGCACATCGGTGTCCACATCGGCACCGAGCTTCCACACACGTGATGTCGTCGTCATAGCAGCTCCCGCACATCGCTGATGCGCCCACGCAAGGCCGAAGCCGCCACCGTCCAGGGCGACGCCAGGTACACCTGCACGCTGGCTGGGCCCATGCGTCCTTTGAAATTGCGTGCCGTGCTGGAAATGACAGTGGCCCCTTCTTCAAAGGTCGCGCCATAGCCCGCACACGCACCACAGCTGTTGGGCAGCACCTGGGCACCCGCATCGCGCAGCACTTGCATGACGCCTTCGCGCTCGGCCTGGGCTTGGTCGCGGGCGCTGGCAGGCGCCACCAGCAAACGCACGCCTTGCGCCACTTGGTGGCCGCGCAGCACCTGGGCGGCGGCACGCAAGTCTTCAAGCTTGGCCCCGGTGCAAGCCCCGATGTAGGCCACGTCCAGCGCCACATCGGCGTAGTCGCCCACGGCGCGCGTGTTGGCTGGGCTGTGGGGGGCCGCCACTTGCGGGCTCAAGCTGTTGGCGTCAAAGGCAAAGTCTTCGCAGTCGGCACCGGCATCGGTGTGCCACTGGTGCGCGTGTTGCAACGCGTCTTCAGGCACACCCACGCTGCGCAGGTAATCGCAAGTGGTGTCGTCCGCCGCAATCAGGCCGGCTTGCGCACCCATCTCGGCGCTCATGTTGGAGAGGGTCATGCGCTCTTGCATGCCCAAGCGCATCACGGCTTCGCCAGCAAACTCCACCGCTTGGTATTGGCCGCCGTTCATGCCAAAGCGCGCAATCATGTGCAGCATCATGTCTTTGGCGCACACGCCCGCCGCCAGTTGGCCGCGCCACAGCATGCGCAAGGTGCGAGGCACTTGCACCCAAATTTCACCGGTCACCACCACGCCCAGCATTTCGGTCGCGCCAATGCCAAACATGTAGGTGCCAAAGGCGCCGCCGGTGGGCGAATGCGAATCGCCGCCCACGCACAACATGCCGGGGCGCAAGTGGCCGCGCTCGGGCAACACCACGTGGCAAATGCCCTCCGAGTCAATCACGTTCGGCAAGCGCCACTCGCGGGCGGTGTCGCGCGCGATTTGCACAATGCGTTGGGCATCGGCGTCTTGCGCAGGCACGTAGTGGTCCATCACCAGCACCACTTTGGCAGGGTCCCAAATCTTGGCGCCCAAGTCGTCGAGCATGGGCTTCAAGCGACGTGGGCCTGAGGAGTCGTGGAACATGGCCAGGTCGACCTGGCAAGTCACCACCTCGCCCACGGCCACCTGCGCGCGGCCTGCGGCACGGGCGATGAGTTTTTGCGCCAGCGTTTGGGGCGCCTGGGCAGAAGAAGAAACGCGCGTCATTCGGGTTTGGCTCCAGAAAACTTCACCACCTCGCGCCAGCGCGCGATGTCGGCCACCACAAAGCGGGCAAAGTCTTGCGGGCTGTTGCCCACGGCGGTGGCACCTTCGGCTTCGATGCGACGGCGCACGTCCGGGCTTTGCACCGCCGCACGTGCCGCGTCGCTCCAGGTGCGCAACAGATCGGGCGGCATCTTGGCGGGTCCGAACAAACCAAACCAGGCGCTGGACTCAAAGCCCGGCAAGGTGTCGGCAATGGCGGGCACATCGGGCAGCGCGGCCAAGCGGTGTGGGCTGGTCACGCCCAAGGCTTTGAGCTTGCCCGCGCGCAGGTGTTGTTGCACATTGCCCACCGCGGCAAACATCAACTCCACCTGACCGGCCAACACGTCTTGCACCGCAGGTGCGGTGCCACGGTAAGGGATGTTGACGATGAAGACACCGGCTTTGAGCTTGAAGGCCTCGCCCGCCAAATGCAGCGACGAGCCCAAAGCCCCAATGGCGAAGTTGAGTTGGCCCGGCTTGGCTTTGGCCAAGGCCACCAACTCGGCCACGTTGTTGGCAGGCAAAGACGGGTGCGCTACCAACACCGACGGCGAGGTGGACACCATGGTGAGCGGTGTGAAGTCTTTCACCGGGTCGAACGGCAAGCGCGGGTACAGCGAGGCATTGATGGCGTGGCTGGTGAAGCTCATCAGCAAGGTTTGACCATCGGGCGCGGCACGGGCCACGGCTTCGGCAGCCAAGTTGCCACCGGCACCGGGACGGTTTTCCACCACCACGGTGCGGCCCAGTTGCTGACCCATGGCATGCGCCACGGCACGGGCCATGGTGTCGGTGCTGCCACCCGCAGGCGCGCCCACCAAAATGCGCACGGGGGCGGTGGGGCTGACACTTTGCGCCCACGCGCAAGTGGCGGCCAAGCCAGCCAGCAGACACCCCACACGTAAGTAGCGAAGGCAAGACATGGGCAAACTCACACGCCCAAATAGGCTTGACGCAGGGTGTCGCTGGCCAACAGCTCTGCCGAGGTGCCGGAGAAACGGATGCTGCCGTTCTCCATCACATAGGCGCGGTCGGCAATCTCCAGCGACTGGCCCACGTTTTGTTCCACCAACAGCACGGCCAAACCGCCCGCACGCAGCTGCGCGATGAGGGCGAACATTTCTTCCACCAACAGCGGCGACAGGCCGAGCGACGGTTCGTCCAAGATCAGCAACTTGGGCTCGGCCATCAGGCCGCGTCCGATGGCCAACATTTGTTGCTCGCCACCGCTCATGGTGCCCGCGAGTTGCGACTGGCGTTCGCGCAGGCGTGGGAAGGTGTCAAACACACGCAGCAAGTTTTCGGCACGCCGCGCACGGGCGCGGGTGAAGGCCCCCAGCTCCAGGTTTTCCAACACGCTGAGGTTGGGGAACACCTTGCGGCCTTCGGGCACCTGAATCAAGCCGGCTTGCACCACACGGCGGTAATGCGCACCGGTGAGGTCTTGGCCGTCAAACACCACCCGACCGGCCCAGGTGGGCACCAGGCCCGAGACCACCGAGTTGAGGGTGGTTTTGCCTGCGCCATTGCTGCCGAGCAAAGCCACCAGTTCGCCCGGGGCCATGTGCAGGTCCACCCCACGCAACACCTCCACCGCGCCATAGCCTGCGCGCAGGCCTTCAATGGTGAGCAAATCGCTCATACGGCCTCCTGCTGTGTTTTGCGCAAACGCGCCGCCGTGCCGTGGCCCAGATAGGCCTCGATCACCTGCGGGTTTTGCGTCACCTCGGTGGGTGCGCCTTGGGCAATGAGTTGGCCCTGGGCCAACACCCACACATGCTCGGCCAAGTTCATCACGGCTTGCATGACGTGCTCAATCATGAGCACCGTCACACCACCGGCCACCAGGCCGCGCACCACGGGCAACATGTCTTGAATTTCTTGCGGGTTCAAACCGGCCAGCACCTCGTCGAGCAACAAGAGCTTGGGTTGGGTGGCCAAGGCACGGGCCAACTCCAAGCGTTTGCGCCCCGCCACGGTCAGGTCACCGGCAGGTTTGTCGAGTTGGGCGTACAAGCCCACGCGTTCGGCCACGGCTTCGGCGGCATGCAAGGCATCGCTGCGCTTGGCGTGTTGCAGGTGGGCGCCCACGGCGATGTTTTCACGCACGGTTTGCGAGGCAAAGGGCTGCACGATTTGAAACGTGCGCGTCAACCCCAAGGCCGCATTGAGGTGCGGCGCACGGCCGGTGATGTCCACACCGTCAAAGGTGACGCGCCCCGTGTCGGGCACCAAAAAGCCAGACATCAACGCGAACAGCGTGGTCTTGCCCGCGCCGTTGGGACCAATCAAGGCGGTCAAACTGCCTACAGGCACTTGCAGGCTCACATCTTGCACAGCGCGCAAACCCCCAAAGGCGCGCGACACGTGGCTGACTTCCAACAAGCTCATGCGCCCTCCTTCGTCTGTGACGCGCTGTCTTGGCGCTTGAACCAACGCTGGCCAATGCCGCCTACACCGCGTGGCAAGAACATCACGATCAACACCAGCACGCAGCCGTAGACCACCATGTTGATGCCGGGCAACTGACCAAACAAATTGCGCGTCACATCGGCCAACACATGCAAGGCCAAGGCGCCCACCACCGGGCCCCACAGCGTGCCCATGCCGCCCACGATGGCACCCACCAGGGCCTCCACCGAGGTGTGCGGACCAAAGGCCAAGCCGGGGTCTATGTACTGAAACACCTGCACATAAAACGCGCCGCCTGCGCCCATCAACGCCCCCGACAACACGGTGGCCCAGAGCTTGACCAAGAAGGGGTTGACGCCAATGGCGCGTGCGGCGTCTTCGTTGTCGCGCACGGCTTGCAGGTAAGCGCCAAAGCGTGAGTGGCGCAACCACGCCGTCACGCACAAGGCCACCGTCACCAAGCCCAGAATCAGCCACACATAACCAGCGCGCGAGGCAAACTGCATATTGCCCACCGACTCACGCAGGGGCAGCATCAAGCCCACGCCTGCACCGGTGAATGGCACCGACAGCGCGACGATGCGAAACACCTCGGCAAACGCCAGGGTGACCAGCGCAAAGTACGAACCCTTGAGGCCATAGCGAAACGACAAAGCGCCCACAAATAAGCCCACCGCAGCGCTGGTGCCCATGGCCAGCGCCAAGCTGAGCCAAGGGTTCCAAGCCCCATGCACTTGGGCCATGACTTGCACATACGCCCCGGTGCCAAAAAACAGCGCATGGCCAAACGAGAACTGGCCGCCAAAACCACCCAGCACGTTCCAGGCTTGCGCAAGCAAGCAGGCGTACAAGGCCATCATCACAAAGTTGAGCACCACCCCTGAATCGGTGACAAAAGGAATGCTGCCCACCAGCAACACAAACAGCGCAATGGCACGGACATCTTTCATGCGCGCGCTCCAAACAAACCTTGCGGACGGAACAACAGCACCGCAATGAAGATGGCAAAAATGCCGACCTGCCCGAGCGACTCGCCCAGGTACAAACCACCGATGGACTCAACCACACCAATCAGCAAGCCACCCACCAAGGCACCGACAAAACTGCCCATGCCGCCCAACACCACGATGGTGAACGCCACCAGCACAAAGCCGCTGCCCACCAAGGGGTTGACGTAATAGGCGGGCAACAAGAAACAAGCCGCCGCCCCCAAGCAGGCCAAGCCAATGCCAAAGCACATGGCGTACACGTGGTCCACATCGATGCCCATCAAACGGGCACCGTGTTTTTCTTTGGCCACGGCGCGGATAGCGCGACCCAAGTCGGTGTAGCGCATCACCGCCAGCAACACCGCCGACACCACCAGGGCACCGACAAACGACACCAACTTTGGCAAGGCAATCATGGCCGGGCCAATGGTGACCGTGGTCAGGGTGTACGCAGTTTCAATGTTGCGGGTGTCGGACTTGAAAAACAGCAGAGCCAGGTTTTCCAAAATGATGGACAGGCCCAGGGTGACCAGCAAGATGTTTTCGTCTTTGCCATGGCTGGCACGGTTGATGACACCCCGCTGCAACACATAGCCCAAGGCAAACATGGCGGGCACCATGATGGGCAAAGCCAGGTAAGGGTCAATGCCGAGTTGTTCTTTTAAAAAATACACACCGTACAAAGCCACCATCAACGACGCCCCATGGGCGAAGTTGATGATGTGCAGCACGCCATAGATCAGGGTCAGACCGAGCGCGATCAACGCGTAGACAGCACCCGTGGTGATGCCGTTGAGCACCGAGGCAAACAAAATGGACAGATCAAACATGGCGTGTGGCTCTGGCAGTGCGTTTTAGGCTTTCAAGGGGAAGATGGGTTCCACTTCGCGGTACTCGCGAGGAATGATCACCTTGATGTCGCCCTTGACCACTTGGGTCATCAAAGGCTGAGCACCCATGTTTTGGCCGTTGACAAACTGGGTGGTGCCGTAGGGCATGATGTGGTCAGAGAAGGTGCTCTTGTTCAAGGCATCGATGATGGCGGCGCGGTCGGTGGACTTGGCGTGCTCAATCGCATCGGCCAACAAGCGCATCGCCGTGTAGGCCATGAACACTTCGTAGCTGAAGAACAGACCCTTGGCTTCGACGCGCTTTTTGAGTTCCAACGAACGCTTGTCGCGTGGGTTGAACCAATGGTTGCAGTCGATGATGCCGTTGGCCGCATCGGGGAATTCTTTGACGAATTTGTAGCTCGATGCCGCGCCACCCAAGACCGAGTAAATCGCTTTGGGCGTGACTTTTTGCTGTTGCATGGTGCGCACCAACAAGGCGTACTCGTTGTAGTAGTTGGCGGGAATCACGATGTCAGGGTTGACCTGCTTCATGCGCAACACAATGTTGTTGAAGTCGCGCGTGGGGTTGGCGTGCTTGACGATTTCTTTGACCTCGTAGCCATAACCGGGCAGCTCGCGTGCCAGCAAGTTGGCGGTGCCGGTGCCAAACAAGGACTCTTCGTGGATGATCATCACGGTGCGTGCAGGCTTGCCCGCTGCGGTGTTGAGCACGTGCAAGTTGGCCACGGCCACTTCGGCGCACTTCTTGTAGCCAGGGCCAAAGCGGAAGGTGTTTTTCAAACCACGCTCGACGATTTGATCGGCCACACCGACGTCCACCACGTGGGGCAGGTTGTACTTGGCGGCGGCTTGGGTGGTGGCCAAGCAAATGGCCGAGGCAAACGCACCGACGATGGCGCTCACACCCGCTTCGTTCATTTTTTCAACTTCCGCCGCACCCGCTTGTGGGGTGGACTGTGCGTCACCCAACAGGGCTTCGATCTTGGCACCGCCCAGCGACTTGATGCCACCGGCTTTGTTGATGTCTTCAATGGCCATCATCACGCCTTCGCGGCATTGCTGACCCGAGTACGCCAGCGCGCCGGTGACGGGGTGCAACACACCCACTTTCACGGTCTTGGGCTGCGCGCCGCCCACCAATGGAAATGCCAAAGCCGAAGCTGCGGCTGCCGACTGACCCATAAACTGACGACGTGAAGTCATGCTGTGCTCCTTTGAAAAATCAATGAAAGTTGGCCGATAACTCTTTGCTGACCCAGACCTTGGCATCGATGCTGCCCACCCGAGACAACTGCATTTGGTATTCGTAACGGTCCGGTCGATACAGCCCGTGCAACCACTGGATGGGCTTGTCGTCGGTGTCATAAATCAGGCGGTTGACCGCCAGCAGCGCCGAACCTACGGCGATGTCCAAATGTTGCGCCATGCTGGCGTCGGCCAACTTGGCAGAAATGCTTTGTTGCGCACGCCCCACCTTGACGCCCGACTCTTCGAGCAGCATGAGGATGGGTTTTTGCGCCAACTCTTTGCGGCCAAAGCCACTGGCAATGCGCTCTGGCACCCAGGTGGTGATGTGCGAGAGCGGGCCTTCTTTGGTGTAGCGCACACGTTGGGCTTTTTGCACCAGTTCACCGTCGGGCAGTTGCAAGGCCATGGCCACCTCATGAGGTGCCGGCAGGCGTTGCACCGACAACACCTTGACCGTGGTGCGCAAGCCCATGCTGACCAGGTTTTCCAGCAAACCCGTCAGGCGTGCCTGTTGTGTTTTGTGGGTGGCAGCATCCACTTGCGGGCCACTGCGCTGCACCAGGGAACGGGTGCCACGCCCGGGCTCGCGGCTGATCAGCCCTTCTTGGGCCAGCTGCGCCAAGGCGCGTCGCACCGTGACGCGGGCCACCGAGAACTGCTGCATCAGCGCCAGCTCACCAGGCAAGCCCTGGGCGAACTTGCCTTCGTGCAATTGCTCACGCAGCACCAGATACACCTGGTGGTACTTGGGCAATGGCATGACGGCATTCATGGTTCGCGATGGTGAATCAGTTCTATTGACCTGTCAATAGGACATTTGCTGAGGACAATCACCCAAGTGACCGTGCATGCGAAAGCATTCAGTTTGTGTGTCAGGGAAATGCGGTGTGGCTATGGCAAGATTTCTGCATGCAGTTGCTACAAAAATTCAACGTGATCGGCGCGCTCTACAAAGCGCTTCACTTCTTTGTCACCAAGAACCGGGGGCGTAGTTTCCGGCAAAAAGTTTTCTCGCTGTTGCACCCCACGCCCACCTCGGGGCCACTGCACCGCTACATCGACCACCTGATCATTTTGTCGGTGCTGGTGTCGGTGCTGAGCATCATTTTCGAGACCATCACCGAAGTGCGTGCGGTATTCAGTACCGAATTCAAGCTGCTCGAAGTGGTGACGGTGACGATCTTCACCGTGGAGTACGTGGCAAGGGTTTACAGCTGCTGCGAGTTGCCACAATTCGCACACCCCATCAAAGGGCGCTTGCGCTACATGATGACCCTCAGCGCCATGATCGACTTGTTGGCCATCTCGCCCTTCTTTCTGGACATGGTGCTGGACAAAAACTTTGACCTGCGCTTTTTGCGTGTGTTTCGCTTGTCGCGATTGCTCAAACTCACGCGCTACACCGGCACCCTCAACACCTTGTTCAAAGCGGTGCAACGCGAGCACCGGGTGTTGCTGGCCTCGGCCTTCATGATGTTGCTGCTGGTGATCTTGACCGCGAGCTTGGGCTTCGAGCTGGAACACGACGCGCAACCCGACAAGTTTGAAAGCATCCCCGCCTCGATGTACTGGGCGGTGATCACGCTGGCCAGCGTGGGCTATGGCGACATCTCGCCCATCACGCCGCTCGGGCGCGCCATGACGGTGGTGATCAGCCTGATTGGCATTGGCATCTTTGCCATTCCTGCGGGTTTGATGGCTTCGGCCTTCACCGACCAATTGCGCATTGACCGCGAAACTTTTGAGAATGAATTTCGCAAAGCCATTGCAGATGGCCGCTACTCCAGCGCAGAGCGCCATGTGATGGACGCCGAAGCCGAGCGCCTGCACCTGACGCCACAAGACGTGAACCGCATCATCGAACGCGTGCACCAAGAAATGCGCAGCGTGGGCCACGACGTGACCGAGGGCCTAGACCCCGAGGTGATGATGGAGCGCTACCGACAACAAATCAGTGCCTTGCGCGGCATGGCGCATGGCAAGAGTGCCGACCAAATTGACGCACTGTTGCGCAATGAGGCCAAGTCCACCGCTGCGGAGCGGGCCATCTGGCAAACCCTGCGCGAGAAGTAACACGCAACGCAGATTGGATCAGGCCTGGCCTTGAGGTTTGCCGCTGCTCAAGCCCTGCGCCACCAAGGCCTGAACCAGCACCTGGTTGGCTTTGTCCAAAATTTTGCCGCGTCCCCAAAAGCGCCACAGCAGCCCCAGCGCCAAGCCTGCGATGCCCGTGTCCTGGGTGTACTTTTTGAACAAGGCATCGGCACGTGCGCCCAGCGGGACTTTGAGTGCATCGACATCGCACAGATCTTGTGGCCACGTGGGCACAGGCTCTGCTTGGCCATGGCGTGGATGCAACCGGCCCAGCAAGGGAATGATGGGTAACTGCTCGGGTTCGCCGTCTTTGCCCGCCACGCTGTAGCAAGCGCGCAGCGCAGCATTGTTTCGCCACGCAGAAAAAAGCGGATTGTCGACAGGCAACGTGAAGTGCTCCGCCAAAAACAATTGGCAATTGCGACGCCCGAGCAAGAAATCGTGTTTGCGAAACTCGCGATGCAAAAAACCGCTGAAGCCACCGAGTGCGCCGCTGGCAATCCACTTGCCGTCGGGCTGGGGGTACTGCGCTTGCAAGAGCGCAGGTGTGGGGCGCTTGGGGGCCACCATATAACGGCTGTACACATCTTCGCGGCAAGCAAGTTCAATGTCCTCGGCAGAGAAACGCGACTGCTCGATGGACGCATTCAACAACTTGAACAAGGCCAGATGCAAAGGGTTCTGCACCACGCTGACCGGCCCCGCAGGGTTAGGCCCCACAAAGGGGTCCACCATGATCAAGGCCTTCGAAGCGGTCAAACCATCACGCACGTTGTTGACCAACGGACTGCCCGACAGCTCAACACGCGCCAGTTGCAAAGGCTCGTTGTCAACCCCGCCACCATCCGCACTGAGAAACTGGTATTTGTCATTCGGTTGTAGCGACCAAGACGGGCGAATGGCCAGCGGTGCGCCGTGTGTGTCTTGAACAGGCAGGCGCATGTCGGTGTAGTCAGAGGCATTGCGCTCCACGGGGCGTGGACGCAGGCCCACGGGAAAGGCCCCAGAGGCCAACGAGGTCATGGCAAAGCGCTGCCAGGCGGCATCGCTCCACTTAGAGGCGGCTGTGGGCTGGAGCGGGTACTCGTAGCGCGCATCGGGCGTCAGGCGAATCGCAGGTGCGTTGGCTGCGCCAGCATTCATCACCGCAAAGCGCATCTGATCGGCGTGCAAGGTCAGGTCTTGTCCATACCCGCTGTTGCCGCGCAGGTCGTAGCGAAAAGGCACACCGGTGAGGTTGGTGAGGGTAAAAATGGCACGCAACGGGTTGGCCACATAGCGACGAGAGATGGAGGGCCCCTGGTAAGACAAGGCCTTTTGCGCAATGGCGTCCAAGGCGGTGGCGTCGAGCGCAGACACTGGCATCGGGTCGCTTTGCAGATCATGATCGCCCAGCAGCGCATGGATGTCGACCTGGTTGACCCAACAATCAAACAAGGGGTTGCTGACCTGCGGATCGTCTGCGTTGGTGGCATTCACTGGCGTCCAGGTTTTGTCGATGTTGGCCGCCACAATCGCGCTCACGATGGCGCCCGCAGAAGCGCCAGACAACACCCGCAAGTTCACCTCATGCACAGGGCACAAGGGCTCGCTGCCGGGTGTGTCAGCTTGGCGAGTTTTGGCGGCTTCCCAGGTGTCGAGGGCCTCGATCAAAAAGTCCATCACACCAGCGGTGTAGGCCCCCGCCGACACAGCACCTGCCAGGGTGAGACCGATTTCAAAGCGTGGCGATGTGGACATGTGTACTCCTCGTTGGTGTGAATCACGACGTCATGGTTGGGCCAGGGTGCGTCGAAAGAAGCGACGCATGATTTTTTTCCAGCCCAGCACCAAGGTGCCAATGAACACCGCCAAGCCCTCGGCCAGGTGGTTCTTGAGAACTTGCCAGGTCTGCTTTAAGACGTCTGTCACGTCGTCTTGGAGTTGGCCTTGCCAGGGTTGCGCTTGCACCCATACCTCAATGGCAATGCTTCGGTCCATCAGTGGGGTGTCGCTGTCTGTGTCGGCGATCCAGGCGTCCAATTTCAACTTCAAGGGCTCTTGCAGCGTAGAGGTGCGCAGAGGCGTCACACGCCACTCCCAACGGAAGTAGCCGCCTTCGGTTTGTTGAATCGGTTTGTCCGTGCCCAAGCTTTCGACACGGAAGTCATTCGTGTCAAGGCTGGACAATTTGGCCTGCATCTTCTGACCTGTGTGGATGCCAGTGATTGCTTGAACAGCGCCTGCGATGACCGGAGACATGGGAGGACGACTGTCGATCTTGATCTCGATCTGATCCGCAGGCTTGTGCATGCTTGTCGCAATCATGTCGCGCAGAGAATTTGCCAAACCTTGTGCATCCATGTCTTGGCGAATCATCAAATACGCCGAAGACGACCGATTCACAGTCATGGCCGAGGGCACGTAATAAGCCGCCGAGCCTGTGTACCCAGACACAGGCATGGCACGCGATGTGTCAGACCGCTCAGCCTGTGTGGGACGGGCTGTGGGTGGTCGAACTGACTTGATGCTTGGCCGCACAGGCAGGGGCGCTGGCTGGGCAGCCTCAGAGCTGGAAGAAGCCGTGTCTGGTGTGGGTACAACAGCCTTTGCAACAGGTGGAGGTGAAACGGGTGCAGCGACTGTGGGAGCTGGTGATATGGACGCAGGGGCTGGCGGCACCACGTGCACGCGCTGCGGATCACTGGCACACCCCAGCAACCACCCGACCACACCCATGGCATACCACCAACGTTGACCACGCATACTCAGCCCTCCTGTGCAGGGCCGAGTTTTACCTATTCCAGGTTATTTTTTGTGGATGAAGCGGGAATATTTTGAATTCTTAAGAATTCAATGAGAGCGCCAAGGCTTCCCGCGCCGCCACCCGCCCCTCTTCGGTGGAAATGATCGATGAAAGGTGTAAGGCGTCTTAGATACCGCTCAACACAGCATCCATGGTTGCGATGATTTCATAGGAACGCTCTAGCACGGAGGCGACCGCTATCTGGAGCAATCGTTTGTCCAGCGGTGCTGCTTCAAACGGCACCAGCATCAATGGCTTGTTGTTGACGGTCAGGATGGGGCACAACCGATTTGGAAGGTCTTTTGCGGATAGGTTCGTGATGGCTAGCGGCACCACCATACGGGTGGCAAGTCCGCTGAGCAAGTTGCTTTGAACGTCCACCACAAAGGGATAGACATCCCGCATGCGTGCGCTGGGGTTTTCATACACATCAAACTGCATACCGACTCACCAGACGCGCATGTCGTCACACCACAGTCCATGCGATTCAAATCGCTGGTTTTGTTCGGCAAGCCAAGCACCGTGCGATTGCTCGAACTGTGCTTTTCGTTGCGTCAAGGTTTCCGTATTTTTGCTTGCCTGTAATTCGGAAAACTGCTTTGCCGACAAGATGACGGTGTCAATCCGTCCATCTTTTTCAACAAACACCGGCTCAGTTTTGGCTTGGGCGCATATGGCGCCAAAACGATTCTTCGCTTGGGTTGCTGTGACTTGCATGTTCAATCCTTGTGGCTTGATGGCTATTTTAGCCAAGGCCATGGTCATGCGCCACGCATCAAGCCCAAGGCTTCCCGCGCCGCCACCCGCCCCTCGTCAGTGGGGATGACCCACACCTCCACCCCGCTGCCTTCGGCATGGATGGCACGCACCGCATCACCCGTGGCCGCTTGGTTGCGTGCTGCATCGACCGACACGCCCAGGTAGTGCAACGCCTCGCACACCTGTTGGCGCAGCACCGCGTCGTGCTCGCCAATGCCCCCGGTGAAGGCCAACACATCGAGGCCACCCACGCAGGCAGTCAAGGCACCGACCTCGCGCACCACGCGGTGGGTGAACAAGTCAATCGCCAACTGTGCCGACGGCGAACCCGAGGCACGCAAGGTGCGCATGTCAGCGCTCTCGCCTGACACGCCCAGCAAACCGCTTTGTTTGTAGAGCAGCTTTTGAATGGCGTCGTGCCCCCAGCCCTGCTCCATCAAATACAGCAACACGCCGGGGTCCAACGCGCCACTGCGCGAGCCCATCATCAAGCCATCCAAAGCCGAAAAACCCATGGTGGTGGCACGGCTCTGGTGTTCGGTGGTGGCACACACGCTGGCCCCATTGCCCAAGTGGGCCATCACCGTGCGTCCCGCAGAACGGGGTGACACGTCTTGCAACACCTGGCTGACAAACTGGTACGACAGCCCATGGAACCCAAAGCGGCGCACACCGCGGGCGGTGAGTTGACGATCGATGGCAAAGGTGGTTTCCAGCGCTGACAGCGTACGGTGGAACGCGGTGTCAAAACAAGCCACTTGCACCACGTCTGGAAACGACTCGCTGAAAGCGCGCACCCCAGCCAAGTTGTGCGGCTGATGCAACGGTGCCAAGCTGTTGAGCGTGGCGAGTTGTGTCAACACCTCAGGCGTGACACGCACAGCGGCCGAATACAACAAGCCGCCATGCACCACACGGTGGGCAATGGCTTGCAGTGGCACATGGGCAAAGTGGGTGACCAACAATTGTTTGAGTGCAGGGAGTGCGGCATCAAAGGGGTCGACGTTTGCGCCCACTTGCACCGCGTCGATGGTTTTGGCTTGGCCTCGGATGGACCAAGTGATGCAGGGCTTGCCAGCAGGCTCCAGGCCTTCAATGCAGCCCGTCATCTCGGCTTCGGACACCGCCTGCCCCTGCACAGGGTAGAGCGCGAACTTGAGGCTCGAAGAACCCGCGTTGACAGCCAGGATGCTCATGTGTTGTGCGCGCGGTTGTGGTGGGCAATGAGCTTGGCCAGCAAGGCTGAGGCGCTGCGCGTCATCGCGGTGTCGGCGCGGCTGGTCAAGGCGATGGGCACGCGTGCACCCAAGACCACACCCGAGCCTGAGGCGCCCGCCAAATACTCCAACTGCTTGGCCATCATGTTGCCCGACTCCAGATCGGGGGCCACCAAGATGTCAGCCTGGCCCGCCACGGGCGAGACGATGTGTTTGATTTCTGCCGCATGGGTGGACACCGCGTTGTCAAAGGCCAGAGGGCCATCAATGACACCGCCTTTGATTTGGCCTCGGTCGGCCATCTTGCACAGCGCGGCAGCGTCCAGGGTAGAGGGCATGCTGGGGTTGACGGTTTCCACCGCCGCCAAAATGGCCACCTTGGGCTCAGCCACACCCATGATGTGCGCAAAGTCAATCGCGTTTTGCACGATGTCGGCTTTCTCAGCCAAGGTGGGCGCGATGTTGAGCGCGGCATCGGTGATGTACAAAGGTTTGGGGTACATCGGTGCTTCAAAACGAAACACATGCGACATGCGACGCCCGGTGCGCAAGCCCGGCTGCATGACCACGGCATGGATCAGCTCATCGGTGTGCAAGCTGCCTTTCATCAAGGCTTCCAGTTGTTTGTCAGCTGCCATTTGCGCCGCCAGCTCAGCCGCCGCGTGGCTGTGCGGCACGTCGATGACGGTGGCACCCGTGATGTCAATGCCTGCTTCTGTGGCCAGCGCGCGCAGTTTTTTCTCGGGGGCAATCAGCACCGCCTGGATCAAGCCCGCGCGGTGCGCATCCATCGCGCCTTGCAGCGAATCGGCATCGCACGGATGCACCACCCCGCACAGCACAGGCTCCAGATGGGCACCCAGCGCCAGCAAGTGGGCGTGGCGGGCTTCGGGATCGAACAGGCTAATGTGCGCCGCATGGATGCGGGGGATACGTAACTTCTCAGTAGGCGCCATGACACGGGCCACCCCATAGAGCACGCGCTCGCCTTTTTGGTTGAGTAGCAAGCAATCGAGGTCGAGTGTTTTCTTGTCGTCTTGTTTGGCCGTGCAGGTGACGGTCACCGTCAAGGTGTCGCCAATACGTACCGGGCGGCTGAAGTGCAGGTTTTGCTCCAGATAAATCGTGCCGGGACCAGGAAACACCGTGCCCAACAAACTGGAAATCAAGGCCCCACCCCACATGCCGTGACCGATCACGCCATGGAACAAGGTGGCGTTGGCGTATTCAGGGTCAAGGTGGGCCGGGTTGGTGTCCCCCGACACAGCGGCAAAGGCCTGGATGTCGGCCAAGGTCAGGGTGCGCACGCTGCGCGCCACTTGGCCAATGACGATGCTGTCGTAGGGATAGTTTTCGAACCACTCGTTGAGGGGGTCGTTGGTGGTGTCAAGGATGTCGTTCATGGCTTGCTTTCTGACGTGCTTTTTTTCAGGCCACCGCGTGGCTGCCTGCATCGACATAAATGGTTTGACCGGTCATGCCGCTGGCAGCATCGGTGCACAAAAAGGTGCTGAGGTTGGCGATCTCTTGCAAGCTCACCAGTCGTCGCAAGGGCGATTTGTCGATGTTGTTTTGCATCAAGGCATCAAAAGCTTCAATGCCAGAAGCGGCACGCGTGGGTATGGGGCCCGGCGACACCGCATGGACCCGGATGTTTTGTGGCCCCAACTCCAGCGCCATGTAGCGCACCAACGACTCCAGGGCTGCTTTGATAGGCCCCATCAAGCCATAGTGCGGCACGGCTTCGTCAGCGCCCAAATAGGTCATGGTCACCAGGCTGCCACCCTCTGTCATGTGTGGCGCGCACAGCTGTGCCAAGGTGGCAAACGAGTGGCACGACACCTCCATGGCACGGGCAAAGCCGACGCTAGAGCTGTCGACCACACGGCCATGCAAATCTTGCAGCGGCGCCCAGGCAATGGAGTGGATGACAAAGTCCAAGCGCCCCAGCTTGCCCACCGCGTACTGCACCAAGTGCTGCAAATCGTCTGGTGTTTCGATGTTGCAGGTTTGCAAGTCAAGCCCCAGGGCTTGCGTGAGTGGCTCCACAAAGGGGCGCGCTTTGTCGTTCAAACAAGAGGTCACCAAGTCAGCGCCCATCGCGTGGGCTTGTTGCGCACAGCCCCAGGCAATGCTGTGTTCGTTAGCCAAGCCCAGCACCAAACCTTTTTTACCTTGGAGTTGGAACGCGTGTGGGAGAGTGGTCATGGCAGTGCCGCTGACGCGGTCGTTGGAAATCAAGGGTTGAGCAACACGTCCAGGCCGCCTGCGGGCTCAAACCGTCCGTTTTTAAATTGCAATCGTGTCGGCCCGATGAAGGCGCGTTCAGAGCGGCTGTGCTTGGGGTCACCCGGGTAGGCGATATGGCGCACACCTGCTTCTTCAAAAGGTTGCGGCTCCACCAAGGCCGGCGCTTGGCGCTTGGCCAGCTCTAACACGCTGTGTGCGCTGCGATGCGGCACCAAGCTGACCAAGGTCATGATCTGCGGTGGCGCCAACACCAATTCGCCCTGCCAATAGCGGGTCAAGGCTTCGCGTGGTGTGAGCCACACACTGTCTACCGCCTCGACGTTGTCATGCACAGGCTCTTGTTGAGCGGGCAACACGGCCACGAAAAAACGTGTGTCGAAACGTTTGTTGGTGATCGACGGCACACGTGGTGTGATCCAGCGCGACCACGGTGCCAGCTGTTCGGTGTCAATGGCCAAAGCGGCCTCTTGCACCATCTGTTCAAAGCCTTGGCCTGCGTGCAGTTGTTGTTGCCACTGCTGGCGTTGGCGGGCATCGTGCAGCGGCTGCTGACCATCGCGCGCACGCGCGTACAAGACACCGCATTCTTCCAAGGCCTCGCGCACAGCCGCGACGTACAAGCCAGCCGCTGTGGGGGCGTCTAAATCGGGTTCACCCAAAGCTTGTAACAGCTCGTGGGACGCGCGGTCCAAGTGCGCATGCAAAGACGGCGCGCAGTCGGTTGCGTCGAGCTTGCCACCCGGAAAAACATAAGCGCCGCCCAGCACGGCCGAAGCGGTGTGACGGCGCAACAAAAAGACTTCCAGACCACGCGGGTCTGAGGGGGCATCACGCAACAACACCACCGAGGCCGAGGCCCGCGGTGGTGAGGTGACTTCTTCGTGGTTGAGTTGCATCAAGCGCGCAATGCCGGCACAGGCATCACTTGCTTGGATAAGCAAAGTCGACGCGGCGGTTCTTGGCCCATGACTCTTCGTCATGACCCAAGGCCACTGGCTTTTCGCTGCCAAAGCTCACGGGCTCGACTTGTTTGTCGCTCACGCCATACACCTTGAGCGCACGCACCACGGCTTCGGCACGCTTTTGGCCCAGGGCCAAGTTGTATTCACGGCCGCCGCGTTCGTCGGCATTGCCTTCGACACGAATGGCCAGGCTTGATTTGGAAGCCAGGTATTTGCCTTGACGCTCGATCACGGGTGCGGATTCGGCTTTGATGGTGAACTGGTCAAAGTCAAAGTACACGCTGCGCTGGGTAGAGATCAAGCTGTTGGGATTCAAGTGGTCTGCCACCACAGGGGCCACGCCCGAGATAGGCGCTGGAGCACCCGAGGTGCTATCAGTTGCTTTGCCACTCAAGTCAGTGGTTTCGGCCAATTTGGTGGAGCTGCAAGCAGACAACAAAACAAGTGCTGTTGCAGAAATCAAAGCAAGATAACGTTTGGACATGGATATATTAGAAGTGAAAGTGAGTCTGAATTTTAAGGCGCAACTTATATACAGAATGTAAACATGCAACAAACGCTTGGACAAATGGTTGTGGGCCGCACGTTTTTACAAAACGCGTGGCTTGGCGTGTGAAGAGATTCAAAAGAATCGCATCGACGTGAACGACCACACAGCCAAACCAGCACGCGAACTCAAAGTAGGCGACCGAGTGACCTTGCGACAAGGCCCCGTGACACGAACCGTGGTGGTCAGTGCGCTGCTGCCCATGCGTGGCCCTGCCCCAGTGGCGCAGACCATGTATCAAGAAACCGAAGAGAGCCTGCAACACAATGCAGCGCAACGCGAAGCGCGCAGACTGGCGCCCGAGCCTGCACACAGCATCGAACAAGGCCGTCCCACCAAACGCGAACGACGCCATCTGGACCAAACACGTGCGCCATGGGATGACCGATGGAGTGCGTCTTTGGATTGATGCAAGGAAGAACTGTTGTTTTTCTGAAAAATTTAAATTTATCTAGAAAAATCAAAGACATAGGGAATCTTCTTCATATTGATTCTTTTTTTAAGCAGCATTACCTTTTAAGTATTCAAATTCATCTGTATTTTTAGGCAACCTCTTGAAACCCGCATGAACAAAGGCTTGTGGGGCTTTCGATGGACAGGTAAATTCCATTCCCCGCTAAAGAAACTGGGATGCGACAAGCACTGCCCAGCCTTGGCGTTTGGAGAAATGTCATGTCAACGTTCAAAGTTTTGGTCACCAGTCAAAAAGGTGGTGTGGGTAAAAGTACCGTTGCCGCCAACTTAGCAGCGTACCTGCGCCGTCAGGGTCAAACCGTGACCTTGCTGGACTTTGACACCCACGGCTCATCCAGCACCTGGCTCACGCGTGCGCCCAACATCGGCGTGGTGGTGCAGCACCACATGCTGCCGTTGGACCAAGGTGGCAATCGCCCCATCCTAGATGCCCGCTTGCATTTGCGACGCGCTGCCAGCAGCTCTGACGTGGTGATTTGTGATCTGACTTGGACCGACTCCATCGCGGGTGAGTTGATGTTTGAGTACGACCTGGTCATCGTGCCAACTTCTGTCTCTGAAATTGAGCTGGCAGCCACCGCCGGATTTTTAAGCCGCCACCGCTGGGTCTTTGATTCAGCCATTCACACCCCGCCCACACTGCTGGTGGCCCCCACACGCGTGCAGGCAGAACATTTGCACAGCGATGTGTTCTCCAAACAGCGCTTCCCCGTGAGCTTCATGTTGTCGCCCCCTATTTTGGAAGCACAAAGCGCGCGCGACATGTTTGAGCGTGGCTATCTGATGGATTTGCAAGACGCTTGCGGTGCCTCGTTCAATGAATTTGGGAAATCGGTGTGCGCCGCACGCGACGTGCGCCACGCTGCACAAAAGCTGTCGCAGCCCCAAGCGGGCACGGCCAACAACTTGCCATTGCGCAGCAAACTTGGAACGCACAGCAGCGTGCTGGGCACGCGCAGCAACCTGTTGGGCACATCGAGTTCGCTCTCGAGCCAGTACTCCATCTTGGGCCGCCATCGGGTGCAAAAGGTGCGCCCCGACGAAACCCTTGGAAAATCAAATCCGAGCCCATCGGCCAGCAGCCTGAGTGTGATGGGGATTCCTCAATTTCTCAAACGCATGTCCATGGGCGTGATCAGTAAATAATGTCTGCAGAACCACAATTTTTGTCCTTCAAAGGACTCAAGCAATACACCCCTGAAGACGGATGGGGACAGGTGCACAACTTGACCCAACCGCAAACGGCGCAAAACGACACGTCCCCCCCTGTGCCAGAAAATGTGCCAACCTTGACCGACATACCTGAGTCCGCACAAGACAGCTCTTCACCCATGCTGGACGCCTCCATGCAGTCGTTGTTTGAGCAATTGCGCGCCACGCCCAATGACCACTTGACACAAACTTGGCGCACCATTGCCGCCGAGGTGAATTTGTTGACACAACGCATGGCCTTGCAACGTGAGTTGCAAGAGCGCTTGCAGCGCATTGACCAAGACCTGGTGGACCTGCGCAGCACCATCTTGCAGCACCTGCAAGAGGTTGAGCAGGCAGCCACTCAACAACTGCGCAGCGCACGACACAGGGCCGATGTGTCCGCTCTGGCGCAATCCAAGCTCGCTGCAAAACTCAACGCCGATCGCTAAATTTTTTACCGCCCACAAAGGAACACGCATGCTGGACAAACTCAATCAGATCTATCCGGTGCGCTATACCGCGTTCATCGCATCGGTGGTGTTGCTGGTGTTCACCTTGCTGGGGTCTGGTGTGATGGGTATCAGCGCCTGGTGGCCATTGGTGTTTCTGGGCCTGAGTCTGGTGGGCCTGTACGACTTGCAGCAGAACCACCACGCCATTTTGCGCAACTACCCCATCATTGGTCACTTGCGCTTCATGTTGGAGACCATTCGGCCTGAAATTCGTCAGTACTTTTTAGAGTCCGAAACCGAAGCTTCACCTTTTTCCAGAGCCCAGCGTGGCCTGGTCTACGCCCGCGCCAAAGGGGCTTCTGACAAACGTCCGTTTGGTACACAGCTGGATGTGCGTGCCGTCGGCTACGAGTGGATCAACCACTCCATCGCACCCACGCAATTGGCCAGTCACGACTTTCGCGTGAAAGTGGGGGGTGCCAGTTGCACCCAGCCCTACCACATCAGCTTGTTCAACGTGTCGGCGATGAGCTTTGGGGCCCTCAGTGCCAACGCCATCATGGCCTTGAACCAAGGCGCCAAGATGGGGGGCTTTGCACACGACACCGGAGAAGGCTCGATCTCGCGCCACCACCGCGTCCATGGCGGAGATCTGATTTGGGAAATTGGTTCGGGCTACTTTGGTTGTCGCGATGAACAAGGCCGCTTCAGCCCCGAGCACTTTGTCGAGAACGTACGTTCACCCCAAGTCAAGATGGTAGAGATCAAGCTCAGCCAAGGCGCCAAACCCGGGCACGGTGGGGTGCTGCCAGGCCCCAAAGTCACCGAAGAGATTGCCGAAGCACGAGGCGTCAAAGTGGGTGAAGACTGTGTGTCGCCCTCGGCCCACAGCAGCTTTTCAACGCCGCTGGAGTTGATGCAGTTTGTGCAACAACTGCGCACCCTCAGCGAAGGCAAACCCGTGGGGATCAAGCTGTGCATCGGCCATCCCTGGGAGTGGTTTGGCATGGTCAAAGCCATGCAAGAAAGCGGCATCCAACCCGACTTTGTGGTGGTCGATGGCGCCGAAGGCGGCACAGGCGCGGCGCCGCTGGAGTTTTCTGACCACATGGGCATGCCACTGCAAGAAGGCTTGCGTTTGGTGCACAACACCTTGGTCGGCGCGGGCTTGCGTGAGCACATCCGCGTGGGCGCCAGTGGCAAGATCGTCAGTGCGTTTGACATGGCGCGTGCTTTGGCACTGGGCGCAGACTGGTGCAACAGCGCGCGTGGTTTCATGTTTGCCCTGGGCTGCATTCAGGCGCAAACCTGCCACACGGGCAACTGCCCGACCGGCGTCACCACACAAGACCCGAAGCGACAAATGGCGCTGGTCGTGCCCAGCAAAGCGGAACGCGTGCACAACTTTCACAAACACACACTGGAAGCTTTGCAAGAAATGATGCAGTCTGCCGGACTGCACAAGCCCAGCGACTTGTCGACCAAACACATCATGCGTCGTGTCACCGAGACACACACCCAACATCTCTCAGAGTTGGTGGACAACGTGGCACCCGGTGCCTTGCTGCAAGCCGACGTCAGCCACTTGCCCGATGTCTACCGCGACTGGCCCATGGCCAGCGCCCACCATTTCAATTTATTGCGCGCCTGAAGCTGGCACACGCGGGTAGCGGATCGCGTTGTCTTTGACAACCGGTGCTGCTGGCACTGCCGCAGCACGGGCCTTCTCTGCCGCTGCGGCAGCAGCAGCGGCGGCCTTTTCTGCACTGGCTGCCGCGGCGGCGGCTTTATCGGCCAGGGCCTTGTCAACTGCTGCACGATCTGCCGCTGCTTTTTGTGCGGCGGCGCGTGCTGCCGCAGCACGTTCAGCCGCCTGTTTTTCTGCGGCCAATTGCTCGGCAGACTTCTCTTGACCCATGCGCATCGCCACGGCTCTTTCAGCCGCTGCCTTTTGCGAAGCCATGCGTTCTGCACCGGCTGCTTTTTCAGAGGCCGCCGCTTTTTCTGCGGCTTTTTCTGCCGCCGTCGCAGCCGCAGCCGCAGCCACAGCCGCCTTGGCCACGCTCATTTGTGCTTTGTCTTGGGCTTGGTTGGCCAAGGTGATGTCTTGCTTGAGTTTTTGAAGCTCGCTCAAGATGGCTTGGGTATTGGCCGCTGGCGCAGCGGGCGCTGATTTGGCCGATGAGGCGGCTTGCGCAAACAGCTGCAACTTGCCATCCAAGGCCACCAGTTTGGACTCCAGGCCTTGCAACTGTTTTTGCATGCTTTGGAATTTGGGGTCGTTGACTTTGTTGCCCTGGTCAGCCACGTTGTTGGGCATGGACGAAATGGCACGGCCAAGCTCTTCCAAACGACTGGCCACCCGTGTCTGGGTGGTCACAATCTCTTCTTGCTTTTCGGTGATCTCTGAAAAATCGGCGTTGGTCTTGCTGATGGAACTGATGCTCGCATCGACCTCAATCACACGCTTGGCCATGGCATACAGCATGGTGTCGAGCTCTTTGATCGATTTGGTCATCTTGATGGTGATGGCGAAAAAGATGCCCATCGCAATCAACAAACAGGCCACGAACGAACCCAACATGATGCGCGAGTGCAGCACATTGCGGCGGTTGTTTTCTTGAATCTTGTCCACCACATCGCGCATGCTGGAACTGACATCGGCTGCAATGGTGGCCGAGCGTGTCGACACTTCGGCTGAATCCAGCACCACCGAAGTCAACTCTTCGATCTGGCGCGCCATCTCGTTGCTGTCGAGTGACGAATTGGCCAACTCAGTCAGGCGCTGGGCGGTCAGATCCACATCAAGGGTAGGCGCCTGCGCTTTGTCGTTGGTTTGTTGCGGATCCGCCATCTTCACGCCTTTGGTTTGTGGTCAATTTGATCGAGTCGATCGTTGAGTTTGTGAATTTCGTTTGTGAGCTGGTTGATCCGGCTTTGGCATTGCTGCAACCATGATTCGACATGACTGGGCAGACCTTGAGGCAAAGTCATGGACATCGGAGGAAGGTCTGCGCCAGGCATGGACTCTTGGTGTGACACCTCTACTTGCATCACTTCTTGCGCTGGCAACTCGGGCTCGGTCAGCACAGGTTCAGAAGCCTTCACCTGCTCGGTCAGCGTGGGGACTTGTGCCAAGGCTTCGGCAGACATGCCTGCGGCGTCTGGCGCCAAATCAGGCACGGTGATGTGCGGCAAGCTCTCTGGCGCGGACCGCACAAAGGTCGCACCCTCGTCCTTCACGACGATAGGGGTGTCGTCTTGGTCTGGACGAATCAACTGGGCTTCTTCTGACGTACTCATCAACATTCCTTCACCTGAACGCTCTGAATCACTCGAACTGAGTTTTCAAAGACTGGCTGCCACGCAGCCATGCTTTGCCCAGCAGCGGGCTGGACTGCATATAAGCATCGGCTTCAGATTTGCTGGCAAAAGGGCCAGACACCAAAATAAAGTAGCGTTTGTTGCCACCTTTTTTACGTGGTGTCATGATGCGGGCGCTGGCATACAACTTATGGCTACGTTTGAATGCCACCACTTCTTTCTCGGTGTCAAACGCCGCCAGCTGAACCACCCAGCTGTTGGGTGGTAATTGCTTGAGCCATTCTTCATCTGTCGCCTCGCTCAATGCGTTGGGCTCGCTCGGCTTGGCGGCGACGGCTTTTTCGGCTGGTTTGTCGCTGGCCTTGTCCAACGGCTTGGCGCTTGCCAGCGCAGAGGACGCGACCACCGCAGGCGCAGGCGCTGGCGCTGACGCTGCTGGCTCAGCGGCCACCACAGGGCCCACCGCTGCACTGGCGGTTGACGCGACGGGTTCTGCCGCAGATGCTGCAGAAGCGGCGGCCTGTAAAGCCTCGGCAGAAGCCAATGCTTGGGCAGACAAAGCAGCGGCACTGGCCGCATCTTCTGCGGGCGTGGCCACAGCGGGTGTGCCGCGCAGCAGGTATTTCTTCATCAACTCAACTTCGTCGAGCAACGCATCACGGTACATGTAGCCATAGGCCGCGATCGACAACAACACCGCCAAGGTAATCAGGCCCCAAGGCGTTTTGCGGGCAGGTCGCTCGAACACCAGCGCAGGCTCGGGCGCTTGAGGCGGCACCACCTCGGCCAACAGCGTGGGCTCACGCGAGAGTTCGGGCAAGTTCTGCGGTGACAAGGCCGCTGCCGACACCGCAGGCGCAGCCGGCGTCACAGCTTGTGACTCGGGCAACAACACGGGTTCTTGTTTTGGTTTGTCAGCACCGGGCACACGCCATGTGGGTTTGGGGGGCTCAGCCACCCAGTTTTCCAATGGCTTCTTGGCTTGCCCTGCTTGGGTCTCAACTTCCCATTGCAACAGGTTTTTGCCAAACGCCTCCAACTTGCTGCGGTAGTTGGCGCTGCGGTTGAGCAACAAAATGACACTGATATTGCCTGCCGGAAAACCATTGACCAAACGGGCCAACAACTGCAACTCGAAGTCTTGCATCAAGATGGAGTCGCGAAACACCAGGTAGCGCCGTGGCGCATGCTTCTTGTCTTTTTCCAAGGCTTGGTTGAGTGTGAGCTCCGACAAGATTTCATTGAACTTTTTGACCAATTGTTCTGAATTGGTGGAAGCACAAAATTCGATGTGGGTTTCACCTTGCGCACGCAAGCGTTCGTCGAACAATTTGCCGTAGAAGTCGAGCACTTGGTCGTGATCGCTCAACACCGCCAAATTGAGACTTCCTTCGGTCAAGGACTTCAGGAGAATTTCAAAACGCAACCGGTCACCGGGGCTTTGGTAAATGTCAGTCATGCGGGCAACTCGGGTCTTATGTGTTCATCAAGACGCCGTTGGCATCGAACTTCATCTCATCGGGGATGGACGGCGTGGGCTTGACCACCTCATGTCCTCGTCCATACGACTGGTTCAAACTGAACACATAAGCAATGACCTGCGCAACCGCGTGGTACAGAGCCTCTGGAATGGGGTGGTCTAACTTCGTCGTGAAGTATAAGGCGCGGGCCAACAAAGGCGCCTCAAAAAGATACACACCATGCGCCTGTGCTTCTTCACGAATACGGGCTGCCAAACCGTCTTCACCTTTGGCCACCAAGAGCGGTGCACCGTCTCCGGTGGGGTCATACGACAAAGCCACCGCAAAGTGGGTTGGGTTGGTGATGACCACGTCCGCGTCTTTCACCTTGCCCATCATTTTGTTTTCCAAGATTTCGCGCTGGCGACGACGAATTTGACCTTTGACCTCAGGGCTACCCTCTGAGTTCTTCATTTCGTCGCGCACCTCTTGTTTGGTCATCTTGAGTTTTTTGTTGAGCTGGTGACGCTGCAAAGGCACATCCACCAACGCAACCAGCACCAAACCCAAACTCAGCCAGAAACAAGCATCCACGATGATCGTGCCCGACACCTTGATGGCCTCCCCCAAATCCATTTGGGAAATGTTGGTCAAGTCGTTGAGGTTGTTCATGATGGACATCAACAAGATGGCACCCACCACCAAAAATTTGGCCACCGCTTTGCCCAAGTTGATCAGCGCGTCCATGCCAAACATGCGCGCCAAACCCGACATCGGGTTGAGCTTGCTGAACTTGGGCAAGGCCAAGTGCGGTGAAAAGATAAAGCCGCCGGCCAGCGTGGTGGACAACACGGCAATCACATACAGCACGGCCATCAGCGGCAGCACAATCAAAAACCCATCCACCATCGCGTTGCCAAACACCGCAGGCAGCAACTCAGCCTTGTCGAGTGTGCGTGGGTCAAAGTTCAACTGGCTTTTGAACAAGCCCCCCATTTTGGTAAACAGGTACTGTCCCATCATGGTGAAGAACAAGGTGGCCACCACCATCATGGCGGCAGGCGGCAGTTCTTGCGACCGCGCAATTTGTCCGTCTTCACGGGCCTTGCTCAGCCGCTGCGCGGTAGGTTCTTCGGTTTTGTCTTGGCCGCTTTCTTCTGCCATGTCATTCCCCTAAATAAGAGCGAAGCATCAGAAACGACTGCGCCCAGATCCACTGGATGCGCGCCACGTTGTTGCCCATCGACATGATGAGAATCACAAAACCGGTCAAGATCAGGGCCGGAAAACCGACCGTGAAAATATTCAAACTCGGAGCCGCACGGGCCACAAAGCCCAAGCCGACGTTGATGAACAGCAGCGTCATCATCACGGGCAAGGCAATCAACAGCGCGCCCAAAAACATCATGGCGCTCCAATGAATCATCTTGCCCAGCATGTCTTGGCTGAAGAACTCCTGGCCAATCGGCAACAGCTTGAACGACTCGAGCACCAGGCCAAACACAATCAAGTGACCGCCCATGCCCAAAAAAATCAAGGTACCCATGATGTTGAAAAACGCCGACAGCACCGGCACGTTGCCCATGTTGGGGTCAATCATGTTGGCAATGGTCAAGCCCATGGAAGCCGAAGCCGCCTGCCCCGCCACCACCAGAGCCGCAGATGCCACTTGAAACACCAGGCCCATGGTCAGGCCAATCAGAATTTGGCGTGAAATCTCCATCAGGCCTTCAGCCGTGAGGGGGTCGATGCGCGGAATGTCAATTTGCTGTGTGACCACAAAGGCCATCGAGAAGGCCAACAAAATGCGAATGCGCATGTTGACCGCACGGATCGAAAAAATAGAAGTGAACGCTAAAAACGCAGACAAGCGCAACATCGGCCAAATGACGACCAAAAATTTATCGAGGATGTCGATGAGCGCGAGGTTCATGGTGACTTACATGAACAAACTGGGAATGCGGGTGAAGATGCCCTTGGTGTAGTCCACCATGGTGTTGATCATCCAGCCCCCGGCCACTGACATGGTCAGGCCGACCGCCAAAATCTTAGGAATGAAGCTCAGGGTCTGCTCGTTGATCGACGTCGCGGCTTGAAAAATACCCACCACCAAACCCACGATCAAACCCACGCCCAGCAGAGGGCCCGAGATGATCATGGTCATCCACAACGCCTGACGGGCCAAATCAACAACGGCTGCACTGTCCATGGGTCTACTCCTTAAAACACAAAGCTGTTGGCGAGTGACGCCATCAACAGCGTCCAACCGTCAATCAACACAAACAGCATCAGCTTGATGGGCATCGAAATGATCATGGGCGACAGCATCATCATGCCCATGGACATCAACACGCTGGCCACAATCAAATCGATCACCACAAACGGGATGTAAATCAAAAATCCAATGGTGAAGGCGCTCTTGATTTCCGACGTGATGAACGCTGGCATCAAGGTGGTGAAAGGCACTTGTTCAGAGCTTTCCAACTCACGGCGGTTAGAGATTTGCATGAACATGGCAATATCGTCTTCACGGGTCTGCTTCATCATGAAGTCACGCACCGGCACTTCGGCCTTGATCAAAGCTTTGTCGAAATCGAGGTTGCTGTTCATGTAAGGACCGACGGCCTCTTTGTAGACCTGCTCAAACACGGGCGACATGATGAAGAACGTCAAAAACAAAGCCAGTCCCACCAGCACGGTGTTGGGCGGTGTTTGTGCCGTGCCCAGCGCCTGGCGCAAGATAGACAACACGATGATGATGCGCACAAACGAGGTCATCATCAGCAGCATCGAGGGCAACAGCGTGAGCGTTGTCATCAAGCCCAGCAACTGCAAACTCATGCTGTATTGCTGACCGGCTTTGCCACCGCTGACATTGACCAAGGGAATACCTTGCGCATGACCCAAGGTGGGCAACATGAGCAAAGCCAATAAAAGAAGTGCCAAGATCACATACAAGATCTTGCGAACGATAGGCTTATGCCACATGGTCAGCTCCTTGTGTCCATGCGTGCAGGGTTTTGACTTCACCAGGGCTGACGCTGGCCAGCACCAGTTGCCCATCGACCTGAATCAACACCATCTTGTGCTTCAAGCTCAAGGGCAAGGCCTCCAACACCTGGATGCGGCGGTCCGCGTGGCCCATGGCTCCTAGGTTCTTATTGCGCTTGACCCACCACCACGCGCCCAACAGCAGCAGCAACACGCTGAGCGTGCTGGCGATGAACTGGGTCCAATTGAAACTTTGCATGGTGACTTCCTTGGCGACGTGACGGTTTTTTGACACTTGAAGTGCCTATGCACAAGGTATTGCAATGGTTGTGCCAACCCGTCCGACACCCAGAGGTGGGCGGTATAGTTCTTTCATGAAAAAGCGCCACGCCCTTCTTCTTGCCGCCAGCTTGCTTGCCAGCCAAACCCTGCACGCCGCCAATTGGACGGCGGTTGGGCTGTTTGACATCGGCACGTTCTACGTCGATCTCGACACCCAGGTGAAATCAGGCGACCACCGCAAGGTCTGGACGGCGCTGGACTACCGCACGCCCAAGGTCAACCAACACAATGGCAAAACCTTCAAGTCAACCCGCATGCAAATGGAGTTCGACTGCAAAGCCGAGACCGTGCGCACCCTGTCGCTCTCGTACCACTCGGGCGTGCGCTTGAGTGGCGAGACGCTTTCCAGCGAAGGCGTCATCGGTCCGTTTGAGCCAGTGCCACCCGACACCCCGATTCACAAAATCATGCGCCTGGTCTGCTGAGGGCTGACCCCACATGGGCTTTGTGCGCGACCTCTGGCATGCCGGTGGCACCGGTGGACTGAACTGGCATGTGCACGCCTGCTACACACGTTCGCAATGGCAAGCCACCGTCGCACAGCTTGAAGATTTTTTGAACCACGTCACGCCAGGGTCAGGCCATTTGCTGTTGATTGGTGCCAGCGCGGGCTGGATGATGCCGCCGAGCTGGCTGCTGCGTTTCAAACGCATCGACGCTTACGACATCGACCCTCTGGCAGCCCGTTTGTTTGACTGGCGCCACGGCAAGACGCTGCGCGCGCAGGGCATCACCCTGCAACACCACCGCGAAGACGCGTTGCTCCATCTGCGCGATGTGCTGCAACGTCACCCCCAAGCCTGCGTGTGGTTTGACAACATGCTGGGCCAGCACCGCTTTCGTGTGCGCGACGAGGTGCGGGCAGAACAAGACCTGGCGTCGTTGAAAGACACCTTGCAAGGGCGTCACTGGGGCAGCGTGCATGACCTGTATTCCGGTCCGACCCAGGACAACAGGCTGTGGATGAGTCGCATCGCGTCGTTGACACGCGCAGGCTTGGACAACAGCCACATCAACAGCCAGCACACCCAAGCCCTGCTGCGCGAGGTTGGAGCCCAAGAGGTCTGGGTGGACCATCTCACGGCCCAGGTGTTTCCACCAGGCACAGCCACCACGCTGATGCCCTGGGCCTTCAAAGACCGCTACTGCCATTGGCTGCAAGCGGGCTGGGTTGCAGGTGCAAACTAAGTTACGATTAAATTGGATTTCAATGTAGGAACACTCATGAAGCCATCTCTTGCCCTGCAAACAAACCGTGCTGCTATTCGCACTGTGGTTGAACGTCATCGTGCCCGCAATGCGCGTGTTTTCGGTTCAGTGCTCCATGGCGATGACCACGAAGGCAGTGACTTAGACCTCTTGATTGACCCAACACCAAACACCAGTTTGATGGATATCGCCAAGATTCAAGTTGAACTAGAAAAGCTCTTGGGCGTTCCTGTCGATGTACTGACCCCCAAGTCCTTGCCTGACAAATTCCGCAACTTTGTATTGGCCGAAGCGGCCCCTGTATGAAGAAAGCATTGCGAGCGCCTGACTACTTGGGCCACATTCTTGCTGCCATTGAGCGCATTGAGCGCCACACGGCTGACATTGACGAACTTGGGTTTCTCAATAGTGAGTTGATTCAGGATGCGGTGATTCGCAACATCGAGATCATTGGCGAAGCCGCCAACAACATCCAACGGGTTGATCCCTCATTTGCCGCAGCAAATGAAGAAATTCCATGGCAAGTCATGTATGCCATGCGCAATCGTCTATCGCATGGTTACGACAAAGTGGATTTTGAAATGGTGTGGCAAACCATTTGCAATGATTTGCCTGATCTCTACAAGCTGGTCAAGAATGTCAAGCCTTGAGGTTGTAGAGCATCACGCCGGCAGCATCCATCTCGCGCTGTTCGCGTTTTCTGGCATGGTCGCGCACGGCTTTGAGGTCTTGCTCCAGCAATGTCTCCATCTGGATGCGCTTGTGCTCCGCAGCGCGTAAAGCCAGTTGCGTCTGTGCCAGGTTCTGCTGGGCTTTGAGCAAGTCCTCATCCACCCGCGCGATCAGCGCTTGCAGTTGCTGCATGAAGCCGCGAAAGTTCAAGGTCTCGGCCATGCTGTGGAGTTTTTTTTCAGCCTCTTGCGAGCGCCGCACATAGTCTTCATACAGCATGGCCATGCGTTCACGGCTTTGCTGCAAATGGACCACACGCTGGCGTGCCTTGCTGACTTCGGCATGGGCCTCGTCGCATTTTTCTTTGGCTTTTTTGGCCAACACGGGCCATGCGGCGCGCGGCTTCATGACAGCAGATGACGCAATTGGTTGCGGGTGACGTCGTAGTCTTCACCCAGGTGCATGTCTTGGCGCAAGAACATCACCATCGAGTCGCGCAAGCGAATGGCCTCGTCCAGCTCAGCGTTGGTGCCGGCCTCGTACGCGCCCACCTGCACCAGGTCCGCGTTTTGCTGGTACACCGACCACAGGCGACGGAACTTGTTGGCTTGGCGCAGATCATCTGGCTCCACCAAGGTTTGCATCACACGCGAAATCGAACCATTCAGGTCAATCGCAGGGTAATGCGCCTGGTCCGCTAAGCGGCGCGACAACATGACCTGGCCGTCGAGCGAAGCACGGGCAATGTCAACAATGGGGTCTGAGGCATCGTCGCCCTCAGCCAGCACCGTGTAGATGGAGGTGATGGAGCCGTGGCCATGACGGCCCACACCACCGCGTTCAATCAAATTGGGCAACAAAGCAAACACCGACGGCGGATAGCCCTTAGCCGTGGGCGGCTCGCCAATGGCCAAGCCAATTTCACGCTGGGCATGGGCCACACGGGTCAAGCTGTCGCACAGCATCAACACGTTTTTGCCTTGGTCGCGAAAATACTCAGCCACCACATGGGTCATGTGGGTGGCTTTGAGGCGCAGCACGGGCGACACGTTGGCAGGGGCGGCAATCACCACCGACTTGGCCAGGCCTTCGGCCCCCAGCGACTCCGCAATGAAGGCTTGCACTTCACGGCCACGTTCGCCAATCAAACCAATCACCACCACATCAGCCTTGGTGAAGCGCGTCAGCATGCCCAACAGCACGCTCTTGCCCACGCCAGAGCCAGCCACCAAGCCAATGCGTTGTCCGCGGCCAATCGTCAACACGCTGTTGATGGCTTTCACGCCCACGTCCAAGATGGTGTCGATGGGCCCACGCTCCATCGGGTTCAAAGGGCGGCCCAACAGGCTCAATTCATCGGGCAGCTCGGGCAAGGGGCGGCCATCCAGGGGTTGTCCGCGGCCATCGACCACGCGCCCCAGCAAACCATCGCCCAGACGCACCAGCGCCGAGTTGCTTATGACACGCACCCTATCGCCCGGGCCCACGCCCACCGGATCGGTGAAGGGCATGAGGTAGAGCGTTTTGTCGTTGAAGCCCACCACCTCGGCTTCCACGCGGTGGCCGTTTTGGCCCAACACCTCGCAGCACGCCCCCAGAGGGGCCATGATGCCGCGCGTCTCCAGCGTCAAGCCCACCAGGCGCACCAAGGTGCCACTGGTGCGTGGCGTGGGCACGCGCAGTTTGGGCAAGCTGCGCTGAACTTCCTGGGAAAAATCAAGCATGGACGAATTTATTTGGTTTCAATCATGCCGCGAATGACAGCCGCCACACGGCTTTGGTCTTGGTGCACCACCATGCGCACCACACCCACTTTGTCTTCGTAGCTCTTGGCATTGTTGAGCAGTTCGGGCGGAATCACCGGCTTCTTGGCATTCTTTTGTTCGCGCTTCATGCGCTCTTTGATTTCGGCCAAGGTTTCACCTTCGCGAATTTCAATTTCACCTTCGGCCAGCGCCTCTTCGGGCGCTGCTGCGTCGGCACGGCCAGCCTGCGCCGCGTCGGTTTGCGCTGCATCGCTGGCCACTGGCTGACCATGGGCGTCAACGGCAGGCACGCTGTCTGCGACAGCCTCTGTCGTCCCATCGCCCTGTTCCGTGGCATCGACCACGCTGCTGTCTGCTGCTGGGTCGGCGGGCTCTTCGGGTTCTGGCTCGGCTTGCACCACAGGCTTGGGCTGCAAGCGAGGTGGCAATTCGATCAACAGTTGTTGGTAGCGAATTTGGTGAGCACGTTTGGTCTCTTCCTCATACGCCACACGCGCCAATTCTTGATGCACGACATCGAGCATTTGTTGTTGCTCGGCATCGCTGAAGACCGGATTGCCGACCACGTTGAGCAGCAACGGGCGAACCACAGTGACCAAGATCACCATGAAAATCAAACCCATCAGCATGGTGTTGAGGACGTCAGGCAAGATCATCGTCGTGCTCCGTATGGTCTGTCGAAGGCGCTGGTGGGACCAGGGCCGATTGTTTTTCCCAGCTCGGCACATCCAGCAGCAGGTTCTTTGCCAAGGCTTGCAAGCGGTGTTCGATCAAGTCTTCCACCACCATGTCATTGGCAAACACACGCACGCTGCCGGGTTGGAGCTCGGGGCTGGCTTCAAGGCGCAGGCCTTGCAAAAATTCGCCACCTTGGGCTTGCAGACTTTTCTTGTCGTCGGGGTTGAGTTCCACCACCACACCCTCTTGCAGCGGGTGGCTGACTTCATCCAGACAGTGCTGCACCAAGCGCTCAATGGCTGCGCTGGACATGCGCAACTCGCCCAATACCAACTGCTCGGCCAGGTGCAGGCTCAGTCGTTTGAGAGGTTCAAAAAATTGTGTCGAATCGGCCATCAAGGTTTGCAAGCCTTGTGTCACCTGCGCCAACAGTGCGCATTGGGCGGCCACATCGTCGGCCATGGCCTGACGGGCTTGTTGTTCCCCCAGCGCCATGCCCTGGGCCAACCCTTGTTTCATGCCTTGGGCAAAGTGGTCGGCTTCGCGTTGCGCCACTTCTTCAGGGGCAATGCCAGGTTGAACCGGTTCCGGTTCCGGTTCAGGCTCGGGCTCAACCGGCGCAGCCTCAGGCTCTGCGAGCTCAGTCTGCACATCTGCCTCAACCTCGTGGGTGGGCTCATCTTGTGTTGGCAGTTCAAGCGCTGTGGACTCGCCTTGTGCCACCACGTCTGCGGCAGCTTGTGTCGCCACTTGCTCTTGAATGTCTGTCACTGCTTCTGTGGCGATCTCTGACGGGGCATCCGCAGGCTCGCCATCCAGTTCAAGCACAGGCGTTGCCTGGGACTCAGCCATGGCATGGTCTTCTTGGTCGGTGTCTGGTGCAGGTTCGTCAACGGTTTCAGCTGTCTCAGCAGGCACCACCTCGGCCAGGTTGACCGCAGTGTGTGGCGACAGATCGTCAGCCACAAAGGGGGCCACCACAGGCTGTGGCTTGGCCACGTGTCTCGTCTTGTCGGAACGACTTGTGTAGACATCCAGCACAAACGGCAAATGCGCGTTGGTGGAGGAGCCATCTTCAGAGGCATTTTTTTCTTGTGCAAAGGCCTCATGGCTGTGCTCGGCATCGAGCAAGGCCAGGGCCTTCTTGGCCTGTGCGGAGAGTGGCTCCGTCATCGGCTCGTAGCTGTCCACCGCAAAATCGGTGCGGCGTGGCGGCATGCCCGTGTCGGCAAATGCTTGCGGCTCAGCGTCAGTCCACCGTGCTGCACTGAACGGCTGCTCTTCGCGGGTAGACCGCAAATAGCTGGTGGACTGCCAAGGCTTGGCCGGCCGCAAAGGACGCGGTTGGTTAAACAAAGTCCGCGCCCCCGAGGATCAGTTCGCCCGAATCGGACAGCTTGCGCGCCATGCGCATGATGTTCTTTTGCGCCGCTTCCACGTCGGACATGCGTTGCGGGCCCTTGGCTTCCATGTCGTCGCGGAACATGCCACGGGCACGTTCGGACATGTTGTCGTAGAAACGGTCTTGGCAGGCTGGGCTGGCACCTTTGAGGGCCATCATCAACAAGTCTGGCTCCACCGCACGCATGAGCACCTGAATGCCTTTGTTGTCCACGCTGGTGAGGTTTTCGAAGGTGAACATGTTGTCTTGGATCTTGAGCATGATGTCAGGATCAATTTCGTTCAAGCCGTTCATGATGCTTGACTCCAACTCGGTCTTGGTCAAGTTCATGATCTTGGCGGCCGCTTGCACGCCCCCAAAGCTCGACGACTGAGCCGACGCACTCTTGGAGAACTGCTGCTTCATGATCGCTTCCAACTCGGCCATAGCCGAGGGCTGCACAGTGTCCAAGCTGGCAATGCGTTGAATCACCTCAGGGCGGATCGAAGGGTCCAGATAAATCATCACGTCAGCCGCCACTTCAGGTTCGAGCAAGGACATGATGATGGCCACCACTTGGGGATGCTCGGACTTGATCATGTCGGCAATACCGCGCGCGTCCATCCAGGTCAGGATATCCAGGCCCTTGGTGCCTTGACCCGGCATGATGCGGCCCAACACAGAAGCAGCTTTGTCGTCGCCCAAGGCACGACGCATCACCTTTTCCACATAGTCGGTGTTGCCCATGCTCAGGGTAGATTGTTTCTTCAGATGTTCGACAAATTCGTCCAACACCACGTTGACGGCTTCTTGCGAAAAGTCGGCCACAGACACCATGGCCGCGCCCAAGGCTTGTACCTCTTTGGGGTTCAAAAATTTGATGATGTCTGCGGCTTGGTCTTCACCCAAGAGCAGCATCAGCACTGCGGCACGTTGTGTGGAGGTGATGGCTGCCAGTTCGGTGCGCAGCGCCTCGGTCATCACAATGCCATTGTCGTTATCAGCCATGGTCTAGTCCTCAATCTCTGTCGTTCGGCGCGGGTTAGGCGGATGGGCTGATCAAGCCCTTGAGCACACCGGCCACGCGGGTGGAATCTTCGGCCACGATCATGCGAATCAACGCCACTTTGTCATCATACGAATTGGCGGTGTTGAGCAAGTCAGCCGAGATCGACTGTTTCTTGGGCTTCAAGCTCGCCATGCGGGCTTTGACCTCTTCCAGCGTTTCACCTTCTTCAATTTCAATGTCAGAGGCAGCGTCATCGGCGGCCTGCTGCACGCCTGCGGCATGTTGTGCGTTGCGCTCGGCCAGCTCGGCGGCCATGGCATCGCGGGCAGCGGCTTCGGCGACAGCCTTGGCCTCGGCGGCCAGACGGGCTTCTTCGGCCACACGTGCGGCCTCGGCGGCGGCTTTGGCGGCTTCTTCGGCCATGCGGGCCATTTCGGCTTCGTGGGCTTCTTTGGCCGCTTTGGCCGTAGCCTGTGCGGCCGCAGACTCTGCCGTGGCCACTTCAATGGCCAATCGCGCCTCCGCATTGGCCGCTTCAGCAGCCGCGGCAGCAATGGCGGCGGGATCAATCTCGGGGCGCACCATGCGACGCACCATCGGACGAATCACGGTCAACAACAACAGCAAGAACAGGCCACCAATCACACCCGCATTGACCAGCACCTGGTAGTTCTCGTCCAGATACCAAGGCACAACGGTCGGGTCGACCACCGGCTCAAACTTGGTAGCCACCACGGTGACCATGTCACCACGCGCTTCGTTGAAGCCCACCGCACCTTTGACCAATTGGTTCAAACGCTCCAGCTCTTCGGGGGTGTAAGGAATAGAGGTCGGCGCAGGTGAGCCATCGGCGGGTTTTTCCACCTTCATGCCCGCAGGAATCGGGCGCTCGTTGATCAGCACACCCACACCAATTTTGGAGATGTTGCCCATGGCGTTTTTGGTGTGACGCACCGAGCGGTCCAATTCGTAATTTTTGGTGCTGCGTGCTGTCACTTGCACGCCTTTTTCGCTCACGCCCTTGGTAGGGTCGGCGTTGGTTTGGGTGGTGGCTTGCGGGTTGGTGGGGCTCGGTGGCGTGTTCGACAATGAGCCGGGAATGCCAATCGCATCACGGAAGGTGTTGCGGTCTTCCACAAACAATTCTGAACGGGTCTTGGGGCCTTTGTCCTGGCCATCAAAGTCTTCCACCGTCACTTCGGTTTGAGTGAAGTCGAGCGACATGCTGATCTGTGCGCTCACGTTGGACTCGCCCACGATAGGCGCCAACAACTGGATCAAACGTGTGCGGTACAGGTCTTCCATCTGTTGCTTTTGCATCAGCTGGGCGGAGGTCAAGCCCAATGGCTGCTCGACCAACATTTCATTCATCAAGCTGCCAAAGTTGTCCACCACCGACACGTTTTCAGGCGCAAGGTAAGGCACGCTCGACGCCACCAATTGGATGATGGCTTGCACGTTGGCCGACGACACCGTGCGCCCTGGCGCACGGGTGATGATCACCGATGCCTTGGTCGGCGCGCGGTCACGCACAAACACGCTTTGCTTGGGCGCGGCCAAATGCACGCGGGCAGCCTTGATGCCACCGATTTGCACAATGCTGCGTGCCAGCTCTTGCTCCATCGCGTTGTTGTAGCGCACCTGCTCCATGAACTGGCTGGTGGTCATGGCGGGCATGTCTTTGAGGTTGTCCATGCCCGTGGTTTCGGTGCGTGGCAAACCTTTGGAGGCCAGCAACATGCGGGCCTCTTGGTAGCGCGCCGTGGGCACCGTCAATTGGCCGGTGTTGGCATCCACTTCGGGTTTGAATTCACCGGCCTTCAGCGCTTCGATGGCCAATTGCTTGTCTGCGTCGTTGAGCATCAACACCAAGGGACGGTAGGGCGTGGGCTTGAGCGAGGTGAAAAACACCGCCACCGACACCAGCAGCATGAACACCACAATGAAAGGCAGTGTTTTGCGCACCGTGGGCTGACGCAAGATGTCCACCACCATGGCACCCGGGCCTTCTTTTTGGTTCAACCAAGCAGGCATGCGGTTGTTGGTGGTGACAGGCGAGTTGCCCGCTTTGCCGGCGGCAGCGTTGTCTGCGTTGGGGGCTGAGGGCAAGCCCATCGCGTTCATATTCAAGGTATCTGTGGCCATATCAGTCTCTCAGTTCAGCATCACACCGGCATGTTCATGATTTCTTCGTACGCTTTCATCACTTTGTTGCGTACTTGCAAGGTGGCTTCAAAAGCCAGCGACGATTTCTGCATGCTCAACACCACTTCGGTGAGGGGCACCTCTTCGCCACGGTCGTAGGCTTCGGCCATCGCATCGGCCTTGACGTCAGCTTGGTTGACTTTGTCGAGTGCGTTTTTGACCGAGTCAAAAAATGTGGGCTGTCCCACCTTGGTGGTGGCCGTCTCGGGCGTGGCCGAGGTGTTGTTGGTGGACTGCGCCTGGTAAGCACGCAGTGTTTCCATCATCGACTGGATGTTGGCATTGGAGATGCGATCAATCATGCGGAGACTCCTTCATGCATGCCACGGTCACGCAATTGCGCGAGTTTGTAGCGCAGGGTGCGGGGGCTGATGCCCAGCTTGGCAGCGGCTTCCATGCGGCTGTCGGTGCTTTGAATCGCAGCCATGATCACTTGGTGTTCGCTGGTTTTCACCGCGTGTTCCAAATTGATGGGCCTCAGAGGTTCATCCACAGGGCGAACCGCGATGGGAGAAAAATCACCCGTCATCTCACGACTCACCGCCACTTGGGGTGCGGTCACCTCAAAGTCTGACATCGACACTTGGCGGTCCGTCATGGCGTCATCAAACATCAAATGTGCAGGGCTGACGGTGCGTCCGGTACACAACACCACCGCGCGTTGCACCACGTTTTCGAGTTCACGCACGTTGCCAGGCCAGGGATAGCTCTGCAGCAGCGCTTGGGCTTCGGCAGTCACGGTGAAAGGCAAGCCACTCTTGCCGTGGCGCGCCAGAGACTGCATGACCAAGGGCATGATGTCGCCTTGTCGTTCCTTCAAGGGTTGAATGCGCAAGCGGAAAGTGCTGATGCGGAAATACAGGTCTTCGCGGAATTCGCGTTGCTCAATGGCCAGTTTCAAGTCTTTGTTGGTGGCTGCAATGACGCGCACATCCAAGTCGATGACAGCTTCGCCACCCAAACGGTTGAGTTTTTTCTCTTGCAACACACGCAGCAACTTGGCTTGCAACTGCATGGGCATTTCGCCAATTTCATCCAAAAAGATGGTGCCGCCGTGGGCTTGTTCAAACAAGCCTTTGTGTTCTTTCAAAGCGCCAGTGAAAGCGCCCTTCTCGTGGCCAAACAACATGTCTTCGATCAAGTGCTCGGGCAAAGCCGCGCAGTTGAGGGCCACAAAGGGGCCTCTGGCACGCGGAGACGACTCATGCAACACACGGGCCAACACTTCTTTGCCAGCGCCCGTGGGGCCGACCAACAAGGCCGTGACTTCGGTTTGCGCCACGCGTTGCGCCAAAGCCAACAGGTGTTGGCTGGTGGGGTCGACAAACACATAGCTCTTGGTTTTGAGTTCGGGCGCGTTCAAACCTTTGACGGCTTGTTGCCAGGCAGCAGGTGCCCATTCATCGGCGGACAACACGTGCAAAGCACCCAGGCGCATGGCGTCGACGGCGACTTCCATGCGACGGCGGTCCACGCGGCACAGCACCGGCACGGTGTGGCCCAACTGAGCCACCAAGGTCTGCACTTCTTGCAGCAGCTCCGCGCTGTCGCCCAGGCGAATGACCAGCACATGCGCGCGGCGCAAAGCCAGCGTGAGGTCACCCAAGGTAGAAACGGTTTCCAGACTGATACCGGCGGTACTCAGCTGGGCGCGATCCGTCGCGTCGATGGGACTGAAGGGGTCCAACCACACGGCATGAATGACGTTGACAGAAGAAGCATTCACTTTGAACAGTCCGAAATAAAGGTAAGACTGTTATGCAAAGGACGTGCCAGCGATAAATGAAACCTAAGTGATTAGATTGATCGGGATATATCGGTTCTGAAAGTCAGAATCTTGACGCTTCGACGGGTTGCCGACAGACGCCGTCGATGGCGCGTTGGATCGGCTGTCAGGGTCAGGCGCAGGCTTGGCTGAAAACGCGCCGCAAAAGCGCCCATCGTTGCGCAGCACCTCCAGCGAGGGAATCGCTTTGGATTTGAAACCCATGAACTTGCAGCCATACGGCTGGCGCACGTCCCACGTGATGGTGAGGTGACGACACGCCCAGCAGTTAGGCCCCTTGCTCATCAACCACCCAAGAGCTTGAGCACAGTCTGCTGGCTGGTGTTGGCCTGAGCCAACACCGCCGTGGCAGCCTGTTGCATGATTTGCGTCTTGGCCAGCTCGGTGCTTGAAGACGCGTAGTCAGCGTCTTCAATGCCACTGCGTGATGTCGACAAGTTCATGGACACGTTGGTCAAGTTGTTGATGACATGGTCCAAGCGGTTCATCACCGCACCCATGGTGGCACGGGTGGCGTTGATCTTGTCCATGGCCGAGTCGAGCTTGGTCAAGACATCGGTCGCCCCCTCACGTGTGTTGATGCGCACGGTGCGTTGGTCGATGTTTTGGTCCACGTCGCCGGTGATTTCACCCGTGATCGGACCGTTCTTGCCAAAGTCAGCCAGGTCAATGGTGACCGTCTGGTTGGAACTCGATCCAACTTGAAAAGCCAAACGACCCACCCGTGGCGGGTCCATCTCTGAGCTGGATCGGCCACCGTAGCTGCCCTCGTTGAAACCCAGCGCAGAGAAATTGCTGTTGTTGCCGAAACCATCGTCACCGGTGCTGACCGTGAACGGCTTGGCATTGGCTTGCAACAGTTGGTCCGCAGACGAAGGCGGTGCGCCGATGGGTTTGGGCAAGCCCGGCAACTGTGGCGGTTGTGCCACCATGCGCACGGTGCCATACACAGTGCGTGCGGTGCTGCTGCTGGCGGTCGCATTGAACACGCCGGTGATTTGGTTGTTGCCAAAGCTGTTGGCCGTGACTTCGTTGATGGCCAAGTTGGTCGTCGCACTGTTGGTGGCAGCCCCTGCGATGTCAAACGCAGATCCAGGCACGGTCGACGTGATCGACAACACACCGGCGGTGTTCGTCACGCTGACGTTTTTGATGGCACCCGACGTGATGGCTGCTCGGATAGAGGTTTCCAAAGCACCCGCCAAAGCAACCGCCGTTGCGGCGCCTGAAGCTGCCGACGTGACCTTGACGCCGTTGATGGTGACCGATGCGGTGTCTGTGGCGGCAAATGTCGCGCCTGAAAAACTGATTTGTGACGACTGGGCCACCGCGCCGCCTTGGTCTAAACCAAAGTTGGCAGCAGACAAATCTTTCACGTTCGAGTCGAACCAGACAGACATGTTTCGTCCATCCGACTTGAGGCTGATGCCGTCGCCGTTGACCACCGCGGTGACGCCGTGTTCGCCAGCGCGCATGTTGATGGCGTCGGCCACTTTGTTCAAGCGATCCAGCTTGGGCTCGTCTTGCACAAACTGCACTTTCACTTCTGTGCCGTTGATGAACAAGGACTGGAGTGTTGGCGAGGCCAAAATTGGCAGGCTGGTGTCGGTGTTGATGCCTTTGACTTCCGCCCCGTTGGCTTTGGCCACCACACCTGTGATGGCGGTTTGTGAGTTGATGGCGGCTGCAATCGCGATCGCGCTTGAAGCGGGGTCGCTGCTAGAGGCCACGGTGTTGGAGTCGGTGTCGCCCGCGTTGGTGGAAGGCGGAATTTTGACGCCATTGATCACCAAATCGTCCATGCCCAAAGGCTTGAAGTTGGCTTTGGCATTGGCCTGCACTGTGGTGGCGTTGACGGTGGTGGTGGTGTTGCTTTTTGAATTGGTCAGTGTGAAAGCTGTGCCTGGACTGTCTGACGTCAACAAAATTTCGCCAGCGTTACGACCCGCCATCGCGGTCACAGGCACTGTGGTGTTCGCGTTGACCAATGAGACCAAACCATCTCGCACAGCTTGTGCGGTCAAAGAGCCTGCCACAGCGGTGTAGGTGAAGGTGGTGCCATTGACGGTCAACGCAAAGGTGTCACCTGCTGTGGGCACGGTGCCCGAGTAGGTCACGCTCTCTACCTGAGCCACACTTGGGCCCACGATAGGACGTGGGCTGGTGTTGGTCACTGCCTCGTTTTTGCTGAAGTTGCCCGCGACCAAACCTGCACGGGTGATGTCCCCCAGGGTGTCGGAGGTCAGCACCACAGGCGCTGGGATTTTCGATTCCAAAGAAATGGTGCTGGCTTGCACGCCCTGGCGCACACCAATGCGCGCACCAAAGTCGTCGGCGTTGGCCGATGTGTCAAAGCTCACCTCAATGTTGCGACCATCGGCGGCGCTCAAGGTGATGCCTTTGGCATCTGAACCTGTGTCAATCGCTTTGACACCCGTTTTATCGCTGATCAAGTTGATGGCACGAACCACATTGGCACGTGTTTCACGCGAATTGTTCAGCACGGTGGTGATGTCGGCGCTGGCGTATCCGTTGATGAACACCGTGCCTTTGACCACCGACGTGCCTGACATGGCGCGGCCTGACATGACGTTCTCATTGACCTTCGCAAACACACCCGTGCCAGCTGAGGCAATGAAATTCTCAGCCGTGGTGTCGACCAGGCCGGTCAAACCGGTGGGGCCGGTTTGGATGACCGTGTCGGGCATATTGCCTTCGCTGGGCGCGTAGGTGATGGACAGGTTTGAGTTACCGGGCGAATAGTTCACCACGCGACCTGTGCCTTGTGCAAACAAAGGGCTGGCTTGCAAAGCCGCTGCAATTTTGGCCGTTGCTGCGGCAGAGGTGGTGTCCAAGGCGGTCAAGGTCACGCTCACACCGCCCACGGTGATGTTGCCTGGCGTGGGTGTACCAGCGAACGTCAGCATTTGTGTTTCGCCTTGCGTCACGCCGGTGGCAACCGCCAAGCGGTTGATCGCTGCAGCTTTGGCAATTGCACTGCCTGCGGCATTGGCCAAGGGAGACACCTTGTCGTCGGTGGCGTAAGAAGCCCCAATGTCAATGCCATTGATTTTCAAATCACCGGCACGCAATGCGGGGATGCTGCCTTCAACCGCCACGTTGTAGCTGAATGCGCGACCTGTCAGGGTGGCACTGGTGCCATCTGATTTTTGGAATGAATACACCAAGTCATCCGTTAGCACCTGGGAGTTCGTGCCCGTGCTCTTGATGAACGTGATCGAACCTGCAGGTGCACCATCGGTCACCACCACGGAAGGCAAAGCACCCGAACCGCTGATGGCCAAATTGGTGACGTTGGTCCCAGTGGAGGCGCTGGTGAAGGTCACCACGGCGCCGGTGGCGGCACCTGAGGCAAAGCCACTCAATGCGCCAGTGAAAGTACCTTTCACAGGGGCTGGCGCAGTGCCTGCGGCATAACCGTTGACTCGGCTGGCAAAGTCGGTGGCCACCTCTGCGGCCGTGGCACCTGCGGCACCCGCCGTATAAGTCAACCCACCCAAGGTGATGGTTTGTCCTGCGGTCATCGCATTGAAGGTCACAGCAGAGCTTTCCGTCACTGCCGTGTTGTTCATGATGCCTTGCATCGGAATCGTCGTGCCTTGCGCCGTCTTGAAGGAGGCCGTCACATTGCCGCTGGCATCCACACTCATGCTGAGGGCGCCACTGTTGATGAAGGAACCGTTACCTTTGAAGTTTTCTGCGCCCTGTGCGATGGCTTCACGTGTGGTGGTGGGTGTTGCCGTCAAACCGACAGCGGCTTTGGGGTCAAAACTGGTTGCGGCCACATTGCCGTCTGTGGGCGCATACGTGATGGTCAAGGTGTCCGCAGCAACCGTGACACTGCGCCCCGAACTGCTGCTGAATTTCGGATCATTGCTCAGCGTTTGTTGAATTTTGGTGGCCACTGTCGCAGCCGTTGCCACAGAGGCGGCATCCAACACCACGTCCACACCACCCACAGTGATCGTCAATGTTTGGGGGCTGACCAGCGTGGGCAAGGTACCCGCAATTTGCAACGTTTGCTTTTCACCAGAATCCGATCCAGCCACGGTGCGTGAGGTGGTCGGGTTGATGAAGACAGAGCCGAATTGGTTTTCTGAAGTCACTTTGTAAACGGGCATTTCACCCACACGCTCACCGGCTGAACCATTCAAGACAGGGAAACCGTTCCACTCGGTGTTGTCCGAAATTTGCACGATTTGCTGTTTGAGTTGTTGAAACTCCAGGTCCAAGTAACTGCGCTGTGCGTTGTCATTGGTGTCGTTGACAGCTTGAACGGCCAACTCACGCATGCGCTGCATCATGTCCGTGATTTCGTTGGTCGCGCCTTCGGCTGTTTGAATCAGATTGATGGCGTCCCCAGAATTACGAACAGCTTGGTTCAAGCCTCGTATTTGCTGCGTCATGCGCGTCGCAATCGCCATGCCTGCGGCATCATCTCGAGCCGAGTTGATGCGCTTGCCGGTGGACAACTGTTGCATTGCAAGCGCTTGCGATCTGCCGGACGTGGTGAGCGCCGCTTGCGAAAACAATGCTTTGACGTTGGTATTGATAACTGCCATTTTTCTAATCTCCTGACCTGAATTGGTCAATCAAACTTGCCTACATTGATGCACATACCATGCCAAGTTTTTTTTGACTCTCTAAATAAGGGTTTTCCCTTTTTAGAGTAAAAAAATATGTTCATCTAAGTATTCAGTGGCAAGGTTTTGTCGCTTCACTGGCAATGGTTTGCCACTTGCCGCCGTGAAATCGACACATTTGCCGCTCAGTGGTGAAAGGCTGTGGTGGACTGCATGGACTCGCTGAAGTCATCAAGGGCCAACTTCTCCGCCAACAGTTCGAGCTGGTCGGGATAGGCCGCCAGACCTTGGCGCACCACCTCAAGGGCGCGGGCTGGGTCCAGGTTGCAACGCAGCGCGCGCACAAACATCACATACGTGAAGGGAGGTGTGGTGCTGCCCTGCACTTGTGTCAGCTCTTCCATCAACTCCACAGCCAAGGGCCAGTCTTGGTTCATCATGGCCAGCAAACTGGTGATGGCCAAAATATCTTCGCTGTGTGGGTACAGTGCCATGCCGGCATCACTCAAGGCATTGGCCATTTCAATTTGTTCAGTGGCCACCAAGGATTGAATGGTTTCGCGAATTTCAGCCGGGCTGAAACGCTTGATCAGGCTGGGGTTGAGTAAGCCGCCAACGGCGGATTGATTCATCAGTTCTTGAATGAGGGTCATGGAAAGCTCCTGCTGAGGTGTGAGAAAAAAATACCAATGGCTGAGTCGCCAGCGGCGGGTAGAGGGTGGTCGGCTATATGAGTAACGTTTAAACAGGCTCAAACGCGGGATTGATGTGTTGGCGAATCAGCCCGCGAATTTGGTCGACGCTCAAGAAGTCGTCGTTGCTGCCAGACTCGTAAGCAAAGCCCACAGGCATTTCTTTGGCGCCCTTGCTGTCAAGGTATTGGGCGCGCTGCTTGTGCGCACCAGAACCCAAGATCGCGTAGTAATCGCCTAAGTCCAAGGTGTTGGGACTGTCACTGCGTGTGATCATTTCTTCGTGCAATTTTTCGCCGGGTCGAATGCCCACAATGTCTTGACGGCAGCTAGGGGCAATGGCTTGTGCCACATCTTCAATGCGATATGACGCAATTTTTGGCACCAAAATTTCGCCGCCTAAACCATGCTCCAAGGCCCAAAACACCATTTCAACCCCCTCGTCGAGCGAGATGTTGAAACGTGTCATTTCAGGATCGGTGATGGGCAAGACGCCGGTCTTGGCTTTCTCTAAAAAGAAGGGAATCACCGAACCACGTGAGCCCATGACGTTGCCATAGCGAACCACCGAGAAACGCAAATCACGCGCCCCCTTGAAGTTGTTGGCAGCGATAAAGAGTTTGTCACTGCACAGCTTGGTCGCACCATACAAATTGATGGGGGCTGCGGCTTTGTCTGTCGACAATGCCACCACACGCTTGACCTGTGTGTCCAAGCAAGCCTCAATGAGGTTTTGTGCCCCCATGATGTTGGTTTGGATAAATTCAAAGGGGTTGTATTCAGCGGCAGGCACTTGCTTCAAGGCCGCCGCATGCACGACGGTGTCAATGCCCTCTAAGGCTCGGCGTAATCGGTTTTGATCACGCACATCACCAATGAAGAATCGCAAGGCCGGGTATTTGGACTCTGGGAACTCTTGCTGCATCTCAAACTGTTTGAGTTCATCGCGGCTGAACACCACCAAGCGCTTGACCTTGGGGCAGTGCTCCAACACCGACCTCACAAAAGACTTGCCAAACGAACCGGTGCCGCCTGTGATGAGAATGGATTGGTCGCAAATATCAATGGATGAGTTCATTAGCCTACGTCGACAAACCGACGCCCTGTGCTGAAAGATGTACTGACTAAGCAGGAGTCGTGCCAAATCAAAAGTTGGTCTGTTACTTGCTTGAATCAAGGAATCCAAGCCAACCGTCAGATGTTTGACACGCACCCATGCCAGCACAAGATCACATTCCTTATGGCCGCCACACGGTCACACAAGCCGATATCGATGCGGTGGTGAATGTCTTGCGATCCGACTTCTTGACGCAAGGGCCCGTGGTGCCTGCGTTTGAAGAAGCCGTGGCAAGTTATTGCCACGCAAGCCATGGTGTGGCCGTCAACAGCGCCACCTCTGCGCTGCACATCGCATGTCTGGCCTTGGGGCTCGGCCCCGGGGACTGGTTGTGGACCAGCCCCACCACCTTCGTGGCCTCGGCCAACTGCGGCTTGTATTGCGGTGCCCAGGTGGACTTTGTGGACATCGACCCGCAGACCTTCAATCTGTGCCCCGTCGCGTTAGAGAAAAAGTTGCTGCTGGCCAAACAACAAGGCCGCTTGCCCAAGGTGGTGGTGCCTGTGCACATGTGCGGGCAGCCGTGTGACATGGCGACCATCCACGCGCTGTCGGTTCAATATGGTTTCAAGATCATCGAAGATGCGTCGCATGCCATTGGGGCCAAATACAAAGGCGAGCCTGTGGGTGCAGGCCGCTACAGCGACATCACGGTGTTCAGCTTTCATCCGGTCAAGATCATCACCACCGCCGAAGGTGGCATGGCGGTGACCAACGACCCCGCTTATGCCAAAGCCATGATGCGCTTACGCAGCCACGGCATCAGCAGTGACCCCTTGGACATGCAAGCGCGCCCGACCGATGAGATTTGGAACTACCAGCAACTCGAACTCGGCTTTAACTACCGAATGACAGAACTGCAAGCCGCGTTGGGCTTGAGCCAGCTTCAACAGCTCGATGCGTTTGTGCAGAAGCGTCACGCCATTGCAGCAAGGTACAACGAGACACTGCAACATCTGCCGCTTGTTTGCCCACTGCAACATCAAGACAGTTATTCCAGCTACCACCTGTACCCTGTGCAGGTGCCAATTTCTGAGCAGCACCCCACACAGCAACAGGTGTATCTGACCTTGCGCGAGGCGGGCGTACTGGTGAATTTGCATTACATCCCGGTCTATCTGCAACCGTTTTATGCGGCCATGGGTTTCCAGCGCGGCCATTGCCCGAACGCTGAAATCTATTTCAAACAAGCACTCAGCATCCCAATGTATGCCTCGCTGACCGACGCGCAGCAACTGCACGTTGTCGATGTGCTGACGAAAGCGCTGGCTTCATGAAGATCGCCATCATTCCAGCGCGTGGTGGCAGCCAGCGCATTCCACGCAAAAACATCCGCATGTTTTGCGGCAAGCCCATGATCGCGTGGTCCATCGAAGCGGCGCTGCACAGCGCTTGCTTTGAGCGTGTGATCGTCTCCACCGATGACGCCGACATTGCGGCTGTGGCCCAAAGCTGTGGGGCCGAGGTGCCGTTTATGCGCCCTGCGGATTTGAGCGATCACCACACACCCACCCTTCCGGTGGTGGCCCATGCCGTTGCGTGGGCACACGCACAGGGCATGACGCCACAGGCTGTGTGCTGCATTTACGCCACCGCGCCGATGATCACCGCCATGGATGTGCAAGAGAGCTTGCACACCTTGTTGAGCAACGACTGTGATTACGTGTTTGCAGCCACCAGTTATGCGTTTCCCATCCAGCGTGCCTTTCAGTTGAACGCACAACATCGTGTCGAGATGTTTGACCCAGAACACTTTGGCACACGCTCGCAAGACTTGCCCCACGCCTACCATGATGCGGGTCAGTTTTATTGGGGCACACCTGCGGCCTGGCTGAACCAGACACCCATTTTTTCTTCCCGCGCCATGGCGCACCTGCTGCCCAGATACCGCGTGCAAGACATTGACACGCCCGAAGACTGGGTCAGAGCAGAACGCATGTGCCAAAGCAACACACAAGAACTTCCATTGAACAAAGACGCACACCATGCCACATTCCACATTTCAAACTGAACAAGAAAACTTTTGGGCCGGTGAATTTGGCGATGACTACATCCACCGCAACCAAGGCGATGCCTTGTTGGCCGCCAATTTAGATTTCTTTGTCAAGGCCTTGAAGCAGGCACGCGATGTCGGCAGCTGCATCGAATTTGGTGCCAACATCGGCATGAATTTGAAGGCGCTGCAACTGCTGTTTCCAAAGCTGGATGTGCACGGGATTGAAATCAATCCCAACGCCGCCGCTTTGCTGGCCAAGACCATTCCTGCGGACCATGTCTACCCCACATCATTGTTGAATTTCGAACCAACACGCACCTGGGATTTGACCCTCATCAAAGGCGTGCTGATTCACCTCAACCCCGATGTGCTGCCCGTGGTGTACGACAAATTGGTGCAGTCATGCCAGCGCTATTTGTTGGTGGCCGAGTATTACAACCCGTCGCCGGTGGCCATCCCTTACCGGGGCCACAGCGACCGTTTGTTCAAACGTGATTTTGCAGGCGACATCATGGACCGTCATCCACAGATGAAGTTGGTCGATTACGGATTTGCCTATCGACGCGACCCCAATTTTCCGCAAGACGACATCACGTGGTTCTTGATGGAAAAGAAATAAGCCGCTGGCCATGCACATTGTCTTCAGAGCCGATGCATCCTTGACCATAGGCCATGGCCATGTGATGCGCTGCGCCAGTTTGGCTCAGGCACTGCGTGCCCAAGGTGCCGATTGCAGCTTTGTCTGCGCGAGCCATGCCGGACATTTGAATACCTACCTGCGAGACCAAGGTTTTGACGTGCGGGCACTCGATCACACACTCAGCGATGCCAGGCACAACGCAGAAAGCCTGCTGCCCAATTGGCAAGACGATGCACGCGCGACGATCGATGCCATCCAGCACCTCAGTGTCGATTGGCTGGTCGTGGACCATTACGGACTCGATCAAGCCTGGGAAATGGCGCTGTCGCCACACGTATCGCAACTCATGGTGATCGACGATTTGGCCAACCGCGCGCACCACTGCGACCTGTTGTTGGACGCCAACCCTGGACGACTGGCCAATGACTACGCGTCGTTAACGCCCCCAGGGTGTCGCGTTTTGGCGGGTCCTCATTACGCGTTGATCAGACATGAAATTTCTCAATCTCGCACGGACACACCCAGGCCTCGCCACCAACACGCACCGCTCAAAGTGTTGCTGACGCTCGGCGGTGTCGACAAAAACAACGTGACCAGTCAGGTGCTGTCGGCCTTGAATCAATTTGACAGTGATGCACCACTCGACATCCAAGTCGTCATGGGGCTGCATGCGCCGTGGCTGACACAAGTGAGTGAGATGGCTCACTCCATGCGTTGGCCAACACAGGTGGCCCACAACCCCAGCCACTTTGTTCGGCTCATGTGCACACACGACATCGCCATTGGTGCCGCAGGCACCTCGGCCCTGGAGCGCTGTTGCCTGGGCTTGCCATCCATCAACTTGGTGTTGGCAGCCAACCAGCGCTTGAGCGCCCAAGCCCTGCACGCCAGCCATGCCGCTGCCTTGGTTGAATTGCAAGACGGCTGGGAAAACGCATTGCACCAACAACTGCGCGCGTTGCAACAAGATGCGCCGCGACAAGCGATGCACATCGCCTGCTCACACATCACAGATGGCGCAGGCACGGCACGCGTCGCCAGGGAGATGCTGCATGCATGAGACCGCCACTTGCGACGCCCCTTGCGACATCAGACCCATGCAAGCCACAGACTTGGACATGGTCTTGGCTTGGCGCAATCACCCCGATGTTCGCCAGCACATGCTCACGCAGCATGTGATCACTCTAGACGAACACCGTCAGTGGTTTGAGCGCTCGCTGCACAACCCACAACGCAAGATCATGTTGGTGGAAAACCAAGGTCTGCCCTTTGGGCTGGTGCATTTCACGGGCATTGCACCTCAAGCCAGCGTCGATTGGGGGTTTTATTTGGCACCGGACGCAGCCAAGGGTTCTGGTCGTGCGCTGGGGCAAAGCGCTCTGTCATTTGCGTTTGAACAAATGCAAATGCATAAGCTCTGTGGACAGGTGCTAGAGGGCAATGCGGCCTCGGTTCGGTTCCATGAGCGGCTTGGATTTTCACTGGAGGGGCGCTTGCGTGCGCAAGTGTTCATTGCATCTCAGTACCGTGACCTGCTGTGCTTTGGTTTGTTGCGCAGCGAATGGTTAAAAACATCTCTCACCTAGGATCGTCATGTCACAACCTCACCCTCTTCGCATTGACGGACGCTGGATTGGCGCAGACGCTGCCCCGTACGTGATTGCAGAAATGTCTGCCAACCACAATGGCAGCCTCGACAATGCCTACCGCCTCATTGAAGCAGCCAAGACGGCTGGGGCAGATGCGGTGAAGTTACAGACCTACACGCCAGACACCATCACGCTCAATGCCGACAGCGAAGACTTTCGCATCACCGGTGGTTTGTGGGACGGCCGTACCCTGTATGACTTGTACCAAGAAGCCCATATGCCGTGGAGCTGGCACGCCCCCCTGTTTGAACATGCGCGCCACATTGGCATCACCCTCTTCAGCTCACCGTTTGATGCCACAGCCGTGGATTTGCTAGAAAGCCTGGGAGCACCGGCTTACAAAATAGCGTCCTTTGAAGCCATCGATTTGCCACTCATCCGCTACGTGGCACGCACGGGCAAGCCCATGATTATTTCTACCGGCATGGCCGATGACTTAGAAATTCAAGAGGCGGTGGATGCGGCCTATTCAGGGGGATGCAAAGAGTTGGCGCTGCTGCACTGCGTCAGTGGCTACCCTGCCCCAGCGGCAGATTACAACTTGCGCACGCTGCAAGACATGCAAGATCGCTTTGGCGTTGTCACGGGTTTGTCTGACCACACGCTCGACAACACCACCGCCATCACCAGCGTGGCCCTGGGTGCCTGCATCATCGAAAAACACTTCACACTCAACCGCCAAGGTGGTGGGCCCGATGACAGCTTTTCGCTCGAACCCAAAGAATTGTCAGAGCTGTGTCGTGGCGCACGCACCGCTTGGCAAGCCTTGGGACGTGTGGATTACGGCAGAAAGCCCAGCGAACAAGCCAATGCGCAGTTTCGGCGCTCACTGTATTTCGTCAAGGACTTGCAAGCAGGCGATGTGATCACAGCAGACGCTGTACGCAGTGTGCGACCAGGCTTTGGCTTGGCACCTAAACACTTAGACGATGTTTTGGGCCGCACTGTGAAACAAAGTGTCTCCATCAACTCTCCCGTGCGCTGGCAGCACATGGTGTGAACGCAAAAAAGGGCTGGGTGCGTGAACACCCAGCCCTGAACTGCCATCTAACTTCTTACTTCAACAGCGAGAGCACTGTTTGTGCCGACTGGTTCGCTTGCGCCAACATGGCTGTGGCAGCTTGCGAAATGATCTGGCTCTTGGCCAATGCGGTGGTCTCTTTCGAGTAGTCGGTGTCCATGATGCGGCTCTTCGACTGCTCGGTGTTGGTCACCACACTGCTCAGGTTGTTCACCGTCGCGGTCAGGCGGTTTTGGTAAGCACCCAACTGCGCACGTGACTGGCTGACTTGCTCAATCGCGTTGTCGATGGCTTTCATGGCGTCTGCTGCAGAAGCAGTGGACAACACATTCAAACCAGACATCGATGAACCACCGCTGTTGCCCATGGTGGGTTTGGTGGTGTCATAGTAAGCGTCGCCCACGTTGACTTCACGCAAACCGTGCGAGGCAAAACCGCCGTAGGTACCGATGGTGTCATTGCCCAAGTCCACGCTGATGGGGCGGTTGTTCACCGAGTTCAATCGGATCGCAATAGAGCTGTCAGAGTTGGTAATGGCTTGTGCAAACACGCCGGTTTGATCGGCAAAGGTGTTGATGAGCTGAACCTTCTTGGCTGTCGTGTCTGTTTGTTCACCCGAACGGTAGATGTCAACACCGTTGATCTTGACCTCACCGGCTGCCCATGTCGCGGTGGAATCCGTGATGGCTGCACCTTCGTAGGTGTAAGCGTCCACGAATTGTTCTGTCGACGTACCTGGCGATGTGGTCACCAAGTCACCACTTCGCATGCCATAAGTTTGCACCAGCCCCAAGGTGTCCAACGCAGCCGTGGTCACGGTCGCTGACACCGTACCTGCATTGCTGAGCACGCCAATGCTGATAGGCGAATCGGTTTTGGATTCGAGTTTCAACATGCCTTGGAAGATATCGCCGCTCTTGAAGCCCACGGCCACGTTAGAGCCCACTGTCGAGCCGCCAATAGCGTCCGTGACGGTCAATTTGGCGCCAGAGTTGTTGAACAACACCAACTTGCCTTCGTCGTTGATGCGCGCTTGCACCGTCGCAGCACCACCTTGTGCGTTGATCTTGTCAACCACTTCTTGCATGTTGTTGGTGTTGGAGACCTTGATGGCCAAGGAGGCGGCATCGTCAACCGTCGTCACCGTGATGGTCAACGAGGCCGTCGATCCAATCACACCGTTACCCGCTGTTGCAGCCGTGGCTTCGTTGAAGGCACTGGCCGTCACACCGGCGCGCGAGTTGTTGATGGCGGTCACCACGTCATGAATGTCCAACTTGGTGTTGTTGGCACCACTGGTGTCAGACTTGATCTTGGAGATGACGGTACCGTTGATCACCAAGCTCAGGCTGCCGCCACTGGCGAACGAGGAAGAAATGGTGCTGGCCGTGTTGGTAAAGCCCAAGCGACCACCAATGAAGGTGTTGCCACCTGCAGCGCTGGTGCCCAGACCCAGGTCAGACACTTTGGTGCTGGCAATGCCCACTTTGAGCGTTTGGTTGGCCTTGTCGCCAATTTGCAGTTGTTTGTTTTGGAACGAACCATCCAACAAGTTGATGCTGTTGAACTGGGTGGTCTTGGCCGTGCGGTCAATCTCAGACTTGAGCTGCTGAACTTCAGCGTCCAGTGCAGCGCGGTCTTGAGCGCTGTTGGTGCCGTTGGCAGCTTGCACGGCGAGTTCACGCATGCGTTGCAAAGACGAGGTCACTTCGTCCAACGCGCCTTCAGCGGTTTGCATCAACGAGATGCCATCGTTGGCGTTTTTGATCGCCATGTTCAGGCCGCGGATTTGCGAATCCATGCGGGTACTGATCGACAAGCCAGCGGCATCGTCTTTGGCTGAGTTGATGCGCTTGCCAGTCGACAAACGCTCCATGGCGGTGGACAGATCACGGCCCACTTTCATGAGCGAGTCTTGGGCTATTGACGCCTTCACATTGGTATTAACAACAGTCATCACATTCTCCTAGAGAGAGTTAAAAGGTAGGTGCTCTGGGCGCCGTACTTGGTGATTCGGACTGTGTTGGGCTTACTTTAGGAAAAAGCGGCAAATATTTGCCACTTTTTTTCAAAAGCGGCAAGCCAATGCCGCTGACAAGACGAAATTAAAGTTTTCCGTCGAAGAGCAAGCCCTTCATCTTCTCAATAGAGTGGGCGACACGCACCACCACTTCGTCGGGAATTTGGCGAATGACTTGGCCGGTTTCTAAGTTAGAAACCGTCACGATGGTTCCACTGACCGCAGGATCAATTCGAAAACCAAGCGCTCGGCCTGCGTTGTCCGATGTGCGTTTGAGTTCTTGCACCGCCTGCTCCAATTGCCTGCGACTGTCATCGAGTTGACTCGATGATTTCTCGACCACCTGACGAAAGTCTTTGAAACGGTTGGCAATATCAGAGGGCTGCGCCACGGGCTCCGTAGCCACGGCGGGAGCAGGCGAGATTGAACCTGCATGGTTTTGTGCAAAAGCAGCAGTAACGACACCACCCGTGTTGTTAATTGAACTCATAAATTCTCCTTAAGCACCTGTCATAGTGCCAACTTAAAACTAGGCAATCTATGCATCGGCGTTCAATCCAAGAACTTGAGCGAAAAAATTAAATATTTCGGATGGACTTGTCGACAGCAGATTTCATACTACTTTTCTCGTCACCCACCACCAATTGCATGCTCGGTTGAAATGGGTAGCCCTGAGTGCCAAAAGAGGTCCAGTTGTAAGAGTCTGCACACAGCAAGGTTTTGGTTCCCACCGCGCCGCTGATTTGAGCCACCGCAGTTCCCACAGAACACACCACATCCAAATTGGCAATGATGGCGGCCACGGCTTCTAAGTCTCTTTGCAAATCGGTGTCTGGCCAACGAATAACTTTGCAACCCAGTTCAGCTTCGACTTGTTGCAACTCTTCTTCGCACGGACCATATTGCAAGTTGACCACACACACGTCATCTCGCCTCAACAGGTCAGCCCAATCAGACAGCATGGTGTAAGAGGTGCTTCGGGTAGGTGACACCACGGCACTGCGCCAGCACAGACCCACACGCAGTTTGCTGCCACATGCTTCTTGCAAGCGCTGCGCGTAGTCTGCTTGCTTGACAGGCTCAGGCAACCAATAAGGTTTTGAACGCTCAAAATCTTCAATTTTTCGGCGATACAAAGCCGCCAAACTACCCAGTGGAATTTGTACGTTGAAGTCTTTGTTTGGGCTGTCAAACGGAAAAATAGCGCGGTAAATTTCTGCCCGTACTTCAAACTCAGGGAACGAGCGTTGAAACACCGACACCAAACGAGGCTCACACTCAACAATCACCTTGCCGTCCAAGGCGCGTAATTCATCCAGCATGGAAGCAAACATGATTTCGTCTCCCAAACCTTGCTCGCGCCAAACCAGCAGCGTTTTGCCGTGTAAGGGCTCCCCCGTCCAGCGAGGTTCTTTGAACGTGCGTTGCGGGCGGCGACCTCGGTTGGAGTCAATCAGAGGACTAAAACCATATTCAAGTCTCTCCCAGCCTTTTTCTAAATTTCCAAGTCGAAGATACGGAAAAGCGGTGTTGTGCAAAGCACCTACCAAAGCTCGCTCGCTCAAAACACCTTTGGCCTCACGCACCACGTACTCGATTTCACTGACGATTTTTTCATCATCCCCCGAAATCGCATTGGCCAAATTCAATCGGGCGGTGTAGTGCTTGGGGTTCAGGTCAACCGCGGTTTGAAAAGCAATCACGGCATCGGACTGGCGGGCACAGGCGTGCAAACTCGCACCCAAGTTGTTGTACGCGTCTGCATTGGTGGGCACCAACTGAATGGCCTTCATCGCCACCTCAAGCGCTTTTTGGTTCAAGCCTAAAGCAGCGTAGGCCGAATGCAAGTTGAAAAAAAGCGCGGGTACATCGGGAGTACGACTGATTTGGTCTTCGAGCAGGTGAACTGCCAACTCGTCTTGACTGGTGTTCATCAATGCCACAGAGGCAATCATGGCACCGTTGACATTGAGAGGCTCCGCCTCGGTGAGTTTTCGCGCAGCGTCATAGGCTTGAGCAAAGTGCTTGGTTTCTAGGGCGCACAGTGCCAAGGTTTCAACCGCCCCCATCTCGTCTTTGTTGATGCGCAATATCGCTTCACACAAACGTTTACATTCGGCAAAGTTGGCAGATTTTCTGGCTTTTTCTGCCTTGAGAAACAGATGGTGAAGTTGAGGCTTGGACATAAAAAAAGGGCTGAGTCAGCAGACACAGCCCTCATGCTAACAGCTTGATTTAGCTTATTTCAAGAGCGACATCACGTTCTGTGCCGACTGGTTCGCTTGCGCCAACATGGCTGTGGCAGCTTGCGAAATGATCTGGCTCTTGGCCAATGCGGTGGTCTCTTTCGAGTAGTCGGTGTCCATGATGCGGCTCTGCGACTGCTCGGTGTTGGTCACCACGTTGCTCAGGTTGTTCACCGTGGCATTCAGGCGGTTTTGGTAAGCACCCAACTGCGCACGTGACTGGCTGACTTGCTCAATCGCGTTGTCGATGGCCTTCATGGCATCAGCAGCCGAAGCAGCCGACAACACGTTCATCCCCGTCATCGACGAACCACCGCTGTTACCCAAGGTGGGTTTGGTGGTGTCATAGTAAGCGTCGCCCACGTTGACTTCACGCAAACCGTGCGACGAGTAACCGCCATAAGTACCGATGGTGTCATTGCCCAAGTCCACGCTGATGGGGCGGTTGTTCACCGAGTTCAATCGGATCGCAACTGAACCACTTGAGTTGGTAATGGCTTGTGCAAACACACCGGTTTGATCGGCAAAGGTGTTGATGAGCTGAATCTTCTTGGCCGTGGTGTCAGTTTGTTCACCCGAACGATAGATGTCGACACCGTTGATCTTGACCTCACCTGCTGCCCATGTCGCCGTGGAATCCGTGATGGCTGCACCTTCATAGGTGTAAGCGTCCACGAATTGTTCTGTCGACGTGCCTGGCGATGTGGTCACCAAGTCACCGCTTCGCATGCCATAAGTTTGCACCAGCCCCAAGGTGTCCAACGCAGCATTCGCATCCGTTGCATTAGGTGTCCCTGAACTGCTCAGAACACCAACGCGAATTGGTGCATCCGTTTGCGACTCGAGCTTCAACATGCCCTGGAAGACATCGCCGCTCTTGAAGCCCACGGCCACGTTAGAGCCTACTGTTGTGCCGCCAATGGTGTCCGTGACGGTCAATTTGGCGCCAGAGTTGTTGAACAACACCAGCTTGCCTTCGTCGTTGATGCGCGCTTGCACCGTCGCAGCACCACCTTGTGCGTTGATCTTGTCAACCACTTCTTGCATGTTGTTGGTGTTGGAGACCTTGATGGCCAAGGAGGCGGCATCGTCAACCGTCGTCACCGTGATGGTCAACGAGGCCGTCGATCCAATCACACCGTTACCCGCTGTTGCAGCCGTGGCTTCGTTGAAGGCACTGGCCGTCACACCGGCGCGCGAGTTGTTGATGGCGGTCACCACGTCATGGATGTCCAACTTGGTGTTGTTGGCACCACTGGTGTCAGACTTGATCTTGGAGATGATGGTGCCGTTGATCACCAAGCTCAGGCTGCCGCCACTGGCGAACGAGGAAGAAATGGTGCTGGCCGTGTTGGTAAAGCCCAAGCGCCCGCCAATGAAGGTGTTGCCACCTGCAGCGCTGGTGCCCAGACCCAGGTCAGACACTTTGGTGCTGGCAATGCCCACTTTGAGCGTTTGGTTGGCCTTGTCGCCAATTTGCAGTTGTTTGTTTTGGAACGAACCATCCAACAAGTTGATGCTGTTGAACTGGGTGGTCTTGGCCGTGCGGTCAATCTCAGACTTGAGCTGCTGAACTTCAGCGTCCAGTGCAGCGCGGTCTTGCGCGTTGTTGGTGCCGTTGGCGGCTTGCACGGCGAGTTCACGCATGCGTTGCAGAGACGAGGTCACTTCGTCCAACGCGCCTTCAGCGGTTTGCATCAACGAGATGCCATCGTTGGCGTTTTTGATCGCCATGTTCAGGCCGCGGATTTGCGAGGTCATGCGGTTGCTGATGGACAAGCCAGCGGCATCGTCTTTGGCTGAGTTGATGCGCTTGCCAGTCGACAAACGCTCCATGGCGGTGGACAGATCACGGCCCACTTTCATGATCGAGTCTTGGGCGATGCTGGATTTGGTGTTGGTATTAACGACGAGAGACATGGCAATTCCCCTTTTCAGAGTTGAAGATTAAGAAGTAGGAGTCTTGTGCTCCGTACCTTATAGATCGACGCCTGGAAATGGAACTTAAGAAAATTTATAAAAAAAAATGAAATGTGTTAAGAGAATAAAAAAAGCGGCAACAGGTTGCCGCTTTTTGTGAATAGACACCGTTATTTCTTATAGGCGTTCATCATGCCGTCGAAGGTGGATGTCAAACTGGTCTTCAAGCTGTTGCTCTTACCCACGATAGAGTCCATGGCTGCAAACTGCTTGGTGTAACGCGCCAGCAATGCGTCCATGCGTGTTTGCAGTTTGGTCAGGTCGTCTTGGTATTTGTTGACCTTGGTCGAATCATTTTGGCTCCCCTGCAGCAAAGGGCCTTGGGCGGACACCAAGGTTTTGACCCAACCGGTGAGAGAGACTGCCACACCATCTGTGGTGGCACCTTTTTCGTTCTGCAAGCTTTTACCTGAGAACATCGAGACGACTTTGTCGTAATTGGCAGTGCTGACTTTTTGAAACACCGTGGCGTCAACGGTCAAGGTGCCGTCTTGCTGCAAGGTCACGCCCAAATCACGCAAACCACGCACGCTGTTGTTGGTGCTGGAGCCCGCAGTGCCAAACACCAGTTGTCGCAGTTTGGCTTGGACTGTTTTACCGATAGAAACTTTGGCCAAAGAACCACCAAAGTCTGGGTCGGTCGATTTAGGGTCGGTCGCAATCTTGATGAAGTTTTGAAAATCATTGAAGGTGGACACCACCTTGTCGATCTTCGTTTTTAAATCGGTGGTGTCTCGGCTCAGCTGAATGGATGCCGAAGAGCCCACCGTTTCAGAGAGCAGGTCAAACGTCACGCCTGGCACCACATCAGGGATGGTGTTCGAAGAGCGTGAATAGCTGATGCCATCCACCACAATGTTGGCATTCAGCGCCGCCTGCAAGGTGCTGTCGGACTGACCCGGCGTTGGGTTGGTGTTGAAACCAACGCCCGCAATGGACGAACTCAATGTGAAAGCATTGCTGGCCCCAGGTTGACCTGTGACCATGATTTTGTAGCGGTCTGTCGCGCCCTGCACGCCTGAGTCGATGATTTGAGCCGTCACACCCGCATTGGCTGAGTTGATCGCGTCTTTCACGCCCACCAAGGTGCTGTTGGCAGGGACTGTGATGGGTACGGCCGTGGCCGTTCCTGTGGTCAAACTCAATGTGAAATCTGTGCCGGACACCACGGTGCTCGCGCTGTCGGCAAAGCCCGCATTGGTGAGTGAACGCTGTGGTTTGGCCACGTTGGTCACGCTGATGTCGTGCATGCCAGGCTGGGCGCTGGGATTGGTGATCACGTCAAAAGCCGCAGGCTGAGAATTCTTAGTGACAAGGCCTGCGAACTGCGTCGGGTCAGCCAACACATCGAACGCTTTTTTGACCTCGGACACCACGAACATCAATCCGCTGTAACCCGTGATTTCTTTTTTGGTGACATCAATCTTGTCATTGATGATTTTGGCTTGTGGTGTCTTTTCAGCATCGACCAAGCTCTGTGCCAAGGCCTGGGTGTTCATGCCAGAACCTGCACCTAAAGCGGCAATCAGGCCTGCAGAGGCTGATGAACTGGTAGAGGTGGCGGTCGTTGTGGTCATGGTCTGTCAATCGGTTGAATACACGTTTTCTTGAATCGATCAGTTCATGTACTTGAACAAACTCAGTTGCGAAATCTTGGCAAAGCTGCTTTGCGCCGCCTCCAGCGCCAACTGGTCTTTGTTCATTTTGGTGATGGCTGAGGTGTAGTCCAAGTCTTCGGTATCGGACTTGGTGGTTTTCAAGCGCAGCGTCACCTCATCAAGCACGCTGTTTTGCATGTCCACCACGTTCATGTCCGTGCCCACCTGAGCCAGCGCATCGCTGGTGCCTTGTTGCAAACTGTCCATCTCGGCAATGCCACTTTGCATCTTGGCGTGGTCGGAATTTTTGATGGCGTTGGACAGATCGTCCAAGGCTTGGAAGAAACTCACTGCCGTTTTTTGACCTTTGCTGTCTGTGCGCACCACTTTGACAAACGCATCAGAGCCCGGCATGTTCATGTTCATGCGGCGGTTGTCACCCACCGCCACTTTCATGCGTGCCTGATCGCCTTGGTACACCACTTGTCCGCTGGCGTCTTGCCCAAATGCAGGCTGCCCCACACGACTGCCCGAAAACAAATAATTTCCATTGGTGTCTTGCGAATTGGCCAAACTCAAAATTTGTTCTTTCAACGACGTGACTTCGAGCGCGAGTGACTGACGATCTGCCGGAGCCAAGGTATCGCTGGACGCTTGAATCGACAGTTCTTTGATGCGCAACAGCACATCGCTGGTGTTTTTGAGGGCTGTCTCTTCCGACTGTAGGCGTGTGTTGACCGACTTCAAGGTGTTTTGGTAGCTGGCTTGACGTGCCAACTCTGACTCCAGCCGTGTGACCAAGGAAGCTTTGTCTGGCGAATCACTCGGTTTGACAATTTGTTTACCGGTCGACAACTGCTCTTGTGTTTTGGCCAGTTCGCCCTGCACATTGCCCAGTTGCTGGGTGGCACGGTCAAAGTAAAGCGTGGTGGATATTTTCATGGGCTCTCTCTATCACCGAATTTGTACGATCGAGTCAAACAACTGGCCTGACACCTGTAGCGCTTTGGCCGACGCCTGGTACGCCTGCTGGTAACGAATCAGCGCAGCAGCCTCTTCGTCCAAATTCACGCCTGAGACTTTGTCGCGTGCGGCCACCGCTTGGTCGTTCACCACTGTCAAGGCTTGTTGGGTGATGTTGGCTTGTTGCGCCAAGTTACCCACGTTGTTGATTTGGTCGATGTAACTGTTGGCAATGGTTTTGTCACCAATGACCGGCTTTTTCGCCAAGTCCACCATGGCCAACATGTTGACGTTGTTGCCCAAGCCATCTTGGTTGCCATCGATTTGGAAACTGTCGCCAACGCTGGGGTTGTGCGAGAGCTTGAGTTGCAATCCTTCGAAGTCAATCAGAGGCTCCAGCACCGTCGGGTCGTAATGTCGATCAGCGAGTTGCGTACCCGTTTTGGCATCGGTGATGGTGTAGCGGTCCGCCGCTGTGAAGTTGACCACCAGCGACTGGCTGCGCAAGTTATCACGCATGTCAGAGGGCGTGCCACTGAAACTGGCCGCCACACTGGCTTTGCCTTGTCCAGTGACAAACACCAACAGATCGTCTTGTGAACCACCCTCGATGTAGGCACCTGTGCGCAAGCCCGCTTTCGCCAAGTCGGCAGGCGAGCCCATGAGGGCCGGGTCGCCATAGCTGCCAAAGGACAAACGGATGTCGACCTTGGCAGGGTCGTTGACAGACAACTGTTTGAGGCGATCTTCGACCGAGTAATCCAGCGGCTCTAGGCCCAAACCGTTTTGCTCGTACGTACCGTCACTGTTTTTACCTGGACCGATGGAAATATTGGCCGTGCCAGAGGCATCGGTGGTGGTGAGCACCAAATCGCCATAAAAACCAATCGAGGCTTTGACACCTGGGCTTGGGTCTTGGCTTGGATCGTTGATACGGTCTGCCAAGGCCTGTAGGCGATCGGTCAAAGGCAACGCGGTAAGCCCTGCGGTGTTGATGCTCACGCCATTGATTTGTATTTTTCGATTCAAGTCAATGTTGGTGCTTGGAATGTGCAAGTCACGCGCGACTTGCACCAAACGCACCTGACCGTTGTAAGTCATCGCCGACAAGCCCAGCAAGTTGTTGCTGCCTTCACCCGCGACGGCATCGGTGTTCAACACAATCGGCGCGCCGGTGGTGAGTGAGGAAATCACCAGTTCGCCATCTTTGACGCTGGCTTTCACACCGATGCCGGGTTGCAAAGCATTCACGGCATCGACCAAGCCCTTCACGTCTTTGAAGGCCCCTGTCACCAATTGGCCATTGATTTTGAGGTGTTTGGAAAAGTCCAGTTGCTGCGTGGGTACGCGAATTTCGCTGAACACCTCGGCATGAACGCCAGTCTGTGAGGTCAAACTGCTGACGACCGAGACCGTGCCGCCCGATGTAGAACCCCCATTGGGCGTCACGGACACATCGCTGATCGCGCGCCCCATGGCGTCGGTGATTTGAATGTCTTGGTCGTTGTTGATCAAGCTCACGCTGATGTTGTTGCTGCCATCTAAGGCGCGCAAACGCGCTTGCAAGGTGCTGGCCAAGGTCACCAAATCGTTGGGGACAGGATTCAAAGCCTGGGCGTCGAGCTTGACGCCACCCACAGAGGCTTGAAACCCATTGAAGTCAGGAATCGACACGGTGACTTTGGATGCACCATTGACCCAGGCGGCCACGTCGTTGGGCGACAAAGCGGTGGCTGGCTGTGTGGTGAGGTCTGGCAGACTCACCCCGTTGAGCACAATGGCGCCGGCCTGAATTTGTGTGCCCGCAGCGTTGTCGGGGATGCGCCCCGTCTCAAGCACGGCAGCTTGCGCTTGGGGTGGTGCGGCCGCCCCGTTTTTATCGAACACCTGGGCGTACCGAACCTTGGCCATGGCACCGTAAAAGACGTCCATCTGGCGATAACTTTTATCGCCGGTTTGGTTGAGATAGGCGTCACTGTAGGTCGAGTTAGGCACAAACCCGTTGTCGGGCGTGAGCATCTGAAACTTTTCCGTCTCACTCAAGGTTTGTCCCAGCAGTTGCCGACCATCGCGGGTCAAGACTTGCAGTTGCTGGCCTGGCTTGGCGTCGTCCAAATAAAAGGTGGCTTTGACGCCGGCAGACAAAGTGGTCACCGGACTGAAAACATGCGCCCCTTCCACCTTGATGGTGACGCCTGCTGTCGGGTTGGGGTTGTTCACCAAGCTGGTGTTGCTGATACCGTTGCCCATCGGCTTGGAGCCAACTGAATACTGCACACTGGCGCGTGTGTTGCTGGTGTTGGCGTTGGCTTCACTGACGCGAAATTGCGCCGCCGTGGCCACACGCATGGCGTCATTGAGAGCCACATGAATACCAGCAGCTTCATTCGTGGCGCTGGGGTCTAAGGCGAACAGGTTTTGCCCTGTTTGGCCATAGCCGTCGATGCCGTTGGTCTGAATGTTGTTGGCCTCGGTCACCACCGTTTTGGCCAAGAAATTGAGGTTTTTCTGCGCAGGCTCTAAGACCTGACTGATGAAAGTTTGTAAGCCCCCCAACTGACCACCGCTTGCAGCAGCCAGCGACTCGGTTTTTCCGTAGGGGTCCAGCAAGAGTTCTGTTTTGCCTTTGACCGATGTGTCAATGCCAATCGGACGCGACTTTTGACCGTCCACCACCACACTTTGCGTGGCGGTATTGCCCAAACTCACATTCACTGTGCCGTTGGTGGCAAAACTGGTTTTGATTCGGACCAAGTCTGAGAGTTGACGCAACAACAAATCACGCCGGTCCAAAATTTCAGCGGACTGTCCCTCCAAGGAGGCCGACTTGGCCATGTTTTGGTTCACCAGGGCCAGTTGCGCCGTGAGGGTGTTGACTTGATTGGTCGTGCTTTCCAGCGCTTGACGGGTCTCGGTGCCCACCAAATCAAGCTGGCCAGACAGTTCTGCAAAACGAGAGCCCAAGCCCTCTGAGCTGCGCAAGAAGGTGCTGCGTTGAACAGAAGATGCAGGATCGGCCGACAGGCTGTTGGCGGCGGCAAAGAAGTCGTCCAAGGCTGAACTCAAGCCCACGCTCTTGTCGCCCATGATGTCCATCACCCGCTTGGTGTATTCGACCATGGGCTTTTGACTCGACAAATCGCTGGTGCTGTTGCGCAGGTTCGATTCGGCAAAAGCATCGAACTGGCGCTTGACGGCCTCCAGTGCCACGCCAGTGCCAAAAAACATATTGGCCGCTTTGGAAGGCGCCGTGTCTTTGAGCACCACGTCTTGGCGCGAATAACCTTCGGTGTTGACGTTGGCAATGTTGTTGCTCACCGTGCTCAGTGCACGCTGGTAAGCGCCGATGGCATTGCTGCTGATGCCCAACATGTCGCTCATGAACCGCTCCTGTTCATGAGTTTGAGTTCATCCAGCGTTTTGATGCGCGGCTTTTGCAGCGTCATGCTGGGGTCTGCCGGTTTGCCCATGGGCATGGCTTGTTCTGCGGGATGCAGAGCCATGCCGGTGCGGGCTTTGAGCATGTCGGCGGTGCTGGGCTGGGTTTGTTGCTTGACGGCTTTGGCCATGAAGTCGGCCACCCCCATGGCGCCCCGTTTGGCCATTTGCACCGAGACTTCTTTGTCAAACATGTTTTCAAAGCTCTCGCGGGCATTGGACTCGTTGTCTTCGTCCTTCATTGGCGTGGAAGCTTCGCGCATGGACTTCATCATCATCTGGATGAACAAGCCCTCGAACTGTTGCGCCGACTCTTTCAGCGCCTTGTCACTGTTTTGCTGCGCCTGGCCACGCAACTCGCCCAGGCCCGAAAAGTCCAAATAGGACCGGGCGGTGGAGGTGTCGACGGGGCTGCTCATGGCGTGCTCTGAGACGGGTTAGATGATGATCAGCTCGGCACGCAAGCTGCCAGAACTTTTCAAGGCTTCAAGAATGGCAATCAAGGCCGACGGTGTGGCACCCACTTGGTTGACCGCATCCACAATTTGACGCAGCTCCACACCGGGCTGGAACAAGAACATGGGGTTGTTGGGTTCGGCCACTTTGACATCGGCGTTTTGCACCGCAGCGGTTTGACCACCGGCCAGCATATTGGGCTGTGAAATTTCGTTGGTGGCAGTGATGGCCACCGAGATAGTGCCGTGCGACACAGCCGCGGCAGTGACGCGCACCGAGCGGTTGATCACCACCGTACCGGTGCGTGAGTTGATGACCACGCGTGCCGGTGGTTCACCTGGGGTGACTTCCAGCGACTCCACCATGCTCATGAAGGCCACACGTTGGTTCAAGTTTTGGGGGGCTCGTACCGATACCGATACACCATCCAAAGCTTGTGCAATGTCGCCGCCAAATTTTTTATTGATCGCGTTGACGATGGCCGTCGTGGTGGAGAAGTCGTTTTCACGGATGTTGAAGATGATGTTCTCTGAACTCTCAAACGGCGTGTCCACCACGCGTTCCACGATGGCACCACCCGGGATACGCGCCGAGGTGGGCACGCCAATTTGGACTTTCGATCCTGCTGCGCCTGCATCAATGCCAGTGGCCGTGAGCGCGCCCTGAGCCAAGGCATAAATTTCGCCGTCCACACCGCGCATGGCCGTCATGACCAAGCTGCCGCCGCGCAAGTTGGTGGCTTTGCCGATGGCCGAGACGTTGATGTCGATGCGTTGACCGGGCTTGGCAAAGCCTGGCAAGTCAGCGGTGACCAACACTGCGGCGGTGTTTTTGATGTCCACACGTGCCGCCGTGGTGGCTTGTTCAAAGTCGGTCAACGGGCCGTCGATACGCACGCCCATTTGCGCCAACATGGCTTTCATGCTTTGGGTGGTGAAAGGTACTGAGGCGTCGTCACCTGTGCCTTGCAAGCCCACCACCAAACCATAACCAATCAATTGGTTGGGGCGTTGGGCAGCCAGAGAAGCCAAATCCTTAACGCGGTCAGCGCACGCTGCACCCGCAGCCAACAGGCACAAGCCAGCCAGGCAGGTTTTAACCATGTGAGAAAAGCGCGTCATAAGTATCTCGTTCAATCAGAAAGGCCAAAGCTTGTGCATCAAGCTGGTTCCCCAGCCCACGCGTGTGGCATTGGCCAAGTCGCCGGTACCACGGTAAGCAATTTGTGCGTTGGCCAAACGGCGCGACTGCACGGTGCTGTTGGGGCCCACGTCTTCAGGGCGAATCACCCCGGTGACTTGAATCACTTCGGTGCCCTCGGCCAAACCGAGTTTCTTTTCACCGCGGATGACCAAGTTGCCGTTGGCCAAAATTTCAACCACCGTCACAGCCACCGAGCCCACCAAGGAGGCCTGTTGGTCTGCTTGGCCTTTGCTCTTGCTGTCAATGGCGTTGTTGGTCAAATCAATGCCGTTCAAGAACGGACTCATCTTGCCCACCTGGGTGCTGAAACCCGAGGGCAAGGTGTTTTTCGAATCACGGTTGATTTCGCTGTTTTGAGTGCGTGCGGCTTGGGTGGATTCGTTCAACAACACCGTGATGATGTCGCCCACTTGGTAATTGCGGCCACGGCCAAACCAGGCATCGCTTTGGCGGTTGCTGTAGATGCCGCCGGTGGCAACTTTTGGCCGGTCGGAGGCCAGTGGATAGACCGGGGCAAATTCGGGTGATGGCTTCAACACCAACTCGGTGTTGTCGGCAGCACAGGCTTGCAACAAGGCCACCAGGGCCAAAGCAGAGAGGGAGCGCAGCGTGTTCATGATGTGCCTTGATCAAACGTTTTGGTTCAAGAACTTGAGCATGCCGTCCACCGCCGAGATGGCTTTGGAATTGATCTCGTAGGCGCGTTGGGTTTCGATCATGTTGACCATCTCCTCCACCACGTTGACGTTGGAGGCCTCCAAAGAACCTTGGTTCAAAGTACCCGCACCGTTGACACCGGGTTGCAAAATTTGCGCAGCGCCGCTGGCTTGTGAGGCTTCGTACAAGTTGTTGCCAATGGGCTTCAAGCCACTTGGGTTGACGAAACGCGCCAATTGAACCTGGCCAATGTTTTGTGCTCCTGCACCTGCCACCAACTCCACGCTCACCGCGCCATCGCGGCCGATCGTCAACGCAGCTGCGTTGTTGGGAATGGTGATGTTGGGCACCATCGGGAAACCCAGAGCCGTGACCAATTGACCGGTGCTGGAGATTTTGAAGTTGCCGTCGCGCGAGTAGCTGGTGGTGCCATCGGGCATTTGAACTTGGAAGTAACCGTCACCCGTGATGGCCACATCCAACGGCGCCTGCGTGTTGACCATGTTGCCCTGCATGTGCAGTTTTTCAGTGGCATTGATCTTCACACCCGTACCCAGCATCAAGCCGGTGGGAGACTGTGTGTTGGCCGTGGTTTGGCCACCGGGTTGCTTGATGTTTTGATAGAGCAAGTCTTCAAACACCGCGCGGTCGCGTTTGAACCCGGTCGTGTTCACGTTGGCCAAGTTGTTGGAGATCACGTTCATACGCGTTTGCTGCGCGTCTAAACCTGTCTTGGCTACCCACAATGATGCGTCCATGGTTGTTCGCTCCCTAGTAATCTGTCAAATTCAGCCGACCTTCATCATGGAAGCGCCGGACTCGTCGTTGGACTTGCTTTCTTTGATGATTCGAACCTGATGCTCAAACGAGCGGCTCTGTTCAATCAGCTTGACCATCGATGCCATTGGATTGACGCTGCTGCCCTCTAGGGCCTGCGGTGTCAAAGAAACTGGCCCTGTACCACTTGCAAAGTCTGTGCCAGGAGGTTTTCCGTCAACTTTGAACAAGCCGTCTTCACGTTTGGCCAAGGCGGTGTCGCTGGCGTCCTTGAGCAGGAGCTGTGCAATCACTTGTTGTTGCGGCACGCCCGGTTGGGCCGGGTCGATGGCGTAGAGGTTGCCGTCTGAGCCAAACGACAGCTTGAAGCCTTGCGGCACAGTGATGGGCCCACCGTCTTGGCTGCGCACAATGTGGCCCGAGCCGGTTTCCAGCACGCCATTGGAGTTGACCTTCAAGTCACCGCGCCGTGTGAAAGCCAACTCACCGTTGCTGGCGGTCACGCCCAACACGGTCTTGTGGTTCATGGCCACGTCCAAGTCACGCCCGGTGACCATCAAAGGACCAGGGTCCAAAATGATTTGGTCGTTGGCATACATGCGCGGCTGCAAGCGTGAGTCAAAGCCCTCGCCCACGGCTTGGTGTGGCTGCAAGGTGACTTCGAAGGTTCTTTTGAAACCGACGGTGGACACGTTGGCGATGTCGTTGGACAACTGGTGGCGCCCAATGCGCTCTTCGTTGATCGCGGCCATCGCGTTAAAGGCTAAGCGGTCCATGTCACTCTTTCAGTCGATGCGTGCGTCAATCCGCTTAGTTACGGATTTGAATGATGGTCGAGGTCAGCGAGGTGCTGGTCTCAATCGCTTTGGCGTTGGCCTGGAAGTTACGTTGCTCGGTGATCAGGTCCACCAGCTCTTGCGTCAAGTCCACGTTGGCACGTTCGGTCGCGCCCGAGCGCACCGTGCCGTAACCAGCTGAACCTGCCTCACCGTACTTAGGCGTGCCGGAGTCAGAGGTTTTGTAGTAACTGGTGTCGCCAATCTGGCGCAAGCCCGTGGGGTTGGAGAAGTTCACCAACACCACTTTGCCAAGCGACTTTTGGGCGCCGTTGGAATAGCTGGCGTTGACCAAGCCATCGTCCTTGATGGCCAAGCCCACCAGGTCACCTTCGGGTGCGCCGTCTTGCGACTGCGACAACACCGCATAGGGCGAGGCAAACTGGGTCGACTTGGAGTAGTCGATGTTGATGGTCAAAGAACCTTTACCGTTTGGCAGATACACGGTGTCGAGTTGTGCGCCTTGTTTGGGAGAGACCAAGTTACCCGCCGTGTCAAAGGTCAGCTCGCCTTTGTCGAAGTAAACCGGTGACCACTCGGGCAAGACATCAAAGCCCGCAGCCGTGGAGGACTCTTTGCCGAAACCGTCGATGTACACCGTGGCGTTTTTCGCGTCCTTGAATGGGGTGGGTTTGATCCACGTGGTGGTTTTACCGAACTGGGCATCCAAACCGTCCAAGCCCCAACGCGAATCGCCTGTGACCTTGATGTAGGACTCGGTGGATGCCGTGCCGGTGGTGAACACCAGGGCATTTTTCTTCGAGTCGAAAGTGACTTTGACACCATCTACCGTTTGCGGGGTAGCGCCATCGACAGACGGGCCTTGCAAGCTGTTGATGCCTGATTGCAGGGCTTCCATGAAGGTACCCAAGGTGTAGGTGTCTTTGGGGGGCACGACCACCGTGCCCGTCACGCCATTGACCGAAACCACGAATTTGTTGTTGGTGTCATCCACCGAAAAGTTGTTGTCGACGTTCACCGCCATGGCGTTGCCATTGAGCACCGCCGGCAATGAACTGATGCCGCGCATGGCGTCCACCTTGGAGGGTTTGACCACATAGTTGTTGGCATCCCCTGTCATGCCCAGACCTTTGGAGCTTTGGGTCGCCAAGCTGTTGGGTTTGATGTTGGAGATGATCACGCTGGACGCGTCACCTGTGGTGCCGGACTTGAACACAAACGCACCTTTGACCGCGTCGTACTCGACCTTGGCACCAAAGCGTTCATCGTTGACGGCACGGTAAGAACTGGCCGATGCAGAGGGGCTCAAGCTGATGCCCACGTTGTCGTCGTTGACGCCTTGCACGGCAGGATTGGTCAAGCCAATCGAGCTTTGAATGCTGCTGATGGTCACCTTGTCGTTGCCACCAGGCGTGAACACCAGTTTTTGTGTCACCGTGTCGTAGGAGACAACAATGCCTTTGTAGGCTGGGTTGGCGTCCACCACCGACTGCACTGACTTGACCAAGTCTTCGTAACGCATGTTGTGGCTGGCGTCACCCGCTTGCGACAAGTCAATGTCTAGCTTGGCTGGTGGTGTCGACCCGTTGGCTGGGGTGAGTTGGATTGAAAAGGTTGGCCCAATCAAAGACGAAAAGTTGAAAGGCTTTTCGTCACCATAGGCACGGTTGATGGCATTGGTCAACTCGGCTGCAATTTGAGCACCCGAGAGTCGCAAGTTTTTACCCACCAAGCTCTCTAGGCCAACCGTCACCGGGTCGATCGAGTTGTCAATGTTGATAGAGAACAAGTCTTTCAAATCGTCAACGCTTTTCTTACCTGCGAAGTTGGCGTCAGCGGGCCGTCCGTTGAAGGTCGGTCCACTGGCTGAAGCTGCCGAGCTGAGGACAGGGGTGTAGCTGCCCCCAGATGGGGTTTGAGAAATATTCAGGGCGGTTGTGATCGCCGCAGCGTTGGCGGTGGTCGGGTCTAAGGCCGTGACGACCAAGGTCACGCCATCGGGCAACACACTGGCTTTGTAAGACTGGGCAAAAGTCGCTTCGTCGTTCAAGCTTTGGGCAAAGGCGGCCACACTGGTACCGGTGACCGTGATGGGCGCTGCATCTGGACCAAAGGTGGCTTTGAATGGAGAACTCGCAGCCGTCAACACATAGCCTGCTTGGCTACGCGGGTAGGGCGTGTCGTTGGCTGTGATGAAGCCTGTCGCGAGGGGCGTTCCAGCCTGAGACACGGCGATGTCTGCTGCAATGGCAGTGGCAGACACATTGGGGTCGATGGCCGTGATTTTGAGCTCTCCGCTGGAGAAGGTGGAGGTGCCAATGGCCGCAGAAGCCACGGTCTTGGTCAGTGCGGCGGTGGTGATGAGGCGCCCCGAGGCATCCACAATGTTGAGGTTGCTGCCGTTCACGCTCACACTGATGTCTGTTTTGCCGCCGTCTTCACGACGCAAGCGAGTTTCCAACTCAGCGGCCAACGAGGTCAGGGAGCCTGACACGGGCGCGAGGTTGCTGATGCTGATGGACTTGCCACCCAAGGTCATGGAAAAGCTGGAGAAGTCGCCCGCAGCGGGCGTAGAGCCAAAAGACACGCCAGTCAAAGTCGCTGTGGTGGGCACTTGGGCCACATATTTAGCGCCAAAGTCGGAGTCAGCATTCAAGGCCTTGGCCATGGCGGCTGTGGTCAATTCGGTAGACGCGGCCACCGGCACAGAAATGGTTTTTGTGGTCGGACTGCCGAAGGTCAAAGACACGGAGTCCGTGGTGGCCAAGCTACCTGTGCTCAAAGCGTAGGTGACAGCGCTGCTGCCTTGCTTCCACAGCAGGTCGGATTTGTTCAAATCGTTGTAGGTAGAAAAGTCCACGCCGTCGTTGGAGCCAGTGCCCAGGTTGATGGCGCTGCCGCCAGTGATGGCTGCGGGCTGAGAGGTGCGCACATCGTTCAACTGGTCCAGCGAGAATTTGTAGGTTTTCTTGGAGAAGCTGCTGTTCAAGGCGGCAATGTCTTCCGCTGACTTGAAGTCGCCCTTCGCTTTGAGTTCGCCGTATTTGTTGACAAACATCAAGTCACCGGTCTTGTTGGTGGCTTGCTGCAAAGAGGCATCGACCAATTGGTCACCCACATAGACAAAGGTTTGCCATTTGTTGTTGGGGGTTGCTTGACTCGCGTTTTGTGTTTTGACGTAATACACCGTGGCCAGGTAACCGTTACCACCGCCGTCATACACCGTCAACGCTGTGCTTTTGTTGTAGGTGGTGGGGTCGTTGCGGTTGAAATCTGCTTTGATCACCGGCGCGTCAGCCGGGAAGTTCAGACCCAATTGCACCTTGCTGGTCTGCGTGGCCATGCCGGTGGTTTTTTGCGGAATGGTCAACACATTCATGTCGGTCAAGTTGGCCTTGCCGGACGAGTCGACTGACGCCGCCATCAAACGTTGACCTGCCGAGTTCACCACGTTGTATTGGTCGTTCATCATGAACGAGCCGTTGCGCGTGAAGATGTCTTGGAAACCGTCTTGCGATTTGAGCGGGAAGAAACCGTCGCCACTGATCGCCAAGTCCAAGGTGTTGGACGAGAAGGTCATGTTGCCCTGCCCGAACTCTTGCGTCACACGTTTGAGCGACACACCTTGGCCAATGGTCGAAGAGGCTTTTTGCAAAGGCGAGGTGGCAAAAATGTCACCAAAGTCAGCGCGGCTGCGCTTGAAACCAACGGTACTCACGTTGGCGATGTTGTTGGCGGTCACACCCAACTGGGCAGTGGCGGCGTTCAAGCCGGTCAGAGAGGTATAAAAAGACATGGTGCTTTAACTCCAGTGAGAAATTCTTAAATCTGCGGATCAGGAACCGACGCGCTTGACGTCTGCCAAATTCACGGTTTTGCCGCCATCAACTTCCAACAACAAAGTGCCGTCGCCCGTGGATGAGCTGCTGACACTACGCACCGTGGCGTAGGTGTTGACAGTGGGGGTGGTTGTTTTGCCAGCACTGTTGACCGTGGCGACATAGCGGTAAGTGCCGTTGGGTGCCGCAGCACCGCCGTCGGTCATGCCGTCCCACGCCAAGGTGAAGTCGCCCACCGGCTGCGCGCCAATGATTTGCGAACGAACCAACGCGCCTTTGTCGTTGAAGACTTGTAACTTGATGCCGTCGGCACCCGTGGGCAAATTGATCACGCCTTGCGCCACCGTGGTGTCGGTCACGGCAACCGGGCCATCGGGCACCGAAACCGTTTTACCGATCAGCGACGCAGCGCCCAGCATGCGGTCTCCGCTCATGGAGGCCGCCATGTTTTCCATGCTGGTCTTCATGGCGGTGGTGGCTTCGAGTTGCGAGAACTGCGCCAACTGGGCCACGAAGGCTTCGTTCTTGACAGGGTCGGTGGGGTCCTGGTTGGTCAACTGTGTGGTGAACAGCTTGAGGAAAGCGTCTTGGCCCATGCCCTTGGTGGCAGCCGCAGACTTGGCAGCATCTTGCTGTGCCTTGTACTGCGCCGTGCTCATGATGTTGCTGGGCAATGCGCTCAGGCTGGAAGTGGTGTCAATCGCCATGTGTGTTTCTCCGCAGCGTTAGCTGTTAGCTTTTGATGATGTCGAGGGTGCGCGACATCAGTTGTCGGGCGGTGTTGACTACCTCGACGTTGTTTTGGTAAGAGCGCGAGGCGGCCATCATGTCGACCATCTCAGACATTTCGTTCACGTTGGAGTGAAAGACATAGCCTTCTTTGTCAGCCAACGGGTTACCCGGCTCCCAGGTTTTGCGCACAGGCGCGGTGTCGTCCACGATGCGGTCCACCTTGACGCCGCCGACGAATTGCGCGCCTGCGTGGGTCATCTCTTCTTTCATCAAGGCCTTGAACAGGGGGCGTTTGCCCCGAAAGGCCTCGGCCTCGCTGCCGGCCACCGAGTTGGCGTTGGCCAAGTTCGAGGCCGTGGTGTTCATGCGGATGGACTGCGCGTTGAGCGCCGTGCCTGCAATGCCAAAGACGTTATCGAGTTGCATGTGTCATCACTCCCCGCGCATGGCTTTGCGCAGACCGCCGATGCGGTTTTGTAAAAATTGCAAGGTGGCCTGGTAGTCCGTGGCCGCCTTACCGTATTGGGCTTGTTCAACGTTCATCTCGACGGTGTTGCCGTCAAACGAACTGTTGAAAGGCGTGCGGTAGCGCATGCCGTTGTCAGGTGCTTCTTGAATACCCGCGAAATGTTTTTCGTTGGTGGCCGTCAAGTACTCGGTCTTGGCTTCTTTGAGCATGGCCTTGAAGTCAACGTCTTGCGCTTTGTAGTTGGGCGTGTCCGCGTTGGCGATGTTGCGCGCCAACACTTCCATGCGTTGGCTGCGCACGCCCAACGCTTTCTCGTGTATTCCAAATGCGTTTGAAAAAACATCCATCACACAGCTCCCATCTGGATTGACTCCAATTCATTGACACCTAACCTCAAGTTGTGAGGCTTCATGTCGATGGGTGCAAAAGATGTGCCAAGTGTTTTTGACGCTGTTTGCGGCAACAACTTGCCGCTGTGTTGCCGCTCTCAGCCCGAGCCCCACGTCTGGGCTTGGTTCAAGCGGCTCGCGTGCTTCAGTTCACTTCGGTGACCACCGCTTGCGCGGCATATGCGCTCATGCGCGCGGCTTGCAAGCTGTTGCGCTGAGCCACATCGGTTCCCAAGCGCTCGTTGGCGTTTTGGTGCAAGCCCGCCAAGATGGAGTTGCGTGTGATGGGCGCGCGCGTGTCGCGGTTGACGTGCAGGTAAGCCGCTTGCTGGCCTGGAATGTTGAGCGCCACATTGGGACGCGTTTCGTTGCGCGCGGAGGGCGTGAGCACGGTCAAATACAAATCATCCAAACCCACAGGGCCAAAGTTTTTCAGCCCGGTGTCTTCAAAGTATTTGTCCACCATGTCGAGTTGCTTCAAGACGCTGTGGCCAAGAATCGCTTTGGGGTTGGCGCCGAACCCTGCACTGGCCGCACCACGGTCAGGACCATCGCAAAACTGGATGATGCCGTGACAGCGGCTGTTGCTGGCTTTGGGATTCATGCCATCGCTCTCCATCAAGGTGAGACGGGCAAAGTCATCGGGCGCAAAGCGGTGTTGCTCTGACAACTGCACAATTTTGTTCATCACGGCTTGTTTGTCTTGCGCGGGAATGAAGCCTTTTTCAACCGCACGGTCAATGGTCTTCTCCAACACCGGGTTGTTGCTGCGGTCTATGCGTGACAACAGTTGCACCTGGGCCGTGCCTGCCAATGCGGTGGTGGTCGCGTTGTTGTTGCCAGCCGTGACGGCTTTGGCGTTGTAAGCCGCCTGGGCCTGATTGACCAAGGGGGTCAGGCTGTCCAGGCTCACACGCTGACCGGGATGGATCAGGTTGGCGTTGTTGATGTTGTTGGCGCGCGCCACGCTTTGCGACAAACGCATGGCCTCGTTGTTGGAAATACTGACACCCCGCGACGCCATTTGGTCGCGCACGATGCCACTCAAGGTTTGACCCGCCTGGACCGAAATATTCCAGGGTGCGGCGTTGGCCACAGGCGCTGAACCGGCGGACAGACTGGCTGACAGCCCCGCAGGCACCACCAGATCGCCACTGGGCTGCGGTTGGGCTGCCGCGAGTGCGCGCGTGAAGGCAGGCGCCGAGCGCGCGAACGCCAAGGGACTGCGAGCCAGCTGGGGGAAGCCAGAGGCATCGGTGTTGGTCACCGTGGGGGTCGTGGGCGGATCAAATCGCATGGCTGGCCTTGTGAAGTCCGTGGTTAAAAAAGCTGGTCTCGTTCTTGCAACAGGGTGAAGGTCTTTCGAAAAAAGTCAAAAAACCAACACCAGACCCGAATGAATATGCAAGTGCTGTGCCTAATAAATTCCGACAGTCGCCCTGCCCTCCAGGCCAGGCGCTGGGGATGGATGCTGGCGCTTGCAAGCCTGCTGTGGTGGGCGCTCAGCCTGACCGAGGCAGCTGCGGCAGAACCCAACCAAGCCCCACCCAGCGCCTTCGATGTGCTGCAAAAACAAGCGCTGCAATGGGCGGCCAGCGCCCCTGCTTTCCAGGGCAAAACCGTGCACGTGGCACCACTGGACAGCCGCATCAACGTGCAAAACTGTCAACAAACCCTGCAATTTGACCAACCCTTTCCAGGCCAACCGTCGGTGCGTGTGCGCTGCCCACAACCGCAATGGCAGTTGTATGTGACCTTGAACCAGGGCGCTGAACCTGCCGTGGTCACACGCGGGGGGCCTGCAGCGCCCGTGTTGCACAAAGTTTTGGTGAGCAAGGAATTGTTGAAGCGCGGCACCCAACTCAGCCCGTCCATGTTCAGCGTGGCCGAGATGCCCGCTGCGGGGATGGAGAGCCAATTGATCATCGACCCCCAGTTGATTGCCAACATGGAGCTGGTGCGTGATCTGACACCCAACACCCCTTTGAAAACTTATGACCTCAAAATGGCCGTTCTGGTCAAGCGCGGTCAAGAAGTTCAGGTCACCGCTGGAGCCGGGCAAGGCTTTTTGATCACCATGCGCGCAGAATCTTTGCAAGATGGTGGTTTGGGTGAGCAAATTCGCTTGAAAAACAGCGAGTCGGGTCGATCTTTGACAGCAGTGATCACTGGGCCCAATACGGCTCGACTGAGGTGAAAAGTGTTAGCCTCGAAAAGAATTCAAAAAAAGCCCTCAAGTTCTAGAATTTGGGGTCGATTGAAGTGTTGTGAAAAGGTTTTGACCCGCTTTGACGGGTTCAAGAAAGAGAGAACATCATGAGTGACGCTATTTCGAACTACGGACGAATGGCCCAATCGAATGCTGCAATGCGCAGCGCCATCGATAAGGTCGACAAGAAAAGCTCTTCAGCCGCACAAAGCAAAGAAGAGTCCACCACGCAAGCGCCTGACAAGGCAGCAGCCGGAGCAGACAAAGTGAGTTTGAGCAACGTTGCCCAGAAAGTCATGGCACAGCCGGACTTTGACCGCGCCAAGGTGGAGTCCATCAAGCAAGCGATCAAAGATGGCAACTACCCCATCAATCCACGCCGCATCGCCGAGAGCTTTGTGGCGCTGGAAAAAATGATCTCGAACTGAACGGTCTCTGACTGAACATGCACAGCTCCGTAGCCAGCGCTGAAGCACTAAGCGACAACCTGTCGCGTGCTTTGGCTGTGGCTGGCGAACTCGAAGCCTTGTTGGAAACTGAGTTCGAGCACCTGAAAGCGCAAAACTTGGATGCCTTTGAGGCCACCCAAGTGCGCAAGAACGCCCTGCTGCAAGAGCTCACGCAACTCGCAGACATTCAAGGCCCTGAGTCTGCGGACGCTTTGAGCCCCGAGTGGGACGGCTTCAAAGCACACATGGTGCATTGCCGCGACTTGCATCGCCGCAACGAAGTGTTGATCCATCGAAAAATTGACGCCATCCGTGGTGCCCTGCAAAGTTTGCAGGTCCAGGACCCGACCAGCACGGTCGAAATCTATGACCGCCTCGGTCAGCTCTCACGCACGCGGCGTGGGCGCGGGCGCGGTTACAGCGACGCTTGATTCATTTCTCGTCGCCGGGCTGCATGCCCTTGAGCCAGTACACCCAAGACAAAATCACCGCCACGGCATTGAACATGTCGGCTGGAATTTCTTGCCCCACATCGAGTCGGCTCAGCATGGCCAGCAAGCGTGGGTCTTCGGTCACATACACCCCCTGACGCTGGGCCTCTCGCACAATGCGTTGCGCCAGCTCACCATCGCCCTTGGCACTGACCACCGGGGTTTTGTTGCGGCCATATTCCAGGGCCACGGCTTCTGTGTAGGGTTTGGGATTCATGGCTTTCACAACGGTTCTTACACCCGCGTGTCAATGAGGGCGCCGTGGTCCACTGGCTCGCGCATGGGCTGGCTGTCGGGACGTCGGGCATTGAAGACTTGAAAACTCCCCATCACCAAGCCTGCGCTCTCCAACTCGTAGGTCAGCTCGCTGGCGTTGAAGCGGGCCAGTGATGCCACCTCTTCCTTGACCGCCCACATGGTCAAGTCCACTTGTGCGTTTTGACGGATGGTGGTCTTGAGCCACACCTCGCCCAAGCTTCGGCTGTGCGTGTGCATGTTCACCACCATCGGGTTGTGAGGTTGACCAGGCTTGTGGCCTTGGCGCTCAAACTGCATCTCCAGGGGGTCGGCGTCGGCAAACGGAATCACCAGGGAGAAATTGACATCTCCCTTGTGCAGGTCTTGTACAGCCTGCACCTGTGCGCCTTCCAGCTCATCGAGGGCGTGTTGCAACATGTCTGAATTGGCCTGGGTCTCTTGCGTGTCTTCGCTGGCCTGTGCGTTGAGGAGCCATCGCAGCAAGACTTTGGGATCGTCTTGCACGGTCACGCCTTCGGCCAAATTGGCCTCTGCCGATTTGGTGTGCTTGAGAACCCAACGCTTGAGTGTTTGCGGCTGCAAACTGGCCATGGACAAACGCTGGGCATTGAAGCGCTCTAAAAGTCCTTGGCTTTGCCCAGCGGGGAGCAAGGCTTCCAACACCCCGGGACGCAGCAAGCCCAGCCAATTGGCAAAGCCCGAGGGCTGAAATAACAAGGTGTTCAGGCGTGAAGGCTGTGCGGGTGCCGGATTGAGCGGGTCGTGCCCCGCAAAACTGCCCGAGTGCAAGAGCTGCAAAGACCATTGCCCGGTGGGCAACAGGTGGGCACGCAGTTGCACCAGGTCACCTTCTTTGATGTAAGGCGACAGGGGCAGGTTGAACACATGTTCATTGAGCACCAGCTTGAGCTGATCGTGCCGCAAAGCGGCCGTAGCCTGAACCACTTGGCCATCGTGCAAACCCAGCTGGCGGGCGACAGCCGCCTCGACATACACCTGCCGCATGTCCAAATGGACGGGTGCAACACGCGGGATCTGGTGGACGCCCTCGGGCCCGAGGATGGCCATGTCAGGGAAAGCGCACCCAGTTTTTGCGCTCGTTCATGTTCATGTCGGCGGTGGTGTAGCCACCCACAGGTGCCACGGCTGGGGTGGCCGATTTGCTGGGCAATTGCTGGTGCAAGAGATTCTCCGTGCTTGGCACTTTGAGAATGGCACCCGCAATCAGCACGCGAGGCGTGGATTGGGTGAAGGCCTGTGGGTTGTGTGCCATCAAGGCTTGTCGCAAGACCGATGTTTTCAGCGGACTGTCGCCCATGGTGTGGCGAATGACCTGTTCGACGGTGTCACCCGGCTTGACCTCGTAGGTGCTGGGCTGAGCCCATGCAGGCAGGGCCACTGACGCAACCACCAGGCATGTGCTCACACAGACCCAACGTGACCCAACAAACAACGCTTTCATCTCGGTTTTCCAATCAACAGTCATCTGGATGATCAATAGGTATAGGGCCATGCCACCCAGGCGCCCTGAAACTTCTGGGCTCGCCCCGCCACTTGCTTGAGCTCAGCCTGGTACAGGCTGACGGATTTGACTTCGACCAACACAGCAGCGTCCAGTGCGCCTGCTTCCAGCGCGTGCTTGGGCAGCACACGGGCATCGGACAACATCAGCTTGTCCCCCACTCGCAAGCCCGCGCGTCCTCCGGCATTGACTGTCAAACGTCCGCTGTCGCCTTGGGTCACTTCAATGCTGGGGGGCTCGCACGACAACTGAATATCCAACGCCCGACCCATGCGTGTGACGGCCTGATCGATGGCTTGACGCATGTCGGTGTCCAACTTGGGGGTGGTCGCGCTGACAGGAACAGGTGACCCCAGCAACACGTCTTGCGAACTGTGCATGGCATGCAGTTGCCCGGGAGCTTGCACATGCCACAGCAACACGAAGGCTGCACTGTCGTCGGTGCTCAAACCCGGCGGCGCAGGCGCCACAGTGAGTTGCATGTGCCACTGCACCTTTTCTTCGCCATGGCTGTAGGTCAAGCGCTCGTAGGTGCGAGGGTAAACAGGCTCCGTCATCACGCGCCAGTGCTGCGCCTGCGTGGCAGCCTGCAGCACACGCTGGCGCGCACTGAGGCCCACTTGCTGTGCCATGTAGCGTTGACTCGCAGTCAGGCTGGGTGACAAGTCCAGACCCAGTGACATGACATGCATCAAGGCAGATTTGGCTTGCGGTGCTGTGCATCGGGTGGGCTCAACCGCTTGGGTGCTCACTGCCACGATGTCAGCTTCAGGCTCTTGTGCTTCGTCACGTCCGTAACGCGTGACTTGCAAGTCACGGACTTTGATTTCAGACGAGAAGCGGTTCAACTCGCGCAGTGCACCGGTCGAGTCCATCCAACTGGTGGCACTGACACGGGTGTTGCTTTTCATGGCGGCCTCCACCAGTGCCTGGCGGATGGCTTGCAAGCGTTGCTCTGGGTTCAATTCAGCGGCGTGCAGCACACCGTGGGCACAGCATGCCGACAGCAGCAGCACCTGCGCACAACGCAGCCAAGCATGAGGAAACACACGACGAGGGAACATGGCCAAACCTTGGTGTCTCAAACTCAACGACGCTTGCTGGTGAGGTGCGCCACATACAGCGAACGCAAGTCGTTGACCAAGCTGCGATCGAGCGACATGGTGGTCTCGTATGTGTCGTCGCCCACCGGCGTGATGCTGACCAACACCGCACCATAAATCACACCCTCGACACGCGCGCGGAAGGTGTCGCTCATCACGGTCATGTCAGCCACGGTGGTGTTGGCATCGAGTTGTTGACCGTAGACCTGTTCGGTCAAGGCACGGTAAGCATCCAGCTTGGACGCACGAATGGCGAGCAAGCGTTGTTGTGCTGGGAGTCGGTGGTTCTGAATGCTGATGACGGCATAACCGGTGGCCATGAGTGTTTCACGCTTGTCGGTCATGGGACTGATCATGGTGGCCACGGGCTCAGCAGGCTTGCGCTCGCTGTTGGCTGCGGACTCGTCGTTTTTCCACTCATGCACATGGTTGAACTTGAACGCAGAGCATCCGCCCAATAGCAAGGCTGCGGCAACCAGCGCCGAAGAGGTAAAGCATTTCATGTCGTTGTCCTTGAATAGGTCTCCCCCACGATTCGACACCAAGCAAAGCATCTTTAACTCAGGCGATGAATGAGCGATGAATACTTTCTCTGTCTTGTGAAATTTGAGAAGTTTCAGACAATGCAGTGTAGGAATTTTTGACATGAAACCCATCACCAACTTCATCGGCTCGAGCGAGTCAGCACAAGCTTTGCGCGACCTTGTCGCCACCATGGCAAACTCGAATGCCACGGTCATGATCACAGGTGAAAGTGGTACCGGAAAAGAGCTGCTTGCACGTTTGTTGCATGACCAGTCACACCGCTGTGGCGCGAACTTTGTGCCTATCAATTGCGCCGCCATCCCCAAAGACCTACTCGAAAGTGAACTCTTTGGTCACCGCAAAGGTGCCTTCACGGGTGCTGTGGCAGACCGTGTGGGCCGCTTCGAATTGGCACATGGGGGTACCATTTTTCTGGACGAAATTGGCGACATGTCGTTGGACATGCAGGTCAAATTGCTGCGTGTTTTGCAAGAACGCACCATCGACCCGATTGGCGGAACCCGACAGGTGCATGTGGATGTGCGTGTCATTGCCGCCACACACCGCGATTTAGAGAACGAAATTTCTGCTGGCCGTTTCCGCGAAGATTTGTACTATCGTTTGAATGTGTTGCCCGTGGTGACGCCCCCGTTGCGCGAACGCGCCGCCGATGTGGCTGAGCTGCTGAATTTTTACGCGCAGAAATGTGTCAACTTTGGCAAGCCAGCCATTCGCTTCAAACCCGACTTCATGGCGGCCTTGCAAAAGTACCCCTGGCCAGGCAATGTGCGCGAACTCTCCAACCTGGTTGACCGCTTCAGCACCTTGTACGCGGGCCAAGAGCTAGACCTGCGCGCCATCCCACCCACCTTGCTGCCCAAAGGCTTGGTGAGCGCGCAGGCCGAACTGCAAGCCCAAGCACCATTGCTGGCCAAGCTGGAAATGACACCGCCCCCCGAGGTGTTGGCGGAAATGCAAGAGCAACCCGAATCAGAAGAAAACGATGTGGAAAGCATCATCATGCTGGCACAAGGCATGCCGCATCTGCCACCCGAGGGCTTGTCTCTGAAAGAGCGCATGGCGCAAATCGAGCGCAGCATCATTGAGCAAGCGCTTGAGCGCAACTCGGGCAATGTGTCACGCACGGCCAAGTTGCTCAACCTGCAACGCACCACCTTGATTGAGAAGATCAACAAATATGAGTTACGGGCGGCTTGAGCCCTCACGACCTAGGAAATGCGCCACGCGCTGTCCCCATGAAAAAAGCAGCCCGAGGGCTGCTTTTTTTAGTCTTGGTCGTTGTAGAGCACCGTGATGCTCATGCGCCGGTTGCGCGGATCGCGTGGATCTTTGGGGTTGAACGGATCGGTGTCAGCCACCCCTTCAATGCGCGCAAAACGATTTTCTTTGATGCCACTCTTTTCAAGCAAGGCACGCGTGACTTCCGCGCGCTCGGCCGAGAGCGACCAGTTGTTGCGACCTTCTTTGTTTTGGAACGGCACGCTGTCGGTGTGGCCACGAATCGCAATCTTGTTGGGCATTTCTGCCAAAGAAGCCGCAATTTCGCTGATCAGGCTCGACGCCTTGCCCTGCATGCTCATGCCACCGCTGGGGAACATCGCAAAGTCGGCTTTGTCAATGATCTCAATGCGCAAGCCCTGCTTGTCACGCGTGACAGACACTTGGTCTTTCAGACCGCCGAGTTTTTTGTTTTCAGACAGCTTTTGTTCGATCTCTTTTTCCAACTTGTCAAAGTCGGCTTTCTCTTGCGCAGCAGCAATGTCTTTTTTCTGCTCAGGCGTCAACTTGTCGGGGTCTGAGTAGGGGTTGTTATTTTCTTGGCCAGGGTCGGTGCTGGGGTTGGGCCCGCCCTCCGAGCGAGGTGTCAAACGTTCCAGCAACGCAGTTTGTTTGGCCGCAAATGGAAAGCCGTCGGGGTCAATGATGGAGCGTCCACCCAAGACACCGTTAGAGCCTGCGAGTTGTCCAATGGCCACCAGACTTTGCGAGGTGGGCTTGAAGTAGTCAGCGATGCTTTTGCGCTGGTCTTCGTTGGACGCGCCCAACAGCCACATCAACAAGAAGAACGCCATCATGGCGGTCATCATGTCGGCCAAAGCGATTTTCCAAGCGCCGCCGTGCGCTCCGCCATGGCCATCGTCAATGATTTTCTTGATGATGATGACAGGCGCAGGTGCGGCTGCTGCCGCAGCGGCTTCAGCGGCAGCCTTTTCTGCTTCGGCAGCAGCCGCAGCAGCGGCCGCCGCTTGTGCAGCCAGGGCGGCTTCGTCTTTTTCTTCAGCCATTATTTCCTCAGCGCATCAAAGACTTCGCCAAAGGAGGGCTGGTTGGTGTGACTGATGCACACGCGTCCAGCTTCAATGATCAAGGGCACGGGGTAGCCATGCATGTTGCCGATGATGATTTGTTTGGCCACGTTGAGGGCCTCACCGTCTTCGTCAATGATCTGTTTGAGGCGGCTGCCAAAGGGCTCAAAAATACCGTAAGCCAAAAACACACCCAAGAACGTACCCACCAGAGCGCCACCAATCAAGCCGCCCAGCACAGGAGGCGGTTGGTCAATCGCGCCCATGGTCTTCACCACACCCAACACGCAAGCCACAATGCCCAACGCAGGCAAGGCGCCCGCCAGGGTGGCAATCGCTTCGGCGTTTTTCATTTCGTTGTGGTGATGCAGCTTGATAGAGGCGGTCATGACATCTTCCACCGCATAAGGGCTCAAGGTGCCTGAAGACACCACCATCAAACGGATGGTGTCACAGACCAAGGCCACCAGGCCGTGGTCATGCAGCATCTTGGGACACTCGCCAAAAATGGCACTGGCCTCAGGGTTCTCGACGTGCGATTCCATCGCCACCGCCCCTTCTGCTTTGAGCGTCTTCATGAGCTTGGAGATGACCGCGATGATGCCGATGTAATCTTCTTTCTTGTACATGGGGCCTTTGATCACGCGCCCCATACCACCCCAAGCGCCTTTGAAAATGTGGCTGGAGTTACCGGTGATCATGCCGCCCACACCGGCACCACCAATGATGAACATCTCGAAGGGAGTGGATTTGATGATGGGTGCCAAGCTGCCGCCGGCGATCACGAAGCCGCCGAACACGCAAATGAACAAAACCACCAAACCAATAATTGCTGACATCTAACACTCCCTAAGCAGGATGGCGCATTCAGAGGGATCTCTGATATGCGCCTGAAATTTCTCGTCAACCTGCTAGATTAACTTAAAAAGAGAGCTATCTCGCCTCACAGCAAGAAAGCTTTCTCAATTCATGAAACTAGCAGGTCGGGCAGTCGCGGGAACCAAGGCGGGCACGCCTTCCCAGGCATCGCGAATCTCGCGCATCAAACCATGGATCTCGTCCAAAACAAGCACGTCGTTTTGGGCGTTGACATGAAACAAACGGCGGGTCACGTAGCTGTACAACTCGTTGAGGTTGTTGGCCAGATCGCCGCCTTTTTCGAAATCCAAAGCACCTTGCAAACCAATCACGATGCGGCTGGCACGTGCAATGGCTTTGGATTTTTCGGTGATATTTTTGTGTTGGATGTGACCCCGTGCAGCCACCAGGCTTTCGAGCAGTCCATCAAACAGCATTTGAATCAATTGCACATTGTTGGCCGAGGACACGCCACTGGTGACTTTGACATCGCCGTAACTTTGGATGGCTCGTTGGTTGGCTCGCATGTGATTTAACTCCTGTGTTTTCTACTTGACACAGGCAGTATCGGTAGCGACACGCCAAACTTGAGATAGGAGATGGTGCACATCGCGATGTTCTTACGCGGGCTTGAGTTCGTGCTCAGACAAGGTGGCTTCAATCACCTCGGCATCCGCCCCAGCGGCAAGATCTTGCCGCTGCTGCTCTTCATATGCTTGTGCGTGCTCCAGGCCTTGGGCCAGGTTGGGCTCCAACACCTGCACTTGATCGGTTTGGTCGGTCAGTGCCAGCACGTCTTCGGGTGTTTGCGCCTCCGCTTGCGGCTCGGGCTCAGGGGGCGACAACAAAAGCTCGGAGTACGGCACATCCAAAGTGACACCTGCGCGCTGGTACAGCATGCTGCTCACGCTGTCGAGGGTTTGTTTCAGGCGTGCCAACACATCGGGATTGGGGTCTTTGGCGTAAGCACCACCGTACTCCACACCGACGCGATAAATACTGCCCAAATGCTGAGGCGGTAACCACGACTGCACATGACCACGCACGGTACTGATTTGGCGTTGCGAGCTGGGCGTTTGGGCCTCGGCTTCGTTGGCGTCACGCACGCCGTCGTGGAATGCAGCACTGATGTGCGCGCGCAAAATGGGCTCGTAGTGCAAACGCAAGGAGTCCAGCAACTTGCTGTCAAAGCCGTCGACGGCTTTGCCGTTCATGGCGTCCCATAGCTTCTTGCCTTCCAGGCCGACAAACAGCAAGTCACCCGACGGCTCTGCTTCGGGTTGTGCCACAGGTTCTGGCGGTTTGGGCGGCTCATAGAGTTTGGCCAGATGGTTGACCTTGTCGATCAAATACAAAGTCAAAATCACCAAGAGCAGCAAGACCCACGAGATCATGTTCATCATGAAGTTACTCATGCACGTCTCCTCATGGCGGGTGTATCCGTCTCCCCCCCGTCCACTTTCAAGGTGCCACGGAGTTTCTTGACCACCGAGGACAGAATTTGGCTCACCCGCGATTCACTCACCCCCAGGGTCTCACCAATCTCTTTCAGGTTGAACTCTTCCACGTAGTAAAGCTGCATAACCAGTTGCTCGCGTTCGGGCAACTGTGCAATCGCATCGGTCACCGCATCCATGAACTGGGCTTCTTCCACAATCACATCAGGCTGTTGCGATGCATCGTCGGCAATGCTCATGACCTCTTCAGTGACCACTTCCATCGAGTAAGTCTCAAAGCGCTTGGCCTTGCCCCGCTCTTTGTGGAAATCCTCTAAATCTTTGCCCATGTAATCGGCAATTTCGGCTTGGGTGGGCGTGCGCCCCAACTCAGCCGCCAAGGTGTGGATGGTTTCGTTGTGCGATTTGTTGAACGCCACCGCTGAGCGAGGCAAAAACGACAGGCGACGCACCTCGTCGAGCATGGCACCGCGCACACGGCTGTGGGCGAAGTTTTCAAACTCCACGCCTTTGACGGGGTCAAACGCACGCGAGGCTTCGAGCAAACCAATCATGCCGACCTGGATCAACTCATCAAGCTCCATGAAGGCGGGAATGCGTGCTTTGAGGTGCAGCGCCACACGCTTGACCAAGCCCAGATGGGCCATGACCAAATCCTCGCCCTTGGGCTTGCAGGATTCGTACATTTGAACGGGTGACATGGCTTTCATGTGTCTGACGGACTGGTTTGAATCAGTCGCTCCATGAAAAATTGCATTCCACCGCGCAGGTGGCCCAAGGGACGCAGCTGTGTGCAGGCTTCGGCCAAGCGGCGGTAATCGCGTGCGGCCCCGCTGCCAGGCGCGAGTTCAAGCACTGACTGGTATTTTTTGAGGGCACGCAACACCATTTCATCCTCTTCGATCGAGGTCAGGTAATGCACGGGCTCCCCCAAGAAACGCACGCACACGTCGTTGAGTTTTTTGTACAGCTTCCAGCCATCGGATTGGCTGTGAACCATGTTGGGCAACAGATAGATCTCGTTGAGTTCCATCTCTTTGGTCAAAATTTTGATGGTGCCGTAAGCATCTGCAATGGAGGAAGGGTCGTCTTTGACCACGATGAAGCGACGCTGGCAGGCCGCCAAGAACGACAACACCGAAGGCGAGATGCCGGCTGCGACGTCAACGATCAAGTAGTCCACATCGTCAGCCAACACGCTGAACGACTGCACGATGCTGGCCGCTTGCAGCTGGCTCAAGGCGGCCAACTCTTGCATGCCCGATGCACCCGGAATCAAGCGGATGCCTTGGCGTGTGGTGACCATGATCTCGTTGAGGCTCTTTTGTCCTGCCAAGAAGTGACCCAGGTTGTATTCGGCGCGCGCACCCAAAGCAATTTGGGCATTGGCCAAACCGAGGTCAGCGTCAAATAGCATGACCTTGTGTCCCATCTGACTCAAAGCCACCGCGAGGTTGATGGAGGTGGTGGTTTTACCCACGCCGCCTTTGCCACTGGCGATGCCAATGACTTCTGTTTTGCGAGGTTTATTCATGGGTCATGCCTGTGGTTTCGGGTTGAAATCGCGCAGCGATTTGCGACAGCTTGGAAGCAGCCAGGCTGTTCACGGCAGCATCACGCAAGCTGGGCGACGCTTCGTCGCTGGGCGCCAAGGGCAGATTATCCAAGGCACGCTGCACCAAGTCACCCATCGACACATCTTGCACCAAGTCAGCGGTACGGTCGCCGCGGCTGGCCACGGACACGCCCAAGGTTTTTTCTGTCAGAAACTGCAACAACGCCCAGGGCTGGCAGGCTTCGTCGAGCTTGCTCAACATCAGGCTGGCCCAGCGGTTGTCGGTGTTTTCAAACACGCGACGCAGGGTGGCCGCAGACGCATCCACGGGCACCACCGCGTGGCACTGCACATCGGCACGCAAGGCGCGGATATCGGCCAGACGCTCGTTCATTTGTACGCCGGGGGTGTCAATGATCACCAGTTGACGGTCTGCATGCTCTTCCAGCAAGAGTTTCAGCGTGGCCGCACTGGTGGCGCGAAAGCAATCCACGCCGGACTGGGCGCTGAGCAATTGGGTTTGGTTCCAGGCGCCAGCGCGCTGGTCTTGGTAGCTGATGACCATGACTTGTTCGCAGCCATGTTGCACGGCTGCGGTTTGGGCCAAACGCGCCACCATCAGCGACTTGCCAGCACCCGACGGGCCGGCCAGCACATGCATGCCAGTCATCGGGGCAGGTGCCGGCGTTTGCGCCACGGCGTGGCTGAGTTGGCGTTGCAGCGCACCCATGGCGTCGGCCAAGTTGTCGTGGTCTTTGATGCTGTCAATCAGCAAAGCACGCAAGGCCACAGGAATAGGGGCATCGTTGAGCGCGTCACGCAAGGGGTTGAGTGCAGCGGGCAGTGGTATGCCACCTTGCCACGCCGCCATTTGCTGACCCAGTTTGAATTCACGTCGCAAAGAGGCCAGCTCTTCACGCACCAAGGCCACGATTTCTTTGCCACGCAGGCTGTCGTGTTCTTGCGCCTTGACAGAGTCTGTCTCGTCAGCCACTGGCTTGCTGGCTTTGTGCGGCACTGTTTTGGTTTTCACAGCTGCCGTGTGTGTGGGGTTGGCAGACACTTCAACAATCGACTTGGCCACTTGGGTGGCTTGACGTTCACGCGAGGTGCGTTTGTTGTGGTCCAGTGTCTGGCCCAACAACACATCGAATTTCGGCGTGGGCTTCAAGCTGTGAGGACGCGCAAAGTCTGTCTTCAAAAATGGCTCGGCCTCCTCGGGGGTGAGCGGCGCCAAGTCGACAGCCACGATCAGTTCGGTCAGACCATTGACTTGACTGGTAGAGATGACCATCACATCTGGGCCGTACTGGGCCACCGCCTTTTCGTTGGCGGAACGTGCATCGCGGGCAAGGATTCGTTTCAGTTCCATGTGTCAGCTCACTCAGTCTTTGAAGTTGTTATAGGTATCAAGGGGTTATCGGGCTTTGGCGTCCACGGTGTGGATCACTTTGACAGCCTGGTCATCTGGGATTTCGCTGTAAGACAGCACTGTCAAGTCGTTCACCCGAAAGCGTGCCGCTTTGGACAACCAGCCACGGATCACAGGCGAGACCACCAGCACGGCGGGGTGGCCCATGTCTTCCACAGTGCGGGCGCCATCGCGCAAACCGGCAAATAAGTTTTCTGCCAAACCAGGCTCCATCACCACGGGTTGGCCAGGTTGGCTTTGTTGCAACACGTTGTGCAAGAGCTGCTCCAACGAAGGCTCCAAGGTCATGACTTGCAAACCACTGTCGCTGTCGACCAGGCTTTGCATGATCATGCGGCCCAGCTTGGGACGGACCATGGCGGTGAGTTGTTCGGGGTCTTGGGTGCGTGTGCTGGCCTCGGTCAAAGCTTCGGCGATGGTGCGCATGTCGCGAATCGACACCGACTCGGCCAACAGGTTTTGCAAGGTGCGGGTCAAGATGCCCAATGACAACTTGCCAGGCACCAGGTCTTCCACAATCTTGGGCGACTTGGCGGCCAGTTTGTCGAGCAGTTGTTGGGTTTCGTCATGGCTCAACATTTCAGAGGCGTTTTCACGCAGCACTTTGTTGAGGTGGGTCGAAATGGCAGTCGCCGCATCCACCACGGTGTAGCCCAGTGTGCGCGCTTGGTCGCGTTGTGAGGGTTCAATCCACACCGCTTCCAAACCGAAAGCGGGTTCGCGGGTGGCAATGCCTTCGAGTTGACCGTACACATGACCGGGGTTGATGGCCAATTCACGGCCCACTTTGACTTCACCTTTGCCGCGCACCACGCCTTTGAGCACGATGTTGTAGGCGTCGGGATCGATGTTGAGGTCATCGCGAATGCGCACGGGCTGCACCAAAAAGCCCAGTTCAGCGGAGAGCTTTTTGCGCACGCCTTTGACGCGGTTCATCAACTCGCCACCGGTGTCGGCGTTGACCAAAGGAATCAAGCCATAGCCAATTTCCAAACCGATCAAATCGACCTGGTCCACATCGTCCCAGTCAAGCTCTTTGGGGGCTTCCACAGGCGCGGCATCTTTGACGGCTTGCACGGCTTGCTCGTCTTGCACTTCGCGGGTCACGATCATCAGCGCCAAGCCGGCTGAAGCCACGGCCAGGGTGATGAACATCAGGTGAGGCATGCCAGGCACCATGCCCAACACCACCAAAATGGCAGCAGAAATAAACAGCGCGGTCGGGTTGGCCAATTGGCTAGAGGCCTGCTCTGAAATAGATTCGGCGGTGGTCACACGGGTCACCACGATGGCAGTGGCCAAGGACAACAGCAACGATGGAATTTGTGCCACCAAACCATCACCAATGGTCAACAAGGTGTAGAGCTTGCCGGCTTCGCCCACGGGCAAGTCGTGTTGCGCCACACCGATGATCAAGCCACCGACCAAGTTGATCAGCAGAATCAACAAACCGGCCATGGCGTCGCCACTGACAAATTTGGAAGCACCGTCCATCGAGCCGAAGAAGTCAGACTCTTGGGCCAACTCAGCGCGACGCTTCTTGGCCGTCTCTTGGTCAATCACGCCAGCGTTCAAGTCGGCGTCGATGGACATTTGTTTGCCAGGCATGGCGTCCAAGGTGAAACGCGCGTTCACTTCAGAGACACGGCCCGCACCTTTGGTCACCACCACGAAGTTGATGATCATCAAAATCGCAAAGATGATGAAGCCCACCACATAGTTACCGGCAATCACAAACTCACCAAACGCCGCCACCACTTTGCCAGCAGCATGCGCGCCTTCGTGGCCATGGACCAAGATCACGCGGGTCGATGCCACGTTCAGCGCCAAGCGCAGCATGGTGGCAAACAACAGCACAGTGGGGAAAGAAGAGAACTCCAGCGGTTTGCGGGTACCGATGGCGATCATGATGACCACCAAGCTGCACATGATGTTGAAAGTAAACAAAAAGTCCAACAACAGCGGGGGCAGTGGCAACACCAACATCGCCATGATGACGAGCACGACCACCGGAATACTTAGTCCGTTGAGGTCAAACTTTGACAAGTTCTGTCGAATCGTTGACAGAGTGAGCGTGCTCATCAGTGAAATCCAGTTGAAAGTGGAACGTTTAGGTTTCTTTTTGTCGGGAAATGATTTCCTCGGCAAGTACCTCAAGCAATCGATGTGCCAGCCCAAACTGACATGGTGAGCAAACCACATGAGAAACGGCAAGAACTGACCTGTCACGGTTTTTGCTTTACTCCTGGGTCAACTCGATTTGAACCAACATGAACTTGTCCAGTTACCTTCAAATGCCACCGGCTCCGTCGGTGTCACCAACACCCAGCACCGCCCTGCCCGCAGGGGCTGCGGCAGGGGTGGGCCTTGCTGCGGGTGCCAGCCTGGGGCTGGACTTCGCCAAAATCATGGCGCGGCAATTCGAACGCATGCCATCGTCACAGCGGCAAGTTTTTGCCGCTCCTTCTCCCTCCCCATCACCTGCGACGGACAACACACGCACCACACGTGCCAATGCCCAAGCGCAAGCCGATGACAAGAGCCAGCAAACAGCCCATCGGCAGGCACTCGATGCCGCAAACAGTGATGAAGGATCTGACACGCGCAACAGCCAGGCACGCGCCGACGAGTACTCGTCCAACGCCAACGATGCGTCAGGCCAGACACACACCAGCAAACGGGCACCGCACAAAGCCAGCCCAGAAAACAGCGTGGCCACCGACGCCATCAGTGCCAGCAGTGCCAGTCCCCTCCCCAGCGTGGTGTCCTCCGACACCCCAGTCACGGTGCTCGCGGCGGCGCCCTTGCCCACACCAGGCACGGCAGAAGTTCGCCCTCAAGCGCTGCAAGCCAACCCTTATTTGAAAGACGTGGCCTTGCCCAGCAGCGATGCAGCCACGGCCACACCGTTGCGCACCGTGGCGTTGAGTCCCCACATGCGCATCATCACCGACCCACGCCAAGCACCCAGCCCTGAAAGCTTGACGGCCTTTGCCAAGTCCATGGGCCTGGACGAAGCCGCCATTCAAAAGCTGATGGGCCCTGTGTCCACCAGCGCCGATGTGCAGCCTGGCGCGACCACACCCAGCACAACGGATACCGTGTCTGAACTGACGGTGTCGCTGAACAATCCATCCGCTCAGCTGGCCGACAAACTGGCGTCGCCTTTGCTCAACGTCGCGATTCAAGCCAATGACAATGGCAACATCCACGTCAACATCGCCGCGCTGGCGGCCCCAGGCCCCAACGCTGATCTGACACAAACGATCGTGGTGAACAACATGGCCGCCACGACGGTCACACCTACCGCCACATCCACACCCCCCACCACCGTGGGGGCCGCGTTGCAAGGCTTGACGCCGAGCGACCTGGCCAGCATTCAACACATTCAAATCACCGTCTTGCCACCCGCTGTGGCACTGACCTCGGCCATCAGCAGCACGCCCAGCACCGCTGCGGTGTTGTCGTTGATGGGCTCTGGTGTGAACGAACAAGACATCACCGCATTGGCTGCCAGCTTTGAGCCAGGGACTGCAGGCGAAGACGCCGGGCAACAACAAGCCTCCAGCGGTGACGCCAGCGCGGGCCAATTTGGCCAAGCCATGTCACGCCAAGTTGTGCCAACCAACACGAGCATCGTCAGCAGCACGCATGCGGCATCGGATGTGCACATGAGCGAGGTCTATGACCAGCTCAGCGACAAGATGGCCACCGAGATGGCCGCACGCATGCACAAGCAACTCAGCGACGGCGAATGGAAGATGAAGTTTGGTTTGCGTCCTGCCAACTTGGGCGGCGTTGAAATTCAGCTTGAAATGAAAGATGGCAAGCTCGATGCCGTGATTCATGCCGACAACCCACTCACGCGTGACTTGTTGCAAAACAGCAGTCAGCGTTTGCGCGATGCACTTGAAAACTTTGGCATTCATGCGGGTCAATTCCACATCGGCCAAGACAGCCGTGGCACACAGCAAAACCCATCGAGAGGCTCTGCAAAGCAGTCTCAACCTGGCGAAAATTCACCCTCGCAAGTCAAGAGCAGCAGCAGCGTCACCAGCGCTGAGGCTGTGTCCACCAAGGCCAATGCGTCCTTGCTTGACCTCTATGCATAAATGACGCACGACAATCTGGAATAACAGGAGTACGAAAAATGGCAGAAGCAGCAGCAGCCCCCAGCACCGAAGAAGTCGAAGGCGCACCCAAAAAGAAGAAGCCGATTCTTCTGATCGCCGTGATCGCTTTGTCGGTGATTCTTTTGATTGTCTCGGTGGTGTTCGGCACACTTTTCATGTCAGGCTATTTCGCACACAAGAGCGAAGCCGCCGCGCACGAGAAGATTGACGAGCTCGACAAAGCCGCAGAAGACGCACACGCCATGCCCGAAGGTCCATCGAAGGTGAAGAAAGAAGCCGAAGCCACGCGCTTTGAGAACACTTACCTTCAGATCGACAAAGAGTTCATGACCAACATCACCAGCAGCAAAAAGGTGATGGTGGTGCAGATTGCTGTGATGACCCACTACGACGCACGCGTGTTTGACAACGTCAAAAAGCATGAGTTCGCCATCCGTTCAGCCATTCTGGATGTGATGCGTCAGTCGACCGAGGCCGACACGGCCAGGCCTGACTTCCGCACCGAGTTGGCGGCCAAGATCAAAGTGGTGATGAATGAAATGCTGATGAAGTACGAAGACTTCGGTGGCATTGAAGATGTGTTTTTCACCTCGTTTGTGATGCAGTAAGCCAAGCCCATGAAATCCAACCTGCTCTCGCAAGAAGAACTGGCCGCCCTGTCTGACGGGGTGCGCGACGGTTCGATCGAGACCGACACGGGCTTTAACACCCGCGCGCGCGTGCGCAAACACGACCTGGCCAGCGAAGACAGCAGCCTGGGAGTGAACGTTTCGTCGGTCGACATGATCAATGAGCGTTTCATTCGACTGTTCCGTCTGGGCTTGCTGGAGGTGCTGCGTACCAGCCCACGGGTGAACCCCACACGGGTGCAGATTCTGAAGTTCGGCGACTACCTCAAAGGCCTCAAAGCCCCGTTGTCCGTGAACATCGTGCGCATGAACCCGCTGCGTGGCAACTCGGTGATCATCATCGACCCCAACGTGGTGTTTAGCTCGCTCGACAGCTTTTTTGGTGGCTTTGGCAAAGGGGTGGGCGAACTGCCTTCAGGCCGTTTGTTCACACCCACCGAGACACGCATCATCAAGATCATTTTGGAAGTGTTCTTTCGCTCACTGACTGAAGCTTGGGGGCCCTTGATGCCCATCGAGTGTGAGCACGTGAGCTCGGAGATCAACCCACAGTTTGCCCAAATTGCAGACGAGAACGACTTGGTCGTGTTGAGCCGCTTTGAAGCCGACGCTACCGTGAGCGGCGGCAAAGGCTTCATCGATCTGGTGTACCCCTATGCCACGCTCAAGCCCATTCGAGAGTTGCTCAGCAGCCGCGTGCAAAGCGGCGAAGGCAACGAGGAATCAGACCGCAAATGGCGCAAAGACCTGGCCGCGGCAGTGGGCGATGCACGCCTGGAATTGCAAGTCACCATGGGTGAAATCAAAACCACCCTGCAACACCTCAACAACTTGCAAGAAGGCGAATTGCTGTTCTTCAAGAAAGACGACACCGCGCTGATGACTGCCAACGGCGTGCCCACCTTCCACGTGAATGTGGGAACGCGTGGCTCGCAAGTGGCCGTGCAAATTGACCACGAACACGTTCACGGCAAACTTTGAGAGACAGGACACACACCATGACTGAAAAAACCGAACACCCTAACGCCGAAGACGGCGAAGCCGCCCTGGCTGAGGCCGACCACGTCGCAGTGAGCGTGGACGAGCACGACGACCACGCATCGGCACATGGCCACAACGAAGACCCCTCGCTGGAGGACTTCAAGCCGATGTCACCCGGCAACATCAACCCCGAGGTGTTGCAAAACATTTCGGTCACGTTGTCGATCGAGGTCGGCCGTGCGCAAATCAAGATCAAAGACCTGATGCGCCTGACCCAAGGCAGCGTGGTGGAACTCGACCGCATTGCGGGCGAACCGCTCGATCTGTTGGTCAACAACTCGGTGGTGGCCCAAGGCGAAATCGTGCTGGTAAACGACCGCTATGGCGTGCGTCTGACGCGTGTGGTGCCTTCTTCTGAGCGTCTGAAGCTGATTTAAACAGACCGGTCAGGTCTGCCCTCACCTGGGTCAACACCTCGGCCCAGGCTCTGTGTTGTGTTTGTCGGTAGAGCTTGGCCGAGGGATACCACGGGCTGTCTTCTCGCGCCAACAACCAGCGCCAATCGGGCACATACGACAACAAGATCCAGGTGGGTTGACCCAGCGCAGCACTCAGATGCGCGACGCTGGTGTCCACGCTGATCACCACATCCATCAGCGCACACACAGCGGCTGTATCGGCAAAGTCGCCGAGTTGATCGCCAAGGTGTCGGATGCCGGGATGGGTTTGCAGTGTGGCTTGGTCTGCGTGCCTCACGTCTTTTTGCAAGCTCACATAGTCGATGTCTGCAGGCAAATAGGCCAGCAATTGCGCCAGCGTCAGGCTGCGGGTGTGGTCGTCGTCGTGCCGCGTGCTGCCGGACCACACCAGGCCCACCCTTGGTTTGGTTTTGGGGCCGAGTTTTTGTGCCCACTGCTGCACCAGGTCCGGGTCGCACGAGAGATACGACGAGTAGCTGGGAATGGTCCCCTTCTGTGTCTTGAAGGCCAATGGCAGCGACATCAAAGGGCAGTGGTAGTCAAACACTGGCAAGGGCTGCCCCTCTTGGTGCAGCTCGGTCACGCCATCCAAGCCACGCAGCAAAGCCAGCAAAGACTGTGGCACGGTCAGCACCACCCGCGCACCCAAGTCGGCCACCCACTGAACATAACGACAAAACTGCAAGGTATCTCCCAAGCCTTGCTCGGCGTAGAGCCAAATGGTTTTGCCTTGAATCGACACGTCACCCAACCACAGCGGCTGGGTAAGGCGGGGCTTGGCGGAGAGCAACGGGTCTTGCGTCCAACGCCACTCATACAATGGCCAACCTTGTGCAAAGTCACCCATCAACAAAAGTAGCAACGATTTGTTGAAGTAGGCGTTGGCGAAATTCGGATCCAACGCGATGGCTTGGTTGTAGCTTGCCAGCGCAGCCTCCAGTTGCATCAAATCTTTTTGCACATTGCCACGCCGGTTGTATGCACCCGCCTCGTTGGGTGCCAAACGGATCGCAGTGTCATAACTCTCCAACGCCCCCATCCATTGCCCAAGCTTGCGCAGAGCGACACCACGGTTGGCATGTGCTTGCGCGTGATCAGGCCTGAGGTGGAGCACCTTGTCATAACTCTCCAACGCAGCTTGCCATTGCTTGAGTTGTCGAAATGCATTGCCACGGTTGGTATAGGCATCTGCAAAATCGGGCTGTAGCGCAATGGCCTGGTCATGGGCCGCCACCGCCGCCTCGTACTGTTTGAGTTCATGCAACGCGCAGCCGAGGTTGGCATGAAACGCTGGCGCCTTCGGATTCACCTGGATGGCTTTGCCAATCCATTCAACAGCTTGGGAATAATTCTGGGTCTGGATGGCAACAACGCCCAACAGATGAAGTGCATCGGCATGCTGCGGTTGCTCGAACAGAATCTGTTCATAACCCGCACGTGCTTGCTCTAGCCGTCCCCTTTGATGGTGCTCAAACGCTTGTTGCAGGCGGGTTTTCAGATCTGGCACGACCGTGTTTTGAGACGACTCATCTTGAGAGGCAAGACTTTTTTCCATACATAAAAATAATACAAAGGATGTACAAGTATATGGAGCGCCATATCGCGTACTCAGTCGTGCAATCGGTGCTTAAACAAAAAAACGCCTGCATCAGCAGGCGTTTTTCGAGGGGCAACGTCGGGCTCAGTTGGCGTTGATCTTGCGTCCGTTCAAAGGCTGCACTGGACGTGCATTGCGCTTGAAGGGGAAGTCGGCCACTTGCTTCTTGGCGATGTCCACCGTGGTTTTGAGGATGTAGAAGTTCACACCTTCGGTACATGGGGGCGTGGTGAGCGAGCCTTCGTAGCTGTAGTGCGTGAGGGCGGCTGGCACCAAGCTGGTGGGGTTGAACTTGACCTTCTCAGGCATCACCTCAGGGCCTTCGCTCTTGGGTGCGTTGTCCCACAACACGTTGATGGCCTCGTTGTCCTTACCTTCGTTGAGCAACACACCCAACACAGCCAGCTTACCTTCGGCATTTTTGTGCACAAAGTGCGCCACCATGGCCATGGGCTTGCCATCAATTTGTTCTTCGCTGGGGCGATGGAAGTGAAATTGCAACAGGTTGTAGACGTCTTTGTTGATCTTGAGGGTGCTGCCTGGCTCCACGTTGACTTGGATGGTGTGACCGTTGTTCAAAATTTTCAGCGGACCCTCTTTGTAGTTCACCACCAAGGTGTCTTTCGATTTCTCGAACGGACCGGTGATGTTCAACGGCGACTGCTTGAGGCCTTTGCCACAGGTAGGAAATTCGTCACCCCAGTTTTCAGGGCCCATTTCACCGGCATAGTCCCAATGCACGGCATGGCCACCTTTTTTGCCGTGACCTGCTTCTTTTTCAGCGGCGCAATCAGCCAACACTTTGACTTTTTGGCCCGCAGCAGCCAAGGCGTTTTGCGCGGCGCAAATCGACTTCAGGCGTGACGACCATTCGGCCATCTCCAGTGCTTTTTGGAAGGCACTGACGGTTTCTGGATCTTGCGCACCTTTGGTCAACAAGCGCAATGCGCCCAAGCCCAATTGGCGTTCGCTGATGATTTGACCCTTTTGAGCTTTGATGAACGCTTCGTAGTCTTGCAACACCACACCGTTGGCAAACGAGTCTTTGACGGCTGCCAATTCTTTGGCTGCTGGCTCTAACTCGTCGACCTTTTCTTTGGTTTCGGCCAGTTCTTTGGTGAGCTTGTCGAGTTCTTCTTGTGCTTCGCTCATGCCTTCGCTGGCATCGGTCAACTCATGCATGGCGTGGGTTTTACCGGTGTAGCTCCAGTAACCAAAAGCCAAGGCACCTGCCAGCAGCAGACCTAAGACAACTTCAACCATTAAGCGTAAATATTTTTTCATAGCCATTCACTTTTGAGTGGGTGCATCCGATGAAGCGCCCTTCGCAAACACGCAGCGCGCATCCACTTTGGGCAGGTAAGCTGGTATCGGCACGGTGTAGCGGAAGCTTTAATGGCTTCTTGCAGCGGCGCATTATTGCCGCTGGTTCTCTGTGATGCCTTTTGCATTACCCTTGACTGGACGGGGCTGACAAGAAGTGCTCAGCAGCCATCACGCCCAAGGGCGACGCGAGCTGGGGCACAAAGTCCATTTGATCCAGCACATCGCGCTGCACGTCGATGCCGGGTGCCACTTCAAACAGCTCCACTCCGTGCGGCGTCAAACGAAAGCTGGCACGCTCGGTCAAATACAAGACCTGTTGCCCACGCAGCAAAGACTGCGCACCGCTGAAGGTGATTTGCTCCACCTGTAGCACCAGTTTTTTCACCGCCCCTTGCTGCACCACACGCATCTGGCCGTCACCGGTTTGCAAGCGCACGCCCTTGGCACTCAAGGTGCCGCAAAACACCACCTTGCGCGCGTTTTGCGCAATGTCGATGAAGCCGCCAGGCCCCACCGTCAAGCCCCCTAAGCGCGACACGTTGACGTTGCCCTGGGCATCGAACTCGCCAAAGCCCAAGAAGGCAATGTCCAAACCGCCCCCGGCGTAAAAGTCGAACTGGGTGGCCGCGTCGAGCATGGCGCTGGCGTTGCGGGCATAGCCAAACAGCACGCCGTCGAGCAAGGTGCCGCCGTAGGTGCCGTGTTCAATGGTTTGGTAGATGCGGTGCATCTCGCCGCGTGCAGACAGCAGCTTGGCCACGGCGTCGGGCACGCCCACACCGTAGTTGACCACTGGGCGTTCTTTGTCGGTGTTGAAGAGTTCCAGCGCCGCACGGCGCGCAATGGCCTGGCGCTCGCTGAACTGCTCGGCGGCTTGCGCTTGTTCAGCGGCTTGGTCGGCCGCTTCGCTGCTCAAGCGGGCCTGACCGTGCAGCTCGCCACTGAGGGCCGGGTCAAAAGGAATACCGTAGCTGGTGCGCTGGTCCGGGTCGACCACGATGGCGTCCACCCAAGCGGCCGGGATGCGCACCTCACGCGCTTTGAGCGCGCCGCGTGGCAAGCGCTCTTTGACTTGCACGATCACCTTGCCACCGCTGTTGCGCGCGGCCAGGGCCAAAGACTGCGAATCTAGGTTGGCCGCCTCGTGCTCGAAGCTGATGTTGCCGTCTTCGTCGGCTGCACTGGCGCGCACCAGGGCCACGTGGATGGGAAAGGGTTTGTAGCGCAGGTACTCGCGCCCATCCATCTGCACCACTTCGCTCAGGTCCTCCTGGGCGCTGGCGTTCATCTTGCCGCCGCCCAAGCGTGGGTCACACACGGTGCCCAAACCCACGTGGGTGAACAAGCCGGGGCGGCCGGCACCGATCTCACGCATGAGTTGCGACGACACGCCGCCGGGCAAGATGTAGGCCTCGATCTTTTCGGCCTCGGCCAATTGCTGCATGGCGGGTGACCACACCCAGTGCCCGCCCACCACGCGCTTGACCAAGCCCTCGTGGGCAAAGCAGTTCATGCCTTTGGTGTGTTTGTCGCCAATGCCCAAGGCGTGGATGACGGTCAGGCGCTTGGGGTGTTGGGTTTGCAGATAGCGCGCTTGCACCGCTTCAAACAGGCAGGTGGCCTCCATCAAACCGCCACCACCGCCCATCAGGCCGACGGTGTCACCGTCGCGAATCAAGGCCACCGCGTCGGCGGCTGACATGAACTTGCTCATGCTGTATGCCTTTGCTTATTTGTTCAATTCAAACAAGGCATCGCCCTGCTTCATGACGCGTTTGGCAATGACGGTGCGGTGAATTTCGCTGGTGCCATCAAAGATGCGGTAAATGCGTGCATCGCGGTAATAACGCTCAATCGGCAATTCTTTGCAAAAGCCCATGCCACCAAACACTTGCACCGCGCGGTCCACCACACGGCCCAAGGTTTCCGCCGCGTGCACCTTGACCATGGCGATGTGGTCGCGCGCGTCCATTTTTTGGTCCAACATCCAAGCGGCGTGCAACACCATCCAGCGCGCGGCGTTGATCTCGATCACGCTGTCGGCCAGCATTTGCTGCACCAGTTGGAAGTCGCCAATGGCTTGGCCAAATTGTTGGCGTTGTTTGGCGTAGTCCACCATCAGCGACAACACATGACTGGCTTTACCCACGGCACGTGCGCCCACCTGGGCCAAGCGCACTTGGCCCAACACGCCCATGGCCATCTTGAAGCCCTGGCCTTGCTGGCCCAGCATGGCGATGGGTTCCAAGGGCACGTTGTCAAACCACAGCTCCAGGTGCGGTGTGCCGCGCAAGCCCATCATTTTTTGGTCTTTGCCCACGGTGAAACCGGGCAGGCCTTTGTCCACCGCGAAGAGCGAGATTTCTTTGTCGCCGGTTTTGGCCGAGACCAGAAAAAAGTCGGACACCTCGCCATCGCTGATGAAGTGCTTGGCCCCGTTGAGCACCCAACCGGTGGCTGTTTTTTCGGCCCGGGTTTTGATGCCCTGCGCGTCTGACCCCGCTCCGGGCTCGGTGATGGCAATGGCGCACACGCGCTCGCCACGCACACAGGGTGTCAGCCAACGCTCAATCTGCGCCCCCTCACAGGCCAACAAGGCTTCGTACACATTGCCAAAGGCACGGCGAATCAAGATGTCGCTGGTGTGGCCAAACTGCTCTTCACACAACATGCGGTCCACCGCACTCAAACCACCGCCGCCCAAGTGCTCGGGCATGTTGAGGGCATACAGCCCCAAGGCTTTGCCTTTGTCGTGGATGGCTTGGGCCACTTCGGGGGCCAGAAAGCCCTGGTCTTCCACCTGTTGCTCCAGCGGGTGCAGTTCTTCGGCGATGAAGCGACGGATGGTGTCGATCATCATTTTTTGTTCATCGTTGAGGGCGAAATCCATGGGGGTCTCCAGATCAAATCAAAGGTCGAGCAAGGCGCGACTCGCCGCCAGGGCTTGGCCCGACCAAGCCAGGTCACCCACCGCGCGGGCACGCACGTGGTGGGGCACTTCCACGCTGATGGGCAGGTCTGGCGGCAAGGCCTGAAACAGAGCGCGCAAATCAATCGCCCCTTCACCCGGCAGCCAGCGCTCGCAGCGCGCGGTGTGGATCATGTCGTCCACACTCAAGTCGCTGCTGCCTTGGGCGTTGGTGCTGGGGGCATCGCACATTTGCGCGTAGTGCAGCAACGCGCGCGGCAGCGCCGCAATGTCAGCCAAGGAGGTGTCGGAGCGGGCCACATGCAGCGCGTCCACCAAGATGCCCGCGTTGGACGGGCGCCCTGCGGCGGTGACCACCTGCAAGGCTTCGCGGGCGTGACGCACCGCCGTCCAGGGCATGAACTCCAAATCGGCCGTCATGCCGTAAGGCTGCATGAGCGCGCACAACTGGGCGTAGTGGTCGCTCAAGCGGTTCAAGTCGGGGTCGTCACCGGCGACCAACACCGCACGCGCTTGGAGCGCGGCTCCTGCTTCAAGCAAGGGCAGGTAGTCCGTGGGGTCAAACGCAGGGCCGATGCGGATGATCTCCAAATCAAACACCCCCACACCGCTGTCGGCCAAGCGCGCCTGGCATTCGCGCAGCACCGCCTTGTCACCCAGCAAACGCTGGTGTGGCCCGCCCGGTGCGTTGGGCAGCAGGCGCAAGCCCACGAACTGGTAGCCCAACTGCCCCGCCTGGGCAATGGCCTCGGGGGCGGTGGAAGCCTCGGCCGTGAGGTAGGCCTGCGAATAGATCCGTGACATGGCAACCCCCGGGATTTATTTCAAAGGCGACACCGCCGTAGGCATGGCAATGGTCGAGGTCATGGCGGTGGTGAGCCATGCAGGCCCGCCCTTAGGTGGCCAAATGCCTTGGGCCACCGAATCGGCACGGGCTTTTGCGCGCGCATCCAGCGAGGGGTAGGCCCAAATGTTGGTGAAGCGCAGCGGACCATCCAAAGCCACCATGGCCACCACACAGGGCGAGAGTTTGTCGCGCGCGGGCACGGCTTGCTCCCACAAGTCGAGGGTGGGTTGCACACCACCCGGCTTGATGCCATAGGTGCGAATTTCATACACCAGGCCGTGGATGCCGCTCTCGGCGCTGGGGCGCACCGGCTTCATCCATGGAAAGCCCTGGTAGCTGTGTTGCTCCAACGATTGAAAAATGTCGCCACAGCCAAAGGGGCTGGCGTTGCGCTGGGTGCGCTCGCGCTCGGCGTGCAAACTGGCCAAGTCATGAAAGCCACGCAACACCACCATTTGGTTCAAGGTGCCGATGTCGGTGAACCAGCAGCCCAACAACTCGCCCTGCCCTTGGGCGGCAAAGGTTTCGACGTTTTTAGCGGCTTGGACCGCAGTGCCAAACGGCAGGGTCAGGGTGGCGAGTTCGTAATACATGGATGTCCTTTTGAAAAATGTGTGGTGAAGCGGTTGGGCCGCCGCGTGGTGGGCGGCGATGTAGCCAAAGGTCATGGCGGGCCCGAGGGTGATGCCGCCACTGGGGTAGTGGCCGCCCATGATGCTGTTCATGTCGTTGCCCCCGGCGTACAAGCCCCCAATGGCTTGGCCTTGGGCGTTGAGCACCTGGGCGTGTTCGTTGCAACGCAAGCCGGCAAAGGTGCCCAAGCTGCCCGCCACCACGCGCACGGCGTAGAAAGGCCCGTGTTGCAGCGCTGCCATGCAGGGGTTGGGGCCGGGGTGCGTGGCGTCGCCTTGGATGCGGTTGTAGGGTGTTTCGCCTTTGCCAAACTCGGCGTCGCTGCCGGTGTGGGCCATCACGTTGTAGCGCGCCACAGTGGCTTGCAAGGTATCGGCCTGAATGCCACAACGCTCGGCCAGTTCTGGCAAGGTGGCGCCCCGTTGCAAGTAGCCATTGGCCAGCCACTTAGCCAAAGGCATGGGGGCGGGCTTGACAGCACCCAGGCCCCAGCGGCGGATGAAGCGGTGGTCGCACACCAACCAGGCCTGCACGGGCTCGCCCGCAGGCAGGGCTTGCATCAAGCCTTGCATGAAGTCGTGGTACGAATCGGCCTCGTTGGCGAAGCGCTGGCCCAAGCGCGTGACCGCGATGAGCCCGGGCTTGGCACGCTCCATCAAATGTGGAAAGTGGGTGACGCCGCCGTCTGGCTGCGGCACCAGCGACACCGGAGCCAAGGCAGCTGCTTGGCGCAAGTCGTTGGCCACCACCGCACCCACGCTTTCACCCAGACGCAAACCGTCGCCGGTGTTGCCGCGTGAAGCGGCTGAGAAATGGGCGTCGCCTTGCGGGTCGTGTGGCAGCAAGGCGCGTTTGCGCGCGGGGTCGTGCGGGAAGCCGCCGGTGGCCAACACCACCCCGCGTCGCGCGTGCACCTGCTGCTCGCCTTGGGGCGTGCGCACCACGGCGCCGCACACGCGCACCGCATCACCCTGCGCACCACCCTGCCCTTGCGTGAGCAAGCACACCGCCGGGCTGTTGACGCGCAGGTCCACGCCGGCATCCAGCGCCGACTTGGCCAAGGCGGCGACCAAGGCGTTGCCGTTGACCAACTGCATGCCCCGGCCGTGCCAGAGCAGATCACGCACGTGACGCAACACACGCGCAGTGACGTGCACGAAAGAGGTCCAACTGCGCAAGCTGTTGAAGAAGTGCCGCAGGTCAGCGCCCGACGCAATGCCCATGCCCCACAGCGTGGTCTCATACAACGGGGGTTTGAGTTGCGCGATGTGCTCACCCAACGCGCGCCCATCGAAGGGCGCGGCACAGACGGAGCGACCACCGGTGGCCGCGTCGGGGCTGCGGCCATGGAAGTCGGGAATGCTGTTGCCATCGACAAACTGCAAGGCGGTGTGCTGCTGAAAGAAACGCACCATGTTCGGGGCCTGGGTCAAAAAGGCCAAGGCACGCGCCTCGTCAAACTGCGCGCCCAGTTCATGGCGCAGGTAGGACAGCGGTTTTTCCAAAGGCTCGGCGATGCCAGCGGCCAATGCCAGTGGGTTGCGTGGAATCCACATCCAGCCGCCCGACCAAGCGGTGGTGCCGCCGTACTGCGGGTCTTTCTCGACCACGATGACTTTGAGTCCCAAATGCGCCGCCGTCACAGCGGCCGACAGCGCGCCAGCACCCGAGCCCACGACCAACAGGTCGCAGGTGGTGGAGGCCGCGTCTGACGGCAGGTGCGAAGACGGCATGGAGCTTTAAGGGGCGTAGATCGGTTGGCGATCTTTCGCCGAGGCCCGTTGGTTGAAGAACGGCGACGCCCCACTGGCCGCAGCCAGTTGCGCCGCAAACGATTGCAATTCGTCGCCCAGGGCCAGCATGCGCGCTTCGGTGAAGCGCACCGTGGGCCCCGCGATGGTCAAGATGCCCATGGGTGGCTGGCCGTTCAGGCACACGGGCGCGGCCATGGCATTGAGCCCCGCTGTGAAGGTTTCTTGCGTCAGGCTGTAGCCACGTGCGCGTGCCGCGTGCAGTTGGTCCAACACCGCCTGCAAGCTGGTGGGGGCGTTGGGGCCGTAGTCGGCGGGCAGGCCCAGGCCTTGTTTGGAGACCAAGGCCAAAGCCGCGTCGTCTGGCAGCGCCATGAGCCAGGCCAAGCCCGAGGCCGAACAGCTCAAGCGGGCGTCGTTGCCCATGTCGGGGTCGTAACGCAGGCCCTGGCGGGCCCCTTGGGCGCGGGCCACCCAGGTCAGGCGCTCGCCGTCGACCACCGACAAACGCACCAGCTCACCCGAGATGGCGGCCAAACGGTCGAGCAGCGGCTGGGCCACATCGACGATGCCGGTGTTGCTCAAAAAGCTCAGGCCCATCGACACCAGCTTGGTGGTGAGCACGTAGTCGCCGTGGTCGCGGGTTTGGCGCACATAGCCACAGCGGATCAGATCGGCCAGCAAGCGGTGCACCGCGCTGCGCGGGATATTGAGCTGGTCGGCCATGGCCGCCAGCTCCATGCCTTCGCCATGGGCGCTGAGCAGCTCCAGCAAGCCGAGGGTTCGTTCGAGGACACCGTTCATCGTTGTGCAACCGTTCTGGGGTGGGGATTGGCGGGCAGTCTAGCTATTTTCAGAATTAAATTCAATAGTTGAATGGTATTCCACTTTTAACTATGATCAGCCTGTTTCCAATTTCTGAGTTCAGACATGCTCGACAACTTCAGTGGTGCCACCCGGGTGCATTTCATCGTGGGGGACCCGATCGCCCAAGTCAAATCGCCCTTCGGCGTTACCCAGGCGTTTGAGCAAGCCGGTCGCGATGCGGTTTGCGTGCCAGCCCATGTGGCCACCGCCGATTTGCCGGCTTGGCTGGACGGTGTGTCCAAGTCACGCAATGTGGATGGCGTGATCGTGACCGTGCCGCACAAGTTTGACTGCTATGGCCTGTGCACCACGGCCTCGCCGCGTGCCGAGTTTTTGAAAACCGTCAACACCATGCGCCGCCATGCCGACGGCAGTTGGCACGGCGACATGTTCGATGGCCTGGGCTATGTGCAAGCGATGCGCTTGAAAGGCTGCGCGCCCGAGGGCCAAAAGGCTTTGCTGGTGGGCGCAGGAGGCGCTGGATCGGCCATTGCCCATGCTTTGGTGATGGCGGGTGTGCGCGAACTGGCCATCCACGACCCCGACACCAAGCGGCGCGACACCTTGGTGGCGCGTTTGGCCGGACTGGGGCTGACCCAGGTGAGCGCAGGCAGCCCCAACCCCGCAGGCTTTGACATCGCCATCAACGCCACGCCCATCGGCATGGCAAGTACCGACCCCTTGCCCCTGGATGTGCAAGGCCTCAGTCGCGACACGTTGGTGGGCTGTGTGATCACCGCCCCGGCCGTGACGCCGCTCATTGACGCCGCACGCGCCTTGGGCTGCCGCACCCTGACGGGTGCTGACATGTTTGCGCAAGTGCGCGATTTGATGGTGCAGTTTTTGTTGGAAAGCATGCCCACACCATGAGTACCTGGTCTCCTAGCACGCCACCCAACACCCAGCTCGACCAACTCAGCGAGGACGCCAGCGTGGATGTGCTGGTCATCGGTGCTGGCGGGGCGGGCATGTCATCGGCCCTGTTTGCGGCGCTCCAAGGCGCACGCGTGCTGTTGGTGGAAAGCACCGAGTACGTGGGCGGCACCACCGCGTTGTCGGCCGGCACCAGCTGGGTTCCTGGCACCGCCAAGGGCTTGGCCGTGGAGCCTGGCGACACGCTTGAACGTGCCAAAACCTTTTTGAACCATGCGGTGGGCGACAAGGCCGACGCGGCCCTGCGCAACGCCTTTGTGGACCATGGCGCGAAAGCCGTGGCGACCTTAGAAGCCCACACCGAGGTGCAGTACCAAGTGCGCACACTGCACCCGGACTATCTGTCGGAGTTGGAGGGCTCGGTGTTGCGCGGCCGCGCGATTGAACCCATGCCGTTTGACGGACGCCGCTTAGGCGCGGCCTTGAAGCTGATTCGCCCGCCGATTCCTGAATTCACCGTGCTCGGCGGCATGATGGTGGACCGCGACGACATTGGCCACTTGCTCAAACTTGGCCAGTCGTGGACATCGTTCAAATACGCCACCCGCATCATCGTGCGCCACGCGTTGGACAAACTGCTGTGGGGACGTGGCACACGCTTGGTGATGGGCAACGCCTTGATCGCACGGCTGTTGTATTCGCTGCTGCAACGCGGGGTGACGATCGTGACAAACACCCAGGTGGAACGCTTGGTCAAAGAAGGCGATGCCGTGCAAGCGGTGGTGCTGCGCCAAGGCGATGTGCAACGCACCGTGCGCGTGAGGGGCGGTGTGGTGATGGCCAGTGGTGGCTTCAACCGACATCCGCAAAAACGCGGCGAAATGTTGCCCGGTGCCGATGTGCGTTGGTGCCCCGGTGCACCGGGCCACACCGGCTCGGCGCAAGACTTGGCATTGGCTGCGGGTGCGTGCTTTGGCACGGGCGGCATGAGCCATGCGTTTTGGGCCCCGGTGTCGACGCGCCAACGCGCCGATGGCAGCACCGCCGTGTTTCCCCACTTTGTGATGGACCGAGGCAAGCCTGGCATGGTGACGGTGAACCAAGCGGGCGAGCGATTTGTGAACGAATCCACCTCGTACCACCTGTTTGGCATCGCCATGCAGCAAGCCCACCAACACGCGCCGAGCGTGCCGGCCTGGTTGCTGGCCGACGCTGCGGCCTTGAAGCGCTACGGCATGGGCATGGTGCGACCAGGCGGTGGCGGCCTGGCACCGTTCTTGGCCGATGGCTACTTGACGCAAGCCCACAGCTTGAGCGAGTTGGCACAAAAACTGGGGATGAACCCTGGCACGCTGGAAGCCACGGTGCGCGAATTCAATGCCATGGCAACTAAGGGCACAGACACCGCGTTTTCGCGTGGCACCACCGATTACCAACGCGCCAACGGCGACGCCACCTGGGATGGCCCCAACCCCTGTTTGGGCCCGCTCACGCAAGCGCCGTTTTGTGCCCTGCGTTTGTACCCGGGTGACATTGGTGCAGCCACGGGTTTGCGCACCGATGTGCATGCCCGCGCGCTGGACGCCCAAGGCACGCCCATCGCTGGCTTGTACGCCTGTGGCAACGACATGCACTCGATCATGGGCGGGGCTTATCCGGGTCCTGGCATCACCATCGGCCCGGGCTTGACCTTTGGCTATTTGGCCGCCGAGCACGCGGTGGCACGCGCACGCGGCGCGTAAACACCATCACACGTCAACATGCACGCAGGCCATGCCCCATGTGCGTGTGCCCTGCAATGCCTGAGCATGGAAAGATGACCGCCCGAGGCACATCACAAAGCCTGCGCAAGCAGGCCGCACTTACAATGGCGGTCTTCTTCAACAGCCTCTGGATGAACCCCATGAAACGCTGCACTTGTCCCCTCGGGGAGGCTCACGCATGAGCCGCAAAGTCTTTATCAAAACCTTCGGTTGCCAAATGAACGAGTACGACTCGGACAAGATGGCGGATGTGCTTGGGCAGTCCGATGGCTACGAAAAAACCGACGACCCCGAACTGGCCGACTTGATTGTGTTCAACACCTGCTCGGTGCGCGAGAAAGCACAAGAGAAAGTGTTTTCTGACCTGGGTCGGGTGCAACACCTCAAGGCCAAAGGCGTCAAGATTGCCGTGGGTGGCTGCGTGGCCAGCCAAGAGGGGGACGCCATCATTGCGCGCGCGCCTTATGTGGATGTGGTGTTTGGCCCGCAAACCCTGCACCGCTTGCCCGAGCTGTTGAACCAGCGCGAATCGCAGATGCGGCCCCAGGTGGACATCAGTTTTCCAGAGATTGAAAAGTTCGACCACTTGCCCCCCGCACGGGTGGAAGGCGGCAGCGCCTTTGTGAGCATCATGGAAGGCTGCAGCAAATATTGCAGCTACTGCGTGGTGCCCTACACCCGTGGCGAAGAGGTGAGCCGCCCGTTTGACGATGTGCTGGTGGAAGTGGCGGGCTTGGCTGCACAAGGCGTGAAAGAAATCACGCTGCTGGGCCAAAACGTCAATGCCTACCGGGGCGTGATGGGTGGCACGGCTGAGATCGCCGACTTTGCTCTGCTGATTGAATATGTGGCTGAAATTCCAGGCGTGGAGCGCATCCGCTACACGACCAGTCACCCGAATGAATTCACACAGCGCTTGATCGATGTGTACGCCAAGGTGCCCAAGCTGGTGAGCCATTTGCACTTGCCCGTGCAGCACGGCAGCGACCGCATTTTGATGGCCATGAAACGCGGCTACACCGCCATGGAATACAAGAGCACGGTGCGCAAACTGCGCGCCATCCGCCCTGACATGGCGATGAGCAGCGACTTTATTGTGGGCTTTCCCGGTGAGACCGAGGAAGACCATCAAAAGCTGATCAAGCTCATGCACGATGTGTATTACGACAACTCGTTCAGCTTCATCTTCAGTCCACGTCCCGGCACACCGGCCGCCAATTTGCACGACGACACACCGCACAGCGTGAAGCTGCGCCGCTTGCAAGAGGTGCAAAAAATCATCGACGACAACGTGCGCGCCATCAACGTGCAGCGCGTGGGCTCGACCCAACGCATCATGGTGGAAGGCTGGTCACGCAAAGATGCCACTGAGCTGATGGGCCGCACCGAGTGCAACCGCATCGTCAACTTTGCAGGTGGCCCCAACTCGGAGCGCTTGCTGGGACAAATGATCGACGTGACGATCAGCGAAGCCTATCCGCACTCGCTGCGTGGACAGGTGTTGGTCAAAGAAACGGTTTGAAGCACGAATCAAACAGGAAAGGTGCCCATGCGACCCTCGCTCGTACTTGCCCTCCATCGACAAGCCATGCATGAAGCGGCAAGCCGCTTTCGCGTTGCGAACCTGCGCATCTTCGGCTCGGTGCTCAGCGGGACTGACCAAGACGGCAGTGACTTGGACCTGTTGGTCGACGCACTGCCTGGTGCCACACTGTTTGACTTAGGCGGACTACAAGATGAACTCGAATCGCTGCTGGGCATTCGTGTCGATTTGTTGACCCCTGCTGACCTGCCCTCCAAGTTTCGGGCTCAAGTACTTGCTCAGGCGCAGCCGGTATGAGTGAGAACCGACTTGCCGACTACCTTGACCATATGCAGCAAGCTGCGACAGATGCTTGCATCTTTGTTGAAGGTATGGAGAAAGCAGATTTCCTAGAGGACAAACGCACACAGCAAGCGGTCATCATGAGCCTCATCATCGTTGGCGAAGCCGCGACAAAGGTGATGGACGGCTACACCGAGTTCACAGAGACGCATACGCAAGTGCCATGGCGCAGCATGCGAGGCATGCGCAACCGCATCGCTCATGGCTACTTTGATATCAACCTTGATGTGGTGTGGGACACCTTGCAAACAGCACTGCCTGAGTTGTTGCAGCACTTGCGCGCTGTGCGTCAGCAAGCACGCGACGCCCCCAACCCTTAAACACGCATCACCACGTCGGGGTGTACCCCGTGTCTTTCAAATAGCGCAGGTAGTCACCGTGGGGAATCGGCACACAGCCTTCTAAGCTGCGGTTGTACACATAAGTCCACGCTTGCAAGCTGCGGCCATCGCTGAGGTCAACCACCACACGTTCGCGCAGGTATTCGCAACGCTCGGGGCGTTCAGGCTGGTAGGACTCCACCTCGTCCAGGCGCGCGAGCATGGCGTCGTCCACCTCAAACACTTGGCCCAGTACTTGGCCTGCACCGCCCACCAGCGCGGGGTAAGCGCCCAAGTCAAACAAACTGCCTGGCACGTGGGCAGCGCCCACAGGGCGTGCGCCTTGCATCACCTCATGGCGACACAAGCCAGGCAACAAGGTGCCGTACACAAACAACAGATGCGTCATGGGCGTATTGTGCTGTCGCCCACGTGCACGCGGGCTGTGCCAGGTCAAAAAAGACGCAACGCCTGCGTTGTATAAAGAGCGCATCACCAAGAGACAGAGGCAAGCCATGAAAGCAGAACTCAACGAGCGCATCACGCGCATTGGCCCGGGCACACCGTGCGGCGACTTGATGCGCCACTACTGGCAACCGGTGGCGCTGGTGGACGAGTTCAACCCCACGCTCGATGCACGCATGGGCGTGCGCCCTGTCAAGGCGGTGCGGGTGCTGGGACAAGACTTGGTGCTGTTCAAAAACGCGCAAGGCATGTTTGGCTTGCTCGACCGTGACTGTGCGCACCGGGGCGCAGACCTGGCGTTTGCACGCAACGAGGGAGATGGCCTGCGCTGCCCGTTTCACGGCTGGAAATTTGATGTGACCGGCCAATGCACCGAGACCCCGGCCGAGCCCACGGGCAGCAAGCTGTGCGCGCATGTGAAGCAACGCAGCTACCCGTTGGTGGAGCGCAGCGGCATTTTGTTTGGCTGGTTCGGACCGCAAGACAGCACGCCCCCAGCCTTTCCAGCGCTCGACTGTTTCACCGCCCCCAACAGCCACACCTTTGCCTTCAAAGGATTGTGGCAATGCAACTGGTTGCAGGCCTTTGAGGTGGGCGTGGACCCGGCGCATGCGTCGTTCTTGCACCGTTTTTTCAACGACGCGTCGTTGGACGACACCTATGGCAAACAGTTTCGCGGCGCCAGTGCTGGCGAGATTGACGGGCAACGCTGGCCCATGACCCGGGTGATGCGCGAGTTCGACCAGCCACAGATCAGCGTGGAGGCCATGCCGTTTGGCATGCGTCTGACCAGCCTCCGCCCGATGACCGAGGCCTTGACCCATGTGCGGGTGACGAATGCGATTTTTCCGCACACCTTTGTGATTCCGCTGTCTGAAACCATGACCATCACCCAGATGCATGTGCCGGTGGATGACACGCACACGTATTGGTATTCGGTGTTCACCAGTTTTGAGGGGCCGGTGGACAAAGAGGCCATGCGCAACCAACGTTTGCAAGCGATTGATTTGCCCAACTACACACCCAAATCAGGCCGTCACAACCAGTGGGGGTTTGACCCGCAAGAACAAATGACGCGCACTTACTTAGGGATGGGCGAGAACGACATCAATGTGCACGACCAATGGGCCTGCGAAAGCATGGGGCCGATTCAAGACCGCACCCGCGAGCACCTGGGCACCAGCGACAAAGCCATCATGGCCAACCGCCGCACCCTGCTGCAAGCGATTGACGATGTGGCGGCGGGCAAGCTGCCACCCGGCTTGGCCAACCCCGAGGTGGCGGCCCAGCGCATCGGCCCCGACACGGTGGACGGCATTGCACCCGCACACGACTGGCAAGCGTGGTGGCAGCACGCGGTGGTGGCCAAGCGTGCCGGCGCGCCATGGCCTGCGGCGTTGCCCACCTCGCAGGTCGATGCCGACCCACACAACGCCCAGGTCCGCGCATGAGCCCCTTCGCCACACGCTGCGGCTTAGACACCCCAGCACGACAAGCCGCCGTGGCACACGCCACACAACTGCTGCGCGCCAGCGGCATTGAGCTGGTGCGTTTGGCCTGGTGCGATGTGCATGGCGTGACACGCTGCAAAACTTTGGTGACCGAAGCCGCCATTGAAGCGCTGCACAACGGCGTCGGCATGGTGAGCACCTTGCTGCTCAAAGACACGTCCGATCGCACCGCGTTCAAGGTGTTTGAAGCCAGCATCTCCGACGAGTTGCCGGGCTTTGAATTTGCCAGTAACTTGCTGCTGATGCCCGACCCGGACAGCCTGCACATCTTGCCGTGGGCGGACAACACCGCTTGGCTGCAATGCCAGCCCTGGTTTCCCAACGCACAGCCTGTTGAGCTGGACAGTCGCTACCAATTGCAAAGCGCACTCGCACATTTGGCCGAGCAAGGTTTAGGGCTGAAGTGCGGCCTGGAAATTGAATTTCACATTTACCGTTTGCAAGACGCCACGCAGGGCAACGACCTCGACCCCGACTTGGCGGCCTGGCCAGGCCGCGCGCCTGCGGTGCACATGATTCACCCGGGCTACCGTCTGCTGTCAGAACACGACATGGACCAATGCGAGGAGCCGCTGCGCATCGTGCAGCACACCGCGCAGGGCTTGGGGTTGCCTTTGTTGTCGCTGGAAATTGAGTTCGGGCCCAGCCAAGTGGAAGCGGTGTTCAGTGCCACGGACGCACTGACGGCTGCCGACAACATGGTGCTGTTTCGCAATGGGGTGCGCCAGGCGCTGCGGCGTGCGGGCTACCACGCGACCTTCATGTGCCGCCCGCCGTTTCAACACATCATGTCCAGCGGCTGGCACTTGCACCAGTCGTTGGTGGACCTTGACAGCGGCCGCAATGCGCTGATGCGCGACGAGGCTGCGCCCCTCACCCAAGCCCATGACGCACGCCACACCCTGTCTGATGTGGGGGCGCATTATTTGGCAGGCTTGCTCGACCATGCCAAGGGCAGCACGCTGTTGTGCACGCCCACGGCCAATGGCTACGGACGTTTTCAGCCCAATGCGCTGGCCCCACAGTCCATTGTTTGGGGACGCGACAACCGAGGCGCGATGCTGCGTGTGATTGGCCAGGCAGGCGACAGCGCCACACGGATTGAAAACCGTTTGGGCGAACCCGCTGCCAACCCGTATTTGTACATGGCCTCGCAAATTCACGCGGGCTTGGCAGGCATCGCGCAACAGCGCATGCCGCCGCTGGCCACCGAAGCGCCTTATCAAACCCTGCCCGTCGACGACACGGGCAGCACACGTATTCCGAGCCACTTGGGCGAAGCCTTGAAGGCATTTCAAGCCGATGCGGCCATGGCGCAAGGTTTTGGCGACGCGTTTGTGCGCTACTACAGCCGCATCAAGCAAGCGGAGCAACAACGCTTTGAGGCCGCCGAAGACACGCTAGAGTTTCAACGCCGAGAATATTTCGGCCGCATCTGACAGCGCGCACAAGGACCATTTTTATGATTCGCATCACCCTGTTCAACCACGCCCAAGACACGCCAGGCACCACCATCGAGGCCAAGCCAGGACACAGTTTGATGAAGGCCGCCGTGTCAGCCGATATCGAGGGCGTGGCCGCCGACTGTGGCGGCACCCTGACCTGCGCCACTTGCCATGTGATGGTGCGCGAACCCTGGCTAAGCCAGTTGCCCGCCATGAGCGACGACGAAGACGGCATGCTGGACTTTGCTGCCTGCACACGCCAAGCCAACAGCCGTTTGTCGTGTCAGATCACGCTGACCGAAGCGATGGACGGTATGCAGGTGGATTTGCCGGCGAGCCAGTACTGAATCTGCAGACTGTGCTGCTGGCGCAACCAGCAGGCACAAGGCGAGCGCATCAGGGCCAAGCGGCTTCAGCGCATGCCGGGAAAGCCGCCCCCGCCCATGCCGGGCATGCCTTTCATGCCACCCATGCGCTTCATCATTTTCATGAGGCCGCCGCCGCGCATCTTCTTCATCATGTCTTGCATTTGCTCAAACTCTTTGAGCAAGCGGTTGACGTCTTGCACTTGAACACCGGCACCAGCGGCAATACGGCGCTTGCGTGTGGCTTTGATGAGGTCGGGTTTGCGGCGCTCCAGCGCGGTCATGCTGTGGATGATGCCCTGCTTGCGACCGATGTCTTTCTCGGCGCGGGTCATGTCGACTTCGCTGGCTTTGGCCGCCATCTGTGTAGGCAGTTTGTCCATCAAGCTCGACAAGCCGCCCATGGATCGCATTTGCTGAATTTGGGCCAAGAAGTCGTTCAAGTCAAAGGCGTCACCGCGCTTGACTTTATCGGCCAGCTTTTGCGCGGCCTCCATGTCGACACCGGCAGTGACTTGCTCGACCAAGGCCAAGATGTCACCCATGCCCAAGACGCGACCTGCGTGGCGTTGGGCATCGAAGAGTTCCAGGCCATCGAGTTTTTCGCTGGTACCCGCAAACTTGATGGGGGCACCCGTGATTTGGCGCACCGACAAGGCCGCGCCACCGCGTGAGTCACCATCGAGTTTGGTCAACACAATGCCAGTGAGTGGCAAAGCCTCTTTGAAGGCTTTGGCGGTGTTGATGGCGTCTTGACCTTGCATGGCATCGACCACAAACAAGGTCTCCACCGGGTTGAGCACGCGATGCAAGGTCTTGATTTCTTGCATCAACGCTTCGTCAATGGCCAAGCGGCCAGCAGTGTCAACCAGTAGCACGTCAAAGTAATGTTTGCGCGCGTAGTCGAGCGCCGCACGCGCAATGTCTTCGGGTTTTTGATCGGGGGTGCTGGGGAACCACTCAGCCCCTGCTTGTGCGGTGACGGTTTTCAACTGCTCGATGGCGGCTGGACGGTACACGTCGCCCGAGACGGTGAGCACTTTCTTTTTACGCTGATTGATGAGCCAACGTGCGAGTTTGGCAGTGGTGGTGGTTTTACCCGCGCCCTGCAAACCCGCCATCAGGATGACGGCAGGCGGTTGTGCTGCCAAGTTGAGGTCGCTCACGCCCTCGCCCATGGTGGCCGCCAGCTCTTGGTTGACGATGGCGACCAAGGCTTGGCCCGGTTGCAATGAGCCAATGACTTCTTGACCCAGGGCTTTTTCTTTCACGCGGGCAATGAAGTCACGCACCACGGGCAGGGCCACGTCGGCTTCCAGCAAGGCCATGCGCACCTCGCGCAACATGTCGGCCACGTTGCTTTCGGTGATGCGGGCCTGTCCGCTGATGTGTTTGACCAGGCGTGAGAGTTTGTCGGTGAGGGTGGAAGCCATCAATAGCCCCAAGGTGGGTTTGGTGTATGGGTCAAGCAAAACGCTAAACTTGCACCATGATTTTAGCCAGCGACGTCCCTCACAGCTTATGGCTTGGCCTGCCCACTGCGGCGGCCTATGCCTTGACGGCGCTGATGGGTCCGCGCATCGCCAGCTCAATCAGCCACCGCTTGTTGACCGTACCATGGGTCTTGCATGGGCTCGGTTTGGTGTTTGCACTGTTTGGCGCACAAGAGGGTTTTGCGCGTTTTGGTTTTGCCCCTGCTTTGTCGGTCACGGTTTGGTTGATGTTCACCTTTTATTTATTGGAGCAGCATTGGTTCCCACAGCTGCGCATCCGCTGGACACTGGCCAGCTTGGGTGCTGTGGTGGTGCTGTTGGCCGCTGTGTTTCCAGGAGCGCCCTTGCACATGGCCGCATCGCCTTGGTTGCCGTTGCATTGGGCACTGGGCATTGCCTCTTATGGTTTGTTTGCAGCCGCCGTGGTGCATGCGTGGCTGATGATGCGTGCAGAAAAAAACATGCGCTCAGGCACTGACACCCATGTGGGCCTGCCTTTGCTAACGCTGGAACGCTTGACGTTTCGCTTTGTCGCCGGCGGCTTTGCGTTGTTGACAGCCACCTTGGCTGCGGGCTGGTTGTTTGGCGACAGCTTGTATGGTGAACAAGCCGCCTGGCGCTGGAACCACAAAACGGTGTTCTCTGTTTTGTCGTGGCTGACTTTCGCAGCGCTGCTGATTGGCCGCAGCCGCTTTGGCTGGCGTGGCCGCACCGCCGTGCGCATGCTGTACATCGGTTCTGGCTTGTTGCTACTGGGCTATGCCGGTTCCCGCTTTGTGCTGGAAGTGGTGTTGGGCAGAAGCCTATGAAATACCTGATCTTGCTGGTGATGGTATTGGGAGGTATCTGGTGGATTCGCCAGCAACGCCCGCAACACACGGAGACCAAAAAGTCGCGTCAACCCTCTGGTCCTCAAACGATGGTGACTTGCGCCCAATGTGGCGTACACCTGCCAGAAAGCGATGCGGTGCGAGGCCTGCAAGGTGTGTATTGCAGCGAAGCACATCGCCAGCAGGCGCAAGGTTGAGGGCCACACCTTGACGGTTGATACGCTGTGGCGCCAAGGCTGGTACCAGTTTGCCCGGCACATCCATTCACCCAACTTTGGGCCACGCCCACCAGGTGCTGAGGTGGATTTGGTGGTGGTCCATGCCATCAGCTTGCCGCCAGGGCAGTACGGCGGCCCCGAAGTGCAGGCCTTGTTCACCAATACCCTGGACTGGGACGCCCATCCTTACTTTGCGCACATTCGTGGCATGGAGGTGTCGGCCCACTTCTTGATCCGGCGCAATGGTGACCTGGTGCAGTTTGTCAGTTGTGATGACCGGGCCTGGCATGCAGGACGCTCGCACTACCGGGGACGCGACGATTGCAACAACGACTCGATTGGGGTTGAACTCGAAGGCCTGGATGGCCAGCGTTTTGAAGAACCACAGTACGAAACGCTGGGGCACCTGACCACAGCCATCGCACAACACTATCCAATTGCACACATAGCGGGACACGAACACGTGGCGCCTGGGCGCAAACAAGACCCAGGTGCTGGCTTTGAGTGGCGGTTTTTGCAACAGTACTTGGGTTGGCCGGACAGGTGTTTTCCCGAAAATATTTTTCTTTCATCGACAGAAGAAAAAAAATCCTAAGCCCTTTCGCGTGCACCTGCGCTGTGCGCTGCTGATTCACCGTATTTCACATCCCATGTCTGCATGGGCATTGGCGCGTCAAACATGCCCCAAAGGCCCATAAATCAAGCGTTTCATTTGCACACCCGCATGCCGATTGGGCCCGGATTGCATGCGCCAAAAATGTACCTGGGGCTATGACACAACACCCGCCACAAGAAATCAATTTCTACACCTTAAAACACTACCCCTAGTGTCTTGAAGGGTGGTTCAACACCAGATATAGTGTGTCCTGTTGATGGCGCACTTTGCTACAAAGTGCGCATCCAAGGTACCTCAGGCAGACAAAACACGCACGCTGCCAAGACCACCAGCAACGTCTAGATATAACAAGGAAGAACACGTCATGCAAATCGCTGAAACTGCGGCATCTACTGCCAGCACAAGCCACCAATCGACACCTCAAGACAGGGTCGCTTCAGACAACGTCTCGATGTTGACGCACTACCAAATCATTCGCCGCAATGGCGCTGTGGTGCCATTCGAACCGGCCAAGATTGCGGTAGCGATGATGAAAGCGTTTTTGGCGGTGCATGGCACGCAAGGCGCGGCATCAGCCAGCGTACGCGAAGTGGTGGATTCACTCACGCAAGGTGTGGTGCGTGCGCTGATGCGCTCACGCCCAGGCGGTGGCACGTTCCATATTGAAGACGTGCAAGACCAGGTGGAGTTGGGCTTGATGCGCGGTGGTCATCACGAAATCGCGCGTGCGTATGTGCTGTACCGCGAGCGTCGTACCCAGGAACGTGCACATACCAAAGAACAACAAACTCCCGCCGTACCTGCGCTGCATGTGATCGATGGCGGACAACGTGTCCCCCTTGACCTGAACCATCTGCAAGGCTTGATCCATGACGCATGCACGGGCTTGGGCGCAGATGTCAAGCCCGAACCCATCATGGCAGAGACCATGCGCAACCTGTATGACGGTGTGCCTATGGACGAGGTGTACAAGGCCGCCATTTTGGCGACTCGTACGTTGATCGAAAAAGACCCTGACTACACCTATGCCACCGCACGTTTGTTGATGCACACCATCGTGCGCGAAGTGTTGGGCCAAGAAGTGGCTCACTCGGACATGGATCAACACTATGCCGACTACTTCCCACAATTCATCAAGAAGGGTGTGGACAACGACTTACTGGATGAGCGCCTGTTGCAATTTGATTTGAAGCGTTTGGGTCTGGCACTCAAAGCCGACCGTGACTTGAAGTTTGATTACCTGGGTCTGCAAACGCTGTATGACCGCTATTTCCTGCACGTGCGCAAACAACGCATTGAGCTGCCGCAAGCCTTCTTCATGCGCGTGGCCATGGGCTTGTCGCTGGACGAAATTGACCGTGAAGCCCGCGCCATTGAGTTCTACGAAGTTTTGTCATCGTTCGACTTCATGTCGAGTACCCCGACGCTGTTCAACAGCGGCACGTTGCGCTCACAGCTCTCTAGCTGCTACTTGACCACGGTGCCCGATCACTTGGACGGTATTTATGAGTCGATCAAAGAAAACGCCCTGCTGTCCAAATTTGCAGGCGGCTTGGGTAACGACTGGACACGTGTGCGTGCTTTGGGCAGCCACATCAAAGGCACCAATGGCGAGTCACAAGGTGTGGTGCCTTTCCTGAAGGTGGTCAATGACACCGCCGTGGCCGTCAACCAAGGTGGCAAACGCAAAGGTGCTGTGTGCACCTACTTGGAAACTTGGCACTTGGACATAGAAGAGTTCCTGGAACTGCGCAAAAACACCGGTGATGACCGCCGCCGCACCCACGACATGAACACGGCCAACTGGATTCCTGATTTGTTCATGCGTCGCGTGATGGAAAAGGGTGAGTGGACCTTGTTCTCCCCTTCTGATGTGCCTGATCTGCACGATCTGTTTGGCTCAGCGTTCGAGAAAGCCTATGTGGCTTACGAAGAAAAGGCACGCCGCGGCGAAATCAAACCTAGCAAAACAGTGCAAGCCACAGACATGTGGCGCAAGATGCTCTCCATGCTGTTTGAAACTGGCCATCCCTGGATCACTTTCAAAGATGCATGCAACGTGCGTTCACCCCAACAACATGCAGGCGTGGTGCACTCGTCCAACTTGTGTACAGAGATCACGCTCAACACCAGCGACACCGAAACAGCGGTGTGTAACCTGGGTTCGGTGAACCTGTCGCAGCACTTGAAAGACGGCCCCAACGGCAAAGAGCTCGACCACGACAAACTCAAACGCACCATCACAGTCGCCATGCGCATGCTCGACAACGTGATCGACATCAACTACTACGCAGTGAAAAAAGCGCGTGACTCCAACCTGCGCCACCGCCCCGTGGGCTTGGGCGTGATGTCATTCCAAGACAGCTTGTATGAAATGCGCATTCCTTACGCATCACAAGCGGCGGTGGAGTTTGCCGACACATCGATGGAAGCGATTTGCTACTACGCTTACTGGGCATCGACCGAGTTGGCCAAAGAGCGCGGCAAGTACTCCAGCTACAAAGGTTCTCTGTGGGATCGTGGCCTGTTGCCCCTCGACACTTTGGACATGTTGGCCAAAGAGCGCGGCGGCTATGTGGAAGTGGACCGCTCAGCCACGCTGGACTGGGATGCACTGCGCAAAAAGATTGCACAAGACGGCATGCGCAACTCCAACTGCGTGGCCATTGCACCGACGGCAACCATCTCCAACATCATTGGCGTGGACGCTTCGATCGAACCTTGCTTTGGCAACCTCTCGGTCAAGTCCAACTTGTCGGGTGAATTCACGGTGATCAACAGCTACTTGGTGCGTGACTTGAAACGCTTAGGTCTGTGGGATGACGTGATGGTGATGGACCTGAAACACTTTGATGGTTCGCTGCGACCCATTGACCGCGTGCCACAAGAAATCAAAGCTCTGTATGCCACTGCTTTTGAAGTCGAAGCCACCTGGTTGGTTGAAGCGGCTGCACGTCGCCAAAAATGGATCGACCAAGCACAGTCGCTCAACATCTACATGGCCGGCGCATCGGGCAAGAAGCTCGACGAGACCTACAAGCTCGCATGGTTGCGCGGCTTGAAGACCACGTACTACCTGCGCACATCCAGCGCACAACAAGTGGAGAAATCCACTGTACAAGCAGGCTCGCACAACGCGGTGTCTTCCAGCGGTGCCAGCACCAGTGGCATGAGTGCGCTCGAAGCAGCAGCCGCTGCTGCGCAAGCACAGATGAATGCCATCCCTGCCACTGACATCAAGTTCTGTGGTGTGGACGATCCCACCTGCGAATCGTGTCAGTGATTTTTTGCAATTGAGCAACAAAAATAAGCAACGAAGTGAATCAACGCTTTGCGTTTCTCTTCGTTGCATTCATAATTAGCGTATTGGAAAATTTTCTATGTTGACCTGGGACGAAGAAGTCAAGCCCTCATCGCCATCACCTTTAGCAAGCGGCACAACTGCCAGCTCGATGGAATTCCCACCTCTTTCTGCAGCACAAGCCACACAGCCTGCTGCCGCAGTTCGCACGCTCAATGACGGTGCAACGGCACCTACATCTCCCACACCATCTATTGCCACTGCGACCAGCGAGCGTCGCGTGAACGCTGCCGACAAGCGCATCATCAATGGCCAAACGGATGTGAACCAGTTGGTTCCTTTCAAATACAAATGGGCTTGGGAAAAGTACCTCGCCACATGTGCCAACCACTGGATGCCACAAGAAGTGAACATGACGCGTGACATCGCGTTGTGGAAAGATCCCAATGGCTTGAGCGACGACGAGCGCCGCCTGATCAAACGCAACTTGGGTTTCTTCGTGACGGCCGACTCTTTGGCTGCCAACAACATTGTGTTGGGTACCTACCGTCACATCACAGCGCCTGAATGCCGTCAGTTCTTATTGCGTCAAGCGTTTGAAGAAGCCATTCACACCCATGCCTATCAATACATTGTGGAATCATTGGGCTTGGATGAGTCTGAGATCTTCAATGCCTACCATGAAGTGCAATCGATCCGCGATAAAGATGAGTTCCTGATCCCGTTCATCGACGCGATCATGAACCCCAACTTTCACACGGGCACGCAAGAGACCGATCAAACATTGCTGAAGTCGTTGATCGTGTTTGCCTGCTTGATGGAAGGCTTGTTCTTCTACGTAGGTTTCACCCAAATTCTGGCTTTGGGACGTCAAAACAAAATGACTGGCGCAGCTGAGCAGTACCAATACATCTTGCGTGACGAGTCCATGCACTGCAACTTTGGCATTGACTTGATCAATACCATCAAGCTTGAAAACCCACAGTTGTGGACGGCTGAGTTCAAAACTGAAATCAAGGCGCTGTTCATGAAGGCGGTTGAACTGGAATACCGCTATGCCGAAGACACCATGCCACGTGGCGTTCTGGGCTTGAATGCATCGATGTTCAAGGGTTACTTGCGCTACATCGCCAACCGCCGTGCCACACAAATTGGCTTGGAGCAGTTGTTCCCCAATGAAGAGAACCCTTTCCCTTGGATGAGCGAGATGATCGACCTCAAGAAGGAACGCAATTTCTTTGAAACCCGTGTGATCGAGTACCAATCAGGTGGCGCTCTGTCCTGGGATTGATATCACACACACTATGTCACCCAATTTGTCCGTCACAGACACAAACACCCACTTCGAGGTGATGTGCCGGACTCACTGTGTTCATGGGGTTGGACCCGGGTCCAGCGCCATGAATCGCTTTGCATGCTCCAACAGATGCGAAGTGCTTTTCACCCAATGATCTCAACTTGATCTAGGAGAACATAAAAATGGCAACTGCAAAAAAACCGGCCGCTAAAAAGGCCCCCGCAAAGAAAGCTGTTGTGGCCAAAAAGCCCGCAGCCAAGAAAGTAGCCGCTAAAAAGCCAGCAGCTAAAAAAGTAGCAGCCAAAAAGCCAGCAGCTAAAAAAGTTGCAGCTAAGAAGCCTGTTGCTAAAAAAGTAGCGGCCAAAAAGCCAGCAGCTAAAAAAGTTGCAGCTAAGAAGCCTGTTGCTAAAAAAGCAGCCGCTAAAAAGCCAGCAGCCAAAAAGGTTGCAGCCAAGAAAGTAGCGAAAAAAGCTGCTGCCAAAAAACCAGCTGCTAAAAAGCCTGCTGCCAAGAAAGCCGCCAAAAAACCAGCCGCCAAGAAAGCTGCGAAAGCACCCGCTGCCCCTGCGCAGACGACGCTGAACCCCCAAGCTGCGTGGCCATTCCCGACCGCCAGCAAGCCCTGATTTCAGTATCAGTGGCGACGGTTCTCCGTCAGCTCAAGCCCGAAGCCGCAAGGCCTCGGGCTTTTTATTTAGCCTCGTCATGCCTTTACCCAAACTGAGCTTTTTGCGAACGGACAAAGATGGAAGTGTCATCGTGGATATTCACGTGATTCCCAATGCCACACGTACCCAGGCGGATGGGTTGCACGATGGTGCGTTACGTGTGCGTTTACATGCACCACCGGTAGATGGCAAAGCCAACTTGGCATTGATGGCATGGTTGGCAAGCACCTTGCAAGTGGCCAAAAGCCATATCAGTTTGGCACGTGGGCAAACATCTAAACGCAAACAGTTGCGTGTGAGTGCTGCCGTGAGCAGCCATGCGAACTGGTCGGCACTGCGCGATCAAGCCACAGACAAACCGTCAACGCTGTAGTTTTGTGGGCCACGTTGTGCAATTTTCAGGGCGCCCACCTGATTGCCCAAAGCTGCACATTTGGCAAGTGACCAGCCTTGCTCAAGGCCAAACAACAAAGCACCGCGCCACGCATCGCCACACCCTGTGGGATCTACCACTGCTTGTGCTTTGACGGGTGGGAGCAGCGTTTTTTCACCATCGATCCAGACTTCACATCCTTCAGCCCCCAAAGTCACGACCAAGCCTTGGACACGGCGCGAGATATCCGCACTGCTCAGGCCTGTGCGGTCACAGAGCATCTTGCCTTCGTAGTCGTTGACCGTGACCCAGGTGGATTGGTCGATGAAACGCGCCAACTCAACACCGTCAAACATGGGCAAGCCTTGACCTGGATCGAATACAAAAGGAATGTCGGCTGCGTTGAATTGCTCGGCATGCTGCAACATCGCATCACGTCCGTCGGGAGAAATGATGCCTAACTTGATATCGCCACGCTTTTCGATACGTGTGGTGTGCGCCTGCATCATGGCGCCTGGATGGAAAGCCGTGATTTGGTTGTTGTCATGATCGGTCATGATCATGGCCTGTGCAGTGTATGCCCCTTCAACTTGACGCACATATTCAGTGGCAATGCCCAAGTTTTTCAAACGCTGCAAATAGTCCGTGCCGTCAATGCCCAAAGTGGCCATGGGCAAGGGTGTACCGCCTAAGATTTTCAAACTATAGGCAATGTTGCCAGCACAACCACCATAGTCGCGACGCAGGGCAGGCACTAAAAAAGATACGTTCAAAATGTGCAGCTGTTCGGGCAAGATTTGCTCAGCAAAGCGGCCCTCAAAGCTCATGATGGAGTCAAACGCGAGCGAGCCGCAAATCAGCGATGCCATAAAACTACTTTCTCAATCAAGGGTAAAAAATCAGCGCGCGAAAACCTGACACATGCTCACTGATGTCAGCATCCAAATCAAAGTTCAAGGTCGAGCGCACATCACGCAAAGCTGTCATCTGCGATGACAACGCCATTTCCTCGGTGGAGAACACGCGCCTGACCACCACCTGGTCTTGCAAATCAGTGAGGTTCAGCTCTAAATAAGGAGTGGCAACCGGATGATGCTGGGTGTTACGCAAGCGAATTTGCAAGGTGTAACCACCTTCTAGATTCTCACTGAAGCTGGTGTTTTCAATCTGAACAGCATCTAGCTCACGTGGCCACGTCACCTCACACGCCACCGGCGCGCACAAAGCCTCCAAGATGGGCTTCAAGGCAGGCTCTTCTGCGGCCAAGACGTGGCGCTGTGACAAAACGATTTGCCAAATCAAAAGGAGCAACAACAGCGCGTTTAATGCCAGCCACGTAGGCCAACGCGTTGACACAGCTTGTGCATGACCCGAGACGCTGTCAGCTTTTTTGTCCTGCGCAAACAGCTTGTCTTGAGATTTGGATGACGCCTGCTCTGACGTGATCAATGACGCTGCTTCTGGCAAAGGATTGGGCGTGAAATGCCGTTGCGCTTCAAACACCGCACCACACCGACCACACCGTACCCACCCACTGGCCAACGCCAATTGTTCAGGCGTCACCTTGAAAGCGGTGCTGCATTCGGGGCAGTGGGTGATATCCATCAGCAGTGTGCGGTCATCAAAATCCAGCCATCTTCACTGTCGCTGACTTGCAAAGTGCAATAAGGCGCATAAGCATCCTTCAATTCTTGAGCTTGGCGCTCCAAGATACCTGCCAGCACCAAATGCCCACCAGCTTGCACGTGTTGTCGCAACAGTGGCGCCAACATCTTCAATGGTGTCGCCAAGATATTGGCCAACACTGTGTCGTAGACGCCTGTCGCCTTGTCAGGGAAACCCGCATTGAGCTGCACACGATTGGCCTCAGCGTTGAGCACAGTGGAGGTGACCGCCGCTTCGTCGATATCCACCGCGTCGACAGTCTGTGCACCATGAAGCACAGCACCAATGGCCAAAATGCCAGAACCGCAACCGTAGTCCAACACGCGTTGTTGCGACACATCGTGCGTCGCAATCCAACGCAAACACATGCGGGTGGTCGGATGCGTGCCTGTGCCAAACGCGAGACCGGGGTCTAAACGAATGACTTTGCGCGCTTGCTCGGGTGGCTCGTGCCAAGTGGGAACAATCCAAAACTCTGGCGTGATTTCCACAGGAGAAAATTGCGATTGCGTCAAACGCACCCAATCTTGATCGGCAACTTCTTGCACGCCCAGGTGTTGGCAGCCAGCAAAAAAGTCTTGCACACTCAACAAATGGGCGGCTTCATCGGCTGCTGCACCTTCCGGAAACAAAGCGATGATGCGTGAACGCTGCCAGCCTTCTTTGGGTGGAGGCATGCCGGGTTCACCAAACAAGGCTTGCTCGGCATCGGTTTGGGCATCCGCATCTTCCACAGACACGCTGAGCGCGTCCAAGGCATCCAGCGCATCGCATACCGCTTCCACCTGGTTCTCAGGACACAGAAGACGTAACTCAACCATCAACGTTTGTGAGCGGCAAGCCACTCTTCCAAGTAATGGATGTTGGTGCCACCCGCCATGAATTTGGCATCCACCATCAACTCGCGGTGCAAGGGCACGTTGGTGTTGATACCTTCCACCAAGGTCTCCGCCAAGGCTGTGCGCATACGCGCCAAGGCTTGGTCGCGCGTGTCACCGTGCACAATGATTTTGCCAATCATCGAGTCATAGTTAGGCGGCACAAAGTAGTTGGTGTACGCATGAGAATCCACCCGCACACCTGGGCCACCAGGTGCATGCCACATGGTGATGCGACCCGGCGAAGGCGTGAACTTGAATGGGTCTTCAGCGTTGATGCGGCACTCAATGGCGTGGCCGCGGATCACGATGTCACGCTGAGTGAAAGGTAGTTTCAAGCCAGCAGCCACCATGATTTGCGTTTTAACGATGTCAATGCCCGTGATGTACTCCGTCACGGGGTGTTCGACCTGAACGCGGGTGTTCATCTCAATGAAATAGAACTCTCCGTTTTCATACAAGAACTCAAACGTACCTGCACCGCGATAACCAATCTTTTTACAAGCTGCCACACAACGCTCACCAATTTTCTCAATCAGTTTGCGTGGAATGCCGGGCGCCGGCGCTTCTTCAATCACTTTTTGGTGACGACGCTGCATCGAACAATCACGCTCTCCCAAATACACCGCGTTCTTGAACTTGTCGGCCAGGATTTGAACTTCGATGTGCCGTGGGTTCTGGAGGAATTTCTCCATGTACACCGCAGGATTACCAAATGCAGCACCCGCTTCAGCCTTGGTCATTTGCACGGCATTGATCAAAGCCGCTTCTGTATGGACCACGCGCATACCACGACCACCGCCGCCGCCAGCAGCTTTGATGATGACTGGGTAACCGACGGTCTTGGCAATACGACGGATCTGAGCCGGGTCATCTGGCAACTCGCCTTCAGAACCAGGCACACAAGGCACCCCCGCTTTGATCATGGCTTGCTTGGCCGACACCTTGTCGCCCATGATGCGAATCGATTCCGGTGTCGGTCCAATAAATTGGAATCCACTCTTTTCCACCCGTTCGGCAAAGTCAGCGTTTTCGCTCAAAAAGCCATAGCCCGGGTGTATGGCCTCAGCATCGGTGACTTCAGCCGCCGCAATGATGGCGGGCATGTTGAGATAACTCAAAGGAGAGGCTGCAGGACCAATACAGACCGCTTCGTCGGCTAATTTCACGTATTTAGCGTCTCGATCGGCTTCGGAATACACCATCACCGCTTGTACACCCAGCTCGCGACAAGCACGTTGGATGCGCAAGGCGATTTCGCCTCGGTTGGCAATCAGAATTTTTTTGAACATGGAAGCGTCGCCCGTTATTCGATCACGAACAATGGTGCGCCGTATTCCACAGCCTGCCCGTTTTGAGCCAAGATTTGGGTGATGGTGCCAGACTTGTCTGCTTCGATCTCGTTCAAGATCTTCATGGCTTCAATGATGCAAATGGTTTCGCCTTCTTTGACTTGGCTGCCAATTTCCACAAAAGCTTTGGAGCCTGGGCTTGATGAGCGGTAGAAGGTACCGACCATAGGCGACTTCACGGTATGTCCAGCAGGCGCTTCAGGAACCACCACAGCAGGGGCGGCTGCCACAGCAACAGGCGCAGGTGCAGCAGCCACCGGAGCGGCCACAGAAGTCACCATCGCCACAGGAGTTGGAGCACTCTTGACAATTCTGACCTTACCTTCTGCCTCGGTGATTTCGAGTTCAGAGACATTCGAGTCCGAGACCAGGTCGATCAACGTCTTGAGTTTTCTCAAATCCATAACTACATCCTATTTGTTGCGAAAGACCTCTGAATTTACACCAAAAATCGATTGAGAGACTTGGAATAAGTTTGAAAATACAAATTCAAGCCCAGTTTTTCACATCATCTTCGGTTAATTTACCGATTTTTCTCTGTTTGAGCTGCCCTTGCGCATCCAGCACCACCGTGAATGGCAAGCCGCCTTCTGGATTACCCAAAGACTTAGACAGCTCAGTCCCTCCCAAACCAGCCAAACCTATTGGATAGCTCACCGGGAATTGCGCTAAAAATTTACGTACCTGACTGGGCTGATCAATGGCCAATCCCAGAACTTGCCACTCTTTAGCTGAATTTTCCCGAAAAAAGCGATCCAATAGAGGCATCTCCTCCACGCAAGGAGGGCACCATGTAGCCCAAAAATTCAACACCAGGCTTTTCCCCTGAAAAGCCTTCAAATGCAATGTGTCTTGGGTTGGCGTCTGAAATTCAGCTCCCCATAAACCATCTAAGGCCTCTTTAGATACCTCTGCCAATTGATGTCGGTGCCAGGCTACACCCACACCAGTCAGCCCTGCCGCCGCAGCCACCCCCGCATACAAAGCATATCGGCGTGATGTATTCATCGTCATTTAACTTCCTCAATCAATCTTTTTAATGCGAACAAATCGCCACGCGAGCTACGACCTTGCGTATCCAACTTCAACGCACCACGGAGGTCATCACGGTCATAAATCATCAAATGCACCAGGGTCCGCTGGCTTAAACCAGGACAGGAACACACCATGCTCAAGGCATCGACCGTTTCACCCTGAAACCCCTGAACTGTGCTGACTTCGTAGCGAACTTGATGATCAATGAGCCGAATTTCTGCCGATTTGGGATCATCGCAAAACAACTGCAGGTAAATATCAGACAAAGCAGTCGCAGTACCACGCCATACTGCACCGCTGAGGTGGGGCCTAAATTCAGCCAGACGCTCCATCCACACCACCGCGAGTTGTCGCAACGCAGCCAATTCGGCGGGCTGGCTGTCGGCACAAAACACATCGATGTAGTCACGCACCTCGGCTTCAACCACATCATTGCCAGGCAATGCCGTGCGTGCAGGCAAGCCCATCTGCTTGAGGGCACGACGTTTGGCCGAGCCGTATTCCAAGCCTTCTTCCACCACCATGCGAGCAGCGGTTGCGGCGATCTCTTGAGACAGACTATTCATAAGTTGGCCATTGTCCCCCACCTAAAATCCCCCTATGCACATACACATTTTAGGAATTTGCGGCACCTTCATGGGAGGGCTGGCAGCACTGGCACGTGAGGCTGGTCACCAAGTCACTGGCTGCGACGCCGGGGTTTATCCCCCCATGAGCGACCAATTGCGCAGTCTGGGAATTGAGTTGATTGAGGGCTTTGGCGCAGATCAGATGCGCCTCAACCCCGATGTGTATGTGGTGGGCAATGTGGTGTCACGGGCACGATTGGTCGACGGCAGTCCGAAATTTCCGTTGATGGAGGCCATCTTGGAGGCTGGCGCTTGCTACACCAGCGGTCCGCAGTGGCTGGCTGAACACGTGTTGCACCACCCCAGCCAACCCCGGCATGTGCTGGCCGTGGCCGGTACACATGGCAAAACCACCACCACCTCCATGCTGGCCTGGATTCTTCAAGCCGCCGGGCTTGAGCCGGGCTTCTTGGTAGGCGGCGTGCCCATGAACTTTGGCACATCGGCTCGTTTGGGCCGTTTGAGCAGCACCGCAGAAGTGGCGGCACATCGACGCACACCGTTCGTGATTGAGGCCGACGAGTACGACACAGCGTTCTTTGACAAACGTAGCAAATTTGTTCACTACCGCCCTCGTACAGCAATTTTGAACAACCTCGAATTCGACCACGCAGACATTTTTGACAACCTAGCCGCTATCGAACGCCAATTCCATCATTTGGTACGTACGGTCCCAGCCAGTGGGCGCGTGGTGGTCAACGCCGGCGAGGAAAGCTTAGACCGGGTATTGGCCCAAGGCTGCTGGAGCGAGGTAGCCAAATTCGGCCCACATATCAACGGGGTATCAACCGGCTGGTCTATCCAAGGCGAACCCGACAACTTTGCAGTACGACACAACGGCCAAGAGGTGGGTCGCGTGCAATGGGACATCACAGGCGTACACAACCAGCTCAACGCATTGGCAGCCATTGCAGCAGCTGAGCATTTGGGTGTGGCACCGGCGCAAGCAGCGGCCTCGCTCACCGACTTTCAAAACGTGCGCCGCCGCATGGAAGTGCGTGGTCATGTGCCACGGGCAGGCGCAGACATCACGGTCTACGACGACTTTGCCCACCACCCGACCGCCATCCGCACCACGGTCGATGGCCTACGCCGCAAGGTCGGGCCCAATGCACGCATCTTGGCCGTGTTCGAACCACGCAGCAACACCATGAAGCTAGGCACCATGAAGTCGCAGCTGCCTTGGAGCTTGGAAGACGCTGATTTGGCGTTTTGTCACTCCGGCGGCTTGGATTGGGATGCAGCACAAGCACTCCAGCCCATGGGCGCTCGGGCTTGTGTAGGTGCCACTGTGGATGAGGTGATTGCTCAAGTGGTCGCCGCGGCCCAGCCTGGCGACCACGTACTGTGCATGAGCAATGGCGGGTTTGGCGGCATTCACGACAAGCTATTGGCAGCGCTGGCGCAATAACTCAACGCTGTTGCTGTGCGCGACGCACAGCAACAGCGTGTGACAACACATCGAGCGACGCCACCGAGTCATTCCAATCCAGACATGCGTCAGTGATGCTCTTGCCATATTCCAGCTTGGACACATCGTCCTTGCCTGGCGTGAACTTTTGCGCACCACCGTGGATGTGGCTTTCAATCATCACACCAAACACCTGGTGTGAACCACCGCTGATTTGCTCGGCGATGTCACGTGCCACCACCAATTGACGCTCATGTTGTTTGCTGCTGTTGGCGTGACTGCAATCCACCATCAAGCTGGCAGGCAACTTCGCTTTAGTCAACTCGTCACAAGCTGCACTCACACTGGCTGCATCGTAATTGGGCGCTTTGCCACCGCGCAAAATCACGTGGCAATCTTTGTTGCCCTTGGTTTGAACAATCGCCACTTGGCCGTTCTTGTGAACTGACAAAAAGTGATGGGCACCAGCTGCCGCCTGAATGGCGTCGGTGGCAATTTTGATGTTGCCGTCGGTGCCGTTCTTGAAACCAATCGGCGCGGAAATACCGGATGCCAGCTCGCGATGCACTTGGCTCTCGGTCGTACGGGCACCAATCGCACCCCACGAAATCAAGTCGCCAATGTATTGTGGACTGATCGCATCCAAGAACTCGCTGCCTGCGGGTAGCCCCAAGCGGTTGATTTCAATCAAGAGCTGACGCGCAATGCGCAAGCCCTCATCAATGCGGTAGCTCTCGTCAAGGTAAGGGTCGTTGATCAGCCCCTTCCAGCCCACGGTAGTACGTGGTTTTTCAAAGTAAACACGCATCACGATCTCTAAGGTGTCAGCGTATTTTTCACGCAAAGGTTGCAAATGACGGGCGTAGTCAATCGCTGCTGCGGGGTCGTGAATGGAGCACGGACCAATCACCACCAACAAACGGTCATCGCTGCCATGCATGATATTGTGAATGGTCTTGCGCGTGCTGGTGATGAGTTTTTCAACAGGTGTTCCCTGAATGGGAAAGAAGCGAATCAAATGTTCGGGAGGAGGAAGCACGGTGATGTCCTTGATACGTTGATCGTCGGTTTGACTGGTGTTTTCAACGTGGCTTGGATAACTTGTGTTCGATTTCATGGTCGCGTCCTAAAAAAAAACCGCCGGGGTTTCCGGCGGTTGGTTTGGGAGTTCAGAGCGTTTGTTTCAGATACGTTCAGACCTCTCGACCGCCGGTGGGGCGTGAGATAAAAAAGTAAGCAAAATAAAAACGTGCAGAACTCATGTCTTGAAATGTAGCACAGCAAAACAAGCCGTTTGCTGACAATGGGCTAGGGTTTACGCCGTTCCGCCAACCGTCAAGCCATCGATACGCAGTGTGGGTTGCCCCACGCCCACAGGGACACTTTGGCCTTCCTTGCCGCATGTACCCACCCCGGTGTCGAGCGCCATGTCATTGCCGATCAAGCTCACACGCGTCAATGCGTCGGGGCCGTTGCCCACCAAAGTGGCCCCCTTGACGGGGTATTGGATCTTGCCGTTCTCTACCCAATACGCTTGCGAGGTCGAAAACACAAACTTGCCGGAGGTGATGTCCACCTGGCCACCACCGAAGTTCACGGCGTACAAGCCCTTCTTGAGACTCGCCACAATTTCTTGCGGGTCCTTGTCACCGCCCAGCATGTAGGTATTGGTCATGCGAGGCATGGGCACGTGGGCATAGCTTTCGCGCCGACCGTTGCCTGTGGGCTTAACCCCCATCAAGCGGGCGTTCATGCTGTCTTGGATGTAGCCCTTCAAAATGCCGTCTTCAATCAGCACATTGCGCTGGCTCGCATGTCCTTCGTCGTCCACATTCAGAGAGCCACGGCGGTCAGGCAAGGTGCCGTCATCCAACACCGTCACACCTTTGGCGGCCACGCGTTGGCCAATGCGGCCACTGAAAGCGCTGGACCCTTTGCGATTGAAGTCGCCCTCCAAGCCATGGCCAATCGCCTCGTGCAACAAGATGCCCGGCCAACCTGGGCCCAACACCACACTCATCTCGCCTGCGGGGGCAGGTCGCGCCTCCAAGTTGACCAGCGCTGCTTTGACGGCTTCATCCACATAGCTTTGTGCCAAGGCATCGTCAAAATGGTCCAACCCAAAACGGCCACCGCCTCCGCCCGAGCCCATTTCACGGCGACCGTTGTGCTCGGCAATCACCGTCACACTCAACCGAACCAAAGGGCGAACGTCGGCAGCCAAAGTGCCGTCGGCACGCACCACCATCACCACATCATATTCACTGGCCAAGCCAGCCATCACTTGTGACACGCGCGGGTCTTTGGCACGCGCCATCTTTTCCACGCGGCCTAGCAAGGCCACCTTTTGGGTGCTGTCGAGAGACGCGATGGGGTCGAGGTCTCGGTACAGCGAACGACTCGAAGCCACCCGACGCGAAGGCACTTTCACGCGCCCGCCCTTGGAAGCCGCAGCAATGGTGCGCACCGTGCGAGCGGCATCCATGAGCGACGCTTCAGAAATATCATCCGAATACGCGAACGCCGTTTTTTCACCGCTCACAGCGCGCACGCCCACACCTTGGTCAATGCTGAAGGAGCCGGTTTTGACAATGCCTTCTTCTAAGCTCCAGCCTTCAGAGCGGGTGTATTGAAAATACAAATCGGCGTCATCTACTTTGTGAGCCCGAATCTCGGCCAAGGTTCTTGTCAGATGGGACTCGTCCAAGCCAAACGGCTCAAGCAACAACCGTTGGGCAATGGCCAAACGCTCTAGGGTGGGTTCACGTGAAATCATGGCTTGATTGTAGGAGTCACCCAACAACCCTATGCGCCACAGGTTGTGACGCGTCAGTCAACGATCAGGACTGCACCAGCTGTTTGGCCTTGGCCACCGACATCAAAATGCCCAGCCCCAAGCCCAACGTCACCATGGCTGTGCCGCCGTAACTGATGAACGGCAACGGCACCCCCACCACCGGCAAGATGCCACTCACCATCCCCATATTCACAAAGGCATACACAAAGAAGCTCAAGGTGATACTGCCCGCCAGTAAACGAGCGAACAGGGTTGGCCCCTCCACGGCAATGGCCAAACCACGCAAAATCAAAAAGATAAAGCTGCCAATCAGCAACAAATTTCCCACCAACCCAAACTCTTCACCAAAAGCAGCAAACACAAAGTCTGTAGTGCGCTCAGGGATGAAATCCAGATGGGTCTGCGTGCCCTGCATGAAGCCCTTGCCCCAAAAGCCCCCAGAGCCAATGGCAATCATGCCCTGAATGATGTGAAACCCTTTGCCCAAAGGGTCTCGACTCGGATCGAGCAAGGTGCAAATACGTTGCTGCTGGTAGTCGTGCAGCAATGGCCAGCGGAAACCTTCAGCGCACAAGGTGGGTTCAAACACCACGATCAGCACCACCCCCACCAAACCAAGCAGGATGGGCGGCACGATCAAATACCAACTCAAGCCTGCAAAAAAAATCACGGCCAAACCGGCAGACAAGACCAAGATGGCAGTACCCAAATCGGGTTGCCTCACGATCAGCGCGAGTGGAACGATCAACAAGACACCCGCCACCAAAAAGTCAAGCGGTCGCAACTGACCCTCACGCTTTTGGAACCACCAAGCCAACATCAAGGGCATGGCTATCTTCATGATTTCGCTGGGTTGGATGATCACGCCCACATTCAACCAACGCCGAGCACCCTTCTTGGTCAAGCCAAACAAAGCCACCGCCACCAGCAAAGCCACGCCCACGGTGTACAAAGGTACGGCCAAAGCCATCAAACGCTGAGGTGGCACCTGCGCCACCATGAACATGATGAACCCCGCCAACAACATGTTGCGACCGTGATCCACAAACCGTGCCCCGTTGGCAAAGCCCGACGAATACATGATCAACAAACCAGCACACGCCAACAAAAAAACACCGAATGCCAATGGCCCATCAAAACCCTTGAGCAAGGGCGTCAGGCGTTGCAGCAGGCTGGGGTTTTGGAGGGTGTTGGACATATTGATCCAATTATCGTGAAACTTCTGTCCCGTGCCGATTTGGCTGTGAGGGCGTGGTTTAGTCACAAGGTCACACGTGGCTGGCAGCAATGAGGCGGAAATTTTCTAAAATCGCATTCCAATGGGAATAAATCAAATAATGACCAGCGCCCGGCACTGTGTGAAATTGGGCTTGTTGGAAAAACTTGGCCAATCGTTTGGCACCCTCTATAGGAATGAATTGATCTGCGTCACCGTGCCAGAACGCAACAGGACCATCGATTCCTTCAAGACTGAACCCCCAATCATTGGCGGCAAGTCGCATCTCAGATAAAAAATTTTCTCCATTTGAGGTACTGTCCAAGATGGCTGCTGCGAAATCAGCACGCAAGCATGGATTTGCAAAAGGTTGACGATCAGACTCTGTGGCTTGCGATAAGGCTCGAGTCAAATAGAGATGTACGTTTTTTCGAACCCCTCTCGTGAATGTTTTATGCATCAATGGCAAAATTTTTGGCATGTAACGTGCCACTATCAAACCACTACGCATAGGCGCATAGTGCCCGGGCAAGTCAGCTAGCTGTTCAAAAGGTGGAAGTGCGCCAACTAAAACAACTGCGCTCACACGTGATTTCAAGAATTTTGCACATGCCAAGGCATAGCTTGTTCCTGACCAACATCCCAGAACAGCAAAACTTTGCAAGTCCAGATGGTCAGCCAGTTGCGCTACATCTTTAGGCCAATCTGCTATCGAGCGTTCCTGCCAGTTATCAGATTCGCCATAGCCCGGGCGGTCTGGCACGATGAGACGTATTTGTTGCTCGCGCAACACTTCTTCATCGGGCGGGGCCAAATGACGGCCACCAACCAAGCCATGCATGAAAATCAAGGGCGTGCCGTGCGGGTCACCACGGTCAAAAAAGGCCAAGGTTCGACCATCAGCCAGACGTAAATGATGGGTCGTGTGCGCTGGGTTGTCGTAGCTCACACCTAAGGGTGCCAATCCTTGCGCAGAGGCATCGTTGGTTTGTGAACTCAACCACAGAGGCGAGCTGTACACCGCTTGAATCAACTCCGATTGGCGCTTGACGCCCATCTTAGAAAACACGCGTTTGAGCTGGGTTTTCGCCGTGTTGACAGAAATACCCTGGGCCGTACTGGCCTCTTCCACACTGCTTCCCATCGACAAATGCTGCACCAGACGTGCCTCGACTTGGGTCAAATCAAACAAGCTGCGCAAGCCCTCTTCCGTCAAAGCGCGCTGCTGCCGACTGGCCACCATCACCATCGCCAGCCCCTCTCCCACTTGGCTGCGTCCTTTCGCAAGTCGTGTCACCCATACAAGAACTGAACGCGGGTCTGCCACCTTGCCCAAACGCACGGGCACACCCGTTTGCCCATCTAAAAACACAGGCCTCAAGACCTGCTGCAGCGCGTCCACAGGTTGAAGCACCAGTCTTCCAGCCTGTAAGCGCATGAACACATTGCCCCTGAGCATCGACAACAAAGCCCGGTTCATGTGCACCACCGTACCTTGCGAATCGACCAGCGCCACGCCCAATGGCAAGTGGTTGATCACCTGGTCGAGAGCATCCGAATCTGCCTCGGTTTGTTTCAAATCCTGTTGCATTTGATGCGCCCGCGCAAAGTGCGGCGCTAGGGCCTCGACCAAGACCATTGTGTGACCAGAAGGTGTTTGCACCACATAGTCGGTCAAGGCTTGGAGCAACTGGGGCCACACATCCTCATCTGCGGCAATGTCGTAAATCAATCCAATCAAGTGGGAAAGCTGCGTCACAGACTCTTGACTGCTGGTCGGGTGTGACAACCCGGACTGCGTAGATGGGGAATAAGGCATAGAAATGTTCTAGCAGAACGCGCTTTGGTTGCCATCACCCGTTTGGGTGAATACTTTTTTATAGACACCTTAATTTACACGCTAGCATTTTAATTAGTATTTATGAATTACTTTAATCACAGCAAACACTGGAGAACCACGTGCAACCCAAAGATCTGCCCAAAACCAGCAAGCCCGTCGCAACAACTGCCAACAATCCATCGGTAGCTCAAGACAGTACGCCTACGCAAGCAGCTCTGCATCCAGATATCTCTACCCAAAACCCCGCAGCCCTTTTGCTCAACACACCTGCCATCGCTACCGCCCCGAAGCGCTTGGCTAAAAAAGCAGCGCGCCCCACTGCTGATGACACGCCAGACTCCGACAGCATGGTCAACAGCGACACCAGCCTGCCGGCTGAAAACCCAAACCAAGAGTTAGTGTCCGAAGTAAGCCTGAACCCAACTTGGCAACTTGCAGCCGCAGAAACTGCTTTAGGTACTGCCACAGAAGCCTCAGCACTGCCTGGCGCTCAAGCCGCCACCACAGCAGCGGCAGCCACAGAAACAAGTGCCTTGGCAGCAGTGGTCAGCACAACGGTACCTAGCGGTGTACTGGCAGCAGCAGGTGTTGTGGGCGTAGCCAGCGCGGCTGGCGGATCGTCTTCCAGCACCCCCACCAATCAAGCTCCCGTCGTGAGTGCAGCACTCACAGCCAGTGCCAATGAAGGCGACACAAGCACCACCATCGACCTGCTCAGTGGTGCATCCGATGCCAACAACGACACGCTCAGCGTGTCAAACATCACTTACAAAGTCGGGAATGGATCAGCCTCATCCACATTACCCAACGGCCTGAGCCTGAGTGACAACACACTCAGCCTCGACCCCACCAGCAGCGCTTTTGACAGCTTGGCCACTGGAGAAAAACAAACCATCGTCGTCAGCTACACCATCAGCGACGGCCAAGGCGGCAGCGTGGCACAAACAGCCACCTTCACCATCACCGGCACCAACGATGTGCCTGTCGTCAGCGTCACCGACGTCATCGGCGGCGTCACGGAACTGACCAACACCGCAACAGGCACCTTGACCGACAGCGGTGTGATCACTTTCAGCGATGTTGATTTGACCGATACCCACACCATCAGCGCCACAGCAGTCGGTAGTGTCTTGGGCACCCTGACCGCTACCAAAACCAGCGACACCACCGGCACAGGTACGGGCGGGACGTTGAGTTGGTCTTACACGGTGGCCGACAGTGCGGTGGAGTACCTTGCAGAGGGTCAAACCAAAGTCGAACAATTCAACATCACCATCTCAGACGGTCAAGGCGGCAGCGTCGTACGCACCGTTAGCGTCACCATCACCGGCACCAACGACAGCCCCGTTGCCGTAGCAACCTCAGATCAAACCGGGGTTATCAACGAAGCCATCTCGTTCACTGCGTCTGCCTTTACAGACGCAGACAGTAGCGACACGCTCACCTACACGGCCACACTCAGCGATGGCAGTGCCTTGCCCAGCTGGCTCACGTTTGATGCCAGCACGCGCACATTCAGTGGCACACCGCCAACTGGCACTACAGCTGAGACACTGTCTCTGAAAGTCACAGCCACCGACAAGGCGCATGCAACAGCTAGCACCTCCATCGACTTGGTCTTGCAAGCAGAGCCCACCATTGCCATCAGTGGTTCTGGCACGGCGGGCACAGCCGCCGCCGGGCTCTTGGTAGAAGCTGTGAATAGCGCCGGCACTGTGATCGCCTCCACCACCACCGACAGCACGGGGCATTACACGCTCAATATTGCGGCCAGCTACAAGGGTCAGGCCTTGGTCTTGCGCGTGAGCGACCCAGACCCCAGTGACGGCGTGGGCTACACCGACGAAGCCACCGGCCAAAGCAAAGACTTTGGCAGTGCGCTGCGTACAACCCTGGTCTTGGGCACTGCGGACGAACAAACGGCCCAAATCACCCCGCTGACTGAGTTGGCCACACGCAAAATCCTCAATGGCAGTGACACGCTCGCTGCTGTAGACACCAGCACTATCGCGAGTACCAATACGGCCATTGGCACCCTGTTTGGTGTCAAAGACATCGTGGGTGGCTCGGCCCCTGATGTGGTGGGCGGCGAAACCAGCGACGACTATGGCAAGGCCTTGGCTCTGTTCTCAGGCATGGACGCCGTCAACGACCGCTCGGGTGCCGAAAACCCCATGGACGCCACGCTGTCAAAGCTAGAGAACGCCATCACCATCAGCGGTGGTGTGGATGCCCAATTCAGCAGCGCCGACGTGGAGACACTCAGCTTGTTGTCACAAGGGGTGGCCGAAGTACAAACCCTCTACAGCAGCGACACCACCTTGATCGACGCCTTGACCAGTGTGGCCAAGGATGCAGCTGCCACCGCCAAAGAAGACAGCCAAACCACTGTCTTCATCACCACAAAGGCCAACCTCATTGGGAGCGGCAAAACCACCACCGTCACCTTCACATTCGATGCCGAACCGTCCGAAGACGTGCTCACCGCCTTGAGCGCACAACTCAGTGTCACCGGCGGCAGTGTGAGCAGTCTGACCCAAGACAGCAGCGACCCCACCAAGTACACCGCCACGTTCACCCAAAGCGGTAGCGACACACCAGGGATCAGCATCACCAGTGCAAACGGCGACTACAGCTTCTTCGCCAACGATGTGTCGATCACCTTAGACAACACGGCCCCCACTCTGTCAACCCTGCAAATTCAAGGCTACGACAGCACCACAGGCGCAATCAAAACCGGCGCGCTGACGACAGGCGATGTGGTGCGCGTCACCCTCAGCGCGAGCGAATCTGTCTTAGTCGATGGAACCCCCTCGCTCAGCTTGCTCGTGGGCACACAGACCGTCACCGCCAGCTACAGCAGCACGCTCAGCAGCACAAGCAACTTGGTGTTTACGTACACCATTGGCAGCACCGACAACGCCGCTGAGGGTGTGAGTGTCAGCAGCATCAGTGGCTCCAGCAGCATCACCGACATTGCAGGCAACGCCTTGAAAACCACACTACTGCCCATGGCCAGCAGCCTGCCGGTGGTGGTCGACACCACAGCACCCAACGTGGTGTCCGAAATTCCCAGCGACGGCAGCACCGTCGGCGGCACACAAACCCTGACCTTGAGTTTCAGCGAAGCCGTGCAACGTGGCACAGGCAATATCGTCGTGAAAAAAGGCGATGCCACCGTCGCCACGCTGAGCGCATCGGACACCTCACGGGTCACCATCGACGCCACAGGCACCACCGCCACACTCACACTACCCAGCACACTCGGCACAGGTGACTACACCGTGGAGGTGACATCCACCGCCTTCAAAGACAGCGCTGGCAACACCATGACGGCCCTGGCCAGCAGCCTAGGCAGCGTGTGGAACTTCACGGTCGGTGCAGTCAAAGCCAGCATCGACACCATCAGTGGCAACAACCTGATCAACGCCACAGAAGCCAGCAACAGCATGGCCATCACAGGCAGCTTGACGGGCGACAGTGCCCTGCTCAGCACCTTGTCGGCCAGTGACTTGACGTTGACGCTCAAGCCTGTAGCGGGGGGCAACACACTCATAGTTAGCGGCATCGCTCTCAACAGCGACCACACCTGGAGCTACACCCTGCCAGCCAATAGCCTGAGCACGGCAGGTGGCTACATCGTCAACTTGGCTGTCAATCACACCCAAGACGGCAGCACAGTTCAAGCCAGTGCCAGTCGTGCCATCGTGCTCGACACCAGCACCAGCCTCACGCTGGGCAAGGTGGCAGGAGATGACATCGTCAGTGCCTTGGAGCGCAAAGTGGTTGACAGCAGCAGCACCAAAACCATCGATATGGCTCTGGTGGCAGAAAAGGGTGCGAGCGTCAGCGTGACCATCATCACCGACACAGGCCAATCTGTGACCAAAACCATTGCCAGCGCGCAAGGCAGCGGGCTCGACAAAATCTCGCTCAGCAGCGCAGACTTGACCAACTTAGATGGTGGCACCGCCACCCTCACAGCCACCAGCACCGACCTTGCAGGCAACATCACCGAAGCCACGAAAACTTTTCTGTTGGCAGGCGGCACAGCCCCTGCTATTGGCAGCATGGCCCTCAGCGGCACACCCAGTGGCGAAAGTAGCAGCTACCGTGCGGGCGACACACTCACCGCCACGGTCACCTTTGACCAAGCATTGACGGTTAGCGGCAAAAGCGCCACCCTGGCACTCGACGTTGGAGGTACCACCCGTTTGGCGCGCTATAGCGGTATCTCTGTCGACGGCAAAACCCTCAGCTTCAGCTACACCGTGCAAGCCGGTGACAGCGACAGCGATGGTGTGAGTGTCAAAACCAGCAGCAGTAGCGCCTACACCCCCTTAAGCCTCAACGGCAGCACCTTGCGCAACGCCACAGGCACCGACGCCAGCTTGACGCTAGGCAGCATCACCGCCTCCAACACCAGCCTTGTAGACGCTGCGGCCAGCACACCCACCCTCACTGCCAGCGCCGCCACTGGCAACGAAGACTCTGCCATCGCCTTGAACTTGAGCGCCGCCTTGACTGACACCGACGGCTCAGAAACGCTCTCGTCTATCACCCTCAGCGGCATCCCCACCGGGGCCGTGCTCAAAAGCGGCAGCGCCACCTTCACCGTGACCAACGGCAGCGCACTGGTACCCGTGGCAAGCTTAGAGGGCCTCACCCTCACACCACCGAGCAACTACAACGGCAGCATCAGCCTGACCGCCAGCGTCACCAGCACCGAGTCCGGCGGCAGCACGGCCACCAGCACGAAAACTGTGCTCATCACCGTCAACGCCGTGAACGACGCCCCCACGGTGCAATACGAACTCACCACCGCCAACGCGGTCAGCGGCCAAGCCCTGAGCTGGAGCCTGCCAAGCAACACCTTTGCCGATGTCGACAACGCCAGCCTCACCTACAGCGCCAAGTTGGCCGACGGCTCCAGCCTGCCCAGTTGGCTCAGCATCAATAGCAGCACAGGCGCACTGACCGGCACACCCAGCGCCACAGACGCAGCCGTTCTGTCCGTGCTTATCCAAGCCACCGATGCAGGAGGCCTGTCAGCCAGCAGCACACTCACCCTGCAAGTGCTGGCCGCCAGCGCCCCCCAGCCTGTGGCTGACAGCGCGTCTGCCACCGAGGCGGGCGGCATCAACAACGCCACCGCAGCGGTGCTTGCCACTGGGTCAGTTCTCAGCAACGATGTCGGCACCAGCCTGGTCGTCAGCGGAGCCAAGGCAGCAACTAGCACCACCTTGACCACCGTCGACGCTGCCAGCACCCTCACCTTGCAAGGCCTCTATGGCAGCCTCACCATCAGCGCAGATGGCAGCTACACCTACACCCCCAACGACAGCTCTGCCGCTGTACAAGCCTTGGCCGTTGGGCAAAGCCTGCGCGATGTCTTCAGCTATCAAGTCACAGGCGGTGACGGCCAAACAGCTTTATCTGCCTTGACCATCACCCTCAACGGGGCCAACGATGCAGCGGTGATCAGTGGCACCAGCACAGCCAGCTTGACGGAGAGCAATGCTTTCCAAACCATCAGTGGAACCCTCACCAGCACCGATGTCGACGGCACAGCCAACCTGTTCACCGCACAGTCTGGCGTCAAGGGCAGCAACGGCTACGGCAGCTTCAGCATCACCAGCGGTGGGGTGTGGAAATACACCATGAACTCAGCCCACAACGAGTTTGTGGCCGGAACAACCTACACCGACACGGCCACCGTGGCCGCAGCAGACGGCACCACACAGGTCTTGGCGGTCACCATCACCGGCACCAACGATGCGGCAGTCATCAGCGGCACCAAAACTGCCAGCTTGACAGAAACAAACGCAGCACTGAGCACCAGCGGAACCCTGACCAGCACCGATGTCGACGGCACAGCCAGCCTGTTCACCGCGCAGACGGGAGTCGCGGGCAGCTACGGCAGCTTCAGCATCACCAGCGGTGGGGTGTGGACCTACACCATGAACTCAGCACACAACGAGTTTGTGGCTGGCACCACCTACACCGACACGACCACCGTGACCGCAGCAGACGGCACCACACAAGTCTTGACGGTCACCATCACCGGCACCAACGATGCGCCAGTGCTAACCATCGCAGCAAGCACCCGCATCATCGACGAAGACCTCAACAACACAGGGCGCTACATCGCCCACAACGGCAGTGCCTCAGACTTAGGTGTGGTCAACGCTGTCGCTGGGCTAGAGCAGCTCAGCTTGACCGATATAGACACTGCCAACTTTGGCGGCGACACGCTCAAGGTGAGCATCACCAGCGGTGGCACCACGCAACTGTTCATGGGTGTGAGCAATGCATCTGGCATGTTCTCTGTTGATAGCAGTGGCTATATTCACTACTACAGCGACGCCACTTACGACGGCAATACAGGCTTCAACGTCACGCCACACACGGCCAGCAACACCGACGCAGACATTGTTGTAGGTGCCGTCGACAGCACCTACAAGGGCCTGCATGGCGACGCGCTCTGGATTCATCTCTACGACACAGCCACGCCTGCCATCACACAAGCACTGGCCTCCAAAATCTACTTGAGCGTCAGGAACACCAGCGACGCCAGCGTCACCCAAGACTGGTCTAGCGCAGCAGGTACAAAAACAATTCAGTTTGAGCTCGATGACAGCAGTGGCAGCGCGTTGGTCTCGGCACAGCGGACAGTGAACGTCGTTTCGCACGCGGACCTCACGGGTGTCGGTGCCGTTGCAGGAACTTACACAACGGGCGACACCATCACCATCACCCTCACAACCGATGAAGCCGTCTATGTGGATACCACCAACGGCACTCCACAATGCCAACTCAGAATTGGTGACACAACCCAATACGCCACCTACACAGGGGGCAGCGGGAGCAAGCAGCTTACTTTTACTTATGTCGTTGAAGCGGGGCTTAGCGACAGCGATGGCATTCAAGTCATGGCGACACCTTTGGTTGACAACGGTGCGATAGTGACAGATAGCAGTGGCAGCAGCGTACTAGGCAGCAACGGCTACACCAACATCGCTTCCTTCATGAACGTGTTGGTAACTTCGAGTGCTGGCACTGCCCCCGTGGTGAACTTTGTTTCTTTGGACAGCACCCAAACCTCATTCTTCACCCCCGACGACACGATCTACATCAACGTTGGTTTCGATCAAGCCGTGGTGGTGTCTGGCACACCCCAACTCCAACTCACCCTCACCGACGCAAGCGGCACCAACCACACGGTGTACGCCACCTGCCAAACCTCCACGGGCAGCGGTGGAGCCACCGTGCTGAGCTTTGCCTACACCTATGCTGCCGCAGACACCGACAACCTGGGGGGGCAGTTCCACATCGTTGGCCTGAGCACCGCCAACGGCAGCACCATCACCAGTGCCAGCGGCTCTGTCGCCGCCGACTTGACGCTCCATAGCGTGACCCCTACCGCCGATTACTGGCTGTACAACGACCCCATCGTGGGCTCGACAGGCACCAGCGGTAACGATTTATTGGTTCCGTGGTTTTCAGGCGTCACCACAGCGCCCACATCTTTGTCAGGCTCAAGCATCACAGGCGGAGACGGCGAGCGCGACACCTTGGCTGTTTCTATTTTCTTGCCAAGCAGCGTCACCACGGCGGCTGAAGCCTCGCAGTATTCCCTTGGCTACTTATCGGCCACACACACAGTTCCCTTGCTCAAGTCGGGCTCTATCGTGTCTGGTTACACCTACACCGTTCCCGCCGCAGCCAGCGACTGGCCTGACGGTGTGGAGTCTTTGGTCTACCACCTGCTTTACAAAGACAGCAACGGTGAGGTGCAGTATGTGAGTAACAGCGCCAGACAGTTGTGGAAGTCTGTTCAAACCTTCACCGATGCCGTCAACACCGACGACATCGTGGTGCAAGGCACTTACCTCAATGACACGATAGACCTGTCCAGCTACAACAGCACCCAGCGTGTCACCGTCAAGGCCGGTACGGGCGATGACACCATCACTGGCCACAGTGGCATCGACATTGTGGTGGGCCAAGGCGGCAACGACACCATCAGCACGGGCGCTGGCAACGACAAGATTTTGATGGGTAGCGGCACCGACACCATCGATGGCGGCACGGGCACCGACACCTTGGTGGTTCAACTGCATGGTGCACAAGCCAGAGCAGCCAACGCCTCGGCCACCAACCAAAGCTTCGATCTGCAAAGCGCCAATGGCTCTTGGGTCAACGGTGTGTTTGTGGCCAATGCATCGGGCTACACCAGCGACTACACCTTCAGCTTCTCAGAAGTCACAGGCAAGGTCAGCGTTGTTGCCGACTCGGCGAGCGGACTGTCAGGCACCAGCAGCGTCACGGGCATCGAAGCGTTGGAGATGCGCTTCACAAACAACAACGAGCGCGCAAACGCCTTGGTCAACATAGGCACCACGGATGCTGACACCTTGACCGCCGATGGCGTGGTCTGGGCACGGGCGGGCAATGACACCATCAACGTCGTGGGTGACTCGGTGGTATTTGCTGGCGATGGCAATGACACCGTGGTATTGGCCAGTGCCGACTTGTTCGATTCCACCGACATTTCTTATTTCGTTGGCGGCAGCGGCATCGACACGTTAAAGCTCAGCGACAGCGCGGCCCCCACCACGCCAAGCGGCAATTGGGGCATCAACACCCAGCAGTTTGAAATTTGGGACATCACAGACGCAGGCAGCAACACCCTCAAATTTTCTGCGCAACATGTGTTGGGCCAGGGCAATACCTCTACCGACATTTGGGGTTCACTGGCAGGTTACTCTGGCATGCAACAGTTCATGGTCAAGGGTGATTCGGTTGACACCGTAGCTTTTACCGACACAGGCTGGGTGGATTCCAATGCCACCACCACGGTTGACGGCACGGTGTTTAAGGTCTGGACCAATTCAACCAGCGGGGTGCAATTGCTCACACAAAGCGGCATGAGCGTGACAGGTGCAGCCACGCAGTCCATTGCTATAGGCACCCCCGTGGTGAGCTTCGTTGGTTTACCCCTCGGCTACACGACTTTTTTCACACCCGACGACACGATCTATATCAACGTCGGCTTCGATCAGGCTGTGGTGGTGTCTGGCACCCCTCAGCTGGAATTTACCCTCACCGATGCAAACGGCACCAACCACACGGTCTACGCCACCTGCCAAACCACCACGGGCAGCAGCGGCTCCACCGTGCTGAGCTTTGCCTACACCTATGCTGCCGCAGACACCGACAACCTGGGTGGACAGTACCACATCGTTGGCTTGAGCACCGCCAGCGGCAGCACCATCACCAGTGCCAACGGCTCAGTCGCCGCCGACCTGACACTGCACAGCGTGAGCGCTACCGCAGACTTCTGGCTGTATGCACCTACAAACGGGTCGTCCACGGGAACTGATGGCAATGACTTATTGGCACCTTGGACTTACAGCGATACCGCAGCGCCTAAGTCTCTAGCAGGCCAAAGCATTTCAGGGGGAACGGATACAGGCTCCAACCAACGCGACACATTGGCGATTTCCATTTTGCTGCCAGACAGCGTCACCACAGCCGCCGACGCAGCACAGTATTCCCTAGGTTATGCAAGCAGTGGGTCTGGTGCGTCCGTTACGCGCTATGTGTCTTTGCTCAAGGATGGATCTATCGTGTCTGGCTACACCTACACCGTCCCCAGCACAACCAGCGACTGGCCTGACGGCATCGAGTCTTTGGTCTACCACCTGACCTACAAAGACAGCAACAGTGAGGTGCAATTTGCCGACCACAGCGCTGTGCAGCTGTGGAAGTCTGTCGAAACCTTCACCGATGCTGTCAACACCAACGACATTGTGGTGCAAGGCAGTTATCTCAATGACACGATAGATCTGTCCAGCTACACGAGTGACCAACGCGTGACCGTCAAAGCGGGGTTCGGCAATGACATCATCACCGGGCACAGCGGCACCGACATCGTGCTGGGCCAAGGCGGTAACGACACCATCAGCACGGGCGCTGGCAACGACAAGATTTTGATAGGTAGCGGCACTGACACCATCGATGGCGGCACGGGCACCGACACCTTGGCGGTTCAACTGCATGGTGCAGAGTCCAGAGCATTCAACGCCTCAGCCACCAACCAAAGCTTCGACCTGCAAAGCGCCAATGGCTCTTGGGTGAACGGTGCTTTTGTCACTGACGCATCGGGCTACACCAGCGACTACACCTTCAGCTTCTCGGAAGCCACAGGCAAGGTCAGCGTTGTTGCCGACTCGGGCAGCGGCTTGTCAGGTACCAGTAGCGTCACGGGCGTTGAGCAGTTAGAGGTACGTTTCACCAACAACAACGAGCGCGACAGTGCACTGTTGACCATTGGCAGCACGGATGCTGACACCTTGACCGCCAACGGCGTGGTCTGGGCACGGGCGGGCAATGACACCATCAACGTCGTGGGTGACTCGGTGGTGTTTGCCGGTGACGGCAATGACACAGTGATTCTGGCCAGCACTGACTTGTTCGACTTCACCAACATTTCCTATTTTGCAGGTGGCAGTGGCATCGACACTTTGAAGCTCAGTGACAGTGCAGTCCCCACCACACCGGGTGGAAACTGGGGTATCAACACCCAGCAGTTTGAGATCTTTGACATGACTGGGGCCGGCAGTAACACATTCACGCTCAGTACAAGTTTTCTGCGGAATCAAGACAACACCGACAAAGACATTTGGGGCTCATTGGCAGGCTACTCTGGCATGCAGCAGTTCATGGCCAAGGGCGATGCGGTTGACACGGTGTCTTTCCTCAACACAGGTTGGGAAAAAGCCAGCACCACCACCACCGTTGACAGCGTGGTGTTTGACATCTGGACCAACTCAAATAGCTCGGTGCAGTTGTTGCTACAAAGCGGTATACAAACGACCACCGTCATATAAAAACACAGGGGTGGCGTTAAGCTCCTGACATGCCCACCCCCACCACCCACCTGCTCTACCTGCACGGTTTCCGCTCGTCCCCTCAGTCCAACAAGGCCCGCTTGATGGCAGCACTCATGGCCGAGCGTTTTCCGCAGGTGCAGTGGTGGTGTCCGCAGTTGCCGCCCTCGCCGCAAGCGGCTGCCGCGTTGATCGCGCAAGGCACCGCCCATTGGCCCGCAGACACTTCGGCCGTGATCGGTTCGTCCCTGGGCGGTTTTTACGCCACCTGGATCGCCGCCCAGCGCGGCTGGCGTGCGGTGCTCCTCAACCCTGCGGTGGACCCAGCCCGTGACTTGAGCCGCTACATCGGCGAGCAAACCAACTGGCACGACCCAGCAGAGCGTTTTTTCTTTGCCCCTGAATTTGTCGATGAACTGCGTGCCTTGGCCGTTGGCCCCCTAGCGCAACCCGAACGCTTCATGACCCTGATTGCCAAGGGCGATGAGGTGCTCGATTGGCGCGAAATGACCGCCCGCTATGCAGGCGCACAGCAAACCGTGCTCGAAGGCGGTGACCATGCCCTGAGCGACTTTGACCAGTACATCCCCCAAGTCTTGGCCTTCCTCGGCCTGTCTTAATTCCGCACCACATCGTGCAACGGCACAGGGCGGGCATGGGACAATCGCACCCATGTACGCATTGTTTGAAGAAGCTGGCAAATTCCAGACCGGTCGGGTGCTGTCCGAAGCAGAGAGCTCGGCCCAAATTGAACTGGAATCCGGCAAACGGGTGAAGGTCAAGGCAGCTCAGCTGCTGCTCAAGTTCGACAAGCCCTCGCCCGCCGACTTGATGCGCGAGGCACACGCCTTGAGCGCCACCATTGAGCTGGACTTGGCTTGGGAATTCGCCCCCGAAGACGAATTTGGCTTTGCCGATTTGGCGCGTGAATATTTCAGCGCCCAAGCCACACTGACCGAACAAACCGCCGCCCTGCTGCGTCTGTTTGAAGCGCCCCATTACTTTCGTCGCGCGGGCAAAGGCCGCTTCAAAAAAGCCTCTGCTGAAGTGATCCAGCAAGCCCTAGCTGCGATCGACAAGAAAAAACAAATCCAAGAGCAAATCAACACCTGGGCACTGGCCTTGACGCAAGGGCAATGCCCCGAGCCAGTCCAAGCCCAGCTCTACAAGATCTTGTTCAAGCCCGACAAAAACGCGCCCGAATACAAAGCTGTGGTCGACGCCGCGCGCGCCACTCAGACGGCGCCCCTGGCCCTGCTGCAACAAGCCGGCGCCATCACCTCGGCCTACCAGTTCCACTGGCAACGCTTCTTGTTCGACAACTTTCCCAAAGGCACGGGCTTTCCTGCCGTCCAAGCCCCGGTCATTGCCGACGAACTGCCACTGGCCCCGGTGCAGGCCTATTCCATCGACGACTCACAGACCACCGAAATCGACGACGCCTTGTCGGTGCAAGGGCTGGGCTCGGGGCAGGTCACACTGGGCATTCACATCGCAGCACCCGGCTTGGCGTTGAAGCCAGGCGACGCCATCGACCAATTGGGTCGCCAGCGTTTGTCTACGGTGTACATGCCCGGCTACAAAGTCACCATGCTGCCCGACGCCGTGGTGCAAACCTACACCCTGCAAGAGGGGCGCGACTGCCCGGCGGTGTCGCTGTACGTCACCTTTGACGAAACCACTTTAGGCATTCAACACACCGACACACGCATCGAGCGTGTGCCGATTGCGGCCAACCTGCGCCACGACCAACTCGATGCCATCGTCACCGAAGCTTGGCTCAACGACGCCAATTTCCAGCACGCACAAGGCACGCAAGAGCCTGCCATGCCACGCGTGCAACTGGCGTTTTTGTTTCGCTTGGCCCAACATCTCAAAGCCCAGCGCGAGGTGGTACGCGGCAAGCCTGAAAACTTCAACCGACCGGACTACAACTTCCGACTCGTGAGCGGCGCAGACGCAACGCAAGACCCCAAAAGCGGGCTGGCACCCACGGGCCACGAACAGGTGCAGATCAGCGTGCGCCAACGCGGCGCGCCACTCGACCTGATGGTGGCCGAAGCCATGATTCTCGCCAACAGCACGTGGGGCAACTGGATGAACGAGCTGGGTGTGCCCGGCATCTACCGCAGCCAAGCCAGCCTGTTGCCGGGCGTGAAAGTGCGCATGGGCACCAAAGCCCTGCCCCACGCCGGCATTGGTGTGCCCAGCTATGCCTGGAGCACCTCGCCTCTGCGCCGCTACACCGACCTGGTCAACCAATGGCAAATCATTGCTTGCGCCAAACACGGCAACACCGCGGCGTTGGCTGCGCCGTTCAAACCCAAAGATGCCGAGTTGTTCTCGATCATCTCGGCCTTCGACGGTGCCTACAGCGCTTACAACGGCTACCAGGCGGGCATGGAACGTTTCTGGACGCTGCAATACCTCAAGCAACACCAGATCACTGAACTCACCGCCACCGTGTTCAAAACCTTTCCGGGCCAGCCGCCCATGGCGCGCGCCGACACCCTGCCCTTAGTGTTGCCCGTGCTGGGCAACAGTGAATTGCAGCGCGGCGCACGCGTGCAACTGCGCCTGGGTGCGATCGACGACATCACCCTGGACATCAGCGGTCAGTTCATGGCCCTGCTCGACGCTGACCAGCCCCATGGCACCGACAGTGCCGAGCCCGCAGAAGATGAAGACGACAGCGCAACTGCCGGCCCCATCGCCATCGCGGTGGACATGGACGATGCACCCGCTGCGGAGGTCAATCCAGCGTGAGCGTCTTGCAGCGTGTCACCCGTTTGCAATGGGCCTTGGCCATTTCAATGGGCGTGCACGTTGCACTGCTGAGCTTGCGCATCGCAGCGCCAGCGCAGTTCGATCGCCTGTTCAAAGACACGCCACTCGACGTGATCTTGGTCAACACCCGGGTCGTGTCCAAAGCCCCCGACAAGGCCCAAGCCCTGGCTCAAACCCAGTTGGCAGGCGGTGGCGAACAACGCAGCGGACGTGCAGCCTCGCCCTTGCCCTCAGCGGCCACCACCACCGCGGGTGACAGCGCCGATACCATGCAAAAGCAAATGGCCTCGTTGCAAAAACAACAGGCCTTGCTGCTGGCTCAAGTCAAAGACTTGTTGGCCCAGTTGCCCCCGCCGCAACCCCAAAAAGCCGACCCGGCCCAAGAAGCGCTGGAAGAAAAACGTCGCCAACTGCTCAAACTCTTGGCCGAGATTGAACAACGCATCGACCAAGACAACGCACGCCCACGCAAGCACTACATCAGCCCCGCCACCCGTGAAGTGGCCTACGCCCAGTACTACGATGCCCTGCGGCGCAAAATCGAAGAACGCGGCACCTTGTACTTCCCCGAACGCGGCGGACAAAAACTCTACGGCGAACTCACCATGGTCATCACCGTCAACGCGAATGGGCGTGTGCTCAGCACCGAAGTGGTCCAAGGCTCTGGCCAGCCCGACCTGGACCGACGGGCCCAAGCCATTGCCACCAGCGCTGGACCTTTTGGCAGCTTCACCACGGCCATGCGCAAACAAGCCGATCAACTGGCCATCGTCTCGCGCTTCATCTTCAGCCGCAACAACACCTTGCAAACACGCGGCGGTGCAGGAGCCCCTGGATGACGTTCTCTCGCACTTCCCCCATCTGGCGCTGGCTGCTGCTGCTGCTCGTGGCATGGCTGGGTTTGCAAGTTTTCTTTTTGGCGCGCATCGCCTTGATGGCCCGTATCGCGCCTGAGTCCACAGCCTTTGAACGCTCGGAGGCCTGGCGCATCGTCACCAGCCAAGACCGACTGCGCTGGCGTCAAGACTGGGTGCCTTACAACAGCATCTCCAACCACCTCAAACGTGCGGTCATCGCGTCAGAAGACGACATCTTTGCCCAGCACGACGGCGTGCAGTGGGACGCCATTGAAAAAGCCTGGGCCAAGAACGCCAAGGCAGAGTTGCAAGCCAGCCGCGCGGCCTCACACACCACACGCCCGCCCAAAGTGGTGGGTGGCTCCACCATCACGCAGCAACTGGCCAAGAATTTGTTTCTGTCGGGCGAGCGCACCTTCCTGCGCAAAGGCCAAGAATTTGTGCTGACCTTGATGCTTGAAGCCGTGCTCGACAAGCGTCGCATCTTGGAGATCTATCTCAACCACGTGGAATGGGGCGAAGGCATCTTTGGTGCCGAAGCCGCCGCGCAACATTACTTCCACAAGCCTGCTGCGCAACTGGCTGCTTGGGAAGCGGCACGCTTGGCCGTCATGTTGCCGCGCCCCAAGTACTACCAAAAATTTCCGCAGTCTGAATACCTCGCGGGCCGCACCGACATCATCGTGGCCCGCATGGGCGGCGCGCAACTGCCCTGAACCATCACCATGCGCATCCTTGGCATTGACCCCGGCTTACGCACCACTGGCTTTGGCGTGGTGGAAAAAGACGGCCAACAACTGCACTACATCGCCAGCGGCACCATCCGCACCGACAAGCAAGTGCAAGGCGACTTGCCCGCGCGCTTGAAGGTGTTGTTCGACGGCATCCACGAAGTGGTGGCACGCTACCAACCCGACTCATCGGCGGTGGAAATCGTCTTCGTCAACGTCAACCCGCAAGCCACGCTGCTGCTGGGTCAAGCACGTGGTGCCTGCGTGACGGCGTTGGTCACCTGCAACTTGCCCGTGGCCGAATACACCGCCTTGCAAATGAAGCAGGCCGTAGCCGGACACGGCATGGCCAAAAAAGCGCAAGTGCAAGAAATGGTCAAACGTTTGTTGAACCTCCCCGGCCTGCCTGGCCCCGATGCCGCCGACGCCTTGGGGCTGGCCATCACACACGCACATGCCGGGCAATCGATGGCGCGCTTGGCCGCAGCCACTGGCTTGCAGCGCGCCACCAGCGGCATGTACAAGGCGGGGCGGAGTCGCTGAATTACCAGGCCGGCGCGAGCTGCGCCAAACCCGGTGGCGCTTTGCGCGCATCTTCAAACGTCACCACGTCATAAGCCTCGGGGCGGCTCAAGAGTTCACGCAACAGTTTGTTGTTCATCGCGTGGCCTGAACGAAACGCGGAGTACGCGGCCAACAAGGGCTTGCCGATCAAATACAAGTCGCCCATGGCATCCAAGATTTTGTGCTTCACAAACTCGTCGTCATAGCGCAGACCATCGCTGTTCAAGACCTTGTAGTCATCCATCACGATGGCGTTGTCTAACCCACCGCCCAAGGCCAGGCCATTGGCGCGCATCATCTCCACATCGCGCGTGAAGCCAAAGGTGCGTGCACGGGCAATGTCGCGCACGTAGTTGCCGGTGTCCATGTCAAACACCACGCGTTGACCCGTGGAGTCCACCGCCGGGTGGTGAAAGTCAATTTCAAAACTCAGCTTGTAGCCATGGTGCGGGTCTAGGCGGGCCCACTTCACGTTGGCACCTTCCCCCTCGCGCACTTCCACCGGCTGCAAGACACGGATGAAACGCTTGGGTGCGTTTTGCTCCACGATGCCCGCACTTTGCAGCAAGAACACGAAGGACGAAGCCGACCCGTCCAAGATCGGCACCTCTTCCGCCGTGATGTCGATGTACAGGTTGTCGAGCCCCAAGCCTGCACACGCCGACATCAAGTGCTCCACCGTGAACACCTTGGCACCGGCGTTGGAAATGGTCGACGCCAGACGCGTGTCGGTCACCGCCACAGCGCTGATAGGAATGTCCACCGGTTGCGGCAAATCCACCCGACGGAACACGATGCCCGTGTCGGGTTGCGCCGGTCGCAGGGTCAGCTCCACACGCTGGCCGCTGTGCAGGCCGACTCCCACCGCTTTGGTGAGGGATTGAAGGGTTCTTTGTTTCAGCACAGGGTGAATTTTACCGAGCCCCCCGTTCAGGGGGCATGGTTCGTTTCAATGACCTTGATAGAAAGCTTGAAACACTCAGTCCGCTTGCTTGCGCAAGAAGGCTGGAATTTCATAGTCATCCATGCCGCCCGACGACAGGGCATCCACCTTGGCCGCAGCTTGTGTGCGGTTGGTGCGCCACACGCTGGGAACGGCCATGCTGTTGTAGTCCGGTTGCGTGGGCGCAGGTGCAGCCCCCACCCCCAAACCAGCAGCCAAACCCGACAACCCTGCGCTGGCAGCAGCCAGAACACCAGCAGGCGAGGCGTTGTTGGCGTGCATCGGCATGCCCACACCATCGGTGCCCGTGCGCAACACTTGCAACTGAGGCGCAGCACGACGGCCACCGGCCAAACCAGTCGCCACCACGGTGACACGAATCTGGTCACCCAGTTCTTCGTCGTAGGCCGTGCCATAAATCACGTGCGCCTCGGGCGAAGCGAACTTGCGAATGGTGTTCATGGCTTCGCGCGACTCAGACAACTTCAAGCCACCCTTGGCGGCAGTGATCAGCACCAGCACGCCCTTGGCACCCGACATGTCCACACCTTCCAGCAGTGGGCAAGCCACCGCTTGTTCGGCAGCGATGCGGGCGCGGTCTGGGCCGTTGGCCACGGCGGTGCCCATCATGGCTTTGCCGGTTTCGCTCATCACGGTGCGCACGTCCTCAAAGTCGACGTTCACCAAAGCTTCCACATTGATGATTTCGGCAATGCCGCCGACCGAGTTTTTCAACACGTCGTTGGCAAAGGCAAAGGCTTCGTCTTGGCTGGCATCGTCGCCCAGCACATCCATCAGCTTTTCGTTCAACACCACGATCAGCGAATCCACGTTGGCTTCGAGTTCGGCCAACCCTGTTTCGGCGTTGGCCATGCGACGGCTGCCTTCAAACTCGAACGGCTTGGTCACCACGCCCACGGTCAAGATGCCCATCTCACGCGCCACACGCGCCACCACTGGGGCTGCGCCCGTGCCGGTGCCGCCACCCATGCCGGCTGTCACGAACAACATGTTGGTGCCTTCCAGCGCCAAGCGGATGTCGTCAATCGCCGCTTCGGCTGCTTCGCGTCCGCGCTCTGGCTTGCTGCCAGCGCCCAGGCCGGTCGAACCGAGCTGAATCACTTTGTGCGCATTGCTCACGCGCAGTGCCTGGGCGTCGGTGTTGGCCGACACAAACTCCACGCCTTGCACGCCCGAGCTGATCATGTGCTCGACCGCGTTACCGCCGCCACCGCCCACGCCAATGACCTTGATTTGTGTGCCTGAGTTGAATGCTTCAACTTCGATCATTTCGATGCTCATGATGTTTCTCCTATCGATCTAAAAATTTGCAGTTGCCTTGAATTCGTCTGTTGCTTGTTGTTGTGCATCGCGCCCCTTTCAAGTGGGCGGTGCGTGCGCAGCACCGGGTCGCCATCGTCGACCACGGTGGCGAAGCGGCGGACTGCCGCGCGCCAAGTAAAGCAAGGAGGTGGGGATCATGGTTAAAAGTTCCCCACAAACCAGTCTTTGATGCGGTCCATCGCCGACTTGACCGAACCGCTCTTTTGCGACACCTTGACACCGCGCATGCGGTCGATACCGGCTTCTTCCAACAGCCCCATCACAGTAGCTGCGCGTGGCTGCGACACCATGTCGGCCAGGGCGCTGCTGTACTGCGGAATGCCGCGACGCACAGGCTTCAAGAAAATGTCTTCACCCAGCTCCACCATGCCAGGCATCACCGCACTGCCACCGGTGAGCACGATGCCCGAAGACAACACCTCTTCGTAGCCTGACTCACGGATGACTTGCTGCACCAGCGAGAAAATTTCTTCCACCCGGGGTTCAATCACACCTGCCAAGGCTTGGCGGCTCAGCATGCGTGGTGCGCGGTCGCCCAAGCCCGGCACCTCGACCTGGACATCAGGATCGGCCAGCAACTGCTTGGCAAAGCCCGACTCCACCTTGATGTCTTCGGCGTCTTTGGTGGGCGTGCGCAAGGCCATGGCGATGTCGCTGGTGATCAGGTCACCGGCAATTGGAATCACGGCGGTATGGCGGATGGCGCCGTTGGTGAAGATGGCCACATCGGTGGTGCCCGCGCCAATGTCCACCAAAGCCACACCCAACTCACGCTCGTCATCGGTCAACACCGACAGGCTAGAAGCCAAGGGGTTCAACATCAGACGGTCCACATCCAAACCACAACGGCGCACACATTTGATGATGTTCTCGGCGGCACTCTGCGCACCGGTCACGATGTGCACCTTGGCTTCGAGTCGGATGCCGCTCATGCCAATCGGTTCGCGCACATCTTGGTTGTCGATCACAAACTCTTGCGGCTGCACCAACAGCAAGCGCTGGTCGGTCGAGATGTTGATGGCCTTGGCCGTCTCCACCACGCGCGCCACGTCCGCAGCCGTCACCTCTTTGTCTTTCACCGCCACCATGCCGGTGGAGTTGATGCCACGGATGTGGCTGCCGGTGATGCCGGTGTAGACCCGCGTGATCTTGCAATCGGCCATCAGCTCGGCCTCTTTCAGCGCCTGCTGAATGCTTTGCACGGTGGCGTCGATGTTCACCACCACACCACGCTTGAGGCCGTTGCTCGGGGCCACACCCAGGCCTGCGAGTTTGAGCTCACCGCCGGGCATGACTTCGGCCACGACCACCATGACCTTGGCTGTACCAATGTCTAAGCCGACCACCAAATCTTTGTAATCTCTTGCCATAACCGCCTCGTTCTTTCTCTACTCTTGCTCCACCCGTCAACGCACAGCGGGCACGTCTGTCGTGCTCACTCCGCGCAGCCGAAGCGCATAACCGTTGTCGTAACGCAGGTCAGCCGATTCAATGGCTGTCACCTTGCGTCCCAACTTGCTTGTCGCTTGCACCAGGGTTTGAGCCAACCGTTGCATGCGCACCATCACCTCTGCCGTGCTGCCACGGCCCAACTCGATCACGGCGCCGTGCGCCACCCGAGCGCGCCAACTGCCACGCCCTGTCAACTCCAAACTCTCCAGCGCCAAAGTCAGCTCCGAAAAAACCGGGGCCAAGGTGCGGTACATCGCCAGCACCTGCTGCGACTGGCTGTCTGGCCCGCGCAAGCGCGGCATCTTTTCGTCGTCCAACTCGCCCACATTGGCCTCAAACACTTCGCCGTAGCTGTTGACCATGCGCGACTCGCCGTCGTCGCCCCAATACGCCACGGGGCTGTGCTCTTGCAAGGTGACACGCAAACGGTTGGGAAACTCACGCGCCACACTGGCGCTGCGCACCCAAGGCACGGCTTCAAAGGCAGCGCGCACCCGAGCCAAATCGGCGGTGAAAAAATTACCCGTCAAACGCGCCGCCACATTGGCACGCAAAGTCACGGCGTTGTTGTGCTCCACATCTCCCAGCACGGTGATGCCGTTCAGGGCAAACGCTGGCAAGCGCACCAGCGCCCACACCCCGGCAACCAACGCGCACACCACCACAGCCGTCAACATGAGCGACGACGCCACATGCATCAAGCGCACGTCCAATGGCACCACCACCGAGGTATCAACCTCGGGGCGCGGGCGCATGTGGGTGGTGTAGCGGGTGCTCATGGGTGGTGTGCACCTGCGGGGTGATCGAGCGTGGCACTGGCCAGCAGCTTCAAGCACAAGTCTTCATAGCTGATGCCCGCAGCACGTGCAGACATGGGCACCAGCGAATGGCTGGTCATGCCGGGTGAGGTGTTCATCTCCAGCAAAAAGGGTTTGCGGTCACTGGCACGCAGCATGATGTCGGCGCGGCCCCAGCCACGACAGCCCAGGGCGCGGTAAGCCGCCACCACCAAGCGCTGCACGTCACGCTCTTCGTCAGCAGGCAAACCACTGGGGCAGTGGTACTTCACGTCATCGGTGAAGTACTTGTGGTTGTAGTCGTACGCGCCATCAGGCGCGGCAATGCGCACCACGGGCAAAGCGTAGGCGGTCGCACCGCTGCCAAGCACGGGACAGGTCAACTCTTCACCGGTGATGAATTCTTCGCACAACAAATCGGGGTCGTAACGCGTGGCCAGGGCCGCAGCGTCTGCCATCTGCGCGGCATCGGTGACCTTGGTCATGCCAATGGATGAGCCTTCACGCGGCGGCTTGACGATCAACGGCAAGCCCAGTTGCGCAGGAATGGCGGCCACTTTATCGGGCGTTTGTTCATCGGCATCCAGCCACACATAGCCGGGGGTGGACAAACCCACCGCGGTCCACACGCGCTTGGTCATCACCTTGTCCATGGCCATGGCCGACGCCATCACGCCCGAGCCGGTGTAGGGAATGCCCAGCAACTCCAGCGCACCTTGCACCGAGCCGTCTTCGCCATAGCGGCCATGCAGCGCGATGAAACAGTGGGTGAAGCCCTCACGCTTCAACGCATCCAAGCTGCGCTCGGCCGGGTCAAAGGCCAGGGCATTCACGCCTTTGGATTGCAAAGCCTTGAGCACGCCACTGCCCGACATGAGCGAGACCTCGCGCTCTGCCGACAGGCCGCCCATCAACACCGCCACCTTGGCGGTTTGCACATCGAATGTTGTATTCACGCGGTTCATGCCATCAACTCTGGGTTAGGGTCAGCGCCAGCACCTGGGCGGGCACCTGACCGATCGAGCCTGCGCCCATGCACATCACCACATCGCCGTCTTGGGCGTTGTCGACAATGACTTGGGCCATTTTTTGAATGTCATCCACGAAGACCAAGGCCTCATGGCCCGCCACACGCATGGCGCGTGACAAGGCCCGACCATCGGCTGCGGGAATCGGCGCTTCGCCTGCGGCGTAAATTTCAGACAACCACAGCACATCGGCGCGCGCCATGACTTGCACAAAGTCTTCAAAGCAGTCGCGGGTGCGGGTGTAGCGGTGCGGCTGAAACGCCAGCACCAAGCGTCGACCTGGGAAAGCGCCACGGGCAGCAGCCAAAGTGGCCGCCAACTCGACGGGGTGGTGGCCATAGTCTTCGATCAAGGTGAAGTGGCCACCGTGTTTAGCCGCCACCTCGCCATGGCGCTGGAAGCGCCGGCCCACGCCTTTGAACTCGGCCAAGGCTTTGACCACCGCAGCATCGGGCACGTTCAACTCCACCGCCACCGCGATGGCGGCCAAGGCATTGAGCACGTTGTGCTCGCCCGCGAGGTTGAGGGTGATGTCCAGATCGGGCAAGGTCACGCCATTGCGCCGTTGCACGGTGAAGCGCATGCGACCGTTGTCGGCCTGCACATTCACCGCACGCACCTGGGCTTGTTCGTTGAAGCCGTAGCTGGTGATGGGGCGCGACACCTCGGGCAAGATGCTGCGCACAGCCGCGTCGTCGGTGCACAAAATGGCAGCGCCATAAAACGGCATGCGGTGCAAAAACTCGACAAACGCGGCCTTCAAACGGTTGAAGTCGTGGCCGTAGGTGTCCATGTGGTCGGCGTCGATGTTGGTGACCACCGCCATCACAGGCAACAAGTTCAAGAACGAGGCGTCCGACTCGTCGGCCTCCACCACGATGTGCTCACCAGACCCCAACTTGGCATTGGCCCCGGCGCTGTTGAGACGCCCACCAATCACAAACGTCGGGTCCATGCCGGCTTCGGCCAGCACACTGGCCACCAAGCTGGTGGTGGTGGTTTTGCCGTGGGTGCCTGCAATGGCCACGCCTTGCTTCAAGCGCATCAACTCAGCCAGCATCACGGCACGGGGCACGACGGGAATGAGTTTGGCGTGGGCCGCCACCACCTCGGGGTTGTCGGCTTGCACGGCGGTCGAGGTCACCACCGCATCGGCGCCTTCGATGTGCGTGGCGGCATGGCCCACATGGGTTTGTATGCCCAAGGCATGCAAGCGCTTGAGGGCCGCACTGTCCGACAAGTCGGAGCCCGACACCACGTAGCCCAGGTTCAACAGCACCTCGGCAATGCCGCTCATGCCGGCACCACCGATGCCCACGAAATGGATGTGTCGAATGGCGTGTTTCATCGTGCCCCCCCTTGGCCTGCCAAGGCATGGCAGGCAGCCACCACGGTCTGGGCGGCGTCCACTTTTCTCATGGCATAAGCCTTCTCTGCGCACGCCAACAGCGTGCGTCGTGTCAAAAATTGCAAGCGGTTGGCCAAGTCTTGTGGCGCCAGTTGCGATTGCGCAATCAACCAGCCGCCACCCGCATCCACCAAAAATCGGGCATTGGTGGTTTGGTGGTCGTCCACCGCATGCGGGAACGGCACATAGATGGCGGCCACACCCACGGCGGCCAGTTCGGTGACGGTGCTCGCGCCTGCGCGTGCAATCACCAGATCGGCGTCGGCAAATGCCTGCGCGGTGTCGTCAATGAAAGGTGTGAGTTCGGCTTGCACGCCCGCCTCGGCATAGGCCTCGCGCAGCGCGTCAATTTGTTGGGCACCGCTTTGATGGATCACCTGTGGGCGCTCGCTCACAGGAATCAAAGCCAAGGCTTGCGGCACCAAGGTGTTCAAGGCCTGAGCGCCCAAGCTGCCACCCACCACCAGCACACGCAGAGGCCCGCTGCGATGGGCAAAGCGCTCGGCAGGCGTGGGCTGGCTGACAAACCCGGCGCGCAAAGGATTGCCCACCCATTCGGCTTTGGGCATCACCCCAGGAAAGGCGCTGAACACCCGCTGAGCCACACGTGCCAACACTTGGTTGGCCATGCCTGCCACCGAGTTTTGCTCGTGCAACACCAGGGGCTTGCCGCACAGTGCAGCCATCAAACCGGCTGGGAAGGTGATGTAGCCACCCAGGCCCACCACCACGTCGGGTTTGACACGGCGCATCACACACAGGCTTTGCCAGAAGGCACGTGCCAACTTGAACGGCAACCGGGCCAGGGTGGCCAAGCCTTTGCCACGCACACCCGAGAACTGCACCGTCTCGAAAGCCAAGCCACGTGGCGGCACCAACTGGCTCTCCATGCTCGGTGCAGGCGCACCCAGCCAATGCACGCGCCAGCCTTGGCTGCGCAGCAACTCGGCCACGGCCAAACCCGGGAAGATGTGACCGCCCGTGCCACCTGCCATGACCAAAGCCGTGCGAGGTGAGTTCGTCATAGACGACCTCCATGCATGAGCACGCGGTTTTCGTAGTCCACCCTCAGCACCACGGCGATGGCGATGAGGTTGAGCAAGATGGCGGAGCCGCCGTAACTCATGAGCGGCAGGGTCAGGCCTTTGGTGGGCAAGGCCCCGAGGTTCACCCCGATGTTGATGAAGGACTGAAAGCCCATCCAAATGCCCACGCCTTGTGCCACCAGACCGGCAAACACGCGGTCCATGGCGATAGCTTGGCGACCGATGTACATGATGCGGCGTGTCAACCACATGAACATGGCAATGATGGCCACCACGCCGACAAAGCCAAACTCTTCGCCAATCACGGCCAACAAGAAGTCGGTGTGGGCTTCGGGCAACCAGTGCAGCTTTTCCACGCTGCCACCCAAACCCACGCCAAAAATTTCGCCCCGACCAATGGCAATCAGCGAGTGCGAGAGCTGGTAGCCCTTGCCCAGCGCATGCTCCATGCTCCAGGGATCGAGGTAGGCAAAGATACGTTCGCGTCGCCACTCGGACGAAGCAATGATCAAACCGAACACGCCAATCAAGGCGGTGGCAATCAAGAAGAACATGCGGGCATTCACGCCGCCCAAGAACAAGATGCCCATGGCGATGACCGCGATCACCATGAAGGCGCCCATGTCAGGCTCGGCCAGCAGCAACAAACCCACAATGAAGACCGCCGCGCCCATGGGGGTCACGGCTTTGAAGAATTTCTCCTTCACCTCCATCTTGCGCACCATGTAGTTGGCGGCATACAGCAGCACCCCAAACTTGGCCAACTCCGAGGGCTGGAAGTTCATGAAGCCCAAACCAATCCAGCGTCGTGCGCCATTGACTGCCTTGCCAATGAAGGGCATCAACACCGCCATCAACAGCACGATGGAGACGATGAACACCCACGGCGCCACGCGCTCCCAGGTGTTGAGCGGCACCTGAAACGCGAGTAGCGCTGCCACAAACGCCACAAACAGCGACAAGGTGTGACGAATCAAGAAATGGGTTTGGGTGTAGTAACCGCCGGTGCGTGGGTTGTCGGGCATGGCAATAGAGGCCGAATAGACCATCACCAAGCCCACCATCAACAACGCAAAAGTGACCCACACCAAGGGTTGGTCAAAGCCTTTGACGTGCACAGGGGATGCCCCGGTGCGGGTGAACTCGGTGCCATGCACGCGCACGGGCAAGGCGTCTAAGCCAGCATCGGGCTCGGCACCCAGCAAGCGGCCCATGCGCGCGTTGATGCGTTGCATGAAGCGCGCGCCCATGCCCTGTTTGAGGCCCAGGGTGGTTGCCGTCATAGGGCACCTCCGTGTTCAATAGCCAACGCCTGCACCGCATCGACAAACACCTGCGCCCGATGGGCGTAGTTGCGGAACATGTCCAGGCTGGCACATGCAGGCGACAACAACACCGCATCGCCAGACTGCGCCAACTGGTGGCACAGGTTCACGGCCTCGGGCAACGAGGCGGCGTCATGCAAAGGCACGCCGCTGTCTTGCAAGGCCGCGCGCAGCGCAGGCGCGTCACGGCCAATCAACACCACCGCACGTGCATGATGGCGGACCGGGTTCAACAGCGGCGCGAAGTCCTGGCCTTTGCCGTCGCCACCCAGAATCACCACCAAACGGCGCTCAGCGCCCAAGCCTTGAATGGCGGCCACCGTGGCACCCACGTTGGTGCCCTTGCTGTCGTCAAAGTACGCCACGTCTTGCAGCACCGTGACAGATTCCACGCGATGCGGCTCGCCGCTGTATTCGCGCAAGCCGTACAGCATGGGGGCCAAACTGGCACCGGTGCTGCTGGCCAAGGCCAACGCGGCCAAGGCATTCAAAGCGTTGTGACGGCCACGGATGCGCAAGGCATCAGCAGGCATCAAACGCTGAATGTGAATTTCTTCTTCATCTTCCGGGCTGCTGAAGCGCTTCTTGCGGCGGGTCTCGTCAGCTTCCAAGGCACGCACCAGCCAGGTCATGCCGTTCATGTTTTCAATGCCGTAGTCACCCGGGCGCTGCGGCAAGTCGCCACCAAAGGTGACATGGGCACGCACCTGAGGTCGTTGCAATTTGACGCGCACCGGTTCCGGCAACATGACCATCACCACCGGGTCTTCGCGGTTGAGCACCATGAGGCCTTGGGCACCGAAGATGCGTGCCTTGGCTGCGCCATAGGCACGCATGTCGCCATGCCAGTCCAGGTGGTCTTGGCTCAGGTTGAGCACGGTGGCTGCGGTGGGTTGGAAGTTGTCCACGCCGTCGAGTTGAAAGCTCGACAACTCCAGCACCCACACCTGCGGCAAGTAGGGGTGATCGGCAGGAGGCGGTGGCGGCGGCACCAAAGGTGGCAAGTCCACCTCGTAGGGCGCGTCGTCCTGGGCGGCCTCGGACGCTGCGTCCGCTTCGGGCGCAGCGTCGGGCAACAGCTCGCCTTGTGCATCCAAAGCGGGGGTTGTGTGCTGTGCGTCGTGATCGGCCAGCGCTTCATGGGCCGCAACTTGTTCGGCCTCTAGTTGCGCCTGCTGCTGGGCAGCCAGATTCGCAGCTTGTGCGTCAGCCTCCCGCTGTGTGGCCTGCTGAGCATCCAACTCGGCTTGCTCTTGGGCCGCTTGCGCCTGTGCCGCTTGCTGAGCCACAGCCTCATCGGCAGCGGCTTGGTCGAGGGCCTGCGTCAGGGTGTCAAGCAAGGTGGGGCCAATATTGCCCGCCACGGCCACACGCAAACCCGCGCGCTCCAACAGCTGACCGGTGAGAGAGGTGACCGTGGTTTTGCCATTGGTACCGGTGATGGCCAGCACTTTGGGGTGGTACGCCTGTGTGCTTTGCAAGTCGTGCAAGGCCTGGGCAAACAAGGTCAACTCAGTGCCCACCCACAAGCCTGCGGTCTGCGCCGCCTGCCACACAGGGGCCACCGACTCGGGCGACAGGCCAGGGCTTTTGAACACGGCACGCACGTCTTGACCGTCGACCAAGCTGGCCGCGAACGCGCTGTGAATGAAGCGGACCTGCGGCAACTCAGCGCGCAGCACAGCCAACTGAGGCGGTGCCTCGCGGGTGTCCACCACCTGCACCTGTGCGCCACAGCGCACGCACCAACGCGCCATCGCCAGGCCGGAGTCACCCAAGCCCAGAATCAGCACCGATTGGTTGTGGAGTTGCAACATCGTCGTCTTACCTCAGCTTCAAGGTCGACAGACCCACCAGGCACAGCAGCATGGTGATGATCCAAAAGCGCACCACGACCTGGGTTTCTTTCCAACCGGTCTTTTCAAAGTGGTGGTGCAACGGAGCCATCTTCAAAATACGACGACCTTCGCCAAATTTTTTCTTGGTGTATTTGAAGTAGCTCACTTGCAGCATGACCGACAAAGCCTCGACCACAAAGATGCCACCCATGATGGCCAGCACAATTTCTTGCCGCACGATGACCGCAATGGTGCCCAAAGCGCCACCCAGGGCCAATGCCCCCACGTCACCCATGAACACCTGCGCGGGATGGGTGTTGAACCACAAAAATGCCAAGCCAGCGCCAGCCATGGCGGCGCAGAAAATCATCAACTCGCCGGAACCTGGGATGTAGGGAAACAGCAGGTACTTCGAATACACCGAACTGCCCGTCACATAGGCAAACACGCCCAAGGCCGAACCCACCATCACCACCGGCATGATGGCCAAGCCGTCCAGCCCGTCGGTCAAGTTGACTGCATTGCTCGAACCGACGATGACCAAGTAGGTCATGATCACAAAGCCAAACACGCCCAACGGATAGCTCACCTCTTTGATGAAGGGCAACAACAGGCCCGCTTTGGGTGGCAGGTTCACATCAAAGCCCGACTTGACCCAGGAGTAAAACAACTCCAGCACACGCAGGTTGTTGCTCTCGGAAATGCTGAACACCAAGTACAGCGCCGCCAACAAACCGATCAAGGATTGCCACAGGTATTTTTCACGCGAAGGCATGCCCTCGGGGTCTTTGCGCACCACCTTGCGCCAGTCATCGGCCCAGCCAATCGCACCAAAGCCAAAGGTGACGATCATCACGATCCAAACAAAGCGGTTGCTCAAGTCGGCCCACAGCAAGGTGGACACGGCGATGCCAATCAAGATCAACACGCCGCCCATGGTGGGCGTGCCACTTTTCACCAAGTGGCTTTGCATGGCGTATTCGCGAATCGGCTGCCCGATCTTCAACGCCGCCAAGCGACGGATCACGGCAGGGCCAGCGATCAAACCAATCAACAACGCCGTCACCGCCGCCATCACCGCGCGAAAGGTGATGTACTGAAAGACACGAAAAAAACCGAACTCGGGTGAGAGGGTTTGCAGCCATTGGGCCAGTGTCAGCAGCATGGGGAAGACTCCTTGTTGTTTTTGTTGTCGTGACAGGTTTGGATGGCGTCGACCACACGTTCCATCTTCATGAAGCGCGAGCCTTTGACCAGCACACTCCCCAAGTGCGGCAGTTGCTGCAACACCTGGGCTGTCAAGGCGTCGATGTTTGAAAAGTGTTGTGCGCCTGGGCCATAGGCCTGGGCACTGAAGGCCGCCAACTCACCCAGGCACAGCAAGTGTTCAATACCGCAAGCCTGTGCGTGGTGACCTACCTCTTGATGAAACTCGGGGCCTTGTGTACCCACTTCGCCCATGTCGCCCAGCACCAGCAAATGGGGCCCAGGCAACTCGGCCAGCACCTCAATGGCGGCACGCACCGAGTCAGGGTTGGCGTTGTAGGTGTCATCGACGCCAGTGATCGCACGGCCTTGGCACACCACACCAAAGGCGCGTGAACGGCCTTTGACGGGCTCGAACGCCGACAGGCCTTGGGCAATCACATCCAATGCCACACCTGCGGCCAAAGCGCACGCGGTGGCTGCCAAGGCATTGCCCACGTTGTGGCGACCGGCAATGTGCAATTGGGTGGTCATGAGGCCCGCTGGGGTTTGCACTTCAACCGCCCAGTGGTCGTTGGCCCAAACCGCATGACGCAAGACCACCTCGGCAGCGGCTTCACCTGAGTGCGGGCTGTGCATGGCAAAGCGCATGCAGCGGCGTGCGCCTGCCAAGTTTTGCCACAAGGGCGTGTAGGTGTCGTGCGCCGGAAACACCGCCACGCCCGTGTCGGGCAAGGCGCTGATGGCAGCCCCGTTTTCTTGCGCCACGGCTTCTACCGTGGCCATGAATTCCTGGTGCTCGCGCTGGGCGTTGTTGACCAAGGCCACACTCGCCTGCGCCATGGCGGCCAAGCCAGCAATTTCGCCGGGGTGGTTCATGCCCAGCTCCACCACTGCGCAGCGATGGTGTGCGCGCAAGCGCAGCAAAGTTTGCGGCACGCCGATGTCGTTGTTCAAATTGCCTTGGGTGGCCAAGGCCGCGTCGCCCCACCCTGCACGCAAGATGCTGGCAATCATTTGGGTCACGGTGGTTTTGCCGTTGCTGCCGGTCACGGCAATCAGGGGCAAGTCAAACTGAGCACGCCAGCCTTGCGCCAGTTGGCCCAGCGCACGGCGGCTGTCTGGCACTTCGACACCCGGCAGTTGTGCCGCCTCCAGCCCGTGCTGGGCCAACGCGGCCACGGCACCGCTGGCTGCGGCTTGGGGCAAGAAGTCGTGGGCATCAAAACGTTCACCTTGCAGGGCCACAAACAAGTCGCCCGCTTGCAAGCTTCGGCTGTCGGTGTGCACGCGCTGCACACACACTGTGGGATCGCCACACACACGAGCGCCGGGCAACCAACTGGCGATGCGTTGCAGGCTGAGGTTCATGTCAGACATGCGCCCTCCACTGCTGCAAAGCTGCTTGGGCTTGGACCACGTCGCTGAAAGGCAGTTTGACGCCCTGCACTTCTTGGTAATCTTCGTGGCCTTTGCCCGCCACCAGCACCACATCGTGCGCACGCGCTTGGCCGACCGCAGCGGCAATGGCTTGGCCACGGTCTAGGATGTGTTGCGCAGCATGGGGTTGCGTCAAGCCTGCCCGCATGTGCGCCAGAATGACTTGAGCGTCTTCGCTGCGCGGGTTGTCGCTGGTCAGCACCACGCGGTCGGCATGCTGTTCGGCAGCAGCAGCCATCAAGGGGCGCTTGGCGCTGTCGCGGTCACCGCCACAACCCAACACGCACACCAGGGCACCGCCTCGGGTTTGGGCCAGGGGACGCAGCGCATGGAGTGCTTGCGTCACGGCATCAGGGGTATGGGCGTAGTCCACCACCACCAAGGGTTGGTCGGCATGACCCACCACTTGCATGCGTCCTGGCACGGCAGGCAAATCGGCACAGGCTTGCACCGCATCGGCCAAGCTGTGGCCCAAGGCGCGCAGGCCAGCGATGACGCCCAGCAGATTGCTCACGTTGTAGTGGCCCACCAGCACGGTGTGCAGGGTGTGGCTGTGCTCGCCTTCGACCACCTCAAAACTCAAACCCCGCGCGCCGTGACGCACCCGCGTTGCCTGCACATGACGCTCTTGCGGTTGAGCCCCAAGCGTCTGGGCATGCGTTGTATCGGCCACGATGCCTACGGTCCACAACGCCACATCGTCACGTTGGCTGAGTTGTTGCGCCAGTTGCGCGCCGTGTGCGTCGTCGGTGTTGACCACCGCTGCGGCCAGGCCTGGCCAGTCGAACAAGGCAGCTTTGGCCTGCCAGTAGCGGGCCATGCTGCCGTGGTAGTCGAGATGGTCTTGCGTGAAATTGGTGAACAGAGCCACGCGCACCTGGGTGCCATCCAGGCGGTGTTCGGCCAACCCAATGGACGAGGCCTCAATGGCACAAGCCTGCACACCACGCGTGACCATGTCGCGCAAGCGTGCTTGCAGCAACACGGGGTCTGGCGTGGTCATGCCCGTGACTTCGAGTTGGTCCAACTCACCCACGCCCAAGGTGCCCACCACGGCACAGCGCTGTCCCACACGCCCCAGGGCATGGGCCAACCACCAAGCGGTGGAGGTTTTGCCGTTGGTGCCCGTGATGGCCAGCACATCGAGTGCTTGGCTGGGTTGTTCGTAATAGGCCGCAGCGATGGGGCCGCTGGCGGCTTTCAAATCGGTGTAGCTGGCGATGGCGTCTGATGTGGTGGTGCTGGCGGCCGTAGCGAATGTGTCGCTGAAAGCCTCCACGCCGGAGCGCTCGACCAAGCAAGCTGCCGCGCCCTGTTTCAGGGCCGCTGGCACGTGGCGGCGGCCATCGCTGGCAGCACCCGGCCAGGCGATGAAGCCATCACCTGGGGTCACGCGTCGGCTGTCGGTGTGCAGCACACCGCGCACTTGGGTGTGCAGCCATTGCGCGGCTTCTTGGGGGCTGTGGAGGTGTCGCATCAAAACTCCTCCTTCTCAGCCTTGGCCACCACTTGGGGCTTGACCGCCATGTCGGGCTGCACGCCCATCATGCGCAAGGTCTGTTGCACGGTTTGGCTGAACACAGGAGCCGCCACATCACCACCGAAGTACAAGCCATTGGTGGGCTCGTCCACCATCACAGCGACCACGATGCGTGGGTTGTCAATGGGCGCGATGCCCACAAAGAAGCCTCGGTATTTTTTGCCGGCGTAGCCCTTGCCTTCCACCTTGTGTGCGGTGCCGGTTTTGCCACCCACAGAGTAGCCCATGGTCTGGGCTTTCATGGCGGTGCCACCCGGGCCCGTGACCAAGTGCAACATGTGTCGCACCGCCGTGGCGTTGGCCACCGAGAACACGCGTGCACCGCTGATGTTGTCGTGGGTTTTGAGCAAGCTCACCGGAATCAGCTCGCCGTCGCGCGCAAACACGCTGTAGGCCTGCGCGAGTTGGAACAAACTGGCCGACAAACCGTAGCCGTAACTCATGGTGGCTTGTTCAATGGGCTTCCAGGTTTTGTAGGCCCGCACCTTGCCAGAGACAGCACCGGGGAAAGGCACTTGCGGTTTTTGCCCCAAGCCCACTTGGGTGAACACTTCCCACATGTCGTGGGGCTGCATTTGCAGCGCAATCTTGACCGTGCCGATGTTGCTGGATTTCTGAATGACTTCGTTCACGCTGAGCAAGCCGTGGGCGTGTGAGTCCGAGATCACGGCAGTGCCTATTTGCAATTTGCCCGGTGCGGTTTGGATCATGGTCTCGGGCTTGACGATGCCTTTTTCCAGCGCCAACCCAATGACCAGTGGCTTCATGGTGGAGCCGGGCTCGAACGTGTCGGTCAACGCGCGGTTGCGCAACTGTGCGCCGCTCAAGTTGCCGCGCTTGTCTGGGGAGTAACTGGGGTAGTTGGTGAGCGCCAGAATTTCGCCGGTCTTGATGTCCAACACCACCACGCTGCCTGCCGCCGCTTTGTTGTTGATCACCGCTTCTTTGATTTTTTCGTAGGCAAAGTACTGCACCTTGCTGTCGATGCTCAACTCCAAGTCACGACCATCAATGGGGGGCACCATTTCACCGATGTCTTCCACCACGCGGCCCAAGCGGTCTTTGATGACGCGACGCGAGCCGGCTTTGCCACCGAGCTCTTTGTTGAAGGTCAGCTCCACACCCTCTTGCCCCAAGTTTTCCACGTTGGTAAAGCCCACCACATGGGCCACCGCCTCGCCTTCGGGGTAGATGCGCTTGTATTCTTTGCGGGCGTAGACGCCTTTGATTTTGAGCGCCTCAATCTCTTTCGCGACCGAAGCGTCCACCTGACGCTTGACCCAGACAAAGTTCTTGTCTTCGTCTTGCAATTTTTTATCGAGTTCAGCCTGGCTCATGCCCAACAATTTGGCCAAAGCCTTGAGCTTGACTGGGTCGCGCTCCACATCTTCCGGGCTGGCCCAAATACTGGGCACAGGCACGCTGGAGGCCAGGATGTGGCCATTGCGGTCCAGAATGCGTCCGCGGTTGGCCGGCAAGTCCAAGGTGCGAATGAAACGCACAGCACCTTGACGCTTGAAGAAGGCGTTGTCGATCACCTGCACATAGGCTGCGCGAGCCACCAGACCAATAAAGCCCAAAGCAATGCAGGCCACCACAAACTGGCTGCGCCAGACGGGCGTCTTGCTGGCCAACAAGGGGCTGGTGGCGTACTGCACGCTGCGGCTGCTCATGGCTGCACCTGCGCTGAAGCAGCCAATCCGGGCACGGTGGCGTATTGGGTGATGGCGGGGGTGATGGTGCGCATGCGCAACTGTTCACGCGCCAATTTTTCCACGCGCAGCGGCGTGGCTTGGGCGCGACGCTCCACGTCGAGGCGGTCGTACTCAATTTCTAGGCGACGGGCCTCGCTGGTGGCGCGATCGAGTTCGGTGGTGAGCGAGCGCGATTCATACTGGGTGCGCACCAAGTACAAAGCACTCAGCAGCACCGCCAAGAACAACACCACGCTCAAGCGGCTCATGGCTGCGTCCCCTCACCCAGACGCTTGGCCACGCGCAGCATCGCACTGCGCGAACGCGGGTTGGCAGCCACTTCTTCGGCACTGGGTTTGATTCGCTCAATGGCCTCGAGCGCCATGACCTGAGGCGGCGCAAATGGTGCGCGACGGTCATACACCTCGCGGGAATGTTTCGCGATGAATTGTTTGACGATGCGGTCTTCCAACGAATGGAAACTGATCACAGCCAACCGTCCTCCCGTGCGCAGCACCTGCAACGACGCGTCTAGCGCCTGTTGCAGCTCCTCAAGCTCGGCGTTGATGAAAATCCGAAAAGCCTGAAATGTGCGCGTTGCAGGGTCCTTGCCCGGCTCGCGGGTTTTGACCGTGTCAGCCACGAGCTGGGCCAGTTCAGAGGTGCTTGTAGGCACGCCCCGTTCCTGTCGGCGAGCAACAATCGCCTTTGCAATCTGTTGAGCAAACCGTTCTTCGCCATATTCACGTATCACCTCCGCGATGTGTTGGAGTTCTGCATCGGCCAACCACTCAGACACGCTCTGGCCACGGGTGGTGTCCATGCGCATGTCCAGGGGACCGTCGAATCGAAATGAAAAGCCCCGCTCGGGCGTGTCGATCTGGGGCGAGCTGACCCCCAAGTCCATCAACACCCCGTCGATTGAGCCCGCCGGCAACTCGCCCAGGTCGGTAAAGCCTTGGTGGCGGATGGAAAAACGAGGGTCTTGGATGCTCTGGGCTGCAGCAATTGCTTCGGGGTCTTTGTCGAACGCAATCAACCGCCCCTGAGGCGAGAGCTTGGACAAGATCAAACGGCTGTGCCCCCCGCGCCCAAAGGTCGCGTCGACGTACGTTCCATCGGGCTGAATGTCGAGGGCTTCGACAGCTTCGCGCAAAAGAACGGTGGTGTGCGTGCATGCCGTTTCCACCGTCTGCCTTTAAAAAGAGAATTCCTTGAAGACATCGGGCATGTCGCCCTGCATGGCTTGGGCTTCCTGGGCTTCGTAGGTGGTTTTGTCCCACAGCTCGAAGTGGTTGCCCATGCCAAGCAACATGGTGTCTTTGCTGATACCTGCTGCGGTGCGCAGCTCAGGCGAAATCAGCACACGACCCGTGCCATCCATCTCCACATCCATGGCGTTGCCCAAGAAGATGCGCTTCCACCATTGCGCACTCATCGGCAAGGCGGCAATGCGTTCGCGGAACTTTTCCCACTCGGGGCGCGGGAACACCATCAAACAGCCATGCGGATGACGGGTGATGGTGAGTTGCCCGGCAGCCGTCGCGCTCAAGACGTCACGATGCCGCGTCGGAACCGACAAACGACCTTTGGCGTCAAGACTCAGCGATGAAGCTCCCTGGAACACGGGCAACCTTCCTAAAAAACAGCGACAGCAAACAAGAGAGAAAGGTGACGGGCACTTTTCACCACTTAATTGCACTTAATTGCACTGTATCAGGAAAACTTGATCATGCGGGGCAATTTCTAACTTTTTTCAATGAAATCAAGGACTTACAGCCGCTTCAACAAGCAAACAGAAACTCAAAAAACGTTACGAATTAAGCACTTAGCACGACCTGTAAAAGTGGCTTATCAAGATGTGAGGAGTCGAAAAAAAAGCAGGCAAATGGCCTGCTTTTGATGGCAAACAGAAAAAATTCATCAATCGCCGAACATTTTTTGTTTCAATTCGCGCCGTTCTTGGGCTTCAAGCGACAAAGTGGCGGTGGGACGGGCCAACAAACGACCCACACCAATCGCTTCACCCGTTTCGTCGCAATAGCCGTAGTCACCCGCATCAATGCGGTTGATGGATTGTTCGATCTTTTTCAACAGCTTGCGCTCACGGTCACGTGTGCGCAGCTCAAGCGCGTGTTCTTCTTCGATGGTGGCGCGATCTGCGGGGTCAGGTGTGACCACGGTGTCTTCGCGCAAATGTTCAGTGGTTTCGCTGGCGTTGCTGAGCACTTCGTCTTTCAGCTTGGAGAGCTTGAGGCGAAAGAACGCCATTTGAATGTCGTTCATGTACTCACTGTCGGGCATGGCGATGACTTCTGCATCGGTGAGCTGGTCAGCAGTTTTAGATTTCCAATTGTTGGCGAGTTTGGCGTCTTTTTGAGGTATCACAGGAACGATCGAGGGAACAGAGGGAGCGGTCATCGGCATGAAGCTCGATTTGGCGGCATTGGTCACCACCACCGCAGCGGGCGGAGGAGGCACCAGAGCAGCCATCTTGGCCGCTCTGGAGTTTTTCTTGTGCACCACAGGGGTGTAGCCAGGAATCACGGGCACCACGTGCACCACAGGGGCAGCAACCACCGCTTTGGCAGGTGCAGCAGCTTTGGCGGTCTTGACTTTTTCAGCTTTGGGCTTTTTAGCCGCAGGTGCCACCTTCACAGCAGGTTTGACAGCTGCTTTGACGGCAACAGTTTTGGCAACCGGCTTTTTAGCCGCAGCAGGCTTTTGCGCTGCCTTGCCTGCTTTTTTGGCAGCTACCGGCTTGGGCGCAGCAGCTTTCACCGCTTTTTTGGCCACCGGCTTGGCGGCCACTTTAGATGTCGCTGCTTTTTTTGCCACAGGCTTGACCGTCACGACCTTTTTAGCCACAGCTTTGGGCGCTGCAGCTTTTTTAACGACAGACGCTTTGGGCTTGGCTTTGGGCGTCACAGATTTGACGGGCTTTGCCGCTGCTTTGGCTGGCACAGGTTTTTTCACAATCTTCTTCGCAACCGCTTTGGGCGTTGCACCAGTTTTACCGGCTTTTTTAGCAGGCGCAGGCTTCTTGGAAGCGGGTTTGCGGGCTTGGGCGTTCACGGTGTGTCTCCTGGCAGGCCGTTGCCGCACGTGACTGTGCGAAGAGTTTCAGGCCTGATTTTTTTCATCATTTTGAGTTGAATAAACCCGGTTTTATACCCTGTGTGCCGCAGTCAAGAACTGACGCGGCACGGCTTTGGTCTGGCGCGCGGGATTGTAGCCACAAAGCCTGAACACTCTTTCAGCTGAAGAAAATCGATAAGTTCTTTAAACCAAAGAATTCTCTAAACCCTGCATCAAGATGTCTTTGGGCAAATCAATGCCAATGAACACCATCTTGCTCAGGCGCTCTTCACCGGGGCCCCAGTCTGGACCCAAATCGCTGCCCATGAGCTGGTGCACACCTTGGAAGATCACCTTCTTGTCGGTGCCCTTCATGTTGAGCACGCCTTTGTAGCGCAGCATTTTGGGGCCATAGATGTTGACGATGGCCCCCAAAAAGTCTTCCAGCTTGGCCGGGTCAAACGGGCGCGGCGACTTGAAGACGAAGCTCTTCACGTCGTCATCGTGGTGATGGTGGTGACCCTGGCTATGCGAGGGGTGGTCGCAATGTTCGCCGTGCTCATGGTCATGGTGGGCGTGGTCGTGGGCATGCGAGGGATGGTCGCAATGCTCGCCGTGGTGGTGTTCATGGTGGGCGTCGTCCGACAGAAAGTCGGGGTCAATGTCGAGCTTGGCATTGAGGTTGAAGCCTCGCAGGTCAAACACCTCGGCCAAGGTCACTTCGCCAAAGTGCACCACTTTTTGCGGCGCACGCGGATTCATGTGTTTCAAGCGGTGCTGCAAGGCATCGAGCTCTTGGGGTGACACCAGATCGGCTTTGCTGATGAAAATTTGATCGGCAAAACCCACTTGGCGACGCGCCTCTTGGCGGTCGTTGAGCTGTTGCGCGGCGTGCTTGGCGTCTACCAGAGTCAGGATGGAGTCGAGCAGAAAGCTCTCGGCAATCTCATCGTCCATGAAAAAGGTTTGCGCCACAGGACCGGGGTCGGCCAAGCCGGTGGTCTCGATCACCACACGATCAAAGTCGAGCAGGCCTTTGCGCTTTTTAGCCGCCAGCAGTTGCAAGGTGGTGCGCAAGTCTTCACGGATGGTGCAACACACGCAGCCATTGCTCATTTGGATGATTTGCTCGTTGGTGTCAGACACCAAGATGTCGTTGTCGATGTTTTCTTCGCCGAACTCGTTTTCGATGATGGCAATTTTTTGGCCATGGGCCTCGGTCAGCACGCGCTTGAGGAGGGTGGTTTTACCGGAGCCTAAAAAGCCGGTCAGGATGGTGGCGGGGATCAACATGAGGGAGCCTTGTGTGATTTTTAGAGGACTGAATCGTTGGATATTGTGGCGTGACTGGGTTTTTCAACCAGGTCAGCCGCTTTCATGACCACCAAACCCTTGAGGTATTCGCCCTCGGGGAAAGTCAAGGTCATGGGGTGGTCGGGCGCACCTTGCATGCGCTCGCTGATGTAGCCATCCACATGCGCATCGGTGCCCGCAGACGCCACGATTTTGTGGAACAGCTCCGCACCAATGCCGCCGGAACAGCTGTAGGTGAACAGCACGCCACCGGGCTCCAAGATTTTGAAAGCCAAGCGGTTGATGTCTTTGTAGGCCCGCGCCGCACGGTCGGCATGCGCAGCAGACGGTGCGAACTTGGGAGGGTCCAGCACGATGGCGTCAAACGTACGGCCTTCTTTGTGGAACTGGCGCAAAGAGCCGTTGACGTCGGCATCCATCATGGTGGTGCGTTCGGCATCAAAGCCGTTCAGTGCCACGTTGGCACGGGCGCGTTCAATGGCGGGACCCGATGAGTCGATGGACGTGACATGCGCCGCACCGCCCGCCAAAGCCGCCACCGTGAAGCCTCCTGTGTAGCAATAACAGTTGAGCACACGCTGAAATTGCAAACGACGGGTGTAGTCGGAAAATTTTTTGCGGCTGTCGCGCTGGTCCAAGTAGAAGCCTGTTTTGTGGCCCTCGGCGATGTCAAGCGAGAGTTGCCAGTCGTGCTCGCGCAAGATGATGGCGGTGGGCCCTTCGCCTCGCAGCCAGCCTGTGACAGGCTGCAAACCTTCCAAACCCCGCACGCCCGAATCAGAACGTTCAAACAGCTTGGTAAGGCCGGTTTGCGCCAGCAAGGCATCAGCAATCACGTCTTTCCAACGCTCGGTGCCGCTGGACAGGAATTGCGCCACCAAGGTGTCGTCGTAGCGGTCGACGATCAGGCCGGGCAAGCCATCGGACTCACCGTGGATCAAACGCAGGCCGTTGCTTTGGATGTCAAAACGGCTACGCGCCGCGATGGCGCGGCGGATGGCGGCGTTGAAGAAATCGGCATCAATGCGTTGGCTTTCGTCAAAGCTCCAAATGCGGGCGCGGATTTTGGAGCTGGGGCTGAAGGAGGCCCAGCCTAGGAAGCTGCCGCTGTGGGCTTCAACACGCACGGTCTCGCCCGAATCAGCCCCACCTTTGGCGATGGCGCTGTCAAAAATCCAGGGGTGGCTTCTGAGGGCAGAGCGTTCTTTGCCGTCTTTGAGTCGAATCGTTTTCATAGCCCGCTATTGTCGTTGCTTCGGTATTGGGCTTTGCGGCGCTGTTTCGCTTGTGCTCTGTGTTGTTTGCTGTTGATTTACTTCATTCGCTGCGCCAAGGCGCGGCGCCGGGCCCGCTTCACCGCGCCTCGACAAAGAACAAACGCCACGACAGAACACGCCATCACCATACGAAAAACAAAGCGCTACTTCTTACGCGCCCGAGGATGCGCCGCGTCATACGCCTGCGCCAAATGCTGAAAGTCCAAGCGCGTGTACACCTGCGTGGTACTGATGTTGGCGTGGCCCAACAACTCTTGCACAGCACGCAAATCGCTGCTCGACTGCAACACATGACTGGCAAACGAGTGGCGCAACATGTGGGGATGCACCGGTGTTGACAACCCGGCCTGCAAGCTGCGCTGGCGTAAACGCTGCCAAATGGCCTGCGCAGTCAAACGCGTGCCATAACGGCCAATGAACAAGGCTTGCTGCTCAGCCGTGGCAGGGGTTAAGCCCTCGGCGCGCACGTTGTACCAAGCCTGCAACGCATCCAGGGCTTTGCGCCCAACAGGTACGCTGCGGCGCTTGCTGCCTTTACCCAACACATGGGCCTCACCCGCTTGCAAATCAATCCAGCCTTTGGCTTGGGTGCTGGCATGCACGTCCAGGCCCGTGAGTTCGCCCACACGCAAGCCGCAGCTGTAGAGCAAATCCACCATGGCGGCGTCACGGCAACGCAACCACGGGTCATCATCCGCCGCCGATGCGCCTGTGTACTCGGCAAGTTGCACCGCGTCGTCCACGCTCAAGGCCTTGGGCAAAGGTTTGGGGGCTTTGGGGGCACGCACACCTTGTACCGGGTTGTTGGTAATCAAGCCCTCACGTCCCATCCAGACATAAAAGCCGCGCCAACCCGACAAGATAAGGGCAATGCCACGGCCACTGCGGCCACCACTGTGCATCTGCGCCACCCAACGGCGGATGTGGCTGGTCTGCACAGCGTCCAACGCCACATTAGCTTGGGCAGCGTAATCTGCAAGTTTTTGCAGGTCGAGGGTGTAAAGCGCCAGCGTGCGCTCGGCCAAGCGCTTTTCAAAGCGCACATGGTCCAGGTAGCGGGCAACCCAGTCCATGTGCGTGGCGTTCATCAGCGCAGGTGCGACAGTGCCGCGCTGGCTAAATCACCCAAGCGCTCAATGAAGGCCGTGCCCATGCCCTCGTGGTAGCGCTGGGCGTCGGGTGAGGCCAACACCAACAGGCCAATGACTGGCGCTGACGCTGCGGTTTGTGGCGTGTCTTCAACCCGCGTGGCACGCAAGGCAATCAAGGCCACCGACTGTGCCGCACTCGGCTCAGCAAGCCATTGCGTGGCTTCAAACTCGGTATTGAGGCCCACATAGGGCGTGGCCAAACCTGCGGCAAATTCTTTCACAGCATCGCTCACACCCACCGCGAAAGGCTCGATCTGAAAGGTGTCGGCCACGCCCCACACCTTGATGGCCACTTGCGGCACCATGAAGTCGTGTTGAATTTGGTCTGCAATGGTGTGGGGCAAGTCACGCGCATTGGTGGTCATCAACAAGGTTTTGACCCAGCGCTGTTGGCGCTCCACCAGCACCTCGTTTTCAGTGCCGTGGCGCATCAAGTCCATCATGCGCAATTCAAGCGCACGGATTTTTTCGCGCAGCATCTCGGCTTGACGCTCTTGCAAACTCACGGCACGTTGGCCGTGCGGGCTGCTCAGGCGCACCGCAGCCAGCAACTCGGCATGGCGATTGAAGAAATCAGGCGTATTCACCAAGAAGTTGGCGATGTCGTCTTCGGTGATCGGGTTCATGGCAGAAGAAGTCATAAGGTATCAGGTAGGTTAATTTCGCCGTGAAAAACGGTGGTTGCGGGGCCGGTCATGTACACCGGATGGCCGCCCCCTGCCCACGCAATGGTCAGGTCGCCGCCCTGTGTGTGCACCAGCACTTCAGGGTCTAACAGGCCCCAACGAATGCCCGTGACCACAGCAGCACAAGCACCGGTGCCACAGGCCAAGGTTTCACCGGCACCACGCTCGAACACGCGCAAGTGGATGATGTGGCGGTTGACGATTTGCATGAAGCCGGCATTCACGCGCCTAGGAAACGCTGCGTGGTGTTCTATCAACGGACCTTGGGTCAGCACGGGGGCGGTGTCCACGTTGTCCACCACTTGCACGGCATGCGGGTTGCCCATGGAGACCACGCCCACGTCCACGCGGTCCCCAGTGCTGAGTGCGAGTTGCCAGGTTTGCGCAGGAGTCGACGTTGTGCTCTCATCGTGCAAAGCGTTTGCATGCAACGGGTCAAACGGCACGCGGCGCACGTCGAACACAGGAGCGCCCATGTCAACCGTGACCTGGCCGTTGGGCAGTTGGTGCAGCTCGATCACGCCACCATGGACTTTGACGCGCACGCTGGTTTTGTCCGTCAGGCCCTGCTCACGCACAAAGCTCACGAAGCAGCGGGAACCGTTGCCACACTGCTCCACCTCGCCGCCGTCGGCGTTGTGGATAACGTACTCAAAGTCAACATCGGGTTGCGGCGCGGGGCGCACGCTCAGAATTTGATCGGCTCCCACGCCAAAGTGGCGATCGGCCAAGAAACGGTAATGTGCAGGGCTCAGGTTCAAGCGCTCCCGGGTCTCGTCTAAGACCACGAAATCGTTGCCTGCGCCTTGCATTTTGGTGAAGCGAATTCGCATGCGTGGATTATCGGCCACCCAGCTGTCGCGCAACGGTCATCTGACACAAGAAGCGCGGTTTATCCTCGCGGCCTTGTTTGTCATTCATGTTTTAACCGAGGCCTCACCATGCGTATTCCAGATTGGACCCCTGAACAAAAACCCCAACCCCAAGATTTGATCGACGCTGTGCTGAAGCGTCGGGGTGGCGAGTTCATCAATTTAGACCGCGCGTTGCTTTGGAGCGAACCCGTAGCGCGTGGCTGGAACCACTACGTGGGCAATGTGCGCTCTGGCCTGCCCACCAGCTGGAAGCTGCGAGAGTTGGGCATTTGCACCGTGGCCCTGTTGACCGGTGCCACCTACGAATACCACCACCATGCGCCCGACTTCCTCAAGGCCGGCGGCACCCAAGCCGAGCTGGATGCCCTCAACCGTGTGGTGCAAGGCGATGCACGTCGCACCAGCACGGATGCGGGCTTGGACGAGGTGGGCCGCTTGGTGGTGCAGTACGCTGCGCAAATGACCCTGGACGTGAAAGTGGATGACGCGCTGTTTGCCCAGTTGCAATCTCACTTCAACACCACCGAGGTGGTGGAACTGACCACGGCCATTGCCACCTACAACATGGTGGCGCGATTTTTGGTGGCTTTGGGTGTGTCGCCAGAACACTGAACGCAGCACCGTCCAAAAGCAAAAGCCGCCTTGAGGCGGCTTTTTGCATCAGGTTTGAGAAGACCTCAGTCAGCTTTGATGTTGTTATCTTTCACCACCTTGGCCCAGATGTTCATTTGCTTTTCAATGAAAACACGGGCTTGCTCTGGGGTGCCACCTGCCACATCAATCCCTTGGGCGTCTAGCTTTTTAGCCACCTCGGGGTTCTTGAGCACTTTGTTGAGTTCTTCATTCATGCGCTTGGTGATTTCAGGAGGCGTTTTGGTGGATGCCAACACGGCCCACCAAGCCGGTGCTTCAAAGCCGGGGTAGCCGTTTTCAGCGATGGTGGGCACATTGGGCAAATCAGCAGCACGCTTGCTGCTGGTCACGGCCAACGGGCGCATGCGGCCACTGTCAATGTGGGGCTTGGTCACAAACACCGAACCAATCGACAAGGGCACATGGCCCGCCACCGCATCGCTCATCAAGGGACCACCGCCTTTGTAAGGCACGTGGGTCCACTCCACACCGGCATCCTTGGCCAGCAAAGCCATGGCCAAGTGACCCAGGCTGCCGTTGCCGATGGTGCCAAAGCTCACATTCTTTTTGGCCTTGGCCGCCGCCATCACATCGGCAAAGGTTTTGTATTCGGAGTTGACGTTGGTGGCCAGCACCATGGGCGACGTGCCAACCAGCACCAGAGGCATCAAATCTTTTTTGCTGTCGAACGGCATGCTGGGGTTCAGGCTCGGGTTCACGCCGTGGGTGTCAAACACCACCGCAAAGGTGTAGCCATCAGCTGGGGCTTGCACCACGGCTGCTGTGCCAATGACGCCAGAAGCGCCGCCGCGGTTTTCCACAATCACGGTTTGCCCCAATTGCTGTGACAGCGGCTGGGCAATGATGCGCGCCACTTGGTCCACCGAACCCCCAGGTGGGAACACCGCCACCAGACGAATGGCTTGTTTGCTGGGCCAGGCTTGTGCGCAAGCCAGCATCGGCACGCTCAGTGCGGCAAAAGTCAAAGCACAGCCTAGGGCAGCTTTCAAAGTACGTCGTTGCATGGTGAGGCGCTCCAGAAATGAGGGAGAGTTGTCAAAGCCAGAATTGTCGTCACGGACAGTGCCTCAAGCCTGCGGCTTTTACGGATGGGGAAAGTACGCACCGTTCACTCTTCATAATCCCACCATGGTCAGACCTACCCAACTCATCCACACCCAACGCGAGCCAGCCCCTCTGCGCCCTGCCGCCACCGTGTTACTGCTGCGCAATGGGCCGCAAGGCCTGGAAGTGCTCATGACACGCCGTGCCATGACCGCCAGCTTTGCGCCCGGTGCCTATGTGTTCCCGGGTGGTGGCATCGACCCTGCCGATGCACAGGCCCACGCGCTGGCTGCACGTCGCGCCACGCAAAGCGACACCCAGCTGACCCAAGCCATTGCCGCGATCCGCGAGAGCTTTGAAGAGCTGGGCATCTTGCTGGCACGCCATGGCGATGGCCGCATGGCCGATGACAGCGACATTGCGGCCCTAGATCGCCATGCCTCGGCAGCCGACTTTGCGCAGCAATGCCAACAACGTGGCCTCACCTTGGCCGCCGACCAGGTGTATCTGTTGGCGCATTGGGTCACCGATCGCGATTTGCCACGTCGCTTTGACGTGCCGTTTTTGGTAGCCCACATGCCCGATGGCCAAACCCCGGTCGCCGATGACAAAGAACAGTTTGAACCGGTATGGGTGCGCCCAGCCGATGCGCTGAGTCGCCATGCAGCAGGCGACTTTTTCATCATCTTCCCCACCATCCGCACCTTGGAGCGCTTGCAGCACTTTGCCGATGCCCAGAGCGTGTTGGCCGCATGTGCCAACGAACAGCCCTGGTTCACCAGTTGCCCACGTGCGGGCTGGATAGCCGGTAAAGAGTCTCGGCACATGGAACACGAGCCCCCGTTTGGCGAACTGGCATTGACCTGCCCCGATGGCCAAATCGTGCACCACCTCGACTGGCAAACCGACCAGCCCGTGTTGCTTTTGAAAAACGTGCAACGCCTCACCGCCCCCAACCCAGGCGTGATGACGGGCCCCGGCACCAACAGCTACCTAGTGGGTGACCCCGACACTGGGTTCATCGCCATCGACCCAGGCCCTGCTGATCTTGAGCACCTGGATCGCTTGTGGCGTGCCGCTGGCGGCAACATCCGACTCATCGTGTGCACCCACTCGCACCCCGACCATTCGCCCGGTGCTGCGCCACTGCAAGCCTTGTGCGCACAGCATGGCCATCGCCCGCCCGTGCTGGGCTTGAGCTCGGCAGCCACAGCACGCGCACACAGCCACTTCACCCCCGATCGCGAACTCCATGATGGCGAATTGTTGGTGCTGCAAGGCACGCACATCACGCACACCTTGCGGGTGGTGCACACCCCTGGCCACGCAGCCAACCACCTGTGTTTGGTACTGGAAGAAGACGGTTTGTTGTTCAGCGGCGACCATGTGCTCAATGGCAGCACCACCGTGGTCGACCCACCCGATGGCCACATGCACGACTACCTCCAGTCACTCGACAAATTGTTGGATGCGTGTGAGCAAGACCACATTGAATTCATCTTGCCAGCGCACGGCTACGTGCTGGGCAACTTGTGGGATGAACCACATGACGCACGCGCCTGCATTGCGCACCTCAAAGCACACCGTCTCAAGCGCGAAGCCAAAATTTTGGGGGTGATGCAACAGCACCCCGAGGGCAGCATGGACGACTGGGTGCAACTGGCCTACGACGATGTGCCCCCACGTTTGTGGCCGGTGGCGATGCGCTCGTTGTTGGCGCATGTGGAGCGGATTCGAAGTCTGGGATAAAAGTGTGAAGCCCACCGATACGCCGGATTCTGTGCAGAGTGGTTGCCCACCCTGTGACCGTCATTAATCTGGGCCGAGGGTCACCCACTCGGCTCGGTGCTACCTACCCGCCAACTCAGCGGACCGCCTCAACGTTGGCCTACTTGGTATTGCTGCGCGCAGAGATTGCCCGTTTCACCCGCACTCAAGCGGCTCGTCTCTGTTGCTCTGATCCTCACCTCACGGTGGAGAGGTGTTACCTCCTGCGCTGTCCTATGCAGTCCGGACGTTCCTCCAGTGCGGCATTTCTGCCCAACGCTTGCGCGTTGACCTTGCGGCTTGCACCGGCGACGGCCTAGTGAGCTTCACGGGCGCGATTATCCGCCGATAATCATGGCCTCACTCATTGCTTTGCCCGATCACCACGGGCCCTACGCTTGTGATTCGACTCTCTGAACTCAAACTTCCCCTGTCTGATCTGCCGCTGCCCGAGCGACGAGCCGCCGATGCCCCCGCAGAAACCGAGGCTGACCGCCATGCGGTGCCCCACCCCGTAGACACCTTGCGCCAGATGGCGGCACAAGCTTTGGGGCTGGCTCCGTCTGCCATTGCCACCCTGGACGTGTTCAAGCGCAGCTTTGATGCGCGCAAAAAATTGCTGGTGGTCTACATCGTCGACGTCACACTGACCGACCCCGCGCAAGAGGCCGCCTTGCTGGCTCAGCACGCGCAGCACCCACACATTCACCCCACACCGGCCATGACTTGGCAGCCCCCTGCCCACGCCCCAGGCGATTGGGGCCACACCGAGGGCGAACGCCCGGTGGTGGTGGGCTTTGGGCCTTGCGGCATGTTTGCCGCGTTGGTGTTGGCGCAAATGGGGTTCAAGCCCATCGTGATCGAGCGCGGCACCACAGTGCGTCAACGCACCAAAGACACTTGGGGCTTGTGGCGCAAGCATGTGCTCAAGGCGGAGAGCAATGTGCAGTTTGGCGAAGGCGGGGCGGGTACCTTCTCAGACGGCAAGCTGTACAGCCAAATCAAAGACCCTCGGCACTTGGGCCGCAAGGTGATGCAAGAGCTGGTGCGTTTTGGCGCACCCGAAGAAATTTTGTGGGCCGCGCATCCGCACGTGGGCACCTTCAAATTGGTGAAGGTGGTGGAAGGCCTGCGCGAAGAAATCATCCGCTTGGGCGGCGAAGTGCGCTTTGAGCAGCGCGTGGTGGACTTGTTGTACGAGGACGCACCGTCTGCCCCGCACATGGCCACAGCAACCCGTCAACGCCAAGTGCGCGGCTTGCGCGTGTTCGACTTGGCCAGTGGCGAGACCCACACGCTGAATGCGCACCATCTGGTGATCGCCTTGGGCCACAGCGCACGCGACACCTTCACCATGCTGCATCGCCATGCCGTGTCGATGGAAGCCAAACCGTTTTCGGTGGGCGTGCGCATTGAACACCCACAAAGCGTGATTGACCGCGCGCGCTGGGGTCAACACGCAGGCCACCCCTTGCTGGGTGCCGCCGACTACAAGTTGGTCCACCACGCGGCCAATGGTCGAGCGGTGTACAGCTTTTGCATGTGCCCAGGAGGCACGGTGGTGGCAGCCACCAGCGAGCCGCATCGCGTGGTGACCAACGGCATGAGCCAGTACTCACGCAACGAACGCAATGCCAACGCCGGCATCGTGGTGGGCATTGACCCACGCGACTACCCCACCGACCCGGCGGCGTTTGAAGCTGCGTTGGGCGAAGACATGGGCCACAACATTCCACACAGCGTGCGCCACGACACCCGCGATGCACCGGGCGGTTTTCACCCACTGGCTGGCATGGTGTTGCAGCGCCAGCTCGAATCACACGCCTACACCTTGGGCGGGGGCACCTACGAAGCACCCGCGCAGTTGGTGGGCGACTTTGTGGCGGGCCGCGCCTCCACCGCTTTGGGCACGGTCGAGCCGTCGTACAAACCAGGCGTGAAGATGGTGAGCTTGGACAGCGCCTTGCCGTCTTACGCCATTGCCGCCATGCGCGAGGCCTTGCCCGTGTTTGGCCAAAAGATCAAAGGCTTTGACATGCGCGACGCGGTGATGACAGGGGTTGAAACCCGCACCTCATCGCCCTTGCGCATGGCCCGCGACGACCACTCGCTGCAAAGCCCCAACATGGCGGGGCTCTACCCCGCTGGCGAAGGCGCTGGCTACGCCGGTGGTATTTTGTCGGCAGCGGTGGACGGCATCAAAGTGGGCGAGGCCCTGGCGCGCCAGTTGATGACCCTGCACTGAAGCCGACAAGCCCGGCACTGACACAATCTGCCCCACATCACCCACAGACACACCACAAGGAGACCCGTATGAAAGCCAACACCGTTCTCGACACCATCGGCCACACGCCCCACATCCGCATGCAGCGTTTGTTCGGAGACACACACCAGGTTTGGATCAAGTCTGAGCGCACCAACCCCGGTGGCTCCATCAAAGACCGCATCGCCTTGGCGATGGTCGAAGACGCGGAAAAGTCGGGCGCTTTGAAGCCCGGCGGCACCATCATCGAACCCACCTCCGGCAACACCGGCGTGGGCTTGGCCATGGTGGCTGCGGTCAAGGGCTACAAGCTGGTGCTGGTCATGCCCGACAGCATGTCCATCGAGCGCCGTCGCCTGATGCTGGCCTACGGTGCCAGCTTTGATTTGACGCCGCGCGAAAAAGGCATGAAGGGTGCCATCGCCCGCGCCCAAGAACTGGCCGCGGCCACGCCTGGCGCCTGGATTCCACAGCAGTTTGAAAACCCCGCCAACATCGATGTGCATGTGCGCACCACGGCGCAAGAAATTTTGGCCGACTTCACGCACCTGGACGCACTCATCACAGGCGTGGGCACGGGCGGTCACCTCACCGGTGTGGCACGCGTGCTCAAAGCCAAATGGCCTGCGCTCAAAGTGTTTGCCGTCGAGCCTGCGGCTTCGCCCGTCATCTCGGGCGGACAGCCTGCACCGCACCCGATCCAAGGCATTGGCGCGGGTTTTATTCCGAAGAACCTCGACACCACGGTGCTCGATGGCGTGATTCAGGTGGACGCCGAAGCCGCACGCGAATATGGCCGCCGCAGCGCCCGCGAAGAAGGCTTGTTGGTGGGCATTTCGTCGGGTGCCACATTGGCAGCCATTGCCCAAAAATTGCCTGAGTTGCCTGCCGGTGCCACCGTGCTGGGCTTCAACTACGACACGGGTGAACGCTACCTGTCGGTGGAAGGCTACTTGCCTGCCTGAACCCGATGAGCACCACCTCAGCCCCACGCGCATTGCGCGTGTTGAGCCTCATCCCACCGATGACGCAGCTCAACACCCCCTACCCGTCCACCGCGTACTTGACGGGTTTTTTGCGTGGTCAAGGGGTGGGTGCGGTGCAAGACGACCTGGCCTTGAAGCTGGTGCTGGCCTTGTTCACGCCTGAGGGCCTGTTGCAGGTGCGAGAACGTGCCCTGGCCTTGGCGGTCGAGGCGCGCAGCGCCTGCGTGAATTTCTTCCTCGACCACTTCGCCCGCTACCACCACACCATCGCCCCCACGATTGCTTTTTTGCAAGGGCGTGACGCCACGCTGAGCCACCGCATTGCGGGGCGGGGCTTGCTGCCCGAGGGCCCACGCTTTACCGCGCTGGATGCGTATGACGTAGAGGGTGAAGGTGGCGACTCGCTGGCCTGGGCCTTTGGTGCCTTGGGCCAGCAAGACCGGGCCCGCCACCTGGCCACGCTGTACCTCAACGACTTGGCCGATGTGCTGCGCGATGCGGTGGACCCACGGTTTGAGTTTGTGCGTTACGCCGAATCGCTGGCCAGCAGCCAAGCCAGCTTTGAGCCCTTGGCCCACGCCTTGGCACAGGCTCCCACACTGGTGGACGAGGTACTGCAAAACTTGACCTTGCAGAGCATGGCGCAGCACCAGCCGCAGTTGGTGTTGCTGTCGGTGCCGTTTCCCGGGGCGGTGTATGCCGCGCTGCGCATCGCGCAAACCATCAAAGCGCACCACCCACACACCGTGATCGCCATGGGCGGCGGCTTTGTCAACACCGAGCTGCGCAGCTTGTCTGAGCCGCGCTTGTTTGACTATGTGGACTACATCACGCTGGACGCGGGCGAGCGACCCTTGCTGGCGCTGCTGGCCCACCTGCAAGGCCAGCGCAGCGCACAACGCCTGGTGCGCACCTTCGTGCGAGATGCAGAGACCGCACAGGTGCGTTATGTGAACTGGGCCGAGCCCGATGTGGCGTTTGAAGACGTGGGCACGCCCACCTGGGACGGTCTGCCGATTGAGCGCTACCTGTCGCTGCTGGACATGCTCAACCCCATGCATCGGCTCTGGAGCGACGGGCGCTGGAACAAGATCACGGTGGCCCATGGCTGCTACTGGAAGAAATGCAGTTTTTGCGACGTGAGCTTGGACTACATCTCGCGCTACGACGCCGCGTCCGCCACCACCTTGGTGGACCGCATTGAGGCCATCGTGGCCGAAACCGGACAGACCGGTTTCCACTTGGTCGACGAAGCGGCACCGCCCAAAGCTTTGAAGGCGATGGCCGAAGAAATTTTGCGCCGTGAATTGCGCATCTCGTGGTGGGGCAACATACGTTTTGAAAAAACCTTCACACCCGAACTCGCCGAGCTGTTGGCCGAGAGTGGCTGCATTGCCATGTCGGGTGGCTTGGAAGTCGCCTCCGACCGCTTGCTGGCCTTGATGAAAAAAGGCGTGTCGGTGGACCAAGTGGCACGCGTGACCAAGGGCTTTTCAGAGGCGGGTATTTTGGTACACGCTTACCTGATGTATGGCTTTCCCACCCAGACCCTGCAAGACACGGTGGACGCACTGGAGTATGTGCGCCAGTTGTTTGAAAACGGGTGTATTCAAAGCGGGTTCTTTCACCGCTTTGCCTGCACGGTGCATTCACCGGTAGGCAAAGACCCAGCCGCCTACGGCATCACGCTGGTGCCCAACCCGACGGTGACATTTGGCGAGAACGACATTGGCTTTGTCGACCCCACCGGCACCGACCACGACCTGCTGGGCCGTGGTTTGAAGAAGGCGATTTACAACTTCATGCACGGCATCGGCCTAGAGAACGATGTGCGCAATTGGTTTGAATTACCCAAAGGCCAGTGCCCCAAGCCCACCGTCAAGCGGCAGGCGATTGAGAAGGCACTGGGCTATTGAAGGCTCATTGTCCTTGCGCGGCCTGCAGCACCGCAATGCGTTCTTCCAGCGGCGGATGGGTGGCAAACAACTTACCCAAGTCACCGGTGATGCCCATGGCCGACACACTGCTGGGCAGCACACCGGCTTGCATCTGACCCAAACGACCTAGGGCGTTGATCATGGGTTGCTTGCGACCGAGCAAGTGGGCAGAGCCCGCATCGGCACGGAACTCACGTTGGCGGCTGAACCAGGCCACGATCATGCTGGCCACAAAGCCCAGCACGATGTCGAGCACAAAGCTGGTCACGTAGTAGCCGATACCAGGACCACTGGATTGCTCATCGTTCTTGCGCAACATGCCGTCCACAAAATAGCCCACCACACGGCTCAAGAACACCACAAAGGTGTTGAGCACGCCTTGGATGAGGGTGAGCGTGACCATGTCACCATTGGCGATGTGCGCAATTTCGTGGCCCAACACCGCCTCCACCTCTTCGCGCGTCATGCCTTGCAACAAACCTGTGGACACCGCCACCAAGGCTGAGTTTTTGAACGCGCCGGTGGCAAAGGCGTTGGGCTCGCCGTCGTAAATAGCGACTTCAGGCATGGCAATGCCAGCGCGCTCGGACAAGCGGCGCACGGTGTCCAAGATCCAGGCTTCGTCTTGATTACGTGGTTGGGTGATGACTTCGGCACCCGTGGACATTTTGGCCATCCACTTGCTCATCAAGAGCGAGATGATGGCGCCGCCAAAGCCCATGACCAACGAGAACCCCATCAAGGCCGACAGGTTCAGACCATTGGCGGTGAGGTAGCGGTTGACACCCAGCAAACTGGCGACGACCCCCAGCACCACCATGACGGCGAGGTTGGTGAGGACGAACAGAAGAATGCGTTTCATGCGTGACGTTCCTTGTGCATTGACAGCGTGCGACATTGCGCGCTGAACCTCCATAGTAGGGGCAAGCTTCTCAAATTCAAGAATGTGACGCGATAGCCCCACGGTTTTTAGGTCGAAACACCTGGGTGTTGTCATAAAAACCGGGCGCTTCGTTGGCCGACCACCAGCCTGGCACACCGAGCACGGGCAAAGGCTCAAACGGTTTGGTGGCCAGTTTCTCGGGCTGTAAATCGGTGCTCAACCAGTCGTCCAGCGCCGCATCACTGCGGGCGTCCACGTTGGGCGCGATGCGGTACACATGGCCGGTGATGGACACATAAGGCGTGACCAATTTCTCCAACAAAGCATGGCCAAACAGCACGATGTGCACGTGTTGCCATTGGGCGCGTTGGTCTACCAACAAGCTGCGCCAGTCGCGCGCTTGCAAGGCCTGCCAGAGTGCATCGGGCAGTTGCAGCAAGACGGCGTTTTCGTCGAACAAGGTCAAGGCATCGCGCACGGGGCCACGCGTTGCACCGACACCTTGGCGCGCAATCTCAGCCGCTTGCAACAGGTTAAGCCGCCGCTTGGTCTGAGGGAAACGATGCCAGCAAAGCCCATTGAAAAAGTCGTGCAAGCCGTCGCGCGTAGGAACACGGCCTTGCTGAAAGATGAAGTCTTCGTAGGCTTGGGTGGCAGGCAACTCGGATTGCGCGACGAACTGGACGTCGCGCGCGATGTGATTGAGGGCTTGCGCCACGCTGTGCAAGCGCAGCGCGTCTTGGGCCACGTGCTCACCGGGGTGTTGCCAAGGCGCAAACCAGGGTTGTGCCCAATCGATGTCGGCCAGCACTACACCCGCAAAAGTGCTGGGCGCAGGTGTTAGACCACGCGCCAAGGCAGCGACTCACCAGAGCGCAGAGGCTTGAGTTCGGCATCGCCAAACGCAAAGCTCTCAGGCGGTGTCCAACTTTCACGACGCAGGGTGAGCGTGCCGGTGTTGCGTGGCAGGCCGTAAAAGTCGGCACCATGAAAGCTGGCAAAGCCTTCGAGTTTGTCTAACGCACCTGCGTTGTCAAAAGCCTCGGCATACAAGGGCATGGCCGCATGCGCGGTGTAGCAACCGGCGCAACCGGTGGCGTGTTCCTTGAGGTGGGCTGGGTGTGGCGCGCTGTCTGTGCCCAAGAAGAACTTGGGCGAGCCACTGGTGGCCGCTTGCACCAGGGCCTGGCGATGCACCTCGCGCTTCAACACGGGCAAGCAGTAGAAATGCGGACGAATACCGCCCGTGAAGATGGCGTTGCGGTTGTAGAGCAAGTGGTGCGCTGTGATGGTCGCCGCCGTGAAGGCATCACTTTGCGCCACATACTGCGCCGCTTCGCGGGTGGTGATGTGCTCGAACACAATTTTCAGTTCAGGAAAGTCGCGGCGCAGCGGGATGAGCTGGGTGTCGATGAACACCGCTTCGCGGTCGAACAGGTCAATGTCGCTGGACGTCACCTCGCCGTGCACCAGCAGCAATATGCCCGCTTTTTGCATGGCCTCCAAGGTCTTGTAGGTCTTGCGCAAATCGGTCACACCGGCATCGCTGTTGGTGGTGGCACCTGCGGGGTAGAGCTTGGCGGCCACCACGCCAGCGTCTTTGGCGCGGACAATTTCGTCGGCAGGCAGGTTGTCGGTGAGGTAGAGCGTCATCAAGGGCTCGAAACTCACCCCTTGAGGGACAGCAGCCAGGATGCGTTGTTTGTAGGCCAAGGCTTGGGCCGCGGTGGTGACCGGTGGCTTGAGGTTGGGCATGATGATGGCCCGGCCAAATTCGGCGGCGGTATGAGGCACCACGGTGTTCAAAGCGGCGCCGTCGCGCACATGCAGGTGCCAGTCGTCAGGGCGGGTGATGGTGAGTTCTTGCGTCATGCCTGCCATTGTCTTCGAACTTGTTTTTGTTCAGTTCTGCGGCTGACGATTTCCGGTACACCGTATGAGGAAGCCTCCGTGCCCGAACTGCGCAACCGCGTCCGGCGCGACACCCTCCGTGCATCCAAGTTAATTGGGCTCTGACCCCAATTAACTCAGTGCTGCAAGATCTTGTTCAAGAACTCTTTGGTGCGGGGCTGTCGGTTCTCGGGGTGGTTGAAGAACTCGTCTTTGGAGCAGTCCTCCAAAATCTTGCCGCCCACATCCATGAAGATCACGCGGCTGCTCACCTTGCGGGCAAAGCCCATTTCGTGGGTCACGCACATCATGGTCATGCCCTCGTTGGCTAGGTCGACCATCACATCCAACACCTCGCCCACCATCTCGGGGTCAAGGGCTGAGGTGGGCTCGTCAAACAGCATCACGATCGGGTCCATGCTCAAGGCACGGGCAATGGCCACACGTTGCTGTTGACCACCGGAGAGCTGGCCAGGGAATTTGTCTTTGTGCGCCATCAGACCCACACGCTCCAGGTATTTCAGACCATGCGAGCGCGCCTCGTCAGCACTGCGCCCCAACACCTTGACTTGCGCCATGGTGAGGTTTTCGGTGACCGACAGATGGGGAAACAGCTCGAAGTGCTGAAACACCATGCCCACGCGGCTGCGCAGCTTGGGCAGGTCGGTGTCTTTGCCGTGCACGGCCACGCCATCCACAAAAATCTCGCCTTGCTGAAACGGCTCCAGCGCGTTGATGGTTTTGATGAGGGTGGATTTTCCCGAGCCCGAAGGGCCGCAGACCACCACCACTTCACCGCGCTGGATGGTGGTAGAGCAGTTGGTCAGCACCTGCACAGGGCCGTACCATTTGGAGACGTTTTTGAGTTCAATCACAGGGTTTCTCCAGACTCAACGGATGATGGCAATGCGCGCTTGCAAGCGTCGCACCAAGGCCGACAGGCCATAACAAATGACGAAATACACCACCGCGGCCAGCAGGTAGGCCTCTTCGGGGCGACCGTAAATCTTGCCTGCGGTGACAAAGCCTTTGAGCAAGTCATAGGCACCAATGGCGTACACCAGCGAGGTGTCTTGAAACAAGATGATGGTTTGCGTCAGCAGCACCGGCAACATGTTGCGAAAGGCTTGAGGCAAGACCACCAAGCGCATGTTCTGCCCATAGGTCAACCCCAAGGCCTGTCCGGCAAACACCTGACCGCGTGGGATGGACTGAATGCCCGCGCGCATGATCTCGCTGAAGTAGGCCGCCTCAAACGCCACAAAGGTGATGGTGGCCGACAGCTCAGCCCCAATGGGGCGACCGATCAAGGTCGGGATGAGCAAATAGAACCACAGGATCACCATCAACAGCGGGATGGAGCGCATGCCATTGACATAGACCACAGCAGGCGTGGCCAACCATTTGTTGCCCGACAAGCGCATGAGCGCGAGCAAGGTGCCAAACAGCACGCCGCCGAAGGTGGCGACGATGGTGAGCTCAACGCTGAAAAACAATCCCTTCGAGACAAATTTGCTCAGGATGTCCCAGTCGAGAAACGAGAGGTCAAGGTTGCCCATGTTCAGTGCCCCCCGCCCGATGAGGTGGCCACGGTGAGCCCCGGAATTTGCATGCGACGCTCCACCAGCGCCATCACACGGTTCACAGCGAACGCCGACACGGTGTAGAGCGCAGTGACCGCCAAGTACACCTCCACGCCGCGCGAGGTTTCTTCTTGCACCTGCATGGCGTACATGGTGAGCTCAGCAATCGACACAGCAAAAGCCACCGACGAATTTTTCAGCAAGTTCATCGACTCGCTGGTGAGCGGTGGCCAAATGATGCGAAACGCCATGGGCAACAGAATGTAGCGGTAGGTCTGCCAAGTGGTGAATCCCATCGCCATGGCCGCGTAGCGTTGGCCGCGCGGCAAGGCTTGAATCCCTGCACGCACCTGTTCGGCAATGCGCGCCGAGGTGAAAAACCCAAGCCCCAGCACCACCAAGGCGAAGCCCGGCACCTGCTGCATGGCCGGAAAAACCTTGGGCAACACGAAGTACCAAAGAAAAATTTGAACCAACAAAGGGATATTGCGGAACAACTCCACCCACGCATTCGCCACATGCGTGAGGCTGCGGTTGAGCGCGTTGTCTGGGGGCAAGGTACGCAGGGTGCCCATCAAAGCCCCCACGACCATGGCCACCAGCCAGGCGCTGCCAGCCACCGACAAGGTCCAACCCCAGGCGTCAAACATCCACTCGAGGTAGGTGCGTCCGCCGCCGTCGTCTTCCAAGAAGACCTGCCAATCAAGTGCCATCGGTTTACCTTATCTTGCGAGGGTGGGATTGTGCAGTGCTTGGTTCAAGCACCACGCTTACTTCTTGGCGTACTCTTCCACCGGCTTGTCGTTCAGGTTGGTCCAGGCCGCTTTGTTGGCGTCGCTGGCAGGCATGTTCATGCGGATGTTCTTGGGGGGGATGGGTTGCACAAACCACTTGTCGTAGAGCTTGGCCAATTCGCCCGATTTAGCCAGGGCGCTGATGGTGTCGTCGGCCATTTTTTTGAATGCCGGGTCGTCCTTGCGCAGCATGATGGCGATGGGCTCCACGCTCAACACCTCACCCACAATTTTGAAGTCGGCAGGTGATTTGCTGCTGGCGATGTTGCCCGCCAAAATTTGGCCGTCCATCACAAACGCGTCGGCACGGCCCGACTCCAACAGCAAGAAGCTGTCCGCATGGTCTTTGCCAAACACTTCCTTGAAGTCCACGCCCGTGGCGCGTTCGTTTTTGCGCAGCAATTGGACCGACGTGGTGCCGGTGGTAGTGGCCACGTTTTTGCCGTTCAATTGGGCAATGGTGGTGATGCCAGAGTTAGCACGCACCGCGATGCGCACTTCTTCCACATAGGTGGTGAAGGCAAAGGCCACGTCTTTTTGACGCGTCAGGTTGTTGGTGGTGGAGCCGCATTCAATGTCGACCGTACCGTTTTGCACCAGAGGCAAACGGTTTTGTGAGGTGACGGGCAGGTATTTGATGTCGAGCTTTTTGCCGACGGCTTTTTCGAGGTTGGCCAAAATGCGTTGGCAAATTTCCACGTGGTAGCCCACGTACTTGCCGTCGCCCAAGGTGTATGACAAGGCACCCGAGGAGTCACGCACACCCATGGTCACGCTGCCAGAGGCTTTGACTTTGGCGATGGTGTCATTGGCTTGCGCGTGCACGCCACCAGCCACCAAAGTAGCCAGGGCCAAGGCAAATAACTGCTTTTTCATGAGGTTGCTCCAGAGATAAGTAAAAAGATGAACTGTATTAGAAATCAGTAGCTTCTACGCAATGCTACAAGCGAACCCTAAGCATCAATTCCAATTCCGACAGTTGGTATGCATAAAAAGCATAGCCTTTGCCCCAGCCAGCCCTGAACGCCAGTTCTATGCCTTGGTAGACAAGGCTTGGTTTGTCAAATAAGTCCACAGCGCTTCTGTCGTGCTGTTGGTGGGTCTGAATTGCTGTGGTTTTTCTCGGTAAGCCCGAATCTCTAGTGTGGCCTCCAGCGCATGTGCTTTCTTGGGCAGGTGCAAGCGACTGAGTTTTTGTGCAGCGACCTCTTTGTGGACCGCGCTGTAGGGTAAAAACGCCACGCCATGTCCCTCCAAAGCCATGGCTTTGAGGCTTTCGGCCATGTCGGTCTCGTACACCCGGTTCAAGTGAATGGCCGCCTTGGCGTCTTGCACCACAAAGTCCGCCACGCGGCCCAGATAAGCACCCGAAGAGTAGGCCAAATACGGGGTGGGTGCTCTCGTACTTCCGGGTAATGTGAAGAGGGGTAAGCCGTCGTCTGATGTTTTCACAAAGGGTGCCAACACCTCATGCCCCAAGTTCACCATGTCAAACCGATGGGGGTCTAACTGCAAGGGCTGCGATGGGTGGTGGTAGGTGATGAGCACATCGCAGCCCCCCTCAACCAAGCGCAGCGCGGCATCGTGCACATTGAGTGCCGTCAGGCTGCTTTTGAGTTCGCCAAAGTGCTGTTGCAGCCCCTTGATCCAAGCAGGAAAGAAGGTGAAGGCCAAGGTGTGCGGCGCAGCGAAATCAATCACGGCTTCGTCTGTGGATGCATAGCCACGCAGCATGGCGTGGGTGGACTGCAAGGACTGCAAAATTTCGAGCGCTTGGCTGCGCAAGGTCTCGCCCGCCAAGGTCAAACGGGTAGGGTAAGAGCTGCGGTCAACCAAGTCGGTACCCGCCCACGCTTCCAGGGCTTGGATACGCCTTGAAAAGGCGGGCTGCGTGACATGCCGCAACTGCGCCGAACGGCTGAAACTGCGTGTTTCTGCCAAGCTCACGAAATCTTCTAACCATTTGGTTTCCATATTTCGATTATGGAGGGCAGATTCGACGACAACAGCCCACGCAACATCAAGGCAATGTCAATTCGGCATGGCCTTAGGCGATGTTGGCCTTAGACATGGGCGACAGATCCACTTAAGGTACGTATCTTCACCTCCTTGTTTGACTTCACAGGAAAGCCCATGTCCCTATCGACCCCACACAGCCCCGCAGCAGCCTTCACCCCGAACAGCTTGCCTTCTTTTTTGCAGGCCGATCAACTGGGCCCTTGGGGCACCTATTTGCAGCAGGTGGATCGCGTCACACCGTACCTGGGCACGCTGTCGCGTTGGGTGGAAACACTCAAGCGCCCCAAGCGCATGCTGATCGTGGACGTGCCCATTCACATGGACAACGGCACCGTGGCCCACTTTGAGGGCTACCGCGTGCAGCACAACACCTCGCGCGGACCAGGCAAAGGCGGCGTGCGTTTTCACCAAGACGTGACCTTGTCCGAGGTGATGGCGCTCTCCGCCTGGATGTCGGTGAAAAACGCCGCCGTCAATCTACCCTTTGGCGGCGCCAAGGGCGGTGTGCGCGTGAACCCCAAGCTGTTGTCATTGGGCGAGTTGGAGCGCGTGACGCGTCGCTACACCAGCGAGATTGGGGTGATCATCGGCCCGACCAAGGACATTCCGGCGCCCGACGTGAATACCGACGAACGCATCATGGCGTGGATGATGGACACCTATTCCATGAACGAAGGCAGCACCGCCACGGGCGTGGTGACGGGCAAACCGATTGCGTTGGGTGGCTCTTTGGGCCGACGCGAGGCCACCGGGCGCGGCGTCTACACCGTGGGCGTGGAGGCCGCACAAAAAATCGGGCTCTCGATCACGGGTGCCAAACTGGCCGTGCAAGGCTTTGGCAATGTGGGCAGCGTGGCGGCGCAACTGTTTGTGCAAGCGGGTGCCATCTTGGTGGCGGTGCAAGACCACAGTGGCACGGTGTTCAACGGTGCGGGGCTGGATGTGGCCGAATTGCAGGCACACGTTCAGGCACACGGCGGCGTGGCGGGCTTTGCCGCGGCGCAAGCCTTGGACCCCGATGTGTTTTGGGAAGTCGATTGCGATGTGCTGATTCCTGCCGCGCTCGAAGGCCAGATCACGGTCCATAACGCCTCACGCATCAAAGCGCGCTTGCTGATTGAGGGTGCCAACGGCCCGACCACCCCTGAGGCCGACGACATCTTGGCCGAGCGCCAGATTTTGGTGGTGCCCGATGTGATTGCCAACGCCGGTGGTGTGACGGTGAGCTACTTCGAATGGGTGCAGGATTTTTCGAGCTTCTTTTGGACCGAAGCCGACATCAACGCGCGCTTGGTGCGCATCATGCGCGAGGCCTTTGAGGGCATTTGGGAAGTGGCGCAAACCCATCGTGTGAGCTTGCGCACCGCCACGTTCATCGTGGCGTGTACGCGCATTTTGCAAGCGCGTGAGTTGCGCGGGCTGTACCCCTGAATTGACAGACGCTGAGACAGCGCAATTGCGCTCGCGAAGCTTTGCTTTAGAAGGGATTGGCCAAGGCCTTGCGTTTCCACATCTGCCATGGACGGTCCAAATGCTGGTCGTTCATGTCGGAGGTGGCTTGAGCTTCGGCGTCGGTCAAGAAGTTGATCTCACCCAAGGGTGCTGCAAGTGCTTGCAAGCGCGCGTTGCTTTCGGTGTAGATGCCGCGGTACACCGCTTGTTGGATCGAGGTGCCCACCGTCACACTGCCGTGGCCGCGCATCAGCGCCACATTGGCTTGGCCCAGGCATTGGGCCAGCGACACGCCCAGGGCTTGGTTGCGAATCAACAGGTCAGAGGTTTCGCCAGCGCTGTGGCGAATTTCGTAGACGGGCGTCACCGCGCCCAAGAAACCACTCATGTGGCAGATGGGGCGCAAGCGGGCACCCGTCACGCCAAAGGGGATCACGGCAGGTGAATGGCTGTGGATGACGGACATCACCTCAGGGCGGGCCCGAAAAATTTCGCTGTGGATGAATCGCTCGACATAGGTGTGACGACCTTGTGCATCGTGCACCACACCGTCCAAGTCGACAGACACCAAGTCTTCGAGCGTGACCAATGCTGGAGCCATGCTGCGGGCAATGTAGAAGCGCTCAGGGTTGCTGGGGTCACGCACACTGATGTGACCAAAACCATCGAGCACACCTTCGTTGACCAAGATGTGGTTAGCCACCACCAAATCTGACAAAACTTCCGAAACCATTTGATATCCTCCAAAAGATTCGCGAATCGTAATGGCTGCACGCTTTGAAGACAGCCCCCAAGGAGACATGGTGAAACGTATTTATTCAAAAATTGTGTGTGTGTGGTTTTTAAGCGGCTTGTTGGGGCTGGCCTGTGCACAAAACTTTCCGAACAAACCCATCCAAGTGATCGTGCCTGTGGCCGCCGGTGGAGGCACCGATTTGCTGGCCCGCACACTGGGTCAAAAAGTAGGGGAAGAGCTAGGACAAAACCTGATCGTTGAAAACCGTCTGGGTGCTGGCGGCAACATTGGCGTGGAGATGGTGGCGCGTGCCAAGCCTGATGGCTACACCTTGTTGGTGTCCCCCGCCACGATTGCCACCAACGTGGCCGTGTACAACAAGCTGCCCTATGACTTGCTGAAAGACTTGCAGACCGTGACCTTGATTGGACAAACCGGTGTGGTGCTGGTGGTGCATCCTTCGGTCAAAGCCAACACCCTGCGCGAGTTTGTGGACTTGGCCAAAGCACATCCCGGTGAATTGAACTTTGGTTCAGCCGGTTTGGGCAGCCCTCAGCACTTTCATGCCGAGTTGTTCAACCAACTCGCAGGCACCAAAACCAACCACATTCCCTACAAAGGCCAATCCCAATCGATGACCGATTTGGTGGGCGGCCAACTGACCTACATGTTCAGCCCCTTGCAAAACGCCCTGCCCTATATCCAGCAAGGTCGTATCCGAGCGCTGGCCGTGGCCTTCCCGCAGCGCTACCCGGCGCTGCCCAATGTGCCCACGCTGCTGGAGTTGGGCTACAAAGGCGCTGAGTTCTCGAATTGGTTTGCGGTGTATGCGCCAGCCAACACGCCGCCTGCCGTTATCAAAAAACTCAATGCGGCTTTTGTGAAGGTGGGCAAGACACCCGAGATGAAAGCCAAATTCGACAAGCTGGGGTTTGAAGCTTTCTTCACCACGCCAGAAGGCGGCACAGACTTCATGCGCGCCGAACTCGTGCGTTGGGCACGCGTGGCAGCGTATGCAGGCATCAAAGCCGATTAAGACGACAACGCATAGACGCACCAACAACAAAGGCCGCAATTGCGGCCTTTGTTGTTGAAAGACACAAGGTCTTAAATCTTGAACGCTTCGAGCGACTCGGGGGCGAACAACTCATGCACATCCAGCTTGCGCGGTGACAGGCCTTGCTCATGGTGGTAGCGCGTGAAGGTGTCCAGGGTTTTGATGTTTTTCTCCAAACCGTAAGGCCACCAGTCGTCGCCAAATTCGCGCTGGGTCTCGTCCACGTAGGCAGACAACCAAGGCAACATGGCCTTCAAGGCCGCGGTGTCCTTCAAGTCTTCGTAGGTATGGCGCTGCGCTTCGATGAAGGCCTTGGTCAAGGACTGGGCAATCCAACGGTTGGCTTCGTACACCTCACGACGCATCACCACGGTGTGCATGATGGGGAAGATGCCGGTCTCACGGTAATAGCGGCGCTCCACCTCGGGGTAGTCTTCGAACAAGCGTTTGACCTTGCCATCGCCTTTCAAAAATGACGAGGGCATGCGCGCGGTGTAGAGCGCGTCCAACTCGCCGTCGTACAGCATTTGCGACAAGGTTTGATGCGGCGCGATGGGGCTGACCTGGATGTTGGGTGGCAAGGCCAGCTTCATTTTTTCAATGCGTCCCACCTCTTCTTCACCACCATACAGATAAGGCTGAGCGTCCACGGGCACGTTGTAGTGGTCCGACAAAATGCCACGAATCCACACCGGTGCCGTCATTTGGTATTCGGGGCTGGCAATGCGTTTGCCAATCAGGTCTTTGGGTTCACGAATGCCGCTGTTGGCATTGACGTAAATGCACGAGTGGCGAAAGAAACGCGAGGGGAAAATTGGCAACGCCACAAACGGACGCTCAGGCTTGGAGAGCGTGACGCAGTAGGACGACAGCGACATTTCGGAGATATCGAACTCACGGAAACGGGCCATGCGGAAAAAGGTTTCTTCGACCGGCAAGTTCAAATAATTCAGATCGATACCGTCTACCTTGACTGTGCCATCCATCAAGGCACGGGTGCGGTCATAGTTCCAGCAGGCAAAAGTTAAATTCAATTTACTCATCATCATTCCTGCTTCAGGTTGGCGTTTTGAACGGCCTTACCCAAGCGTTCAATTTCTTCGTTCATGGCACGGCTCAAATCGGCGGGGCTGCCGCCAATGGCTTCAATGCCAGCGTTGCTCAAGAGCTGCACCACATCGGGCATCTTGGCGATCACGGCCATCTCTGCGCTGACACGGTCAATGGCGGCTTGTGGCGTGCCGGTTGAGGCGAACACTGTGACGATGGGCGCAAAGTCAAAGCCAGGAATCAGCTCGGCAATGGCAGGCACTTGCGGCTCTTGGGGTGAGCGCTTGGCAGCGTTGTTACCGATCAGGCGAACTTGGTTGTTTTTCACAAAACCCGACAAGGAGGGCAAGGCCGAAAACAACATGTCGACCTGGCCACCGATCAAAGCCGGGACAGACTGTCCTGTGCCTTTGAACGGCACGTGCACGATGTCCAACCCCAAGGCCGACTTGAAAGCTTCCATCGTCAAGTGGTGGGTGCTGCCGATGCCGGAAGAACCGTAGGTCAAGGTACCGGGCTTGGCCTTGGCCAGCGCAATCAATTCACGCAAGTTGTTGGCGGGTGTTTTGGGGTTCAGTGCCAAGTACAAGGGCGCGCGTGCAGCCAAAGACACGGTCACAAAGTCACGTTTGTAGTCGTAGCTCAGGTTCTTGTGAATCACCGGATTGATAGAGAACGTCGAACCATCGGTGACCATGAAGGTGTAGCCGTCTTTGGGTGCCGTGGCCATGGCTTGTGCCGCCACCATGCCATTCGCGCCCGGCTTGTTATCGACCACCACGGCTTGGCCAAAGCGCTCGGTCAACTTCTGTGCGTAGACGCGCGCCACAGTGTCAGGCAAGCCACCTGCGGCGTGTGTGATGATGAATTTGATGGGCTTGTTGGGGTAAGCCTGTGCCTGCGCCCAGGCGGTAGACGCCTGCAGTGCCATCAGGGGTAATGCGATCAAGGCTGAAAGCCACGTCTTTCGGCGTGAAGGGTTGAGGGGGTTCATGAAAGTCTCCTGATCATTTAAAACAAACGTTGAAGGCCATCAGCTCAAACAGGTGAGGCCTGAAAATCTCGCCAATCCGTGTCTTTGGGCACCACGCTCTGGTAGGAGCATACCGTTGAAGGGATGCGCGAATCGCCCACCCCAATAGGGGGTTCCCCTTTGGCAAAACGTTGTACGGCATCGACCATTTGGCGTCGGAATTCCACAATCGCCAAATCGCTGGCACCCAAGCGGTCATGCGAGCGGTCAGCAATCGGCCCCATGGTGACCCACATGGCCATGTCTTGGTTGGGAATGCCGGTGATGCCTGTGAAGTTGCCCGCTTTCATGGCTTGACGGTCTTGCAAGAAATGGTTGCCCACGTTGCGCAGCGGTTTGAATTGCTGGTCCACATCCACTCCCACTTGAGCATTCAAAAACTGCCGCCATGTGGCTGTTTCGGGTGTGCTGGCAGGATTACCCCAAGCAATGAAATGGAACGCGGTGTGTGTGTCGTCAATCGCCGTGTTGATGTTGGCCACGTTGTACAAGTTGTTGGGCGGAATCAACGCCGATGCAGGTGCCACAAACACCGTCGAGCGCACGTAGTCGTGCGTAGCGGCGTTGTGAATGGGGCGGCGAATAGCGGCGTATCTGAAGCCATAGCCGTCGCGCTGGGTTTGCATGCGTGGTGCTTTGTCAGTCGATGGACGCAGCCAATTTTTATCGGTCGCTTTGGCACCGTCCACACGGGCAGGCACCATGTCTGAAGAATGCAGGCTGGAGCTGTGGGCCGAGTCGATTTGACCTTCCAGAATTTGCGCCCAGTTGCAAGGAATGATGATCTTGGCAATCGACACCCGCACATCCTCGGTCGGGGCCCAAGGCGGGGGCGTGAATTCGGTCATGGTGTCGGCGGGCCCCATGTAGGCCCACACGAATCCACCCCACTCCTTGGTGGGATAAGCCGTGTGCTTGACCTTGCCAGCCATGCCACTGGCAACGGGCTCAGAGCTCATCTCGACCACATTGCCCGCCACGTCCATCTTCCAGCCGTGGTACAGACACCGCAAACCGCAGTTTTCATTGCGTCCGTACACCAAGGATGCACGACGGTGCGGGCAGTATTCGTCCATCACACCCACACGCCCTTCGGTGTCACGAAACACCACCAGGTCTTCGCCCAGCACACGCGCACGGATAGGCGCACCGTCGGGCTCGCTCACCTCTTCCAGCAAACACACAGCTTGCCAGTGGCGGCGCATCAGTTGTCCCATGGGGGCCTGACCTTCGACACGGCACAATAAATCGTTTTCTTCTGAAGTGAGCATGATTTTCCTCGTCGCTGGTTTGGGGGTTGCCAAATAATAGTTAGATGGCTAAGATTATTGCAGGATTTGATCTATGTCAAGCCAAGCCCTGTCACACACGTCACTTTTTCTGTATGAGCGAAACTTTCATTCCCCTGCGCGTCGCAAACAAGCAAGCCTTGACCCAAGACATCGTCTTGTTCGAGCTCGTGCACCCTGAGTCACAGCCTTTGCCCGAATTCACACCCGGCGCACACATCACCGTGCAAGCACCCAATGGCATGCGTCGCAGCTATTCACTGTGCAGCTTGTCCAGCGACACACAACGCTGGCAAATTGCCGTCAAGCGCGATGCGCGCGGACGCGGTGGTTCATGCAGCATGGTGGATGACGTGAAGGTGGGTGATGTGTTGCCCACCCTGCCGTGGGCCAACATGTTTGCGTTGCAAGCCAACGCACCGTCTTATATTTTTGTGGCGGGTGGCATTGGCATCACACCCATCTTGTCGATGATTCGGCATTTGTTGAATGAGGGACTCAGCAACTTCAAACTGTTTTACTGCACACGCGACGCCGCCAACACCGCATTTGCACAAGAGCTCAGTGCCCCAGAGCTGGCAGGCAAAGTGCACATCCACCATGACCATGGCGATATGGCAAAAGCGTTTGATTTTTGGCCCGTGTTCGAGCGTCCCAGCAACGCCCATGTGTATTGCTGCGGCCCACAAGGGCTGATGGACAGCGTGCGCGACATGACAGGCCACTGGCCCACGGAACGTATCCACTTCGAGAGTTTTGGCGTCGTGCAAACAGGCTTTGCCGACAACAGCGCCTTCGATGTGGTGCTGCATCAATCGGGCGAACGTGTGCATGTGGCTGCCAACCTGTCGATCCTGGACGCCCTGCGTGCCTGCGGACACGCGGTGTCGAGTTCGTGCGAGAGCGGCACCTGCGGCTCGTGCCGCACGGGTTTATTGGCGGGCGAAGCCGAGCACCGCGACTTGGTGTTGCGCCCGGACGAACAAGCACAACAGATCATGGTGTGTGTGTCACGTGCCCGCACACCTGAGCTGGTGCTGGACCTATGAGTACGCCACGTCTTCGCTTGGGTGTGGCTGGCTTGGGTCGTGCGTTCACGCTCATGCTGCCCACGCTGGCCAATGACCCGCGCATTCAACTGATCAGCGCCACCGATCCGCAACCCCTGGCTTGCGCCCAATTCGAACGTGACTTTGGCGTGCGCTGTGTGGACAGTGTGCAGGCCTTGTGTGCCCACCCCGAGGTCGAGGCCATCTACATTGCCACACCACACCAGCTGCATGTAGACCATGTGGAAATGGCCGCTGCGCATGGCAAGCATGTGATGGTGGAAAAACCCATGGCGCTGAGCCTGGAGGATTGCACCCGCATGATCGAAGCCACGCAGCGTGCAGGGACTGTGCTGTTGGTGGGGCACAGCCACAGCTTCAACGCACCCATTCTGCGTGCGCACCAGCGCATCCAAAGCGGTGAATTTGGTGCTGTGCGCATGATTCAAGCGCTGAACTACACCGACTTTTTGTACCGCCCTCGCCGCCCCGAAGAACTTGACACGGCACAAGGCGGGGGCGTGATCTTCAGCCAAGCCGCACACCAACTCGACATCGTTCGTCTGCTCGGTGGTGGCCGGGTAACCAGCGTGATGGCGCACACCGGCGCCTGGGACCCGACACGCCCCACCGAGGGGGCCTACAGCGCCTTGTTGGGCTTTGCAGGGGGTGCTTTTGCCAGCGTGAGCTATAGCGGTTATGGCCACTTTGACAGTGACCAATGGATGAACAACATCGGCGAGCTGGGACAGCACAAAGACCAAGCCGATTACGGGGCCGCACGGCGCCGGTTGGCGAATGCCGTCAACGCCGAGCAGGAAGCGGCCCTCAAAGCCGCACGCAATTACGGCGCGCCTCAGTGGGTGGGCAACACGGCGCCCCCCACCGGCTTGCAACACCAGCACTTTGGCCCACTGGTGGTGAGCTGTGACCGCGCCGACTTGCGCCCCATGCCCCACGGCGTGTGGGTGGATGGCGATGGTGCTTCCACGCTGGACGCCTTGGAGTCACCCCAGATCCCGCGCCAAGAAGTGATTGATGAGTTGTACAACGCAGTAATTCACCGGCACCCTGTCTTGCACAGTGGAGAATGGGCACGTGCCACCACCGCGGTCAGCTTGGCGATTTTGAAATCTGCCCAAAGCGCCCAAGCGGTGGTGCCAGAGTTTCAAGTTCCACCGATTCGATGACCATGAAGAAGCCCGCAGACAACACCCACCACATCTTGCGTCACTGGCAAGAAGCTGTACCCAACGACCGTTTGGCACACTTGGTGCGCGATGCAGGACGCGCATACGCGCGTGCCTTGCAGGTGCGATTAGCCCAACACAATGTGCCCTTTGGCCATTGGACTTTTTTACGCATCCTGTGGGACGGCGATGGCTTGACGCAGCGTGAGCTCAGCGAGCGTGCCGGCGTGATGGAGCCCACGACGTTCTCTGCCATGAAGACGATGGAAGGCCTGGGCTATATCGAGCGGCGTCAACTGCCTGACAACAAAAAGAACATGTACGTCTACCTCACACCCAAAGGCAAGGCGCTGAAGAAAAAATTGGTGCCGTTGGCAGAAGAGAGCAACCGCGTCAGCATTCAAGGCATCAGCGCCCAAGATGTGGTTACCACACGTCGCGTGCTGCTGGCCATCTTGAACAATTTGGCGCAAGACGACCACGGCTGAGCCCGCACCATGTCCAACACCGCGCCCTCGTCACAAACGCCAGAACCTCATGTTGCCAGAGTCAATGACTCGGGCGTGGTGTTAGACAACGTGAGGTTGGTGCGTGGTCGAACCCAGGTTTTTGATGGGTTGACTCTGCACTTGCATGAGCCCCGCATTGGCTTGATTGGTGACAACGGCGCGGGCAAAAGCAGCCTGTTTCGACTCATCTGTGGCTTGGAGCAAGCGCAAGGCGGACGCGTGCAACTGGGCAGCCCATCGTCGGTGGGCATGATGTTTCAAAACCCCGACGAACAAATCATTTTCCCCACCGTGGAAGAAGAGTTGGGCTTGAGTTTGCAAGCCTCAGGCCTGACACGTCAGGCAGCCCGTGCACACGCCCGTGAGTGGCTGAAGGCGCGCGGCTTAGGGGCTTGGGCAGAGCGTGCCATTGGCAGCTTGAGCCAAGGGCAGCGCCAGCATGTGTGTTGGTTGGCTTTGTTGATTGCCTCACATGATCTGCTGCTACTGGATGAGCCGTTTTCCAGCCTCGATCTGCCAGGCCAAGCGCGTCTGGACCACGAAATTGCAAAAGCCCCCCAACAAGTGATCGTCTCCACCCATGTGCTGCGCCACATCCGCCACTTTGAGCGCGTGATTTGGCTGGACCTTGGGGCTGTGCGTTGCGATGGCCCCGGCCACGAAGTATGCGCAGCCTATGAAGCAGATGTGGCGGCCCGCAGCCTGAACGCGGCCTAAACCATGGGAAGCCTCTACAGCGAACACCACACCTGGCTGCACAACGTGCGTGCTGGCGTGAAGCTGCTGGTGCTGGCGTTGCTAAGCGCAGGGCTGTTTCTTACCCACCGGGTTGATCTGCTGCTGTTCAGCGCAGTGATCTGTGTGTCGGTGTTCGCGTCTTTGGGACGCGCCACCTTGGCTGCGCGCAAGTTACTCACGTCCATCGTGGTGGCGAGCTTGTTGATCGTCGCTTTTCACGCCTTCATGCAACAGCCCATGCTGGGTGTGTCGAGTGCGTTGCGTCTGTTGAGCACGGCCTTGATGGGCGTCGCACTGACCCTGACCACACGCTACAGCGACTTGCTGGATGTGTTCGAGCGTTTGTTGTCACCGCTGACGCGCTTCGGTGTCCGCGTGGATCGTATAGCCCTGCAACTGGCGCTCATGCTGCGCTTCGTGGAACACTTCTTTGTGCTGTGGAAACGCTTGGACGATGCCCACCGTGTGCGAACCGGGCAGCCAGGTGGTTTACGTTTGCTGGCGCCACTGACCATGCAAATGCTGGTGTCGGCCAAAAGGGTGGCAGATACACTTGAACTTCGGCTAGGCAAGTGACTGCTTTTGCATCTTGTTGCCCCCATTGAATTGATTTGATTTGCCATGAACACCTCGCTACGTGCCACGCCCCTCATTGCTTTGTTTGCCGCCTTGTTGGCTGTCTTGGGGCTGATCCCCAAAATTGATTTGCCTCTGGGCGTGCCCATCACGCTGCAAACCTTGGGTGTGATGTTGGCTGGCTGCATGCTTGGGCCCAAACGGGGCTTTCAAGCCCTGATGTTGTTTTTGTTTGCGGTGGCCTTGGGCTTGCCTTTGCTGTCTGGCGGGCGGGGCGGTTTGGGCGTATTTTTCGCGCCCTCCAGCGGCTACTTGATCGGTTGGCCCTTGGGCGCACTCGTCACTGGCGGGCTCATGGCCTTGCTGCCCACACACTCACCACAACGTGCTGCCATCAGCGCCTTCATCGCCTCGGCCCTGGGTGGTTTGCTGGTGGTCCACGCTTGCGGGGTGGTGGGCTTGGTTTACCTGGCTAACCTCAATGTGTCGCAAGCCTTCCTCGGCACATTGGCGTTTGTGCCCGGTGACCTCATCAAGTGCGGTATGTGCGCCATGGTCGTGCACACCGTGGCACGTGGCATGCCAGATTGGCGCTTTGGCGGACGCGCTGTGTGATGCATTCTGTGCTCGCGCAAGACGGGGTGCATGCCCCTTTGGCGCATTGGGCCCGCTTGCGCGGCGATGCCATCGCCATTGAAGACGGCACCATCTCTCTCACGTTTGCGCAACTGCACCACGCGGTTACACAAGCTGCACACGCCCTGAGCCAAGCGCAGGCACCTGCCACGGTGTTTGTCAACGACCGCTTGTCCACGCTACATCAGGTGGTGGACTTCTTGGGCATTGTCAGCAGCGGCAGATGCGCCGCAGTCTGTGATCCAGACTGGACCGCAGGCACACGCGAAGCCGTGCACCAATCGTTCCCCCACCAGCCCTTTGACAGTGGATTGCCTCAACCCGAATCGCCCTTCTACATTGGGTTCACCTCAGGCAGCACGGGCATCCCAAAAGGCTTTCAGCGACACCATCGGTCATGGACCGAGAGCTTCAAGGTCTGTGTTGACACCTTCGCAGCCGCTGCGCAGACCCGCGTTTTGGCGCCGGGTCGCGCCTCTCACTCCTTGTTTCTATTCGGTATGTTGCTGGGGCTTTGGACCGGCGCGGGCGTGGTGGTGCAAGACCGGTTTTCGGCAGCACGCGCACTAGACACCCTGCGCCAAGGACGCACCCCCTGCCTGGTGGCCGTGCCCAGCCAGTTGGTGATGATGCTGGAGCTGGCTGCACGCCGCAGCTTAGCGCCCATAGCGGATGTGGCCTTGATTTTGATCAGCGGTGCACGCTGGATGCGTGACCGCACCCCTGAACTCAAAGCCTTGTTTCCTGACGCGCAGATCGTGGAGTTTTACGGTGCCTCAGAGACCAGCTTCATGGCCTGGATGAATGCCGATGAGGCAGCTCCCGCCAATGCTGTAGGACGTCCCTTCGCAGGTGTTGAGTTAGACATACGTCGTCAACCCGGACAAGAGGCTGGACTAATTTTTGTACGCAGCCCCATGTTGTTCATGGACTATGTTGGCGGCCAGCAAGACGCCACGGCCGCGCTGCGTGATGGCGACTGGTTGTCAGTGCGTGACATGGGGTACATCGACCCACAGGGTTATCTTTGCCTGGTCGGACGCGAAAACCGCATGGTGGTGACCCAGGGCAAAAATCTTTTTCCAGAAGAAGTCGAAGCGGTGCTCACCCGCTGTGACGCCATCGACCAAGCGTCCGTGCACGGGGTGCCTGACCCGCTACGCGGACAGCAAGTGGTGGCCATCTTGCACGTCACACCCGGCACCACGACCGAGGGCGTGCTGTCGGCATTTGCATTGGCCAATTGGTGCCGAACGCAGCTAGAGAACTACAAAGTGCCCCGGAGTTATTTCATTTGCGACACATGGCCATTCACGGCCAGCGGCAAAACCGACCACCACGCCCTGGGGCTCATGTTGAGCCAACACCTGAACTCTTCCGAGGGCACCACGTCACCATGTCTGCACCCACTGTCTTGATCGCGGCATGGGCCCGCAGCGCGGTGGTGCCACACGGCGGCGCCTTCGGCTTGTTGCATGCGCATGAGATGGCTGCACCCGTGGTGCAAGCCATGCTGGCGCGCGCAGGCATCCGCCCTCAGGCGGTGGATGCGGTGCTGGTGGGCAACGCGCTGGGTGCAGGCGGCAACCCGGCCCGCATGGTGGCTTTGGCGGCCAGCTTGCCTGAGCGTTGCGCGGCCTTGAGCGTGGACACCCAATGCTGCTCGGGCCTGGACGCAGTGAGCATGGGCGCAGCACTCATTGCGTCGGGTCAGGCACATGTCGTCGTCGCGGGTGGTGTGGAGGCTTGGAGTCGCTCGCCGATGCGCTTCACCCGCCCGATCCAGCCCGGCGAAGCCCCCGTGCCTTATGAGCGCCCGCCCTTTGCCCCCGACCCTGCACACGACCCCGATCTGTTGTTGTCTGCCGCCCGTTATGCCGCACAACACGGCAACACACGTGAGCAACAAGACGCCTATGCCGTGCTGAGCCACCAACGCGCAGTGGCACACCAAGCGGAATTGGCGCATGACATCGTGGCGGTTGCAGGCGTGCGCCACGACCTGTACCCCAGAACCATCAATGCCACGCGCGCGGCACGCATGCCCATAGCCGCACAAACCGATGCTTTGGATGCTTTAACACTTGTGGGCATCGCGTCAGATTGCAGCATCAGCCGCTTGGGCATTTCAGCCAAAGCCGATGGGGCGGCTTTTGTGGTGCTGGTCAGCGCACAAGCTTGTGGCCAGTTAGGCCTTCAGCCGGCCGCAGCGTGGATCAGCAGCGCATCTGTCGGCGGCACGCCAGACACCCCCTTGCTGGCAGCGCAGCATGCAGCAGCAGAAGCCTTGCAACGTGCGGGAATACCTTCATGTGAGGCCTTGTCTGCCGTCGAGCTGCACGACGCCTTTGCCGTTCAGGGACTCAGCTTTTGTCGCGCCCTCGGCCTAGACCCACAGCGCATCAACCCACGCGGTGGTGGCTTGGCCCGTGGTCACCCCATTGGGGCATCCGGTGCCATTGCGCTGGTGCAATTGCTGGCCAATTTGGCGCTGGATGCGCCAGCGGGTGGGCAAGGGTTGGTGGCAGTGGCAGGCGCTGGCGGCATTGGTGCAGCAGCCGTTGTAGAACGGCTCTAGCCTTTAGCCTACGGTCTTGAAATAGTCGTTGAGCGGGACCCGTGAAGTTCGGGTTTGGTTCACCGCTGCATCGGGGTCTGCATAGCCCATGGCCACACCGCACACAATTTTGGACGTCTCGTCCAGCGACAAATGCCGACGAATCAGGCTGGGGTAAGAGGCCATGGCACCAATGGCACAGGTGGACAGGCCTTTGGATTGCGCCGCCAACATCAGGCCATACAAGGCCATGCCCAAATCCATGTAACAGCCACGGCCCAAGTCATGGGCAATGGTCACCACCAGTGCCACAGGTGCATCAAAGAAGGTGAAATTGCGTTCAAACTGCGCATCCCGCCCAGCGCGGTCCTCACGCGCAATACCCAAGGCGTCATACAAAGCCTTGGCCGATGCAATTTGGCGACGCTTCAATGTCAGGGGCATGGGGCTAGGAAAGTAGCTGTAGTCTTCTGCCTCTTGCTGCTGGTTGCGCCAGGCTTGCAGCAAATCGGCACTCAAGGCTCGGCGCACCTCGCCTTGCACCGCAATGAAAGTGCCTGGCTGCAAATTGGCCCCGCTGGGTGCTAGGCGAGACAACGCCACCACCTCACGCAGCACATCCTCAGAAACAGGTTTTTCAAGATAGCCACGAACCGAATGGCGCTCGGCCAACACGTGTGCAAAAGAGGCGTTAGCAGTCACAGCGTCGGGGTTGAAATAGACATCCACATAAGCTTGCAAGTTTAACCACCCACATGTAAAAACCCCGCCACTCTTGCGAGTGACGGGGTTTGAGACTTTTCAAATCCTTCGCTGACTTGCGCCAGCGTAGGGATTAGAAGTCGTGTTGCATGCCCACAGCCAACATCTTGATTTGTGCGCCGTTACCAACCAAGTTAGCGGAAGAGTAGTTACCGCCGCTCATGTTGTAGTTGATAGCAGAGTCGTTCTTGATGGTGTGGTAAGCGGTGTACACATGGGTGCGCTTAGACAGGGCTTGACGGAAGCCGATGGTGTAAGCAGTAGCGCCCGTGTTAGCAACTTCAGCACCAGTGCTGTCTTTCAGGTTGTTGGCTTTGCCCCACTGTGCCACCACCATGCGGTTGGCGCCCAAGTCGTGCTCAACCACGAAACCGTAGCCAGAATCTTTACCCGAACCAGTGTTGGTGGTGTTGGTCAAGCCAGAGTTACCTGGCAAAACCAAAGATGCGGATGCTGAAGTCAAGTCAGTGCGCTTCTTGTTCCACATTTGAGCAGACACGATGCTGGAGCTAGCTGCACCTGCGTATTTGTAACCCAAACCGAGTTTGGTTGCAGTACGGTCAAAGCTGTTTGCGCCACCAGTGAAGCCGGTTGCAGCTGTAGCGGTTGGTGAGTTGTGCGAAGTTTGGTAGTCCAACATGCCAATGATTTGACCAGCCGTGTACACCAACTTACCACCAGCGAATTGACCGTTGCTGATTTGTGTAGCGGAAGCAGCTGCGCCTTCGCCAGTTGAGCCACCCATGCGGCCTGCATACACTTGCGAACCAGCGAATGCACCTGCGTCACCACCGAAGTTCACCAAAGCGGTGTTTTCAACGCGAACGCCGTACACGCCCACACCACCGTTTTGCAGGTTGGTGAAAGTGTCAGAGCCCATGTGACGTGAACCCACTTGGTTCAGAGCGCCTTGGGTCCACCACACGTTTTGGCGGCCCAAGCGGATTTCAGCCAGGTTGTTGCCATAGTACAAACGGCCTTCGCGCGAGCACCACTCAGAGGTGTTGGCGTTGGCAGTGTTGGCTTGGCCGCTGGCGTTGGCGGTGTCGATGTTGATACCAGTTTCGCAATACACACCAGCGCGTGTACCAGCGCCCAGGTCTTCCTGAGCAGCAAAGGTGATGCGTGACGAGGTGTCAGCAACACGAACCTTACGGTTGAAGTCGTTAGTGGCAGTTGTCGAACCAGTGGTTTCGAAGGTAGACACGTCCATGCTGGCGCGGCCAGACAGGGTCACGAAAGATTGCGCGAAAGAAGCGGTGGCAGCCAATGCAGCCAATGCAACGAGGGTTTTTTTCATTTCAAGGTTCTCCAAGGTTTGAACAAGGTCTCCGGCTAACCGGGACAACCACCATTTCTGGAAGTTGGAGCTATTGAACCAGAGACCCAAGGGCCAAGCTATGACAAGCATGAAAAATAGGGCTATTGCGTTGCATGAATGCAACATGGCTTAAGATTTTGTCCATGGATACCCTGATCTCAGCTCTCGACAGTGCCTTGCGCACCGTATTCGCCTCTCACCACGCAGCCAGGGTTAACCCTGGATCCGTGCACACATCCACCCCGCCCATGTCAGAGGCCGAAAAACGAGAAGCTTCTGCGTTGATGCGGGTCAACCATGTGGGTGAGGTTTGCGCACAGGCGCTCTACACCGCCCAAGCCTTGGCCACACGCGACAGCGCATTGCGCCAACACTTACTGGCGGCCAGCGAAGAGGAAACTGACCACCTGGCCTGGACCGAAGAACGTTTGCGCGAATTGGGCGGGCGCACCAGCCTGCTGAACCCGTTGTGGTACGCCGGCGCCTTTGGCATTGGCTTTGTGGCGGGCAAGCTGGGGGGAGACCGCGTGAGCTTGGGCTTTGTGGTGGAAACCGAGCGTCAGGTGGAAGCGCACCTGCAAAGCCACCTAGACCAATTGCCCAGCCACGACCTGGCGTCACGTGCCATCGTGACGCAAATGAAAACCGACGAGGCACGTCATGCCAAAGAGGCAGAGTCGGCAGGTGCTTCGGCGTTGCCGCGCCCCGTGCAAGGGTTGATGCGCGTGATGGCCAAGGTGATGACCACCGTGGCGCATCGGGTTTAGCTCACAGCAAGGCTTGCGTTCGCTCAACCAAGCTTTGAGTGGCGTGCGTAGAGATGAGCACGCCCACAGCCAGCGCCACGCGATCAATCGAGGTTTGCTCTTGTCCAAATTCGAGCAGGCGGACATCGACTTTTCTACCCTCTAATTGCCTCTGCAAATAAGCAGCAAATTGCGCACTTTCCCACAACGGGTTATCGAGCTTGGCAGGAACGATGATGTGCAAATCAATGTCTCCGCCTTTGGCTGCATCGTCCAAACGTGAGCCAAACAAACGCACGCAAGCACCATCGCCCCAGCGAGCTTGAGCAGCTTGGGTGATGGTTTGAATGGCTTCGGGTGTCAGGCGCATGCGATTGATCTTAGGTCGGGCCGCCAACACGAGCAAGACCGTCGCTCAAACCTCCACCACCTCAAAGCTGGTGGTGATTTCTGCGGTCTTGCCCAGCATGATGCTGGCCGAACAGTATTTGTCATGGCTCATGGCAATGGCACGCTCCACAGCCAATGCAGGTATGGCTTTGCCTGTCACCGTGAAATGCATGTTGATTTTGGTGAACACCTTGGGGTCGACCTCGGCGCGTTCGCTGGTGAGCTTGACGCTGCAACCACGCACATCATGGCGTCCGCGCTTCAAGATCAACACCACGTCATAAGCGGTGCAACCACCCGTGCCAGCCAACACGGTTTCCATGGGGCGAGGCGCCAGGTTTTGGCCACCGTTTTCGGGCTTGGCTGCGTCTGGTGCGCCGTCCATGGCAATGACGTGACCACTGCCTGTTTCAGCGATAAACCCCATGCCTGAACGTGTGCCACTTTGACCCGTCCAGCTTACGGTGCATTCCATGTTTTCTTCTCCTGATATGTCTGACAAATATGCACAAGTCTTCAAATTATGTATACACTTAAGACTTGTCTCCTCCACCCTCAAAAGTGGATTTATCCCCGAGTCGCAAGACTCGGGGTTTTTTTATGGGCGTCGTGTTTGTGCCGCCGCCAAACAAGCACCGAGCACCTGCTGGCGCATGTCATTGCGCCGACGCAACTGTGATCTTTTGCTAGAGGCCACCTCACTCTCGGGACGGGGCAGCCACACCAGCGGCAGGCTCCAATGCATGTCCGACAGCCGTTGCTCAGCCCCCAGTTCTTGCCACAGCGTGTCGTAGCTCATACCCACCCGCTGAGACAAGCTGCGGTAGTCGGCATACGCGTGGCCCACATCGCTCACACCCAACAAGCCCTCTAGACCCCAACCTTGGGCCAGTCCTTGCAAGGCATTGAGCAAAATGCCGCTGGGCCGAGTGCGCTCCATCAATTGGGTGAAGTCTTTCACCAAATCTTTGCCTTCTTGCGAACCCTGCACATTGCCCACCACCAACACCGCGCCTGAGCTTGTGCCACCCACCATGTGCGCGGGCAACACGCTGAACGCAGCACGCATGACCGGACTGCCATCGAGTTCAAGGTGCAGCTCCAGCTCACCCTCACGCGCCAAGGCACGGCCAGGTCTGAGCACGATGCGCACCTGCCGGTCTTTCAAGGTCCATTCACACAACAACCAAGAATGCAACGCGTAAAGCGCCGAGGCTTGGGTCGATGAAAAGGTCTGCACCAGCCAATCAAAGTGCGCCATTTGAGCCGCGGCACGCCCCTGCGCTGTCAACCCGCTCCACAAATACGCACGGGTGCAGCGCACCACCAACAAGAGGTCGCTCTCAAGCACAGACGCCAAACCCAACTGACGGAGGTGGTCGTGCACCGCAAAAATATGGCGACGGTGCCAGAAAAAACGCAGCCGAAACTTCAGCCACCGCTTGAACGTTTGCAAGCTGCCACCCGCGGCATCGTCGGTTCGTTGAAAAAGGGATTGGGGGGTAGGCAGCACAGAAGAATCACAAATTTGTATACCGGATGAGTGTAGTGGCTGACCGTCTCACAGGCCTCTGCCTTCATGCATAAGAGACAATCAGCCCCATGTCTACCCGTCCCGCCAAAACCAACGCCCTGACCCCTGCCGACTACCTGAAAAAAATCTTGACGGCACGCGTCTACGACGTGGCCCAAGAGTCCGCGCTGGAAGTGGCCAAAAACCTGAGTCGCCGACTGCACAACACCGTGTTGCTCAAACGCGAAGACCAACAACCGGTGTTCAGCTTCAAACTGCGCGGCGCGTACAACAAGATGGCGCACCTAACACCCGCGCAATTGAAAAAAGGCGTCATTTGCGCCTCCGCAGGCAACCACGCCCAAGGCGTGGCCCTGGGTGCCAACCGCTTAGGCGCCAAAGCCGTGATCGTGATGCCTGTGACCACACCCGCCTTGAAGATTGAAGCCGTCAAAGCACTCGGCGGTGAGGTGGTGTTGCATGGCGACAGCTACTCCGACGCACACCAACACGCGCTCACGTTGGAGCAGAAAAACGGCATGACCTTTGTGCATCCGTTTGACGACCCCGAGGTGATTGCAGGCCAAGGCACCATCGCCATGGAAATGCTGCGCCAGCACCAAGGCCCACTTGACGCCGTGTTTGTGGCCATTGGCGGCGGCGGCTTGATTTCCGGCGTGGCCAACTACATCAAGGCGGTGCGTCCAGAGATCAAAGTCATCGGTGTGCAAATGGACGACTCCTCCGCCATGATGCAATCCGTCGCCAAAGGCAAACGCGTTGCGCTCACCGATGTGGGCCTGTTCTCCGACGGCACCGCCGTCAAGCTGGTGGGCGAAGAAACCTTCCGCATCTCGCGCAAATTGGTCGACAGCTACATCACCGTCGACACCGACGCGGTGTGCGCCGCCATCAAAGACGTGTTTGTGGACACCCGCAGCATCGTCGAACCCGCTGGCGCCCTGGCCGTGGCCGCCATCAAACAGTACGTGGCCGAGCACAAAACCAAAGGCGAGACCTACGCCGCCATTTTGTGCGGCGCCAACATGAACTTCGACCGCCTGCGCTTTGTGGCCGAGCGCGCCGAGGTGGGCGAAGAACGCGAAGCTTTGTTTGCCGTCACCATTCCCGAGCAACCCGGCAGCCTGCGCCGCTTTTGCGAGCTGATTGGCCAGCTGCCCAGCTTTGGCGGCGGTAAAACACCACGCAATGTGACCGAGTTCAATTACCGACTCAGCGACGCCGACAAAGCCCATGTGTTTGTCGGCCTGACCACCGGCGTCAAAGGCGAGAGCAGCAAGATTGCAGCCCACTTCACCAAACACGGTTTTGAAGCCATCGACCTCACGCACGACGAACTGGCCAAAGAACACCTCCGCCACATGGTGGGTGGCCACTCGGCGCTGGCCCACGAAGAGCGTTTGCTGCGTTTTGAGTTCCCTGAGCGTCCGGGTGCTTTGATGAAGTTCTTGCTCGCCATGCGCCCGGGCTGGAACATCAGCCTGTTCCACTACCGCAACCAAGGCGCCGATTACGGCCGCATCTTGATGGGTCTGCAAGTGCCCAAGGCCGACGACAAGGCATTTGCCACCTTCTTGTCAGCACTGGGCTACCCCTACGTGGAAGAAACGCGCAACCCGGCTTACCGTTTGTTTTTGCAGCGCTGAAACATGTGTCACCACAGCGTGGTGACCACATTATTTTTTGGCAGGAAGTTCCAGCGTCAAAGTGGCGGGGCCTTGCGCACTGGCCCCCAAACTCACGCGTCGGCCTTGCGCCGACTGCAACACCAAGTCATCCACCACCACGCGGCCCACGCGGTAGGGCCGTGCCGGCTTGCCGTCAACCGCGATCAACGCGGCACCTTGCGACGCCCCGCCCGACAGCACCCCCACCAGCTGAAAACGACTGGCCAAGGTCGGTGCAGCCACAGCCGCCGCAGGCAACGCACCCAAACTGCGCGCGGCAGCTTCCAATTCAGGCTCAGTGGGTGTGGGCTGGGCCAGTGGACTCAGCGCATCGGCATTGCCACTGGCCGACCAACGCAAGCCCCACGCTACGGCACTGAAAGCCACCAGCGCCCACACCACCAAAGAAGCAGTGCGCACCAAGAGGAATGGGTAACGTGGCAAAAACATACGCGGATTATGATTCAGGGCATGACACACCTCCCAACACCCAAGCGCCAGCGCGGCTTCACCCTGATTGAGTTGATGGTGGTGCTGGCCATCCTAGGGGTGCTCGCAGCGTTGATCGTGCCCAATGTGCTCGACCGCGCCGACGACGCACGCGGCACTGCCGCCCGCACCGATGTGAACAACCTCATGCAAGCGCTCAAGCTCTACCGCTTGGACAACCAGCGTTACCCCGCTGCCGAACAAGGCTTGCAAGCCCTGGTGGTCAAACCCAGCAGCGGCCCCGCACCGCTGAACTGGAAACCCTACATCGACAAACTGCCCAACGACCCCTGGGGCCGCCCTTACCAGTACATGAACCCAGGCGTCAAAGGTGAAGTCGATGTGTTGTCCCTGGGCGCTGACGGTCAGCCCGGTGGCGAAGGCAAAAACGCCGACATCGGCAGCTGGCAATAAGCCCCCGCGCATGCAGCGCCAACGTGGCCTGACCCTGTTGGAGCTGTTGGTGGTGCTGGCCATCATGGGCTTTGCTATGGCGGGCGTGGCCTTGAGTTTGCGCGATAGCAACCAAACCCAGCTCGACCGCGAGGCACAACGCCTGATCGCCTACCTCGAAGCTGCCCGTGCCCAATCGCGCACCAGCGGCATCCCTCTGGTTTGGCGCAGTACCGCGCAAGGCTTTGTCATCCAAGCCCCCACAGCCCCGCGTCAAACACCCAACGAACAAGCTTGGCTCACGCCTGACACCACCGCACAAGCGGCTGCGGTGGTGTTGGGGCCGGAACCCATCATTGCGCCAGCGGGCATCACCTTGGTCGCGCCCGTCACAACTGGCAACAACATCGCCACCCGACGCATTGCCAGCGATGGGCTGCGGCCTTTTCAGGTGGTGCAGCCATGACGCAGCACCGCGCCCGCACACACACCCCGCACGCAGGGAAGGGCTTCACCCTGATCGAAGTCTTGGTGGCCTTGGCCATCGTGGCCTTGGCCTTGATGACGGGCATGAAAGTCAGCGGGGCTTTGATCTTCAACGCCCAGCGTCAAAGCGACGTGTTGCTGGCCCAAATTTGCGCTGACAACGCCCTGCACCAACTGCGCCTGTCGCAACAATTGCCCGGCGTGGGCGACACCCGCGTGCCCTGCGTGCAGGCCGAGCGCAACTTCGCAGTGGCACTCACCATTCGCAGCACACCCAACCCCTCGTTTCGCCGCGTCGAAGCCCAGGTGTTTGACGCCCAAAACCCCATCTTGCGCGTAGCCACCGTGCTCGGGCGTTATTGACCGAGCCAGCATGAAAACACAGCGCGGCTTCACCCTGATCGAACTGCTCATCGCCATCACCCTGATGGCGGTGCTGGCGGGTTTGAGCTGGCGTGGCATCGACGGCCTGCTGCGCACCCGCGAGGCCACCCAGCAACACGTGGACCAAACCGCCGTGCTGCAAACCGTGCTGGCCCAGTGGCAGGCCGACCTCGACGCCATGCAGCCCGTGCCCGGCCTCAGCGATGCCGGGGTGCTGTGGGACGGCCAAGTGCTGCGCATCACCCGGCGCAGCAGTGCGTGGGGCAACGACGGCAGCGACCCTGGTATGTGGGTGGTGGCCTGGAGCCGCAGAGGCACGCCTCAGGCCGGCACCGGCCAATGGGTACGGTGGCAATCCCCGGCTATCACCGAGCGAAGCACGCTGGCACAAGCCTGGCAACAAGCCGCGCGCTGGGCGCAAAACCCCAGCACCGACGACCAAACACGCGAGACCGTGCTGCTGCCACTTGATCAGTGGCAACTCAGCTACTTTCGGGGCAACGCCTGGACCAACCCACTCTCCAGCGCCGCCAGCAGCGACACCACCACACCCACTCCGGGCAGTAGCGCCAACAACACGCCCGACGCCATCCGCCTGCTCATCGACTTGCCAGCCAGCGCCGGCATGCGCGGCCGCCTGAGCCTCGACTGGGTGCGCCCCAACTTCAGCAACACCAAGTCATGAAGCACCTGCCCAGCACCCACCGCCCACAGCGTGGTGCCGCCTTGCTGGCGGCCATGCTTACCGTGGCCTTGGTGGCTACCTTGGCGGCAGGTGCCTTGTGGCAGCAATGGCGCACCATCGAGGTAGAAAGCGCTGAACGACAACATGCCCAAGCCCGCTGGCTGCTGGCGGGCGCGCTTGATTGGGCGCGCGTCATCTTGCGCGAAGACGCGCGGGCCGACAAGGCCAGCACCCCCACCGACCATCTGGCAGAACCCTGGGCCGTGCCGCTGCAAGAAGCGCGCTTGTCGAGCTTTTTGTCGGCCCTGCCCGACGGCACCAGCAACCGCGACGACGACACCCTGGCCGACCAAGTCTTTTTGTCGGGCCAGATCAACGACTTGCAAGCCCGACTCAACATCATCAACCTGTTCGACGGTGAGCGCGTTGACCCCCAAGCCCTGGCAGTCTTTGCCCGCCTGTTCGAAGCGCTGAACCTGCCGCCCGAACAGCTCAGCGTGCTGGCTCAAGGGCTGGCCAACGCACAGCGCAAAGTCAACAGCGCATCGTCCCCATTGATGCCGCAACACATCGAGCAGCTCACCTGGCTCGGCCTCACACCCAGCACCTTGCGCCAGCTCTCGCCGCACATCACCTTGTTGCCGGTGCGCACCCCTGTCAACGTCAACACCGCCAGTGCCGAAGTGCTGTTCGCCAGCGTGAAGGGCCTGGGGCTGGCCGATGCCCAACGCTTGGTGCAGCAACGCAGCCGCAGCCACTGGGCCAGCTTGGCCGATTTTCAAAAAGCAGCCGGGGCCCAAAGCTCGGGCGTGAGCGAAGCCACGCACAGCGTCAACACACGCTTTTTTGAAGTTTTTGGACGGCTGCGCATGGCCCACACCCTGATGCAGGAACACACGCTGCTAGAGCGCGATCAAACTGAGGTGAAAGTGCTCTGGCGCGAGGCCGGTCAGTGGGCTAGCGCACAGACACCGTCTCTACAATGAATGTTCTCATGCTGATCATCGCCCTTCCTCACAGCCCCAGCACCGCAAGCACTGATTTCGCCTACGCAGAATCGGACGGCCAAAGCGTGTTGCACAGCGCCACCAGCGCCGCTGCTGGGTTGCCCTTGCATGCGGGCGAAGTGGTGGCGGTGGTGCCACACAGCCGCCTGTCGTGGTTCAGCGTGCCCTTGCCACCGGGCAGTCAAGGCAACCGCCTGGACGCGGTGTTGGCGGGCCTGCTGGAAGACCGCTTGCTGGACGACCCGCAACAACTGCACCTGGTGCTGCCCAACGACGCCCGCGCACAGGCCCGAAGCGGCGGCGACACTTGGGTGGCCGTTTGCGACAAACAGTGGTTGCGCGACAGCCTGGCCCCTTTACAAGGCGCAGGCTTGACGGTGCAGCGCCTGGTGCCCGAACTCAGCCCCAGCGAAACGCCCCTGCTCCATGTGTCAGGCACGCCCGACCATGCCAGCTGCGTCCTCACCCACGCGCAAGGCGTCACCCTGCTACCGCCCAACACCGCGCAATGGCCAGCGTTTGCCGCGCTGCGCGACCCGGCTTTGGGCGTCCACGCCGAGCCCGCCATGGTGGCGCGCGCGCAGCAACTGCTGCCACAACCCCCCGTGCTGCAAAGCGCGCCGCAGCGCTGGCTGGCCGCTGCCTGCCAAACCCGCTGGGACTTGGCCCAGGGCGAATGGACCCAAGGTGGGCGACAGCGCCTGCAACGCTGGCTGCAAAGCAGTTGGCAAAGCGTGCGCCGTGCCCCCGCGTGGCACCCGGTGCGCGTTGGCGTGGTTAGCCTGCTGGTGGTGCAACTGGTGGGGCTCAACGCCCTGGCCTGGCGTGAACAACACGCCATTGAGCAGCAACAACGGACTCTGCCCAATATCTTGAAAACCACCTTCCCGCATGTCACGCTGGTGGTGGACGCCCCACTGCAAATGCAACGCGAGGTCGACGCCTTAAAGCAACGCACGGGGGCCATCTCCAGCACCGACTTTGAGCCCTTGCTGGCAGGGCTGGCCGGCGTACTGCCAAGCGGACAGACTCCCACGCAACTGCACTTTGCCGACCGCACCCTGCGCCTGCAAGGCCTGAACTTGACGACTGAACAAAGCAGCTCAGCGAACAATGCCTTGCACGCGCAAGGCCTGCGCCTGCGCCAAGAAAGCAACGACGCCTGGTTGCTGCAAGCCGAGGGCACACCATGACCCGGTTGCACTCCATGAAGACCTCTTGGCGCGCCACCGTGTCTGCCCGCTGGCAAGCCCTGTCTGGCAACAAACAGCGCAGTCTGACCTGGCTGGGCTGGGTGCTGCTGGCGGCCTTGGTCTACAGCCTGTCCGTGGCCCCGGCTTGGCGCACCTTGCGTCACAGCGACGCACAACGCGCGCAACTCACGCAGCAAGTCGCCCACATGCAAGCCTTGCAAGCCCAAACCCAGGCCTTGCAACAACGCACGCCACTGCCACGCGACGAAGCGCTGCGCACGCTGCAAAGCCTCAGCAGCCCTCACGGGCCGGCCATGCAATTGAATGTGCAAGGCGACCGTGTGACCGTGCAACTCAAGGCCTTGCCCGCCAGCGCCTTGGCCACTTGGCTCAGCCAAATACGCGCCCAGGCGCAAACCTTGCCCATCGAAGCGCACCTGACACAAACCAACGCAGCCAGCGCCTCCGTCAGATGGAGCGGCAGCTTGGTGCTGCGATTGCCCAGCCGCAGCCCCAACGCTGACACCAGCACCTTGAGGTAGCCCGGTGCCGCCAAGCAGCTCGCCCTCTTTTGCCCAGCGCACAGCGCCCAAGCCCACAAGCGCCGCCCACAGCCGCCGCTGGGCCTGCTGGGGCGCAGCACTGGGTGTGTTGGTGGGCTTGGTCACGCAAGCACCCGCACAGTGGGTGGCCTACGGCGTGGCGCAACTCAGCCAACAACGCGTCTTGCTCAAGCACGCGCAAGGCACGGTGTGGCAAGGGTCGGCGCAATGGGTCCTCAGCACAGGCCTGCGCAACGGCGTACCAGATGCCACCACCGACAGAGCCTTGCCCACCCCGCTGCACTGGCAGTTGCAACCACAATTCAGCCGCAGCACAGGTGTGGCGCTGGGGCTTCGCCTGTCCAGCGCCTGCTGCACCCCACAGCCTTTAACGCTGTCGCTCTCGCCCTTGTGGGGCGGTCTGCGGGTGGCCATCGACGACCAACCCTCCCCCTCCCAATGGCCGGCCCACTGGCTGGTGGGCCTGGGCGCACCGTGGAACACCATTGAGCCAGAAGGCCAAATGCTGCTGCGCACCCAAGGCCTGTCGTGGCAGGTGCAAGCGGGTCAGGCACAACTCCAGGGGCTTGCCGAGTTGCAGCTGCTGCAATTGAGCACGCGTTTGTCCACCCTGCGCCCACTGGGCAGCTACCGGGTGCAAGTGCGCGGCGGTGACACAATGGCCATGACCCTCGACACCCTGGAAGGCAGCTTGCAACTTCAAGGCACGGGCCAGTGGCTGAACCAACGCTTGCGCTTTCAAGGTGAGGCATCGGCAGCGCCAGAGTTCGAAGCCGCACTCTCTAATTTATTGAACATCCTGGGCCAGCGCCGGGGTGCCAAATCCATCATGGAACTGAGTTAAGACCTATGCCCAAGCCACACACACACACGCCCACACCCAGCGCCTTGACTTGGGCCTTCAGCTTGGCCTTGGCGTTGCTGCCCGCGCTCAGCGGCGGGTCATTGGCGTACGCTGCTGGTCCCGCTAAAAAATCTGCCGCGCCAGAGCCCATCACCCTGAACTTTGTCAACGCCGACATCGAGAGCGTGGCCCGCACTCTGGCCACCTTGTCCAACAAAAACTTGGTGGTCGACCCGCGTGTCAAAGGCACGCTCAACCTGAGCACCGAACTACCCGTGTCTCCCGCCGAGGCCTGGGCCCAGTTCTTGGCCGCTTTGCGTTTGCAAGGCTTTGCCGTGGTGGAAACCCAAGGCTTGTTCAAGGTGGTGCCCGAAGCCGATGCCAAGCTGCAAGGCGGCAGCGTGCAACAGGTGGACCAGTCCAAGGCCAGCCCCGGCGCGTCGGGTGGGCAGGTGGTGACACAAATTTTCAAGCTCAACTTTGAGCAAGCCAACAACCTGGTGCCGGTGCTGCGCCCGCTCATCAGCCCCAACAACACACTCAACGTAAACCCTGGCAACAACTCGCTGGTCATCACCGACTACGCCGACAACTTGCAGCGCATGGCGCGCATCATTGCGGCCTTGGATGTACCCAACGCCAGCGACGTGGAAGTGATTGCCCTCAAACACGCCATCGCCGTCGACCTGGCACCCTTGGTCACCCGCTTGATCGAGTCTGGCACCACCTCAGCAGCCGCGACCACACCGGGGCAAACCGGCAGCGACTACAAAACCACCCTCATGGCCGAGCCGCGCAGCAACGCCTTGATCGTGCGCGCCGCCAACCCGGCACGCCTGGCGCTGGTGCGCGCCTTGATTGAAAAACTCGACCAACCCGGCAGCAGCAGCCCCAGCGGCAACATCCATGTGGTGTATTTGAAAAACGCCGACGCCACCAAGCTCGCCGCCACCTTGCGCGCTGCCGTCAGCGGTGGCACAGGCAGCAGTGCTAGCCCATCGCTGAGCACGGGCAACAGCAGTGCCATGGCATCGCAACCCCCGGGCATGAACAGCGGTACGGGCGGCAGCAGTGCAGGCAGCAGCATGGGCAGCACGTTGGGGAGCAGCAGCTCAAACGCCAGCACCACCGGCGGCCAAATTCAGGCCGACACGGCCACCAACTCGCTCATCATCACCGCGCCTGAACCGCAATACCGCCAACTGCGCGCCGTGATTGACATGCTCGACCAACGCCGCGCCCAGGTGATGGTGGAGAGCTTGATTGCCGAGGTCAACGCCAGCAAGGCCCAACAAATTGGCATCCAGTGGCTCACTGCCGTGGGGTCGTCCGGCGTGGCAGGCACCAGCTTTGGCACCACCGGCAACATCGTCGCCTTGTCGCAAGGGGGCACCACAGCCAGCACAGCCAGCATCTCCAGCGGCTTGAATATTGGCACGGTGCGCAACATCAATGGCACCAATGTGCTCAGCAGCCTGGCCAACTTTTTGCAGACCAACACCGACGCCAACATTCTGTCCACGCCCAACTTGCTTACGCTCGACAACGAAGAAGCCAAGATCGTGGTGGGCCAAAACGTGCCGTTTCTCACCGGCCAGTACACCAGCAACAACAGCTCCACAGGATCGGTCAATCCGTTCCAAACCATCGAGCGCAAAGACGTGGGCCTGACGCTCAAGGTCAAACCCCAAATCAGCGAGACGGGCACCGTCAAGCTCACCATCTTCCAAGAGGTGTCGAGCATCGGCACCTCCACCACCTCGGGCTACATCACCAACAAACGCTCCATCGAGTCGAACGTGTTGGTAGAAGACGGCTCCATCGTGGTGTTGGGTGGTTTGCTGTCTGACGAATACTCAGGCAACAAAAGCCAAGTGCCGGGCCTGGGTGACATTCCGGGCTTGGGCTGGTTGTTCAGAAGCGATTCACGCAGCCGCACCAAGTCCAACCTGATGGTGTTCTTGCGGCCCGTGGTGGTGCGTGACGCCAACGCCACCGAAGCCTTGAGCAACAACCGTTACCAACAAATGCTGGGTTTGCAACAAAACGCCCAACCATCCCCAAACGGCCCGCTCGACACCGGCGGCGCGGCGATCATGCCGGCCCTGCCCGGCTCGGTGCCCGCAGCCACGCCCAGCAAATAAGCCATGCGTCGCCCGCTGCCCTACGCCTTTGCCCGCACCCACCAGCTGCTGCTGGAGGACGATGGCCACACCCTGACGCTGTGGCACAGCGATGCGCCAGACCCCGGAGCCTGGAGCGAGGTGCTGCGCCGCCACGCCGTACAAGCGTTTGAGTACACCGACAAAGCCACCCTGGCCAAGCGCCTGAGCGAGGCCTATGCCCAAGCCGACAGCAACGCCGCTGCCGTGGTGAGCGAGGTGGAGAGCGACACCGATCTCAGCCGCATGATGCAAGAGCTGCCTGCGGTGGAAGACCTGCTCGAAGCCGCCGACGACGCACCCATCATCCGCATGCTCAATGCGCTGCTCACCCAGGCCGCGCGCGACGGTGCCAGCGACATCCACATCGAACCCTACGAGCGCCACAGCAGCGTGCGCTTTCGGGTGGACGGCACGCTGCGCGAAGTGGTGCAACCCAACCGCGCCTTGCACGCGGCGCTCATTTCCCGCCTGAAGATCATGGCCGAGCTCGACATTGCCGAAAAGCGTTTGCCACAAGACGGCCGCATCTCGCTGCGCTTGGGGCAGCGCGCCATCGATGTGCGCGTGTCCACCCTGCCCAGTGCACACGGTGAACGCGCGGTGCTGCGCTTGCTGGACAAATCAGAAAGTCGTCTCACATTACAAGCCGTGGGCATGGAGGGCGAGACCCTGCGTCGCTTTGAAGCCCTGGTGCAACAGCCCCACGGCATCATCTTGGTCACCGGCCCCACAGGCTCGGGCAAAACCACCACGCTGTACGCCGCACTGCAAGGGCTCGATGCCACGCGCAACAACATCATGACGGTGGAAGACCCCATCGAATACGAACTCGCGGGGGTGGGTCAAACCCAGGTCAACCCCAAAATCGATCTCGACTTTGCCAAAGCCCTGCGCGCCATCTTGCGGCAAGACCCCGACATCATCATGATTGGCGAGATCCGCGACTACGAGACCGCGCAAATCGCCATCCAGGCCTCGCTCACCGGCCACCTGGTGCTGGCCACCTTGCACACCAACGACGCCGCCAGTGCCGTGACCCGTTTGACCGACATGGGCGTGGAGCCTTTCTTGCTCAGCTCGTCGCTGCTGGGCGTGCTGGCCCAGCGCTTGGTGCGCAAGCGCTGCACCCATTGCGCAGGTCAAGGGTGTGACGCCTGTGGCCACAGCGGCTACCAAGGCCGCACCGGCATCTTCGAGCTGCTCACCACCAACGACGACATCCGCGCCCTGATTCACCAACAAAGCAGCGAAGCGCAACTGCGCGAAGCGGCCTTGCGTGCCGGCATGACCCTGATGCGCGACGACGGCGAACGCCTGGTACGTGCCGGCATCACCAGCGCTGAAGAACTGGTGCGCGTGACGCGGGACTGAAGCCACCCCACACACGCCATGCCTGCCTACACCTACGAAGCCCTCGACGCCCAAGGCCAAACACGCCGGGGCGTGCTAGAGGCCGACACCGCCCGCACCGCCCGCAGCCAGCTGCGTGCGCAAAGCCTGGTGCCACTCAAGGTGGATGCCATGCAGCAGCCCAGCCAGGGGCTCAACACCGTCATTTGGCAATCGCGGGTCTTTGGCGGCTCGGCCCTGGCCACTTGGACGCGCCAGCTGGCCGGGCTGGTGGGCGCGGGCTTGCCATTGGAGCGTGCACTCAGCGCCCTGGCCGAAGAAGCCGAAACACCGCGCCAGCGCGATGTGGTGTCGGCCCTGCGCGCCGAGGTCAACGCCGGGGCTCCGTTTGCCAAAGCTCTGGCGCAGTACCCGCGCGAGTTCTCGGCCATCTACATCGCGGTCATTGGTGCAGGCGAGCAAAGTGGCCATTTGGGTCTGGTGCTTGAGCGACTGGCCGACGACTTGCAAGCGCAACAAGAGCTACGCGGCAAACTGCTGGCTGTAGGCTTGTACCCGGCCATCGTGAGCTTGGTGGCTTTGATGATTGTGTTGTTCTTGCTCGCCTATGTGGTGCCCCAAGTGGCCCAGGTGTTCACCAGCAGTCAACGCGCGCTGCCGTTTCTAACCAGCGCCATGTTGGCCTTGAGTGATGCCGTGCAAAACTTCTGGCTCGCTGGCTTGGTGTTGATCGTTGCGGGGTTCTTGGCAGCCCGCCAGGCCCTGAAACAACCCGCCTTGCGCTTGCGCTTTGATGCAGCTTGGTTGACACTGCCCTTGGTGGGCCGTCTGGCACGCGGCTACAACGCAGCGCGCTTTGCCAGCACCTTGGCCATGCTGGCCGCAGCAGGCGTGCCAATTTTGAAAGCCCTGCAGGCCGCTGCCGACACCCTGTCCAACACCGCCTTGCGCCACGACGCGCAAGACGCGCTGGTGCTGGTGCGCGAAGGTGCGCCCTTGGCATCAGCGCTGGGGCAGCACCCACGGTTTCCAAGGCTGTTGGTCATGTTCTCGCGCTTGGGCGAACAAACCGGCACCTTGCCCGCCATGCTGCAAAGCGCGGCCAACCAACTCAGCGCCGAGGTGCAACGCCGCGCCTTGCAACTGGCCACGGTGCTCGAGCCCCTGCTGATTGTGCTGATGGGGGGCATGGTGATGCTGATCGTTTTGTCGGTGATGCTGCCCATCATTCAGCTCAACAACCTGATCAAATAATTGGGTTCTGACCCCAATTAACGATTCACGCAAGGGATGGAAAAAACATGAGCGTTTCTTTGGATGGCAAGTTGGTGGTGGCCATTTCGTCGCGGGCGCTGTTCGACTTCGAGGAAGAGAACCTCATCTTCGAACAAGGCGACGACCGCGCCTATATGCAGTTGCAGTTGGACCGCCTAGAAATACCGGCCAAACCGGGCGTGGCGTTTTCACTGGTGCAAAAGCTGCTGGCCTTCAACGACGCCACGGCACAGCGCGTGGAGGTGGTGATCCTCTCGCGCAACGACCCGGTCAGTGGCATGCGCGTGTTTCGCTCGGCGCAGCACTACGGCTTGCCCATCCAGCGCGGCAGCTTCACGCGGGGCCAGTCGCCCTGGCGTTACCTGCGTCCGCTCAATGCCAACTTGTTTTTGTCCACCCATTTGTCCGACGTGCGCTCGGCGCTCGATGCGGGTGTGCCCGCCGCGCAGGTGTACCCGCATTCGGCCCATGCGTCCGAGGCCAACCCGCACGAAGTGCGCATTGCCTTTGACGGCGACGCCGTGCTGTTCAGCGACGAGGCCGAGCGCGTGTACCAAGCCGAAGGCCTGAGCGCGTTTCAGCAACACGAAAAAGACAAAGCTGCCCAGCCCTTGTCGGCCGGCCCCTTCAAACCCCTATTGGCCGCGCTGCAAGTGTTGCAACAAGCGGGCACGCCGCACATGCGCATTCGCACCGCCTTGGTCACGGCACGCAGTGCGCCGGCCCACGAGCGCGCCATTCGCACGCTCATGAACTGGAACATCGAGGTGGATGAAGCCATGTTCTTGGGCGGGCTGGAAAAGGGCGAGTTCTTGCGCGAGTTCGAACCCGACTTTTTCTTCGATGACCAAACCGGCCACATCGAGTCAGCTGCCCGTCACGTGCCTGCGGGCCATGTGGCCAGTGGCGTGCGCAACCCTTCCGAGTAAATCCCGATGAACGCTGTTCGTGCCGTCTCTCTGGGCTTGGTGAGCCAATGGCAAAAAAGCCGTTTGCAACTCAGCCGAGTCTGGGCCTTGTCGTCGCCTTATTTTTTACACGCCGAAGAACGATGGCATGCCCGTGGCCTATTGGCCGCGTGCGTGGCGCTGAACCTGGGCATGGTCTACATGATGGTTTTGCTCAACGACTGGAACCGCGTGTTCTACGACGCCTTGCAAAACCGAAACGCCGAGGTGTTCTGGCAGCAACTGCGCGTGTTTGCGCTGCTGGCCACTTGCTTCATTTTGGTGGCGGTGTACCGCTTTTATTTGACGCAATTGCTGGAGCTGCGTTGGCGCGCCTGGATGACGCGCGATTACCTAGAACGCTGGCTCTCCAACAACGCTTTCTACCAACTCGAATTGCAATCGCAGCACAGTGCCACCGGCACCCGCAGCGGCACCGACAACCCCGACCAACGGATTCAAGAAGATGTGCAGCAGTTCACCTCAGACACCGTTGGTCTGAGCCTGGGACTGCTGGACGCCACGGTCACCTTGCTGAGCTTTGTCGGCATCTTGTGGGGCTTGTCGGGTGGGTTCAGTTTTGAGCTGGGGGGTGAGGCCTTCAACATTCCAGGCTTCATGGTGTGGATGGCCCTGGCCTATGCCTTGGCTGGCAGCTGGATCGGCCATTGGATTGGCAAGTCCATGGCGTCGCTCAACTTTGCACAGCAACGCTACGAGGCCGACTTTCGTCACCACCTGATGCGCGTGCGCGAGTACGGCGAAGCCATTGCGCTAGACCGTGGTGCCACGGTGGAGCGCGCCTCGTTGCAAGTGCGCTTTGGCCAAGTGCTCGACAACTTCATGCGCTTGCTGCGGGTGCAAAAGCGCTACACCTGGTTCAACTCGGGCTATGGCCAAGCGGCGGTGGTGTTCCCCATGCTGGTGGCGTCGTCGCGTTACTTCAGCGGCGCCATTCAGTTGGGTGAGTTGATGCAAATTTCTTCCGCCTTTGGTCAGGTGCAAGAGTCGCTGAGTTGGTTCATCAGCAACTACAGCCGCTTGGCTTCGTGGCAGGCCACCACCTTGCGGTTGACCAGCTTCCAAGAGCAGATGGCGGCCATCGCCCTCACACCCACATCCCCCACCGCACCACACGCGTCGGACACAACGTTGAACGTGCTCGACACCGCGCCTTTGACGGTGTGTTTGCCCAACGGCGAGGTGCTGCTGGCCGACACCGCCTTGCATGTTGCCCCGGGCGACAGCGTGTTGATTCGCGGGCCATCGGGTTGCGGCAAGTCCACGCTGATGCGGGTGCTGGCGGGCATCTGGCCCTATGCCAGCATCGCCTCGGAACAAGACGTCATCACCTCACCAGAGGCGCTGGTGGCACTGCCCGCAGGCAGCATGTTCATGCCGCAACGGCCTTACTTTCCCGAAGGAAGTTTGCGCCAGGCCCTGGCCTACCCCGATGCAGCGGACCACTACAGCGACGACGCGCTGCGCCAGGCCTTGAGCGATGCCTTGCTGCCGCACCTGATGACGCAGCTCGACACCGAGAGCCGTTGGACGCAACAGCTCTCCGGCGGCGAGCAACAACGTTTGGCAATGGCGCGCGTGCTGCTCAAGCGCCCACGCTGGGTCTTTGCCGACGAGGCCACCAGTGCGCTGGACGAAGCGGGTGAGAAAGTTTTGTACGAGCAACTGCTGGCTCTGGTGCGCGCGCAAGGTGGCGCTTTGGTGTCCATCGCCCACCGCCCCGGTGTGGCGGTGTTTCATCAAACGCAATGGGTGTTCACGCCAGCGCCTGAGGGCAGCGCACAGAAGTTTGTGCTTGAGGTGGTGTAAGCACAGGGCTCAGGGCACAGGGCTCAGGCCCTGCTCAGCTCACGCCTGCCAGCGTGCCCGGTCTTTCATAGTTCTTGTGCCAACCATGCAGGTATGTCGCGGCTCATGTGCAAGACACGCCAAACGTCAATGGCATCCGCCGACTCTATGTAGAACACCAGATAGGGGTAGCGATTCAGTGACCATGAACGCAGACCCGGCAAGTCCAAGCGGTGGGCATATTGAGGCGAACCCGTCGCCGGATGCCTAGAAATATGCGTATAGGCAAGCTCTAGGGCCTTGATGAAACCCAAAGCAGCTGCGTCTGCCTGCTCTTTTAGGTAATGGTCGATCGCATGCTCAACGTCTTCGTTCGCCTTTGCACGTGGAACGACTGGTTTGAACTTCACTTGAGGTGTGTCGTTCGTTTAACTCGCTGATGCAGACGCTCGAAATAAGCGGCATCAGCAGGCGCTGCAGATTCGGAATGTGCGCCCACCAGCAACATAGATCGCAATTGCTGGCGGTCTTGGTCTTTACGTATCAAGTCTCGAACATATTCACCGCCGCTGCCATAGCCTCGCTGACCGACTTGGTCATCGACAAAAGATTTCAAAGTGTCTGGCAGTGAAATATTCATGGTACTCATGCGCATATCTTAAACACACAGAAAGGCAGCAGCGCCGAAGTTTGTGCTTCAGGTGGTGTAGACCCAGGGCGAATGCTCTGCCCAGCTCACGCCATGCCATGCCACGCCACGCCATACCAGCACGGCCCTATTGTCTTGCGAATTGCTATCACCGGCGATATCATTGCAACCATGGACACGGCAACCAAGTTACTCAATGCAATGCGCCAAAACCCGAATGACTGGGTCATGGCAAGACTGCTCACCGTTCCAGCCCACCGGCCCATCAAGGCCATCTACATCAAGCGCTTCGTTGCGTTGATCGATCAAATTCAGGAGTAAGTCATGACCGTTAAGCGCATAGCAAAAGCGAAACCTGCATTTCCCTTCGACGCCTACAGCCATGTTGTCAGCCCCATTGATGCGGCTGAGGGGGGCGGTTTCATGTTCACCATGCCCGACATTCCTGGCGTCATGGGCGATGGAGCAACTGCGCTCGAAGCGATTGCCGATGGCCGAGAAGCATTTATTGCCACGGTCAGCGCCATGGTGGATATGGGACAACAAATCCCTTCCCCTGCATTCAATGCGAATGATTTCACCCCTGCCTCCGCATCGGGGAAAGTCTTGGCTCGGCTTCCACGCTCCATGCACATGCAACTGACCGCAAGAGCAAAAACTGAAGGCGTGTCGCTCAACGCGTTGGTTCTGGCTTTGATCGCCGAAGGTTTAGGACGACGCAACCCAGCTTAACCCTGCCAACGCACCCACCCCTTGGCGCGCAAATCGCAAGCGGGGCAAGTGCCGCAGCCATAGCCCCAGTCATGGCGATGGGTGCGGTCCCCCAGGTAGCAGGTGTGCGATTGTTCGACGATGAGTTGCACCAAGGCATCGCCCCCTCCCGTTTGCGCACGCTCACCCAAGTCATGTGCGAGTTGCCAGGTCTGCGCCTTGTCGATCCACATCAGCGGGGTCTCAATCAACAAGCGACGGTCCATGCCGAGTGACAAGGCAATTTGCATGGCCTTCATGGTGTCGTCGCGGCAATCGGGGTAGCCCGAAAAATCGGTTTCGCACACACCGGTGACGATCACGTCCAGATCGCGTCGATAGGCCAGCGCTGCCGCCAAGGTCAAGAACAACAAATTGCGGCCCGGCACAAAGGTGTTGGGCAGGCCCGACGCCTCCATCTTGAACACCATGTCGCGCGTCAGCGAGGTTTCGCTCACCTGACCCAGCACCGCCAAGTCCAGCAAATGGTCTTCACCCAATTTGTGCGCCCATTGGGGGAAGGTGGTCTTGATGTGTTGCAACACATTCAGCCGTGCTTCCAACTCCACGTGGTGGCGTTGCCGGTAATCAAACGCCAAGGTCTCCACCCGTTCGTACTGCGACAGCGCGTGCGCCAAGCAGGTGGTGGAGTCTTGCCCGCCCGAGAACAAAACCAGGGCGTTGCGGTGAATGGGGCGATGTGGCGTGAAAGTCATGGTGCAGTGCTCGTGGGTGGCTTCTTGGGTTGCCATTTGAAAAACATGGGGTATTGACGCGCCACCAATGGGCTCTCAAAGCCCCATGACAAACAGCGCCCCAGATGAGGCGGCGGCACATCGGGCTGGGTTTGTCCGAAATTGGAGGTGATGGTTTGAAACGCAGCAGTGGCCATGTTGAACAAGAGTTCGCGCAGATGGGTGCAGCCCTTGGCGTTGCCCAAACGCTCGTCAATCGCACGTCGCCAACCCGCCCCCATGGTGCAACCGACCATCTGCTGCATGGGCTCTTGGGCTGGCGGGCATTCACCGTGCGGCACGCTGTCCATGGCGACGGCAATCTCCTGAATGACCAACTGCGCATTCACCGTGACGCGGATGCGCATGTCATGGATCGGCTCATCGGCTTGCCAAGTGCCCTCACCTTGAATGTGAAACGCTTGCGGCTTGGTGTCGCACAGATGGCCTTCGATGTCCCACAGGCCATCGTCACGGCGAAAGCCTTGGTAACTCACTTGGCGGGTGTGTGCCAGGGTGCGGGGTTGAGAAGCAGGTAATGGCACGGAGGCACTTTCAAAGTCAATGGCTGTCGGGGGTGTGACGGGTCAAGCGGTCGACATAGGCAATCGCCAAAGCGCTCAACAAGAAGGTGATGTGAATCACGGTTTGCCACAGCAACACTTTTTCGTCGTAGTTGGCGGCGTTGATGAAGGTCTTGAGCAAGTGGATGGACGAGATGCCAATGATGGCCGTGCCCAACTTCACTTTCAGTACCGACGCGTTCACGTGGCTCAGCCACTCGGGTTCATCAGGGTGGTCTTCGAGGTACATGCGCGAGACAAAGGTGTCGTAGCCGCCCACGATGACCATCACCAACAGGTTGGAGATCATCACCACATCGATCAAGCCCAGCACCACCAACATGATGATCGACTCGTTCAAATGGGTGATGGCGATGTCGGACTTGTAGCCAATCGCGTTGACCAGTGCGGTGATGGCCGTCTGGCTGCCAAACGAGGCCTCCACCAAGTGCACCAACTCCACCCAGAAATGGAACACAAACACGGCCTGCGCTGCAATCAGGCCCAGGTACAAAGGCAATTGAATCCAGCGACTGGCAAAGATCAAGCGCGGCAGTTGTTTCATGGGGAGGCTTTCGCAACAAGAGTAGGCTGAAATTTTGCCTGAGGGCACTAAACTCCTCGGCATGCTGATTCAAATTTTCTCACTCTTGCTGCAAGTCGCCGTGGGCTTGGTGGCGGGCACTTGCTTGTTGCGCATGTACATGCACCTCATGCGCATCAACCTGTCAGCGCGTGCAGGTAACCCACTGGCACCGTTTGTCTTTGCCATGACCAACTGGTTGGTGCTGCCCTTGCGCCGCTCGGTGCCTGCCATCGGTCGCTTAGACACCGCCAGTTTGTTGGCCGCCTATGCCTTGGTGCTGGCGAAATTTGTGCTGCTGGGTTTGATGATGGGGCACATCCCCTATTGGGTGGACCTGCTGGTCATGTCGTGCTTGGAGTTGCTCAACCTGGCCCTCTCCAGCCTGGTGTGGCTGGTACTCATCTATGCCATGCTGTCGTGGGTACGCGCTGGTTCAGATGTGGGCTATGCCTTGGGCCAATTGGTCGAGCCCATGTTGCAACCTTTGCGTCGCGTCATCCCACAAATCGGTGGCGTGGACTTGTCGCCCCTGGCGTTGCTGGTGCTGTTGCAAGTCCTTGAGATTGTGCTGCGCCATCTCGGCACCTAAGGCGTCACCGGCAATTCAACGTCGTTGATTTTTGTCATTAAAAAATCAATGAAGACGCGCACCTTGGCTGGCAATAAACGCGTCGCTGTCAAGACATAAACCGGCACCGAAGGCATGTCCCACTCTGGCAAGACACGCACCAACACATGGCTGTCACGGTCGGACTGAAACATTTTTTCGCCATTCATCATGATGCCCTCACCCGCCAAAGCCAAATTGCGCAGCATTCCAAAGTTGTTGGCCATCACACGACCGTGAACACGCACCGATTCGCTGTGACCATCTGTGGCACGCGTCAACACCCAAGGCGCGTCTCGCATGCGTAAACATTGGTGAGCCAACAAGTCTTGTGGCTGTTCAGGCGTGCCGTGCTGCGCCAAATACCCAGGTGACGCATACAAACCCGTTTTCAAAGTGGCCATCTGTCTGGCAATCAAATGGTTGTCTTTGGGGGGGCCCATTCGGATGGCAAAGTCGACCCCGTCGGTCAGCAAATTCGACTGTCCTGGGTTGAGGTCTAACGCAAACTGAATGTCTGGGTACACCACACCAAACTCAGTCAACACCTTGCTGATGTACATCACGCTGAAATCCACCGGCATGGACGCCCGAATCAACCCACTGGGCTTGGCATGCAAACTGGCCAACTCCAGGTGGGCCAGCTCTGCCTCTTGCACGATGCGCTGGCAGTTGTCGAAGTAGGTTTTGCCAGCCTCCGTCAAATCCACGCGCCGCGTGGTGCGATGGAACAAGCGTAAACCCACCTCACGCTCCAACTCGGCGATGCGGCGTGACACGGTGGAGCTGGGCATGCCCAACACATCGCCCGCACGCCGAAAGCTGCTGCCCTTGGCGACCTCTACAAACACGTGCATGTTTTTGAAAATTTCCACGGTCTTATTACTCCGCATATGCATCAATAAAAATCATTTAAGCATATTTATCCCATATAAGTTGCAAAAGACAATTCACTGACGTGAATTTACAAGGACTTTTCATGACGAATACAGCCACACATCCTGTTGCCGGACCTGCCGCCAAAGTTGGCGCCATGCTCTTTTTGCTTTGGTCCATCTTGCACATCTGGGTGGGCTACGAGGGCATCCACCAATACCTGAGCCAAGGTACGCCAGGCCTTTGGAACATGGTCGTTGGCGGCAGCCGGGTACCCCACAACGCCTTCCAACATACCCAAGACGCCGCCACCGCCTACGCGCAAGGCCAGTTGCTGCTGAACTTCTGCTTAGACGTCGGTGGCTATGGTGTCTTGGGCCTCGTGGTGGCTTGGCTCATCTGGACGCAAGCCTCATGGCTGGGCTACTTTTTAGGCGTGGCCATCATTGGCATTGCAGACATGACCTTTTTGCTGGCGATGGTGACCTCGGGCGTGATTGCCTTCAGCCTGGAAAGCATCAGTGGCCCCGTGATTTGGTTTTTGGCCATTCTTATCACGCCGTTTGGTTTGCCCCCGTTCAAGCGCCGTTGAGGCAGCCCGTTTCATGCCAACGCACACCCCCATGATGCAACGACGCATCGTCACACGCACCTCAGGCCAACGCCATGGCCCCATCACCCGATTGATGAGCCCCAACGACTTGGGTGCGCTGCTCAAACCTTTTGTGTTCTTAGACCATGTGAACATCGAAGGTGGTGCCGGACCTCAATTTGGGTTTCATCCACACTCTGGCATTGCCACGCTCACCTACCCGCTGACGTTTGACATCCAGCATCAAACCTCCAGCGGACAAACCGACATCGTCCGCCGCGGTGGCATCGAATGGATGGTGGCAGGTGCAGGCATCTGGCACCGTGCAACGCCCTTGAACACCGACGCTGCGCAAGGTTTTCAAGTCTGGTTTGCGCTGCCCCCTGCTCATGAACACCAAGCGCCCAGCGCATCTTTCATCCAAGCGCGCGAAGTTCCTGTCGACGGACCCGTGACAGTATTGCTGGGACAGTACGGTCAGGCCATCAGCCCCATACAGGCACCGATCGACGCCAACTACTTCTGGGTGCAGTTGAACAATGGGCAATCGTGGCACTACCAACCGCCCATCTCGCATGACCTCGCTTGGACCTTTGCACGCACCGGAACCCTGCAAGCCAACGACGAACGCTTGCATTCAGAGCTCGCGATGTTTGAGGCAGGCCATGACCCGATCACTTTCACTGCACTGGGCGATTGCACCTTCCTGTTGGGCTCTGCTGCCCAACATCCCTACCACTTGGTGCTCGGGCCGCACTCGGTCCACACCTCGCGCGAAGCACTGCACCAAGGGCTGCAGCGCATTGCCGCCCTTCAGCCAACGCTCCCCCCGCAGCGGCCTTGAGGACATCGTTCATGCAACACACCACCACACAGTCACCCGACATCGGCAACACCGCCTTGATCTTGATCGATGAGCCAACCAACCACCCTGTATGGCACGGTCAAACGTCTTTGCAAGCACTCAAACACAACACCTGCGTTTTGCATCAATTTGCCATCGGCACAGGCATGCCCATCATCTGCCTGCGTCCTCAAAACTCAGCTCACCCCACAGGCCGTCACCACAGCCATGTGATGACGACATGGGACGGCCCATGTTTCAAACAGGCTTGTCTTGCCACCCAAAAACGCCATTTTGTGATCGCGGGCGCAACTACAGAAAGCCATCTTGTAGGGCCGGCCATCCAGGCACTGGACCACGGGTTTGAAGTTCATGTCATGCAAGATGCTTGTGGCGCAGGCCACGCCATCGACGAAGCCTTGGCATGGCGCTATTTGGACCGTTCAGGTGCGCAACTGCGCACCACACGGACCATGGTGGCCGAACTGGTGGACCACTGGGCATCGCCCGTGGGGGCTGTGGCATTTTCGGTCTTGATGTGACCTCAGGCCTGCAAAGGCGGCTGCACTGCACGCCCCAGAGCTTTGACCAAATCGGTCTGCGTCAAGATACCCACCAAGCGCTGGTGTTCGTCAATGATGGGCAGATGGTGGTGACCCGCCGTTGAAAACAGCGGCAACAAATCCACCGCATGGCGCGAGGCACTGGCCACACGCACCTGACGCGTCATGATCTGGCCCACCACCTCGGCGTGCTCGGTCTCGACCAGGCCTGAGGGCTTGAGCATGCTGTGCAAACGCCCCGCCAACCCGGTGTGTTCATCCAGCCGCGCATGACGCAAAAAATCGGCCACCGTCACGATGCCCACCACACGGCGCGCCTTGTCGATCACAGGCAGCGCTTTGATGTTGAGGCGGCGCATCAAATCCCAGGCTTCACGCAAGGCGGTGCCAAACTCCACCACCGTGGGGTTGGGTGTCATGATGTCTTGGCAACGCAACTCCCCCAGAGTCCGCTGGTAAGCGGCGGACTCGGCGTGACGCAACAAGTCAATCAAATCATCAGGACTCACATCCAGCACTTGGTTGTAGTGCGCCAGTGCCGTGTCCAAATCGGCACGCGTGAAACGGCTCACCGCGCCGTTGTCTTCAGACACCGACGGTTGTGCCATTTGCTGGTGCGGATAGGGGTGCCCCGTCCAGCTGTTGTAGACCACCCCCACCCACACCAGCAGCAAAGAGTTGGTGAGGACGGGAAACAGTGCAAACGACCAGGCATGGCTTTGGCTCAACACCACCAGCAAAGCGACCGCACCACCTGGGGGGTGCAAGCAACGCAACACCGTCATCAAGGCAAAGGCCAAGGTCACCGCCAACGCCCCTGCCAGGGTGGGGTCAGGCATGAGGCTGACACACGCCACCCCCACCAACGCTGACAAAGTGTTACCCCCTACCACTGCCCAAGGCTGTGCCAAAGGACTCGACGGCGCGGCAAACACCAGCAAGGCGCTGGCCCCAATGGGTGCGACCAACCACAAGCCAGCGGTGCCAGCCAGCCAGTGGCTGACCCAAGCAGTGACCAACACCCCCAGACCCAAACCTGCCAGCGCACGCAAGCGCTCTTGCGGCGTGGTGCTGAGGGCCGCAGGCCAAAGGCGGCGCAGCCACGTCCAACGGACCGCCAAAGACGAACGAGAAGATGACATAGCGGTGAATTACACCACCGAGCTACCCCACTTACAGCGCTGCGACCAGCTCGGGCACAGCGGTGAACAAGTCGGCCTCCAGGCCAAAGTCCGCCACGCTGAAGATCGGTGCCTCGGGGTCTTTGTTGATCGCCACGATCACCTTGCTGTCTTTCATGCCCGCCAAGTGTTGAATGGCCCCACTGATGCCACACGCCACATACAACTGCGGTGCCACGATCTTGCCCGTTTGGCCCACCTGCCAGTCGTTGGGCGCGTAGCCCGCGTCCACCGCCGCACGGCTGGCTCCCAAGGCCGCGCCCAGCTTGTCGGCCAGCGGCGTCATCACTTCGTTGAACTTTTCAGCGCTGCCCAAAGCGCGGCCACCCGACACAATGATCTTGGCCGCGGTCAACTCAGGGCGGTCGCTCTTGGTGACTTCACGCCCCACAAAGCTGCTTTGGCCCGAGTCAGCCACTGCCGCCACGCTGTCGGTGCTGGCGGAGCCACCGGTGGCGGCTGCCGCATCAAAGCCTGTGGTGCGCACGGTGATCACCTTGGTGGCGTCTGTCGACTGCACCGTGGCCATGGCGTTGCCCGCATAAATGGGCCGCTCAAAGGTGTCGGGGCTGTCCACGCGGGTGATGTCGCTGATTTGCCCCACATCCAACAGCGCAGCTACGCGGGGTGCCACGTTTTTGCCACCTGCGGTGGCCGGAAACAGAATGTGGCTGTAGCTGGCTGCCACAGCCAGCACTTGGGCGGCCACGTTTTCTGCCAGGCCGTCGGCCAGGGTGGCGCCATCGGCGTGCAGCACTTTGGCCACGCCAGCAATTTGGGCTGCGGCTGCTGCTGCGCCCGCTGCGTGGTGGCCCGCGACCAGCACGTGCACGTCACCGCCCATGGTCAGGGCTGCGGTGACGGTGTTGAGGGTAGACGCCTTGATGCTGGCGTTGTCGTGTTCTGCAATGACGAGAGATGTCATGGTGTGTGGTCCTTGATCGGTTCTGCGTGTGCTTAGATAACTTTGGCGTCGTTTTTGAGCTTGTCCACCAGAGCGGCCACGTCGGCCACTTTGATGCCCGCGCTGCGCTTGGGCGGCTCGCTGACTTTCAGGGTC
>NZ_NESA01000019.1 GCF_002778315.1 Limnohabitans sp. JirII-31 | reverse complement strand
CAGGCTGTGCAGCACGCCCACCTTGATGGTGTCTGCGGCAAAGGCTTGCGGCACAACGGCAAACGATCCCACCGACAGCGCTGCGGCTGCGGCCAGGGCCTTGAGGTTTCCTCGACGATTCATCATGGGGTTCACTCCAAATTAGAAAGTTCATCACGCGGGACCAACTCGACGCGCTCTTTCACCTTTTGCAAAGCCCGTGCCAGCACACTTTTTCCCTAAAGAAAATTCCAACTTCTATAAAGAGCCGGCTTCATTCCCACACAGCTCGGTGATGCGCACCAAGTTCGACCGCCACACCCCCTTTCAAACAGTCAACGCACAGATTGGGTGCATCCTATGACGCACCATGTCGGACTTTTCGCACCAAAGCATGCACATTTGCGTCACAACTCAGACGGACAATAGGGCACACAAGTTGCAAGGAAAAAACCATGGAACTCACACCTCGCGAAAAAGACAAACTCCTGATCTTCACCGCCGCGCTGCTGGCTGAACGGCGCCAAGCACGCGGCTTGAAACTCAACTACCCCGAAGCCGTGGCCCTGATCAGTGCCGCCGTGATGGAGGGCGCACGCGACGGCAAAACCGTGGCCCAACTCATGAGTGAAGGCCGCAGCGTCTTGACCCGTGCCGACGTGATGGACGGTGTGGCCGAGATGATTCCTGACATACAGGTGGAAGCCACCTTCCCCGACGGCACCAAGCTGGTGACCGTGCACCAACCCATTCTTTGACCTTGTTTTTTGCTGCGTGTCACACGCTGTGGAGCTGCCCCCATGAACAAACTTCTTTCTCTGCTGAGCGCACTCAGCCTCAACGCCTGGGCCCATGAAGGCCATGGCATAGAAGGCGCATCGCACTACCACGCCACCGATGTGGTGGGCTTTGTGGCAGCTGCCGCTGTCGCTGCTTTGCTGTGGTGGTTCACGGGCCGTGGCAAATAAAGCGAGGCGCACATGACACCCGGAGAACTCTTCATCGATGAGGGCGAACACACGCTCAACCCCGGACGGCGCACGCTGACCTTGGTGGTGCAAAACACCGGCGACCGCCCTATCCAAGTGGGCTCGCACTACCACTTTGCCGAAACCAATGGCGCCTTGGGCTTTGACCGCACGGCGGCACATGGCATGCGCCTGAACATTGCCTCGGGCACTGCGGTGCGCTTCGAGCCTGGTCAACAGCGCACGGTGGAGTTGGTCGATCTGGGCGGTGACCGCCAAGTGTTTGGTTTTCGCGGCTTGGTCAACGGCGCTGTTGACGCCCCTGTCAAAGGACAACACTGATGGCAACGATTGGCAAACGCGCTTACGCGGAAATGTTTGGCCCCACCGTGGGCGACCGGGTTCGTCTGGCTGACACCGATTTGGTGATTGAAGTCGAACAAGACTTCACCCTGCGCGCTGGTGGTTATGGCGAAGAAGTTAAATTTGGCGGCGGCAAAACCATCCGCGACGGCATGGCTCAAAGCCAACGCACACGCGATGGCACAGGCTCAGGCCCGCAAGCTGGCGGCGCGGTGGACACCGTGCTCACCAACGCGCTGATCCTGGACCACTGGGGCATCGTCAAAGCCGACATTGGCCTCAAGGGTGGGCGCATCGTGTCCATTGGCAAAGCCGGCAACCCCGACACCCAAGCCGGTGTGGACATCGTGATTGGCCCGGGCACAGAAGTCATCAGCTGCGAGGGCAACATCGTCACCGCGGGCGGCATCGACACCCACATCCACTTCATCGCGCCACAGCAAATTGAAGAAGCGCTGACCAGCGGTGTCACCACCATGATCGGCGGCGGCACCGGCCCGGCGACAGGCACCTTCGCCACCACCTGTACACCCGGGGCCTGGAACCTGGAGCGCATGCTGCAAGCCGCTGACGCCTTCCCCATGAACCTGGGCTTTTTGGGCAAGGGCAACGCGGCCTTGCCCGATGCCTTACACGAACAAATCAACGCCGGGGCCATTGGCCTCAAGCTGCACGAAGACTGGGGCACCACACCGGCGGCCATTGACAACTGCCTGAACGTGGCCGAGGCCACCGACACCCAAGTGGCCATCCACACCGACACCCTCAACGAATCGGGCTTTGTGGAAGACACCGTGGCCGCGTTCAAAGGCCGCACCATCCACACCTTCCACACCGAAGGTGCGGGCGGTGGCCATGCGCCCGATATTTTGAAAGTGGTGGGCGAGGCCAATGTGTTGCCCTCCTCCACCAACCCCACGCGGCCCTACACCATCAACACGCTGGACGAACACGTCGACATGCTGATGGTCTGCCACCACCTCGACCCGTCGATTGCCGAAGACTTGGCATTTGCTGAAAGCCGCATCCGCAAAGAGACCATTGCCGCCGAAGACATCTTGCATGACCTGGGCGCCATCAGCATGTTCAGCTCCGACAGCCAAGCCATGGGCCGCGTGGGTGAGGTGATCATTCGCACTTGGCAAACCGCCCACAAAATGAAATTGCAACGCGGCAAACTCCCGGGCGACAACGACCGTCACGACAACTTTCGCGTCAAGCGCTACCTGGCCAAATACACCATCAACCCCGCGATTGCTCACGGCATCAGCCACGAAGTGGGCAGCATCGAAGTGGGCAAATGGGCCGATCTGGTGATCTGGAAACCCGCCTTCTTTGGCGTCAAACCTGCCGTCATCTTGAAAGGCGGCTTCATTGCCATGGCCGCCATGGGTGACCCCAACGCCTCCATCCCCACGCCCCAACCGGTGCACTACCGCCCCATGTTTGGTGCCTATGGCGGCGCCTTGGCACGTGGCTCGCTCACCTTTGTGTCGCAAGCCGGATTGGCCGCTGGCATTGGCGGACGTTTTGGTTTGCACAAAACCTTGAGCGCCGTGAAAAACATCCGCACCGTGGGCAAGCGCCACATGATCCACAACGACTATGCACCGCGCATGGAAGTTGACGCTCAAACCTACGCCGTGCGCGCCGATGGTCATCTGCTGACCTGCGAACCTGCGGTGAGCCTGCCCATGACACAACGCTACTTTTTGTTCTGATGCTCCAAATCTCCAAATGCATTTCAGGTGGCAAAGGCCTGGCCTCTGCCTTGGTCAAACGTGCGCCCACGGTGGAACTCGACTGGGACGTGCGGCAAAAAAGCCGCTTCGACGCCACCGACTCCACGGGTCGCGCGGTGGGTGTTTTCTTACCCCGTGGTACCTTGGTGCGCGGTGGCGATGTGCTGGTGGCCGAAGACGGCTCGCTGATTCGCGTGGTGGCTGCGCCCCAAGAGGTGCTGCGCATCACCGCCTGCACCGAGCACGGCTCGCCGTTTGACCTCACACGTGCGGCCTACCACCTGGGCAACCGCCACGTGCCCATTGAGTTGCAACCCGACCACCTGAAGATTGAACCCGACCACGTGCTGGCCGACATGCTGCGCGCCATGCACATGACCGTGGTCACGGTGCAAGAAGCGTTTGAACCCGAAGGCGGCGCTTACAGCAGCCAAGGCCATGCGCATGCAGCACATGCACATGCGGGGCACACACATGGCACGCACAGCCATGACCATGCACACGGCACGCATGACCATGGGCATGATCACACCCACTGCGACCACGACCATCCGCATGCGCACTGATCCCAGCGCACCTGCAATCAGCGCGGCCGCCACACCCCCACTGTTGCAACTCATCTGGCTGGCCTCACCTGCGCTGCCCATTGGCGGCTTTTCGTATTCCGAAGGTTTAGAGGCCGCCATCGATCACGGGCTGGTGCACGACGAGCACAGTGCCGCCGAGTGGTTGGTGCACCAGCTGCACCTCACCCAGTCGCGTGGCGACATGGCAGTGTTGGCCCAAATGGTCACAGCCTGGCAACACCACGACGTTGAACGCCTCGCCACCTTGAGCCAATGGGTGCACGCCACACGCGAGAGTGCGGAGTTGCGTTTGCAAGCCGAACAAATGGGCCGCTCCATGCTGGAGTGGTTGCGCAACCAAGACCAGATCGATGCCGACACCGTGGCCCTGTGCAACCGACTGGTGCCCACCTACCCCTTGATGTTTGGCCTGGCCCTCTCACGCACTGGCGCACCGCTGGACCAATGCCTGCAAGCCTATGCCTTTGGCTGGGCGGAGAACATGGTGCAAGCCGCCCTCAAATCGGTGCCCTTGGGGCAAAACTCCGGCCAACGCATCTTGGCGCAACTCGCCCAACACATCGCACCGGCCGTGGCGCATGCCATGCAAGTCACCGACGACACACGCCAAGCGTTTTCTCCCATGCTGGCCATCCTGTCAGCGCAACACGAAACCCAATACTCCAGACTGTTTAGATCATGAGCACACTGCACCACATCGCCAACCGCACCAAACCACTCCCCCCGCTGCGCGTGGGCATCGGCGGGCCTGTGGGCTCGGGCAAAACCACCTTGCTGGAAATGCTGTGCAAAGCCATGCGCGAGCAGTACGACTTAGTGGCCATCACCAACGACATCTACACCAAAGAAGACCAGCGCTTGCTGACGGTGAGTGGCGCGCTGCCTGCCGAGCGCATCATGGGGGTGGAGACTGGTGGCTGCCCGCACACCGCCATTCGCGAAGATGCGTCCATCAACCTCGAAGCCATCGACCGCATGCTGGTCGACTTTCCCAATGCCGACGTGGTGTTTGTCGAGAGCGGCGGCGACAACCTGGCCGCCACTTTCAGCCCTGAGCTGAGCGACTTGACCATCTATGTGATCGATGTGGCTGCCGGCGAAAAAATCCCACGCAAAGGCGGGCCCGGCATTACCAAGAGCGATTTGTTTGTCATCAACAAAACCGATCTGGCCCCTTATGTGGGCGCTGACCTGTCGGTGATGGAAGCCGACACCCAACGCATGCGCGCCTCGCCCAAAGGCGTCAAGCCTTATGTCATGACCAACTTGCGCACCCTCGACGGCTTGCAAACAGTCATCAGCTTCATCGAAACCAAAGGCATGCTGCGGCGCTGAAATTGGCGTTGATTCAAGCCCCGTTGTTGAGATAGGCCACATACCGCTCAAGTGCGTCCGTCGGCAGCGCACCGCGTTGCAACAACAGGTCGATGCAACGGGCACTCAAATCAAAACTTTGGTAGCCATGGTGCATCAACAAACACAGATGCTTGAGTTGCTCGTTGTCCATGGTCACGGGCTGAACAAAGTCTTTGACATAGACCATATCCGCCTCTAACAACTGGTTCAGGCGTGGCCCGTTGGGGCTGATGTTGGATGCCGACAAAGGCGCGATGGGCCAATGCTTGATCTGTGCAAAACAGTGGGGCACAAAGCCCATGCCGCGCAGCACTTGGTCAATGGCCCCAAAGGTGGGCTGCTGCTCATACAAGGCGATGAATGACATTTCGGTTTGAATCACCACCGCTTGCTTGAGTCTTTCCACACCGCTTTGAAAGACATCCAGCTCTGCGCCTTGCACATCGATTTTGAGCATGTCAAACGCAGTGAGTTCAGCCACATCGTCCAAACGCTGGGTGTGCAGGGCAAGCACAGACTCGACCGTGGCATTGGATTGAAATTGGGGAAACACCTCCAACGCAGCCGCACGCGGTTTGAGCAAACTTGTCCAACCTGAATAGCGGCAAATATTCAACTCTGCGGGGCCACCGTGACCAATGGCATACGGAAGGTATGTCTCATGGGGGCCTTTGCGCCGGTTCAACTCAGCCAGGGCTTGCGCTTGTGGCTCAAAGCCCGTGACCGTGCACAGGCCTTGCAGCAACATGGCTTTGTAGGGTGGGTCCCCATCCACAGGATTGGCCCCCACATCCACCACATGGGTGGCTCGCTCGGGCTGGAGCAGATTTACAAGGAAGCGAGACATTGCAAGAACTTCTCACCCATGATGTGGGCCCGCCCCTCAAACAGCACAGTCACTTTGTCGGCTCCGGTGTACTGCTGGCGCAAAGCAAACCGCTCTTCGTGGTTGTTGGCCAAACGCACGGCTGCACGAACATAGTCGTCTTCGGATTGGGCGATCAACCAATCGGGCAAACCCAGTCTGCGAAACAGTCCTTCATCGATGTGTTCATGCACCTCAGGACCTGTTTTGCACACCCCCACGATGCCAGCGCTGATGGTGTCGATGATGCCGTTGGTGTTGCCAAAGGGGAACGGGTTGATGAACATGTCGCACCCGGCAATCACGTCCATGTACGCGGTGTAGTGTTGGTGCGGGTAGACCGTGGCGTGGCGACCTAAAAACTGCGCCACCACACGCTGCACATTGGGATAGGTCAGGCCTTGCGCTTGCCCGATCAAGAAGTGAAAGTGCACCGGCACCGCACTCTCATGCACGATGCGCGCACAAGTGTGCAAGAACCTGGGGTTGAGTTTCATGGTGGTGGCACACATGGCAATCAACACCACATCGGGTTTGAGACGGGGCTTGGCAATCACCTTCAACCCCGCCGCAGCCGCAGACGGGCGGTAAGGCATGCCGTCGCTGGGCAGCTTGAGGAGTTTTTCACTGAAGCAGGCATCGCTGCCCACGTAATCCTCTTCCACCACCACATAGTCGATGGATTGCGAATGGGAGGTGGCAGGATGGCCCAAGGCCATCATTTGCAAAGGGGCCACGCGCAAATTGGCTAACCACATGGTGAGGGGGAACATGCCCACACTGGGCATGTAACAAATGCTGGCATTGCGCTGCTGCGCTTCTTTCTGGATATGTTTGAGTTGGTCCAGCAAGCTGTGGTGCCGCTGGATAATCACCACGTCATCGAACACTTTGCGGGTGATCTCGTCGGTGCAGTTGTCATAGGCCATGGCTACCACATGGAAGTGCTCGCGTGCAGCCTCCATGGTGAGTGAGTGGGTGCGGTAAATCGAGTGCCCGCTGGTGAACCACTCCAGCACCACCAGCAGCACCGGCTTTTGAGGGGCGGGCTTGAGAGACGCGAACTCGTCCGGTGCCCAGTCGTGAAAACCGTTCACCATGAGTTTGCGTCGAATCAAACTGTTGATGGCTTTTTTGATGTCGTGCTTGTCGGCACGGTCTGCATAGCTGCAATGCATGTACAAGTCGTGCATCACACCCAAGGGCAGTTGTTCGATGTCGTCAATCTGCTCCAAGCGTTGGCCCAACCAAGGCAAGATTTGTTCTCGCTTGCTGTGTGCTGCCGGAGACCCTAAAAAACGCGGTGACAACAACACCAAGCACAGACCTGCGGCCATGACCTTGTCCGCCTCCCACAAGGCATCGAGGTCCAGCGGCACTTCAGATTCAGGCGAATAGAGCAAGCAAAATTTCAACAGATCGGCTGGATCAATTTGCAACTGATGCAGGTCAGACTTTTGATCGCCTGTGCGTGCATTGAGCGCACGCATCACATGGTCTGCATTACGAAACGGCGTAGCGGCAAACAGTGTCGACAACCAACGGTGGTGGGCCAACACGTTTTGACGCCACTCAGGGGCGAAAAACAATTGCGAATCGGCCAACAAGCAAGAAGCGGCGGCGGCAGCGCGTGTCCAGATGTGCTGGTTGAGGTCTAGATCGGACACCGACTGCAAGGGCTGCGCCTTGAACTGGTCACTCACATTGCCATAGTTGGCATCCAAGTCTTGCAGCAATGCCAACAGCTCTCGCATGCCCAATTCGCGGTCTCGGCTGTAGGCAAGAGACTCAAATTTTTCCAATGAAAACGCCATCACATATCCACTCAAAAATAGAAGTTTGTATTTTCGGTGACAAACGTTGCGCTCACGCCCGGGCACAATGAAGATATTGCCAGCCAACACACCATCGCATGACCCATTTCTACGAACCCCGCCTCGGCCACGGCCTGCCGCATGACCCGTTCAACGCCATCGTCGGTCCACGACCGATTGGTTGGGTGTCCACCCAAAGTGCCCAAGGCGTGTTGAACCTGGCACCCTACAGTTTTTTCACCGCCTTCAACTACATTCCCCCCATCGTGGGTTTCTCCAGCATTGGCGCCAAAGACTCGCTGCGCAATGTGCAAGAAACCGGTGAATTTGTGTGGAACCTGGTGACGCGCCCGCTGGCCGATCAGATGAACCAAACCTGCGCCCCGGTGGCCCCTGACGTGAACGAGTTTGAATTGGCCCATCTCACGCCGGTAGCGTCACGTGTGGTGAAGGTGCCGCGCGTGGCCGAAAGCCCGGTGTCGTTTGAATGCCGTTGCACGCAAATCTTGCAGCTCGAAGGCATCAATGGCGAAAAAGTGCCCACCTGGCTGGTGTTGGGTGAAGTGGTGGGCGTGCACATCGATGAGCGCTTGCTCAAGGACGGCGTGTACGACACCGCCAGCTCTGGTCATGTGCTGCGCGGCGGCGGTCCGGCGGACTACTTCACCGTGGGGCCAGAAAACCTGTTCAAGATGTGGCGACCAAAAGCCTGAGTTTTTCAGACGCTGCCGGTGCAAAGCTTGCCTTGACTTCAAGTCACATCTAAACGGTCAAAAAAACCACCGGCAGCTCGCTCAATGGAGTCAGGGCCCAATAAGTCGGCTGCGGCACATATGAGCTACGCCGTATTGCTAGCGCTCTCGTTTATAAAAACAAAGTTCTCGTCCCAGCCTAAGAATTACTGCATGAATATTTCGTGAAGACAGCACACGCGTGCAGCGGCTTTTTTTATTCAACTATTCGCCGAGCTAGAAGGCTACTTTTCGAATATTTAACTATCTAAACAATAAAAATATCATTTTTATTGTTTATAATGAATTTAATTAATTTTTAATTTCAATTCATTATTCTGAATTTAATGGGTATTTTAATCACTTTTGCTGAATTTTCAGCGATTCTATATTTTTTCGGCGATTCGCGCATTGCACCCTTTTCGATGGATGGGTCGACGCGATTCTCGAAGGTCAAGACGCGATCGCTCAAAAACCACGCAAGCCTGGCAGCAAAAGGTGGGGCGGTAAGTCATGAACAAGATCCACCGCGTCCTTTGGAATAAGAACACCCAGACTTTTGTCGCGGTTGCAGAGGTAGCCAAATCCTGCGGCAAAGGCACGGCGCGCGCTCGCGTTTGCGCAGTGACAGCAAGCAACCTAGACCTTGCGTTGCAAACGATGTGGGCCGCTTTGGCGAGCGCAGGCTTGTGTTGGAGCGCTGCTTTCGCGCAAACACTGGCTCCTGCCCAGTTGCCTATGGGCGGCCAAGTCAGCGCTGGCAGCGCCAGCATCGCGCAGTCTGGTGGCAGCATGGCCATCACGCAAAACAGCCAGCGCGCCGCCATCAACTGGCAAAGCTTCAATGTGGGCTCACAGGCCAAGGTCAACATCACGCAGCCCAGCAGCAGCAGCGTCTTGCTCAACCGCATCTTGGGCAACTCTGCTTCACAAATCTATGGGCAAATCAACGCCAACGGGCAAGTGATCATGTCCAACCCGTCGGGCGTGTATTTCTCGCCCACGGCGTCGGTCGATACCAGCGCGTTCACCGCCACCACCCACGGCATCAGCGACACCGACTTCATGGCTGGCATCATGAAGTACACCCGCGATGGGGCCACCGGAAAAATCATCAACGAAGGCGCCATCTCTGCAGGCCTGGCGGGCTACATCGCCTTGCTGGCACCGGAGGTGCGCAACAGCGGGTTGGTCGTGGCCAAACTCGGCACTGTGGTCATGGCTGCGGGTGAAACGTTTGAACTCGAATTTGACAAACAAAACCGACTGACCAACATCTTGGTGGCTCCTGCCACCATCGCAGCCTTGGTGGAAAACCGTCAAGCCGTGCAAGCACCGGGTGGCCTGATCATTTTGTCGGCACAAGCCGCCAACCAGCTGCAAAGCGGCATCGTCAAAAACTCAGGTGTCGTACAAGCCACCGGCTTGGTGGACAACGGAGGGGTGATTCGACTGTCCGCCAGCCAACGCGTGGTCAACACCGGCACCCTGCAAGCCGATGCAGCCCCCAACAGCACAGGACAAGGCGGAACCATCACGGCCATCGCCGATTTGAGCAACGCCAACAGCAGCGCTGAAATTGGCGGCACGCTCTCAGCCAAGGGCGGAGATTTGGGTGGCAACGGTGGATTCATTGAAACCTCAGGGTCTCAAGTTGTCATTCAAAACAACACCACCGTCACCACCTTCGCCCCCAAAGGCAAGTCAGGCACTTGGCTGATCGACCCCACCGACTTCACCATCAGTTCAGGCACTGCCGCCCAAACGACCAGTGGCATCGGTGCAAGCACGCTGGTCACGGCCTTGAATGCTGGAGATGTCACCATCAGCACCAGCGCGACAGACACGACGACCAATGGCACGGTTGAACTTGGCAACATCTATGTGCAAGACAACATCATCAAAACATCGGGTGCCGCATCCACCTTGACGCTTGACGCCATCAACCGTATCAAAGTGGATGCGGGCGTCACCATCGGTCACAGCGGAGCCAATGCACTGAACTTGAACTTGAGCACCGGCGGAGGCAATGGCGCTAGAAATTTTGAAGGTATTTTCAGTGGCAGCGGTAGCCTGACCAAAAGCGGCACCGGCATCTTGACCCTCACGGGCAGCAACACCTACACCGGCAACACCACGGTCAGTGGCGGCATGCTGCAAGTTGGCGACGGCACATCGGGCTCGCTCAATGCGTCGAGCGCGGTGGACGTGGCCAGTGGCGCAACGCTGATGCTCAACCAGGCAACGGGGTCGAGCTTTGCAAACGCGGTGAGCAATAACGGCACGCTGACTTTTGCGCAGAGCGGCAACCTCACCGCTTCGGGTGTGATCTCGGGCACAGGTGCACTCATCCAATCGGGTTCGGGTGCAACCAAGGTGAACGGAAATAACACCTACAACGGCACCACCACCGTGAACTCTGGGAAGTTGGAAATAGCATCCAATTTCGGCTTTGAATCCTCCAATGCAGGCAAGGCCTACACCGTCAATGGTGGTGTATTGCAATTCGATGGAGGAAGTATTTTCTCCGCTTCATCCAACACCTCCGTCTACGTGTATGGCGGTGGGCAGTTGTTATTCAATAACTCCAATCCAAGCCAGGACAGTATTTCGTATTTCGGAAACATCACGCTTGATTCAAGCAATGGTGTTGCTGCGCAAGTAAGTTCTAGCAGTTCATCGTATGCCATGAAATTCGGAAGTGATCGTGCGGCCAGGATCGTCACGTCTATTGGTACTGTCGACAACATATTTGCAGCACCCGCAACGTTGGTGAGTGGCCCAAGTGGCTCGCTGACTTTTAACGTCAGCAACAATTTATGGATGTCTGGAATCATCAACGACTATTCCAGCTTGAAAGGTGCATCCGTCACAAAAACGGGTACGGGCACGTTGAAGTTCACGGGTGCCAACAGCTACATCGGCACCACAACCATCAGCAACGGCACGCTGGCGCTGTCTGGCTCAGGCAGCATCGCCAGCTCGTCGAGCGTGGCAAGCTCCGGCGCTGGTGTTGTGGATATTTCGGGCACCACCAGCGGGGCGACCCTGGTCTCTTTGACAGGCACCTCCTCTGCAACCACTGGTGTAGTGCTTGGCAGCAAAAGCCTCACGCTGAGCAATGCATCGGGCACTTATGCAGGCGTCATCGGCGGCACGGGTGGCCTGACGCTGGCTGCGGGCAGCGAAACACTGTCTGGCACCAACACCTACAGCGGCGGCACCTCGGTGACTGGCGGCACCTTGAACGTAGGAAGTGCCAGCGCTTTGGGCAACAGCAGTGCAGCGCTCACTGTCAACGGCGGCACACTGAATTTAGGCAGCAACAGCATCAGCACAGGGGCCGTCACCATTGGAAGTACGGGCGGCAGCATCACTGGCACCACGGGCGTTTTGACCGCAACGGGCTACACCTTCAACAACACGGTGGGCAATGCCGCCACCGTGTCGGCCATCTTGGCGGGCTCAGGCAGCTTGACGCAAGCAGGCACCGGCACCACCACCTTGAGTGGGGCCAACAGCTACAGCGGTGTCACCAACATCAACGCGGGCACGATCCAACTCGGGGCGGCTGGCTCTGGGGCCAACAGCCCCTTGGGCACCAACGCTGCGGGCACCATCGTGGCTGCTGGCGCTGCGCTCGACCTCAACGGTTGGAGCCTCGCCACCAGCGAAGCTCTGACCTTGAGCGGCACAGGCGTCGCCAATGACGGTGCCTTGAAAAACACCGGCGCATCCACGGCCACCTATTCGGGGCTGATCACCTTGGGTGCCAGCACCACCATCACAGGGGGTACTGGGGCCATCAACCTCAGTAACACCGGCACCATCACTGGCGCGGGCTTGAACCTGACCTTGGACGGTGCACAAGGCGGCACCTTGGCCAGTGTGCTGGGAACCGGAAGCGGCCAGCTCAACAAAACGGGCGCGGGCACTTGGACGGTCTCTGGAAACAGCACCTTCACGGGGTACACCAACATCAACGCCGGCGTGCTCAAACTAGGGTCTGTGGGCACTGGCGGCAACACGCCGCTGGGCACCACAGCGGGTAGCACCCTCGTGACCAGTGGCGGCACGCTCGACCTCAACGGCTTGAACCTCAGCACCCAAGAAAACCTGAGCATCAGTGGTTCAGGATCGGGCGGCATGGGTGCCATTGCCAACAGCAACACGTCCACCGTCGCACTCAGCCAAAACATCACCTTGGCGGGTGCTGCCACCATTTCAGGCAACAGCGGCAACATCACCCTCAGCAGCAGCATCGCGGGTGGCAACAATGTGCTCACTCTCGGCGGCGGCACAGGCGGCAGCGTCAACAGCGTGCTCAACACCACCCTTGGCGGTTTGGTCAAAGACGGCGCAGGCACTTGGGGCTTGGCGGGTGCCAACACCTACACCGGCAGCACCACCTTGGCAGGCGGCAAACTCAGGCTGGACCACGCCAGCGCCAGTGCAAACAATGCGACCAATGCCATAGGTCCGTCAGGGCAAATCTTTTTCACGGGCGGGGCCTTGCAGTTCAGCGCCACCAACACAGTGGACTATTCGTCGCGCTTCAACACCAGCGCCAGCCAGGCCTATGCGTTTGACACCAATGGCCAAAACGTCACCTTGGCCACCGTGGCGGCCAGCACGGGCACCTTCACCAAAAGCGGCACTGGCAACCTGACCATCACCGATGCCACCCCCCACTTTGGCAACGCCACCCAGGGTGCGACCACGATCAGCGCTGGAACGCTGACCTTGACAGTCGCCAACCCCAGGGCGATTGCCGCACAAGCCAGCATCAGCGGTGCTGGCACCTTGGCCATTGAGCACAGCACCGCAGCCGGCGCCACCGGCTTTAACAGCACGGTGACCACCAGCACCGACTTGTTGTTCAGCACGGGCGGCGGCAGCTTGGGCGCATTGAGCGTGGGCAAAACAGGGGCCACGGCCAACATCACCCTCGACAGCCTCGCCAACATCAGCATCACCGGTAACCAAAGCTACTTTGGCGGCAACGTCACCATCGCCAACAATGCCTCGTCGACTTACACCAATTGGAGCAATGGCGCCACGCTGACCTTGTCCGGCACGACATCGGTCAACATCTTGGCCCCCGTCTACATCAACAATGCCAACAGCAGCATTGCCATCAAAACCAGCCAAGCCACGGGTGGGGGCAACAACGTGGGCTATTACGGCTTTGGCCTGAGCAGCAGTGGGTTTGCTGGACGCCTGCAATTCAGCGGTGCCTCGGGTCAGACCTTCACCACACAAGACGGCACCAACAGCGCCAACCTCAAAAATTACACCTTCATCACCACACTGGCAGAGCTCAACACCTCTTTGGCCACTGGCAATTACGCACTGCGCACCGACATAGATGCAACCAGCTTTTTGCTGCCAGGCGTGGCAGGACAAGACAACGGCACAGGCATCGGCAACCCCTACCCCTACACCTACGTTCGCAATGGCAGCTTCACCGGCAGCTTGGCGGGCTTGGGGCACACCGTCACCAACCTGAGCATCCGCAGCAACGGCGCCAGCTTCTCGGGCATGTTTTCCCAATTGGGCGGCGGTGCCGTGGTGCAAGACGTCCGGTTTGAAAAAGCCAACGTCACCGGCCTCAACATGAATTACTTTGGCACCCTCTCGGGCTATGCCAACGGAGCCAACATCACCGGCATCATGGCGGCCAATGGGTCGGTGAACCTCACTGGCAGCGGCTCAGCAGCCGGCGGTATCGTGGGCTACACCGAAAGCGGCACGATCCGCGACGCTTGGGTCGTCAACAACCCCGTGACGGGTTTTGCACAAACCGGTGGCATTGCGGGACGCACCTTGATGACGGCCAGCAACGTGCACAACCTCAACAGCACCATCATCAGCAATGGCAACAGCAACTCAGTGGGAGGTCTGTTTGGCGAAAAGTGGAACAACTACGGGCTCTCCGACTCCGACTCCACAGGCAACGTCACCGGCAGCGGCAACTACGTGGGCGGCCTGGTCGGCTACAACTGGGGAGCGGTCACCAACGCTTCTGCCTCAGGCAATGTCACGGGCTGCTTGACGTCGACTTACACCAGTGTCGGCGGGTTGATCGGCTACCACTATTCCGGAGCCATCACCAACGCCAGTGCATCGGGCAATGTGCTGAACTATTGGGCCTATGTGGGTGGTCTGGTGGGCTACAACTGGGACAACACGGTGATGACCAATGTCTCGGCCAGCGGCACGGTGCGCAGCACCAACCACGCAACGACAGGTGGACTGGTTGGTTACGCGGGAAACTCTTTAACACTCAACAATTCAAGCTACAGCGGCACGTCAGTGAGCAGTGGGACCGGTGATCTAGGTGTTGGTGGCCTAGCGGGTTACGTGGATGGGCGCATCACCATCTCCAACTCCAGCGTCAGCAACGCCAGCTCACGCATCACCATCAACTCGACAGGTGCCACAGGCGGCATGGTCGGCTGGGCACGCAATGGTGTCACCATCAATGACTCGTACGTGTCCAACGCCAACATCACAGGCGGCACCTATGTGGGCGGCTTGGTGGGTGAGCAACGCAGAAGCGACGTCCTCATCAACAACGCCTATGCGGGCGGCAGTGGCAACACCAACGTCATTGGCTCCAATTTTGTCGGCGGTTTGGTCGGCGAGATGACCGCTGGGCGCATCAACAACGCCTACTTTTCGGGCAACGTCACCGGCAGCAACAGCTACGGCGGCATCGTGGGCTTTTTAAAGCCAGGTGCGTACCTGTCCAACACCTACTACAACGTCAGCGCTTCGCTCATCAACGGCAACCCCACGCTCACCATCGGCGGTTTGTACAGCGGTCAATTCAGCGATTGGGTGAGCAGCAACGCGAGCACCGTGGCATCACGCGCGTTGACCATTGGCAATTACTTTGACAGCGATGGTGGTTACTACACCATCAACTCCAGCAACACCATCGGCGCCAGAAACGACCTGAGCAACCTGATGGGGTTTGCACAAGGCGACACCAGTGGCAACGCCAACGCCTACAAGTTCAAACTCACCGCCAACGTGGACGTGGCGGCAGCCACCACCAAGTTCGTGCCCTACTTTGCAGCGGCTGAATTCAAAGGCAATGGTTTCGCAGTAAGCAACTTCTCCTGGAACGCGTCAACCTCCAACGTGGGCTTCTTCGGCTTTGCGCACAAGAGCACGATCAGCGACCTGCAAGTCGCCAGCGTTCCCTATGAAAGCGTTGGCAACTACAACGCCGTCAACGGCCAATACTATGTGGGTACGGCCATAGGCTCGCTCTACGGTGGCGTGTTGTACAACTCGAGTGCGATCTTGGGCGGCACCACGCGCGGGCTCGACAACACGGGCGGCTTCATCGGCTACTTTGGCAACGGTGCCATGGGCAACGTCAGCGCCACACGCTTGGCCTCGGTCACCAATGCATCCCAAGCCATGGTCATCGGCACCATGTCGTACAGCGTAGACGGGGACCAGTGGCAAGACTTGCGCGGCAACACGGGTGGCGTGGCGGGCTATGTCGGCAGTTCGTCCGTCAACCAACTCACGTCCAATCTGGACATCAATGCCTCTGGCTACCAAAGCGGTGGCTTGATGGGCTACCTCTCCGTTGGCAACTACGCACATGCGTCCGTCACGGCCAATGCGGCAACCAACCTGAGCGCCAGTGGCAACGTCACGTCAAATAACCTGTACACAGCCGGGCTGATAGGCCAAGCTGTGAGCATCTCAAGCACCTCAGGTAATTGGAGCGCCTCAGGCAATGTCACTGGAGCCAATTACACGGGTGGGCTCATTGGTGCCGTGTCTGGAACGAGCACCATCAAAGACTCCCGTTACATCGGCCCATCTGTCTCAGGCAACACCTATGTGGGTGGATTGATTGGGGTGGCCAACTGCATCAGTGCTGTGGTGCAAGGCTCCTACGCCACCACCAACATCACCGCCACGGGCGACTATGTGGGCGGCTTGATCGGCTACTTCGAAGGCGCATTGGGCGACAGCAGCACAGCCTCTGCATCGGCCTATGGCAGTGCGAGCAACCACAGCTACGCCATGGGCAACGTCACTGGCCGCTATGACGTGGGGGGCCTGATGGGCCGCCTGGGCAGCTATGGCCAAGTCATCAACACCACGGCCAGTGTCAACATCACCGCCGACGCGAACTTTGGTGGTCTGATCGGTTACCTCACACCCGGCGCAGAGGTGACCAACTCCCACTACAACATGGCGGGCATCACCATCCGTGCCTACACGCCTGACAGCCCGTCCACCCGCTTGCTCCTGACCGACGCCAACGGCCTGCTGACCATCGGCGGCTTGTATGGGCCCCAATTCAACACCTGGTACAACGCTGGCGCACTCGATGGGCTGTCCAGCGGGCCCGCCAACGATGCCAACAGCTTCACCCTGTCAGGGGGCTACTACAGCATTGACAGCGTTGACAAACTCAAAAGCTATCTGGGCTATGCCGACCAAAGCGCCCTGAAGTTCAGCCTGGACGCCGCCCTGAACCTGCCTGCGGGCCTGTATGTGCCCTATGTGGCGGGTGAGCTGCGTGGCAATAACGCCATCATCAGCAATTTGTCGTTGAGTCAAAACACATCCAACCTAGGATTCATCGGCCATTTGCGCAACAACAGCACCCAGGCCAGCGCCAATTTATCGCTCTCCAACCTCAGCGTGAGCGGCAGCATCAACGGCATGATGAACTTGGGGCTGGTGGCAGGCTCGGACTGGCAACGCAACATCACCGACGCGAATACCTCGGGCAGTGTGACGGGCACTGACAACTACTACAACATCATTGGCCTTGACAAAGATGATCGAGGCGAAAACAACAACAGCTGGAGCAACGCAGGCGGCGTGTTGGGCTATGGCTGGGGGCGCAATACCAACAACACCACGACCTTGCAGTTGACCAACATCAGCTCATCGGCCAACGTCACAGGGGTCAACGCAGTGGGCGGGCTGGCCGGGCAAATCCAGTTCGGGCGCATCACCAGCAGCAGCAGCACGGGCGCTGTGACCAGCGTGGCCAAAACCAATATTTCGGTTTACCGCACCGGTGGCTTGGTCGGTTACCTCAACTCCAATTACTCAGAAATCAGCAACAGCAACCACACCATCGGCTTGGTCAAGGGTTTTAACTACGTCGGTGGTTTGGCCGGAGAGGCCATGGGCCAACTGGGGGTCAACGTCTCAGTCAACAGCACCCCCAGCTACAACACCTTTGTCTCCAGCAATGTCGAGAGCAACGGGGAACGCACCGGTGGTTTGGTGGGCTCGTTCTCGTCGGGCTACATCACCAACGCCCAAATGAGCGGCACGGTCACGGGTTGGACCAACGCCGGTGTGCCCGGCTACACCGGCAACACCTACACCGGCGGTATCGGTGGCTATGTCACGGGCACAGACGTCAAATACGTGCGCTACATCGGCAGCTTGGTCAAAGGCAGCCAACAAACAGGGGGGCTGATTGGTCACCACGACAACACCCTGTCTTACGCTTACAGCAGTGGCAACGTCACCTCCAACTCCGACTATGTGGGCGGCCTGACGGGCTACAGCAACACCATCAACTACGGCAACAGCACGGCCACGGTGACAGGCGGCACCTACACCGGTGGCGTGGCGGGTTATATGGGTGGCAGCATCAACAACTCGAATTACACCGGGGCCTTGGTCACAGGTGGCAACCAATCCGGTGGATTGGTTGGCCACATAGACAACACCATCGACAACTCGTATTCAACTGGCAATGTCATAGGCACCTCTTCCTACACGGGCGGCTTGGTCGGCTACGCTAGTAACTGGGTACGTACCACGTATGCCACAGGCAATGTGATCGGTCCCAGCGATCACGTGGGAGGCCTGGCTGGCTATGCGACCTACATTGATGCGTCCTACGCCACGGGCAATGTCACGGGTAGCTCATCCTATGTGGGCGGGCTCGCGGGTCGTTTCAACCAGCTAGGCAACAACATCAGCTCTGTCACCTCCTACGCAACGGGCAATGTCACAGGCGCAGGCGAGCGTGTGGGTGGCTTGGTAGGCAGCACAGACGGCGGCAACATCTACAGCGCCTATGCCACCGGCAAAGTGACTGGCAACTCCAACTACGTTGGTGGTCTGGCAGGCAATATAGGGGGCGGCACCGTCACCAACGCCTACGCCACGGGCAACGTCACGGGTCTAGGTGCCTACGTCGGTGGATTCGCAGGCTACAACTCCGGCACGCTCACAGCGCCCACGTCCAGTGGCTCTGTCAGCGGTGGGCAGCAGGTGGGCGGTCTGGTGGGTCGCAATGACTCGGTGGTCAACTCTGGCACCAGCTCGGGCAACGTCACGGCCACGAACAACTACATAGGTGGCTTGGTGGGCTTCAACGTGGGCACCATCAACACCTCGTCTTCCACGGGCTATGTTTACACCGCCAACAGCAGCAACTCGTACTACGTGGGTGGCTTTGCTGGGTGGAACCAGGGCACCATCAGCTACTCGTCGGACACCATCAGCGTGGTCAACCCCACCAGCTTGGTGGGCGTCCGAGGTACGCAACGTGTGGGTGGTTTTGTGGGGCAAAACTCCGGCACCATCAGCAACGCCACCAGCAGCACCAGCACCAGCGCTCAAAACGACTATCTGGGTGGCTTTGTCGGATGGATAGATGGCGGCACCATCAGCAACTCAGGCGCTTGGGGCACGGTGGTGGGCCCCTACTCGGTGGGCGGTTTTGCAGGCTACCAAAACGGCGGCACGATCCAAACCTCTTTTGCCAACACCGTGGTCTCAGCAGGCGACACGGGGTTGACCGCCAGTGGCAGCCGAGTGGGCGGCTTTGTTGGGACGATGAACAACGGCAGCATCACCAGCTCGCGCGCTGCGGGCTCGGTCACGGGTTTGGGCAAGGTCGGGGGCTTTGCGGCCTACATCACCAACAGTGCGACGATCAACACCTCGTATGCCACCGGTGCGGTGACGCAAACCAACACCTCGACCGCATCCACCACAGGAGGCGTCGGTGGTTTTGTCGGTTACCTGGATGCCAACTTCATCGGCAGCATCAGTGACTTTTACGCCATGGGCTCGGTCACCGGCACGCAAAACGTGGGCGGCTTGATCGGTTACGCAGACCGGGGCACGTTGACCAACGGCTACGCCACGGGCATGACCAGCTTCAACACCGCCAGCAACCCCAGCCCAGCCAACATCGGGGGCGTGTTTGGCAACTTCAACGCCACCGCGCTTCGCGTGACCAAGTCCAATTTGTATTGGAATACCGACACCTCCAACCAATCCGCCAGCGGTGGCTTTGGCACCGGTTTGACCACTGCGCAGTTCAAAGACACCCTCAGCAACACCGTGGGTTTCAATGGCTCGAATACCAACTGGAACACCAGCACAGGCCTCTTCCCCTATCTGCAAGTGTTCTACCCAACACAAGCACGCGGCATTGAAGGCTATGCCTACTTGAGCAATGGGTCTGTGGCGCAACGCGCACAGGTGGGGCAATACACATCGGGCACCTTGCTCAACGGCGGCACGGCGTCTACCGGGGTCAACGGTTATTACTACAGCGTGGTGGGCACCAACACCTTGTTCAGCGACTCGGCCATTCCTGAGACGATTGCCAACATCACCGTCACCAGCGGCGGCAGCAACTACGTCAACAACGGCACGGTCAGCATCAGCGGTGGCGGTGGGTCGGGTGCCACCGCCACGTCGACCCGCAATGCATCGAACAACACGATGCAAAGCATCACCCTCACCAACGCCGGAACGGGTTACACATCGGCTCCCAATGTGACCATCAGTGGCGGCGGTGGCTCTGCCGCAGGGGCCACCTTCAACGTGACCCTCAGCGTGCCTTTTTTCAACACCACGCAGTTGGCCACCTTGTTGATGCTCGACGGCAACAGCACCGTCAACAGCACGGTGGCAGGCATGTCGTATACCGACCGCATCCTCACCGACAACACCGCCTACCTCTACAAAGACGCCAACACCAATGTGATGGGCAAGGTGGTCCAGGGCATCACACGCTTGAGCACGCAAAACAGTTCGGCCTCGGGCATGAACACCGACCTCAACACCACCCTCGGCACCACCAAGCGCGCCAGCTTTGCCACCAACTTGACCACCATCTCGTCGCTGGAACTGTTCTCACGTGCCAGCAGCTTTAACCTTGACACCCCGCTGAGCTATGCCGACAACGGCGTGAGCAACGCGGGCAACATCACCGTCAACGGCAACAGCAGCGTGACCCTGACGGGCGGCTCTTTTGTGAGCACCAAGGCGCAGACTTACAACGCCTTGCTGACCTTGGGTGCAGACACCACCATGAATGCCACCACGGTCACCACCAACGCCACCTTGGTGGGTGGCAACTACAACCTGAGTGTGAACAACGTGGCCGCAGCCAACAGTGGCAACTTGGTCACAGGTGGCGACTTCACGGGCCTTGGCAACCTCTGGGTCACGGGCAACAGCAGCCTCAACGGCAACGTCAGCTCCAGCGGCAACCAAACCTACAACGGCACGGTGGTTCTGGAAACCGATGTCAACCTCAATGCCAGCAATGCCACGGCCACTGTCAAGCTCAACCGCACGGTCAACAGCAACGCTGCGGCTGCACATTGGCTGAGCATCAACCTCAGCACCCCAGGCGGCAGCACGATCTTGAACGGTGCCTTGGGCAACACCGGGCCGCTGACAAACGTGACGCTCAATGCCACCAACATCGCACTCAACGGAGCGAGCATCACCTCCAATGGGAACCAGTCGTACCGAGGGTCCATCACTCTGGGCGCCAACACCCAGATGCAGGCCAACAACGCGGCAGCCGTGATCACCCTCAACGGCACGGTCAACAGCGATGGCACGGCGCGCGCCTTGAACTTGAACGCCAGCAACGCCACGGGGCGTGTGGTGGTGTTGGGTGCTGTGGGCAACAGTGCGGCCTTGGCCAACCTCAGCGTCAACACCACGGCCATCGCCCTCAATGGCAGCAGCGCCAACACCACGGGCAACCAGACCTACATCGGCAACATCACGCTGGGATCAGATAACAACCTATCGGCCAGCGGTAGCAACGCCATCATTTGGCTAACCAACACCGTCAACAGCGACAGCACAGCACGGGCTTTGAACCTCAACGCCTCGGGCACCAACGGCTCAGCAGTGCTCAATGGCGCACTGGGCAACACTGCCGCTCTGGCGTCTGTCAACGCCAACGCCAGCGCCATTGCCTTGAACAGCGGCAGCGTCAACACCACAGGCAACCAGACCTACGCAGGTGCTGTGACGCTGGGTGCCGACACCGCACTCACCGGCAACAACGTCATCACCACCAGCGGCTCCACCGTGGCAGGTGCGGGCTACAGCATGAACGTCACAGGCAACGCCAACCTCGGCGGAGATGTGACCAACGTCAGCAGCGTCAACGTCAGCGGCACCACGCGTCTGGCGGCCAATGTCAGTTCTACCGGCAATCAAAGCTATGCAGGTGCCATGACGCTGGGCAGCGATGCCGCCTTGTTGTCAAGCGGCACCAATGCCTTGATCACCACCGCCAGCACGGTCAACAGCGACAGCACCGCACGTGCCTTGAACGTCAACGCCTCGGGCACCAACGGCTCAGCGGTGCTCAATGGCGCACTGGGCAACACCGCTGCGCTGGCGTCTGTCAATGCCAACGCTAGCACGATTGCCTTGAACAACGGCAGCGTCAACACCACAGGCAACCAGAGCTACACCGGTGCTGTCACCCTGGGTGCTGATACCACCCTCTCGGCCAGCGGCGCCAACGCCGTGATCACCGCCAACGGCCCCGTCAACAGCGACAGCACGGCACGGGCTTTGAACCTCAACGCCTCGGGCACCAACGGCTCAGCAGTGCTCAATGGCGCACTGGGCAACACTGCCGCTCTGGCGTCTGTCAACGCCAACGCCAGCGCCATTGCCTTGAACAGCGGCAGCGTCAACACCACAGGCAACCAGACCTACGCAGGTGCTGTGACGCTGGGTGCCGACACCGCACTCACCGGCAACAACGTCATCACCACCAGTGGCTCCACCGTGGCAGGTGCGGGCTACCGCATGAACGTCACAGGCAACGCCAACCTCGCGGGCGATGTGACCAACGTCAGCAGCGTCAACGTCAGCGGCACCACGCGTCTGGCCGCCAATGTCAGCACCACCGGCAACCAAACCTATGTGGGTGCCATCACGCTGGGCAGCGATGCCACCTTGTTGGCCAGCGGTGCCAACGCGGTGATCACCACCGGCAGCACGGTCAACAGCGACAGCACCGCACGCGCCCTCACCGTCAACGCCTCGGGTACCAACGGCTCTGCCGTGGTCAACGCCGCGCTGGGCAACACCAACGCTCTGGCTACCCTCAACCTGACCGCCGCCAACATCGGCTTGAACGCCAGCAGCGTCAACACCACAGGCAACCAGACCTATGCAGGTGCTGTGACGCTGGGTGCCGACACCGCACTCACCGGCAACAACGTCATCACCACCAGCGGCTCCACCGTGGCAGGTGCGGGCTACCGCATGAACGTCACAGGCAACGCCAACCTCGGCGGAGATGTGACCAACGTCAGCAGCGTCAACGTCAGCGGCACCACGCGTCTGGCGGCCAATGTCAGTTCTACCGGCAATCAAAGCTATGCAGGTGCCATGACGCTGGGCAGCGATGCCACCTTGTTGTCAAGCGGCACCAATGCCTTGATCACCACCGCCAGCACGGTCAACAGCGACAGCACCGCACGTGCCCTCACCGTCAATGCCTCGGGGGCCAATGGCTCCGCAGTCTTCAATGGCGCACTGGGGAACACCGCCGCACTGGCTAGCTTGAACACCAGCGCCAGCGCGATTGCCTTGAACGGCAGCACCGTCAACACCACAGGCAACCAGTCCTACAGTGGCCCCGTCACCTTGGGCGCCGACACCACGCTTTCGGCCAGCGGGGCCAACGCGGTGATCACCACCGGCAGCACGGTCAACAGCGACAGCACCGCACGCGCCCTCACCGTCAACGCCTCGGGTACCAACGGCTCTGCCGTGGTCAACGCCGCGCTGGGCAACACCAACGCTCTGGCTACCCTCAACCTGACCGCCGCCAACATCGGCTTGAACGCCAGCAGCGTCAACACCACAGGTAACCAGACCTATGCAGGTGCTGTGACGCTGGGTGCCGACACCGCACTCACCGGCAACAACGTCATCACCACCAGTGGTTCCACCGTGGCAGGTGCGGGCTACCGCATGAACGTCACAGGCAACGCCAACCTCGGCGGAGATGTGACCAACGTCAGCAGCATCAACGTCAGCGGCACCACGCGTCTGGCGGCCAATGTCAGCACCACCGGCAATCAAAGCTATGCAGGTGCCATGACGCTGGGTAGCGATGCCGCCTTGTTGTCAAGCGGCACCAATGCCTTGATCACCACCGCCAGCACGGTCAACAGCGACAGCACCGCACGTGCCCTCACCGTCAATGCCTCGGGGGCCAATGGCTCGGCGGTCTTGAATGGCGCGCTGGGCAACACCAACGCGCTGACAGCACTCAACGTCAGCGCCAGCGCCATTGCCTTGAACGGCAGCACCGTCAACACCACAGGCAACCAGACCTACACCGGCCCCGTCACCTTAGGCGCAGACACCACCCTCTCGGCCAGCGGCTCCAACGCCGTGATCACCACCAACAGCGCCGTCAACAGTGACAGCACGGCACGTGCGCTCACCGTCAACGCCTCGGGTGCCAACGGCTCTGCCGTGGTCAACGCTGCGCTGGGCAACAACAACGCGCTGACCGCCCTCAACCTGACCGCCGCCAACATCGGCTTGAATGGCAGCAGCGTCAACACCACAGGTAACCAGACCTATGCAGGTGCTGTGACGCTGGGTGCCGACACCGCACTCACCGGCAACAACGTCATCACCACCAGTGGTTCCACCGTGGCAGGTGCGGGCTACCGCATGAACGTCACAGGCAATGCCTACCTCGCGGGCGATGTCAGCGGCATCACCACGCTGGACATCAGCGGCACCACGCGTCTGGCCGCCAATGTCAGCTCTACGGGCAACCAAAGCTATGCAGGGGCTGTGACTTTGGGCAGCGATGCCGCCGTCTCAACCAGCGGTAGCAACGCCATCATTTGGCTGACCAACACCGTCAACAGCGACAGCACAGCACGGGCTTTGAACCTCAGTGCAGCAGGCAGTAATGGCCGCGTGGTGGTCAGCAGCACCGTGGGCAACACCGCCGCACTGGCCAGCTTGAACACCAGCGCCAGCGCGATTGCTTTGAACGCCAGCAGCGTCAACACCACAGGTAACCAGACCTATGCAGGTGCTGTGACGCTGGGTGCCGACACCGCACTCACCGGCAACAACGTCATCACCACCAGTGGCTCCACCCTGGCGGGTGCGGGCTACAGCATGAACGTCACCGGCAACGCAAACCTCGGCGGAGATGTGAGCAACGTCAGCAGCGTCAACGTCAGCGGCACCACGCGTCTGGCCGCCAATGTCAGTTCTACCGGCAATCAAAGCTATGCAGGTGCCATGACGCTGGGCAGCGATGCCATCTTGTTGTCAAGCGGTGCCAACGCGGTGATCTCAATTGGCAGCACGGTCAACAGCGACAGCACGGCAAGGGCGCTGAACCTCAGAGCAACAGGCAGCGGTAGCCGCGTGGTGGTCAGTAGCACGCTGGGCAACACCGCAGCACTGGCCAGCCTGAACACCAGCGCCAGCGCGATTGCCTTGAACGGCAGCAGCGTCAACACCACTGGCAACCAGTCCTACAGTGGCCCCGTCACCTTGGGCGCAGACACCACCCTGTTGGCTAGCGGTGCCAATGCGGTGATCACCACCAACAGCGCCATTGACAGCGACAGCACGGCGCGGGCTTTGAACCTCAGTGCAACGGGCAGCGGTGGCCGCGTGGTGGTCAGCAGCACGGTGGGCAACACCGCTGTACTGGCCAGCTTGAACACCAGCGCCAGCGCGATTGCCTTGAACAGCAACACCGTCCACACCACGGGTAACCAGACCTACACCGGACCGGTCACCTTGGGTGCTGACACCACCCTCTCGGCCAGCGGCCCCAACGCCGTGATCACCGCCAACAGCGCCATTGACAGCGACAACACGCCGCGCTCGTTGACGGTGTCCGCAGCAGGAACCAACAGCCAAATCTTGCTGGCCAGTGCCGCAGGTGGCATCCACGATTTGAACGATTTGAGTTTGACCGCATCAGGCTTGTCACTCAATGGCGGAACTATCAACACGTCTGGCAACCAAAGCTACAACGGCTCCGTGACCTTGGGTGCCAATACGCAAATCACCCGCTCAGGCGCTGACGGCCTGATCACTTTCAATGGCACGCTCAACAGCGACAGCACGCCACGCGCGTTGACAGTCAACGCAAGCGGCGCAAACAGCACATTGAATCTTCAAAACTCAGTGGGTGCGAACCAAGCACTGTCGAGCTTTACCAACACGGCGACCACCACCCTGATTGGCAATGCATCGACGCTGTCTGCGGTGTCAATCAAAGCCTTGAACGACCTGCAATTCAGCGGCACGGTTGCGTTGCAGTCGCCCACGCACATCGACCTGGCCACGACTGGCAGTGTCACAGGTCACGTGGTGGGCTCGGGTGAGCTGTTCAAGGAAGGGGCCGGCACCTTGCTGCTGACCCAAGCCAACAGTTTCTCAGGCTCCACCCAGGTCAAGGCCGGAACTTTGGCGATCTCCAACGACCAAGCTTTGGGTGCCAACACCGCCCCCATCAGCGTAGCCCCTGGCGCAGTGCTGGATCTGCAAGCGGTGACGGTGGCTGCCAAGCCCTTGACACTGCAAGGCGGCACCTTGAGTGCGTCCAATGGCAACAGCAGCTGGACCGGGCCTGTGCTTTTAAGCGCCGACAGCCGCATGGATGTGTCGGGCCAGAAATTGACCATCAGCGGCGTGGTAGATGCCAGCCAAGCCGGCTTGGCACTGACAGGCTCAGGGGCAGTGGTGTTGGGCAACACCAGCAACACCGTGTCACGCCTGGCTGCGGCCAACAGCACAGCAGCAATTGACCTGAACAACAGCGCCCCCATGACGATTGGCAGTGTGACCACCGGTGGCGTGACGTACACAGGCGTCAAGAGCACCGGGGACATCACGCTCATCAGCTCTGCACCCACCACCGTAGCACTGGGCAGCAGCGTGGCGTCGACAGGGGGTGACGTGGTGCTAGAGACTTCACGGTTCATCAACCAAGCCGGTGCCAGCGCGCTGAGCACCTCGAATGCGAACCGCTGGCAAGTCTGGAGCACCAACCCCAACGCGTTTGTGGATGCCGCCTCTGGCGACAGCCTCAACACACTGAGCAACAACTACGTGTACTACAACGCGCGTCGTGACACGCTGCAAAACGTACCCGCTGGCAATGGCTTGCTTTACGCCTATGCCCCTGTGGCTGTGGCCAGCTTGACGGGCACGGTGGTGCGCAACTACGACGGTACGACCCATGCGTATCTGACGGATGGGAACTACGCTCACGTCAACGGGGTGCGACAACTCTCGGGGGCGGAAGATGTGCTGACGCTCAACAAACCGACCAACGGCTTGTATGTGAGCGCAGGCACGGGGCCCACGGCCAAAGACGTCGGTGCTCAAAAAGATGTGCAGGTCACGGGCTTGGTGCTCACGGCCACACAAGATGGCAAGCCCGTGTACGGCTACACCTTTGTCAACAGCGTCACGGGCACTGTGGGAGAGGTCAAGCCAGCCCCTTTGAACTTGGCTTTGACCAAGGTATACGAAGGCAACAACCGCTTTGACAACACCCTCAACAGCAGCAACTTCTATGCATTGACAGGCATGATTGGCAGCGAGGCTTCGCCCTCGATCAATGCAGGTATCGTCACCGTGGCCAGTCCCAATGCGGGCGTTTACAACCAATTCGCCAGCACCAGCTTCACCCTTGACAACCCCAACTACACCTTGGTGGGTGGTACGCAAATGGCGACCATCCAAAAAGCGCCCCTGGGTATCGCCGTCAAGACATTGTTCAAAGCCAAGACCGACCTGCCTGATATTGCCGCCAAAGATTTCACCGTGGTCGGTTTGCAAAATGGCGAGACGATTCCAAAGATCGACGTGCTGTCTCTGGCGTACAAAGATGTCTCTCGCAACGACGATAACTACGTCAAATCCATCGCGGTCAGTCCCGGTGCTGGGGTGGCCAACATGGCCAATTACGTCATCACGCAAGCCGTGAATGCGGTGCCCAAAGCGTCAGATGGTGGCAACACCATGAACATGGTCAAGCTGACCTCTCCTGATGAGGTGGTGAGCTTCCCTGCGGCACCGCCCCCGAGTCTGCCAGTCGCCACTGTCGCTCCACCTGCACCTGCACCCGCACCCGCACCCGCACCTGCACCTGCACCTGCACCTGCACCTGCACCTGCACCTGCACCTGCGCCTGCACCTGCGCCTGCGCCTGCGCCTGCGAGCGAAGCCTCGACCAACCAGGCCATCCCCGGTATTCGCATCAACACCATCTCGCTGCCCACGGCCCAAACCGCTGGCTTGGTCACCGTGATATTGCCCCAGGGATCGACCAATGTGACGACGACAGCCTTGGTGATTGCATTGCCACAAGCGGTGATCTCATCAGCCACCACACCCTCTGGTGAAAACACAAGCGTGAATGTGACCTTGCCAAACAACCAACCCTTGCCCGCGTGGATCCGCTACGACGCCAGCCAAAAAGCCTTGGTCACCTCGGCCGATTCGGCGGCGATGCTGCCCATCACAGTGGTGATCAGCATCGGCGATCAGCGCACGGTGGTGGTGGTCTCAGAATCACTTCAACCCTAAACCCTGACTCCTTCACACCCATGACCGTTTCCCACAACGATTGTCTTCGTCGTACGCTGCATCCACTTTCACTGGCAAGCTGGCTGGTTCTGTCGCTACTCTCATCTGGCGCCGTGCATGCCGCCGATGTCGATGCAGGTTCGCTGCAACAACAAATCGAACGCAATCAAAGCTTGAAGTTGCCGCGGCAAATGGCACCGCTGTTGCCCAAGCCCATCGCCACGACACCCAGCGCAGGTTTGAAAATTTTTGTCAAACGCTTTCAGGTCGAAGGCAACACCTTGCTGGATGACGCCACCCTCGGTGCTCTGCTTGAGCGCTACCAAGGCAGAGAACTGTCTTTCAGCGACATTGAAAGCCTGATCGCCGAGCTGGCTGCGTTGTTTCGTGAGGCAGGATGGACAGTTCAGGTTTACTTGCCGGAACAAGATATCAAGGATGGGGTGATCATCATCCAAGTCGTGCAGGCACGACTGGGAAAAGTACTGATTGAAGGCGAGGTTCCCAAACCCGCCACCCCAGAGGGTCTGAGAGCACTCATTCAAGCCCATCAAGCCAGCGGCGAGTATTTGAGCGCCAAGGCCGTCGATCGGGCGTTGTTGATTGCCGATGATATTTCCGGTGTCTACGTCAATGGCAACCTGAAAGAAGGTCAAGCGCAGGCAGAAACCGACTTGGTGCTCCAGGCCATGCCCAAGCCCCGTTTTGAAGGCAATGCAACCACGGACAACACCGGCTCAAGAGGGACAGGCGTCAACCGGTTGCTGTTGAATTTGAATTTCAACAGCGTGATCAATGATGGTGATGTGATCAATACCAACTTCATCGAAACCAAAGCGAGTCGCTACACACGCATGGGCTGGTCAGTGCCTGTGGGCAACGATGGGTTGAGGGTCGGTGCCAATGCATCCCATCTCTCCTACAGCGTGTTGCAGTTTCAAGAGACGGTGGCGCCCACCGGAACAGCAGACACCACAGGCGTTGAAGTCAGCTACCCATTGCTGCGCTCTCGCACACAAAACATTTATGTCAGTTTTGCCATCGATGAGAAGCGGTTTCAAAACTACAGCGAGGGGCAAATTAAAAGCAATTACTCAAACCGCCCCAAGTCCTTGGGGGTGTACGGCAACAGCTTTGACGACTGGGCCGGTGGCGGCGCCAACACCGGCAGCTTGACCTTCGTCAATGGTTTCTTGAATTTGGATCAGTCGCCCAATGCACCTGAGATTGCGGTGACCACTCAAACAGCTGGCGCTTATCGAAAGATTCGTTACGCGCTGAGTCGACAACAGTTCTTGACTTCTGAATGGTCTTTGTACGGCTCGCTGTCCGGCCAAGTGTCACGGGCAGGCAAAAACCTCGACTCGTCGGAGAAGTTCTACCTTGGCGGAAGTTCTGGCGTGCGTGCCTACCCCAGCAGCGAAGCGGGTGGCGGCAAGGGCGTGATGGGCAATATCGAGTTGCGCTGGCAAGCCGACGCTCGGCTCATGTTGGCTGGGTTTTACGACATCGGCCATGTGGTCATGTACCCAGCCAAGAACCTGCAAGATGTGACGGCGCTCAATCAGTACGCTCTCAAAGGGGCCGGGTTTTCCGCCGCATGGCAATTGGCCAATGGCGCTGCTTTGAAAGTCATTTGGGCCCGACGAATCGGCAACAACCCAAGTGCCAACATCGAAACCGGCAAAGACTTGGACGGCTCGTTGGTCAGAACACGAATCTGGACATCCCTCAATCTGCCGTTTTGATTTTCAGGGGTTGGCTGTCAATCCGCCGTGATGCCCGCCTGCCGAATCAAGGCTTCATAGCGCGCCAATTGCGCGCGCAGGGCAGTGGCCAACTCTTCGGGGCTGCTGCCTCGCGGCGTTAAGCCTTGCGCCATGAGTTGCTCGCGCACACCAGCGTCACCCAAGGCTTTGACCACCTCTGCCTGCACCTTTTGCACAATGGCTTTGGGCGTTCCTGCGGGCGCCATGATGGCAAACCACGAGTTGAACTCAAAGCCCGGCAAGCCAGACTCCGCCACCGTGGGCACCTCGGGAAACTGCGACAAGCGCTTGGGCGTGCTCACCGCCAACAAACGCAGCTTGCCCGCCTTCACCAAAGCATTGACGGTGGCAATGCCTTGAAACTCTGCGTCCACCTCGCGCCCGGCCAAACCCACGGCGGCTTGTGTCGCGCCCTTGTAAGGCACGTGGGTGAGTTGCAAACCGGCTTGCGACGCAAACAAGGCCATGGCCATGTGCTGTGGGCTGCCATTGCCGCCCGAACCGTAGTTGATCTTGCCCGGCGTTTTACGCGCCGCTGCGATCACATCGGCCACGGTGTGCCAAGCTGAGTCAGCCGGCACCACCAGGCCCCACTCGACCGTGGCCACCAACGACACGGGCTCAAAGTCACGCACGATGTCCCAAGGCAACTTGGCATTCAAGTTGGGCAGCATGGTCATGATGCTGTCGTTGAAGCCCCCCAGGGTGTACCCATCGGGGGCCGACTTGGCCACGCGGTCGGTGCCAATCACGCCCGAGGCACCCGCTTGGTTTTCAATGGCGATCCCGGTGGCTAAACCGACCGAGGCTTTTTGCATCACGATGCGCGCCGCGTTGTCGACCGCGCTGCCTGCCGCCAACGGAACCACCATGCGAATGGGCTTGTTCGGGTAACCCGCTTGCGCCCAACTGGCCCCCGCACTCAGCCCCATGGCACTGACCGCACTGGCTTGGGCCAAGCCTTGTTGAAGGAACACACGTCGTTGCATGGCTGTCTCCTGAGATATTTTTTGTAACTTTTTTTAAGCGGCTGTGTCCAGCAAGGCTGGCACGTTGAGTTGCGCCGACACGGTGTTGAGCTGCGTCAACAGCGCCGGGGCAATGGGAATGCCGTCGCGTTCATAGGCGGTGCGTTTGGCTTCACTTTGTTCACCAGGCAACCAAATGCGCTCCACGCCGGGCATGCGTTCGCTGCCGCGCAACTCGCGCACCAGTTGGTCCACACGGGTTTTGAATTCACCCACATCGCCAAAGGCTGCCGGGTCGATCACCGCGATGGCTTGGCCGGTGTTGGTCACGCTGTGGTCGTCGTGGTTGAAGTCAATCACCGAGCGGCCCATGGCCGCGCCATTCAAGGTGCCGGCCAAGAGGCCCACCACCAAGGACAGGCCATAGCCTTTGTAGCCTCCAATGGGCATCAAGAAACCTTCTTCGCTGCGCTTGGGGTCGAGCAGCGGTTGGCCTTGACGGTCAATCATCCAGCCCTCGGGCATCATCTCGCCGCGCTGCGCTTTGGCTTTGACCTTGCCATAAGCCGCCACGGTGGTGGCCATGTCCAGCACGATGGGTGCTTCTTCGGCGGTGGGGATGGCCACGGCAATTGGGTTGGTCGACAACAACATGTCCAAGCCACCCCAAGGTGGCAAGTGGTTGGCATTGCCGACTGCAAAGTACAAACCCAACATGTCATGCGCCAGCGGCATGCGCGCGTACAACGAGGCGGGGCCCGCGTGGTTGCTGAAGCGGCTGCCCACCCAGGCAATGCCGCAAGTGCGGGCTTTTTGAATCGCCAGTTCGGTGGCTTGTTGCATCACCAAGTGACCCATGCCGTTGTCGCCATCGATCAAGGCCATGGCGGCGCGCTCTTGCACCACGCGGATGTTGGGTTTGACATTGACGCCACCGGCCAAGATGCGGCGGCTGTACTGCGGCAGGCGAATCACGCCATGACCGTCAGACCCTTGCAGATCGGCTTGCGCCATCAAGCGGCCCACCGTGGCGGCATCGGCATCGGGCAGCCCCAGGGCTTGCATGGCGGTGGTGATGTAGCGCGACAGCTGCGCAACGGAGACTCGAATATCAGACATGGTGCATCGCAAGTTGCAGCGCCAAGACGGCGCAATCGGGACTGGACAACACGGGCACAGCGCTGTGACGCTGCGCCAACGGTTGGGCGGCTGCCATGGAGAACTGGGCCAACATCACCACGTCACAACGCGGCAACTGGGCCAAGGACTTGGCAATTTTTTGGTGGTGTAACTCGGCTTGGCCCGCAGCCAAATCGGCCATGGCTTCGGGCACAAACACGGTGTGCAAATCAATCGCCTGACCACGCGCTTGGGCCATGGCATGGAGCTCTTGCCCCATCGAAGCCAGCGAGGCTTCAAAGGTAGCCACCAGACCCAGCGACAAACGGCCATGGGCCGCAGGCGTTTGCAGCGCTTGCTCAAACATGGCTTCGTTGGGTTTCAAGGTGGGCAGTCCGGTGGCCTGAGCCGCCGCCTCAATGGCAGGGCCAAAGGCCGAACAGGTGAACAGCACGCCGGTGCAACCGGTGCCCTGCACGTAATGCGCCAGGTCTACAAAACGCTGCACCATGGCGGGTGTGAGGCTACCCGTCTGGGCCAAGTCACGCGACAGGCTGTCGTCGAGTACGTTCATGCATTGGGCTTGGGGCCACAGGCGTTGAAAGGCGTGTTGAATCGGCTCCATCGCCAAGGCCGTGGCGTGGATCAAGGCAATGCGCGATGTCATTGCTTGTCGATTTTGGCTTTGACAATCACGTCATGCCAGCGGTGAATGTCTGACGCCAACAGCTCCGCAGCTTGCTCGGGCGTACCGCCTTGGACGTTGACGTTCACATCGCTCAAACGCTTTTTGACATCGGGCATTTGGAGGATGGTTTGAATTTCTCGGTTCAAACGCATCACCACCTCACGTGGTGTGCGAGCGGGCACAGCCAGGCCATTCCAAGAAGCAGCCTGGAACTTGGCCAAACTGCCGCCTGACTCGTGCACCGCCGGCACATCGGGCAGGTTGGGCGAACGCTTGTCCCCCAACACCGCCAAAGGACGCAAGGCGTTGGACTTGATTTGAGGCATCACTGGGCCCAAGATTTCAAGCATGGCGTCCAAGTTGCCACCACGCAAGGCTGTGATCACAGGCGGCGTGCCGTTGAAGGGCACGATCTGCGCCTGCAAACCCGATGCCGACAAGAACAACTCTGCGGCCAGTTGCTGCGTGGTGCCAATTTGCGGCGTGCCAATGTTGAGCTTGCCAGGGTTGGCTTTGGCATAGGCCAGCAAGTCGGCAAAGGTTTTGAAGCGGCTGCCTTCAGCCACGGCAATCACCAAGTCGAACGAGGCCAGCTTGGAGACGGGTGTGAAGTCTTTGATGGTGTCAAACGGCAAGCTCTTGAACAACGAAGCACTGACCGCCGTGCCGCTGGAGATCAGCAACAGGGTGTGACCATCGGGCTCCGAACGTGCCACCTGCTCGCCCGCCACGATGCCGCCCGCACTGGGTTTGTTTTCAATCACCACCGGTTGGCCCAAAGCCTCAGAGAGTTTTTGGGCCACGGTACGTGCCGTGATGTCAGCGGCACCACCCGCAGCATTGGGCACCAAAATTTTGAGCGGCTTGTTCGGAAACGCAGCGGTTTGGGCCAAGACACTGGTACACGCCAAGACGCCCAGCGAAAGCGCCAGGGCCAAGGAACGGAGGGGGTGTGTAAGATGTTTTTTCATAACACAGCACTTTACACAATTGCCATGCTCTTTAGATCACGCTTTCTTCTTGTTTTGACATGCGCCATGTGGTGCCTGAGCAGCCACGCCGAGGCCCCTGTCAGCAGCGTGGCGCAGGTGGACTTGGCACGCTATGTGGGCAAGTGGTTTGAGATTGCCAGCTTTCCCATGTTCTTTCAGCGCAAGTGCGTTGGCAACACCACCGCCGAATACGCCCGCAACACCGATGGCAGTGTGGCCGTGACCAACCGCTGCGACACCGCCGACGGTTCCACCCAAGCCCAAGGCAAAGCCACGGTGGTCGAAGGAACAGGCAATGCCCAGCTCAAGGTGTCATTCTTCTGGCCGTTTCGCGCGGACTATTGGGTGATTGGCCTGGACCCTGAGTACCGCTGGGCCGTGGTGGGCAACCCCAACCGCAAATACCTGTGGGTGTTGTCGCGCACTTCGGTGTTGCCACCCGATTTGCTGGAGGCCGCTCTACACAATGCCAAGACGCAGGGCTTCGATTTATCGCAACTCAAGTACACACGCCAAGACTGAGTCGCCCGGGGCCCATGCTTCAGTAATGCGGCGGTAACTCATCGCGCAAATTGCGCGACTGCCCGCCCCCGCCCTCTGGCATCTGTTGACGCAACTGCGACACCTCGCGTAACAAAGCATCGATGTGTTGCTGCTGCTGGTAAATCACTTGGTTGAGTTGCTCCACCAGGTCTTCGGTGAAGCTGGCCTTGATTTCCAAATCGGTCAGCCGTTGGTCAATGTCGTGAGGGGTCATGGTGTGAAGCTTGAGTCAGGGGTGCGAAGCGCAAGGTCGATCTTAGGCCTTGTCCAATCGGCACACAGCATACGGATGAATTCGGACGTGAAGCCGCGCAGGTGTTGCTGGCGATGCAACCACACATAACTGGCGGACGGGGAAAACAAGTGACGAGCTTGAATACTTTGGAGCCCCGTATCGCGCTTGGCATCAAAGGCAATCTCGGGCAAGGTGGCAATGCCCATGCCCGAGGCCACAAAGGCCTTGATCACATCGGCATCGGTGGCGCTGAGCACCACGTTGGGTTGAATTTTTTGAGCGTCGAACGCACTCATCACCGCCACGCCACCGGCAAACGATTTGTCGAGGTTGATCATGGGGTAATGCGACAAGTCCTTCAAGCTGATGCGTTTTTTTTGTAGCAAAGGGTGGCGCTCGGGCACCAACACGCAACGGCTGATTTGGTACCAAGGCAAGCGCGCCAACTCCGGCGTTGCGATGGTCGGTGCGGTGCACACGCCCATGTCAGCCTCACCGGCACTGACCCATTGCACGATTTGGTCGGGGTTGCCTTGGCGCAAACTCAAACGCACCTCGGGGTATTTGAGTTGGAAGCGTCGCACCACCGGAATCAGCAAATAGCGCGCATGCGCGTGGGTGGTGGCGATCACCAGGTTGCCCTGGGTTTCGTTGGCAGCATCCGCGCCCACACTGCGCAGGTTGTCGATGTCACGCAAGACGCGACGCGCAATCTCGAGCGCACTGCGTCCCGGCTCGGTGAGCGCAGCAATGCGGTTGCCTTGGCGCACCAACAGGTCTACGCCCAGCTCTTCTTCTAACAAACGAATTTGCCGACTCACCCCGGGCTGCGAGGTGTGCAGCGATTGCGCCGCCTTGGTCAGGTTGAGGTCTTGCTCAACGATTTCCGTCAGGTAACGCAGTTGTTGCAGGTTCATGAGGCATCAGGATGGGTAGGCATGGCGCAGTGGCAGAAGCACTGTTGACTATGCGATTTGGTTATCGTAACCCAAGCAACAATTATTATTCGACATGCTTTATTTTCCCTACACTGCGCCCACAACAAGGGAGACCAAGCGATGAAACGCAAACGCCTCGGTGCATCCAGCCTAGAGGTTTCGGCCATGGGCTTAGGCCACAGCATGGGCTTTCAAGACTTCAGCGAACACGGCCTGAACGAATTCAAGCAACTGGTCCATCGGGCGCTGGAGCTAGGCATGAATTTCTTCGACAGCTCTGACGCCTACTGGGATGGGCTGCACGAAGAATGGCTGCGCCAGGCCTTGGGCGCCCAACGCCACCAAGCCGTGGTGGCCAGCAAGTTTGGCAACATCACCCTGCCCGACGGCAGCAAAGCCACCAACGCCCGCCCCGAATACGTGATCTCGTGTTGCGAAGCCAGCCTAAAACGCTTGGGTACCGACTGCATTGACCTGTACTACCTGCACCGCGTGGACCCCAACACACCGATTGAAGACACCGTAGGCGCCATGTCGCGCTTGGTCGAGCAAGGCAAGGTGCGCTACTTAGGGATCTGCGAAGCAGGCGTGGATACCCTCCAGCGCGCCCACCGTGTGCACCCCATGACCGCGCTGCAAACCGAGTTCTCGCTGTGGTATCGCGACACCGAGATTGAGATGATTGAGCTGTGCCGCCAACTCAATATCGCGTTTGTGGGGTACTCGCCTTTGGGGCGTGGTTTGTTGACAGGCGGCATCCAAAGCTTTGACGACTTAGACCCCAAAGACCGACGCCGCATTCACCCGCGCTTTCATGGCGACAACCTGGCCCACAACCTCACGCTGGTGGCGCGCATGCAAACCATTGCCGACCGCTTGGGGCTGACCACCGCGCAACTGGCCATGGCCTGGACAGTGGCGCAAGGTGACGACATCGTGCCCATCACCGGCACTCAGCGCGTGACGTACTTGGAACAAAGCGTGGCTGCGGCGGGCTTCACCTTGAGCGCCGACGACAGCGCAGAGTTGGAAGCCATCTTCACCCCCGAGTCGCGGGCTGGCGAGCGTTACCCACGCGCCATGCTGGCGGGCTTGGGCATTTGAGTTTTTTCTTTCATCACACCTACTTTTTACAGAGGCACCATGAGCAAAGATCCCCGCGTTGAATCGGCCATTTCACATTGGGCCCCCCGGTTTGTGTCGAACGGCGTGTTACTGACCGACTTTCAAGAAGTCACCCGTGGCATTGAGCGCTGGGAAGACTGGACCAGCGCCTGGTGCAAACGCGCCGAAGTGCACGAAGCTCTGGGCCACGAGGCGTTGGCCGATGGCTACAAACTCAGCGCCAGCGAACACCTGTCGCGTGCCGCGGTCTACTACCACTTTGCCAAGTTTGTGTCGGTGCATGACATTGACGAAATGCGCGCCGCCCACATGAAGGCCGTGGCCTGCAAGCAGTTGGCGCTGCCGCACATGCGTCCACCCGCTAAGCGCGTGGAGATTCCGTATGAGACCGGCCATTTGGCGGGCTTCTTGAGGTTGCCTGCGGGCGCCGTCAAACCACCGGTGTTGATCATGGTGCCGGGCCTGGACTCTGCCAAAGAAGAACTCGAAGCCTATGAGCAACCGTTTCTCGCGCGCGGCATCGCCACCTTGATGGTGGACGGCCCTGGCCAAGGCGAGGCCGAATACGACTTCCCGATCCGTGGTGACTACGAGGTGCCCGTCAAAGCCATGGTCGACTGGGTGCTCACCTGCCCCGAGGTGGACAGCACCCGCATTGGTCTGTGGGGCGTGAGCCTGGGCGGTTACTACGCACCGCGTGCCGCAGCGTTTGAAAAACGCCTCAAGGCCTGCATTGGCTTGGCCGGGCCCTATGACTTCAGCGACACCTGGGATGCTTTGCCAGATTTGACGCGTGAAGCCTTTCGCGTGCGCAGCCACTTGGCCACGCAGGCTGAGGCGAAGGAATACAGCCGCAACTTGACCATGAAAAACGGCGTGGCCCAACAGATTGAATGTCCGCTGTTTTTGGTCACTGGCAAGTTGGACCGCATCATTCCCTGGCAAGACACACAGCGGATGGCGCAAGAAGCCTCGGGGCCGGTGGAGTTGCTGATCGTCGAAGACGGCAACCACATCGCCAACAACCGCCCCTACCGCTACCGCCACCGCACCGCCGACTGGATGGCTGAGCAACTGGGCATGCCGCGCATTTGAGTGCCCCGCACACGCCACACACCCACATATCCACACACACATCAGGAGCCACCATGCCCACAGCCAAGACCTCGTTGAAGTCCACTGCCTTGCAGCGCCCCTTGGGGGCCCACGCATCGACCACGCGACGCGCCGCACTGGCGGTGTTGAGCGCGGTCTGTCTGGTGCCTTTTGGGGCACAGGCACAAACCTATCCCAACCGCCCCATCAAGCTGATCTCAGGCGCAACGGCAGGCAGCGCGTCTGACATCGTGGCGCGCTCGGTGGCCGAGCGGCTGCAAACTGAGTTGGGCGTGTCGGTGGTGGTGGAAAACAAAGCCGGTGCGGCTGGCACGCTGGGCATTCAAGCGCTGCTGGGCGCACCTGCCGATGGCCACACGGTGCTGGTCTACACCAGTGCGCACACGGTGCTGCCCTTGATCAACAAAGTGGCCTACGACCCCTTGAAAGATTTCTCGGCCATCACCCCCCTGGCCATCGTGCCCAATGTGATGGTGGTCTCGCCCGCCAAGGGCTACAAGAGCGTGCAAGACGTGATCAACGCTGCCAAAGACAAACCTGGCCAACTCAACTACGCCTCGGTGGGCTTGGGCAGCGCCACCTACATGAGCGCTGAAAAGTTCAAGTTGGCCACCGGCATTGACGCCGTGCACGTGCCCTACAAAGGCTCGCCCGAAGCCATCACCGAAACCATGACCGGGCGCGTGGACTATTTCTTTGCGCCCTTGGTGTCGGCGCTGCCCATGATCAAGGCCGGCAAATTGCAAGCCTTGGCGGTGGGCACGCCCAAGCGCTCAGCCCAGTTGCCCGATGTGCCCACGCTGGCCGAGTCAGGTGTGGCCAAGGCCGACTATCTGTTCTGGACCGGCATGTTGGTGCCCGCCAAAACACCGCGTGATGTGGTGCAACGGCTCAACCAGCTGTCGCTCAAAGCCTTGCAGTCCAACGAAGTCAAAGAGCGTTTGGCCAGCCTGGGCGCCGAGCCTTTGCCCATGAGCCCCGAGCAGTTTGACGCCATGATCCGCGAAGAGATGGTCGCCAATGCGGCCATCATCAAGGCGGCGGGCATCAAGTCGGAGTGATCAGAGCGTCGCGAGACGACGTTGTTGCCGCTCAGTCAAGCGCGCAATATCGGCCACATCGGCCGCAGAGAGTTTGGGCCCAGGCTTGCGCACCGCCGCTGAAGCAATGATGCCGCGCTGCGCAAAGATGTGTTTGCGCACCGCCAGGCCCACACCGGCTTGTTGCTCATAGCGCGCCAGCGGCAGGTAAGCGTCAAAGAGGTCGTGCGCGCGCTCCACATCGCCGCTGGCGTGCGCACGACACACATCCACCATCATCTCGGGATAGGCAAAGCCGGTCATCGCGCCATCGGCACCGCGCGTGAGCTCTTCGGGCAAGAACAAGCCGCCGCCATTGCCCGTGAGGATGGACACGCGCTCGAGCTCACCCCGATCGCTCGCCGCCCGAATGGCCGAGAGCTTGGCCAAGCCGGGGCAGTCTTCGTGTTTGAGCATCACGCACTGGGGCGAGTTCTTGAGGATTTTCAAAATCACATCGGGCGACATTTGCACGCCCGTGGCCACCGGGTGGTCTTGCAGCACCCAAGGCACCTTGGGGCCCAGCGTTTCGTTGACCATGTCGAAGTACGCCACGATCTGCTCATTGGTTTTGACCGTGCCGGGTGGCGCCACCATGACGCCCGCAGCACCCATGTCCATCACGCTTTCGGTCAGTTCGCGCATGGGCGCAAAACCGGCAGCCGATGCACCCACCACCACGGGCACGCGCCCCGCCACACGCGACAACACCTGCTTGACGAAGGTGCGCGACTCTTGCGCCGTGAGCTTGGGCGCCTCGCCCATGATGCCCAACACTGTCAGGCCCGTCACGCCGGTTTCCAACAAAAAGTCCACCATGCGGTCGGTGCTGACCAAGTCCAGTTCACCGCTGTCGGTGAAGGGGGTCACGGTGATCAGGTACACGCCGGTGGCGGATCGGTTCAATGCATTCATCGCAGTCTCACTCCTTGGGCGCATGCTCGCACCCTCTGGGCTTTTGAGCAGGTCATTCATGCGACACTTTTCGCACTTCGCACTCGCCTTTCAAGGAGCCTTCATGCCCGTCATCTCTGTCACCCTGCTGCCCGGTTACGCACCCGAGGTGCAACACCGTTTGGTGCAACGCTTAGCTGTGACCGCGCGTTCGGTGATTGCCGCAGCGGACGCAGGCACCACCGTGTTCATTCAAGAGGTCAGCACCTACCAGCGCGACGGCAAGGTGTTCACCGGCGGGGGGGCAGCACGCCCTGTGGCCAGCGAGGTGGTGATGGCGTTTTTGAATGCCCTGGGCGAGCGCAACTTGGACTTGGCCGCCACCCACCTGAGCGCCAACTTTGCCATGACGTTTCCCGACAAGGTGCAGATGCACACCTTGCAAGAGTTGGTCGCGTGGTCACGCCCGCGCTACCAATCGATCACCAAAACCGTTGAACACCTCGACGAGTCGTGGCGCGGCGACGGTGCGGTGGTGTACGCCAGCGGCTGCTTGAGCGGCGTGTTCCACAACGGCCACAGCTTTGAAGGCATCCGCTTCATCGACCGCTTCGAGGTGGTCGACGGCAAGATTGAGCGGCAAGACGTGTGGAACGACTTGGGTGTTCTGTTGGCGAAAATAGCGGCAGGGAATTGAACAAACGCTGCTTAGCACCCAAGCGCCACCACGCCAATTTATTGCGCATCACAAGCCCATGCCCAAGTCCAAACCGTTGACAAAGGTGTCTCCATCGACACCGACGCATGAGAACGCGAAAAAATTCATCGCTGGACTGACTGCGTTTCAGCATAGCCAATTGGTCCAAGCCAAATCAATTCTTGAAGACTTACTCAAAGATGATCCAAATTATTTTGATGCCTTGCATCTGTGCGGCATTGTCTTGCGGCAACTTCGAGAACCAACAAGATCGATTGCGTTTTTGAGAAAAGCCTTGGCAATCAATTCGGACCACGCCGATTTGCACAGCAATTTAGGCAATGCGTTGAAAGACGATGCGCAATATGAACAAGCTATTACACATTGCAACATGGCCATCCGTTTGAATCCACGCCATGCCAACGCCTACACCAATCGCGCCATCGCGCTACAAAGACTGGGCAGACTCGACGAAGCGCTCAAGAGTTTCGAGGCAGCCATCCATATCAAGCCCGGCCATGCAGAGGCTCATTTCAACCGTGGCAACGCACTCACAGAACTCAAACAACTCGAAGCTGCTGTGGCCAGTTACGACCAAGCCATCAACCTCAAGTCCGACTATGCCCAGGCTCACGCCAACCGTGGTGTTGCGCTCACAAGTCTCGGTCAGCTGGAAGCTGCATTGGCCAGCTGTGAAAAGGCTATTGCCATCCAACCGAATGACGCACAAGCCATTGCCCACTGTAGATTGGTTCAGCAAGAACTGAGACTGTTAGAACCTGCATTTGCCAGCTATGAGAAAGCCATCAGTCTCAAGCCGGACTTGGCTGACGCGCATTGGAATAAATCACTCGCACTGTTGCTTTGTGGTGAATTTGAAACCGGCTGGAAGTTGTATGAGTGGCGGTGGAGGAACGGAGGTTTAGGTTTCAAACTTCCTAACTTCTCTCAACCCTTGTGGCTGGGTGTTGAATCTTTAAGGGGTCGAACCATCTTGCTGTGCAGCGAACAGGGGTTGGGTGACACCATCCAGTTTTGCCGATACGCCAAACAGGTCAAGGCATTGGGTGCCCGTGTGGTGATGGAAACCCCTGCTGCTTTGTTGCCGTTGCTACAAAGCTTGGAAGGTGTTGACGAGTGGGTCGCGAAGGGACAAGCACTGCCTGCCTTTGACTACCACTGTCCTTTGATGTCTTTGCCCTTGGCGTTCAAAACAACGCTCTCCACCATTCCTTCACCAGAGTCCTACCTGCGCAGCGACAACGCCAAAGTCGCGCAGTGGCAGGCCAAACTTGGCCCCAAAACCAAGCCACGTATTAGCTTGGTGTGGAGCGGTAGCACAGGACATAAGAACGACCGCAACCGCAGCCTCAGGCTGAATGAGCTACTACCGTATTTGCCGGATGGTTTTGAGTATGTGTGCCTGCAAAAAGAAATCCGGGAAGTGGACGAACACGCACTCAGGCAATCACCGATCCAACACTTCAGCGATGAACTCAAAGACTTTGCAGACACGGCGGCCTTGTGTGAGCTGATGGACGTGGTAATCAGTGTGGACACCAGCGTGGCGCATCTGTCAGGTGCTTTGGGCAAGCCGACTTGGGTGTTGCTGCCCTACACCCCCGATTGGCGCTGGTTGTTGGACAGAGAAGACAGTGAATCGCCCCGTGTTTTGAGGAGGCTCCAACCTTTGAGAAGATGGAGCTATGAGCAAATCAAATCGTTTTTCCCCCGAAGTGCGCGAACGCGCTGTTCGCATGTTGCAAGAGCATCGTGGCGAAT
>NZ_NESA01000018.1 GCF_002778315.1 Limnohabitans sp. JirII-31 | reverse complement strand
TTAATAACGCCACGTTGATCACTCCTGTGTCTCCTGCTCAATGCTGAGCAGGACAGTTTGACTACGTGGGTCAAATTTGGATGCAAATACCTAGGTTTAGTGGCTCACTATTGGATGCAATTCAACATGCTTGCAGGTAAAGTGGCGCGTGCGATGGTGCTGATTGGGCTGTGCTCTACGAATGTGCAAGGCCGCAGTTTCAGTGGCCTGTTGATTCATGACATATACAAGGAGACACGATGGACTTCAAGAAAATAGCAGGGGTGGTGTTACTCGGTGTCGCACTGCCTATATTTGCCCAAAGCTACCCCAACAAGCCCATCAAAGCGATTGTTCCATTTGCTCCTGGTAGTGCGACCGATCAAATCGGTCGCGCATTCGCATCCAAGATGTCTGATGTTTTGGGGCAACCCATCATCGTAGAGAACAAAGCTGGTGTGAATGGCATGCTAGGTGCCGATGTAGTCGCCAAATCAGCAGCAGATGGCTATACCTTGCTGATTGGCACCAACAGCACCAATGCTGCCCTCAAAAGCTTGATGAAGAAGCTGCCTTACGACCAAGACACCGCTTTTGCACCCTTGGGTTATTTGGGGTCTGTTCCATTGGTTGTCGCCATCAACAACGACGTTCCTGTGAAGACGTTGCGTGATTTGGTGAACTTGGCTAAATCAAAGCCTGGTCACGTCACATTCGCCAGCGCCAGTACATCTCAATTGGTGTCCAGTGAGGTGTTGGCAAATATGGCAGGAATTGAGATGACCAGTGTCCCTTACAAAAGCGGGCCAGCGGCCATGACTGATCTCATTGGTGGACAAGTGATGCTGTTCACTGCCGACTTCGCCGTCATGCTACCCCAGGTGAACGCTGGAAAGATTCGAGGCTTGGCCGTGACATCAATGAAACGCTCTTCTGCGATTCCAGAGTTGCCGACAGTCAATGAGGCTTTGGGACTCAAAGATTACGAAATGATTGCTTACTTTGCCATGTTCGCACCCGCAGGCACGCCTTCGGAAATCGTCACAAAACTCAACCAAGCCATCAATGTGGCCGCGCAAAGCAAGGACCTTCAAGAGAAGTTCTCTCAGATTGGTTTTGTGGTCGAGCCCGGCACGCCTGAAGCATTGGGGCGTCGCACCCAACTGGAGAGCGCTAAGTGGGCCAAAGCGATCAGAGACGCGAAAATCGAACCTCAATAATTTCAACGTTCACCCATGGATTGACTGAACGCCTTGCTGAGTGGCTTGACCAAATAGCTCAGTACAGAGCGTTCATTGGCTTTGATGTCCACCGATGCGCTCATACCAGGCTTGAGTTGAATACGACTGCCCTTGTCTGTTTGTAAGTGCCCAGCCTCTGGGCGAATGCGTACCCGGTAGTACAAAAAGGGGCCTTGTCGGGTGTCTTCACTCAGCACGTCTGAGCTGATGTAAGTTACCTTGCCTTGTAGTGATCCAAAAATGGAAGAGTCGTAGGCGTCGACTTTGATGTTGGCGTCTTGTCCGACCAAGACGAAGGCAATATCAACGGGTGTGACTTTGGCTTCGATGATCAATTCTTCGCTCCAGGGCAGCAACTCCATCACCGACTCCCCTTGACGCACGACACCGCCCAGGGTGTTGATGCGGATGTTGTTGACAACACCATCTACCGGCGCCGTCAGCACCGTGTGTTCGAGCAATTGGTTGCGATCTCTCAGCAGCTCACTTTGCGTGCTGAGATCTTCCTGCGCCTTGGTCATTTCGGCCTGAGCATCTTGAAAGTATTTGTTCTTTTTGCTGGCCAGTTGTGCGCGCACATCTGCAACCGAGCGTTCTAGGCGCAAAACTTCGGTTCTGCTCACGTCACCGCTGGCTTCCAGTTTTAAATTGATTTTTAACTCGCTGTCACTGAGCTCCAGTATCTTGGTCAGTGCATCAATGTCTTCGCGAAACGCCTGTTGTCTTTTTTTGTATAGATCGGTTTGGTTGCTGATGTATTCAGGATAGGCTTTCAAGTCGTTGTCAAAAGTCAATGGACGGCCATAGACCTCTGCTTGCAGGCGAACCAAGGTAATGCGCAGAGCTGCCACTTTGGCTTTGGTTTCTGACACAGCTGCTTCTGCACGCTCTTTTTGCAGCGTGGCCAGCACTTGCCCAGCTTTGACTTTGTCACCTTCTTTCACATGCAATTCGGTCAGCACGCCGCCATCGGGAGACTGAATGACTTGGGTTCTTGCCTCTGCCACTACCTGGGCTTGCGCGCGTGTCACTTGATCCAGTTTTCCAAGGGCAGCCCAGGTGACCAGCAATAACAATCCGGCAAACATGACGCGCAAGGTGGTGCGAGCACCACGAGGATGCTCTTGGTCATTCAGATTTCCAGACAGCGATTTCGGATTCGACTTCGGCAGCACGTCCTTGGCTGTGTCCGCAGCAACAGCTTCGCTGGTTATCTCTGTCTCGTGGCGTGATGGTGCTTCGTTGTCTGGATGCTGCATGTTTAACTTTAGATCGCGGGGTTTAAGACGGTCGGTGGTGCAGGTTGAGCCGTTGCGGGTTGAGACAATCGTTGCAGCACGGCATCGCGGGGGCCATCCATGGCAATGGTGTGCCCGGCCACGATGATGATTCGAGAGACAAGCGGCAAGATGTTGGGCTTGTGTGTGACCACGATCAACATTTTTCCGGCCTTCACGAGTTCTTGCATCACACGGATGCAACGGCGCTCTTGTTCATCGTCCATGCTGGCGGTGGGCTCATCCAACAAAAGAATGTCTGGATTGCACAAAATCAAACGTGTGAATGCAAGCAATTGACGTTGTCCACCGCTGAGCCCTTTGCCGCCTTCCATGATGGGACGATCTAAGCCTTTCGGATGCGCTGAGACAAAGTTAATCATGCCAGTACGTTCCATGGCTTGCTTGATGACGGTATCACCCGGATCCGGCATACCAATCAGCAAGTTTTCTCTCAGCGTGCCTTGAAAAAGGCGATGGTCTTGCTGTAGATAGCCTACTTTTTGGCTGATGACTTGTCGGCTGATGTGCGACAGATCAAGCCCGTCGAGCAGCACCTGTCCCTCCTGCGGCACGTACAGACCGCTGAGCAGGCGCAACAAGGTGGATTTACCCGCTCCGATGGGACCCAAAATGGCAATGTTCTCACCGGCTTGGATATTCAAATTTGCTACCACCAAAGCGGGAGGATTACCTGGGTAAGCAAACTTGGCAGAAACGATCTTGAAGTGCCCCTGTAGATGGTCTGGCACCAGTGGGCGCTGTACACCATGGGTATCTGTTTTGAGTTGGTAAATTGCTTCAATGCCTTTGAGTGCCGCCATGGCTTGTCCCTGTTGCACAAGCAAACCGGGCAAGGCCAGGATGGGGGCTAACACTCTGCCGCTCAAAATAGAACACGCGATCAATGCGCCCATGGTCATGCTGCCTTGCATGACCAGCATGGAGCCTACTATCACCAAACCGGCATAACTGAGTTGTTGGGTCATGGCCGAGATGTACCCAATGCCTTCAATGAAGCCACGCATTTTCGAATCGCTTTTGATCGTGTGGCTGTTCACCGCAATCCAACGTGCTAAGAACTTCCAACCACCTGAACCTGCTTTGATGGTTTCTACGCCTTCAACCGCTTCAACCAATAGCCCTGTTTTGGCGTTTGAATATGCGGCCGAGTCCATCGAAAACTGATTGATTCTTTGTCGAGATGCCACCCCAATCAAAATACTCAGCACACCAAACACCAGTGGAACCAGGGCCACCCACACACTACCGATGGCCATCATTCCTAACAAAAAGATGATGCCAAAAGGCAAATCAATCAAGGTGAACATGGTGGAGCTGGTGTAAAACGCACGCAATTGTTCGTAGCCGCGCAGCTGTCCTGCCAGACTGCCCACAGAGGGCGGCAGTTGATCGACCCGCAGTTGCAACAAGCGGTGAAAGATTTCGCGTGACAGGCGGCTGTCAACCCCCACCACCACGTAGTCCATGAGTTTGGAGCGTGCATATTTCATGGCCAGTTCGAACAGGATCGACAACATCACACCCAGGCTCAAGATCAACAGGGTGTATTCACTGCGCGTCGGAATCACACGGTCGTATACCTGCATCGAAAACATCGATGTGGTGAATGCCAACACGCCGATAAAAAACGAAGCCAAGGAGGCCTCTACCAGCTCAGCTTTGTAATGTTTGATCGTTCCCAATGCGAATTGAATGAAGCTCTTGGTCAACATCGAATCGCCCGCTTCTGTGCTGCCGATCCAAGTTTGTTCGCTCTGAAATTTGATCAAAAACGCACCAGCAGCCAAGGCTTCAGCCGTCGTTGTGAATTCTTCTTTCTCGCTGCGCACCAACCACTGGCCTGAGGCGTCTTGGTTGAGTACAACACCCCATCCATGGTTGGAGTCACCGTAGAGAAACGGCAAATCAACGGCTTCTGGCACGACCGATTCAGATGCCAGCTCAGCATCCAAGGCCTCACACACGAGAGTCAGTTGCTGACGTGCTGGCAAGTTGTCTTGCATGTCTGCGAGACAGGTGTTGAGTTTGAGCAAATCCAGATGCTCGCCTTTGAGGCGCGCCAGATGTTGAATAGCCCATGTCAATCCGTTGTGGTTGGTCATTGTGATGGCGTCTTTGAGTCTTTTACAGTGGTATTCCAGCTCGAACTTGGTATCTGTAGACAGCGCCCATCAGACTTGTCTTTGCGTCTGCCAGTGCGTATTCGTTTTGCGTCAATTCGCGCACTGCATTGAGCAGGTCGAGCCATGATTTCTTACCACCTTGAAACTGTCGTTGGTACGAAGCCAAAACGGCTTCTGAGCCTGCGACGGCACGCAGCAAGGCCCGTACGCGTTTGTGCGACGCGACGATGTCTTCTCTGTCGTTTTGAAAGGCTTCAATCACTTCGCGCTGCGTGGTCTCTACCAGTTGTTGTGTGCTCTCAATGCGCGTGACCAAGGCCTGGGCTTGCAGCAAATTGGAGAACCCGGCGTTGGGTGTGTATTGCAGTCCCACGAACGCACTCATGCGTGTGTCTGTGTAGCTGACAACTTTGCCAATCGGTTGATCGACGCGCACAAAAATTTGCGGCCACTTCTCAGCATCCTTTGTGTTAAACCGTGCACGGGCTGCTTCCACCTCAGCTTGGGCACGCAACACAGCGTTGTCGCGAGATGCCAAGTACTCAAAGTCTTGGGACTGGATGTTTAAGAACATCGCATTGGCTTGCTGTGGGCTGTAAAAATCAAATGCAATGCGCCCTGGTTGTCGCAGTCCTAATAAACCCGTGATCTGCTCGAGACGGCTGATGCCATTTGCATAGGCACTTTGAGCAGTGCTCAATTCAACGTCTGTTTGAAACACACGCGCGTCAACCAACTCCAAGTCAATTTTGGGGGAGGCCAAGGCTTCAACCCGGCGTGCCATTTGGGCTTGAAACTCTTGCAGTCGAGACAAGGCGCGTTCAGCTGTGAGAATTCTTTCCTTGCTGGACATCACGCTTTGCCATGCGCTGACCACTGCCTGAAAAACTTGCTGCTGCTGTTGGTAGTACTTGTGCGTGGTGACTTTTTTCTGCGCCTCTGATTCAGAAACGACAGAAGCAATACGTCCGCCATCCCACAAAGGCTGTTGTGCGCGCAACGCTCTAGAAGGTGTACTGGATACCGTGCCTGTTTTAGATTCCACAATGGCTGACAGGACGGGCCATTTGCCCCGCTCTGCCACTTCTAGGTCTTGTCCACTGGCCATCACATCCAACCAAGACGCTTTGAGTTGCGGATTTCCTTCGACAGTGGCCATCAGTAAATCAGGTAAGCCAGCGCCTGGTTCTTTGGCATGGCTACCGAAGCTTGCAGCAGCAAGAGCGATACCGATTGCCACAGAGGCCATGAATGTATTCATCATCACCGCTAAAATAATCCTAAAGTTTAATTATTGTATTTGATTTAGATATTAAAGTTTAAAAAATATCAAAAACGATACAACAATTTATAAGAATTTTATGCGGCTTTTCCTACAGCCCTTTGCTTTTTGCGTGCGTTAAATGTCAACGACGTGTGTGCTTAGCCAGCCAGTGCTGTTTTGACCGCAGCAGAGACCAGTCCCATATCAGCTTTGCCAGCCAACTGAGCTTTCACCGCGCCCATGACTTTGCCCATGTCGCCAGGTCCCGTTGCACCCACTTGGTCCACGATGGCTTGAACTGCCAAGGTGATTTCTTCAGCGCTCAAACGCTGGGGTAGGTAGACCTCTAAGACCCTCATTTCAGCGGACTCCACATCGGCCAAGTCTTGGCGGTTGGCGCTCAGGTAGGCCGTCACCGAATCTTTGCGTTGCTTGATCAGTTTGTCGACGATGGCAATCACAGTGGTGTCATCCAGCTCGACGCGCTCATCCACTTCTTTTTGCTTCATGGCCGCCATGAGGAGACGAATTGTCCCCAAACGTGCGCTGTCTTTGGCACGCATCGCGGTTTTCATGTCTTCGGTGATTTGGTCTTTGAGGCTCATGGGAACTCCAGTAAAAAAATGATTGACGAAAAAAAACTCGCTTGAGCGTCCCCAAGCGAGCTTCTGAATAGACCCAGCAGGTCTGCTTCAGGGAAGAGGCTGATTAATACAGCTTCTTCGGCAATTGCATGCTGCGCACACGCTTGTAATGGCGTTTCACGGCAGCTGCTTTTTTACGTTTACGTTCAGCGGTGGGCTTCTCGTAGAACTCGCGGGCACGCAAGTCGGTCAACAGACCGAGTTTTTCAATGGTGCGCTTGAAGCGACGCAGCGCGACGTCAAACGGTTCGTTTTCTTTTACACGGATGGTGGTCATTACCAAATGTTTCCAAATATTGCAGCCAGAGGGTTCACAAGAAGATCGTGCTTATGCGCCATGTCTGCGGGGTTCCCCAACACAAAGTTGATCAGGCCGTTGGGGGTTTGCCAGCAAAGACGATGATTATAGCGGCTTTAATGCCGCCCCCAAAGCCCGGCCACACGCGTGCGCACTGGCCCAGGCCCACTGAAAGTTGTATCCCCCCAGCCAACCGGTGATGTCCACCACTTCCCCAATGAAATACAAGCCCGGCTGTTTGGATTCCATGGTTTGCTGAGACAAATCTCGCGTGTCCACGCCACCTACCGTCACTTCGGCTTTTTTGTAGCCCTCTGTCCCTGTGGGTGTGAGGGGCCAACTGCCCAAGCGCTGTGCCAGTTGCATCAAGGCTTTGTCGCTCGCCTCCAAGACGGGGCGTTGCCAGGCGGCGTCTTGGCTGGTCCAGGCATCGGCCAGTCGCGAGGGCACCCAAGCAGCCAAAGCGTTGGCAATGAGCTTTTTGGAATGTTGCTTGGCCTGCATCAGTTGCTCACGCAAATCGATTTCTGGTGCCAGATTCACCCGAATGTCGCTGCCCGTTTGCCAGTAGCTGGAAATTTGCAGCACCGCCGGACCGGACAGGCCGCGGTGGGTGAAGAGCAGGTCTTCGTCAAATCCTTGCAAGTTCTTCTTCGATCCTGTTTCGATGCGCACAGGCAGCGACAGACCAGACAGTTGTGCATAAGGCGCCCAGTCTGCGCCATCAAACGTCATGGGTACCAAGCCCGGACGGGGTTCCACCAAGCGCAAGCCGAATTGCTTCGCGAGTCGATAGCCCAAATCTGTTGCGCCGATCTTAGGAATGGACAGGCCACCCGTGGCAACCACTACCGATGCGGCACTGACCGTGCCTTGGTCGGTGTCGACCTCATAACGCAAAGCGGTGGGAGCGGCTGCGTTGAAGCGCACTGCCTTCAAGCCACAGGGCTGCCAGCGGGTCACATGCCCGCCTTGCGCACCTGCCTCGCACTCGCGCAGCAGCATCTGAATCAGGTCTTCGGCAGAGCGGTCGCAAAACAGCTGCCCTTTGTGCTTTTCGTGAAAAGGGATTTGATACCGCTGCACCAGTGCAATGAAATCCTGCGGGGTGTAACGCGACAGCGCGCTGCGACAAAACTGTGGGTTCTCGCCGAGAAAGTGCTTGTGCGGTGCACGCACATCGAGTTCGCGGTTGGTGAAGTTGCTGCGCCCACCGCCTGAGATGCGGATCTTCTCGGCCACCTTCTCGCTGTGGTCCAGCACCAGCACCTGCAAACCTTGTTGGGCGGCCACGCCCGCACAAAACAAACCGGCAGCACCGGCTCCGACAATCACCACATCAAACGAATTCATGCGGTGAGTTTAGTGGGGTCGGTGTGTGTGGCGCTTTAGCGCGATGCTTGTCGCGGTGCCTCGGCGTGATCGTTTTGCATCTCCAACAAGCCTTTGAAGACATCGCCCACCACGATCACCGAGGGACTGGCCATGGCTTCGCGCACCACAGTGTCATGCAAGCGAGCCAAGGTGCACACCACATGGCGTTGTGTGGGCAAGCTCACGTGCTGCACCACCGCCACGGGCGTCTGCGAGTCCAGGCCTTGAAGCAAGGCGGCTTGCAATTGAGCCGCGCCACTCATGCCCATGTAAATCACCAAGGTCAATTTGGCCTGCGCTGCTGTGTGGGCCAAGCCGACCCAGTCCACGCCATTGCCGTCACCTTGTTTGGCGTGGCCGGTGATGAACACCACCCCATGGGCGTGTTCACGGTGGGTGAGTGACACCCCCAATGAGGTGACGCCCGCCAAACCAGCGGTGATGCCGTTGACCACCGTCACCGACACCCCAAGGGCCTGCAAATGCTCAAGCTCTTCACCGCCACGGCCAAAGATGAAGGGGTCGCCACCTTTGAGGCGCACCACGTTTTCACCCGCTTTGGCTTCTTGCAGCATCAGTTTTTCAATGAAGGCTTGCGGGGTGGAGCGGCAACCTCCGCGTTTGCCAACGTACACAATGCGTGCCGTGGGCGCCGCGTAGGCCAGCACCGCGTCACTCACCAAGTCGTCCACCAACAAGACCGTGGCGGCACCAATCGCTTTGACCGCTTTGACGGTCAGCAATTCAGGGTCACCGGGGCCTGCGCCGACCAAGGTGACGTGTGGGGTGGGGGTGGCGTGTGACAAGGTCATGGCGGTGTGCTCGTGACAAGAATGTTCAAAGGGCCAAAGCCTGCAAGGCGGCTTGGACTTGGCGTGCAATTGGGGCTGGCACGGGCAGTTGGCCATTCAGCACGCGTTGGATGTAGCGCGCCGTGGTCACTGCATCGATCTGCGTGGGCACGTCGGGCAGTTGCATCAGGGAGCCAGTTTGCCCTTGAACCAAAGGCCTGCGAGCCCCATGGGCAAAGGCGTCAATTTGCGGTTGACGGCGTGCATCGGCCACCACCTCGCCTTCGGTGCCGCGCAGCAGCAGCGCGCGCGCACCTGTGAGTGCCCAAGTGTTGGCCATGGACACAGCGTATTCAGGGTGCGTGTAGCTGCCCACCAGCAAGGCGTCGCCTGCCATGGGGTTCATTAGCTTGACCAAGCTGTGTGCCGGGTTGCGCAACCCCACCACGCGGCGCACATCCAGCAAGCGCTTGAGGCCTGGGCACAACACTTCGGTCGGCACAAACACCTGCTCGCCCGCTTGCACATTGCGTACATCGTGGAGAGGCGCTTGGCCCATGGCGGCCAGCACCTCTTGGGTGGTGACGCGGGCTGACTCGGTGGCGCAGCCATGCACCACCACGGCCAGTCCCTCGCGTGCCAGCAGGGCAGCCAGCAACGGGGTGAGCACCGGCAGTTTGCGGGCACCGTTGTAGGTGGGCAGCACCACCACACGCGTGCTGGCGTCTGCGCGCATGGGCCGCAGGCGAGCGTGGGTGGCATCCAGAAACCCAGCCATTTCTTCGGGCGTTTCGCCTTTGATGCGCATGGCCAAACAGAAGGCGCCAATTTCCAAGTCGCTCACGTTGCCATCGAGCACCTGGCCCATCAAGTCGGCGGCCTGCGCGCGGTCAATGGCGCGTGCGCCATCGCGACCGCGGCCAATGACTTTGAGGTAGTGTGCAATTGCCATGCCCGTATTGTCCCGCAGCACTGATAACTTGACGCTATAAGGCCAATGACGGCGTGACCGCCTCAGGCGCTAAATGCAGGCGAATCATGCGCCTCAGCTCAGGCACGCACGACCCGCACTGGGTGCCGCATTTCAGTGTGCCTTGCAAGTCCGACAGGCAACTGTTCTCGTCTTGCTGCGCGCTGTGTGCAAGCTGCGCTTGAATCGCCAGATCGCGCACACCCACGCAGGTGCACACCGTGGTGCCAACGCTGGTCAAGGCGACTGGGGGTGTGTGACCCGTCATCAGCAAGCGACGGCCATAGGCTTTTGCCGACTGTTGGGTTTGTAGCAAGGCTTTGAGCCAAGCTTCGGCCGAGGTGTCGCCTGCAATCACAAAGGCGTCCAAGGTGGAGTCTGACTCGGCACGCAAGCGCATGCAACGCAGCTGGCTGCGCTTGGCGTCGACATAGCGCAAGCTGTTGTCTTCACTCAAGCCCAGTTGTTGCTCGACGTCTTGCACCACCGCCATATCCGGTGGCTCGCTGCACGCGGCGCGCAGCAGCACGCCTTGGCGCGGCGTGTCGGTGTTGCCGCTGTCGGCAAAGGGCACACAGCTGGCAAATTCAAACTGGGCCATGCGTGCACGCAGGGCTTGCAGCACCGTGTGGGCGCTGTCCTCGGGCAGCCAAGCCACGGCCAGCAGCGTCCAGGGTAATTCGGCTTTGAGTACTTTGACGGCGGCGTGTTTGAGTTCGGGTTGCTTGGAGGTGGGGCAGTACGCCGAGGTGGTGATGGCATTCACACCCGCCAGTGGTTTGTTCTGGTGGTCACGTCCGCCCAAAAAGGCGGGGCCCCAGTGCATGGCGATGAACGCTTGCTGTGGTCCCATGTCGGGGCTGGCTAAGGCGGGGACCACGATGGAGCCGCGTTTGCTGGTGACGTGGACCAAGGTGCCGTCGGACAACCCCAAGCGCGCCATGTCGTCGGGGTGCAGCTGCACCGAGGGTTCGGGCACATGGCCAAACAATTTACCCACCACGCCCGTGCGTGTCATGCCGTGCCACTGGTCGCGCAAGCGCCCGGTGTTGAGCGAAAACGGAAAGCGCGATTCACGCGCTTCGGCCACAGGCACGTAGTCGATGGCGGCAAAGCGGGCTTTGCCGCTGGGTGTGGCAAACACCCCGTCTTGGTAAAGACGCGCTTGGCCATGGGCTGCGCCTTCAGGCATGGGCCACTGTTGGGGGGCAACTTCCAGCTGGGCATAGCTCAAGCCCGTGATGTCTAAGTCGCGCCCACGGGTCGATTCGCGGTGCTCCAACCAAATGGCTTCGGGCGAGCTGTAGTTCATGTGCAAGCCCTCACGACGTTCGCCCACGCCAGGTTCTTGGGCCAGACGCTGCGCCAGATCGACCACGATCTGCCAGTCATGGCGGGCCAGACCGGGAGGCGGCACGGCGGCGCGTACACGCGTGATGCGGCGTTCGCTGTTGGTGACCGTGCCTTCTTTCTCGCCCCAGGTGGTGGCCGGCAGCAGCAAGTCGGCAAAGTCGCAGGTCTCGGCGGTGGCAAAGGCCTCTTGCACCACCACAAACTCGGCACGCTCCAAGGCACGACGCACCGTGTGTTGGTCGGGCATAGATTGGGCCGGGTTGGTGCACGCAATCCACAAGGCTTTGATTTCGCCGTCCGCTGCGGCTTCAAACATTTCGACGGCGGTCTTGCCGGGTTTGGCGGGCACCTCGTCAATGCCCCATAGCGCGGCCACTTCGGCGCGGTGCACGGGGTTGGCCAGGTCGCGGTGGGCACTGAGCAAATTGGCCAAGCCGCCCACCTCGCGTCCGCCCATGGCGTTGGGCTGGCCGGTGAGCGAGAAGGGCCCAGCACCGGGTTTGCCGATCTGCCCAGTGGCCAAGTGCAGGTTGATCAGCGAGGCGTTTTTGGCGGTGCCACTGCTCGACTGGTTCAAACCTTGGCAATACAGGCTGAGCGTGGCTTTTGCTGTGGCAAACCAGCGTGCAGCTTGCAGCAAGTCTGGCATGGGCAGACCGCAGAGTTGGCTCACGCGCTCGGGGGTGAAGTCGCGCACCAAGGTTTGCAGGGCAGCAAAACCTTCGGTGTGCGCGTGGATGTAGGCCGTGTCGACCCAGCCTTCGTGCAACATGATGTGCAGCAGGCCATGGAACAGCGCCACGTCGGTGCCGGGCTGCAAGGGCAGGTGCAGGTCGGCGCTGCTGGCGGTGTCGGTGCGGCGTGGGTCGGCCACGATGATTTTCAAATTTGGGTTTTGCGCGCGGGCTTCTTCGATGCGGCGAAACAAAATCGGGTGGGCATAAGCCGCGTTGCTGCCGGCAATGAACAAGCAGTCGGCCTGCATCACATCGTCATAGCAAGCCGGTGGCGCGTCGGCCCCCAGGGTGAGCTTGTAGCCCGCCACCGCGCTGCTCATGCACAGGCGGGAGTTGGTGTCGATGTTGTTGCTGCCCAGCAAGCCTTTGACCAGCTTGTTGAACACGTAATAGTCTTCGGTCAACAGCTGACCCGACACATAAAAGCCCACCGCTTCAGCGCCATAGGTGCGCACGATGTGGCCCAAGCTTTGGCTGGCCCATTGCAGCGAGGCGTCCCACGACATGGGCAGCAGTTGGCCGCCGCGCACCAAGCGCCGCTGAGGTTGCAGCAAGCGGGTTTGGGCGGCTGCCACGGGGCTGGCACTCAGGTGCAGGGTCGAGCCCTTGCTGCACAGGCGACCCAAATTGGCAGGGTGCTCGGGGTCGCCGCGCACACCCGTGATGCGTGCGCCCGACGATTCGATGATCACGCCGCAGCCCACACCACAGTACGGACAGGTGGAGCGGGTTTCTTTCATGTTTAGTCCAAGGCCAAGCCGGCCAGCTCTGCACGGCTGAGGGCCACTTCGCCGTGGGCCACCTGCACCGCAAAGCGTTGCGCACAGCCCTCGTCAGGCGCTTGGGCACAGCCGTCTGCCAAGCCAATTTGCCAGTTGTGCAACGGGCAGGCCACGGTCGTGCCATACACAATGCCTTGGCTCAAGGGGCCGCCTTTGTGGGGGCAGCGGTCGAGCAGGGCGAACACCTGATCTTCGGCGTTGCGAAACACCGCCACCTCGCAGCCTTGTGCGCGCTGCACGCGGCGGGCGCCCAGCACAGGAATGTCTTCGACCTTGCAAATGACTTGCCAATCGCTCATGGTGTGGCTCCGATTCAAGCGGTGATCTGGGGAACGATGGGCACAAACTGGCGCGTGTCCACCTGGGCTTTGGCGTGTTCGAACCAGGGGTCGGGTTCGCCTTCCAGGGCAAATTGCAAGCGGGCCCACAGGGCTTGGCGGCCTGCGTGGTCGTCCAAGATTTTTTGCTTCACATAGTCCAAGCCGACGCGGTTGACGTAATGCACCGTGCGCTCCAGGTACCAGCCTTCCTCGCGGTAGAGCTGCATGAAGGCGCCGGTGTACTCCAGCACTTCGGCGGCGGTTTTGACCTTGGTGAAGAAATGTGCCACCTCGGTCTTGATGCCGCCGTTGCCTGCGATGTACATCTCCCAGCCACTGTCCACGCCGATGATGCCCACGTCCTTGATACCGGCTTCGGCGCAGTTGCGCGGACAACCCGAGACCGCGAACTTGACCTTGTGCGGGGCATACATGCGCCACATGGCGCGCTCCAGGTCTTTGCCCATTTGCGTGCTGTCTTGCGTGCCCATGCGACACCATTCGCTGCCGACGCAGGTTTTCACGGTGCGCAAGGCTTTGGCGTAGGCGTGGCCACTGGGCATGCCAATGTCTTTCCACACGTTCACCAAGTCTTCTTTTTTCACGCCCAGCAAGTCGATGCGCTGCCCGCCGGTGACCTTCACGGTGGGGATCTTGTACTTGTCCACCACATCGGCAATGCGGCGCAACTCGTCGGCCGTGGTCTCTCCCCCCCACATGCGCGGAATCACGCTGTAGGTGCCATCTTTTTGGATGTTGGCGTGGCTGCGTTCGTTGATGAAGCGGCTTTGTGGATCGTCCACCGCCTCTTTGGGCCAGCTGCTCAAACGGTAGTAGTTGATGGCCGGGCGACAGCTGCCACACCCGGTGGGCGTGCGCCACTCTAGGAACTTGAACACCGCGTCGTTGGTCAGCAGCTTATGGTCCCGGATGGCGTCGCGCACGTCTTGGTGGCTGTGGTCGGTGCAGCTGCACACGGCTTTTTTCTTCGGCGTGGCCGAGTAGTCGCCACCGGCAGTGAACATCAAAATTTGCTCCACCAAGCCGGTGCACGAGCCGCAGGAGGCGCTGGCTTTGGTGTGCTTGCGCACCTCATCGAGTGTGAACAAACCCTTTTCTTGAATGGCTTTGCAGATGGTGCCTTTCTTGACCCCGTTGCAGCCACACACCTCGGCGTCGTCGGGCATGGCGGCGGCTTTGTTGTGGCCTGCGTGACCCACATCGCCGATGTTGGATTCGCCAAACATCAGCTTCTCGCGAATGTCGGCCACGCTGCGGCCATCGCGCAACAACTTGAAATACCAGCTGCCATCCACCGTGTCGCCGTACAGGCAGGCACCAATGAGTTGGTCGTTGCGGATCACCAGTTTTTTGTACACCCCATCGTGCGGATCGCTCAGCACAATTTCTTCGGTGCTGCCATCGGTGCTGCCCATGAAATCGCCCGCACTGAACAGGTCGATGCCTGTGACTTTGAGTTTGGTGGATGTCAATGAGCCGGTGTAGCGGCCAATGCCGTACTCGGCCAAATGGTTGGCCAAGACCTTGCCTTGTTCAAACAAAGGTGCGACCAAACCATACGCAATGCCACGGTGTGCCGCGCATTCGCCCACGGCATAAATGCGTGGGTCGGTCACGGTTTGCAAGGTGTCGCTCACCACGATGCCGCGTTCACAGTGCAAACGCATTTGCTCGGCGAGTGCGGTGTTGGGACGAATGCCCACCGCCATCACCACCAGCTCGGCGGGCACATGCGTGCCGTCTTTGAACAGCACAGACTTCACACGACCGTTCGCGTCACCTAGCAATTCTTGGGTCTGTGCACCCAGACGGAACTGCATGCCACGTGCCTCGAGTGAGCGTTGCAACATGCCGCCAGCCACGCGGTCGAGCTGGCGCTCCATCAGCCATTCGGCCACGTGCACCACCGTGACCTGCATGCCGCGCTTCATCAAACCGTTGGCGGCTTCCAGGCCCAACAAGCCGCCGCCAATGACCACAGCATGCTGGTATTTTTTGGCTGCATCAATCATGGCCTGTGTGTCTGCCATGTCGCGGTAGGCCAAGACGCCGTCGAGTTCACGCCCAGGAATAGGCAGCATGAACGGGTTAGAGCCGGTGGCCAACAGCAAACGGTCATAAGGCGCTGTGCGGCGCTCCCCGGTGGCGTTTTCGGCGGTCACCAGGCGTTTGACGCGGTCCACCTCGGTCACCTTCCAGCCGGCATGCAGGGTGATGCCGTTGTCGCGGTACCAGTCGAAGGGGTTCAGCACGATCTCGTCCATGGTTTGCTCACCGGCCAAGACCGGGGACAACAAGATGCGGTTGTAGTTGGGGTGAGGCTCGGCCCCAAACACCGTGATGTCGTACAGGTCTGGCGTGAGCTTGATCAGCTCTTCCAGCGTGCGTACACCCGCCATGCCGTTGCCAATCATCACCAATTTGAGCTTGTTCATGTTTTCTCCACATGCGCTTGGCGCGTGTACAAAAAGTCGATCACGGCTTTGCGGTACTGCAAATAGCGCGGATCGTCCGCCAGCTGCACGCGTGAGCGTGGGCGTGGCAGGTCGACGCTGAGCACCTCGCCAATGGTGGCGGCGGGGCCGTTGGTCATCATCACAATCTTGTCGGACAGCAACACGGCTTCGTCTACATCGTGCGTCACCATGACCACCGTGCTGTGGGTGGCTGCCACGATAGACAGCAACTCGTCTTGCAGCTTGGCGCGCGTCAACGCATCGAGAGCGCCAAACGGTTCATCCATCAGCAGCACCTGGGGCTCCATCGCCAGGGCCCGTGCAATGCCCACGCGTTGCTTCATGCCGCCCGAAATTTCTCCGGGCCGCTTGTGTGCCGCATGGCTCAAACCCACCAGGTCCAAGGCCGCATCGGTGCGGGCTTTGAGTTGCAGCTTGGTTTCTTTGGCTTTGCCGTCGACCAAACCCGATTGACCAAACACACGCTCCACCCCAAGGTAGATGTTTTCAAAACAGGTGAGCCAGGGCAGCAGCGAGTGGTTTTGAAACACCACCGCACGCTCTGGGCCGGGCCCTGAGATTTCGCGGTTGGCGCAAATCAGGTTGCCTTGGGTGGGGGTCGTCAATCCGGCAATCAGGTTGAGCAGGGTGGACTTGCCGCAACCGGAGTGGCCAATGAGGGCGACAAACTCACCTTTGGCCACCGTCAGGTCGATGTCGCGCAGGGCAGGAAAGTCTCCTTTGGCCGTGCGAAAGGTTTGGGCCACGCCCTGAATTTCTAAGAACTTGTGGGTCAGCGACGCATTCATGAACGCACCTCCTCAAAGGTAAACGCGGTGGCGAGTTTGATGAGTGCGTACTCCAGCACCAAGCCGACGATGCCAATCACAAAGATGGCGATGATGATGTTTTTGACGTTCAGGTTGTTCCATTCGTCCCAGACCCAAAAGCCAATGCCCACACCACCGGTCAACATCTCGGCGGCCACGATGACCAGCCAAGCAGTGCCCACAGCCAGGCGCACACCAGTCAACATGTAAGGCAGCACAGCAGGGAACAAAATTTTGCTGATGATCTTCCACTCAGACAGGTTGAGCACACGCGCCACGTTCATGTAGTCCTGGGGCACGCGCTGCACACCCACGGCGGTGTTGATGACCATGGGCCAGATCGAACAAATGAAGATGGTCCAAATGGCCGCAGGGTTGGCCCCTTTGAACACCAACAAGCCAATCGGCAACCAGGCCAACGGGGACACGGGGCGCAGCAAGCTGATGAGCGGGTTGAACATGCGCGACAAAAACTCGAAACGCCCAATCAAGAACCCCATTGGAATGCCCACCAATGCCGCCAAACCAAAGCCCATGGCCACGCGCTTGAGTGAGCTCAGCACGTTCCAGCCCACGCCTTGGTCGTTGGGGCCGTTGCTGTAGAAGGGGTCACTGAACACCGAGATGGCTTGCACCAAGGTGTCACTGGGGCTTGGAAAGTTGTTGGTGCTGCTGAGCGACACCAACGACCAGATGCCCACTAGCAGTGCCAGCCCCAAGAAGGGCGGCACCAGCTGTGACAGCAGCGATTTGAAAAAGCGAGCCAGCATGCCGTTGTCCTTAAGCTTTGACTTTGAAACCGTCGGCGTATTTCTTAGGGTCTTTGCCGTCCCACACCACACCGTCGACCAGCTTGCTGGTGCGCATCACGTCTTTGGGCAGCGGGGTTTTGCTGGCCGTAGCAGCTTGTTTGTAGACGTCAATGTGGTTGACTTCTTTGGCCACCTTCAGGTAGTCGGGGTGGTCTTTGAGCAGGCCCCAGCGCTTGTGCTGGGTCAAGAACCACATGCCGTCCGAGAGGTAAGGGAAGGTGGCCTGACCGTCGGCGTAAAACTTCATGTGGTTGGGGTCGTCCCAGGTTTTGCCCAAGCCGTTTTGGTAGCGGCCCAAGATGCGCTGGTTGATCACGTCCACACTGGTGTTCACATAGGCTTTGTCGGCAATCGTCTCGGCCATCTTCATCTTGTTTTGCAAGCCCGCGTCAATCCATTTGCCGGCTTCCAAAATAGCGGCCGTCACAGCGCGTGCGGTGTTGGGGTATTTCTTGACGAACTCGGCCGTGGTGCCCAGCACTTTTTCCGGGTGGTCTGGCCAGATGTCTTGGGTGGTGGTGGCGGTGATGCCAATGCCATCGGCAATGGCGCGGTGGCCCCAGGGCTCACCCACACAGTAGCCGTCCATGTTGCCCACGCGCATATTGGCCACCATTTGCGGAGGCGGCACAGTGATCACCTTGGCGTCTTTGAGCGGGTTGATGCCCACACTGGCCAACCAGTAGTACAGCCACATGGCGTGGGTGCCGGTTGGGAAAGTTTGGGCGAAGGTGTATTCGCGTTTCTCGGTGTTCATCAGCTTGGCCAAGCTGGCCGCATCCACGGCCCCTTTGTCTGCGAGCTTTTTGCTCAGGGTGATGGCCTGGCCGTTTTGGTTCAGGTTCATCAGAACGGCCATGTCTTTTTTCGGACCCGAGGTGCCCAGATGCACGCCATACACCAAGCCATAGAGCACATGGGCAAAGTCCAGTTCGCCATTCACCAATTTGTCGCGCACACCGGCCCAGCTGGCTTCTTTGGTGGGAATGATCTTGACGCCGTACTTTTTGTCGATGCCCAGCACCGAGGCCATGACCACGCTGGCGCAGTCGGTCAGCGGGATAAAGCCAATGCGCACTTCTTCTTTTTCGGGCTTGTCTGAGCCTTGGGCATAGACCGCTGCGCGCAAGGCGGGCGCAATAGTCAGGGCACTGGCGGTGGCGGCTTGCAGCACATTGCGACGGCTCATAGGGGTCTCCAGCAGATCGGTCATGAATCACTCCTTGAAAAAAACAGGCAACTCCAAAAGCGTTGAGGCAAAGAAAAAGGCGTCCACAGAGACAGCTCGTGAAAGCCATGTCTGGGGACGCCTTTGTCCGTTCCAACCTTGGAGGGTTATGCCTTGGGTTACGCAAGGCTTGTGCCAGCTGATTACAAGCCGATGCCGCTAGGGTTTGCCCTGATCGGGTGCGTGATCGGGTGTGTTCGGGGCGTGGTGCACCAAATTAGGACAGGAGGTCTGCCATGTCCAGAATGCGTTGGGCGACATCGGCCAGCTTGAGGCCTTTGTCCATCGCTACCTTGCGTAATTTCGCGTGGGCTTGCGCTTCGGTCAGCGATTGCTTGTCCATCAACAGAGCTTTGGCCCGGTCCACCAGACCGCGCTCTTGCAGTGCGTGTCGAGCCTGGTCACGTTCGTCACGCAAATTTTGTTCGTATTCGAAGCGCGCCATCGCCACATCCAGGATCGGGCGAATGCGCGTGCTGGAGAGACCGTCCACGATGTAGGCCGACACACCGACCGCCACGGCATCGCGCACATGGCTGGTGTCGTTGTCATCGGTGAACAACACGATGGGCCGCCTCGCATCACGGGTGGCAAACACCACATGCTCCAGTGCGTCACGGGCCTCGGATTCGGCATCCACAATGATCAGGTCGGGTTGCAACTGGCTGATGCGGTCGGCCAAAAACACATCGGCGGGCAGTGTCGCAATCAGGTTGAAGCCGCTTTCCAGCAAGCCAATGCGCAGCGCACGTGAGCGCTCGGCTTGGGTGCGTGCATGGTCGTCGTGGGGGTCGGTCACCACCAAGTCAGGAGCCACCACCACGATGCGCAAGGCTTCCTGGGGTTTGATCTTCTTGGGGCTGGCTTTCATTCCGGAACTTTCTAGGCACACTCACTGTCGGTGTGAGTGATGCAAATTGTGCGCCAGTCATGTGAGGCAACAACCCATCCGCATAAACTTGTCCACTATGTTGATCCTTGGTATTGAATCTTCTTGCGACGAGACCGGCGTGGCTTTGGTGCGCGCCGATGGACAGGCCTTGCCTTGCTTGTTATCGCATGCATTGCACAGCCAAATTGCCATGCACCAAGCCTACGGGGGCGTAGTGCCCGAGCTGGCCAGCCGTGACCACATCCGTCGCGTCATTCCTCTGGCGCGTGAGGTGTTGGCCCAAGCGCAGCAAAGCTTGCAAGCGGTGGACGTGGTGGCTTATACACGTGGCCCAGGCTTGGCCGGCGCTTTGCTGGTGGGAGCGGGTGTGGCCTGTGCGTTGGGCGCAGCTTTGGGCAAGCCGGTGCTGGGCGTACACCATCTGGAAGGGCACTTGCTGTCGCCGTTTTTGAGTGAGGATGCGCCAGAGTTCCCGTTTGTGGCTTTGTTGGTGTCGGGGGGGCATACGCAGCTGATGCGGGTGGATGGGGTGGGCCGGTATGTGTTGCTGGGCGAAACCATCGACGACGCCGCAGGCGAAGCCTTTGACAAATCAGCCAAGCTGATGGGCTTGGGTTACCCAGGTGGACCTGCTTTGTCCAAGCTGGCGCAACAAGGTGATGCCACAGCGTTCAAGTTGCCGCGCCCTTTGCTGCACAGCGGAGATTTGGATTTTTCGTTTGCAGGGCTCAAAACAGCTGTGCTGACCCAAGCGCAAAAGTTGGGGGCGCAACTTGAGGCGCGCAAGGCGGACTTGGCCGCTTCGACCGAGGCCGCGATTGTGGAGGTGTTGTTGAAGAAGTCCTTGGCCGCTTTGCGCCAGACCGGCTTGACACGCTTGGTGGTGGCTGGTGGTGTGGGAGCCAATCGTCACCTGCGTGAGCAGCTCAACGCGGCTTGTGCGCGTTTGAATGTGCGGGTGCACTACCCTGAGTTGCATTTGTGCACCGACAACGGCGCGATGATTGCCATGGCCGCTGCCATGCGCTTGCAGGCCGAGTCTCAAGAGAGCTCGGCACTGTCCACCAGTTATAGCTTTGACATCAAACCGCGCTGGCCTCTGGCCGAGCTGGTTGGATGACGCTGTTATTGCACCGACAGTGAGGTGGCGTTGCTCTTGGGTTGCTGCTTGACCAATTCCAAGGTCAACACGCCATTTTCCAATTTGGCACTGCTGCTGGCGGTGTCAATGTGCTGCGGCAATTCGTAGCTGCCACGGTATTGACGGGGGGCATCGGCCACAGTTTGGATACGCACCACGTTGTCTTCAATCTCAATTTGCAATTGCTCACGGCTGATGCCTGGCACATCAAAACTCAGACGATAGGCCTTGTCGTCTTGTTGGAAGTTTTGTGAGGGGCCGGTTTGACGCATCACATCACCCAAAAAACGCTCAAACGAGTGGAGAGCGGGGCGGTTCAAACGGGCATTGACGGGGGTAAACAACATGGTGATTTCTCCTTGCAAATAGCGGGCTGCACTGCGGAATGCGGTGCAGCATGAACAGAAATTGCGCGCGGCTCGGCTGATTTCAAGGGCATGGCAAAGAGGAATATTTTTGGATCTTGTGACTTGAAAAAGCGGCCCTTGGCGCTATGGCAAACGCCGGTCAGCGGCCTAAAGTTGGGGTTTGCTATACTCTGTGGGCTTTATCTATGAGGTGAGGCAAGCACGTTGGGTCTAAGTTCCATGGCCCAACGCAAGTCAAACATCAAAGGAAAACACATGCTGACTGCAAAAATTGCTGAAGTTGTCAAAGACAACGCACGCGCCGCTGGTGACACCGGTAGTCCTGAAGTGCAAGTTGCACTGCTGACTGCCCGCATCAACGAACTCACCCCTCACTTCAAGACACACGCCAAAGACCACCATGGTCGTCGTGGCTTGTTGCGCATGGTGAGCCGTCGTCGCAAATTGCTCGACTACCTCAAGTCCAAAGACTTTGACCGTTACGCTGCACTGATTGCCAAGCTTGGCCTGCGCAAGTAATCGCTGAAGTTCGCGACAAACGCCTGAGTTATTTAAATAGCTCAGGCGTTTTGCACTTGTTGCACTGAAATTTTTAATCCAACGGAACGGTACGAGGCGCAGATTCGAAAAGCTGTGTCATTCCAAAAAAGACGACCTAGTGGGCTTTTTTGGAATGGCATCGTTTGCTGCACCAGTTCCTCCGGGCTTCGGCGAAGTGGCCTGCACTTCCCAAACTCTTTAGGAGAAAACCATGTCACTTTTCAACAAAGTCACCAAAACCTTCCAGTGGGGCCAACACACGGTCACCATGGAAACCGGCGAAGTTGCTCGCCAAGCCGGCGGCGCTGTGCTCGTCAACATGGATGACACCGTGGTCTTGGCCACGGTGGTGGGTTCGAAGATTGCCAAAGCTGGCCAAGACTTCTTTCCTTTGACCGTTGACTACATCGAAAAAACCTATGCCGCAGGCAAGATCCCTGGCAGCTTTTTCAAGCGCGAAGCCAAGCCCAGCGAACACGAGACGCTGACCAGTCGCCTGATCGATCGTCCGATCCGTCCTTTGTTCCCTGAAGGTTTCTACAACGACGTGCACGTGGTGATTCACACCGTGTCCCTGAACCCTGAAGTCGACGCCGACATTGCCGCCTTGATCGCCGTGTCTGCTGCCCTGAGCATTTCGGGTATTCCTTTTAATGGCCCTATCGGCGCAGCCCGCGTGGGCTACATCAACGGCGAATACGTCTTGAACCCCGGCCAAACCCAGCGCAAAGACAGCCTGATGGACTTGGTGGTGGCAGGCACTGAAGCCGCTGTGTTGATGGTGGAGTCCGAGGCCCAACAACTGTCGGAAGACATCATGTTGGGTGCTGTGGTGTTTGGCCACGAGCAAGGCAACATTGCCATCAATGCCATTCACGAGTTGGTGCGCGACGCTGGCAAACCCGCTTGGGACTGGACTGCACCTGCTAAGGACGAGCCGCTGATCGCCAAGGTCACCGCACAAGCTGAAGACAAGCTGCGCGCTGCCTATCAGATCCGCAACAAACAAGCCCGTACCCATGCTTGCCGCGAAGCCTACGCCGCCGTCATGGCTGGCCTCAAGGCTGACGGTGTGGAGTTTGACGCCGTCAAGGTTGAGAGCATGTTGTTTGACATCGAAGCGCGCATCGTGCGCAGCCAAATTTTGGCTGGCGAGCCCCGCATCGACGGTCGCGACACGCGCACCGTGCGTCCCATCGAAATTCGCAACAGCGTGTTGCCCCGCACCCACGGTTCGGCCTTGTTCACACGTGGTGAAACCCAAGCTTTGGTGGTCACCACTTTGGGTACCGAGCGCGACGCACAACGCATTGACGCCTTGGCCGGTGAGTACGAAGACCGTTTCATGATGCACTACAACATGCCTCCCTTTGCCACCGGCGAAGTGGGCCGCATGGGCAGCACCAAACGCCGCGAAATCGGTCACGGCCGTTTGGCCAAACGTGCCTTGGTGGCGGTGTTGCCAAGCAAAGAAGAATTTCCCTACACCCTGCGTGTGGTGTCTGAAATCACCGAGTCCAACGGCTCATCTTCTATGGCTTCGGTCTGCGGCGGCTGCTTGTCGCTGATGGACGCTGGCGTGCCCATGAAAGCGCACGTCGCCGGTATCGCCATGGGCCTGATCAAAGAAGGCAACCGCTTTGCCGTGTTGACCGATATCTTGGGTGACGAAGATCACCTGGGAGATATGGACTTCAAAGTGGCCGGTACCACCCACGGCATCACCGCTTTGCAGATGGACATCAAGATCCAAGGCATCACCAAAGAGATCATGCAAGTGGCTTTGGCTCAGGCCAAGGAAGCTCGCATGCACATTCTGGGCAAGATGCAAGACGCCATGGGCGAAGCCAACACGCAAGTCTCTGACTTTGCACCCAAGCTCTTCACCATGAAGATCAACCCTGAAAAAATCCGTGACGTGATTGGCAAGGGTGGTTCTGTCATTCGTGCGCTGACCGAAGAAACCGGTTGCCAGATCAACATCGACGAAGACGGCACCATCACCATCGCTGCCACCGATGGCGACAAGGCCCAAGAAGCCAAGAAGCGCATCGAGCAAATCACAGCTGAAGTTGAAATTGGCAAGGTCTACGAAGGCCCGATCACCAAGATCCTGGACTTCGGCGCTTTGGTTAACCTGTTGCCTGGCAAAGACGGTTTGCTGCACATCAGCCAAATCAGCCACGAGCGCATTGCCAAGGTCACCGATGTGTTGGCCGAAGGTCAGATCGTGCGCGTGAAAGTGTTGGAGACGGACGAAAAAGGTCGCGTCAAGTTGTCGATGAAAGCCTTGACCGAGCGTCCTGCTGCTGAGCACCAGGGTGAGCATCAAGGCGAGCAGCGTCACCACCATGGTGAGCGCCAGCACGCTGACAACCAACATGCTGAGCGTCCCCATGCAGGGGATGCCCATCAAGACCATCAGTCTTGATTTGACAGCCGAGGTGACGCACATGATGCGCATTGTTGACATCACATCGCCCGGTGCTGCTGAGGTGCTGCGTCCAGGCCAACGGCCTGCGCCGCAGCCAGGCGTGGGCGAGTTGCTGATTCGCGTCAGCGCTAGCGGCGTGAACCGCCCTGACGTGTTGCAGCGTACTGGCAACTACCCTGTGCCTCCTGGGGCATCGGATGTGCCTGGGCTGGAAGTCGCCGGTGTCATCGCCTCAGGCGACGCAGCGGCTATGGCGGCTGCAGGTCTGAAGGTGGGTGACCGTGTGTGTGCCTTGGTAGCCGGTGGTGGTTATGCCGACCATTGTGTGGCACCTGTCGGGCAGTGTTTGCCAATTCCAAAAGGTCTGAGCGATGTCGAGGCTGCATCGTTGCCAGAGACATTCTTCACGGTGTGGAGCAATGTGTTTGACCGCGGTCGTCTACAGGCAGGGGAAACCTTGTTGGTGCAAGGCGGCTCGAGCGGCATTGGTGTGACGGCCATTCAAATGGCTAAAGCCCTGGGTGCCAAGGTCATCGTGACTGCGGGCAGCGACGACAAATGCGCCGCCTGCGTGGCGCTGGGGGCAGATCACGCCATCAATTACAAAACACATGACTTTGTGGCTGAGGTCAAACGCCTGACCGATGGCAAAGGCGTGGATGTGGTGCTCGACATGGTGGCCGGTGACTATGTGACTCGTGAAGTAGAGTGTTTGGCTGAAGATGGCCGTTTGGTCATCATCGCTGTTCAGGGTGGGGTTAAGAGCGGCTTCAACGCAGGCTTGGTCCTGCGTCGCCGCTTGACCATCACGGGTTCAACCTTGCGTCCACGTCCCGTCGCGTTCAAAGCCGCCATTGCCAGCAGTCTGCGCCAGCATGTGTGGCCCCTGATCGAAGCCGGTCGAATCAAGCCGGTGATTCATTCAACTTTTGATGCAGCCTCGCTGGATGGCGCTGAACGGGCCCATCGCTTGATGGAGTCGAACCAGCACATTGGCAAGATTGTGTTGACTTGGAACTTGTCATGAAACAAAAACTCATTGCAGGCAATTGGAAAATGAATGGCAGCTTGGCTGCCAACCAGGTTTTGATGCAAGGCATTGCACAAGGCTTGAGTGCAGCACTCGCGGGTCAGCAAGCGCAAGTGGCGGTATGTGTGCCTGCGGCTTATTTGTCGCAAGTGCAGCAACTGACACAGAGCTCGGGCATTGAGCTGGGCGCGCAAGATTTGTCTGCGCACGAGCAAGGTGCCTACACCGGTGAAATTTCTGCTGCCATGTTGAAAGACTTTGCGGTGCGTTTTGCCATCGTGGGGCACTCTGAGCGTCGTCAATACCATGCCGAAAGCGATGAGTTGGTGGCTATCAAGGCGCAACGTGCCTTGTCGGCAGGCATCACACCCATCGTGTGTGTGGGTGAGACCTTGGCCGAGCGCGAAGCCGGTCAAACCGAAGAGGTGGTGAAGCGCCAACTGGCTGCGGTCATTCACACCAACGGGCATTGCATCAGCGAGATCGTGGTGGCTTACGAGCCCGTGTGGGCCATTGGCACAGGCCAAACTGCCACGCCAGAGCAAGCTCAAGCCGTGCACGCTGTGTTGCGTGCGCAATTGCAGGCAGCGACTGCACATGCGGACCGCGTGCAAATTCTTTATGGTGGCAGCATGAACGCTGCCAATGCGGCTCAGTTGCTGAGCCAACCAGATATTGATGGTGGGTTGATTGGCGGCGCGGCGTTGAAGTCGGCTGACTTTTTGACCATCATCGCAGCGGCTGCCCGCTGACACACAGCTATTTCGGAGTTTTTATGAATTTGATTCTTAACATTGTGCAAGTGGTTCAGTTGTTGGCTGCTTTGGCCATGATCGGCCTCATCTTGGTCCAGCACGGCAAAGGTGCCGACATGGGCGCAGCTTTTGGCAGTGGCAGCTCAGGCAGCTTGTTTGGTGCCAGTGGTGGTGCGAACTTTTTGTCGCGTACCACGGGCGTATTAGCCGCTGTATTTTTTGCTTGCACGCTGGCCTTGGCTTACTTTGGCAACTTGCGTCCTGCCAGTTCGGGCAGTGTGCTTGAAGGTGCTGTGGTGGCACCTGCTGCGGGTGCCTCAGCCGATGCTGTTCCTGCCGCTGTTGTGCCTGCGTCTGGCGCGGCACAAATCCCCACCAAGTGAACATAAAACCTCAAGCTTCAGAGAGAAAATCGTTCTTTTCAGGGTAAACTCTGAGGCTGTTCAGTAAGCGTTATTCCTCTTCGTTGAACTGAACGCATACAAGCCGTCGTGGTGAAATTGGTAGACACGCTATCTTGAGGGGGTAGTGGCGAAAGCTGTGCGAGTTCGAGTCTCGCCGACGGCACCATCCAAACAAAGTCTGCTGTCAATCTGGTGTCAACCAGGTCGGGCAGACTCGCAGACTAAGAACGACTAGTCATACCGCGAGATTGCGATGAGCCTTGAACAGTACCTCCCCGTCCTCCTGTTTATCCTTGTAGGCCTTGGCGTGGGGGTTGTCCCCCAAGTTCTGGGTTACTTCCTGGGCCCTAATCGCCCCGACCCTGCCAAAAACTCCCCTTACGAATGCGGTTTTGAAGCGTTTGAAGACGCCCGCATGAAGTTCGATGTGCGTTACTACCTGATCGCCATCCTCTTCATTTTGTTCGACCTCGAAATTGCATTTTTATTTCCTTGGGCCGTGGCGCTCAAGGAAATTGGTTTCATCGGCTTCATCGACATGATGATTTTCCTGGCCATTTTGGTTGCAGGCTTTGCCTACATGTGGATCAAGGGTGCCATCGATTGGGAATGATCCCGAGCGTTGCATGGCAGGAAAAGAATTAAGGAGCTCATATGGCAATTGAAGGCGTTTTCAAAGAAGGCTTCATCACCACGTCCTACGACTCGGTGGTGAACTGGGCCAAGACTGGCTCGTTGTGGCCCATGACCTTTGGTCTGGCTTGCTGCGCGGTGGAGATGATGCATGCGGGCGCTGCCCGTTACGACATTGACCGCTTTGGCATGTTGTTTCGCCCCAGCCCCCGTCAATCGGACCTGATGATCGTGGCCGGCACCTTGTGCAACAAGATGGCCCCTGCTTTGCGCAAGGTCTACGACCAGATGTCTGAGCCGCGTTGGGTCTTGTCTATGGGCTCATGCGCCAACGGCGGCGGCTACTACCACTACAGCTATTCGGTGGTGCGCGGCTGCGACCGTGTGGTGCCAGTGGATGTGTATGTGCCCGGTTGCCCGCCCACTGCGGAAGCCTTGCTGTACGGCATCTTGCAATTGCAGAGCAAGATTCGCCGCGAAAACACCATTGCCCGTTGAGCAGGACTGCGACCATGAGCCACTCCATTCACACGCTTCAAGCCAACCTGCAAGAGGTGCTGGGCGACAACATCCAGCAACTTGATGCGGCGCTGGGCGAGGTCACGCTGACCGTGTCAGCCGCCAACTACCACGCGGTCATGCGCACCTTGCGCGATGACGCGCGCTTGGGCTTTGAGCAACTCATCGACTTGTGCGGCTTGGACTACTCCAGCTACAAAGACGGTGCCCATTCCAAATTCACCGACGCACCGCGCTTTGCGGTGGTGAGCCATTTGCTGTCGATTGCCCACAACTGGCGTTTGCGTGTGCGCGTCTTTGCTGTGAGCGACGACATGCCTTTGGTGGCTTCGGTCAACGACGTGTGGAACTCGGCCAACTGGTTTGAGCGTGAAGCCTTTGACCTGTATGGCATCGTGTTTGAAGGCCATGAAGACCTGCGTCGCATCTTGACCGACTACGGTTTCATTGGCCATCCGTTCCGCAAAGACTTCCCGACCTCGGGCTATGTCGAAATGCGCTATGACGCTGAACAAAAACGTGTGGTGTACCAGCCGGTCACCATTGAGCCGCGCGAGATCACGCCGCGCATCATCCGCGAAGACAACTACGGCGGCTTGGCATGACGCATCGCCCCCACGCTCATCACTTCGTGTATTCGCTGCCCCCCGAGGGGGCGCAGGCCTCCCTTGGGGCGGCCCGGCGGGAGTCCAATCATGGCTGATATCAAAAACTACACCCTCAACCTTGGTCCGCAACACCCGGCCGCGCACGGTGTGCTGCGTTTGGTGCTCGAGCTCGACGGCGAAGTGGTGCAACGCGCCGATCCGCACATCGGTCTGCTGCACCGCGCCACTGAAAAATTGGCCGAGAGCAAAACCTACATCCAATCGCTGCCCTACATGGACCGTCTGGACTATGTGTCCATGATGAGTAACGAGCATGCGTACTGCTTGGCGATTGAAAAAATGATGGGCATCGAGGTGCCCGAGCGTGCCCAGTACATCCGCGTCATGTATGCCGAAATCACCCGTTTGCTCAACCACTTGTTGTGGTTAGGTTGCCACGGGTTTGACTGCGGCGCGATGAACATCTTGATCTATTGCTTCCGCGAACGCGAAGACCTGTTTGACATGTACGAGGCTGTGTCGGGCGCCCGCATGCATGCCGCTTATTTCCGTCCAGGCGGCGTGTACCGCGACTTGCCAGACACCATGCCCCAGTACAAGGCCAGCAAGGTGCGCAACGCCAAAGCCATTGCGCGTTTGAACGAAAACCGCCAAGGCTCTTTGCTCGACTTCATCGACGACTTCACCCAACGCTTTCCCAAGCTGGTGGATGAGTACGAAACCCTGCTGACCGACAACCGCATCTGGAAACAGCGTTTGGTCGATGTCGGCATCGTCACGCCCGAGCGCGCCAAAAACCTCGGCTTCACCGGTGCCATGTTGCGTGGTTCGGGCATCGCCTGGGACTTGCGCAAGCACCAGCCGTATGACGTGTATGACCGCATGGATTTCGACATCCCTGTGGGCAAAACCGGTGACTGCTATGACCGTTACTTGGTGCGCGTCGAAGAAATGCGCCAGTCCAACCGCATCATCCAGCAGTGCGTGCAATGGTTGCGTGCCAACCCAGGGCCCGTCATCACCGACAACCACAAGGTGGCTGCGCCCAGCCGTGAAGGCATGAAGTCCAACATGGAAGAGCTGATTCACCACTTCAAGCTCTTCACCGAAGGTTTCCATGTGCCCGAAGGCGAGGCTTATGCCGCCGTCGAGCACCCCAAAGGTGAGTTTGGCATTTACCTCGTGAGTGACGGTGCCAACAAGCCTTACCGATTGAAAATTCGCGCCCCTGGTTTTGCCCACTTGGCAGCCATGGATGAAATGGCGCGTGGCCACATGATCGCCGACACCGTGGCGGTGATTGGCACCATGGACATTGTGTTCGGGGAAATTGACCGATGAGTTCTCACACCACCACCCACAGCCCCGCGCTGTCGGCCCAAACCTACGCGCGTTTCGACCGCGAAGTGGCCAAGTACCCCGATGACCAAAAGCAGTCGGCCGTCATGGCCTGCTTGGCTATCGTGCAGCAAGAGCAGGGCTTTGTCAGTGCTGACAGCGAGCGCGCCATTGCCGAGCACCTGGGCATGGCGCCCATGGCTGTGCATGAAGTGACCACCTTCTACAACATGTACAACCAGCAACCGGTTGGCAAGTTCAAGATCAATGTGTGCACCAACCTGCCATGCCAGTTGCGCAATGGCCAAGCGGCTTTGGTGCACTTGGTGAAAAAGCTGGGCATTGAGGTGGGTGAAACCACCGCGGATGGCCTGTTCACGGTGCAGCCCGGTGAGTGCATGGGCGCTTGCGCCGATGCACCGGTGTTGCTGGTCAACGACCGCACCATGTGCAGCTACATGAGCCACGACAAGATCGACCAGTTGGTCGATGGTTTGCGTGCGGTGAAGGAAAACACATGATGCCCCCACGTTCATCGCTGCGCGTATTCACTGCCCCCCGAGGGGGCGCTGGCCTCCCTTTGGGCGGCCCTGCGGGAGTCCAACCATGAACCTCCAACACCTGCTTTCTCAATTTCAGACCAACGCGGTCGAGACATGCTTTCATGGCCGTCACCTGGGCCCCCAAATCTTGGCCGACTTGAATGGCAGCAACTGGTCGCTGCAAGACTATGTGGCGCGTGGTGGCTACCAGGCCTTGCGCAAAATCTTGGGCCAAGACGGCGGCGAGGGCCTGACCCAAGACCAGGTCATTGCCACCGTCAAAGAGTCGGGCCTGCGTGGTCGCGGCGGTGCGGGCTTTCCTACCGGTTTGAAGTGGAGCTTCATGCCCCGCCAGTTCCCTGGCCAAAAGTATTTGGTGTGTAACTCGGACGAAGGTGAGCCGGGCACTTGCAAAGACCGTGAGATCTTGCAACACAACCCTCACATCGTGATTGAGGGCATGGCCATTGCGGCCTATGCCATGGGCATCAGCGTGGGCTACAACTACATCCACGGCGAAATTTTCCAGACCTACGAACGCTTTGAAGCGGCCCTCGAAGAAGCGCGTGCCGCAGGCTTTTTGGGCGATCGCATCATGGGCTCGAACTTCAGCTTCCAGTTGCATGCCGCCCATGGTTTTGGTGCTTACATTTGCGGTGAAGAAACCGCGCTGTTGGAGTCACTTGAAGGCAAGAAGGGTCAGCCCCGCTTCAAGCCACCGTTCCCAGCCAGCTTTGGTTTGTACGGCAAACCCACCACCATCAACAACACCGAAACCTTCGCGGCCGTGCCGTGGATCATTCGCAACGGGGGGCAGGCCTACCTCGAATGCGGCAAGCCCAACAACGGCGGCACCAAGATCTTCTCGGTCAGCGGTGACGTGGAACGTCCTGGCAACTACGAAATTCCCATGGGCACGCCGTTCTCCAAATTGTTGGAGTTGGCGGGTGGCGTGCGCAAAGGTCGCCAGCTCAAAGCGGTGATTCCTGGCGGATCATCTGCCCCGGTGTTGCCGGCCCACATCATCATGGACTGCACCATGGACTACGACTCGATCGCCAAAGCTGGCTCGATGTTGGGTTCGGGCGCTGTCATCGTGATGGACGATTCACGCTGCATGGTCAAGAGCCTGCAACGCTTGAGCTATTTCTACATGCACGAATCATGTGGCCAATGCACCCCTTGCCGCGAAGGCACAGGTTGGCTGTGGCGCATGGTGGACCGCTTGGAGCGCGGCGAGGGCCGACCCAGCGACATGGACTTGTTGGACAACGTGGCAGAAAACATCATGGGCCGCACGATTTGCGCCTTGGGTGACGCCGCTGCCATGCCTGTGCGCGGCATGCTCAAACATTTCCGCCACGAATTTGAACACCACATCACGCACAAGACCTGCATGGTCCCGGCGTACGTTTGACGGATAAGCACCATGGTTGAAATCGAACTCGACGGCAAAAAGATAGAAGTCCAAGAAGGCTGCATGGTCATGCATGCGGCTGAAAAGGCGGGCACCTACATTCCGCACTTTTGTTACCACAAGAAGCTCAGCATTGCGGCCAACTGCCGCATGTGTCTGGTCGATGTGGAAAAAGCCCCCAAGCCCATGCCCGCCTGTGCCACGCCCGTGACGCAAGGCATGATCGTTCGCACCAAGAGCGACAAGGCGGTCAAAGCGCAGAAGTCGGTGATGGAGTTCTTGCTCATCAACCATCCGCTCGATTGCCCGATTTGCGACCAAGGCGGTGAGTGCCAGTTGCAAGACTTGGCGGTGGGTTATGGTGGCTCGACTTCGCGTTACGAAGAAGAAAAACGCGTCGTGTTCCACAAAGACGCAGGTCCGCTCATCAGCATGGAAGAGATGAGCCGTTGCATCCATTGCACCCGCTGCGTGCGCTTTGGCCAAGAAGTGGCCGGCATCATGGAGCTGGGCATGTCGCACCGCGGCGAGCATGCCGAGATTGAAACCTTTGTGGGCCAGTCGGTGGACTCCGAGTTGTCGGGCAACATGATCGACATCTGCCCCGTCGGTGCCCTGACCAGCAAACCCTTCCGCTACCAGGCCCGCACCTGGGAGTTGAGCCGTCGCAAGTCGGTCAGCCCGCACGACGCCACCGGCGCCAATTTGATTGTTCAAGTCAAGAACAACAAAGTGCTGCGTGTTGTGCCTTTGGAAAACGAAGACGTCAACGAGTGCTGGATTGCCGACCGTGATCGCTTCAGCTACGAAGCCTTAGAGAGCGCCGACCGCTTGACCACCCCCATGCTCAAGCAAGGTGGCGAGTGGAAAGAAGTGGATTGGCAAACCGCCTTGGAATACGTGGCCAATGGCCTGCAAGGCGTCAAAGCCCAGCACGGTGCACAGGCCATCGGCACCTTGGCCAGTCCGCACAGCACCGCCGAAGAGTTGTTCCTGGCCGCGTCTCTCATGCGCGGCTTAGGCAGCCAAAACATCGACACGCGTTTGCGTGCCGCAGATTTCCAACACGACGCGACAACGCGTTGGCTGGGCACTTCATTGGCATCGCTGAGCACATTGCAGCGTGTGTTGGTGATTGGCAGCAACATCCGCAAAGACCAGCCTTTGATGGCACAACGCCTGCGCCAAGCGGTGCGCAACGGTGCCAAGCTGCATGCCTTGAACGCGCAGTCCTACGACTGGGCCATGCCGGTGGCCAACACTTTGCTGGCTGACGCCGCCCATTGGGTGCAAGCCCTGGCCGATGTCGCCGCTGCGGTAGGGGCCATCACCGGGGCTGCGGCACCTGTGGCGGGTAACGCCAGCAACGCACAAGCGCAAGCCATCGCCAAGTCTTTGACGGGTGGTGAGCGCAAAGCCATTGTGTTGGGCAATGCCGCCGCGCACCATGCACACGCATCGAGCTTGTTGAGCTTGGCCAACTGGATTGGCGCACAAACGGGTGCCACCGTGGGTTATCTCGGCGAAGCCGCCAACACCGTGGGTGCCCAAGTGGTGGGTGCCTTGCCGGTGGCTGGTGGCCTGAATGCAGGCCAGATGTTGGCTGGTGGTTTGAAAGCCGTGGTGTTGCTCAACACGGAACCTGCTGTTGACGCTGCCAACGGTGCTGCGGCTGCACAGGCCATTGGTCAAGCCGAGATGGTGGTCACCTTGTCACCGTTCAAAACCAATCTGGACATCAGCGATGTGCTGTTGCCCATCTCGCCTTTCACCGAAACAGCAGGCACCTTCATCAACACCGAAGGTCGCGTGCAAAGCTTCCACGGCGTGGTCAAGCCTTTGGGTGAAACCCGTCCTGCCTGGAAAGTGCTGCGCGTCTTGGGGTCGATGTTGCATGTGTCAGGTTTTGCCTTCGAGACCATTGACGAAGTGCGCGCCCAGGCCATTCCTGCCAACGTGGCAGCCTTGTTGTCCAACGCTTGCAGCGCGAACGTGGATGTCAGCCCAGTCGCAGGGCAACCTGCCACGGCTGCGATTTACCAACTCGACAGCTTGGTGCGCCGTGCACCGTCGCTGCAGCTCACGGCGGATGCCAAGCAACCTGCGGCGGATGCCAAACAACCTACGGTTGATGCGAAGTTGGAAGGAGGTCTGTGATGGTGGACGCAATTTTCAACGCAGGTCTGGCCCTGTCGTCCCAAGTGTGGTGGACCACCATGGCCTGGCCGGTGTTGTGGACGCTGCTCAAGATCGTGGCGGTGCTGCTGCCTTTGATGGGCTGCGTGGCTTACCTCACGCTGTGGGAGCGCAAAGCCATTGGCTACACCCAAATCCGCAAAGGTCCCAACCGCACCGGTCCCGGTGGTTTGTTGCAACCGATTGCCGATGCACTCAAGCTGTTGACCAAAGAAATCATTGTGCCGACCCAAGCCTCTACCGGCTTGTTCTTGCTCGGCCCCATCATGACCATCATGCCCGCGCTCGCGGCCTGGGCGGTGATTCCCTTTGGCCCGGATGTGGCCTTGGCCAATGTCAATGCTGGCTTGCTGTTCTTGATGGCCATCACCTCGCTGGAGGTGTACGGCGTGATCATTGCGGGTTGGGCTTCCAACTCTAAATACGCTTTCTTGGGCGCCATGCGTGCCTCGGCCCAAATGGTGAGCTACGAAATCGCCATGGGCTTTTGCTTTGTGATCGTCTTGATGGTGTCTGCCAGCCTCAACATGAGCGACATCGTGATGGGCCAGGCCAAAGGCATGATGGCCGACAAAGGCCTGACCTTTCTGTCGTGGAACTGGTTGCCCCTGTTGCCCATCTTCTTGGTCTATTTCATCTCCGGTCTGGCTGAAACCAACCGCCACCCGTTTGACGTGGTGGAAGGCGAGTCTGAAATTGTGGCCGGCCACATGATTGAGTACTCGGGCATGTCATTTGCCATGTTCTTCTTGGCCGAATACGCCAACATGATTTTGGTGTCCATGCTGGCCGTGGTGATGTTCTTGGGCGGCTGGTTGTCTCCTCTGGACAACGCACTGTTCAACCTGGTGCCGGGCTGGATTTGGTTAGGCCTCAAAACCTTCGTGGTCGTGACCATGTTCCTGTGGGTGCGCGCCACCTTCCCACGCTACCGCTATGACCAGATCATGCGTTTGGGCTGGAAGATTTTTATTCCCGTGACCTTGGTTTGGTTGCTGGTGGTGGGTGTCTGGATGCAGACCCCATGGAACATCTGGAACTGATGCCGGAGCACACACCATGACTACAACGACACATTCCGCCCCTTTCTCGTTGCGCGACTTTTTGTCGAGCTTCTTGCTCACCGAGCTGTTCAAAGGCATGGCCTTGACTGGCAAGTACATGTTCTCGCGCAGCATCACGGTGCAGTTTCCTGAAGAGAAAACGCCCATGTCGCCACGTTTCCGTGGCCTGCACGCCTTACGTCGCTATGAAAACGGCGAAGAGCGTTGCATTGCTTGCAAGCTGTGCGAAGCTGTTTGCCCGGCCATGGCCATCACCATTGAGTCCGACCAACGTGCCGATGGCAGCCGCCGCACCACACGCTATGACATCGACCTGACCAAATGCATCTTCTGCGGTTTTTGCGAAGAGAGCTGCCCGGTCGACTCGATCGTCGAAACCCACATCTTTGAGTACCACGGCGAAAAGCGCGGTGACCTGTACTTCACCAAAGAGATGTTGCTGGCCGTGGGTGACCGCTACGAACCCGAGATTGCGGCCAACAAAGCTGCTGACGCCAAATACCGCTGAAAGATTTCATGATGGACGTTCAATCGGCTCTTTTCTACGCGTTCTCAGCAGTCTTGCTGTTTGCCGCATTCCGCGTCATCACGGCGCGTAACCCTGTGCACGCCGCCCTCTATTTGGTGCTGGCGTTCTTCCAGGCTTCGGGCGTGTGGATGCTGCTCAAAGCAGAGTTCCTCTCCATCGCCTTGGTGCTGGTGTACGTGGGTGCTGTGATGGTCTTGTTCTTGTTTGTGGTGATGATGCTCGACATCAACATCGACAGCATTCGCCAAGGCTTTTGGAAACACTTTCCTCTGGCTGCCACGGTGGGCGCGGTGATTGCGCTTGAACTGGCTGCCGTGCTGTTGGGTGGCTTTCGCGTCAGCGAGCCACGTGTCTCGGCCTTGCCCTCGGTGGTCACGCCCGTGGTCGTGACGGCTCCTGCTGACACAGCCTCTGCGGCGCTGGCCGCAGCGTCTCAGGCGGCCGATGTGGGCCATGTGGTGGTGGCGCAAGTCTCCAACACCAAGGCCTTGGGCGTGTTGCTCTACACCGAGTACCTCTACCCCGTGCAAGTGGCCGCGATCATTTTGTTGGTGGCCTTGATTGCTGCCATCGCCTTGACCTTGCGCGCCCGCAAAGACACCAAAACCCAGGACCCGAGTCAGCAAGTGCGCGTCAAAGCGCGTGACCGTGTGTCCTTGGTCAAGATGGCAGCGGTTCAACCTGCCGCTGAGCCCGCCCCTGAGCAGGAGAAAAAAGCATGAGCATCACCTTAGGCCACTACCTGACGCTGGGCGCAATTTTGTTCGCCTTGTCTGTGACTGGCATCTTCTTGAACCGCAAAAACTTGATCGTCTTGTTGATGGCGATTGAGTTGATGCTGTTGGCGGTCAACATGAACTTTGTGGCGTTCTCGCACTACTTGGGCGACTTGAACGGTCAAATTTTCGTTTTCTTCATCTTGACGGTGGCGGCTGCTGAGTCGGCCATTGGTCTGGCGATTCTGGTGCAGTTGTTCCGCAACAAGTCCAGCATCAACGTGGATGAACTCAACACGCTCAAGGGCTGATATGAAGCCCCCACGTTCATCACTTTGTGTATTCACTGCCTCCCAAGGGGGCTCAGGCCTGCCTTGGGGCGGCTCTGCGGAGGTCTGACACCATGTCACAAACCCTACAAGCTTCTACTTTGCTGGCCGTTCCCCTGGCCCCGCTGGTTGGCTCCACTTTGGCGGGCCTGTTTGGCACCCGTTTCGGTGGCAACTGGATTGGCCGTCGCCTGACGCACACCCTGACCATTTTGGGCGTGTTCATCGCCTTTGTGCTGTCGGCCATGACGCTCAAGAGCGTGGCCATCGACGGCGCCCGCTTCAACGACACCCTCTACACCTGGATGGTGGTGGGTGGTTTGAAAATGGAAGTGGGCTTTTTGGTGGATGGCCTGACCGCCATGATGATGTGCGTGGTCACCTTCGTCTCATTGATGGTTCACCTGTACACCATTGGCTACATGGAAGAGGACGAGGGCTACAACCGCTTCTTCTCCTACATCTCGCTGTTCACTTTCTCCATGTTGATGCTGGTCATGAGCAACAACATGTTGCAGCTGTTCTTCGGCTGGGAAGCCGTGGGCTTGGTGTCGTATCTGTTGATCGGTTTCTGGTTCAACAAACCCACGGCCATCTTCGCCAACATGAAAGCCTTCTTGGTCAACCGTGTGGGTGACTTTGGCTTCATCTTGGGTATTGGCTTGATCGTGGCCTATGCCGGCACCTTGAACTACACCGAAGCATTTGCCAAAGCGGCTGAACTGGGTGCCATCACCTTCCCCGGCACCGACTGGATGTTGGTGACGGTGATCTGTATTTGCCTGTTCATTGGCGCCATGGGCAAGTCAGCCCAATTCCCGCTGCATGTGTGGTTGCCTGACTCGATGGAAGGCCCCACGCCCATTTCTGCCTTGATCCACGCCGCCACCATGGTGACCGCTGGCATCTTCATGGTGACGCGCATGTCGCCCTTGTTTGAGTTGTCAGACACGGCGCTCAACTTCATCTTGGTGATCGGTGCTATCACTGCCTTGTTCATGGGCTTTTTGGGGCTGATTCAAAACGACATCAAGCGCGTGGTGGCTTACTCCACCTTGTCGCAACTGGGCTACATGACGGTGGCCTTGGGCGCTTCAGCCTACTCGGTGGCGGTGTTCCACCTCATGACCCACGCTTTCTTCAAAGCCCTGTTGTTCTTGGGCGCAGGCTCGGTCATCATGGGCATGCACCACAACCAGGACATCCGTTGGATGGGCGGCGTGCGCAAGTACATGCCCATCACCTGGATCACTTCGTTGCTGGGCTCGCTGGCTTTGATTGGCACGCCATTCTTTGCCGGCTTCTATTCCAAAGACAGCATCATCGAGGCCGTGGCTGAAAGCCACCTGCCAGGCGCGGGCTTTGCGCACTTTGCTGTGTTGGCCGGTGTGTTTGTCACCGCCTTCTATTCCTTCCGCATGTACTTCTTGGTGTTCCATGGCGAAGAACGCTATGACCAGAACCCCGATGCACACCACGCACACGATGACCACCATGGCCATGATGACCATGGCCACGACCACAGCCCGCACGAGTCACCCTGGGTGGTGACGGTGCCTCTGCTGTTGTTGGCGATTCCTTCGGTGGTCATTGGTTACCTCACCATCGACCCGATGCTCTATGGCGAGTTCTTCAAAGACGCCATCTTCATCGATGCCGACAAGCACCATGCCATGCATGAGCTGGCCCACGAGTACCACGGTGCTGTGGCCATGGCCTTGCATGCCTTCAGCTCGCTGCCGTTTTGGTTGGCCTTGGCTGGCGTGGCCAGCTCGTACTACATGTACATGGTCAACCCCGCCGTGCCCGCTGCCATCCAACGCGTGTGCCAACCCATCTACACCTTGTTGGAAAACAAGTACTACCTGGACTGGTTCAACGAAAACGTCTTGGCCCGTGGCGCACGTGCCTTGGGCACAGGGCTGTGGAAGGGTGGCGACCAAGCCATCATCGATGGCGGCATCGTCAACGGTTCCTGGAAGCTGGTGGGTTGGGTGTCTTCGGTGACGCGCGGCTTGCAGTCGGGCTACCTCTACAACTACGCCTTGGTGATGATCTTGGGCGTGTTCGTGCTGATGACTTGGTTCGTCTGGCTCAAATAAGGAGAATAAAAAATGGGTTTGTTGAGCCTTGCCATTTGGACGCCAATTTTCTTCGGCGCTGTGTTGTTGGCTTTCGGGTCAGACCAACAGGCCAAGACGGTGCGTTGGATTGCCCTGATCGGCTCGCTGGTCAGCTTGGCAGTCACCGTGCCTTTGTACAACGGCTTTGAGCTGGGCACCTCGGCCATGCAGTTTGTCGAGAAAGCCTCTTGGATTGAACGCTTCAATGTGTTCTACCACCTGGGTGTTGACGGTTTGTCGCTGTGGTTCGTGCTGCTGACCGCATTCATCACCGTCATCGTGGTGATTGCGGGCTGGGAGGTCATCACCGAGCGCGTGAACCAATACATGGGCGCGTTCCTGATCTTGAGCGGTTTGATGATTGGCGTCTTCAGCGCCATCGACGGCATGCTGTTTTATGTCTTCTTCGAAGCCACGCTGATTCCGATGTACCTGATCATCGGCATCTGGGGTGGTCCGAACAAGATTTATGCCGCCTTCAAGTTCTTCCTCTACACCTTGCTCGGCTCTTTGCTGATGCTGATTGCCTTGATCTATTTGTACACCCAGTCGGGTGGCAGCTTCGATTTGGCCACTTGGCACAAACTGCCCTTGCCGGCCAACGCACAAACCTTGTTGTTCTTTGCCTTCTTCGCTGCCTTTGCGGTGAAGGTGCCCATGTGGCCAGTTCACACGTGGTTGCCTGACGTGCACGTGGAAGCGCCCACCGGTGGTTCTGCCGTGCTGGCGGCCATCATGCTCAAGCTCGGTGCCTATGGCTTCTTGCGTTTTTCATTGCCCATCGCGCCCGATGCAGCGCGCGAATTTGCGTGGCTCATGATTGCCTTGTCCTTGGTGGCGGTGGTCTATGTAGGCTTGGTGGCCATGGTGCAAGAAGACATGAAAAAGCTGGTGGCTTATTCATCGGTGGCGCACATGGGGTTTGTCACACTCGGCTTTTTCATCTTCAACGACATCGGTGTCTCTGGTGCCTTGGTGCAGATGATCGCGCACGGCTTTGTGTCGGGTGCCATGTTCTTGTCCATCGGTGTGCTCTACGACCGCATGCACTCGCGTGAAATTGCCAGCTACGGTGGCGTGGTCAACACCATGCCCAAGTTTTCCGCCTTTGCGTTGTTGTTTGCCATGGCCAACTGCGGTTTGCCAGGCACCGCTGGTTTTGTGGGCGAGTGGATGGTCATCCTGGGTGCCATCCAATACAACTTCTGGATCGGCTTTGCCGCTGCTTCCGCTTTGATCTTTGGTGCGGCCTACACCTTGTGGATGGTCAAGCGCGTGTATCTGGGCCCTGTGGCCAACGACCACGTGAAAGAGCTCACCGACATCAACAGCCGCGAGTTCCTGATGCTGGCTTTGCTGGCCATTGCGGTGCTGGCCATGGGCTTGTTCCCCAAGCCCTTCACCGACGTGATGGACACCTCTGTGGCTGACTTGCTCAAGCACGTGGCTGTCTCCAAGTTGCCCCAATAAAGAGGGATAGAAAATGTTTGAAAAACTGAGCATCGCTGCGGTTTATCCTGAAATCTTGCTGGCTGTCATGGCGATCGTCATTGCCATGATCGACCTGTTCGTCAAGAGCCCACGTCGTACCACCACCTATGCCTTGTCGCTCATCACCCTCGGCGTGGTGGCTTGGTTGGAGGCCAACGCCGCAGGTTCAGGCAGCACCGTGTACAGCTTTGGCAACATGGTGGTGTCTGACCCCATGGGCAACTGGCTCAAGTGCTTTGCCTCGCTGGCCGTGATGGTCACCCTGGTCTATGGCCGCCCTTATGCGGCAGACCGTGACATGTTGCGTGGTGGCGAAATATTCACCTTGGGTTTGTTTGCGTTGCTGGGCATGTTTGTCATGATCTCGGGCAACAACTTCCTCGTGCTGTACCTCGGCCTCGAATTGCTCACGCTCTCCAGCTACGCCTTGGTGGCTTTGCGTCGCGACAACGCCACCGCCAGCGAAGCCGCCATGAAGTACTTTGTGCTGGGCGCTCTGGCCAGTGGCTTCTTGCTCTACGGCTTGTCCATGCTGTACGGTGCCACCGGTTCGCTCGACATCAGCACCGTGTTCAAGGCGGTGGCCTCGGGCCAAATCAAGCACCAAGTGTTGGTGTTGGGCTTGGTGTTTGTGGTGTGTGGCCTGGCGTTTAAACTGGGCGTGGTGCCTTTCCACATGTGGATTCCCGACGTGTACCAAGGTGCCCCCACCGTGGTGACCTTGATGATTGGTGGTGCGCCCAAGTTGGCTGCTTTTGCCATGACCATCCGCTTGTTGGTGGAAGGCTTGCTGCCTTTGGCGATTGACTGGCAGCAAATGTTGATGGTGCTCTCCATCGGCTCCTTGCTGGTGGGTAACCTGGCCGCCATTGCACAGACCAACCTCAAGCGCATGTTGGCTTTCTCCACTATTTCGCAAATGGGTTTTGTGTTGATCGGTCTGCTCTCTGGCGTGGTCAACGGCAACACCGTCGCGGCGGCCAACGCCTACAGCTCGGCCATGTTCTACGTGATCACCTATGTGCTCACCACCTTGGCCACCTTCGGCATCATCTTGCTGTTGGCGCGCGAAGGCTTTGAAAGCGAAGAAATATCCGATCTGGCAGGCTTGAACCAACGCAGCCCGCTGTACGCAGGTGTCATGGCCGTGTGCTTGTTCTCGCTGGCAGGCGTGCCACCGTTGGTGGGCTTTTATGCCAAGCTGTCGGTGCTGCAAGCCTTGATCGCGTCAGGCCAAACCAGTGCCCTGGTGCTGGCTGTGTTCGCGGTGATGATGTCGCTCATCGGTGCCTTCTACTACCTGCGCGTGGTCAAAGTCATGTACTTCGATGCCCCCATCACCGCCAGCACCGTGTCGGCTGGTATCGATGTGCGCGTGGTGTTGACCATCAACGGCGCTTTGGTGTTGATCTTGGGCCTGTTGCCCGGTGGCCTGATGGCGCTGTGCGCACGTGCCATCGTTTCGACCCTGGGCACTTGATTCAGCCCTGTGGGCCTGAAGGAATGACGCCCGTGCACCAAGCCTTCAGCCATGCCGCGCCCATCGCCGCGCAAGACCAACATTTGGTTGAGCAGACCTTGCACCAAGCCGAGGTGTTCAAAGGCCACTTTCTGCACGCGTTTCGTGACCAAGTGCGTTTGCCCAATGGCGACATCACCACCCGCGAGTACGTGATTCATCCCGGCGCGGTGATGGTCATTGCCTTGTTGGACGATGGTCGCTTGGTCATGGAGCGCCAATACCGCTACCCCATGCAGCAGGTGATGATTGAGTTTCCGGCAGGCAAGCTCGACCCGGGCGAAGACCGCTTGGCCTGTGCCCAGCGTGAGCTGCTGGAAGAAACCGGCTACCGCGCCACCGAGTGGGCCCATGCGGGCGTGCTGCACCCGGTGATCAGCTACTCCACCGAGTTCATCGACATCTGGTTTGCCCGTGGCTTGCGTCTGGGTGAGCGTCAGCTGGACCAAGGCGAATTCTTGGATGTGTTCAGCGCCAGTGTGGACGAGTTGCTGGCCTGGTCACGTGACGGGCAATTGACCGACGCCAAAACCTTGACCGGTTTGCTGTGGCTGCAAAACCACCTCAGCGGTGCATGGCCTTTGCGCTGGCAGCCTGCACCCTGAACCTTGGCCTGCGGGATAATCGAGGCATGAAAGTTCTCGACTTGCACTGCGCCCACCAACACAGCTTTGAAGGCTGGTTCGCTTCGGAAGACGACTTCCAAAGCCAGCTTGCACTTGGTTTGGTGACATGCCCGATGTGCGGCGACGCCAGCATCACCAAAATGCTCAGCGCCCCTCGCTTGAACTTGAGCAGCGCACGCGGCGAGCCTGAGCCGCGCAGCACCCCAAGCGCCAACGCAGACACGACCGAACACGAACAGCACGCTGGCGTGCCCCCCGCACCATCTTCTGTTCCCGCCACCGTCAGCCCCCAAGAGGTGGCCAGCCTGGCACCCGCGCAACTGCAAGCGGCCTGGATGCAGATGGTGCGCCATGTGGTGGCCAACACCGAAGACGTGGGCACTCAATTCTCAGAAGAAGCCCGCAAGATGCACTACGGTGAGAGCGAGCCACGCAACATTCGCGGGCACGCCACGCCAGAAGAAACAGAGGCCTTGCTGGACGAAGGCATTCAGGTCGTGCCCTTGCCCATGCCCGACGCGCTCAAAGGTCCGCTGCAATAAACCCTTGCGCCGCGCGCACCGTCTGTTGCAGCGCGTCGGCTGCGTCACAGGCCACCACCACCCGATCGTCCATGCTGCGCAGCCAGGTCAACTGACGTTTGGCCAACTGCCGCGTGGCGGCGCTGCCGAGTTCATGCAACACCGGCAACAAGCGCTCAAACGCCATGCCGCGCAACTCGGCCTCATCAAGCAACTCCCACGCTTGGCGGTACCCCACACAGCGCATGCTGGGCAAGTCGGCATTCAACTCAGGGCGTTGGCGCAAGGCGCGCACTTCTTCCACAAAGCCGGCGGCCAGCATGGCGTCAAAGCGTTGGCCAATGCGTGCATGCAACCAGGCTCGGTCGTGGGGTTCGAGCGACAGCACCGGCATGTTCAGCGCCTTGGGCGTGCTGCGTTGTGCATCCGCTTCGGCGAACCACTGCGACAGAGGCTTGCCGCTGACCCGCCACACTTCGAGCGCGCGCGAAATGCGCTGCGCATCGTGGGGCGGCAGGCGCTGGGCGGTGATGGGGTCCACCCGTGCCAACTCTGCGTGCAGCGCGGGCCAACCTTCGCGCGCGGCCTGTGCGTCGATCTCGGCACGCAGCGCGGGTTGCGCCGTGGGCAAGTCGTCCAGACCTTCGCGCAGGGCTTTGAGGTAGAGCAGGGTGCCGCCCACCACCAGAGGCAGGCGACCACGGCTGCGTATGTCGGCCATCAAGGCCTTGGCATCACGAGCAAATTCAGCCGCGCTGTAGGCCTGCGTGGGCTCGCGGATGTCGATCAGGTGGTGTGGCACCTGGGCCAGCTCGGCGGCGCTGGGCTTGGCGGTGCCAATGTCCATGCCACGATAAACCAAAGCCGAATCCATGCTGATGATCTCGACTGGCCAACGCTCTGCGATGGCCAGTGCTGCCGCTGTTTTGCCGCTGGCAGTAGGGCCCACCAAGGCCAAGGCATCCACGTTGAATTCAGGGCTGGGCATCAACGTCCGCGCAAAAACAGGGCGTCAAGTTCACGCATGCTCAGTTGCCGCCAGGTGGGGCGTCCGTGGTTGCATTGGTCGGAACGTTCGGTCACTTCCATTTGGCGCAACAGGCCATTCATCTCGTCCAGCGTCAAACGCCGGTTGGCGCGCACCGCCCCGTGGCAGGCCATGGTGGCCAACAGTTCGTTGCGCGCGCGTTGCACCACCGTGCTGGCGTCGTGTTGTGACAACTCGGCCAACACACTGCGCGCCAGTGCCACCGCATCGCCTTGCGCCAAGCTGCTGGGCACCGCACGCACGGCCAAGGTTTTGGCGGACAAGGCAGAAATTTCCAGCCCCAGCTCCAGCAGCGCTTCGGCACAGGCCTCGGCGGTGGCCACCTCTTGCGCGGTGGCGTTGAAGGTGGCGGGAATCAACAGCGGTTGGCTGGCCATGGCCTGCACGTCCATCTGTTGCTTGAGTTGTTCGTACACGATGCGTTCGTGCGCAGCGTGCATGTCGACCAGCACCAGGCCTTGCGTGTTCTCGGCCAAGATGTACACGCCGTGCAACTGGGCCAGGGCTTTGCCCAGCGGCCACGTGCCTTCTGGGTGCTCGCTGGGGTTGGCCGTTGTCGTGCTGGCCGCGTTGCCAGATGCGTCATAGGCAAAGCTGCCGGGGGTTTCTTCTTGTGCCGTGGGTTGCGTTCGCACGCTGGGTTGCCACAGCTGACCCACGTTGCTGACCCGGTTGCCGCTCAGGGGCATGGCGGCTTGCTGCCAGTTGGCGTTGGGCCAGGCGGGAGCGGAAGGGCGCAGTACAGGTGTGGACGGGTTCAGCACAGGTGCTGAGGGGTTCAGCACAGGCGCTGAGCCTGGGCCGTCCAACAACTCGGGGGAGGTGTCGCCAATCAAGGTGGCGCGGGGAATCGCCAGCGCGTTCTCCACCGCATGGCGTACCGCTTGGTGCACTTCGCGGCCATCGCGAAAACGCACCTCAATTTTGGTGGGGTGCACGTTCACATCCACCCGAGTGGGGTCTATCTCCAGGTACAGGGCGTAGACCGGTTGGCGCTGGCCGTGCAGCACGTCTTCGTAGGCGCTGCGTGCGGCGTGGCTCATCACCTTGTCGCGCACATAGCGGCCATTGACGTAGGCGTATTGGTGGTCTGAGCGGGCCCGCGCGGCGTCTGGAATGCCCGCGCGGCCCACCACGGTGAAGTGACCGCTTTGGTAATTCACCGCCACCGAGTCACGCACAAAGTCCTCGCCCAACACATCGGCCAAGCGGCGCTCCAGCGCGCCGTCGCCTTGCTGTGCGCGCCACTGCTCCACCAACTTGCCTTCGTGCCAAATGGCAAAGCCCACTTCGGGGCGCGTCAGCGCATGGCGGCGCACAGCCTCCACGCAATGCGCCAGTTCGGTGTTGTCGGTCTTCAAAAATTTGCGCCGTGCGGGCGTGCTGTAGAACAGCTCTTTCACTTCCACCGTGGTGCCTTGGGCACGTGCCACAGGTTGCAACTCGCCGCTGCGACCGTCGAGCAGCATGGCGCTGTCTTGCTCGGCGGTGCGCGACAACACCGAGAGTTCAGACACCGAGTGAATGGCAGCCAGCGCCTCACCGCGAAAGCCCATGGTGCCCACCGACTCCAGCTCGTGCAGGCTGTCGATCTTGCTGGTGGCGTGGCGCTTGAGGGCAATGGGTAACTCGGCAGCTGGAATGCCCACGCCGTTGTCTTCCACACTGATCAAGCGCACGCCCCCGGCCAGCAGACGCACGGTAATTTGCGTGGCCCCCGCGTCGAGCGCGTTGTCCACCAACTCGCGTACCACCGAGGCGGGGCGCTCCACCACCTCGCCAGCAGCGATCTGGCTGATCAGTTCATCGGGGAGTTCGCGGATGGGGCGAGAAGGTTGGTGGGTTGGATGCACGGGCGGATTTTAGAGCCTGCAATAATCCAAACATGAACTCCCTCACCTTCTTCCTCGACCTGGTTCTTCACATCGACCACCACCTTGAAGCCTTGATGGAAACCTTCGGGCTTTGGGGTTATGCGTGGTTGTTTTTGATTGTCTTTGTCGAAACGGGCATTGTGGTGATGCCGTTTTTGCCAGGCGACTCTTTGCTGTTTGTGGTGGGCACCTTGTGTGGTCTTGGCATGATGGACTACAACTTGTCGGTTGGTTTGTTGTTTGTCGCGGCGGTGGCGGGTAACCAAACCAATTACACGATTGGTCGCTACTTCGGACCCAAGGTGTTTGGGTGGGAGGACTCCAAGTTGTTCAACCGCCGCGCCTTTGACCAAGCCCATGCGTTTTACGAACGCTATGGCGGCATCACCTTGGTGGCTGCGCGCTTCATGCCCTTTGTGCGCACCTTTGCGCCCTTTGTGGCAGGTGTGGCACAAATGACGCGACGCAAGTTCATCTTGTTCGACGTGCTCGGCGGCGCACTGTGGGTGGGCAGCCTCGTTACCACTGGCTATTTGTTTGGCAACCTCTCATGGGTCAAAGCTCACCTGGGGCAAATCATTTGGGCCTTGATTTTGATTCCCAGCACCCTGGCGATTTACGGTTCCTGGAAAGCCTCGCGCAGCAACAAAGCGTGATCGGTTTCAGTCCTTGTGGGCGCGGCGCACGTCGCGCAGCATGAACAGGTAGAGGCCCTCTACCTTCTCACGCGCCCAAGGCGTTTTACGTAAAAACTTCAGACTCGACGCCACGCTCGGGTCGTGCGTGAAGCAGCGCACCGCAATGCGCTCCCCCAAACCTTCCCAGCCGTAGTGGGCTTCGAGCGCCAGCAAGATTTTTTCGAGCGTCATGCCATGCAGCGGGTTGCGGGCTTGGGGGGCGGGGGTGCTGTCGTGTTCGGTCATGGGTCAAGGCTTTGTGGCCAGGTGAGTTAAGGCCGTCACCAGCGCTTCGATTTCTTCGTCGCGGGTGTCGGTGTGGGCCGAGGCGCGAACCACGTCATGCAGGCCACGTGCCGCCATGTCCAGCGGCGTGAACGACAAGCCATTCACGGCCACGTCCACGCCGTGCGTCATGAGGTGGGCGCGCACCACGCTGGCGGGCATACCTTTTACGGTGAAGGCCACCAGGGGAGAGCGTTCGGTGCCCAGGTCTTGCAACTGCACGCCCTCTATCGCAGACAGGGCGTGACGCATGCACTCGGCGCGTTCACGCACTTTGGCTTGAATGGTCTCCACGCCCATCGCCAAGGTTTGACGAATGGCCACCCCCAGCCCCAAGCGTGCGGCCATGCAAGCCTCAGAGGTTTCAAACCGCTTGGCGTCTGCGCGCAAGTGGTAGGCCCCGTCGCGGTACGGTGCCGTGTACTGGTCGACGGTGCGGGGCTTGAGCTGAGACATGAAGTCGCGCCGCACATACAGCAGGCCCGTGCCACGTGGGCCGCGCAACCACTTGCGCCCGGGTGCTGTCAGCACATCGCAGCCCAGCGCACGCACATCCACGGGCAGCTGTCCCAGCGCTTGTGCAGCGTCCAGCACATAAGGCACGCCAGCGGCACGTGCCAGGGCACCGACTTGTTGTGCGGGTTGAATCAAGCCACCGTTGGCGGGCAGCCAGGTCAGCGAGATCAAGCGCACACGTGCATCCATCATCTGGGCCAACTGCGTCAAGCACAGCGTGCCGTCGGCGGTGCACGGAATCACCTCCACGCGGGCCCCTGTGCGTTGCGCGATGTGGGTGAGTGCCGCGTAGTTGCCGCCCCATTCGCTGCGCGCCACCAAGATGCGGTCGCCCGCTTCAAAGTGCATGCTGCCCACCACCTCTCGCCAGCCACTGGCGTGGCCGGTGGTCAGCGCCACCTCGTCGGCGTCGCATCCCATCAACTGGGCCGAATCGGTGTACACAGCGTCCAGTTCGGGGGCCATGGCTGCTGCTGCGGTGTAGCCACCCAGCAGCGAATCACGTGCGAGGTGGTCCACCATGGCTTGGCGCACAGCTGGGGGCATCAACGAAGCACCTGCGTGGTTGAGGTAGGCCTTGGGGGGATGCATAGAAAGAGGCATGAGCGGGCTCAGGTGTTGCGCGTGCGCGCGAGCGGCGGGTTGCGCGAGAAATAGCGCTCGATGCTGCGCATCAGCGCATCGGCCAATTCGTTTTGGTAGCTGTCGCTGATCAGTCGGGTTTCTTCGTCGGGGTTGCTGATGAAGGCCGTTTCCACCAACACGCTGGGGATATCAGGCGCTTTGAGGACCGCAAAACCGGCTTGTTCGACCTTGGGTTTGTGCAGTTTGCCGATGCGCCGAATTTCCCCCAACATCTCGCCGCCCAGCTTCAAGCTGTCGTTGATTTGGGCGGTGGTGCTCATGTCCAACAAGGCGCGTTGCACAGTGGCGTCTTGCACCTTGAGGTTCAAGCCCCCCACCAAGTCGGCACGGTTTTCTTGGGTCGCCATCCAACGCGCGGCGGCGCTGGAGGCCGCACCCTGGCTGAGCGCAAACACGCTGGCACCCCGTGCCTCCGGGGTGAAAAAAGCATCGGCGTGCAGGCTGACAAACAAGTCGGCTTGCACCCGCCGCGCTTTGTCGACGCGCACATGCAAGGGCACAAAAAAATCTGCATCGCGGGTCAGGAAGGCACGCATGGGCAAGGTGCCGTGACGGGTTTTGATCTGCGCTGCATTGATGCGATCGCGCATGCGGTGTGCGATCTGCAACACCACGTCTTTTTCTTTGGTGCCACGCGGGCCAATGGCACCCGGGTCTTCACCGCCGTGGCCAGGGTCGAGTGCCACGATGATGAAGCGCTCGTCTGTGCTGGGCGCTTGGGCCGCAGAGGCGGCAAAGGTGATGGGCGCAGCCTGCACCACGGCTGGCGCAGGGGGCAGGGCAGTGGGCTGGCGTTTTTGGGTGGCCAGTAAATCACCCAGTGGGTCGGCAGAGCTGCCCAGCTTCGAAGCAGAGGGGGGCGCAGGCAAGGCCGTCATCGATGGCGCTGTGCTGGCCGCACTTGCGCCCAGGCGCTCAGCAATCAGCGCTTCCAGCGGGTCGGCCACTTGGGTGGGGTAGAGGTCGAGCACCAGGCGGTGTTGGTAGCGTGCATTGCCAGCAACCACCGGGGTCAGGTTGAACACCTGCGGTTGCACCATCTGGCGCAGGTCCAGCACCAAGCGCACCGTGGTGGGTGTGTACTGGCCCACGCGCACACCCGTGATGTAGGGGTCGTCCGAACGCACCTTGCCCACCAACTCGCGCAGGGCGGGGTTGAGTTCAATGCCTTCAATGTCCACCGCCAGGCGCGGTGGATTAGCCACAAACAAGGGCACGGTTTTCAGCGCCGTGTCGCTCTCAATCGTGACGCGGGTGTAGTCGGCAGCGGGCCACACCCGCACGGCCACAATGGTGGCACCCCAAGCGATGTCGGCTTGCCCCAACAGCAGCGACAGGGCGCCGGTTTGCAGCCAGGTGCGCCGCTTCATGGGCTGGTGGTGAACGTGTGGGTGTGTCATGCCAGCAGCGATTCGCCCAAGGGGGTGTTGGCGTGCAGGGTGACCTGACGTTGCGTGTCGGTGTCGACTTGGATGTGCAGGTCCAGGTCGGGCGTAGGCATCACGCCTTGGGCGTGTTCGGGCCATTCACACAGCTTCAGGCCGGGGCTGGCAAAGATGTCGCGAAAGCCCGCGTCTTCCCACTCGCGCGGGTCGCTGAAGCGGTAGAAGTCAAAGTGCCAGATGTGCAGGGGCTGCGCCAACGCCGTCACCTCATAAGGTTCGACCACGGCGTAGGTGGGGCTCTTGATGCGCCCTGTCACGCCCAAGGCGCGCAGCAGGTGACGCGCGAAGGTGGTTTTGCCTGCGCCCAAATCGCCGTGCAAAGCCAGGCAGGCGTTGGGCCCGTGTGTGCCAGGTGACAGGCACAGCGCGTGCGCCAGTTGCTGGGCAAAGGCAGCGGTGGCCGCTTCGTCGGGCCAGGAGAGGGTTTTTACAATGGACAAATTGTTCTAGGGAATTACGGTTGTCGAACCACCACACATTGTTGCTGTCACAGATGCAGATTTGGGCTCGGGCCCTGGGATTTTCCCAAATTGCAGTGGCCCCTGTGGATTTGTCGTCGGCTGAGCCCGGCTTGCGCGATTGGTTGGCCCACAACTTCCACGGCGACATGGACTATATGGCCCGCCACGGCATGAAACGCGCCCGTCCCGCCGAGCTGGTGCCTGGCACCCTCAGCGTGCTCACCGCCCGCATGAACTACCTGCCGCGCGACACACCGCCCGATTGGCAAGACCTGGAGTGGCAACGCTTGCGCACCCCGCAACAAGGCGTGGTGTCGGTCTATGCGCGAGGGCGCGACTACCACAAGGTGCTGCGCCAGAGGCTCGACACACTGGCCCAGCAAATTGATGCGCACTTGCGCGCCCACACCGCTGGTGAAGCGCCCTTGCAGTACCGCGCCTTCACCGACTCAGCCCCCGTGCTTGAAGCCGAGTTGGCGACCCGCAGCGGCCAAGGCTGGCGCGGCAAACACACGCTGGTGCTCAACCGCGAGGCGGGCTCGATGTTCTTCTTGGGCGAGATCTACCTCAACCTTGCGCTGCCCACCAGCGAGCCCGTGAGCGCGCATTGCGGCCAGTGCACGGCCTGCATCGATGTCTGCCCCACGCAGGCCATCGTGGCCCCCGGCGTGGTGGATGCACGGCGTTGTATTTCGTACCTCACCATCGAGCATGCGGGGCCCATCCCCGAGGCCTTGCGCCCTTTGATGGGCAACCATGTGTATGGGTGTGACGATTGCCAATTGGCTTGTCCTTGGAACAAGTTTGCACAAACTGCCGACTTGCCCGACTTTGATGTGCGCGAGGGCTGGGTGGACACGGACTTGGCCCAGTGGTTGGGGTGGTCTGAGACTGAATTTTTACGCCGCACCGAAGGCAGTGCCATTCGCCGCATTGGCCACGTGCGCTGGCTGCGCAATGTGGCGTTGGCGGCGGGCAATGCCTTGCGTGTGTCGGACTCGCAGCCCTTACGCCAGGCCTTGGGTGTTCACCTCACGCACCCCAGTGACGTGGTGCGTGAGCAGGTGCAGTGGGCGTTGCAACAAGCACCGGTTTCAGGCTGCGATTGAGCCATGCAGCTCCATACGATGCACTGAACACGTGCAACGCCCTTCTGCTGCCAAGAAGTATCGCCACGCCGAAACACGCGGGTCTGTCCACTAGGCGTGGCGTGCCTCTCCAGCACCAACACTTGCTTGCCAGTGACAGCTGCCAACTTTTGTTGGGGTAATTTAAATACGCTGAGATATTTAATAATATTTACCGAAATGCTAATGGATAAATTTTTATAATATTCAATATATTTAATCTAATTTAATTTTTTATTAATATTTTAATGTTATTTATTTGAATTTTCGAATTGAGAAAATTAGTTATGATTGGATTGCAACTATTTCTTCGAAAAATGAAATCAACGTTTTCAAAAATTCTATTAGGTTCGTTGGCGTTTTCTTTAGCTTCCGGCCCATTTGCTCACACGACATCTATTGGGTATACCGTACAAGGTACTGATACTGTCAATATTTGGTACGGGTCTTACCATACGGGCACAACGTTTAACGAAGGTTCGCTGACGCTCGTTGGAATCAACGGCAACTCTTATGCTTCCAATACGGTACCCTTTTCATTTGTCAGCCAGTCGTTGCCTAATGGCTTGGTTTCAGGAGTCAATTATTTTGGGACAACGGGCGGTAGCGGTGCTCTAAATGCCACGTTGATAGGATTCGATCAGTCCTACTATGCGTTGACGCAGAGCCTACCGCAAACAGTATTTCAGGGGGCGCAATTCTCGAGTCTTGGGGTTGGAACATATCAGTTTACATACCAGCCTCTTGGTGCTCCATCTGCAAACTGGGCGCCAATTAATAATTCAATTCTTACTTCTCAGTTTACGTTGGGTGCAGGAGGGTCAATATCTGTTCCTGGAGTAACTGCGCCAACCTCATCAGTTCCTGATATTGATACCCAAGCTGCTCAATATACAGTGCAACAAATCAATAATTCACAGGTTAATCCAAGATTTACTGGTGGCACGCTACAAATAGCATCGGGCGGCACTATCACGACTAATTTTACTATTACCAATTCTAATGGAACAATAGATCAAAATGGTAATTCAACTACCATAGCTGGACGAATCTCAGATGATAGTAGCAGCGACCATGGAAAAATGATCATCACCAACAGCGGGACAGCAGGCAGCGGGAAAATTGTTTTGTCTGCTACTAATACCAACTCTGGGGGCTATGAAGTCAACGCTGGCGCAATATTAGAAATTGCCTCTGCTTCAGCACTTGGAACCGGCACGCTAGCTCTTGTGGGAAGTTCTACCGTCCCTGCAACACTTTCAGTTACGGCAGATACGACGATTTCAAACGCCATCACTGTCTCAGGTGATCCCGTATTTAATATCGCCTCTGGAACTACCACAACGATATCTAGTTCAATCACTGACGGAGCTCAGTCAGGTGATGTCGTCGTTCAAGGCGGCGGTACATTGTTATTAACGGCAGCAAATACATACACAGGCCCTACGACTGTGGATCAAGGCTCAACACTGGCCCTAAGCAGTTCTGGCAGCATTGCCGCATCAAGCAGTGTGACCAATAATGGCACATTTGACGTGACAGGAAAAACAGGCAACATCGGTTTAAAGAATTACTCGCAGTCTTCAACAGGTACATTGGTGATGAGTTTTTCACCAACTAATAATCAACGTATAAATATTGATGGGTCGGCCAGCTTGGGCGGTGGATTATCCTTAGCCGCCAGCTCTGGATCTTATGCGCTAGGCCGATACACATTGATAACAGCTAACAGCGGAGTATCTGGCACTTTCTCTTCATTTAATTCAAGCTCATTGGCTGGATATACGAGTTATTTGTACTCATTGAGCTACGACGCCAATAACGTATATTTAGATTTGAAATTGGATAGCCCCGACACACAAAGCGCACTCTTGCAATCAGCCGCTGCTCTGCGTAGTGTCTATAACATGCAGGCAGCCACGATCAATAACAGTCTCAATTATGACTGCACAGTATTTGCTGAAAATAAATTGTGTGTAAGTGCGGGTGGTCGCTATGCAACAACTAACAATATCACGGGTGAGCAAACGAGTACATTGCTAGTTGCGGCATATAAGGTTAAGGATAACTTGCGTTTAGGTACATTTATTGACCAAAATGCGCCCACAATTAATGCCACTGGCATCACGCTTGAGAAGAGTCCCGTCTATGGCGTGTTTGGGGTTTGGAATGAAAATTCTGATGCGATGGGATATCAAGTTCGTTTGTCTACAAGTTACGCAAACCAGAATATCAGGCAGACTCGTAATGTTGTCGCTACATCAGAAGCTGGAACAGGCACTGCTTCATTGACTTCGCAAGCAATCTCAGGTGTCGTCAGCTATGCCATGCCATTATCTGACAGCAGCTGGATTGCAAGCCCTTATTTTGGGGTTCGTAAAACCAAAATCAATCGCTCTGGCTATACAGAAACCAATGCTGTCACAACACCATTGACTTATAGCGATCTGACACAAAACATCACAACCGCTTTGGTTGGTGTGCGCACGAGCAAGAAATATGGCGACGATTTGCATGTATCAGCCAGTGTTGGAGTTGAGCAAAACATTGATTCGAGCATCAGCAACTTGAATGCGACGGGCATAACGGGTTTGACGGCGACTGACTTCAGTGCCAACTATGCCAAAACACGTCCAGTGGCTTCAGTTGGCGCCAGCTACGCTATTGCAAAAGATCAACGCATCAGCTTGACTGCTATGTATCGCAAAGAGGCGTTCCAATCCGCTGGTAGCACCACGGCTTTGTTCATGTACCAAGTAGGTTTGTAATCACTGGATCACACGATGTGCATAGACGCATGATCAAAGTCTGTTCGTTGCAACAGACGCCAACGCCCAGAGCCATCTCAGGGTAGTGCCGCTTTCACGGCGGCACCCAGTTCAATCACCGCCAGCGCGTAGTAGCTGCTCCAGTTGTAGCGCGTCACCACGTAAAAGTTGTCGGTGCCTGCCACATAGCTGGGTGCGTCTTCGCCGTTGAAGAGTTCAACCAAGGCCAGTGGGCCAGGGTGTTGTTGGGCCACGTCGTCCAGCACCGCGCCTTTGTCTTGAAAGTTGCGCACGCTGAACGAGGGCAAGATGTCGGGGGCCAACAGCGTGGGCTTGTCTAAGCGCGCTTCATCAAAGCGCACCGGGTAGTGGGTGGGCATGCCGGTTTGCCAGCCAAAGGCCTTGAAGTAGTTGGCCACCGAGCCAATGGCATCTACCGGGCTGTTCAACAAATCAATACGGCCATCGCCATCAAAGTCCACTGCAAATTGCCCCCAGCTCGACGGCATGAACTGCGGCCAACCCATGGCACCGGCAAAGCTGCCTTTGATGGGCGCAGCACCGGCAGGCTGCTGGCGCATTTGCACCAGAAAGTGCCCCAACTCCGATTGAAAGAACGCTTGTCGCTCGGCAGCGCGTGGGTGCTCTGGCGGAAAGTTCAAGGCCAGGGTGGTCAAGGCATCGAGCACCCGGTAGTTGCCCATGTGCTGACCATAAAAAGTTTCCACGCCCAAGATGCCCACCACCATTTCGGCAGGCACGCCGTAGGTGGCCTCGGCCTTTTCCAATGCGCTGCGGTGGGTTTGCCAAAAGGCCACGCCTGCGTTGACGCGACGTGGTTCGATGAAGCGCTCGCGGTAAGCACGCCAGTTCTTGGGTGTGCTGACGGGGGGCGGCAACACCAGTTTGGGCACGCCGCGTAGAAACTGTGCCGTGCCGAGTTGCTGGCGCACCCAGGCGCGCGGCAACTGGTGACGCTGTGCCAGGGTGTCGGCCAATTGCAGGACATCAGGGGTGGCGCCAAAGGGTGTTCCGCTGGTGGCACGCGAGTTCTGTGACACATGCTTGCGGGCGTGGTGCTTGACCGCTGCGTGGGTGGACCCCAACAGCAAGGTCATTGCCAAGTACGCCATCAGTGGAAGCCAGGCGCAGCGCATGGGTTTGCGCCACATCAATGGCAAGGAGGAAGAGGGTGGCACGCGGTGCATGTGTAGGTCGAAAGCAAGGCTCGCATGTTAAGCTGGATCGAGACCTTCAAAAGACGACAGAGACAAGAGACGATGCGTAAAACTGGTTACTACACCCATCCCGTTTGTTGGCAGCATGAGATGGGAGCGGGGCACCCCGAATGTCCCGAACGGCTGAGTGCCATTCAAGACCGATTGCTCATCAGTGGCGTGGACTTTGGGCTCACCCAGATGGAGGCGCCAGAAGCACCTTTGGCCGATATCGAGTTGGCGCACGACCGCATGTACATCGCCGCTTTGCGTGGCATGTCGGATCGACTGGTGGAGGATATGGAAGCGGGTGGCCCAGCTTACGCGCACATGGATGCCGACACGGCCATCAATGCCCACACTTGGAAGGCCGCTTTGCATGCCGCTGGGGCCGCGATTGCAGCCACCGATGCGGTGCTTGCAGGCGAGTTGGAAAACGCTTTTTGTGCGGTGCGTCCTCCAGGCCACCATGCCACGTCCAAGCAGGCCATGGGTTTTTGCTTTTTCAACAACGTGGCCGTGGCGGCTAAGTACGCGCTGGAGCGACATGGTTTGAAGCGTGTCGCGGTGGTGGACTTTGACGTGCACCATGGCAATGGCACCGAAGACATCTTGTCTGGCGATGATCGTGTGTTGATGGTGAGTTTTTTTCAGCACCCGTTTTATCCCCACACCGGCACAGACAACCCGGCTTCGAATATGCTCAATTTGCCTGTTCCAGCGTACACCAAAGGCATGGAGATCCGTGAGTTGATCGAGATTTATTGGGTGCCGCGGCTCGAAGCGTTCAAGCCCGAGATGATTTTTATCAGTGCAGGGTTTGATGCCCACCGTGAAGATGACATGGGCCAAATGGGCTTGGTGGAACAAGACTACGCTTGGATCACCGACCGGATTCGCCAAATCGCGTTGCGCCATGCCAAAGGCCGCATCGTGTCTTGCCTCGAAGGAGGCTATAGCTTGAGTGCCTTGGGCCGCAGTGTGGAAGCGCACTTGCGTGTCTTGGCTGACATTTGATGTGACCTCCCCGACATGAACGACTTGCAAGAACTGCTTCTGGATTTGCAAAGCCCTGCCATTGCGCTGGAGCTGGGCGGCTTGTTGCTGTGCCTGGGGCTGGCGTGGTGGATCAGCCACATGTTGGGGCGTGGCTTTTCTGGGCCCTCCATTTGGTTTGGTCGCCGCACGGTGGATGGCGTGTTGTTCCCGGCCTTGAGCTTGGTGTTGACCTATGCCTTGAAGTTGGGGTTGTTGAAAATCCAGCATGTGCCGGTGCTCAAGGTGGCCTTGCCTGTGTTGGTGTCTTTGGTGGTCATTCGCCTGATTGCCCGTGTCTTGGCTTCGGTTTTCCCCGACTCCAACGGCGCACGCGCCATTGAGCGCGTGGTGTCGTGGATGGCCTGGGGCTTGGCTGTGTTGTGGATCACGGGTTGGATGGCCCCGGTGCTTGACGAACTGGATGGCGTTCAGATTGCCTGGGGCAAAACCCACATCACCTTGCTGCATGTGCTGCAAGTGGTGATGACTTCCAGCTTGGTGTTGGTGGTGACCTTGTGGATTTCTGCCGCTTTGGAAGATCGGGTGTTGCGTCGGGCCGTGACGGATTTGTCGATGCGCCGTGTGCTGGCCAATGCCATGCGCGCTTTGTTGTTGGTGTTGGGGGCTTTGTTTACCTTGTCAACGCTGGGGGTCGACCTCACCGCTTTGTCTGTGCTGGGCGGTGCGTTGGGGGTTGGCTTGGGCTTTGGTTTGCAAAAGCTGGCGGCCAATTACGTGAGTGGCTTTGTTATTTTGCTGGAGCGTTCGCTGCGCATTGGCGACTATGTGCGGGTCGATGGGTTTGAGGGCAGTGTGTCGGACATCAAAACCCGCTACACCTTGCTGCGGGCCAACAACGGCATTGAGTCGGTGGTGCCCAACGAGTTGTTGATCACCCAGCGGGTGGAGAACTTGTCGTTGGAAAACAGCCGCATGCTGCTGACCTGTCACTTTTGGGTGGGGCTCGATGCCGATCCGGTGCTGGTGCAAGGCCTGTTGGTGCAAGCTGCGTTGGGCGCGCCACGCGTGTTGGCTGATCCCGGACCTTCGGCTTTGTTGACGGAAGTCACGCCTCAGGGCCTGCATTTCAGCCTGAACTTTTGGATGGATGACCCCTCCAGCGGCCAAGCCCCGGTGCGCTCTGGCGTCAACCTGGCGGTGCTCAGTGCCTTGCGTGGTGCCAAGATTGCTTTGGGTCAGGCCCCTCAAGAAATGGTGATAAAGCGTTGATAGTTTTTTCGACGAAAATCGTAAAAAAGCACGAGCGTTCTAAAATGCTCGCTTGTGAACCTTACAATGTGACGTTTACGTAAACGTCAATCTCTTTTTTTCAATTCAACCGTGGAGTTTTTCCCATGAAAGCATTGGTCGCTGTCAAACGCGTGGTGGACTACAACGTCAAAGTCCGGGTCAAGTCGGACAACTCGGGCGTGGACATTGCGAACGTGAAGATGAGCATGAACCCGTTTGACGAGAT
>NZ_NESA01000017.1 GCF_002778315.1 Limnohabitans sp. JirII-31 | reverse complement strand
CTTCGTGCTTCCAACGCCACTCATAGCTTTTCCAACCTTCTTTAAATTGCCCCAGAGCCAAAAGTTCCAGTGATTTGTTCCAATGCGCACCCGCATAGTCTGGCTTTAGGCTGATTGCTTTGTCATAGCTGTCTACCGCAGCCTCAGACTGCATGAGCGCCATTTGTGCATTACCTCGGTTGTAGTAAGCCTTGGCATAGTCGGGTTGAAGACTGATCGCTCGGTCATAACTTGCAACAGCCACCTCAAATTGTTTGAGGGCTTGTAGCGTATTGCCTTTATTGATGTATGCATCCACATAATCTGGCTTGATGCTGATTGCCTTGTCATAACTGCTCAACGCAGTTTCAAACTGTTTGAGATACGCCTGTGCATCACCTAGGTTGTAGTAGGCCTCTGCACAATCACTCTTCAACTCAATTGTTTTTTCAAAACTCTTTAATGCCTCGTCAAAGTTTTTCAGTGTTCGAAGGATGACACCTTTGTTCAAATAATTTTCATGATTGTTCGAGTTAAGTGCAATGGCGTTGTCGTAACTGATCAAAGCTTCGTCTAGTCTCTCCAATTGCTGCAACGCAATCGCTCGATTGGTATAGGCGGCGAAATGTTTTGCATTTAAGCCAATAGCTATGTCGCAATGTGCGACCGCCTGTTCATACTGGCGATCGTCTTTATACGCATTACCCAAATTACTGTGTACGTCAGCGTTATTGGCTTTTATTCTTATCGCTCTTTTAAAAATCTCAATCGATTTTTTAGTTTCTTGAAGTTGTCCTAAAACAATGCCATACAAATGCAAGCCATCAAAATGATTCGGCGTATCGTTGAGCAGATCTTCGAGAATTGATTTGGCTTGAACTGCTTGACCGTTTTGAAAAGAATTTAATCCAGCCATTAACTTTGTCATATTCTGCGATGATGCCGCGTTGGAGGCCACCGGTAGTTTGTCGCAATCCAACAACGCACCGGCGACCCGCTCCAATACCGAAGACCAACTTCGGTCAGCATCCTGCCTGTACAACTTGACCGATCCATACCAAGGACTGTCCTCTCTGTCCAACAACCAGCGCCAATCTGGGACGTAGGGCAGCAACACCCAGGTCGATTTGCCCAACGCACCTGACAAATGTGCCACGCTGGTACACGTGCTGATCACCACATCCATCAGCTCGCATAACGCCGCCGTATCTGCAAAGTTTTCGAGTTCATGACCAAAGTATCGGACGCTTGATTGCTTGAGTGTCTCTTGGTCTACCTCTCGGATCTCCTTTTGCAGGCAAACATACTCAAAGCCTTCTGGCAGGTAAGGCATCAACTCTTGCAGTTTGAGGCTGCGGTTTTGGTCGCCCTTAAAAGCGGGATTCCCACTCCACACCAAGCCAATCCGTGGCTTGGTTTTGCGCCCCAGTTTGGTACGCCATTGCGCTACTTTGACGCTGTCGCTACGCAGATAAGGCTCGGGTGAGGGGATCGTGCTGAGCTCTGTCTTGAAGGCTAAGGGCAAAGACAGCAGCGGACAGTGGTAGTCAAACGCAGGCAGTGCTTGGCCCTTCGCCACCAACTCGTCAACACCTTCCAAACTTTGTAGCAACGGCAACAAAGCAGCAGGGGCTTCCATCACCACACGGGCACCCAGCGCTTTGACCAGCTTGGCGTATCGGCAAAACTGGATGGTGTCGCCCAAGCCTTGCTCGCTATGCAGCAGGATAGTTTGCCCCTGCAATGACTCCACACCCAGCCACTGGGGTTGAGAGAAATTGGGAAGCTTTGACCCAAGATCTTCGTGCTTCCAACGCCACTCATAGCTTTTCCAACCTTCTTTAAATTGCCCCAGAGCCAAAAGTTCCAGTGATTTGTTCCAATGCGCACCCGCATAGTCTGGCTTTAGGCTGATTGCTTTGTCATAGCTGTCTACCGCAGCCTCAGACTGCATGAGCGCCATTTGTGCATTACCTCGGTTGTAGTAATTTTCATGATTGTTCGGGTTAAGTGCTATGGCCTTGTCGTAACTAATCAAAGCTTCGTCTAGTCTCTCCAATTGCTGCAATGCAATCGCTCGATTGGTATAGGCGCTGGAATGTTTTGCATTTAAGCCAATAGCTATATCGCAATGCGTGATGGCCAGCTCATACTGGCCATCATCTTTGTACGCATTACCCAAGTTGCTGTGTACGTCGGCGCTATTTGGTTGTATTTCTATCGCTCTTTTAAAAATCTCAATCGATTTCTTAGTTTCTTGAAGTTGCCCCAAAACAATCCCATACAGGTGCATGGCATCAAAATGATTCGGCGCATCGCGAAGCAAGTCTTCCAGAATTGATTTGGCTTGAACTGGTTGGCTATTTTGAAAAGCAGTCAGTCCTGCCATGAAATTTTTTGCGATCTGCTGCACGCCTACACTGTTGGCCACCGGTAGTTTGGCTTGGCTTAACAACGAACGACTTACCCCGTGCAGCACTGAAGACCAAGTTCGATCAGCATCCTGTCTGTACAGCTTGACTGAGCCATACCACGGGCTATCCTCCCTGTCGAGCAACCAGCGCCAATCCGGAACGTAGGGCAGCAACACCCAGGTCGATTTGCCCAAGGCTCCAGATAAATGTGCCACGCTGGTGTCCACACTGATCACCACATCCATCAGTTCGCACAACGCCGCCGTGTCTGCAAAGTCTTTGAGCTCATCGCCAACGTATTGAATGCTTGATTGCTTGAGCGCCTCTTGGTCGACGTCCCGGATTTCGTTTTGCAGACACACATACGCAAAGCCCTCAGGCAGGTACGGTGTCAACTCGTCCAGTGTGAGGCTGCGGTTGCGGTCGTTCTTGTGCACCGCACTACCGCTCCAAACCAAGCCAATGCGTGGCTTGGTCTTGCGGCCCAGTTTGGCACGCCATTGTTTGACCTTGGCCTTGTCGCTACGCAGGTAAGGCTCTGATGAGGGGATCGTGCTAAGCTCTGTTTTGAAGGCCAAGGGCAAAGACAGCAATGGACAGTGATAGTCAAATGCAGGCAATGCTTGCCCCCTCGCCACCAATTCATCAACACCTTCCAAGCCTTGTAGCAACGGCACTAGAGCAGTAGGAGACTCCATCACCACATGAGCCCCGAGTGCTTTGACCAACTTGGCGTATCGGCAAAACTGGATGGTGTCTCCCAAGCCCTGCTCGCTGTGCAGAAGAATAGTTTGACCCTGCAAAGACTCCACCCCTAGCCACAGGGGTTGAGAACTGACTAGCGGAATACCTCGTTGTTGACTGCCACGCCAGCCATATTCGTATAACTGCCAACCTTCGTAGAGTTTTCCAAGTAACAAAAGCGACAAGCTTTTATTCCAATAAATTTTATCGTTGTCACGGTTTAATGAGATTGCGCTGTCGTAGCTTTCAACCGCAGATAACGGCTGTGCATTGGCATGTAAAGCTAATCCGTAGTTAAAGAACGCATCAGAATTCGATTTATTTTCGATCAAAGCTTTGCCGATAAGAGAAACAGAAAGATCAGCATCGTTCCACGTCAGTGCAATGACGCCCAGCATATGTAGTGCATCAAAGTACGTAGGTTTAATTTGCAATACAGCCTCATAAATTGCCTTTGCCTGGGCTAACTGACCCTCTTTGTGAAAAGACAGTCCTTTCGTAAATAGCTGGAGGAGTTGGACTTCAGACGAATGCTCGGTTTCACCAACAACTTGCAATTCCAGCATGAAATTTTTTGCGATCTGCTGCACGCCTACACTGTTGGCCACCGGTAGTTTGGCTTGGCTTAACAACGAACGACTTACCCTGTGCAGCACTGAAGACCAAGTTCGATCAGCGTCCTGTCTGTACAACTTAACCGATCCATACCAAGGGCTATCTTCTCTGTCCAACAACCAGCGCCAATCAGGAACATGTTGCAACAACACCCAGGTCGATTTGCCTAAGGCCCCAGATAAATGTGCCACGCTGGTGTCCACACTGATCACCATATCCATCAGTTCGCACAACGCCGCTGTGTCTGCAAAGTTCTCAAGCTCATCGCCAAAGTATTGAATGCTTGATTGCTGGAGCGCCTCTTGGTCGACGTCCCGGATTTCGTTTTGCAGACACACATACGCAAAGCCCTCAGGCAGGTACGGTGTCAACTCGTCCAGTGTGAGGCTGCGGTTGCGGTCGTTCTTGTGCACCGTACTACCGCTCCAAACCAAGCCAATGCGTGGCTTGGTCTTGCGACCCAGTTTGGCGCGCCATCGCTTGACCTTGGCCTTGTCGCTACGCAGGTAAGGCTCGGGTGAGGGGATCGTGCTGAGCTCTGTCTTGAAGGCCAACGGCAAAGACAACAGCGGACAGTGGTAGTCAAACGCAGGCAGTGCTTGTCCCTTCTCTACCAATTCATCCACACCTTCCAAACTTTCTAGCAACGGCACCAAAGGCGCAGGTACTTCCATCACCACACGGGCACCCAGTGCTTTGACCAACTTGGCGTATCGGCAAAACTGGATGGTGTCTCCCAACCCCTGCTCGCTGTGCAGAAGAATAGTTTGACCCTGCAAAGACTCCACCCCTAGCCACCGAGGTTGAGAAAAATCGGGAAGCTTTGAGTCAAGACCTTCATATTTCCAACGCCACTCATACAGTTTCCAACCTTCTTCAAATTGGCTGAAAAGTAAACAAGCCAATGATTTACTCCAATGCGCGCCCGCATAGTCGGTTTTGAGATAAATGGCTTTGTCATAGCTATCTAGCGCATCCGCAGACCGTTTGAGCGACATCTGCGCAATACCTCGGTTGTAGTAAGCCTCTGCATAGTTGGGTTCGAGACTGATCGCTTGGTTGTAACTGACCACAGCTGCCTCAAATTGTTTGAGGGCTTGCAGAGTATTACCTTTGTTGATGAGTGCATCGACGTAATCTGGTTTGATGCTGATTGCCTTGTCATAGCTGCTCAGCGCCGCTTCATAATGATGCTGCTGTTTGAGTACAAGCCCGCAGTTGAAATAAGCCTCTGCACAATCACGCTTTAACTCAATTGTTTTTTCAAAACTCTTCAATGCCTCGTCAAAGTTGTTCCGTGTTCGAAGGATGACCCCCTTGTTCAAATAATTTTCATGATTGTTCGGGTTGAGTGCGATGGCCTTGTCATAACTGACTAAAGCTTCGTCTAGTCTCTCCAATTTCTGTAGCGCAATGGCTCGGTTGGTATAGGCACTGGCATGGTTTGCATTTAAGCGGATAGCCATCTCGCAATGCGTGATGGCTAGTTCATGCTGGCCATCATCTTTGTACGCATTACCTAAGTTGCTGTGTACGTCGGCGCTATTTGGTTGTATTTCTATCGCTCTTTTAAAAATCTCAATCGATTTTTTGGTTTCTTGAAGTTGCCCCAAAACAATGCCATATAGGTGCATGGCATCAAAATGATTCGGCGCATCTTTGAGCAAGTCTTCAAGGATTGATTTGGCTTGAACTGGTTGGCTATTTTGAAAAGCAGTTAGTCCTGCCATGAACTTTTTAGTGATCTGCTGCACGCCTACACTGTTGGCCACCGGTAGTTTGGCTTGGCTTAACAACGAACGACTTACCCTGTGCAGCACTGAAGACCAAGTTCGATCAGCGTCCTGTCTGTACAACTTGACCGATCCATACCAAGGACTGTCCTCTCTGTCCAACAACCAGCGCCAATCAGGAGAATATGACAACAACACCCAAGTTGGTTTGCCCAATGCCCCTGACAAATGCGCCACGCTAGTATCCACGCTGATCACCACATCCATCAGCTCACACAATGCAGCCGTATCTGCAAAGTTCTCAAGCTCATCGCCAAAGTATTGAATGCTTGATTGCTGGAGCATTTCTTGGTCGACCTCCCGGATTTCTTTTTGCAGACACACATACTCAAAACCATCCGGCAAATACGGCAGTAATTCTTCTAGTTTGAAGCTGCGGTTGTGGTCGTTTGTGTGCCCTGTACTACCGCTCCACACCAAACCTACGCGTGGCTTGGTTTTGCGCCCCAGTTTGGCACGCCATTGTTTGACCTTGGCCTTGTCGCTACGCAGGTAAGGCTCTGATGAGGGGATCGTGCTAAGCTCTGTTTTGAAGGCCAAGGGCAAAGACAGCAATGGACAGTGATAGTCAAATGCAGGCAATGCTTGCCCCCTCGCCACCAATTCATCAACACCTTCCAAGCCTTGTAGCAACGGCACTAGAGCAGTAGGAGACTCCATCACCACATGAGCCCCGAGTGCTTTGACCAACTTGGCGTATCGGCAAAACTGGATGGTGTCACCCAAGCCTTGCTCGCTGTGCAGCAGGATGGTTTGCCCCTGCAATGACTCCACACCTAGCCACAGGGGTTGAGAGAAATTGGGAAGCTTTAGCCCTAAACCTTCATGCTTCCAACGCCATTCATACAATTTCCAACCTTCTTCGAATCGACCGGAAAGTAAAAGAGTAAATGACTTATTCCAGTAGACCCCTGCGTAGTCTGGGTTGATGCTGATCGCTTCGTCGTAACTGGCTAATGCAGCCTCAATCTGCCCAAGATCTTTCAGCACGACAGCACGGTTCGAGTAAGCCTGCACAAAATCTGGTTTAATGCTGATCGCCTTGTTGTAACTATCCAATGCGGCATCCAACTGTTTTAGCTTTGATAGCACAGAACCGCGGTTGAGATAGGCATTTGCAAAGTCTGGCTTAACGCTGATGGCCTTGTCATAACTGGCAACAGCAGTTGGCAGTTGCTTGAGCTCTTGCAACGTAAGACCTTTCTTGAAATAGGCATCTGCGTAGTCTGGCTTGGTGTTGATCGCTCGGTCATAGCTGGCTAATGCAGCCTCAAATTGTTTGAGCTCCATCTGTGCATTGCCTCTATTGAAATAGGCCTCTGCGTTGCCCGGTTTGATGCCAATGGCCTGGTCGAAGCTAGCGATAGCAGCTTCAAACTGCTTAAGTTCCATGAACGCAATTGCACGGTTCAAGTAGGCCACAGCGTAATCGGATTTGATTGCTATCGCTGCGCTACTTGAGACTATCGCTTCCTCATATTTCCCAATATCTCGCTGAGTTTTACTTTTATTGTTCAATGCACTGAAATTTTTAGGGTCTAGCTTCAAGCATTCATCGTATGCCTCAATAGCTTGCGCTTTTAGGTTCAGTCCATCCAGCCCAAGTCCTAAGTTGTAATAGGCCTCTGCTGATTTCTTATTTTCTAAAAGCGCAGAAGATATGAGATTGACAGCTTCTCTATAATTTTCAAAATTTATCTCAGCAACACCGAGTGCATTCAATGCATCGAAGTGCTTAGGATTTTTTTTAAGCACAGCCTCATAAAGCATCTTTGCTCGCACCAACTGACCTTGTTTGTGCAAGGCCAGTCCTTGTTCAAACAATTTACCGACATCCTCTTGTCCCTGTTGACTTGGTGCTGGTAAAGAAAGCTGTTGCTTTACTCGCTTGACCAACGCACCAATCTCCAGCTCAGTCTGAAATTGACAGACGTAATCCACGTTCAAAGGGATAGACCCATTGCCTTCAGCGTATCGATCACCCACAAAGTCTTTGCGAACGGAGGTATACGGCAGCATCTTTTCTATAACTTTGCCAGCATAGACAGATCCATAGTCTTGCTGGGTGATGCGTTCATAAGTGTCAAATTGATCTTCGCAAACCACCTGAATGGCTATTTCCTCACATTGCCAGCGTGGGCACCAAAATGTGGTCCACCCTGTTTGGGAGTTGTTGACAAAATCAAACATCCTCGTTGACATGAGGTAGGCGTCGCTCTCAATGTGAACGATCTTGGTGAATTGATGCGCCTTGGCGTATTGCGCAGCAAAACCAAAGCTACGAAACCAGCCGGGATGGTGCAGGTTGCTCTGTCGCCCCAAGTTGTTTGAAAAATGAAACAACACTTTTTTAGCCGACGGACGCTGCGCTGGCAACTCGGTCAAGACTTCAAAGTCTGACCACTCCGGCAAGACAGGACTGCCGTCATCCACCATCAACATTTGGTCGAATTCAAGCGACGAAGACGCAAAGTAGTCAACCCACTTTCGGTATCTTTGCTGCCAATGCTGTGGGTTGTTCGAGAAGGATGTGCAGAATATTAAGGTGCTCATATTTTAATTTTAATACCATTAAAGTATTAAAATTAAACGGAAGCACTAAATTTGATAGCTAAGCTAGTCTACCCGCCTCTATCGTGATGGCTTGGTCGCAACGCGCTGCTAGCTTGGGGTCATGGGTGACCAAGACCAAGGTGGTACCAAGTTCTTGGTTGAGGGCGAACATCAAGTCCATGATGCGTTCACCACTCGCATGGTCCAAACTGCCTGTGGGCTCATCCGCGAGCAGCAAGGTAGGCTTGACCACAAAAGCACGAGCCAAGGCCACGCGCTGTTGCTCTCCGCCAGACAGCACTTTGGGGTAATGGTTGAGGCGCTCCCCCAAACCCACACGCTCCAGCATCTCGCGTGCCGCCAGACGCGGGTTGGGTTGTCCAGCCAACTCCAAAGGCAGCATGACGTTTTCCAGCGCGGTCATGTTGCCCAGCAACTGAAAACTTTGAAACACAAAACCAATTTGGCGCGCCCGCAAGGCAGCACGGGCATCTTCGCTCAAAACAAACATGTCTTGCCCGGCCAACACCACCGTGCCTTGGCTGGGTGTATCCAAGCCCGCCATGATGGACAACAAGGTGCTTTTGCCCGAGCCTGAGGCTCCCACAATCGCCAGCGACTGGTGCGCAGCAAGTGTGAAGTTGATATCGCGGAGAATGTCCAACGTACCGGTGGCGTCTTGCACCGACTTGAAAACATGAGAGACAGAAATCAATGGCGTGGGATGAGAGGTCAAGGGCGTGGTCATGAAAGGCAATGGCATGTGGAGACGACACTTTAACGTGGCGGCGCTGGGCAGCGCGCTCACAGGGCTTTTGGGCCTGCGCACAGCAGCGGCCGATCAAAAGGTGATCACCTCCACTGGGCAGGGCATGGAGGGCGAAATTTGGTCTACCGGCCCGCACCGTCGTGTGCAAACCAAAAGTGCCGTGCCCCCTCCCGGCTCAGCGCCTGCGGCAACTATTTTGGTGGTGGGTGATTCACTGAGCGCCGAATATGGCATTCCACGTGGCACCGGTTGGGTCAGCCTCTTAGCCATGAAACTGCGTACTGAACGACCCGATGTGCGGGTAGTCAACGCCAGCATCAGTGGCGACACCACAGCTGGAGGCCGCTCGCGCCTGCCCGCCGCCTTGGCGCAAGTTCGCCCCGTGTTGGTGGTGATTGAGTTAGGCGGCAACGACGCCCTGCGCGGCCTGGACCTCAACAGCAGCCAACAAAACTTGGAAGCGATGATCGAAGCCTCACGTGCCGTCAACGCGCGCGTGGTGCTGGTGGGCATGCAAGTACCGCCCAATTACGGGCCTGACTACAGCGCCAAGTTCTCAGCCATGTTTGCCAACCTGGCCAAAAAGTACCGTACGGGCTTGGTCCCGTTCTTTTTGCAAGGCATAGCTGATCGGCCTGACGCAGCGCAGCTGTTTCAGCCAGACCGCATCCACCCACGCGAAGAAGCGCATCCGCGTATGTTGGCCAATGTGTGGCCTGAAATCAAAAAACAGTTGTAAGAGAGTTCCGTGAGCGTTCAATTCATTTCGGCGCAAGACGCCATGGCCCGCATGGCCACGCCGCTGGGCGCCCCTGGGGGCTTTAGCACCATCATCGACGCGCGCAGTGAAGACGAATTTGCGCTCGACCACCTGCCCGGTGCCGTCAATTGGCCGTCTCTCAACAACGAAGAGCGCATCGTGATTGGCACCATGTACAAGCAAGTCAGTGCCTTTGAAGCGCAAAAGCACGGCGCGGCATTGGTGGCGGCCAATATTGCACGGCACATCCAACGCGAAGTGCTGCCGCTGCCGCGTACTTGGCAGCCCTTGATTTACTGCTGGCGGGGTGGCAAACGCAGCGGTTCGCTGGCCATGGTGCTGGGACAAATTGGTTTCAAGATTCACTTGATCGAAGGCGGCTACAAAGCTTTTCGCGCTGCGCTGCTGGCCTCTATTCCCGAGCTGGTGGCCCCCATTCAATGGCGCGTTGTGTGTGGGCCCACGGGATCAGGCAAAACCCGTTTGCTGCATGCCCTGGCAGCGGAGGGTGCGCAGGTGCTGGACTTGGAGGGCTTGGCCAACCATCGCAGTTCTGTGCTGGGCCATATTCCGGGCGTACCGCAACCCAGCCAAAAGCACTTTGACACCTTGGTGTGGACCGCCTTGAAAGGCTTCGACACCTCACGCCCGGTGTATGTCGAATCTGAGAGCCGTAAAGTGGGCAATCTGTCTGTGCCCGAAGTGCTGATGCTGTCCATGCGCGAAAGCCCCTGCCTGGATTTGCGTTTGAGTGATGACGAACGCGTGGCTTTGTTGATGGAGGACTACGACTTCTTCGTCAAAGACCCAGACTACTTTTGCAAACGACTCGACGCCTTGGTGGACCGGCGTGGTCGCGCCGTGGTGGAGGCCTGGAAAACACAGGTGATGGCGGGTGACAACGAGCCCGTGGTGCGCGAGCTACTCACCCTGCACTACGACCCAGGCTATGCCGAGTCCACTCGCCGCAACTTCAAACAGTTTGGGCAAGCCGCCGTGGTGCAACCTAGCGACCGCTCCATGGACGCCATGCGCGCCCTGGCACGCGACATCATGCGCCAGGGCTAAAGCGCACCGACGCACGGTAAGCATGCCAGGTGGCAAAGCCCAGCCATGGGCCCACCAACAACAAGCCTGCGGCTGAGGGCCACAAAGCCAGCAACACCAACACGGTGATGAGTGCGCCCCACCACAGCATGACGCCGGTCTGGCTCAAAAACACTCGCAAGCTGGTGATGCCCGCGGTGATGGCGTCGGTGTCACGGTCCAAGATCATGGGAATGGAAACCGCCATGGTGGCAAACACCAAACCCGCAAAGAAGCCCCCCACACACAGATAGGCGACCACAAATTCCCAGTTCTGTGGGTTGAACACAGCATCGATCACACTGGCGGTGGTGGGCATGCCACCGGTGTTGAAAAACACCGCAAAGACCACCAACGACGCACGTCCCCACAACAACTCCAACACCACCACGACCATGACCAACATGCCCATGCTACGCACATGCGGCTCCCAGCAAGTGAGCGAACTGCCCAAGGTCGGACGGTGACCGCGCTCGCGGTTCATGCTCACGTCGTACAGCCCCATCGCCAAGAACGGGCCCAACAACAAACAGCCAGAGATGGCCGACAAGGTGAACTCCGGGTTGCTGCGAAACACGGCACTCACGATGAGCGCCATGAGCCAAAAACATGACCCATAAAACAAAGTCACCAGGGGCTGTGACAGCAGATCACGAAACCCCAAGCCCAACCAACGCAAAGGATCAGAAAAACGCAAATCCATCACATCGATACGTTCTGGCGGCGTTTCGGTCGGTGCAGCAGCTTCGCTTTGCTCAGGCGTATCAACAGACATGGACATGACTCCTTGTTTCAAAGACACAGGTGTTGCAAAGCTTGCGCAAGATCTTGCTGCAAGTCCCGCACATCTTCCAGACCTATGCAAAAACGCACCACACGCCCCGTTTGAAGATGCGGCGTGGCAAGTTGGCGCGCAGCGCTCAGGTGATAGGGCACCACCAAGCTCATGGGGCCGCCCCAGCTATAGCCAATTTTGAACAATTGCAGGGCATCGCAAAATGCATCTATCTGCTGCGTGGTGTAACGCGTATCCACCACCACACTGAAAATACCTGCCGCCAAACCTTGAGGCTCTTGGGGCGTCACACACAGCTGCTGCCAATGCGCATGTCCGGGTGCGCCATGAAAAGCCGGGTGCAAGACTTGAGAAAACTGGGTCTGTTGACTGCACCAATTCGCCAGGTGTCGAGCTGCTTGGTCCTGTGCCCGATAGCGCAATGCCAAGCTGGGCAAAGCGCGCAACACCAGCTCGGCATCGTTGGCCGCCACCCCTGTGCCCAAACGCATGTGGCTGAGCTTGATGGTTTTGGCCAGTGCGTCACTGCGGGTGACGATGCTGCCCATCAGCACGTCACCGCCGCCACTGGGGTATTTGGTGAGGGCATGGATGGTCAGGTCCACGCCCAAGGGTGCATCGCCCTGCCCTGGTGTCAAGTCAAACGCATTGAAGGCCAAACCTGCACCCCACGTGTTGTCGAGTGCGCAACACACGCCACGGGCACGACACGCACGAACCAGTGCAGGCAGATCAGGAAACTCCATCGACACCGAGCCTGCCGCCTCCAGCCACACCAAGCGCGTGCGTTCGTTGATACGCGCGGCCAAATCGGCGGGGTTCATCGCGTCGTAGAACTGATGGCTGATGCCAAAGTGCGCCAACTCGCCCTCAGCCAGGGCTTTGTTGGGGCTGTAGGCGTTGTCTGGAATCAACACCTCGTCGCCTGCTTTCAGCAAGGCCAAATCAACTTGGGCAATGGCCGCTAGGCCACTGGGCGTCAAGATGCAGTGCGTACCCCCCTCCAGCGTGGCTAGGCGCTCTTCGAGGGTGAACGTGGTGGGCGTGCCATGCAAGCCGTAGGTATAGCTCGATTTATTCAACCACTCGCGTGTGCGCATGGCCGCGACATTGGGAAAAATCACCGTCGATGCTTTGAACACCCCAACCTGTGGCGCATCAAATTCAGACGGCGGTTGGTAAGGGTGATGAATAAGGTCGGTGCTGCGGGTCATGGGCAGATATTAACCAGCCCTGAAACGAAAAACTCCGCCAAGGCGGAGTTCTTAAAACAAAGCAAGCAAAAGGCGAATTAAACCTTCCACTTCTCCATCAATGCTGCTGGACGCATGTTGTCATACGGCTCAAACGGCTGATGAATCCAGGGGTTGGTGGGCAGATAGTCCACCGAGTAATCGGGCGCAAACGCTGACACGCCTTTGGTCCAAATCACGGCAGTGCGCAATTCGGTGATGGGTTGGTAGTTGTTCTTGAGTTGGTCCACCACAGCTTTGAGGGTGTGACCGGTGTCGGCCAAGTCGTCAACCAACAACACCTTGCCAGCGATTTCGCCTTTGGGGGTGGTGATGAAGCGGGCAATGTCCAAGTGGCCTTGCACAGTCCCTGCATCCGCACGGTACGAGCTGGTCGACATGATGGCCAAGGGCTTGTCGAAGATGCGCGACAAGATGTCCCCTGGACGCATGCCACCACGGGCCAGGCAAAGAATGGTGTCGAACTGCCAACCCGATTGGTGGATCTTGATGGCGAGTTTTTCAATCAGGTTGTGGTACTCGTCGTACGACACGTACAGGTGTTTGCCGTCTTCGGTCAACATGTCAAAGGTCCTTTAAAAAATTAAGCAATGTAGGGGTGGGTCAGCAAGATCGTGTGGTCACGGTCTGGGCTGGTCGACACCATGTGAATCGGCACACCAGTCGTCTCGGCAATGCGGTTGAGGTAGTGCTGTGCGGCCTTGGGCAGCTTGGCGTAATCGGTCACCCCCACGGTGCTGTCGCTCCAGCCAGGAATGCTTTCATAGATGGGTTTGCAGCGTGAAATCTCATCCGCGCCCATCGGCAAGATGTCTATTCTTTGTCCATCCAACTCATAGCCCACACACAACAGCAACTCGGTCAAGCCATCCAGCACGTCGAGCTTGGTGATGCACAAACCACTCAAGCCGTTGACTTGTGCGCTGCGCTTGAGCAAGGCGGCATCGAACCAACCGCAACGGCGGCTGCGACCGGTGGTCACGCCTTTTTCAGCGCCCACGGTGCTCATGTGGTAGCCAGGGTTGCCAGGAGTTTCCCAGTCCAACTCGGTGGGGAATGGGCCACCGCCCACACGGGTGCAATAGGCTTTGGTGATGCCCAAGATGTAGTGCAGCAAACCTGGGCCCACGCCCGCACCAGCAGCGGCATTGCCGGCCACACAGTTGCTGGAGGTGACAAACGGGTACGTGCCGTGGTCCACATCCAGCAAGGTGCCTTGCGCGCCTTCAAACAGCAAGTTGGCGCCTTGGGCATGGGCGTCGTTCAACTCACGCGACACATCGGCCACCATGGGCAGAATTTCTTTGGCGTAAGCCATGGCTTCGTTGTAGACGGTGTCGTAGTCCACCGCAGGGGCGTGCAAGATATCGGTCAACACATGGTTGTGCAACTCTAAGTTCTCACGTAGCTTGGTGGCAAAACGCTCAGGGTGCTTGAGGTCTTGCACGCGCAAGGCACGACGAGCGATTTTGTCTTCGTAGGCCGGGCCAATGCCGCGACCCGTGGTGCCAATCTTGGCGGTACCGGCTTTTTCTTTGGCCGCTTCGCGCGCAATGTCCAAGGCCGCGTGGTAGGGCAAGATCAAGGGGCAGGCCTCGCTGATGCGCAGGCGTGAACGCACTTCCACACCGGCTTTTTCAAGGCCTGCAATTTCTTCCAGCAGTTTGGTGGCCGACAGCACCACGCCGTTGCCTATGTAGCACTTCACACCTGGGCGCATGATGCCGCTGGGGATCAGATGCAGTGCAGTTTTCACGCCATTGATGACCAAGGTGTGGCCCGCGTTGTGACCACCTTGAAAGCGCACCACACCGGTGGCGGTTTCGGTCAGCCAGTCGACCAACTTGCCCTTGCCCTCGTCGCCCCATTGGGTGCCGACGACGACCACGTTACGACCTTTGGTAGCAGCCACGGCTTGTCCTTTGCTAGTGCTCATATCAAGTTCAATTGGAATTTAAAAAATTAAAGGGCCTGAACGACCCACTGGCCATTCACATCGACCAAGACGCGGTCGCAGTCGAATTCATCGACTTCGCTTTCATGCCCAGGCATCACGCACACCACAGTGTCTCCGTGCGCGCGCAAATGAGCAATGGCTTCGCGCAAACCTTTGGCCGTGCCCCAAGGCGCACGAATGGCGGCTTTCAAGGCACGGGCGGGAACCACACTGACCAACTCTTTCAGGTCCAGGCTGAAGCCTGCTGCCGGACGCTTGCGCCCAAACACGGCACCCACTTCGTCGTAGCGACCACCGCGCACCAACGCGTCACTGGCACCCGAGACATAGATGGCAAAGCGCACACCGCTGTAATAAGCGTAACCACGCAAGTCGGCCAAATCGAAGGTTGTGGGCACGTCCCCCAAATCAGCCGCCACCTGGCGCAGCTCGGTCAAAGCTTGTTGCACCTTTGGCCAAGCTGCAAAGGTTTGCTCAGCCTGTGTCAGTACCGACGCATCACCATACAAGCGCGCCAAGGCCACCAAAGCAGTCTGCACAGGCGCGGGCAAGCTGGCCGTCAAGGCACGCACCGCTGGCACGTCTTTGCTGGCCAAGGCGGCATGCAAGGCGTCGCGGGCATCAAGGGTGAGCGTGACGCCTTCGAGCAAGGCGGGCACGATGCGGGCATCGCTCAAGTCCACCGAAAAGTTGTGCAGGTTCACAGCCTTGAGACTGTCCAAGGCCAGGTGCAAAACTTCCAAATCGGCCTCTAAACCTGTATGGCCATAAATTTCAGCGCCAAATTGCAAAGGCTCACGGGTGGCAAACGGACGGTCAGGACGGGTGTGCAATACCGGACCGCAGTAACACAAACGTGTCACACCGGCACGGTTGAGCAAGTGCGCATCGATACGCGCCACTTGAGGCGTGGTGTCGGCACGCAAACCCAGCGTACGACCCGAGAGTTGGTCCACCAGTTTGAAGGTTTGAAGATCGAGTGCCCGACCCGTGCCTGACAGCAAGGATTCGAGGTACTCCAACAAAGGCGGCATGACCAACTCGTAGCCATAGCCACGTGCTGTGTCGAGATAAAGACGGCGGAGTTCTTCGATATGCCGGGCCTCGGAAGGCAAAACATCGGCGATGTGATCCGGCAAGACCCAAGCGGACATGAGATGAGGGGGGCTGTTAAAAAAGAGATTTTACCGGGCTTATGGGGACGTTTCCCATCAACCCAGCCACCACAAGATCAAAACACCGGTCAAGACACAGGCCAAGCCGAAGAATCGGATCTGGCCATTGTGCAAAGCCAGGATTTGCATCATTTTGTTGCGCCACCCTTCGGGCGACACAAAAGGCATCAAGCCTTCAAACACCAGCATCAGGCCAAAGGCCGTCCACAGCACGTCGCTGTTCAAGTCCATGCGTGAACCTTGTTATTTCTTGGCCGGAGCAGCCGACGAGGCACCGCTGCCACGAAAGGCTTTGAAGAAGTCGCTGGAGGGGTCGACCACCATCACATCGCTCTTCTTGCTGAAGGTGGTTTTGTAGGCTTCCAGGCTGCGGTAGAACTGCGCAAACTGTGCATCACGACCAAACGACTCGGCGTAAATTTGAGCCGCTTGGGCATCGCCCTCACCTTTGATTTTTTGTGCTTCACGGTAAGCGTTGGCCACGGTAACTTCACGTTGACGGTCGGCATCGGCACGAATTTTCTCGCCTTCAGCAGCACCCGTTGATCGCAACTCATTGGCCACGCGTTTGCGCTCGGCCTCCATGCGGCGGTACACCGACTCGGTGATGGCATCGACATAGTCGGCACGGGTGATGCGCACATCCACCACGTCCACGCCCCAAGGCTTGGCCCCTTTGACGGCTGCCAGCACTTCGCGTTTGACGTCTTCCAGCAAGGCTTCGCGCTTGAGCGACAACAGCTCTTTCACGGTGCGCTTGTTGATTTCCTCTTGAAACGCGTTGCGCACCACGCGGCTGAGTTGTATGGCGCCCGCGTTTTCATCCAGACCCACGTTACGGATGTACTGTGATGGATCGGTGATGCGCCAACGGGCGTACCAGTCAATCACCACGCGTTGCTTTTCAGCGGTCAACATGGGCTCGGTGTCGGCGTTGTCCAGGGTCAACAAGCGTTTGTCGATGTAGGTGACGTTTTGAAATGGCGGCGGCAACTTGACGTTGAGTCCAGGTTCGGTGATCACATCCTTGATCTGGCCCAAGGAATACACCACACCAAACTGGCGTTGGTCGACCACAAACAACATCGAGCTGATGAGGGCCAAACCAACCAAGGCCGATGAAATATAAAAACCAATTTTGCTATTCATGTTCTTGCTCCCTGATCAACGGCCATCACGGTCACGGCTGCGGCCATCACGGGCACGCGCGTCGAGGGTGGCTGCGCTGGCCGCATTGGGCGTCGCAGGAGACGTGTTGTTCTCGGTGGTTGACACGGGGGCAGCAGGTGTTGCTCCGCCCGACGCTTGTTGAATGATTTTGTCGAGCGGCAAATACAGCAAGTTGGAACCCTGTTTGGAGTCCACCAACACCTTGGTGACGTTGCTGTAGATCTGTTGCATGGTGTCGATGTACAAGCGATCGCGTGTGACCTGCGGTGCTTTTTGGTACTCGGCATACAGCGACTTGAAACGTTGCGCGTCACCCTGTGCTTGCGCCACGATGCGAGCTTTGTAACCATCGGCCTCCTGCTTCAAGCGCGAGGCGGTACCCACGGCGCGTGGCACCACGTCGTTGGCATAGGCTTCGGCTTCGTTCTTGGCGCGTTCGCGCTCTTGGCCGGCTTTGAGCACATCGTCAAAAGCAGCTTGCACTTGTTCTGGAGGACGCACGCCACCTTGTTGCAAGTTGATGCCCACCACCTCGATGCCGACCTTGTAGTGGTCCAAGATTTGTTGCATCAAGCTGCGAATGCGCGGACCAATCTGGTCGCGCTCTTCCGACATGGCCGAGTCCATCTTCATTTTGCCCACCACTTCGCGCACCGCTGTTTCAGCAGCTTGCACCACGGTGTCGGTGGGGTTCTTAGTTTCAAACAAATAGGCCCGCGCATCGGTCAAGCGGTATTGCACGGCAAATTTGATTTCCAGAATGTTTTCGTCTTCGGTCAGCATGGCCGACTCGCGCAGCCCCGTCGACTTGATGACGTTGTCACGCCCCACATCGACCGAGCGAATCTGTGTCACAAACACCAGCTCATGGCGCTGGAATGGGTACGGCAAACGCCAGTTGAAACCCGCGCCCACCGTGGCCTTGTAACGACCGAACTGGGTGATCACCGCTTGCTGGCCTTCTTGCACAATGAAAAAACCAGTGCAAAACCAAATCACCAACAACACGGCCGCCACCACGCCCAAGCCCACACGTGCCCCCGGCAGACTAGGCCCTGTTGGCATGCCGCCTTTAGGGGGCTCAGAGCCTCCTTTGCCGCCACCCAACAAGCCTGAGAGTTTGCGGTTGAAGTCGCGCCACAACTCATCCAAATCAGGTGGCCCACCCGCCGTGCTGGGGCGTTGGTTACCAGGCGGTACTTGGTCCGGCGCTGGCTTGTCTTCAGGCGCACCGTTGCCACCCGAGTTAGCCCCCGTTGGCGTGTCGCGGCCCCAGCGTCCATCGTTGAGATTGAACATGCCGAGCAGGCGAGCCAGCCAGTACGGGCGGCGTTCAGCTTTGGAGTTGGAGTTCATGCGCATGGTTGTGATTGATCAGAAGTCTTGATTGTGCCTAATTGCCACCGGGTTCAATCTAAAACCGGTGGTGTCGTCAGGTCATCGGGCATGTGTTGCATAGCCTCTTGAGCCAGGTACTCACGCAAAGCCAACAGCCCCTCGCCCGTTCGGGCGCTGACAAAGAAACGAGGTACAGCTTGGCCGTCTACCGTGTAGTGGTCATGCAACTGCATAGGACGCTTGTCCTCACTGATGGCGTCGAGTTTGTTGAACACCAGGACTTGCGGCACATCGGCGGCACCGATCTCTACCAGCACCTTGTGCACCTCGTCCATTTGTTCTGGGAAATTCGAGTTGGAGGCATCCACCACATGCATCAGCAATGTGGCATCAGCGGCTTCTTGCAGCGTGGCTTGGAACGCATCGATCAAGCCGTGCGGCAAATCACGGATGAAACCCACCGTGTCCGACAAAGACACCGAACGCCCGCCCCCTTGCTTGTCGCCCAAATAGAGCTGCCGCGTGGTGGTGTCGAGGGTGGCAAACAGCTGGTCCGCGGCATAAGCGCGTGCCTTGACCAAGGCGTTGAACAAAGTGGACTTGCCCGCGTTGGTGTAACCCACCAGAGAAATCGTGAAGGCGTCGCGCCGCTGGCGTTGCCGACGTTGTGTGCTGCGCTGGCGTTTGACTTTTTCCAAGCGCTCACGGGTGCGTTTGATGGACTCGCCGATCATGCGACGGTCTAACTCGATCTGGCTCTCGCCGGGGCCACCGCGCATGCCGATACCACCGCTTTGTCGCTCCAAGTGCGACCAGCGTCTCACCAAGCGTGTGCTGAGGTATTGCAGCTTGGCCAGCTCCACCTGCAACTTGCCCTCGTGGCTGCGCGCACGCTGAGCAAAGATTTCCAGAATGAGCAAGGTGCGGTCATTGACCGCTATCCCCATGTGACGCTCTAAGTTGCGCTGCTGGGCTGGGCTCAAAGACTGGTCGAACAAAATTTCTGTGGCCCCGTGCAACACAGCTAGAGCTTTGATTTCATCGGCCTTGCCACTGCCCACAAACAAGGCTGCATCCGGTGCTTTGCGTTTGCAAGTAACGCGTGCCACGGGCCGCAACCCAGCAGTTTGAGCCAGTAGGCCCAGTTCTTCGAGTTCGCCATCAAAATGTGGCAAACCAAAATCTACCCCAACCAAAATGGTGGGTGCGTCGTTGTTGTGGCTGGAATCGGTCAAATGGTCAGTCTAAGAGTTCAATGTCAATGATGCATAAAAAAAGGGCTGTAACAGCCCCTTTTTCAGAGTACTCAGGTTCAAACTTCGGGCGAACTGCCTGTGCCGTCGGCGGCATTGAAGTTCACCGCACGACCCGGCACGATGGTTGAAATCGCGTGCTTGTAAACCATTTGGGTGACCGTATTCCGAAGAAGTACCACGTATTGATCAAAAGATTCAATTTGACCTTGGAGCTTGATGCCATTGACCAAGTAAATGGAAACCGGCACATGTTCGCGACGCAATATGTTGAGGAAAGGATCTTGCAACAGTTGGCCTTTGTTCTTTGAGTTGTCGGTGTTCATGTTCACGATATTCTCCGTGTTTCAGTGGTTGTAAAAGAAGCCTCACCTTACCACAGCGGCAAGACTTTCTAACTCATTCAGGCGTCCTTGTCCTTGTAGGGATTGCTGGACGTGCGCATCTGAATGCGTAAAGGCGTCCCTTCCAAAGAAAACGCTTTGCGAAAACGCCCTTCCAAGAAACGCTTGTAGGCCTCGGTCACGTGCTCCAACGAGTTGCCATGAATCACGATGACAGGTGGGTTCATGCCACCCTGATGGGCATAGCGCATTTTGGGGCGGAACATGCCGGCACGCTGCGGGCTTTGGAACTGCACAGCCTCAAGCAGCAAGCGCGTGAGCACCGGCGTCGACATCTTGCACATGGCCGCCCGGTGCGCTTGTGCGATGGCGCCCCACAGAGGCCCCAAACCTTGGCGCTTTTTGGCCGAGATGAAATGCAAAGCAGCAAACTTTAAAAATGGCAGCCGTGTTTCAATGGAGCGTTGCAACATCTCACGCTGGTATGCGTCAACCGCATCCCATTTGTTCACCGCCAACACCACGGCCCGACCGCTCTCCAAGATGTAGCCCGCAATGTGGGCATCTTGATCGGTCACACCCTGGGTGGCATCGAGCAACAGCAACACGACATTCGCAGACTCAATGGCTTGCAAGGTCTTGACCACCGAAAACTTTTCAATGGCCTCAAACACCTTGCCCTTGCGGCGCAAGCCGGCGGTGTCGATCAATTCAAACTTCTGACCATCGCGCTCAAACGGCACGCTGATGGCATCACGTGTGGTGCCGGGCAAATCAAACGCCACCAAACGCTCTTCACCCAACCAGGTGTTGATGAGGGTTGATTTGCCCACGTTGGGACGACCAGCCACGGCCAGCTTGATCGTGCCGTCGTCGACATGCTCGGCGTCTTCGTCCACATCCGGCAGATGCAAAGGCGCGAGAGCCATTTCAACCATGGAGCGAATGCCCTGACCATGTGCCGCGGACACAGGCAACACTTCGCCCAAGCCCAACTCATAAAACTCCACCAATTGCATGCCTTCGCGCATGCCCTCGGCTTTGTTCGCCACCAACAAGCAAGGTTTGCCCAAGCGGCGCAGGTACTTGGCAATGTCATGGTCTTGCGCTGACAAGCCCCCACGGGCATCGACGACAAACACCACCACATCAGCCTCAGCGACGGCTTGCTGGGTTTGGCGAGCCATTTCCTTGTAAATGCCTTCTGTGGCATCGGGCTCAAAGCCACCGGTGTCGATGACGATGAATTCAAGCTTGCCAAACTTGGCGTTGCCATAGTGGCGATCACGGGTCAGACCCGCGTAGTCAGCCACAATCGCATCACGCGATTGGGTCAGACGATTGAACAACGTGGACTTGCCAACGTTGGGGCGACCCACCAGGGCCAAAACGGGTTTCAAAACATATTCCTTAACGACCCGCGATCACGGGATTTGCAGGCCCATCACGCGACCTTCGCGTGTGACCAACACTTGAGTTGTCCCTGCCTGAACAGGTGCTGCGGCCAACTCGCTGCCATCGAGTTTGACGCGGTTGAGCAAGGCACCATCGGCCAAGGACAACAGATACAACCAGCCACCGTTGTCTGCCAGCAAGACGCCCCTAGGCGTGACCAAAGGTGCGCTCAGAACACGGTATTTCAAACGTTCGGTGTCCCACAAGCGTTCACCATTGCTGCGGTTCCAAGCCTGCACCACGCCGTTTGACAAGGTGGCAATCAGCAATTTGTCGTTGCCACTGACACCACGATCTCCGTTGGAAACACGGGTCCACACAGACTGACCACGTTCGGCATTGACACACCCAATTTGTGCCTGAAAAGCGCGTGCGCACACCACATCACCCTGTCGGTCAACAGGGCTGACCAAATCCACCAAGCGCTCCATGTCGTTGGTTCCGCGTGGTGTGGCAATGGCCGATTCCCAGCGAATCGCGCCGGTGTTTGGATCTAAACCTGCCAAGCGTCCCGACAAACCCGCCAGCAGCGTATTTTTGAAGGGCACCAACACGCCCGCCTGCTTGAGCACCAACGGTTCGCCCGGGCGCTGTTGCGTCCAAAGCTGGCCACCCGTGGCACCGTCAAAAGCCAACACCGAACGATCGGCCGTCAACACAAACACACGTCCACCCGCCAGCAATGGAGGCGTGAACGACGACGAGGTCAAATTTTGGCGCCATTGCACCTGCCCATCTTTGAGAACCACCAATTGGTTGTCACGCGTGACCACGGCCACTTGTTGACCATCGCTGCCCACGCCTGCGGCAATGGCTTGGTTCAGGTTGACACGCCAAATGTCTTGGCCGGTTTGCGCAGACAACACGACCACCGTGCCTTGGCTATTGGCCAAGGCCACGCGATCCCCGCGACTGGCTACCGCCAAAGGAAAGTTCACTGTCCCAATCTGTGCGCTCCACGAAGTCCGCACGTCTTGCAACACGGTCACGTTGGGAAAGTCTTCGGGTTTGGGGCGAGACGTGCCGCAGGCAGCCAAGCCCATGCAAAGCCCAAACACGGCAAGCTTAGAAATCACGGACCGAAAGGTGGTGTTCACTTGTTAGGTTCCTTGGCTGATGTTTCTTCAGGATCGGCGCCCAATGCGGATAACTTGACCGCCACCAAACGGCGGTATTCAGCATTCGCATCAAAGCCTTTCCAGGCTTGTTGGTAATGTTTGATCGCGTCAGCAGGCTTGTTCTCGAGCATGTCGATGTCGCCCAAGCGATCTGCCACCAAAGGTTCAAAAGACGCAGGCACCTTGGCAGCCAGTTGTTGGCGCGCCGCATCAAACGCTTTGTCTTCGATCTGCAAGGCGGCCAGACGCAAACGGGCCAGTGCTTGATAGCCCGCGTCATCGGATTTGTCGATCACCCACGTCAGTTGCTTGCGCGCATCGGCGGGACGAGCTTTGTCTTGGTAAATGCGTGCGGCCAACAAGGCAGCTTGCTGCGCGTAGCTGGTGCTGGCAAATTTGTCTTCGATGTCTGCCACTGAACGATCCAGCAGGGCCATGTCCGCGCTGATGGCGGCGCGCTCGACGGTGTCGTACAGCGCGGCCGACTGCGCCGCTTGCTTGGTTGACCACGACTGCCAGCCCATCCATGCTGCGTAGCTGCCCAGTGCAGCAATGGCAGCCCAGGTGATCAGATCGCCCCAGCGCTTCCAAAAGTGCTTGAGCTCATCGATTTGTTCTTGTTCTTCGAGGTCGAGGTGAGATGCCATGGTGGTCAGTGCTTGCTAAAAAGTTAGGCGGATTGTAGGCGTGCGCTCTCTTGAGCCAGACGTTGCGTCACCGCATTGAGCACACCCGCCAAGGGGATGGCATCTTGTGCGCCGGCTCCGTCACGCAAGGACTTGAGTGTGACCTCGCCACGGGCCAACTCATCGCCGCCAAAAATCAGTGCCAACCGCGCGCCACTGGCGTCAGCCTTCTTGAATTGCGACTTCATGCTGCCCATGCCCTCACCCGCTCCAGCATGCATTTGCGCCGACAGGCCTTGGGTACGCAAGGTTTGCAGGGTGGCAAACACCACGGGCAAAGCCGAGGCATCGGGCACGATGGCGTACACATCCGGCCCCACTGCGTCTGGCAAGGTGCCTTGCTCCTTGAGCAACTCCAACACACGCTCAACGCCCAGGGCCCAGCCCACTGCAGGCGCGGGTTTGCCTCCGACTTGTTCGATCAGGTAGTCGTAACGGCCGCCACCGCAAATGGTGCCTTGTGATCCCAAACGGTCGGTCACAAACTCAAACACCGTGAGGTTGTAGTAATCCATGCCGCGCACCAAACGCGGGTTGATGCGGTAGCTCACGCCGCTGGCATCCAAAATCGCACGCACCGCGTTGAAGTGAGCCAGCGAGGCTTCGCCCAAAAAGTCGATCAACTTTGGCGCGGCTTCCACCACCGCTTGCATGGCCGGGTTCTTGGTGTCCAAGATGCGCAGTGGGTTGCTGTGCAAGCGGCGTTTGGCTTCATCATCGAGCACCTCTAAGTGCTGCTCCAAATGCGCAATCAGGGCGGCGCGGTGGGCGGCACGCTCAGACGGTTGGCCTAGGCTGTTGAGCTCCAGGCGCACGTCTTGCAAGCCGAGCTCTTGCCACAAGGTGGCGGCCAACAAAATCAATTCAGCATCCACCTCGGCCCCTGGAAAACCCAAGGCTTCTGCGCCGATCTGGTGGAACTGGCGATAGCGGCCTCGTTGCGGGCGTTCGTGGCGAAACATCGGCCCCATGTAGTACAGACGCTTGCCGCCGTCGTAGAGCATGTTGTGCTCCACCACCGCACGCACCACACCGGCCGTGGCCTCAGGACGCAAGGTGAGCTGTTCGCCATTCAAGCGGTCTTCAAAGGAGTACATCTCCTTTTCCACAATGTCAGTGACCTCACCCAGGCCACGCACAAACAAGGCCGTGGGCTCCACGATCGGGGTGCGCAGGTTGCGGTAGGCATGGCGCGTCATCAAGCCACGCACCTTCTCTTCCAGCCATTCCCAATGGGCCGATGCGGGTGGCAGCAAATCGTTCATGCCTTTGACGGCTGTCAACGCCTGGTGCTTGGGCAGTTTGGCGACGGGTGCTTGGGGTTTGTCGTTCTCTGAAGTCACAGTTTTTCCATGGCGTTTTGGCAATCAGCCAAAGCGTTTTTCGATGTAGGTTTCAACAATTTGGTGGAACTCGCGGGCAATGTTCTCGCCGCGCAAGGTCATGGCCTTTTCACCATCGATGAACACGGGGGCCGCCGGTGCCTCACCGCTGCCCGGCAAGCTGATGCCAATGTCAGCATGTTTGCTCTCTCCGGGTCCGTTGACGATACAGCCCATCACCGCCACCTTGAGGTTCTCTACCCCTGGGTATTGGCTGCGCCAGACGGGCATTTGGGCGCGCAAAAAGTCGTCGATTTCTTTGGCCAACTCTTGGAAGGTGGTGCTGGTGGTGCGGCCACACCCCGGACACGCGGTCACACTGGGCACAAAGGCGCGCAGCCCCAAGGCTTGCAAAATTTCGGAAGCAATCACCACCTCTTGGGTGCGCGCTTCGCCGGGTTGCGGTGTCAGAGACACGCGGATGGTGTCGCCAATGCCTTCTTGCAACAAGATCGACAAGGCGGTGGCGCTGGCCACCGTGCCACGTGTGCCCATGCCAGCTTCGGTGAGCCCCAAGTGCAGCGGGTAGTTACAACGCTGGGCCAGTTCGCGGTACACCGCGATCAGGTCTTGCACGCCACTGACTTTGCAACTGAGCAAAATTTGCTCGGGCGCCATGCCCATCGATTCGGCCAACTTGGCGGAATCAATGGCCGAGGTGATGAGGGCTTCGTACATCACCTGCTTGGCATCAAAGGGCTGCGCACGCTGGGCATTGGTATCCATCAGTTGAGCCAGTAGCTCTTGGTCCAAGCTGCCCCAGTTCACACCGATGCGCACCGCTTTGTTGTAGCGCATGGCCGCTTCGATCATTTGGCCAAACTGCTTGTCGTGTTTGTCACCTTTGCCCACGTTGCCGGGGTTGATGCGGTATTTGGACAGGGCTTGAGCACAGTCGGGGTAATCGGTTAATAGGCGGTGGCCGTTGTAATGAAAGTCGCCAATCAGCGGCACCTGAATGCCCATGCGGTCGAGCTGTTCGCGCACATGCGGCACAGCTTGCGCCGCTTCAGGGGTGTTGACCGTCAAGCGCACCATCTCCGAGCCAGCCAAAGCCAGTTCTTTGATTTGAATGGCGGTGCCAATGGCGTCCACCGTGTCGGTGTTGGTCATCGACTGCACACGCACGGGCGCATCGCCACCGACGGTGACGACATGGTCACCCCAGGCCACGCGTGCTTGCAAACTGCGACGCGGTTTGGGATGCGACAACGAAATAGCGTGCGACTCAACGGCCATTGGCAACTCCTGAAGCAGTGGGGGCAGGCGCCGCGATGGCGGCAGACTGAACGGGCGTGATCACCATGTGACCGGTGTTGACTTCAGCGGGGGGAATGACATCCACCACAGGCGCAGCAACAGGGGCCACAACAGGTACGTCCACGGCGGCGGCAGGCGCCACCTCTTTGGCGCCGCCCAACCAAACTTGAATGTCAGGCCAAACCGCCAGCAGCAGGGCCAGCACCAACACGGCCACTGCAGCCCCACGCAAGGGTGAGAAAAAGCCTTGAATGGCCAAAAAACTCGACTGTGGCAGCAACGAAGGACGGTGCAGTGGGCTGTCCAAGCCACGCTCGTCTTTGACGGCCAAGCGCGACACATCATGTCCTGGCAACAACGCCAACACCGGCGCAGGATCTGATTTGAGCTGGCGGCACACCGCCAGCGCCAAAGCGCGAGCAAACACAGCATCGGGCAACAAATCCAAACGGTTGTCTTCCAAAGCTTCAAGCTTGGCCACGGGCACACGCAGGGTCGAAGCCAGGGCCTCCAGTTTCAAACCATCGGCCTCACGGTAGCTGCGCAACACAGCCCCTGCAGTTTGGGCCACAGCAGGGGCAGCCCGCTCAACAGAGACGTCTGGGGCAGGTGTGCGGGTGTCTTGGGTCATTGAACTTCAAATTTCTGTTGGGCCAAAGCTTGTGCTTCAGCCGAATGTGGGAAACGCTGCAGCAACTGTGCAGACAATCGTTGTTGGTCTTGGGGCTGCGCCAAGGCACGGGCCAAACGAACGCCGAGCCACAGACTGGCGGCACTGGCTTGCGCGCTGTTGTTGAGGGGTGCCAAGGTGGCTTGTGCTTCGCTTGGGTGGCTGACTTGCCAGTCCAAAACAGCCAGTTGGTAACGTGCGATGGGGTGGTTGGGTTCGAGCGTGAGGGCTGTGTGCAAACTATTGCGCGCTTCGCTCAAACGACCTGCGCGCTGTTGGCACAGGCCCTGTGCCATCCAAGTCTTGGCTTGCTGGCGGTACATCGGTTGCGCCAAAGCCTGGGCAAACAGGGCTTGTGCTTCGTCCAAACGGTTTTGTTGACACAAAAACCACGCTTGGTTGTGCTGCACAGCAGCCAACTCCGCAGGACGTGAGGCAGCAGAGGCCAGGCGCAGGGCTTGCGCAAAGCTTTGTTGGGCCAACTCAGGGGCGTTGTCGCGCTGGTGGATGAGACCGAGCAGGCTGTACGCCTCGGCAAACTGGGGGTCAATCTGCAAAGCCGCCCTCACCTCTTGCTGGGCAACGTCGTTTTGGCCTTGCTCGAAGTAAGCCGTGGCCAAGCTCAAGCGACGCATGGCCCGCACGCGCAAGGCATCGGGCTCGGGTGTGGTCAAAGCGTCGAGACGGTTGGACTCGGACGTGGCACAACCCGCCGTGTTGAGCAACACCAGACCTAGACAGGCCATGGCGATCCAACGCAGGCAAGCGTGCAAGCCAGACCGGTTCATGACGGCACCTGCGTGAGCGAAATCACGCGCTGTTTGGCCATGCGCGCGTCGACTTGGGTGCGGTCTTTCACATCCCCTGCCAACTGGCCACAGGCTGCATCGATGTCATCCCCACGGGTTTTACGCACCGTGGTGATGATGCCTGCCGCACTGAGTTGCTCAGCAAAGGCTTTGACCGTGGCCGCACTGGAACGCGTGAGGCCAGAGGCTGGGAACGGATTGAATGGAATCAGGTTGAACTTGCACGGCACCGGCTCGCCAGCGCCACGCTTGGGCTTGACGAAATCGATCAAGGCCTGGGCATGTTCAGGCTGGTCGTTGACGCCATCGAGCATGCAGTATTCGAAGGTGATGAAGTCGCGCGGTGCATGGGCCAAATAGCGACGGCAAGCATCCATCAGCTCATGCAAGGGGTACTTGCGATTGAGTGGCACCAAGTTGTCACGCAATGCGTCAGTGGGCGCGTGCAGCGACACAGCCAACGCCACGGGACAGTCGTCGCCCAAACGGTCCATCATGGGCACCACGCCCGAGGTGGATACGGTGACACGACGGCGCGACAAACCGTAGCCATGGTCGTCCAGCATGGTGCGCAAAGCAGGCACCAAGGCATGGTAGTTTTGCAGTGGCTCGCCCATGCCCATCATCACCACGTTAGAGATCACGCGCTCGGTGGTGTTGAATTTTTTGCGCAGGAAATGCTCAGCAAACCACAGCTGCGCAATGATTTCGCCCGCCGTCAAATTGCGGCTGAAGCCTTGGTGACCGGTGGAGCAAAAACGACAGCCCACCGCACAACCAGCCTGAGATGAGACGCACAAAGTGCCTCGGTCATCTTCTGGAATGAACACGGTTTCGACGGCGTTGCCGTCTCCCACGTCGAACAGCCACTTGATGGTGCCGTCAGCAGAGTCGTGTTGCGAAATGGGGGTCAGGGGCTGAACCTGGGCACAGGTTTTGAGCTTTTCACGCAAGGACTTGGCCAGATCGCTCATCTGGTCAAAATCTTGCGCGCCCTTTTGGTGGATCCAGCGAAACAGCTGGGTGGCCCGGAAGCGCTTTTCACCCAGGCGCTCACAAAAAACGGCCAAACCGTCGAGATCAAAGTCAAGCAGGTTGGCCGTCATGTGTGTGCTGTGATGAAGCTGCCAAAAGCAGCATCACCGTTTGCCTCTTAGTGACCGTAAACGTTCATGCCAGCGAAGAAGAAAGCGATTTCAACCGCAGCGGTTTCAGCGGCGTCAGAGCCGTGCACAGCGTTGGCATCGATGCTGTCTGCAAAGTCAGCACGGATGGTGCCAGCAGCAGCTTTCTTCGGATCGGTCGCGCCCATCAGGTCGCGGTTTTTCAAAATCGCGTTCTCACCTTGCAACACTTGGATCATGACGGGGCCAGAGACCATGAAGTCCACCAAGTCTTTGAAGAAAGGACGCTCTTTGTGCACGGCGTAAAAAGCCTCGGCTTCGCCACGTGACAGGTGGGCCATGCGAGCAGCGATCACTTTCAAGCCAGCGGCTTCGAAACGAGCGTAGATCTGGCCGATCACGTTCTTGGCCACAGCGTCAGGCTTGATGATGGAGAGGGTGCGTTCGATGGTCATTTACTTTTTTCCTATGGAGTTGTTTTAGAAACTTTGGTTCGTCAAGTGCGAAGCCCGCTATTTTAACCGTTCTGCGTTGCCCAAAGGGGTTTACCCACAGGCATGCGGGTGATCAGCGCGAACCTCGCGCGCCACGCTTGGGGCCTAAAGGCGGACGCGGTCCAGTTGCAGGTTTGCCACCTCGCACCAAACCTGCTTTGAAGGCTCGCTGGCCGGCTTGTTTGCGCTGGCGCTCCATGTCAAAACTATCGGCGCCGATGTAGCCCACCGAGGTTTTCATCGGATCGGGCTGGGCATCACGCACAGGTGCCTGCGTGTTCTTGCCGCCCCGCTTGCGTTCGGTACGCACCAGGCGCTCGGGCCCCGTATTGCGCTCTTCTGGCGCACGCGGGTAGGAAGGGCGTGGCCCCACGCTGTTGCCACGACGGCGGCTGCTGGCGCGTTCGGTGCGGTGGTTGTGGGCAGGTCCGCTCTCCAGCGGTGCCTGGGCACCGGCAGCTTCCATCAGGGCGCGGATATCGCGCTCGCCCAACTCCACGAAAGCACCACGCTTCAAGCCACGCGGCAACACCATGGCGCCGTAACGGATGCGAATCAAACGGCTGACCGCATGGCCCACCGCTTCAAACATGCGGCGCACCTCGCGGTTGCGGCCTTCCGAAATGGTCACGCGGTACCAGCAGTTAGAGCCTTCGCCGCCGCCCTCTTCGATGGAGCCAAACTGTGCCGGACCATCGTCAAGCTGAATGCCGTCAATGAGTTGTTGCTTTTGCTCCATGCTGAGTTTGCCCAAGGAGCGCACCGCGTATTCACGTTGCAAGCCAAAGCGCGGGTGCATCAATTGGTTGGCCAGCTCACCCGAGCTGGTGAACAGCAGCAAGCCTTCGGTGTTCAAGTCCAGGCGCCCGACCGACTGCCACTTGCCTTGGTACAGGCGCGGCAAACGGCGAAACACGGTCGGACGATTTTGTGGGTCGTCATTGGTCACCACTTCGCCCGCAGGCTTGTGGTACGCAATCACACGCGGAGGCGGCGGCGCAATGCGCACTTTGAGTTGTTTGCCATTGACCTTGATTTGGTCGCCAAACTGAACTCGCTGCCCCACGTGGGCGGGCTCGTTGTTGACCAACACATGGCCTTCGGCAATGAGTTTTTCCATCTCAATGCGCGAACCCATGCCCGACTGCGCCAACACCTTGTGCAGCTTGGGCGACTCGGGTTGGGGCAGCAGCACGCGTTTGCTGGGCAGGTCGTCTTCGCGGGTGGCTTCGACGTCAAATTCGCCCGACACGACGTCGGCGAACTCGATCACCGGCTCGTGGGGCAGCGTGGCCCCGTCGTCGTGGTTTTCAGGATGCATGGGGTTCTTCTTCGCCGTCTGAGGCAGGTTCAACAGGGTCTATCGGTTCGCTGGTGACAGCGGATGAGGGGGTGTCATTGGGCAAGGCCTCAGCCAGACTGGCGTCAACCTGCGCCAGTGCGGTCTCCAGCAAGACAGGGGCTTCAACGATGACAGGGTTGTTCTGGGCATTCACCGCATCTTCAAGCGCCATCAGCATTTGAGACTCGGGCGCTTCGTCGCTCAAGCGGGCAAAGGCATTGGCCTGCGCTTGCGCGGTGTCGTAGATCGGCAGTTGATCCAGTGAAGCCAAGCCCAAGTCGTCCAGAAACTGGCGCGTGGTGGCATACAGGGAGGGACGCCCCACGGTTTCACGGTGGCCAATCACCTCCACCCAACCGCGGTCTTCGAGCTGCTTGAGCACCAAAGAGTTGATGGTCACACCCCGGATGTCTTCCATGTCACCGCGCGTCACCGGTTGACGGTAGGCAATGATGGCCAATGTTTCCATGGCGGCACGGCTGTATTTGGGGGGCTTCTCGGGGTTCAAGCGATCCAGGTACTCGCGCATCTGGGGGCGGCTTTGAAAGCGCCAACCGGTGGCCACCTCCACCAATTCCACGCCACGCTGGGCCCAGTCTTGTTGCAGGTCTTCCAACAAGGTTTTGATCGTGTCGGCACCCAGCGCGTCTTGGAACAGAACGCGCAGCTCACGCACGGGCAGCGGTTGGTGCGAACAAATCAACGCGGTCTCAAGGACACGCTTGGCATCGACGGTATTCATCGTCTGCTGTTTCCGGGGTCATGATTGAAGGATGGGCCCCGAAAATCTGTCTCGGGGCGGTGGGTGGCAATGCAACAGGGGGAGGCCCACCTGGGTTTAAGAGCAATCGCAAGTCAGAGCCAAAGGGCTCACCGCTTTCACAAGCGTGAGCCCTGATTGTACTGGCAGACGCCGAATCAGGCTTGTTCAGGACTGTGCAGCTTCATTGCAGCCAACAAAGACGTCATGTCAGTTGGCAAAGGTGCCTCAAACACCATGGGCTGGCCGGTGATGGGATGCGCAAAGCTCAAGCGAAACGCATGCAAGGCTTGGCGGGCAATGCCCATATTCATGGGCCCCGCGTACAAGGAGTCACCCAACAGGGGATGTCCAATGTGCGCCATGTGTACCCGAATTTGATGGGTGCGACCGCTGTGCAGCGTGCACTGCACCAGACATGCGTCGTCTTGCGTGTCAAGACAGTCAAACGTGGTGTGGGCTTCTTTGCCACTTTGGCGGGTCAAATCGACCACCGCCATGCGCAAGCGATTACGCGAGTCACGGCCCACCGCAGCCTCCACCTCGCGACGCTTCGCACCATTCCAGGTGCGGTAGGCCACGGCCAAGTACTCGCGATGCACCTCGCGTGCACCGATCATCGTGACCAAGGCGTCCATGCAGCGTCGGCTGCGTGCCACCACCATCAAGCCGCTGGTGTCTTTGTCCAAGCGGTGCACGATACCTGCCCGAGGCAGCATGACCGCTTGTGGGTCCAGGGCCAACAAGCCATTGAGCAAGGTACCGCTCCAGTTACCAGGGGCGGGGTGGACCACCAAACCGGCAGGCTTGTGGATCACACGCAGGTCGTCATCCTGGTAGACCACGTTCAAATCCATGGCCTCGGATTTGAAGGCTTGGCTTTGCGGTGTGGGACGCAAGGTGACTCGGTAGCGTTCCCCCATTCGTACGCGGGCAGAAGCCTTGCTGACCACCCGGGACTCAGGCAGCAGACTGCTGACGCAACCCTCGCTCAAGAGCTGCTGAGAAAAACTGCGGGAGAACTCGGGCAACAAAATGACCAACGCACGGTCCAAGCGTTCGCCATGCAGGGTGGTCGGAATATCCAGCTCACGCCATTCCACTTCGGGGCCGTCTACCACATCGACGGTGTCGTCCAGCAAAGCATCCTCCTCGGTTGGGACAAGAGAGTGCGGCTGAGCCGATAGAATGGTTTGTCTTTGCTTCAAGAAAGTAGCCTGTGGTGTTACGACTCAAATTATCGGTGGTGTGGATGGCTTTCGGCTTGGTCTGTGCCATTCTTTTGTCTGGCTGTGCCGCAGAGAAAGATGCCACCGCGAACTGGAGCGTGGACAAGCTCTATAGCGAAGCCAAAGACGAAATGACTGCGGGTGCCTACGACAAAGCCATTGGCTACTACGAAAAACTGGAAGGCCGCGCCGCAGGCACCGCCTTGGCGCAGCAAGCACAACTCGACAAAGCATGGGCACAGTACAAAACCAGCGAGCCCGTGCAGGCCGTGGCCACACTCGACCGTTTCATCAAACTCCACCCGGCCAGCCCAGCACTGGATTACGCGCTGTACCTCAAGGGCGTGGTGAACTTCAATGACAACTTGGGGCTTTTCTCGTCATTGACCAACCAAGATTTGGCTGAACGCGACCCCAAGCAAGCCAAAGATTCATTTGAAGCGTTTCGCGAATTGACCACGCGCTTCCCAGACTCCAAGTACAGCCCGGACGCACGCTTGCGCATGGCCTACATCAAGAACTCGCTGGCACGCTCCAACGTGTACGTGGCGCGCTACTACTTCAAGCGTGGGGCCTATGTGGCAGCCATCAACAGAGCCCAGATCACCGTCAATGAATACCGTGATGTGCCGGCGGTGGAAGAAGCCTTGTTCATCATGGTGCAGTCGTATGACCGTTTGGGTCTGGAGCAATTGCGCGACGACACCCGCCGCGTGCTCGAGACCACCTACCCTGACAGCACGCTCTTGTACCCAGAGCGCGCTGCAGCGGCTAAAAAGCCGTGGTGGAAGCTGTGGTGAGCGCGGCCAGCTTGAGCGCTTCGAGCGCTTGAGCCAAGTCAGCCTCGCTCTCCAAGCGACGCATCGGCGGCATGGCCGCCATCAAACGCTTGCCATAGCCCGTGGTGACCAAGCGGTTGTCACACAACACCAGCAAACCCTGGTCGGTTTCGCGGCGAATCAAGCGTCCGGCACCCTGCTTCAAAGCCACCACCGCCTCGGGCACAAAGTAGTCGTTGAACGCGCTGCGACCTTGGGCCTCTAAACGCTTGCTGCGCGCTTCCACCAAGGGGTCGTTGGGAGGCGGGAACGGCAGCTTGTCGATCACCACCAGTTGCAACGCATCGCCAGGCACATCAAAGCCTTCCCAAAACGTGGCCGAGGCCACCAACACGCAACCGCCCTCGCCCGCCTGTGCGCCTTCGCGAAAGCGCTCCATCAAATGACGCTTGGGCCACTCGCCCTGCACCAAGACCTCAATGCCGCTGCCATCGAGCTGCTGCTTCATCAACTCGCCAATGGCACGCAAGGCGCGCAAGGTGGTGGTCAGCACCAAGGTACGCCCCCCTATACGACGCACCGCATCACTGGCCAACTGGGCCACTTGCGCGCTGTGCGCCGGGTCATTCGGGCGCACCACGTGGCGCGGCACATACACACTGGCCTGGTTGGGGTAATCAAAGGGGCTGCTAACGCGCAACACCTTGGCCGACTCCAGACCACACGGTTCGGTGAACCATGTCAGACCTTCGTCGTCGCCCAGCGTGGCAGAAGTGAACACCCAAGCACGCGCACGCTCGTCGGTGGTGGCACCTGACGTGGATGCGTCTTGCGGTTTGGCGGATATCAGTTTGTCGCGCACGCTCTGGGCAATGTCCAATGGGGCCTCCATCAACCGCATTTGCGACGCGGTCACATCGACCCAGCGTACCGCTTCGGGCGCGCAGGGCTTCAAAAAGGCATCCACTTGTTGCGCAATGTCAGCCACACGCTCAAACATGCGCACAAAGTCGGGGGCCAACTCACTCACGGTTTCCAGCGCACGCAAGGCCTGCACACAGGCCGCACCGAGGTCTTGCAACGCCAAACTCCAGGCCTCTGGGTGAATGCCCTCGGGGGCATCGCCCGTCCAGCGCAACTTGAGTGCGCCGGGGCGCTTGCCCGCCACCAAGCGCAGTTCACGCGTGGCACGTTCCAGCAAGGAGGAAACACCTTGCCAATCGGCCAGACCTCGGGCCAACTGTAAGCCGGTGGCCAACATGTCCCGCGTCAAGTCGAGCAATTGGGCGGTGCCCAACTGGTGGCCTAAAAACTGAACCCCGGTTTCGTTGAGCTGGTGTGCCTCATCGAAGATGACCACACGCACCGTGGGCAGCAACTCGGCCATGCCGCTTTCACGCACCGCCATGTCGGCAAAAAACAAATGGTGGTTGATGACCACCACATCGGCACCCAGCGCTTCGCGACGGGCCGCATTGACATGGCAGCTCTTGAACTTGGGGCACTGTGAGCCCAGGCAGTTGTCACGGTTAGAGGTGATCAACGGAATCAGCGGCGAACGCTCGTCCAGCCCCGGCAGTTCGGCCAGATCGCCCGTGGTGGTCGCGTGCGACCAGGTTTCGACTTTGGCCAACAAATGCACCGTGGTCCGGTCAGGCAAGCTGCTGCTTTGGCGCGCCATCTCCAGGCGGTGGGTACACAAATAGCTGCTGCGCCCTTTGAGCAAGGCCAAGCGCACCGGCAGATTCAAGGCTTGTACCAGGCGCGGCAAATCACGCGCAAACAATTGGTCTTGCAAAGCTTTGGTGGCGGTGGACAACAACACGCGTTCGCCACTGAGCAAGGCTGGCACCAGATAGGCAAAGGTTTTTCCCACGCCTGTGCCCGCCTCCACCACCAAGCTGCCACCGTGTGCCACCACATCGGCCACCGCCAACGCCATATCGGTTTGGCCCTGACGGGGTTGAAACTGATCCGTGGCACGGGCCAACACCCCCAGCGGTGCGAAGGCTTCTTGCACCATGTCGCGCAACGGGTTGTCCATCAGGCAGGCTCTTTGGGTTCGAGATCGCGCTCGATCTGCTGAATCTGATCGCGCAAACTCAAGCGGCGTTTTTTGAGTCGGCGCAGCATCAACTCGTCTTGCGGCACCATCTCACTCAAGCGGTCGATGCTGGCATTCAAATCGGCATGCTCCATGCGCAACTCAATGAGTTGGCGCTCGGGCGAGCGCAGGTTTTCATGACTCATCGTGAGGCCCCTGGCACGGGCAATGGGGCTGCGGGCGGTTTGTCGCGTTCACGTCGTTTCTTTTCAAGATTGTCACGGTGGGCTTGGGCCTCGCGTTGTTTGCGTTCATAAGCTTCACGCTCGCCACCTTTGGCATCGTGCTCCGCTTGTTTTTCCGCTTGTCGCTGCTCACGTTCTTGTGCGTTTTGCACCGCTTGCTCGCGTTCACGTTGGGCTTGCTGTTGCTGTACTTCGTTGTTTCTGTCAGCCATGCGCTGCGCGGCTTGCTCGGCTTTGATGCGTCGCTCCAGGTCTTTGAGCGCCAACTCTTCTTTGCGCAGCTCGACGTTGGCTTCGATGCGACGGTCCCGTGCTTGCAAGCGACAACGGGTCACATTGAACTGCTGGTAGCACAGGCGCATGTCTTGGTTGTAGGTGTCCTCCAACTGCTGACGTCGCATGTCGAGTCGACTGCTTTCGGCCTGTCGTTCGGCTTCGCTGGGCCATTGCGCCTGTGCAGCACACATAGCCGCCCAGAGAAGCCAAAAAATCAAACCACGTGTCATGTCAGCGCCGTATCCACCGTGCGACGTTCCAGCGCCAGGAATTCGGCGGACTGCATTTCGTTCAGACGCGAGACGGTGCGAGGGAACTCGTGCGCCAGAGGACCTTCGGTGTAGAGCTGCTCGGGTGGCACCGCTGCCGACATGATGAGCTTGACACGGCGGTCGTACAGCACATCCACCAACCATGTGAAGCGTCGCGCCTCGGACGCTTTGTTCACCGGCATGAAAGGCACATCGCTGAGCACGACGGTGTGAAACTGCGTGGCAATTTCAAGGTAATCGTTTTGCGAACGTGGGCCACCACACAGGGTTTTAAAGTCGAACCACACCAAACCACCCGCGCGCCGACGCGCCTTGATTTCGCGCGACTCGATGTGCAACACCGGGTCTTCGTCAGGGCACTCCGCCAAGCGGTTGAAGGCATCGGTCATGGCCGCATCGGCCTGGGGGCCCAAAGGCGTGTGGTACAGGTCGACTTGTTCTAGGACACGACGGCGGTAGTCGGTGCCGTTGTCGACGTTGATCACTTCCAACTGCTGGTTCAACAACGCAATGGCCGGCAAGATGCGGTCGCGGTGCAAGCCATTGGGATACAAGTCATCGGGTTTGAAGTTAGAGGTGGTGACAAAGCCCACCCCGTTGTCAAACAAGGCATCGAGCAGCCGATGCAAGATCATGGCGTCGGTGATTTCAGCCACATGGAATTCGTCAAAGCAAATCAGCTTGTAACGCTTGGCAATTTTTTGCCCCAATATTTGCAAGGGATTGGCAGTGCCAGACAGTTCGCGCAACTCGCGATGAACCTCGCGCATGAACTCGTGAAAGTGCAAGCGCGTCTTGCGCTGAATCGGCACAGCATCGAAAAAACAATCCATCAAAAAGCTCTTGCCGCGTCCGACCCCGCCGTACATGTAAACACCACGTGGAATGGGCGGACGGTTCACCAACTTTTTGAGCTTGCTGGAACGTTTGGTTTTGTAGGCCGCCCACTCGGTGGCGCAACGCTCTAATTCGTCAATCGCACGCAACTGCGCAGGGTCGCTTTGAAAGCCGCGGGCTTGGAGTTCTCGTTGGTAGTTTTGATGCACTGACATAGCGGGGGTATTGTGCCTTGGACCTTGCGCGGCTCGGTACGAAGGGTTGATTGACTTGGATTTTTAAATCAAAAAACCCGCCATCTCTGGCGGGTTCCCTTACTGAACATGAGCCGATAAGGCTTAGAAGTTCAGTGTGCGCTTATCCACGGCCAAGGCCGCTTCTTTGGTAGCTTCGCTCAACGATGGGTGGGCATGGCAAATGCGCGCGATGTCTTCAGCCGAGGCCTTGAATTCCATCGCCACCACAGCCTCAGCAATCAGCTCGCTGGCCATAGGGCCCACGATGTGAACGCCCAAGATTTCGTCGGTCTTGGCATCGGCCAAGAACTTGACCATGCCCGTGGTGTCGCCCAAAGCACGGGCACGACCGTTGGCCAAGAAGGGGAAGGTGCCCGCCTTGTAGGACACGCCGTCGGCCTTGAGTTGCTGCTCGGTGCGACCGACCCATGCGATCTCAGGGCTGGTGTAGATGACCCAGGGAATGGTGTTGAAGTTGACATGGCCGTGTTGACCGGCAATGCGTTCAGCCACAGCCACGCCCTCTTCTTCGGCCTTGTGGGCCAACATGGGGCCACGCACCACGTCACCCACCGCCCACACGCCGGGCAAGTTGGTTTTGCAGTCAGCGTCGACCACGATGGCACCACGCTCGTCCACTTGCAGGCCCACGGCTTCACCGTTCAAACCCGTGGTGTTGGGCACGCGACCGATGGAGACGATCAGTTTGTCGGCATCCAGCGTGACAGCTTCGCCTTTGGCGTTGGTGTAAGCCACCGACACGCCTTTTTTGCCATTCTTGATCTCACCGACTTTGACGCCGAGTTCAATCTTCAAGCCTTGCTTGTCGAAGGCTTTTTTGGCTTCTTTGGCGATTTGTTCGTCCACAGCGCCCAAGAAGGTCGGCAGACCTTCGAGGATGGTGACGTCAGCACCCAGACGGCGCCAGACCGACCCCATCTCCAAACCAATCACGCCTGAGCCAATCAGGGCCAATTTCTTGGGCACCGCACCGATGCGCAAAGCGCCGTCGTTGGACAGCACATTCACTTCGTCAAACGGCACACCAGGCAAAGCGCGTGCGCTCGAACCCGTGGCGATGATGATGTGTTTGCCGGTGATGGACTCTTCGGTTTTGCCGGCCACTTTGATCTCGTAGCCGCCTTCGGCCTTGGCCGCAAAGCTGCCACGACCGTGGAAGAACGTGACCTTGTTCTTTTTGAACAGGTACAAGATGCCGTCGTTGTTTTGCTTCACGACATTGTCCTTGCGGGCAATCATCTTGGTCACGTCCATCTTCACGCCAGTGGCGCTGATGCCGTGCTCTTCAAAGTGGTGGTTGGCATGGTCAAAGTGCTCGCTCGATTGGAGCAAAGCCTTGGAAGGAATGCAGCCCACGTTGGTGCATGTGCCGCCAGGGGCTGGACCACCGGCTGCGTTTTGCCACTCATCGATACAAGCCACTTGAAAGCCCAGCTGGGCGGCACGGATGGCGGCGATGTAGCCACCGGGGCCAGCGCCGATGACGACCACGTCAAATTGATTACTCATATGCGTCCTTTGATGTTTCAAACAACCCGCGGAACTGGCTTGGCCAGGCCGCTGGGTTGGCCCCCTCGAGGGGGGATTCGGCGACACGCAGTGCGCCGTAAACGGGGGTGGTTAGATGTCAAACAACAGACGTGCTGGGTCTTCCAGTGCTTCTTTCATGGCGACCAAGCCCAGCACGGCTTCGCGACCGTCGATGATGCGGTGGTCATAGGACATGGCGAAGTAGTTCATGGGGCGAACCACCACTTGGCCGTTTTCCACCATGGCGCGGTCTTTGGTCGCGTGCACGCCCAAAATGGCCGATTGGGGTGGGTTGATGATCGGGGTCGACATCATGGAGCCGAAGGTGCCACCGTTGCTGATGGAGAAGGTGCCGCCGGTCATCTCTTCCATGCCCAGCTTGCCGTCTTTGGCTTTGGCACCAAATTCAGCAATCTTTTTCTCGATGTCGGCAAAGCTCATTTGGTCGGCGTTGCGCAGGATAGGCACCACCAAACCACGGGGCGAACCCACGGCGATACCGATGTCAAAGTAGCCGTGGTAGACGATGTCGTTGCCATCGACCGAGGCGTTCAACACGGGGAATTTCTTCAAGGCATGCACCGCTGCCTTGACGAAGAAGCTCATGAAGCCCAACTTGACGCCGTGTTCTTTTTCGAAACGCTCTTGCATGCGCTTGCGCATCTCCATGACCGGGGCCATGTTGATTTCGTTGAAGGTGGTCAAGATGGCGTTGGTCGACTGCGACTGCAACAAACGCTCGGCCACGCGCGCACGCAAACGTGTCATGGGCACGCGCTGCTCAGGACGATCGCCCAAGTTCACGGCAGCAGGAGCAGCCACTTGTGGCAATGCCTTGGTGGGTGCGCCCGTCGGAATGGCGCTTGGAACAGCCACGGCGGCCAACACATCACCTTTGGTGACGCGGCCATCTTTGCCGGTGCCAGACACTGAGCCAGCAGCCAGGTTGTTGTCGGCCATCAGCTTGGCAGCAGCGGGCATGGCCACGCCGGCTTTGCTGGTGGATGCAGCAGCTGTAGCGGCCACAGGTGCCGCTGCAGTTGGGGCTGCGGCAGGTGCAGCGGCGGGCGCTACAGCAGCCACTTTGCCATCGGTGTCGATGCGGGCAATCAGCTGCTCAGCAGCCACGGTGCCGCCATCGGCCACCACGATTTCAGCCAACACACCTGCGGCAGGTGCGGGCACTTCGAGCACCACTTTGTCAGTTTCGATTTCGATCAGGATTTCGTCAGCAGCAACAGAGTCACCGACTTTCTTTTTCCACTGCAGCATGGTGGCTTCGGCCACGGACTCGGACAACTGCGGAACTTTGACTTCTACGATAGCCATATGAATTCTTTCTGGATTTGTTTCTTTATTCTGGAACGAGGTTTACTTGGTCAGCACGAAGCCTTTGAGCTTGCCAAACGCGCCTTCAACCAGCGCTTTTTGTTGCTCTTGATGCAGGTGTGAATAACCCACAGCAGGCGACGCCGAAGCGGCACGACCTGAGTAGCCCAGTTTTTGACCTGCGCTCATGTTCTCGTGGATGTAGTGCTGCACGAAGAACCAAGCACCTTGGTTTTGTGGCTCGTCTTGCGTCCACACCAACTCAGTGGCGTTGGGGTATTTCTTGAGTTCGGCCGCAAAGGCTTTGTGCGGGAAGGGGTAGAGCTGTTCCACGCGCAAAATCGCGACGTCGTCAGCACCCAACTCTTCGCGCTTTTTCACCAAGTCGTAGTAGACCTTGCCTGAGCAAGCCAACACGCGTTTGACCTTGTCGGCCTTGAGCGCTTTGTTCTCAGGAATCACGGTCTGGAAACTGCCTTTGGTGAACTCAGACACAGGCGATGTGGCGTCTTTGTTACGCAGCAGCGACTTCGGTGTGAAGATGATCAAAGGCTTGCGCAAGTCGCGCACCATTTGGCGACGCAACACGTGGAAGATCTGGCTGGCCGTGGTGGGCTGCACGATCTGCATGTTGGTGTCAGCCGCCAATTGCATGAAACGCTCCAAGCGTGCCGAGCTGTGTTCTGGGCCTTGGCCTTCGTAGCCGTGCGGCAGCATCAAGGTCAGGCCGTTGACGCGGCCCCACTTGACTTCGCCTGAGGCAATGAACTGGTCAATCACCACTTGCGCGCCGTTGGCGAAGTCGCCGAACTGGGCTTCCCAAATCACCATGGTGTTGGGGTCATTGGAAGCGTAGCCGTATTCAAAGCCCAGCACAGCTTCTTCAGACAAGATCGAATCGATCACCACAAACGGGGCTTGTTTGTCAGCCACGTTTTGCAAGGCCACATAGGTGCCTGTGTCCCACTTTTCACGCTTTTGGTCGTGAATCACGGCATGGCGGTGGGTGAAGGTACCACGGCCGCAGTCTTCGCCCGACAGACGCACCGGGTAGCCGCTGGCCACCAAGGAGGCGAACGCCATGTGCTCGCCCATACCCCAATCCACAGGAACTTCACCACGGCCCATCGCAGCGCGGTCGTCGTACACCTTTTTCACCAACTGGTGCGGGGTGACGGACTCAGGGATGTGTGTCACGCGCTCAGCCAAGCGTTTCCACTCGGCCATTGGGATGGCGGTGTCGCCCGCGTCGGTCCACTTCTTGCCCAAGAAAGGCGCCCAGTCCACGGTGAACTTGGTTTTGAAGTTGGTCAACACAGGGTCGGTGGTGTTCTTGCCAGCGTCCAAAGCGGCACGGTAAGTTTTGACCATCTCGTCGCCCAAACCGTCACCCAAACCTTGAGCCGCCAATTTGTCGGCAAACAGTTTGCGGGTGCCAGGGTGCGCTGTGATTTTTTTGTACATCAGCGGCTGCGTCAGCGCTGGGGTGTCTTGCTCGTTGTGGCCCAGCTTGCGGAAACACACGATGTCGACCACCACGTCCTTGCGGAAGGCCATGCGGTATTCCAGCGCCAGCTGCGTGGCCAACACCACGGTCTCAGGATCGTCGGAATTGACGTGCAAGACCGGTGCTTCGACCATCTTGACGATGTCGGTGCAGAACACGCTGGAGCGCATGTCACGGGGGTCTGATGTGGTGAAACCGATTTGGTTGTTGATGATGATGTGCACCGTGCCACCCGTGGAATAACCACGGGTTTGGGCCAATGCAAAAGTTTCTTGGTTGACACCTTGGCCGCCAAAAGCGGCATCGCCGTGGACCAACACAGGCAGCACTTGGCTACCCGTGGGGTCGTCACGACGGTCCATGCGTGCGCGCACAGAGCCTTCAACCACAGGGTTGACGATTTCCAGGTGTGAGGGGTTGAACGCCAGCGACAGGTGCACGGGACCACCCGCGGTGCTCACGTCAGAGCTGAAACCTTGGTGGTATTTCACGTCACCGGCAGGCAATTCTTCGGGTGCGGTGTGGTCGAACTCGGCAAACAGATCCGCAGGCAACTTGCCCATGGTGTTGACCAACACGTTCAAGCGGCCACGGTGGGCCATGCCGATCACCACTTCTTGCACGCCCTTGGCGCCAGCGAGTTGAATCAGTTCGTCCATCGAGGCAATGAAGCTCTCACCACCTTCGAGCGAGAAGCGCTTTTGACCAACGTACTTGGTGTGCAAGTAACGCTCCAGGCCTTCGGCAGCGGTCAGGCGGTCGAGGATGTGCTTTTTCTTGTCGGCATTGAAGTTGGGCTTGCTGCGGATGCTTTCCAACTTTTGTTGCCACCAACGCTTTTCACCTTGGTCGGTGGCGTACATGTACTCAGCACCCAAGGTGCCGCAATAGGTTTCGCGCAGTGCATTGAGCAGCTCGCGCAAGGACATGTTGTTCTTGCCAAAAAAGGTGTTGCTGGTGTCGAACACGGTTTCTTGGTCGGCATCGGTGAAGCCATAGAAAGAGGGATCGAGATCAGGAATGGCCGGACGCTCGGTGCGCTTCAAGGGGTCGAGGTCAGCCCAGCGTTGGCCGACGTTGCGGTAAGCGGCAATGAGTTGTTGCACAGCGGTGCGCTTGCGGCCCATTTCGGCGTCGGCACTGGCCATGACCACCTTGGTGCCGCCAGCTTTGGCGCGCTCAGCAAAGGCGTTGATGACGGGCAAGTGGGGCACGTCTTTGGCATGGGTGCCATCGACTGCGGGCACGTGCTGCAGTGCATCGAAGTATTCACGCCAAGAATCTGGGACGCTGCCGGGGTTGGCCAAGTAGTTCTCGTACATCTCTTCGACGTACGGAGCATTGCCCCCGAACAGATAGGTGTTGCCTGAATAGGCTTGGTAGACGTTTGTCTCGCTCATTGCGCTGACCTCCGTTCCCCTTCAGGGAACATTAGCTGGTTGAAAAAAACCTCCCGCGACACGGCTGAACCGATTGGCGGATGCGTTAGTGGCTGGAAGGGCCTGAAAACATCCAACATTGTGCCATCGATCCGCGACGTGCCCGCGATCTTTATTTGTATGGGATTCAGTCTGATGTCAGGCGATTTGATCCTGAATTTGCTTCAAGGCCGTTGGATCATCGATGGTGGTCAGGTCACCCGGATCACGCTTTTCACACACCGCCTGAATGGCGCGACGCAACAATTTGCCGCTGCGCGTTTTGGGCAAGGCCGTGACAAACAACACCCGCGATGGACGCGCCACCGCGCCGAGTTGCGAGTCCACCACCTTCATGACCTCGCCTTCAAGCTTCAAGCGCGCAGCAGGGTCGCCCAGGGCCGAGGCGTCTTTGGCAATGGCGAAAGCCATGGCCACCTGGCCTTTGAGCTGGTCGGCCACGCCCACCACCGCGACTTCGGCGATGTTGGGGTGGCTGGAAATGCTCTCTTCGATCTCACGGGTGCCTAGGCGGTGACCGGCCACGTTGATCACATCGTCGGTGCGACCCAAGATGAAGAAGTAACCATCTTCGTCCCGCACCGCCCAGTCGAAAGTGCTGTACACCAGTTTGTTGGGCACGGTGTTCCAGTAGGTGCTGACGAAACGCTTGTCGTCCCCCCATATGGTTTGCAGGTTGCCTGGGGGCAGCGGACCTTCGATGGTCAGCACGCCTTTTTGATTGGCACCGGTCAACTCCAGCCCTGTTTGGTCGTCCACCAGCTTGACGTTGTAGCCATAGACCGCTTTGCCAGGCGAGCCAAACTTGCTGGGGGCTTTTTCCACGCCATTGCAGATGGTCAGAATGGGCCAGCCAGTTTCGGTTTGCCAGTAGTTGTCAATGATGGGTTTGCCGCCCAAACCTTCGGAAATCCACTTGGCCGTGGGTTCATCCAGCGGCTCGCCTGCCAAGAACAGGGCTTGCAAGCTCGAGAGGTCGTACTTGGTGAGCAGCGCCGGGTCTTGCTTTTTGAGCACGCGAATGGCCGTGGGCGCACTGAACATGACGTTGACTTTGTACTTTTCAACCAGGCTCCACCAGATGCCCCCATCGGGACGGATGGGCAAGCCTTCGTACATGATGGTGGCCATGCCACCAATCAGTGGGCCGTAGATGATGTAGCTGTGGCCAACCACCCAACCAATGTCGCTGGTGCAAAAGAAAGTGCCACCGGGCTTGCCTTGGTAAATGTGGGGGATGCTGGCGGCCAGCGCCACGGTGTAGCCGCCCGTGTCACGTTGCACGCCTTTGGGCTTGCCCGTCGTGCCCGAGGTGTAGAGCGTGTAGCTGGGATGGGTGGACTCCACCCACTCGCAGGGCACCTGGGTGTCCATGTGCTTGGCGCGCTCGGTGGCGTAGTCCACATCGCGCCCAGCCACTGGGTTGAAGGCCGCAAGCTTGCGGTCGACCATGATGACGTGACTGGGCTTGTGCGCCGACAGCTTGATGGCCTCGTCCAACAAGGGCTTGTAAGGCACGCCTTTGCCGCCACGTGAACCGGCGTCGGCGCTGATGATGACTTTGGGCGACGCATCTTCAATGCGTGTGGCCAGCGAGTGCGAGGCAAAGCCCCCAAACACCACCGAGTGGATGGCACCAATACGGGCACAAGCCAACATGGCAAACGCCGCCTCAGCGATCATGGGCATGTAAATCAGCACCCGATCACCTTTGACGACGCCCAGGTCTTTCAAAATGGCTGCCATGCGCTGCACTTCGGCATGCAGGTCTCGGAAGGTATAAATTTTTTCTTGGTCGGTCTCGGTCGACACAAAGATCAGCGCAGGCTGGTCGGCGCGGTCTTTCAGATGACGGTCTACCGCGTTGTGGCACAGGTTGGTGGTGCCGCCGACAAACCATTTGGCAAAAGGCGGGTTGCTGTAGTCGCAGATTTGCTGAGGGGGTGTTTTCCAGTCGATGTGCTGGGCCTGTTCGGACCAAAACGCATCGCGGTCCTCGATGGAACGGCGGTGAAAGTCTGCGTACGCAACCATGCTCATGTCTCCTCTATGACGTCATACTGAATTCATAATTATGAGAAGACTGGACTTGCAGCAAGCTGACTTTGCGCCTGTCTGCCGCGCTGGATTATTTGATCAATGCTTGAATTTCTTTGAACGGATCGGCTTCAGCGGTGCGCAACCACTCAAACAGCACCATCTCGGTGGTCACCAGCTCAGCGCCAGCACCAGCCAGGCGGTCAAACGCGGCATCGCGGTTGCGTTCGGTGCGTGAGCCGCAGGCATCGGTCACCACCCACACCTCAAACTCTTCTTCCAACAACTCCAACGCCGTTTGCAGCAAACACACATGGGCCTCTACCCCCGCGATGACGATGCTTTGGCGGCTGGGGTCTTGTGGCACGGCTTTTTGCAAGTGCTTGGGCAAACTGCGGGCGTTGCCACCGGCAGCACGTGCAGCGGGCCGCAACACCTCCACCAAACCTTCGGCACAGGCGCTGAAACTCATCTTGGGCAAGGTGCGACGGCACAAGGCGCGCAAATCAGCAGGGTTTTGACCCAGTTTGTCTGGGTTTTGCTCAGTCCCCCAGGTAGGCACTTCCATCCAATGTGCAGCCTTGGCCAAACGCATCGCATTCGCCAACACCAAATCTCCTTCATAGATGGCAGGCATGAGTCGGGCTTGGTAGTCCACCAGCACGAGTTGAGAGTCTTGGTCATCGAGCAACATACGGGGTATTCGTTAGATTTAAAACAACTGCAAGTATCGACGATGTTGTTGCTCAGCACCTACCCAACGCCGACACAAAAGGATTAACCCTAATGAAATCAAATACTTAGCGATAAGTTCTGCGTCTTGCAAAAAACCTGAGCACGTTAGAATGATTCGATGATCAAACGCGCCCTCCTCGTCCTTTGCTGTGTTGCCAGCGCCCATGCGGCGCCCAGCAACAATGCGGCGGACGACATTGAGCGCTACCTGTCTGACCGTGGCGTGTTGGCCCAAATGGCCCAGTTGCGGGATACGGTGGGCGACAAAGCTTCTGAACTGGTGGTCAATGCCATGGGCTTTTTGGGTGTGCCCTACCGCCGTGGTGGAACAAACGCTGACACAGGATTTGATTGCAGCGGCTTTGTGCGTTCGATGTTCGAACAAAGCGTGGGCTTGGTGTTGCCCCGCCGCGCCCGTGATCAAGCGGCAGCGACTGAAAAAATCGACAAAAAAGACCTAGAACCCGGCGACCTGGTGTTCTTCAACACCATGCGCCAAAAGTTCAGCCACGTGGGCATCTATGTGGGGGACAACAAGTTCATTCACGCCCCCAAACCTGGCCAGCAAGTGCGGGTGGAAGACATGCGCCAAGCCTATTGGGAGCGCCGCTTCACCGGTGCGCGGCGTGTGGCAGGAGCTGAGAAAAACGACGCCTCCAACAACTGAGCCGTTGGCCTAGCCAGCAGCGCTGGTTTTTTTGAATACGCTGACACGCTTAAAAACGTTCGTCACTGGCCATGTAGCGCCAGGTTCCTGGCTCTAAATCGCCTAAGTTGACTCGCCCCAAACGCAGGCGTCGCAACGCCAAAATTTCAAGGCCCACCAACTCGCACAGGTACGACGCCAGTCCTAAGTGCGAGCCCTTCACCGCCAAGCGCAATTTGCTGCGCTCGGGCGATGAACTGCTCAGGCTGATCTTGGCCTGAGGCAAGCGAAGTCGCTCGTCTTTCAAAGCACGCTCGATGGGGCGCAGCATGTCGGGGGTCACCTCACCCGCAACATCCACCATCAACTCGTGCTCCATGGTGGCCATGTCTTCCATCAGTTTGCGTTGGATGCGCCAGTCTTGGGTGAACACCACCAAACCACTCGCGCCCTGCTCCAGCGGCACACTGAATTGCAAATCTCGCAAGTGGGGTTTGAGCAGGCGCACCCCACTGCGGTCTTGGGCGCTATGGTGCGCGGGGGTCAACACGCTGCGCAGATTCTTGGGGGCTGTTTTGTGACGCGTAGGTTTGTCTTCTTCACGGCCATCCAGCCAGTCGGCGGGTTTGTGAAGGATCAGGGTGACAGGCGTCAGGTTGAGCAAACTGGCTTCTGGGTCGATGCTGACCTGCTGGGTACTCACGCGGTGCTGCGGCTCTTGCACCACCACGCCATCCACCTTGACCCAACCGCCCTCGATGTATTGCTCGGCCTCGCGGCGTGAACAGGCACGCAGTTGCATGACGCGTTTGGACAGGCGTTCGCCGTCAGAAGATGTGGGATGCATGAAAGAGATGTTTTTAACCAAAGCACGCTGAAAGCGCAGGCCCCAATGGTAAGGTGTGCCCATGAAAACACAGATGGATCACTTGGTGGTGTTGGCCGCCAACTTGGAAATGGGCGTGCAATGGTGTGAGGCCACTTTGGGCATCACTCCCGGCCCTGGCGGCGAACACGACAAATACGGCACCCACAACCGCCTGTTCAAAATTGCCACCCCGGCTTATCCCACCGCGTATTTGGAAATCATCGCCATCAACCCGCACGCGGTGCGGCCCAAAAAAATGCAGCCGACGCGTTGGTTTGACATGGACGACGCCACCCTGCAAGCCGCCGTCAAAACCGAGCCCCGCTTGGTGCACTGGGTGGTCAACACCCCTGACATGCAAGCCGCACGCATGGCGCTGCGCATGCAAGGCATTGACCGTGGACCCGCCGTGTCGGCCAGCCGCCGCACGTCCAAAGGCGTGTTGAACTGGCAAATCAGCGTGCGTGCCGATGGTCAACGCCTGTTCGACGGCACCCTGCCGAGCCTGATTCAGTGGGGCAAGCCCGAAGCCACCGACCCGATGCGTTTGCACCCCCGCAACACCCTGCCGCGCTCAGGAGTGAGCCTGCAAAGTGTGGCCGTGACACACCCCAGCGCCGCCAAGCTGCAAGGCGCATACGAAGCCATCGGCTTAGAGGGCGTGACAGTGTCTGAAGGCGCGGCCAATCTGGTGGCCACGTTGCAAACCCCCAAAGGCTTGGTGCAATTGCAAAGCTTGGGGGCTTGAGAGCGCTGAGCGCATTCACCCCTCATCCGGCAAGGTGGCCAACAAGGCCATGCCCACAGCCATCACCCCAGCCGTGAGCCACAAAGCCCCACGAAACGTGCCCGTGCTTTGAGCCATCAAGCCAGCCACCACCGGGGCAATCATTTGCGCAGCGCCATAGCTCAGCGTGAGCCGTGCCATGGCTTTGCCGGGGTTGTGGGGTGAGCGTCGCCCCACCAGCGCCAGGGTCAGGCTGACGATGCCAATGAAGGTCGCACCGTATCCCACCGCCCCCGCCATGGCCGCTGCCAGCGAACCCGACAGGGCGGGCAACACCACCGACACGGTTTGTAAACCCAGGGCCAAGAGCAAAGCACGGGTGTCGCCGATGCGGCGTGCCACACGGTCCCACACAAACACCGCCGGCATGGCGGCCAAACCCACCAGGGCCCAGGCCCAAGGGCCTTGGCCCGCGAGCGCAGGTTCGCGCTCGACCATGGCCACGGTGAACGTGGCGCTGATGACAAAGCCCCAGCCCGCCGCAAAGTAGCTGCCCAGCATGGTCCACAGCCAACGGCGCGACACCGTGTTGGCACCCTCATCGGCCTGCGCAGCGGCAACCGCCGGTGGCACGGGCGGACGCCACATCCAGGCCGGTACAAAAAACACCACGCCCAACACCGCAAACGCCACCCATTGGCGCCACCATTCGGGCCACACCTGTGCCAAGCCCCAGGCTCCCAGCGCCGACACCACAATGCCTAAGCCAATGCCCATGAAGTGCAGCCCCAACTCGGGCCGATGGCCGTGGCGCATCAGCCACCCCAACACCAGGCCCGAACCCAGCAACATGCCGGTGGCACCACACAAACCACCGATGTAGCGCCACAGCGCCCAAGCGGGCATCCAAGTGGACAAGGCCATGGCCGCCGTGGTCAACAACGCCATCCACAAACCCATGCTGTAGAGGCGGTGACGCCAGCGCACATCGTCAATCCAGGCGGCGGCCAATGCGCCGCTCATATAGCCCGCGTAATTGATGGCGGCCAAAGCCCCGGCCCCGGCATCGGTCAAACCGGTTTGCGCCTGCAAACTGGGCAACAAGGGGGTGTAGGCAAAACGGGCCAAGCCAATGGTCAAAACCAAGCCACACACACCACCGGTGGTGACTTGCCAGGCTTTCAAAAGCCACCCTCCACCCAGACCTGGGCGCTGCTGCGGTTGAACTTGAACGACGCTTGCACACGCTTTTCAGCCAAGCACTCGCCCATCTCGTCATAGGCACTCAGCAGGGCGTAGGGGTGTTCGTCGTCGGGCACGATGTCAAAGCGCACCGTGAGGCGGCCCTGTGGGCTGTTCAAGTCCAGGCTCTGGTGCAAACTGGCGTGCAGTTGCTGCTCATGGCGACGCACAAACTCGTGCGCGGTTTTCACCAAGGTGAGGAAAGCGTTGTTGTCCAGTGGCTTGGGGTTCTTTTTGTCGCGCCCCATGGTCCAAGGGCCCACCAAGGCCGCTTCAGCTTCGCCGTCTTTGAACATGGCCACGGCCCAGCCGTCGTCATCGTCGTTGTTGATGACGCGGGCGGTCCAGCCCTCGCCTTGCCAGACGCGGGCTTCTTGGATGAAGGGGATGTCTTCGGTGATGGGGGTGTCTTGGGTCACAGTGATCTCGGGTGAATCAATGAATCGTGGCACATGCAAACGGTGCTTTGTGCCTCAAGGCGTGGCGGCCTGCTGCATGCGCAGTCGCCGGGCGGCGTCTTCAGCACGGGCGTCGTCGATCTCGCGCATCACAGCGCTCAGGTCGACATCGGCGGTGCTGCGGTCGAAGCGCCCTGTCAGCACAGTGTCTTGTGCCAACACACCTTGTTGGTAGAGGCTCCAAATTTCAGGGCCAAAGTCGGTGCGCAGCAACTCGGGGGCGAATTGGCCAAAGAAGTCGCGCAAATTGGCCACATCGCGCAGCAGCATGCGCTGCGCATGGTTGTTGCCCGCTGCGTCAACGGCCTGCGGCAAGTCGATGATGACGGGCACGTCCTGTCCCGCCTCATCGGCCAGCAAGATATTGAACTCCGACAAATCCCCATGCACCACGCCCGCACACACCATGCGCACCACCTCGCCAATCAGGGTGCGGTGGTGCTGCAAGGCTTGCTCCGGCGTGAAGGCCACGTCGTTGAGGCGCGGGGCTGCATCGCCTTGGGCATCGGTGACCAGCTCCATCAACAGCACGCCTTCGTAAAAGTTGTACGGCTGGGGCACGCGCACACCGGCACCCGCCAGTCGGTACAGCGCATCCACTTCGGCGCTTTGCCACGCGGCTTCTTGGGCTTGGCGGCCAAACTTGGTGCCTTTGGCCATGGCACGGGCCTGACGCGAGTTTTTGACTTTGCGGTTTTCGGTGTAGTCCACCGCTTGGCGAAAGCTGCGCTGGGTGGCCTCTTTGTAAATCTTGGCGCAACGGGTGTCGTCGCCGCAGCGCACCACATACACCATGGCTTCTTTGCCGCTCATGAGCTGTCGCACCACGGTGTCGATCAGGCCTTCGTCAACAAGGGCTTGGAGTCTGGGGGGTGCTTTCATGCCACCATTTTGCGCGCTGCGTTGGCCGCCAACCACTCGGCCATGCGCTCGGGTTGGGTGACGGTGCGCAAGTCCATGTAGGCGTCTTGGGCTTGGGGGTAGTGCTTGCGCAAAAAGTTCAGCCACTGCTTGAAGCGCCCGGCTTGGTGGTGGCGCTGAATGCGGGTGCAGGTGATGGCCCAAAACGCCGCCAAGTGCGGCCCCAAGTCGTCCCAGCTCACGCCCACGGTCGGCGCATCGGGGTCGGTGGTACCGGCATCCCAGGCTTTGATCGCCAGGCCCAAGCCTGGGTTGGTCACGATGCCGCGCCCCACCATCAAGGCATGACAGCCCGACTCAGCGCGGGCCCGCAGCGCGTCGGGCACACTCCAGATTTCACCGTTGGCCACCAGTGGGGTCTTGACCACGGCGCGGATGTCTTCAATGCGCGGCCAATACGCCGGTGGCCGATAGCCGTCGGCCTTGGTGCGCGCATGCACCACGATTTCGCTGGCCCCACCTGCCTCCAGCGCTTGGGCGCAGGCTTCGGCACGGCGGTCGTCGTCAAACCCCAGGCGCATCTTGGCCGACACCACTTGGTGCGCAGGCACGGCGCGGCGCACCGCACGCACGATCTGAAACAACACCTCGGGGTCTTGCAACAAGGCGGCACCGCCGCCATGGCGGTTGACTTGCTTGGCCGGACAGCCAAAGTTCAGGTCCACGCCATCGCAGCCCATACCCGCCACACGGGCAGCGTTGTCGGCCAGGCAGTCGGGGTCGGAGCCCAGCAACTGCGGGCGCACTGGCACCCCAGCAGGTGTGCGCCCGCCGTTGGCCAACTCGGGCACCACACGCAAAAACGTGCGCTCGGGCAGCAAGGTGTTGGTGACGCGGATGAACTCCGACACGCAGCGGTCAATACCGCCCACGCGGGTCAGCACATCGCGCAGCACGCAGTCGAGCAGGCCCTCCATGGGGGCAAGGATGATCATTGGGGAAAAGTCTTTCGCAAGGGGGCTGGCAGTGTAGACCAGGCCACTCGACAACGACACCCGATAGGGGCTCTCAGGGGCCCGTCTGAGGCACCATGGTCATTTGCTGGGACAATCGATCCTTTGCAAAAATTTGCATTCCTAGTTTGTCTTTGATCCATGTCCAGCACCCTCTCTTTCCAAGTACGCCCCGCCTCCCCTCAAGACGCAGCCCACATCGCCGAACTCTACGCAGCCACTGCCAAAGAAGCCTTCCAGTCCATGCGCACCGGCTCCTCTGTGCCCCCTGTCCCTGAAATCAAAAACACCGCCTATTGGCGCGAAGCCATTCAATACGCCGAGCCACAAGTGCAGGTGGCGGTGGCAAGTGGCCAACTGATTGGTTTTGTGGGCTTTGACCGCTCACGCGACAAAGGCACGCCCAACACCATGGGCGAGATTTGGGACATTTACGTCAGCCCCAGCCACTGGTCGCAAGGTGTGGGTCTGGCCTTGTGGGACGCGGCACGCGAAGGCCTGCAAGAAGAAGGCTGCACCCATGTGTCCATCTGGGTGCCCATTGCCAACGACCGCGCCATGCGCTTTCACGAGTTAGCCGGCTTCAAGCGCGAGATGAACAGTGCCAAAACCGTGCCCATGGGCCCCGTGAAGGTGGAAGAAATTCGCCTCAAGCAAGCGCTGTGATGCGCAAGCGGTAGAACCACGTGTCAGAACATTACGCAGCCCTGGGGCTCAAGAGCGATGCCAGCCTGGCTGACATCAAAAAAGCCTTCCGTCAAAAAGCCTCGCAATTCCACCCCGACCGCAACACGGACGAGGACGCACCCGCACGCTTTCGTGCTGCGCAAGAGGCCTACGAGGTGCTGTCCGACGACGCCAAGCGCCAAGCCTATGACGACAACCGCCGCCGCAACCTGCTGGACGACCCCGCACAGACGGCACGCGAGATCTGGCACAGCTACTTTCAGCAACTGCTCAACCGGGCTTGACCATGCACATTTCTCCCTTCTTTCAAGAGCTGCGCTCGGCCTACCAAGCTGAGTTGGACGACCTGAGTTTTGACTCGGAAGGCCAACACGTGCTGCACAAACGCTTGGCTGAAAAACGCCAGGCCATGACGTTTTTGCTGCAAATGATGGACCTCAACCCCGAGATGGTGGCGGTGGTCTTGCACCAAGCCTTTCAGTTCAACGCCCCGGCCATGATGGACCACTTGTTGAGCCGCGACGCCGACGAGCTGCTCAGCTGGGACGAGCTGTCCGACAGCTTGCACATCGCCCCCTGGGCCCAGCCCATGGTGCAAACCGCGTTGAGCGAGCCCACCGGTGCCTGGTTTTTGACGGTGGCCTCGGCGCTGGAGTACATGCACCAAAAACCCATGGGCGCCGCCGCACAGACAGCCCGTACAGACGCCGACGACGATGCCACCGAGCGCGCGCACGCCGGACCAGAGGACGAAGAAGAACGCGAAGCCCGTGAGCGCGAGGAAGCTGGCAACGCCTGGATGGTGGAACAAGGCTTTGACAGCAAAGAATAAACAAGGACACACGCCATGAACGCACTCGCCCTGATTGCCAAAACCCAAAGCCTGATCGCCAGCGGCGACATCGTGGCCGCCGAAGCGGCCTTGGTGGAGCTGGCCGACACCGAGGGCGACCAAGCCCTGATGGTGGTGCTGGAGCAATTGCCGCCCAAAGATATCTTGGCCGTGATTCGCGAGTACGACAACTCCAAAGAGTCGGTCATCAACCTGTTGGTCTCGCCCGAGCAGTTCGCGCGTGCCGTGGTGATTGAAAAACAATACAAAGACCTGACGCGTACCCACTTCCGCGGCATGATGAACGCCATCATCTTTCGCGAAGACGCAGACCCCATCGAGTTTTTGACCGCCATTGGCGACCTCGAAGGCGGTGCAGAAGCCCTGGCGGACTACTTCTCTGAAAAGTGGAGCCGCGTGGAGGCCTTTGCCCGCACCGGCACGTTTGAGACGGTGGAAGACGACGGCGACATCTTGTCTGAGTCCGCCCTGCTGGGCTCGGCCTACATCAAGCCTCGGGTGGAAGAAGACGAAGTGGCCGACCAAGACTGGATGCAACTGGCTTGGATATTGCGCCACAAACTGCCTGATTTGTTCATTGAGATGCTGCTGGTGCTGCGCGCCAAGGCACGCGCCCATGACCTCGGGCTGTCTGAAGAAGAAGGCTCTGACGAGGACGACAACAAGGTCGAGACCAGCGCCACCGACCGTGGCCAGGCCACTCCGGCAGCACGTGACTCCGACGAAGAGTCGGCCATTTGACGCGCAGTAGCGCACCCTACAAACGCCCTGTTGAATCCCCTGGCTGCAACCTTTCAAACCATGTCTGACACCGGTTTACCCAACCCCACCCAATCCAACACAGCCACCCATGTGGCGATGTTCGATGGCCGTGCATTTTTTGAAAAGGCCTTGGTGTTTGGTGTGCAACACGGCATCTTGGACCAAGCCCGGCTCGACGCCATCGCCACCGATGCGCCAAAAGGCATGGTGCAAATTGCGCGCTACTTTGGCAGCGAATTTTTACGCCCCGAGATTGAAAAGGCCAAAGACCGCATCGTGAATTTGGTAAGCCTGAATCTGGAGCTGCTCAGCGGCGGCGACTTGGCCCAAGCCGCGCAAGCCCTGCGCGAGCATTCGTTCATGTCGCGCTCCAAGGCGGCCTCTGACATGCTCAAAGCCCTCATCGTGATGCCCCAAAACACCCACTTCGGCATGAACGAGCATGGGAGCTTTGGCGACAAACACATTCCGCAATTGGCCAAGTGGTCGCTGTGTACCCTAGCCGACTACCAAGCGGAATTGGCCAAGCGTCAACAGGTGGCCCACGTGATCGAAGCGGCCATCTGGCTGGCCGAGCCGATGGGCCTGGGTGCCGACGACCTTGAAGAAGCGGGTTGTGACGCAGAAGCCGTCATTCGCACGGCCTTGCTCGCTGTGGCGGCCCGACAGACCCAATGGCCCGACTGGGTGGCGTTTCAAAAAATGGTCACCTCCTTGCGCGCATCCAGTGCCAAGAAAGGCATCACGCTCGCAAGCCCGAAAGCCTTGCCGGCAGCCTACAAATCGGCGGTCGATACCGTGCTTGCCAACGTGCAAGCTGACTTGCCCAAAATCTTGGATGCCACCCTCACCCCCCACAAACTGTTCCAGCAAACGCCCGCTTTTGTGGGCCGCTACTTTTGGTTGGAAGACGGTTTGTCCGAGGTGGACCACTTTGACCGCCAAGCCTCTGCCGCTTGGCACAAAGCCACCGCCGGCCACAACGACGACAGCTCGTTGCTGACCCTGTTCTTGTGTATCGCCGCAGGCAGCCTAGGCAAGACCTTGCTCACCGAAAAAACTGCGGCCACGCTGGTGCGCAAAATTCGCAAGTCGGGCCTGAACCCGGCGTTGGCCCAGCAGTTCATCGCAGAGCACGCCCCCGCGCAGCACCAAAGCGACTACCTGCGCATGTGGCGCAGCTTTGTGGACGAGGCACAGACCACGCTGGAGAGCGACCACGACTACAAGCTGCACGATGCCCTGGCCTTGCTGCGGCACGAATGCAATGTGAGCGACTGATTCTGTCGCCCATGCCACCCCACGCCGTTTCGCGCCTGCGCAGCGCCCGCTTGGCGCGTAGCGTCAAGCCCTTTTTGGCCAGAGGCGGCCCCAAGGGTGAGCGCTGCGCGGGCTGTCGCCTCATCCTCAGCCACTGCATGTGCGCGCTACGCCACAGCGTGCCCACCACGGCTGGCATGTGCCTGCTCATGGCCGACATTGAACCGCTCAAACCCAGCAACACCGGCTGGCTGATTGCCGACGTGGTGCCAGACACCTTTGCCTTTGGCTGGGCCCGTACCGAAGTTGACCCCGCCCTGTTGCGCTTGTTGGCTGACCCGCAATGGCAAGGGTATGTGGTGTTTCCCGGAGAGTTTGTGGCGCCCGAGCGTGTGGTGAACCAGGTGCAACACGACCACGCACGCCGCCCACTGTTCATCATGCTCGACGGAACCTGGGCCGAGGCACGCAAGATGTTCCACAAAAGCCCTTACCTCAACCAGCTCCCCGTGCTGAGCCTCAACCCAGAGCAGATGTCGCGCTACACGCTGCGCCGCTCCAAACGTGATGACCACTTTTGCACCGCAGAAGTGGGGGCCATGTGCTTGGAATTGGCCCAAGACACGCACGCCGCAGACACCTTGAACGCCTACTTGGATGTCTACACCGAGCACTACCTCAAGGCCAAACACCAACAAGCGGTGGACTTGGACGATGCCGTGCACAGGGTCTTGCGCGCCTTGCGTTAAAGCGCTGCCCAAGGGTTCAAGAGCGTGAGGCCTAAACCCTCAAAGTGTTTGACATTGCGCGTGGCCAGCACCGCACCATGCGCCACACAGATGGCGGCTATCTGCGCATCTGCCATGGCCAATGCGAGGCCTTGGCGCTCTTGGGTTGCCACCAACTCGGCATAGATCACCGCAGACTCTAAATCGAACGGCAAGACGCGACCCATGAAGTCCTCGTCCAACATGGCAGACACCGTCTGCGCCAATTGCCGCTTGCGCGCGCCCTCCGACAAGCGTGCAATGCCATACAACAGCTCAGACACCACCACACTGTTGAGCCACAACTCCTGCGTGGCTTGTGCATTCAACCAAGTCAAGACACCCGGCTCGGGCGCTGGTCGCATCAACTCAGACACCACATTGGTGTCGAGAACGATCAAGGCGAAACCTCGGTCTTGAAGTCCTGAGCACGGGGCAAGTCACGGCGCTCAGGCAACGCCAACTCCACGCCGCCCATGAGGGCGAATCGGGCATGAATGCGGCTTCCCAAACCCTTGGTGGCGGCAGGTTGCGTCAACACATTGCGCAAGATGGTGCGAACCTCTTCCTCCATCGATCGGCCGTGTGCGGCAGCGGCATGTCGCAGTTTGTCTTTGATGGCCGGTTCGATGTTGCGGATGGTCAAGGTGCTCATGCGGGTCTCCTGATGGCTAGAAATTATATGCAAGCACTGCTAGCAATGAAAGCAAATTTCCATTGCCCAATCATGAGCTCACCTTATCGTGACCGACAATGACACCTTTTACTTTCAGTCGGCAGCGACTTTCTATGGCGATTCAATGGTTTCCCGGACACATGCACCTCACGCGCAAAGCGATTGGGGAGCGCATCAAAGACATTGACGTGGTCATTGAAATGCTCGACGCGCGGCTGCCCGGCTCTAGTGCCAACCCGATGCTGGCCGAGCTGATCAAAGGCAAACCCGCCCTCAAGGTGTTGAGCAAACAAGACCTGGCCGACCCGGCACGCACCGCCTTGTGGTTGACGCATTACAACGCCATGCCGGGCGTCAAGGCGATTGGCCTAGACACCAGCATGAGTTCGCCCGCCAAAGCCTTGGTGGACGCTTGCCAACAACTCGCGCCCCACCGCGGCGGCATGGTCAAGCCCATGCGGGTGTTGATTTGCGGCATTCCCAATGTGGGCAAATCCACCTTGATCAACACGCTCAAAGGCAAACGCGCGGCCAAGACCGGTGACGAAGCCGGTGTGACCAAGCTGGAGCAACGCATCACACTGGCCGACGACTTTTACTTGTACGACACGCCTGGCGTGCTGTGGCCACGCATCATCGTGGCGCAAAGCGGCTACAACCTAGCGGCCAGCGGTGCGATTGGCGTGAACGCCTTCGACGAAGAAGAAGTGGCGCTGGAGTTGCTGAACTACCTGATTCCCCACTACCCCCAAGCGCTGCATGCGCGCTACAAAGTCAACGATGTGCCCAGCCACAGCGACGAACAGTTGCTAGAGGCAATTGGCCGCCAGCGCGGCGCGGTGCAAAGCGGTGGGCGTGTGAACACCGCCAAAGCCTCAGACATCGTGATCCACGATTTCCGCTCTGGCGCGCTGGGTCGGGTGACGCTGGAGACGCCCGAAGAGTTTGCCCAATGGCTGACTGAGGGCAAACAAGCCGATGCCGAACGTGCGGTGCGCAAAGACGGCACTGAAAAAAACAAGCCCAAGAAAAAGCCACGCCCGTGAACCAGCGCCTCGACACCCCCGACAAAGAAGCCATCGCCCTGCTCCCACCTTTTGAGCGGCTGGGGCTGGACCGCATCACCCTGGTCACCACCGGCAAGCAGGCCCAACTTGCGCACGACGCGCTGGTGACGGCCCGTGCCTGGGGCTTTGACACCGAGTCCAAACCGACCTTCAAGGTGGGTGAGGCCTCTGACGGGCCGCATGTGTTGCAACTCTCAACCGGCGAACGCGCTTGGGTGTTTCAACTGCACGAGCCCGATTGCCGTGCTGTTGCCGCCGACTTGCTGGCACGCAGCGACATTGCCAAGGCGGGTTTTGGTTTAGGCGATGACCGCAAACGCATCATCCAAAAGTTTGGTGTGGAGCCAGCGGGTGTTTTGGAACTGAACACGATTTTTCGTGTACAGGGTTACCGCAAGGAAATGGGCGTCAAAGGCGCAGTGGCGGTGCTCTTCAACCAGCGGTTTCAAAAGTCTAAAAAGGCAGCCACCAGCAACTGGGCCAACCTACGTTTGAGCGAATCGCAGCTCATCTATGCGGCCAACGATGCGTATGCGGCGTTTCGGGTGTGGGAAGCGCTGGGGCTTTGAAGACGGCGTGATGTTGCAGGACCGCCCCGAGAACTTGCTCACGCACGAGACGACGGCCATAACCGCACAAAGTCAAACGAGAGTTGGCGGTGGTGCCGGATGTTCAAAAGGTATACCGTTGCTCGGTTGTCCATGACCGCATAAAGCATCAAGTAGTCGCCATGCAGATACTCTCGCAGCGAGTTTGCTGCGCCCGCAGGCAGTGCAGCCAGCTGGGCCAACGCCTCGACAGACTGCGGCGGGTTTGCCAAATAACGCCGCCCCATGCGGGGAAAGCGTTTCAAATTTGGAATGACGATGGTGCGAATCTCTGCCAGCAAGTCATCAAAAGCGAACCCAGCATCCGCTTGCACCAAGAACGCTTCAATATCGTTGAGGCGTTCTAAAAAACTCCCGGTCAGTTCGACCTTAAACAGCAGGTCAGCCACGAACTACAACCGCAGCCTTGCGACGTTGCTGAATTTGACTGATGGCGTCATCGGCCTCAAAAGTACGACCCGCCTCTATGTCGGCCAAACCGCGTTTGGCATCGTCGATCAACAGCAGGTGAATGCGCTCGCGTTCCAGCCGGTGGTAGTAGTCGAGTCTGTCGGCATCAATCAGAGCGACGTAACTCTCGCCGTTCTTGGTGATGATCTTCTCTGCGCCGGCTTTGACCTGGTCAGCCAGTTCAGACAGGTTTGAGCGCGCTTGGGTAAAGGGCACAACGTCGCTGGCGGTAAATCCCATGGCAGACTCCTTGAACCGAGGTTACAGAATTCTGTGCATTCTATTCTGATGCGCAGTAAAAGCCAAAATGGTCCATCAGCTAAAAAGACATGCCACCCCACGCGAAGTCCTAAAATTGATGCTGTCTTCAGTCCAGTGTTCGAGCCCCATTCGGACCCAACCCCCCACAATTTTCACAATGCTCCACACTGCGGGCCACAGCGCTGGCACACCCCCTGACACCACCACCTCGGTGCTGGAATTTGCCAATGCCTTGTGGCGCGTGCGTCGGCCCAAGCCCTTTGTATTGGTCATTGAAGGCCAAGCAGGACAAGGGGAAGCTACACCCAGTGACTATCTCCACGACAAGCTGCTCTTGCCCGAATGGCGCGAGGCCTTTTACCAATTGGTCGACACCACGGGCCTCGTGGTCTGCCTGAATGTGCACACCCAACACCCCGCCTACCGCGATGTGCGCGGACGCTCTAGCAAAGGACGGTTGAGCCAAGGCGAGTACTACCACCACGACGGCTGCACAGGCCCCGTCAAGCCGCGCTTTGTGGAAATTCGCTGCCCCATTCAGCCACAAACACGCGGCATCGCCACCGCCGTGGCACCACACAGCGATGTGGTGAAAGCCATGGTGCAAGTGCTGCCCGCCGAATTGGCAGCCACACCGGCTTTGGCCGGAATTGACATGAGCCTAGCCACCATCAGCCAGATGGACGATGCAGCGCTCGACCACTTGCAAGGCCTCATCACGCGCACCGTACGCAAAAAACTCAACGCCGAAGGCGCGCGCAACTACTTTCGCCAAGTGGATGCCGCCGCCAATGCCTACTTTGAACCTTGGGCCTTGGGCGAAAGCCGCTTCATTGCCAACGCCAACAGCGGCGTGACCATGCAACACCGCCGCGCCTACCAAGCCCCACACACCGGCGGCGTGGCCAATGGGCACTTGGTCAAGCGGTGGACGAACGAAGAGTTGCTGCTACCCGGCCAAGCGGTGGACCACGCCTTGATTGCTGCGCTGTGCAGCGAAGAAGGCGATGAAGTGGATGGGGTGCGGGCTGAGGGGTGTTACCTTGGGGCGCATTGAGCCCCGTCTCAGTCGGGTGTATTCCCCGGCAACTCTGCAAACTTGGCCGCCATCGTGGGGTTGCCCCGGGTGAGCTTCTTGATCGTCAAGTCGTCGGCCTTGTCGTTGGCCAGACGCAAATTGTTGGCCGACTTGTGCAGCGCTTCCTTGGTTTTTTCCAAGTCCTTGATCGCATCGTCAATGCGCCGAACAGCTTCTTCAAAACCCTCAGAGGCTAGGCGCCAATTGCGGCCAAACGCCGTCTTGAATTCGTCCAGCTGGGTTTCGAACTTGGTGATGTCCACGTTCTGCGAGCGCACCAGGGCCAGCTCGGACTTGTACTTCATCGCGTTCAAAGCGGCATTGCGCAACAGCGTGATCAGGGGCACAAAGAACTGCGGCCGCACCACGTACATCTTGGGGTAGCGGTGCGACACATCGACGATGCCGCTGTTGTACAACTCGCTCTCCGGCTCCAGCAGGGACACCAGCACCGCGTACTCGCACGCTTTTTCCGTGCGGTCCTTGTCCAGCTCTTTCAGAAAATCTTCGTTCCGCTTCTTGGTGGCCGTCTCGTCGCTTTCGTTCTTCATCTCAAACATGATGGAGACGATCTCGGAGCCCGACTCGTCTGAGTCGCGAAAAATATAGTCGCCCTTGCTGCCGGTACGGGCGTCGTTGTCTTTCTCAAAATACGCCCTTTGAAAAGCGGCCGCACGGATGCGGTTGAACTCGATCTCGCAGTGCTGCTCAAGGGTTTCACCCACCATCTTGGTCGACAGCCGCGCCTTCATTTCCCGCAGGCGCGCAATCTCACCATCACGGTCGCGCAGCTGCAAGGCGTATTGCTCCTTGATGACTTTCTCTTCCAGCTGATTTTTCACGGCAATGAGGTTGAGGTCATTTTTCAAGTCATCGCGCTCGCGGGCGACCACACCCACGGCCTCGTTCACGGCCACATTGACGGCCAATTGGCGCGTTGTCTCGCTGGCCTCCAGCTTGGCTTGCAGCGCCTGAATTTCGGCGTCCTTTTTGGCAGCTTCGGCCTGCAACGCATGAGCCAGCTTGGCCTCGGCCAACTGGGCTGCCGCTTGGCTGCTGTTGCGCGCCCTCTCCTGTTCGGTCTTCAGCTCGTTGGCCAACTGATCGCGCTCTTTGCTCACCGTGCCCAAAGCCTCCGTCACGGCCAGCTTGCGCGCCACATCGCCCGCGTCGAGCTGGGCTTTCAGCGCCTGAATCTCAGTGTCTTTGGCAGCCGCTGTTTTTTGCAGCGCATTAGTGACATTGGCCTCGGCCAAGGCAATCGCGTCGCGCTTTTCCCGCTCGGCCAGCTCCAGCCGATCGTGCAACTGCTGCTCGAACTCGCCATCACGCACCTGCTTGAGAATGTCGGCGTAACCCGCCTCGTCGATCTTGAAGGCTTTGCTGCAATGAGGGCAGATGATTTCGTGCATGTCTGTGCGTCCTGTTCTTGTTAGTAGTCGACGAGTGGTCAATTGGTCGAATGACCCATTTGCTATTCGGTGCGCTCTGGCTCTCCAATACTTTTGAGTAAAGCGTTGTATTGAACCTTGTCAGAGGCATAGATCTTGTCTAGAACGTAGTTCGCAACCTTTGCGATCTCCGGAATCTCAACGGGCTTGAAACTCCTATCTGGTACAGCTTCAAGGTGGGAAAACTCATTGTTCAGCCGATTTACCAAAGCGACAGCGGTGTCTTCCTCTTCGCCAAAGAACTTCTTTATTCGCTCAAATGCATCACTTTTGTCATCATGGTATGGGAACTTGAAAAACAAAAAAGCTTCTAGGAACTTGCGCAGGTTGTTGCCGAAACCGAAGAACGGCTCGTGACTATCAGCTGCCGCAGCTTGATCTTTGCACTTGTAGATTTGGTGAAAAAGGTAGTGAAACTCTGTGATGTAGTCCCGAAGATACGAGGGCATGAGCAGAACATTGCTTGAAGCTCCATTGCGCTCAATCATGAAGTACTCATGATCGCTTGCATTTTTTGTCTTGCCTTCTCCTGCTGGGATCTTTTTTGATGGAATGGATAGGCGCTTAAGGTATTTCAGGAAATCCAAGTTGTGAGTGGATATGAAGAGTTGCTTGTAGCGATATGAGTTTGCGCCGTTCTTCTTGATTGGTTTAGCTATCAAGCTTTCAATCAGGCTGAACATGAAGAAGATGTGATTGCCGTCCAAGCTTGAGATTGGATCATCGATGTAGATGATCAAATCCTTTCCTTTGCTCTCTGGGTCATCAAGCTTCGCCATGAAATAACAGAAGGCGATTAGGCTGCACTCTCCCTCGCTGAGGTTGTACGCGGCTTTCCCGTCCCGTGTGACTTCAAACTTGACTGTGACTTTGTCCTCACCATCGCGGGCCTCCAGCTTTATTCCGTCATGACCGAAGAAGTTGGTGAGCAGGGAATTGACTCGTTCGGTGAATCGCCCCGTGTTTTGAGGAGGCTCCAACCTTTGAGAAGATGGAGCTATGAGCAAATCAAATCGTTTTTCCCCCGAAGTGCGCGAACGCGCTGTTCGCATGTTGCAAGAGCATCGTGGCGAATA
>NZ_NESA01000016.1 GCF_002778315.1 Limnohabitans sp. JirII-31 | reverse complement strand
GCCATGACCGCCGCTACGCGATTGACGCCCGCAAGATTGAACGCGAGGTGGGCTGGAAGCCACAAGAAACCTTTGAGACCGGCATTCGCAAAACCGTGCAGTGGTACCTGAGCCACCAAGACTGGGTCGAGGGTGTGACAAGTGGCAACTACCGCCAGTGGGTGGGCAAGCACTACGGTTGAATTTCCAGCCCATGCTTCCACACAAAATTCTTTTGCTCGGCGCCAACGGCCAACTCGGCAACGAACTCGCCACAGCCCTGCAAATCTTGGGTGACGTCAAAGTCCTCACGCGTATTGAGGCTGACTTGTCACAACCCGACGTGCTGCGTCAATCGCTGGCGCACATCACACAAAACTTTGTCCCCACCGTCATCGTCAATGCAGCGGCTTACACCGCCGTTGACAAGGCAGAGTCAGAACCCGATGTTGCCCATGCCGTCAATGCGTTGTCAGTCGGCGTGTTGGGCGAGGTGGCCCAACATTGCAGTGCCATGGTGGTGCACTATTCCACCGACTATGTGTTTGATGGCTCGGGCAACCAGCCGTGGCAAGAGACAGATATGCCCCATCCGCTGTCTGTTTACGGACAAAGCAAATTGGCAGGCGAGCAAGCGCTGGCAAAAAGCTGTGCCAAGTATTTGATTCTGCGCACCAGCTGGGTGGTGGGCACACATGGCGGTAATTTTTTAAAAACCATGTTGCGCCTCGCTGCCGAGCGCGACAGCCTGCGCGTGGTGGCCGATCAAGTGGGCGTGCCCACCTCTACCGCTTTGTTGGCGCAGGTCACGGTGCAGATGGTGCAAGCCATGCAAGACGCTGATGCACATGACCCGCGCTGGGGCGCGTACCACGTGGCTGCGGGTGGCGAGACCACGTGGCATGCTTATGCACAGCACGTGATTGCCAGTGCGCACGCGCGCGGACTGTCACTCAAAGCCACACCAGAGGCTGTGCACCCGATCACCACCGCTGAATACCCGCTGCCTGCACCACGTCCACTGAACTCACGTTTAAACACGCACAAAGCGCAACACACCTTCAACCTCACCTTGCCAGATTGGCAGCAAGGCGTTGACGGTATCCTTGGTGCTTTGTTGTCAAAGTAAAGACTATGCAGAAAAACAGAAAAGGCATCATCTTGGCGGGTGGCTCAGGCACCCGTCTGTACCCGGTCACACAAGCGGTCAGCAAACAATTGATGCCGGTGTATGACAAGCCGATGATTTATTACCCCCTCACCACGCTCATGCTCAGCGGCATTCGCGAGGTGCTGGTGATTTCTACGCCACAAGACACGCCGCGTTTTGCCGAGTTGCTGGGGGACGGCAGCCAGTGGGGCATGCACATTGAGTACGCTGTACAGCCTAGCCCTGATGGCTTGGCGCAAGCCTTCATCATTGGTAAACACTTTGTGGCGGACCACCCCAGCGCCCTGGTGTTGGGCGACAACATCTTTTATGGCCACGACTTGGTCAAGCAGTTGCAACGGGCCGACCAACGCAGCCAGGGTGCTTCGGTGTTCGCCTACCACGTGCACGACCCAGAGCGTTATGGCGTGGTCGAGTTTGACGCGCAGTTCCGTGCCTTGAGCATTGAAGAAAAACCCAAGCAACCCAAATCCAACTATGCGGTGACGGGTTTGTATTTTTACGACGAGCAGGTGTGCGACATCGCTGCTGCCGTGAAGCCTTCTCACCGGGGTGAACTCGAAATCACCGATGTCAACAAGCGTTACTTGGAGTTAGGGCAACTCAACGTGGAGATCATGGGCCGTGGTTATGCGTGGCTCGACACGGGTACACACGAAAGCCTGATGGAAGCAGCCAGCTTCATTGCCACTTTGCAAAAACGCCAGGGCTTGATGGTGGCGTGCCCTGAGGAAATTGCCTTTGCCCAGCACTGGATCGATGCAGCGCAGCTCGGCAAGTTGGCCGCACCTTTGGCTAAAAATGGTTACGGCCAGTACTTGCTCAGTTTGTTGAAGTAAGCCATGCCCTATCAAGTGACCCCCACACCCATTGACGGTGTGTTGATTTTGGAGCCCAAGGTGTTTGGCGATGCGCGTGGCTTCTTTTTTGAGAGCTTCAACGCACGCGACTTCGCGCAAGCCACCGGTTTAGAGCGAACCTTTGTGCAAGACAACCACAGCAAGTCGAGCCAAGGGGTGTTGCGTGGTTTGCACTACCAGGTGCAGCACCCGCAGGGCAAGTTGGTGCGTGTCACGCAAGGCTCGGTGTTTGATGTGGCGGTCGACATTCGTCGCGAATCCAAAACCTATGGCCAATGGTTTGGCCTAGAGTTGTCGGCAGAAAACAAACGTCAGCTGTGGGTGCCTGAAGGTTTGGCCCATGGTTTTTTGGTGACGAGCGAGAGCGCCGAGTTTTTGTACAAAACCACCGACTATTACCACCCGGAGTTCGAACGCAGTTTGCTGTGGAGCGATCCTGCTGTGGGTGTGGAATGGCCGTTGCATCTGTTGTCTGCGCCACCGCTGTTGGCTGCCAAAGACGCCAACGCGCCCACCCTCTTCGCCAGTTTTTGATGCCTCATCCAGACGCATCGCAGAGTCGCGCCGAGGGTCAGTGGGCCTCGTTGTTGCGTGATGCTTCGTTCGATGCCGATGCCCGTTTCCCCGTCGCTTGGCCGTTTGACGCCCGAGGCCGCAACGCGGTGTTGTGCGATGCTGTGCGTGGCGGGCGCGTGTTGCATTTGGGGTTTGCCGACCATGCCCCCTTGATTGCCGACAAGTTGCAACAAGGCGTGTGGCTGCACGACCAAGTGCAGCAGGTGGCCGCAGCATGTGTTGGCGTGGACATCAATGCCGATGCGGTGGCCTTGGCCACGCAGCTGGGCGTCACCGACCTGCATTGCCTGGATATTTTTGATTCCGCTTTTCAGCGCCTGGTGGATGAATTTCAGCCCACCCATGTGTTGCTCCCTGACGTGATGGAACACCTTCACAACCCGATTGCGTTCTTGCAGCGCGTGGCCCACACCGCCCCAGGCGCCACCTTGGTGGTTTCTGTGCCCAATGGTTTGAGTTTGCGCAACCTCTGGAATGCCTGGCATGGTGTGGAATGCATCAACACCGACCACCTCTGCTGGTACTCACCATTCACGGTGCTGAAGGTGTTGGCGCGTGCGGGCTATGTTGGCTGCAATGCCATCTGTGCGCAAATTGCACCTGCCTCGTCCCTCAAAGGGCGTGTATTTGCAAGGTGTGTGGCGTGGCGTTCTGTGTGGGCCGACAACCTGGTGGTGTCGGCGCGTTTGACCCATCGGGTTTAAGCGATGCCATGCCCGCAAGCCGGCCAACACAATCGCTCTTAGCGCAAGCGTGCCACCCACACGGTCAAAGCCAACAACCCCAAGCCGCTGACGCTTGCAAACGTAACGATGTGCTGTGCCGCATCTGGTGTTGAACTCGCCAGCACAGGCCCCCACAACACCACCGCTTGCACACACGTCAACGCGATGCACGCCCATGAATAGCGGACGGCTGCGTGGGTTTGAAATGGGCGATGGCTGAACGCCGCTAACAGGCAGGCCCCAACCTGCCATCCGGCCACAGGCACTATGTAGATCCAAATGCCCGTCCAGCGCGTGTCCAGCCAATGCCATTCAAGAGCCAAGGTGCACACCCATCCCAGCCCAACCACGCAGGCCGCGGCGACCAAACCTAACAGTCCAGCCGTGCGGCGAGGGTGGAGGTGCTGTGGCGCATGACCTTGTGCCAGCACCACCTGGGCCCAGGCCATGTGAACCAGCGCTGGCACAAAGCCCAAGACGCGCAACAAGGCGGTCAACCAACCGGTGTCTTGTGCGCCATAGAGCCGTTGCCACACCACAACCAGGCAGGTGGCCAGCAGTGCGTCACTCAACGTGTGCGCAAAACGCAAGCGCGCGCTGCGCGGGTCTGACTGTGTGTGGACGGGGGCCGGGTTGATGGGCATGTGCGGCAGGTGCTGTGCATGCGCATCGGGCGTGGCCTGCCAGGCAGGTGCCAGCCACGCTGCGCCCACGGCGTAGCCCAGCACCGCCGACCACACCAGGGTTGGGCCAGACCAGGCCATCCATGCGCCGCCCAGAGCCGTCAGCGCCGCTGTGAGAGGGGGCACCACGCGCACGGTGGCCTGTTGCCAACGTGTCCCCACGCGCAGGGTGAAGCTTTGTGCCAACACCCAAGCCATTTGACACACCGCTAACAGCAGCACCCACAGCAACGCTGAGCCGGCGTTTAAGCCACTGAGCCACACGGCAGCAGCGGCCAGGGGCAGCAACCACAGACCGCGTTGCAGACTGCTTCGCCATGCGCTGCGCAGCGCATCGTTTGCAGGCGCATGGGCATTGGCTAGCAAGCTCAAGGGGGCTTGGGCCAGGGCCAGCGTCATCCAAAAAAAGCCGATCTGGCTCAATAGAGAAAACTCACCCACCTCTTGTGGCGTGAACAAGCGCAGCATGAGCAGCGCAAACACCACCTGGGTGCCAAACGCCACCAAGCTGGCCAAGGCCACGGTGTGGCTAGATGAGGGCAGTTGGCGCCAACGAGGCTGTTGCATGGGCTGTCAACCTAGCAGGTGTTGCCAGAGTGGCAATTTGGCCAGCACCTGCGGCCAGGCCAAGGCTTGCACGTCAGGCACCACGTAGGGAAAGACGTCGAGCGCTTCGCCAAAGTTAGTTTCCCAGCTGCTGAGCTCAGCACGCAACAGCAAGAAGTTGCCTTGGTGTTGCGCCGCAAAGTAGCGCACCCAGGCGTAGTCGTTGCTCACCACAGGCAAACCCACCGCGCAGTACTCCAACAGTTTTGTGGAGGTTTGCTGGTTGTAGGGCACGACATTGCTCACCAGGTTCAAGCCAAACCGTGCGCGGCGCAACTGTTCGGGCACGTGGGTGTGTGGCACACGGCCCGTGCAGGTGACCGAGGCAGGCAACTGCGCCTGCAACGCCTCAGGCACATCGCCGATCAGCAACAAGCGTCGACCTGCCGCGTGGATGCTGTGCAGCATGGGAACAAAGGGCAACAAGCGATTCATCTCGCCCAAATACACCAAGTCGAATTCAGGCGCGGGCAAGTCGCGACGCTGGGCCACATCGAAGAAGTGCTGGGCCACGCCCATGTCGCGCAAGGCGCTGGGCACCGAGTTGCCAAAGCCCAAACGCTCACGCACCCAGCCGTTTTGGTAAATCCGATAGTCGGGCCTGGGCTGGGTCCAGTGTTTGATTTGGTCTTTCAGCCACGCGTGCGGTGGCACCGAGGCTGACGCGTATTCATGCACATGAAATGCCTGGCGCAAACGATGCGCCTCTGTGTAGGGCACACGACCACACATCCACCACACCACCGATGCGCTGGTGGGCACACTGGTGCTGTCGTCGTGCACTTGCACCTGGTGACCACGGTCTTGCAAAAACGCGGCATAGGCATCGAGCTCTGGCAAGTAAGCGGAGCCGTTGCGTACAAAGTGAATCAGCATGCGCGCAACACCTCTTGCCAAGCTTGGGTGAATGCCGGCAGGTTGTGCCGGGCCACGATGCGCGCCATGTCGGTCTTGACTTGTTCGGGCGGCAAACTCAGCACCGTCATCACCGCCTCGGCCAATGCCACGGGCGCGTCACCACGTGCCAACAGATAGGGCGCATCGCGGTCAAACAACTCGCGCAGGGCGGGAATGGGCAAGGTCACGCAGGGCACTCCGCAGGCGAGCGACTCTAACGCGGTCATGGGACAGCCTTCAAAGCGAGAGGTCAGCAGCGTCATCTCCCATGGGGTGTACAAGCTCGCGCCGCTGGGGTGTTTGCCCAAAAAATGCAACCTGCCTTGCATCAGCAAGTCCATGCCCTGGTGGGCCAAGTGGCGGTGCAAGGGGCCGTCACCCACGATACCCAGTTGTGCCTCGTCGGGCAAAAAGCGCAAGGTGTCGAGCAACAAGCCTGGACGCTTCTCGGCCGACAAACGCCCCACATAGCCAAGCAGCAGCGGCGGTATGCCGCTTTCTCCTCCATGGCCGGCGTGCACATGAATGGGCTGCCCCGCAGGCATGGGCGCCATGGCGTTGGGCACCACGTGGCTGCGCTGCGTGCGGTGGAGTTGTTTGACAAAGCCCAGCAGCGAGTTTTCGGTCGTGCGTGACACCGAGACAAAGTGGTCGACCTGACGGTAGATCAAGCGCAGCCAAGTTTTTTTCATCACCGAGGCGCGGGCTTCTTTCAGCACGTCTTGCAATGGGCCATGCACCCAGCTCACCAGGGGTGTGCCGCTCAGGGCTTTGAGGGCGGCGCCGCAGTAGGTGGGGCCAAAGTTGTGGCTGGCCAAAATCACATCGTGTTGCTTGGCCGCTTGCACCAGGGTGGGCCAATGGGTTTGACGCCAGGGCAAGGCGGTGATCTGCCAGTTGGCTTCGCCCAAGGCCTGTTGCAAGGTCAGGCACATGGTGGCCACGCCGCCCCAGCCGGGTTCTTCCAACATCAACACGTGGCGCATGGTCTGGCTCACTTTGAAGCGTCGGTGTTCATCGCGCACCAAAGCCGGTGAGCACGGTGCGCACGGTCTTGACGGCGATCAACAAGTCCAGTGCGAGTGAGTAGTGCGCCACGTAGTACAGGTCGTAGCTGAGTTTCACGCGCGTGCTGTCGGCGCTGTCGGCGTAACCGTGTTGCACTTGGGCCCAGCCGGTCAAGCCGGGGCGCACCAGGTGTCGGTAAGGGTAGCTGGGGATGGTGGTGGCAAAGTCGCGCACAAAAGGCGCTTGTTCAGGGCGAGGGCCGATCAAGCTCATCTGGCCCCACAGCACATTCCACAGCTGAGGCAACTCGTCGAGCCGGGTGCGGCGAATGAACTGCCCCACGCGTGTGATGCGTGGGTCATCGGTCTGTGCAAAGCGTGTGGCGGGCGCGGACGCGCCATGCACCATGCTGCGAAACTTCCACAGTCTGAAGGCTTGGCCGTAGCGGCCAATGCGTGTTTGCGAATACAGCGCTGGGCCTGCCGAGTCGTAGCGCACCGCCACACCGACTGCCAGCGCCAAAGGCAACCACAGGGGGGCGAGCAGCAGCACCAAGCTCAGGTCGATCAAGCGCTTGAGGCGGTCGTAGCCGGGGTCGTTGTCGATCTCCCACAGCGCATCTGCGGCAGCAGGCAGCATCTTGCGTCCACTCACCAGCTCGGCCACGGCTTCGACGCTGTAGAGACGCAGGTGCTGCATCTTGAGTTGGCTCAGCAGTCGGGTGCGCTCTGGCGTGTTGGGCACATGGCGGTCCAACACCACGCCGTCGCACGCGGGCAGGGCGACGGTTGCGCCGACATCCCACGCTTGCAAGCTGATGGCGCGTGGGTCCAGCGCTTGCGGCTGCAGGCTGCGGGTCAGTTGTTCGGGGATGTTGGCGTCCAGGTGCACCAGGTGCAGCGCGCGTTGCCCCACGCGGCGACGGTAACCCCACCACAGCCACAGCGTGGTGGCTGCATAGGCCCACACCACCGCGGCGCGTGAGTAGGGGTGTTGCAACAGTGCAAAGCCCAGGGGCGTGAAGAGGAACGGCGCCGAGGTGGACACCCACAGCACAGCGCTGCGTTCAGCCAAGGGCAAGTGCGAGGCGCGCATCAGCAGTTGTGCCGCCAACGCATACGGCAGGGCGCACCACCACAAGGTGTCGGCAAATTGGTAGGTCACCCAGCCGAGGTTTTCCAAACCATGAGCCAACAGCAAACTGGGCAACAGCAGCCAGGCGCCCCAAAGTGTCCAGCTTTGCAGCGCGTCACGGCGACGCACCGTGGCCGACACCAAGGCGGAGCCCAAGGTGGTGCTCGGGCGCGAGGTGGCAAAGTCTTCTTGCAAGCACTGTTGGTACACCGCCATCACGCGCTCGGCCATGTCGCCCAGCGTGAACTGCGCTTCAAAGCGCTGTTGTGCTGCATGCCCCAAGCGCTGGCGCAGGGCCGGGTCTTGTGCCAGGCGCAACAACTGGTGTGCCACGGCTTGTTCGGTGTTGGCCACCAGCAGGCCTTCATGGCCGTGCATCACTTGCTCGCGCAGTCCAGGCAAATCGCTGGCCAGCACGGGCAGGCCAGCACGCATGGCTTCGAGCACGGTGATGGGCATGCCTTCGTGGTCGGACAGCAGCACAAACACGTCGTGCTGCGTCAACAACTCGGCCACATGGTTCACATCGCCAGCCCAGGTGATGTGTTCTAGTCCCAACTGCTGAGCCAGGGCTTGGTGCTTGCTCAGCAAGGGGCCATCGCCCGCTAAGGTGACGGGCAACTCATGGCCTAGCCAGTCGCGCACTTTGGCCAAGGCGCGCAGCAGCAGGTCGTGCCGCTTGGGCGACTTCATGCGCGCCACCATGATCAGGCGCGGCGTCGTTGTCGTGTTCGGGAGCGCGCGCTCGTGAGCGCTTGGCAGCAGGTGTTCTTGCTCACCCAGAGAAGGGGCGGCGGGGGGCATCGCGTCGGACGCGGTGTTGGTCGTGCTCAAGCGTGCAATGCCGTTGGCAATCACATGCACGCGTTCTTGTGCGATGGGCAGTTGGTGGGCCAGGGCGCGCTCAAAGGCCGAGACGCAAATCATTTGCGTGGTCCAGCCCGATAAGGCACGCTCGGCCAGTGAGGCGAGGTGACGGCGCAGCCATGGAATTTCAGCTTTGAACCCAAAGCCATGCACGGTGTAGACCACGGGGCGCGCCGTGCGCTGGCAGGCTAGGCGTGCGGCCAGTCCGGCAATGGCGCTGTGGGCATGAATCAGGTCTGGTGGGTTGGCTTCAATCAACGCAATCAGTTGCTGCACGGCCGGCCACAGGCGCCAGGGCAACATGGACTCCACCATGGCGGGCATAGGGCACACGCGCACGCCCAGGGCTTGTAGCTGCTCGCCCAGTACCGAGTCTTCGGGCGGGCCACCAATCACCACGGTGAAGTTCACCCGGGTGTGCAAGGCCTCGCACAAGGCCTGCACATGGCTTTGGGCGCCACCGACCTCGCCTTTGGTGATGACCAGCATCACATGGGGTTTGTGGGCAATTGGTGGTGTGGGTGCATGGGTGGTGGCCCAAGGGCTGTTGCGGCGTGGTTGCGGCTCTGAATCGGTGGCAGAGGGAGGAGCGATGTCAGCCACCACGGGCGGCGCCTCGGTCGGTTCAGGCGCGATGCGTTTGACGCGCGGTTTTTTGGTCTCGGGCGCAGGTGTGGCTGGGGGCAAAGGCTCGTCGCCAAACAAAGACAAGGTGCCGTCGTCGCGTGTGCTCATAGGGGGGTGTCAAAGCCTTGTGGGTTCATCGATTGCCAACGCCAAGCGTCGGCGCACATGCGCTCCAGCCCGAGTTGGGTGTGCCACTTCAGCAGCGCTTTGGCTTGGCTGGGGTCGGCCAAGCATTGGGCCACATCCCCAGGGCGACGTGCCACCACGCGGTGTGCAATGGGCACGCCGTTGACGTGTGCAAAGGTGTCCACCATTTGCTGCACGCTCACACCTTGGCCCGTGCCCAGGTTGACGGTCAGCAGTTTGGGCGTGTCCAAGGCTTGCAAGGCGGCCAAATGGCCTTGTGCGAGGTCCATCACATGCAGGTAATCGCGCACGCCGGTGCCGTCGGGCGTGGGGTAGTCGTTGCCGAAAATTTGCAGCGCGTCCCGTTGCCCCAGGGCGACTTGGGTGATGTAGGGCATCAAGTTGTTGGGAATGCCGTTGGGGGCTTCGCCCAGCAAGCCGCTTTCGTGCGCACCCACGGGATTGAAATAGCGCAGGATGGCGATGTGCCAACGTGGATCGGCAGCGTGCAGTTCACGCAAGGCGTCTTCGCACATCAGCTTGCTGCGGCCATAAGGGTTGGTGGCAGTGAGCGGGGCAGTCTCGGGAATGGGCACCACGGCGGGGTCGCCATACACCGTGGCCGATGAGCTGAACACGATGCGGCGCACGTCGGCGCGGTCCATGGCTTGCAGCAGGCTCAAGGTGCCACTGACGTTGTTGTCAAGGTAGCGCAGGGGTTGCGCCACCGATTCCCCCACGGCTTTGAGCCCGGCAAAGTGCACCACCCCTGTAAAGGTGTGACGAGCAAACACAGCGTCCAGTGCTTGTGCGTCGCGGATGTCGGCTTGTACAAACTCTAGCGGGCGCACGCCCAGACGAGCCAACCGGTCCAGCACTTTGGGGCTGCTGTTGCACAGGTTGTCCAAAATGACCACCGGTTGACCCGCTTGCGCCAACACGACGGCAGTGTGCGAGCCAATGAAGCCGGTGCCGCCAGTGATCAAAATTGGATGATTCATGGCGCAATTATCGTCGCCAGTCCCTGGTCGGGCGTCCTAGAATAGGGCTAGCTTGTAGACGCGCAGAGTTAGTGCATCCACAAGCTGGCTTTACCTTTTTACTTTTTTCTTCCTTTAGTCATTTCATGAAACGTCAACACTCTTCCCACGGTGGCGCGCACAACAGCGCCGAATCTTGCATTGCCTTGATCGACGCCCGTTTTCTGGCCTGGTTGCAGGGGCAAACCGAAGCCGCTCAAGACAACACCCGTCAACACCTGCTCACTTTGTTGGGCCATGCGTTGGTGAACAATGGCCTGGACCTGAACTTGCGCCGCATTTATTGGTACAGCGACAGCGCTGAAGACCAAGTGGTGGACGCCCAAATCAGCCGTGCTGTGCTGCCGCACAGCCAAGACGGTGGTGTGTCCATCTTGCGTGCGTTGGGGGCTGACCTCAAGCGCTTGGCTGAGCGTCAAGCTTGCGAGCACATTTTGGTAGGCAGCGATGACGAGCGCCTCCTCAGCTTGATCGACGAAGCTCAGCTGCATGGCGTGGCCGTGCATTTGCTGGCCGATGAAGCCTCGCGCAACATGAACCAATTGCAGCGTGATGACCCGGGTTGGGCACGCTTGCTGTCGCAAGCCGACCACCGTGTGGTCTTGGGTGCGCAAAACCTGCGCGATGGCGCACAGCCTCGTCACGGCAACGCTGCGGTGCACGCTGCCCCGGCGATGGACCCCGAGCAACTGCGCGAGCAACTCAACACCGTCATTCAAGCCTGGTGGGCCGACGAGCCCGAAGACCTGCGCGAAGAGCTGCGCGAAGAACTGCACAACACCCGTGGCATTCCACAAGAGGTGGACCGTCAACTGTTGCTGGGTGTGCGTCGCGTGCTGGAACGTGCGCTGAGTTTCCAAGAGAAAAAACTGCTGCGTGAAATGGTGCGCGATTTGGTGTTGGGCCCACAAACGCCTGCCGCGAATGCTGCCCCCCAAGACGATCACATGGACTGACCTTCGGAGCTTTTGACATGAGCACTTTGAACCCGGCCGACATCCTGGCCCAGGCGTTGCCCTACATCCGCAAATTCCACGGCAAGACCTTGGTCATCAAATACGGCGGCAACGCCATGACCGACCCCTTGCTGCAACAGGCGTTCGCCGAAGACGTGGTGTTGCTCAAGCTGGTGGGCATGAACCCCGTGGTGGTACACGGCGGGGGGCCGCAAATTGAAACGGCTCTCAAGCGTTTGGGCAAAAAGGGCGAGTTTGTGCAGGGCATGCGCGTGACCGATGCTGAAACCATGGAAGTGGTGGAGTGGGTGCTGGGTGGCGAAGTGCAGCAAGACATCGTGGGCCTGATCAACCAAGCCGGCGGCAAGGCGGTGGGCTTGACCGGGCGTGACGGCGCCATGATTCGCGCCCGCAAACTGGTGCTGCACGACAGCCAAGACCCCAGCAAAGCCTACGACGTGGGCCAGGTGGGCGACATCGTCAGCATCGACCCCAGCGTGGTCAAAGCTTTGCAGGACGACGCTTTCATCCCCGTGATCAGTCCGATTGGTTTTGGAGAAAGCAACGAGAGCTACAACATCAACGCCGACGTGGTGGCCGCCAAGCTGGCCACTGTGCTGCAAGCTGAAAAGCTGTTGATGCTCACCAACATTCCCGGCGTGCTCGACAAACAAGGCCAGTTGCTGCCCGAGTTGACACCACGTCGCATTGACGAGCTGTGTGCCGACGGCACCATCAGCGGCGGCATGTTGCCCAAGATCAGTGGCGCCCTGGATGCTGCCAAGAGCGGGGTCAACGCGGTGCACATCATCGATGGCCGAGTGCCACACGCCATGTTGCTGGAGATCTTGACCGATCAGGCCTTCGGCACCATGATTAGGTCGCACTAACTATCAAGGCCGCCCATGTCTGACGCCGCTTCTGTCCCCGACTCTGATGCGACCCATGCCTCTGCCGAGGGCGTCAGCCGCAAGCGCATGAAGCCCGGTGAGCGGCGTGCGCAAATTTTGCAAACCCTCGCGAGCATGCTGGAGCAGCCGGGTGCCGAGCGCATCACCACCGCTTCTTTGGCGGCCAAATTAGAGGTGAGCGAGGCGGCGCTGTATCGCCACTTTGCCAGCAAAGCGCAGATGTTTGAAGGGCTGATTGATTTCATCGAAAGCAGCCTGTTCACCTTGATCAACCAAATCGCAGAACGCGAGGGTGACGGGGCCGACAAGGCAGCACGCATGGTCACCGTGTTGTTGCAGTTTGGCGAAAAGAACCCGGGTATGGCCCGCGTCATGGTGGGCGATGCTTTGGTGTTTGAACATGAGCGCTTGCATCAGCGTATGAACCAGTTGTTTGACCGCATTGAGTCGGCCCTGCGTCAAGTGCTGCGTGCTGCAGCCCAAGCGCGTCAGTCGCCCACCCCCACGGTGGACGCCCAAGTGCGCGCCGCCGCCTTGGTGGCGCTGGCCCTGGGCAACTTGCAGCGCTTCGCGCGCTCGGGCTTCAAACGTTCACCGCTGGAACATTTGGACGCTGCCCTCACGCTGTTGGTTTGACGGCCTGTGCTCGGCCTTTGTCGCCCACGCGAAGTGAGGCGCTCGCCCAAGGCGCCATAATCCGCCCGCACCTCATGCAACGCATGAGCGCTTCGAATGACTGTTTAACCTGAAAGGCAACCCATGAAATTGGTTCGTTATGGCAACCCCGGCAAAGAAAAACCCGGTTTGATTGACGCCGATGGCAAGCTGCGTGACCTGAGCGCTGTCATCCCCGACTTGCTGCCCCAATACCTCGGTGACGCCACCTTGGCCAAGCTGCGCCGCCTCAAAACCGCGTCGCTGCCTTTGGTCAAAGGCAAGCCTCGTCTGGGTTGCCCCGTCGCAGGTGTGGGCAAGTTTGTGGCCATTGGCTTGAACTACGCTGACCACGCCGCCGAAGCCGGCATGGCATTGCCCAAAGAACCCGTGGTGTTCATGAAACCCACCAGCTGTATCCAAGGCCCCAACGACGATGTGATGTTGCCCAAGGGCTCGGTCAAGTCCGACTGGGAAGTGGAACTCGGCATCGTGATTGGCACCAAGGCCCGTTATGTGTCGCAAAAAAGCGCACTCGACCACGTGGCGGGTTACACCTTGATCAACGACGTCAGCGAGCGCGAGTTCCAACTCGAGCGCGGCGGCACTTGGGACAAGGGCAAGTGTTGCGACACCTTCGGCCCCATCGGCCCCTGGTTGGTCACACGCGACGATGTGCCCAATCCCCAGAAATTGGACATTTGGTTGGACCTCAACGGCGAGCGCATGCAGTCGGGCAACACCAAGACCATGGTCTTCGGTGCCGCCAAGCTGGTGAGCTATGTGAGCCAGTTCATGACCCTGTACCCCGGCGACGTGATTGCTACCGGTACGCCCGCAGGCGTGGGCCTGGGCAAGAAGAAAGATGGCAAGCCACAACCTATCTTCTTGAAGCGCGGTGACGTGATGACCTTAGGCATCGAAGGCCTGGGCGAGCAAACGCAAAAAGTGGTGGCGTTCAAGCTGTAATTTTTTGTTGCGCAAAAAAGCCGCTCATTGAGCGGCTTTTTCTTTGGGCGCTGGCGCTCTGCTCAGTCGCTCAAGCGCACCACTTGCAAACCCGGCAAGCTAGGCACCGCAAACTCTTCGTGGTCAAAGGCCTTGTCGCCGTCATCCGACGCCACGCCGGTGGTCACCAGGTTTTTGAAGTCAAACTTCGAGTGGTCCAGCAGGTGCGAGGGCACCACGTTTTGTAGCGCGGCAAACATGTTTTCAATGCGACCCGGAAACTTCTTTTCCCACTCGCGCAGCATCTCTCCCACCACTTGGCGTTGCAAGCCGTCTTGGCTGCCGCACAGCGTGCACGGGATGATGGGGAACTCGCGGTGTGCTGCCCAGCGCACCAGGTCTTTCTCGCTCACATAGGCCATGGGGCGAATCACCATGTGGTCGCCGCCGTCGCTCACCAGTTTGGGGGGCATGCTTTTGAGCTTGCCGCCAAAGAACATGTTCAAAAAGAAGGTTTGCAAAATGTCGTCGCGGTGGTGGCCCAGCGCAATTTTGTTACAGCCCAACTCGCCTGCCACGCGGTACAAAATGCCCCGGCGCAAACGGCTGCACAGGCTGCACATGGTCTTGCCTTCGGGAATTTTGTCTTTCACGATCGAGTAGGTGTCTTGCGTTTCAATGCGAAACGGCACGCCGACTTCGGTCAGGTATTTGGGCAAGATGTCGGCCGGGAAGCCGGGTTGCTTTTGGTCCAGGTTGACGGCGATCAACTCAAAGCGGATGGGCGCGCGCGCTTGCATCTTGAGCAAGATGTCGAGCATGCCGTAGCTGTCTTTGCCGCCCGACATGCAGACCATGACCTTGTCGCCCTCTTCGATCATGTTGTAGTCGACGATGGCTTGACCCACCTGACGGCACAGGCGTTTTTCCAACTTGTGGGTCTCGTGTTCGATTTTGATTTGCTGAGGGTCTTTGGCGGTGGTGGTCATGGTGTGCGTGCGTTGAGTGCAGGGCGGCAAGCGTGTTGCGCCCTTAGTTCCATTGTCCTGTTTCCATGCGAATCGCCACTTCGCAGTCGTCAAAAATTTCCAGCTTGGCAATTTTCACCCGAACGCCCAGCACGCCGGGCAGTTGCATCAGGCGATGGGCCAGTTTGCCAATCAAGCTCTCCAGCAAATTGACGTGCTCTGCGGTGCACTCGGTGATGATGATCTGGCGCACCTTGCGGTAGTCGAGCACGTGGCCAATGTCGTCGTCATGCGGTAGCAGGGGTTGGGTGCCTAAGTTGAGTTCGGCGTCCACCTGGATGGGTTGTGGATCGGTTTTTTCGTGTTCCAAGATGCCTAGGTTGGCATCAAAGCGCAAGCCATTGAGCGTGAGAATTTGGGTGCCTTTGGACAGTGCCATGGTCACAGCACTCCGGGTTTGGCACGAAAGGCTTCCACGCCGACGGCTTCGCAATCGGGGTAGACATCGGGTTTGCGGGTGGACACGCGCGCAGCTAACACGCCCGTGTGTTCGAGCAAGTGGGTCAAGATGTTGTCGCACAAAGTTTCTTGCAGACCAATGTGGCCTTTGGCAATGCGGCCATGCACCACGGCGCGCACAAAGTCGTAGTCCACCACTTCGTCGATGCGGTCGTCCTTGGGGCTGGTGCCTTCGAAAGACACGTACAAGTCCACGTCGATCACGATGCGTTGCGGCGCATGCTGTTCAAAGTCGTGCACGCCAATCTGGGCTTGTACGGTGAGGCCGCGTAAAAACAAGCGGCGGCAATGGAGCAAAAGGGTATCGATCATGGTTTGAAAAGTTCCTCGACCACAAACATGATGTCGCGCGAGAGCGGCACCAAGTGTTGGCCGTTGTCCACCCGCACGGTGGTGCCGGTGATGCTGGGGTTGTTGGCCAGAAACACCACCGTGTTGGCGACGTCGGCTGGGGCGATGGGTTGGCGCAGCAGGTTGGCTTTGGCTGCGCGGTCAAAGTTGTCTTGCGATTGGGGGCCGCTCAAGTACATCAATCCAGGTGCCACCGCGTTGACGCGCAAGGTGGGTGCCAGCGACTGCGCTTGCAAACTGACCGCGCGTTCGAGTGCGAGCTTGGACAGGGTGTACGAAAAATAATCGGGGTTGAGGTTGAACACCTTTTGGTCGAGCACGTGCACCACGCTCGGAGCGGCCAAGCGTGAGGCAAGGTGCGCACTCTGCGCAGTGACCGGCATGGACTCGGTGGTGTTGGTCGCCATGGTGTTGGCTGACACCTGGGGCTGAGGCGCTGCGCCATGGCCATGCAAAGCGGCCAGCCACTTGCCAAAACGCATCGGCGCCATGAGATTGACTTTGAGCTGCGCCAGGGCTTGGGTCTCGTCAAAGTCGCTGCCCTCGTCGGGCACGAACAAAGAGGCGTTGTTGACGATGCAGCGCAGGTGGGTGCCGGTGGTGGCCACCGTGGTGTCAAAAATATGCTGGCAACTGACTTCGTCTTCCAACTCGCCAGCCACGGCCAGGGCTTGCACGCCCAAAGCGCGCAGCTCGACACACAGGGCTTGCGCCGCGTCGGCAGAGCGGTTGTAGTGGCACGCCACGTTCCAGCCCGCGCGTGCGAAGGCCAAGCCGGTTTCACGGCCCAGGCGAACGCTGCCGCCGGTGATGAGTGCCCAAGAAGTCATGTGTGTGGTGAGGCGGTAGGATGCGCGCCAAGATTCGGTAGAACCATGGATTCTCACAAATTATCTCAAGACCCCGCGCAACGCGCCCTCTATGCCCTGATTCAGCGTGCCATTGCCAAGGCCGGTGGCTGGCTAGGCTTTGACCGTTTCATGGCGCTCGCGCTGTACGCGCCGGGCTTGGGCTACTACGCCAACGACTTGCGCAAGTTCGGCACCACGCCTGAGAGCGGCAGCGACTTTGTGACCGCCCCCGAAATGTCCCCCTGGTTTGGTCGCACCCTGGCCCACTCGGTGCGCGAGGCGCTGGCGGTGACAGGTACCGACGAGGTGTGGGAGTTTGGTGCGGGTTCCGGCGCCTTGGCACTGCAACTGCTCGACACCCTGGGCGACACCATTCAGCGCTACACCATCGTGGATTTGTCGGGCAGCCTGCGCGCACGCCAGCAAGCCTGCCTGCACGCGCATGCAGCCAAGGTGCAGTGGGTGGACGCCTTGCCTGAGCAACTGAGCGGCGTGGTGGTGGGCAACGAGGTGCTCGACGCCATGCCGGTGCAGCTGTTGGTGCGCACGCAAGGTGTGTGGCATGAGCGCGGCGTGGTGTGGACAGGCGACGCGGCCCAGCCGCTGCAATGGCAAGACCGTGTGACCGAGCTGCGCCCACCCGTTGAGTTGGAGGGTGCGCACGATTACCTGACTGAAATTCACACCCAAGCCGAAGCCTTTGTGCGCACCCTGGCCGACCGCATGAACGCCAGCGTGGCAGCGGGCGGCAAAGGCGGCGCCGCCTTTTTGATCGACTACGGGTTTCCCGAGCACGAGTACTTTCACCCCCAACGTCACATGGGCACCTTGATGTGCCACCAACTGCACAAGGCCGACCCTGACCCGCTGCACGATGTGGGGGCCAAAGACATCACCGCCCATGTGAACTTCACCGGTGTGGCCTTGGCCGGCCAAGACGCGGGCTTGAATGTGCTGGGTTACACCAGCCAAGCACATTTTTTGATCAACAGCGGTTTGTTGCCTCCGCTGGTGGATGCGCCCCTGCCTGAGAAGGCGATGGCGCAAAAGCTGATCACCGAGCACGAGATGGGCGAGCTGTTCAAGGTGATCGCCTTTGGCACCGGCGAGCCTTGGGAGCCTATGGGTTTTGCCCAGGGCGACCGCAGTCACACGCTTTAAGGACACGCCATGTTTCGCTGGCTCTTGGTGGTGTTTTTGGCGCTGTTGTTGATCAACAGTGTGACGCCGTGGTTGCAAAAACTCGGGTTTGGACGCTTGCCGGGGGACATTCGTTTTCGCCTCTTTGGGCGCGAGATTTTTATTCCGCTCACGTCGACGATCATTCTCAGCATCGTCTGTGCGTTGATTGCCAAGGTCATTTGAACTGCCCTTCGGCGTTTGATGCGGGCTTCCCTGTTGTGTCAAACGTCGAGGGCTGCACCTGCTCTGCTCCTACGCCGCTGGCGCGGCTCGATGTCGCTGCCGCAGGCACAACCCTCGGCGTTTGACGCGGTATGTTATTGCTGCTGGCCTGTGATGATTCGGACTTCCCTGTTGTGTCAAACGTCGAGGGCTGCACCTGCTCTGCTCCTACGCCGCTGGCGCGGCTCAATGTCGCTGACGCAGGCACAGCCCTCACCGTTTGACGCGAGGCTTGATGTCGTGTGTTGAAAACGGCGGGCGTACCCGGCAACGAAGTGGCAAGGGTGGTGACCGCGGCAGCGACATCGAGCCGCGTAGCGGCGTAGGAGCAGAGCGGTTGCCGCCCTTGCCGCTTCGTTGCGTCTCACTTCAATCGCAAGAGAGCAAGAGCAAGAACGAGAAGAACTAAAGCGCCAACGAAATAGCCGCCAAGCGCGCAGTATCCAAACGCGCACCCACTGCTGGCCCGGTCAGACCTTCTTGCAAAGCTCGTGCACTGACCGATGCACTGTCCACCGACAAAGCCGCTTGCAGCAAGCGCGTCAAACGCGCACGCTGCGGGTAGTCGTCCTGCTCGCGCCCTAAGCGCCCACGGGCATCGCACTCACACGCTTGCAAGGCCAACGCAAACCGCTCGGGCCGGCGCACTGCATCGCAGCGCAGCAGCAAACGCAACACCGCTTGGGCACCCAAACTTTGGCTTTGGTGGATGTTGCCGTGCTCACGCGCCACCACATCGGCCAGGGCTTTGCACTCCACCGGAACACGCCAGCGTTCGCACACGGCCAGCAGCAGTTTGGCGCTGCGTTGCTCGTGGCCGATGTGGCGTGGCAACACGTCCGCTGGCGTGGTGCCTTTGCCCAAGTCGTGGCACAAGCAGGCAAAGCGCACTTCAAGCGGCGCTTGGGCCAAGGCGCTTTGGTCGAGCACCATTTCCAGATGAATGCCGGTGTCGACCTCGGGGTGGTGCTCGGCGCGTTGGGGCACGCCGTAAAGACGGTCTACCTCGGGCAAGAGGCGCTTCAAAGCCCCGCACTGGCGCAGCACTTGCAACATGCGCGAGGGGCGTGCAGACATGAGGCCACGGGCGAGTTCTTGCCACACACGCTCGCTCACCAGGGCGTCTACCTCGCCCTCGTCCACCATCTCACGCATGAGTTGCAGGGTTTCGGGGGCCACCGCAAAGTCGGGAAAACGCGCGGCAAAGCGCGCCACGCGCAAGATGCGCACTGGGTCTTCGCGAAAGGCATCGGTCACATGGCGCAGCACCTTGGCTTGCACATCGCGTTGGCCGCCATAGGGGTCGATCAGTTCGTTCGTGTCGGGGTCTTGGGCGATGGCGTTGATGGTGAGGTCGCGTCGGGCCAGGTCTTCTTGCAGCGTCACCTCGGGTGCGGCATGCACCGCAAAGCCACGGTAGCCGCGTGCGGTTTTGCGTTCGGTGCGAGCCAAGGCATGTTCTTCGCGCGTGGTGGGGTGCAAGAAGACGGGAAAGTCGCGCCCAACAGGCTCGAAACCTTGGGCCACCAGGGCCTCGGGTGTGCCGCCCACCACCACCCAGTCGCGGTCGGCCCCAGGGTGCCCCATCAGAGCGTCACGCACGGCACCGCCAACCAAGTAAGTTTTCATGGCGCGAGTGTAAAACGCGCGCTGGCGGGGCTGCGCTTCAGGCGTGCCGGTAGGGCTCTTCAAAGGCCCGAAAGTCGTGCTCGGCCAGGGCTTGCTGCATCCACGCTGCCACACCAGGCAATGCCACCACGCGTGCGATGTAGGCCTGCACATCGGCAGGCACAGGCAGTGCGTAGGTACGGATGCGCATGCAGACCGGCGCAAAGTAGGCGTCGGCGATGCTGAAGGTGCCAAACAGCAGAGGGCCTCCATGGCTTTGCAGCAAGCCTTGCCACATGTCTGTGATGCGTTGCAGGTCTTGGCTGAGCGCAGGGTGCTCGCGCAGCAGCCGTACGCCGACTTCGGGCAGATGGGCCTCAATGTTCATGGGGCACAGCGAACGCAAGTGGCCAAAGCCGGCGTGCATCTCGGCACACAGGCTGCGCGCATGGGCGCGTGCTGCTCGGTCTTGGGGCCACAGGTGTAGGTGGGGATAAGTCTCGGCCAGGTATTCGCAGATGGCCAGCGTGTCCCAGATGGCTTGGCTTGGCTGGAGCTGGTCGTCTACCAGCACGGGCACTTTGCCCACGGGGCTGATGGGTTGTAGGGCGTGTTTGAACGCAGAGTCAGGTTCAAAACTGTCAAAGCGCACACGCTGTTCGGTGAAGGCAATGCCTGCCTGCGTCATCAACACCCAAGGTCGCATCGACCACGAGGAGTAGTTTTTGTTGCCAACGACCAAGGTGAGTGCCATGACGCCTCCTTGTTTAAAACACGCTAGCCAAGGTGCGAGGTGTGATGCCCAAAGCTTCTAAACCATCCAGGCGACCGCTGGCCACGTTGTCGACTTGCATGGAGGCCAGGTTGTCGCGGCTCATCAGGGTGGGGCCGGGGGCCAACTCCATCAGCAAGGCCTGCGCCCAGCCTGCTGCATAGGGCAAGGGCAGCACCGGGCGGGGATGGCCCACCCAGCGGCCCGCAAACTGCACCAGTTCGGCCAACGTGAACACTTCGGGGCCGCAGACCTCAAAGCCTTGGCCGATGGTGCGTGCGTCTTGCAGGCAATGCACCACGGCACGGGCCACGTCTTGCACCCACACGGGTTGAAAGCGCGCCTGGCTGCCTGCCAATGGCATGAGGGGGAAGACTTTTTGCAAGCGCGCAAACAGGTTGATGAACTGGTCATCTTCGCCAAAGATCACGCTGGGGCGCAGCACCGTCAGGCCCAAGCCTGTTTTGTCAGCCGCTGCCATCAAGACCAATTCCCCCTGACCTTTGCTGCGTTGGTACATCGAGGGGCCTTGCACATCGGCGCCCAAGGCACTGATGTGCACCAGGCGTTTCACATGGGCGGCCTGGCAGGCCTTGGCAATCAGCGCGGGCAGGGTCACATGCACGTGTTCAAACGCTGCTTCGTTGCCATGCAAGATGGCCACCAAATTGACCACCGCATCATGGCCACGTACCAGCGCATTGAGTTCACGCGGCTCGTGAATATTGGCCTGCACCACCGACACGCCCGGCAACATTTGCACGCTGCGCGCAGGCAGACGGCGCGTGGGCACAGTGATTTGCCAGCCCAGACGCGACAGAGCTTCGCAGACATGACGCCCCACAAAACCGGAGCCGCCCAAGACCAAAACGCGTTGCTGAGAAGAGTGTGTGTTCATGCCGTCACTGTAGCCCGTGCATTGGGTGTTGGTGCATACAAGGTTTCTGGCGATGGGTCGGATAATTGCGGGCATGAACCAACTCGACGCACTCAAACAATTCACCACCGTGGTGGCCGACACGGGCGACTTCAAGCAACTGAGCGCTTTTCAGCCGCAAGATGCCACCACCAACCCCTCCCTGATTTTGAAAGCGGTGCAAAAGCCCGAGTACCTGCCGCTCTTGAAAGACACTGTGGCTACGCACGGCAAAGAGCCCATGGATGTGCAGATTGACCGCTTGCTGGTGCGTTTTGGCTGCGAAATTTTGGCCATCATTCCGGGTCGGGTCTCCACCGAGGTCGATGCCCGCTTGAGCTTTGACACCGCAGCCACCACCGCACGCGCACGCCGCATCATGGCTTTGTACGAAGCGGCAGGCATCCAGCGCGAACGGGTGTTGATCAAGATCGCGTCCACCTGGGAAGGCATTCAAGCGGCCGCCGAGTTGGAGCGCGAAGGCATTCGCACCAACTTGACCTTGCTGTTTTCGTTTGCCCAAGCCGTGGCCTGTGGCGACGCCAAGGTGCAGTTGATTTCGCCTTTTGTGGGGCGCATTTACGACTGGTACAAAAAGTCAGCTGCTGGTGGGTGGGACGAGGCGGTTCAGGCGGGTGCCAACGACCCCGGTGTCAAGTCGGTGCGCCAAATTTACAACCACTACAAGCGTCACGGCATTGCCACCGAAGTGATGGGTGCGAGCTTTCGCAACGTGGGCCAAATCACCGCCTTGGCGGGGTGTGACTTGCTCACCATCGCACCTGAGTTGCTGGCGCAATTGAGCGCCTCTGTCGAGCCTTTGGTGCGTGCGCTAGAGCCCCACGCGGCCCAACAGATGGATTTGCCTGAAGTGCATCACAGCGAAGCGTCTTTCCGCTTTGCCTTGAACGAAGACGCCATGGCCACCGAGAAATTGGCCGAGGGCATTCGCGCGTTTTGTGTCGACGCCGTCAAGCTCGAAGCCTTGATGCATCAAGGCTGATCTACGCAGACCTTCTTCCCGAGACGAAAAAAAGCCTCGCAAAGATTGCGAGGCTTTTTTTGAGTTGAGTCATAGCAACCAAAGTCACTACAACGCAGCATGAGGTGCCAGACCAAGGCGCGGGGGCGTAGGCAGTGGCATCGCCACGACAAGCCCCTGCAACGCCGGTATGGCGCCTCAGGCCAGGAGAGCTTACATGCCCATGCCGCCCATGCCGCCCATCCCACCCATATCAGGCATACCGCCGCCAGCAGCTTCTTCTTTCGGAGCTTCTGACACCATGCACTCGGTGGTCAACATCAAAGAGGCCACAGAGGCTGCGTTTTGCAGCGCGGTGCGGGTCACTTTGGTGGGGTCCAAGATACCCATTTCGATCATGTCGCCATAGGTGTCGTTGGCAGCGTTGAAGCCGTAGTTGCCTTTGCCAGCCAACACCGCGTTGACCACCACCGATGGCTCGCCACCGGCGTTGTACACGATCTCGCGCAGAGGCGCTTCGATGGCTTTCAACACCAGCTTGATGCCGGCGTCTTGGTCAGCGTTGTCACCTTTGATGGTGCCAGCAGCTTGACGGGCACGCAGCAGAGCCACGCCACCACCAGCCACGATGCCTTCTTCCACAGCAGCGCGGGTGGCGTGCAGGGCGTCTTCCACGCGGGCTTTTTTCTCTTTCATTTCGACTTCGGTGGCAGCGCCCACTTTGATCACGGCAACACCGCCAGCCAACTTGGCCACGCGCTCTTGCAGTTTTTCGCGGTCGTAGTCAGAGGTGGCTTCTTCGATTTGCACGCGCACTTGTTTGACGCGGGCTTCGATGTCAGCAGCAGCACCTGCGCCGTCGATGATGATGGTGTTTTCTTTGCCCACTTCGATGCGCTTGGCTTGGCCGAGGTCAGCCAAAGTCACTTTTTCGAGGGTCAGGCCCACTTCTTCAGCGATCACTTTGCCGCCGGTCAAGATAGCGATGTCTTCCAACATGGCTTTGCGACGGTCACCAAAGCCAGGGGCTTTCACGGCGACCACTTTCAAGATGCCACGGATGGTGTTGACCACCAAAGTTGCCAAGGCTTCGCCTTCGACTTCTTCAGCAATGATCAACAAAGGACGGCCTGCTTTGGCAACGGCTTCCAGGGTGGGCAACAGGTCACGGATGTTGCTGATCTTCTTGTCGAACAACAACACGAAGGGGTTGTCCAACAGAGCAGCTTGCTTCTCGGGGTTGTTGATGAAGTAGGGCGACAGGTAGCCGCGGTCAAATTGCATGCCTTCCACCACGTCGAGTTCGTTGTTCAACGACTTGCCGTCTTCCACAGTGATCACGCCTTCTTTGCCCACTTTTTCCATGGCGTTGGCGATGATTTCACCAATGCTGTGGTCGCTGTTGGCAGAGATCGAACCGACTTGGGCGATTTCTTTGCTGGTGGTGGTGGCCTTGGTGGCTTTCTTCAGTTCTTCGATCAAAGCAGTCACTGCTTTGTCGATGCCGCGCTTGAGGTCCATGGGGTTCATGCCTGCGGCCACGTACTTCATGCCTTCGCGCACGATGGCTTGTGCCAACACGGTGGCAGTGGTGGTGCCGTCGCCAGCGTTGTCAGAGGTCTTGGAAGCGACTTCCTTGACCATCTGGGCGCCCATGTTTTGCAACTTGTCTTTGAGTTCGATTTCTTTGGCCACGGACACACCGTCCTTGGTCACGGTGGGAGCGCCGAAAGAGCGCTCAAGCACCACGTTGCGACCCTTGGGGCCCAGGGTCACTTTGACCGCGTTGGCCAAAATGTTCACGCCTTCAACCATGCGTGCGCGGGCTTCGCCGCCGAAAATTACGTCTTTTGCTGCCATTTTGAATTCTCCAGATATTTAATTAGGCGACCACGGCGAAGAGGTCTTCTTCTTTCATGACCAACAGTTCTTCACCGTCGACTTTGACGGTTTGGCCGCTGTACTTGCCGAACAACACGCGCTCGCCAACTTTGACGTTCATGGCGAGCAACTCGCCTTTGTCATTTTTCTTACCTGGGCCAACGGCCAGGATTTCGCCTTGATCGGGCTTTTCAGCAGCGGAATCAGGGATCACGATGCCAGAAGCGGTTTTTGTTTCGCTTTCGATACGTTTAACGATCACGCGATCGCCGAGAGGACGAAGTTTCATTGCATCTCCAAATTGGAACTAAAGGATTGAAATTACCTGGAGCCGGGTGCGAGTTGTTAGCACTCGACGCCATTGAGTGCTAATTTTAGGGCATGTCTGTGACATTTCAAGGGCAGGGGCCAAATCAGTGGGGTGTTTTGTTCAGCCTGAACCCGCGCGCGTCAGGGCAGATCGAGGTTTTCTGCCGGTGCGGTGGCGTTGCGTGGGCCCACTTGTCCCAAACGGGCCTTGAGTGACTGAGGTTGTCCGGTGATTAACGCCGCGTAGTTGGTGGTGTTGGAGAGCACCTTTTTCACATAGTCGCGGGTCTCGTTGAATGGCACGTTCTCGGCCCAGATGGCACCTTCCAAGACCGGACCTGCCCCCTCGTTGGGCGCACGCCAGCGGCGTGAGCGGCTTGGGCCTGCGTTGTAGGCCGCAGCGGCCAAGGGCATCGAGCCTTCAAAGCTGTCGAGCACCAATTTCAGATAACCCGTGCCGATGGCTATGTTGGTGTCGCGGTCGGTGATTTGGTCGGGCGTGAAACCGTTCATGCCGATCTTGCGTGCGGTCCACTTGGCGGTGGCGGGCATGACTTGCATCAAGCCAGAGGCCCCAACGCCAGAGCGTGCGTCCATCACAAAGCGGCTTTCCTGGCGAATCAAGCCGTATACATACGCTGGGTCGAGGTTGATGTCGCGTGCGCGTGCAATGACGCTGTCTTTGAAGGGCATGGGAAAGCGCTGCTCAAAGTCCATCACCTGGCGCGTCTTGTCGCTGGTGTTGATGCAGCGGTCCCACACCTGGTGGTCGCAGGCCAGCTGAGCGGCTGCGAGCAATTCGCGGTCGCTCATCAAGCCGCTTTGACCTTGGGCATTGACCAGGTTGGTGGCGTAGTTCCATTCACGCACGCCTTCCGAACGCAAGCCCATGGCGATGGCGTAGAGCGCGCGTTGCAGCGAGGGGTTGCTGCGGGCGGTTTCCATTTCTTCTGGCGTGGGGGGTGCAGGGCGTGCGGGGGCGGTCACTTTGCGGCCCAACTCTTCCAGGGCCAGTTGCTCGTAGAAGCCGCGTACGCCAGCAATGCTCTCTAGCGCGGCGGTGGCTTCTTGTTGCACTTGGGGCGTCACGCGCTTGCGTGCCAGCAAGGCGCGGGCGTGCCAATAAATCCAGGTGGGGTCGCGTCGTGCGTCGGGGCTCATGGCCTGAATGGCCGACTCCACCGTTGCCCATTTCGGGCTGTTTCCTGCGCGCAGTGCTGCGCGGGCTTTCCACGCCAACATGTCGTCATTGAGGTCTTTGTCGTGGGCCACGCGGGCGAAGTGGTCCAGCGTGTCTTCGTCCAGACGCATGGCCGATTGACGGCCAATCACCCCCCACACCCAGTGGCGTTCTTCGGTGGTGAGGTAGGGCTGCCATTTGTTCTTCATCAACTTGGCAGCTTCGTCGGGGTCGGTGGCCGCCACCTTGACCAAAGCCATGACCACCAACTCTTGACGTACTTTTTGTGGGGCCGCAATGTTCTTTGTCAAAAACTTGAGGGCGTTGTTGTTCAAGTCGGTCACCGCGTTGGCCGCATCGGGGGCCACGATGAACACCGCGTTACGCGCGGTGCGCGGGCGGTTGTGCTCCATCATCAGGCGCGCTTTGCGCCATATGTCCAGGGCGGTGAATTGTTTGTTGAAATACAAGCGGTCCGCGGCCAGCGTGCAGCCGTCATCGGCCTCGCGCATGCCCATCCAGTTGCGTCTTACCTCGTCTGCCAAATCGGGTGTTGCCCGTGGCCCTTTTTCAATCAGCTCAACGGTCAAGATGTAGCAACGCAGTTCACGGTCGTCGCGCATGCGGTAATGCGGGTGTTCGTCGCTCAGTGTGGTCCAGTCACGTCGACTGCCCAGCAGCAGCAGCCAGTCGTTGCGCAAGCGGTCTTCTTGGTAGGTGCCGGCATAGCGGCTCAGGTAGCTGCGCACTTCTTGCGTGCTGGCTTCGTCTAGGCGGGCTTTGAGTTCCCAGTACGCGGCCCAGGCTTCGAGTGGATGGCCTTTGGCTTGCGGCAGCAAGGCACTCAAACGCTTGCGGTCGCCACGCTTGAAGGCTTGGGCCATGTCGGTGATGACCGCGTCCGCTTTCGGATCGGTGATCACCGTGGCAGCTTGAGCAGAGGAGCTAAACAGCTGGAGCGCAAGAGTGACCCCAGCAAACAATGACACAATGACAGACAACTTCATGCACTGATTATCTGTGGACAAAAAAACTTTGCGCCAGCAGCTCATTGAAGAGCGTTTGAATTTGCCCGACAGGCTGGAACGGGCCGACATGTTGCAACGCGTGATGCGCATCTGGTTGTTTGACCGTCCCGATGCGGTCATCGGCGCTTACTGGCCCATCAAAGGCGAGTTCGATCCACTGCCTGCCTTGCACCGCTGGAAAGAAGACGGCGAGTTGCTCGACCAACCGCAACGCCGCCGCATCGGCTTGCCCGTGGTCGACAAAGCCCACAAGACCTTGACCTTCCACGCTTGGTATCCCGGTTGCCCGATGGAAGAAGATGCCCACGGTATTCCCAAGCCCAAAGACACCGAAGTGATCGTGCCCACCTTGTTGTTTGTGCCCTGCGTGGGCTATGGGCCGGGTGGTTTTCGCTTAGGGTACGGCGGTGGCTTTTACGACCGCACCTTGGCCACTTTGCAGCCCAAGCCTTTCACTGCGGGTTTGGGTTTTACCCACGGCTTCATTCCTGACTTGATGCCCGAAGCCCACGACATGCCGCTGGATGCTTTGTTGAACGACAACGGCGTGGTTTGGCCCATGGGCTGAGTGGCCATCACGCCATGGCGTCTTTCTCACCTATGGTGCGACGCGTGGCAAGTGCCTGCTCGGTCAGCCATTGGCTGAAGTTTTGGGTTTCAGGCCGATTCAAGCTGCGCGGATTGACGATCAGCCAATAGGCCATCGGAGACTCTGTGCGGTCTTGCGGTAAAACTTCTACCAAATCGCCATTGGCCAAACTTTCTGCCACCAAAGGCAGCCGTGCCAGCACCACGCCTTGACCGCTCATGGCGGCCTGAACCATTTGGTAGGAGTAGTTGAAATGCAACCACCGCTTGGGTTGCAAGTGGCCCAGTTGATGGGTTTCAAACCAGCGCTGCCAAGTCAACCAGTCGAGGTGGCTGTGGTTGGCGTCTATCGACTCAATCAAGCTGAAGCCTTGCAGGTCTTGGGCGGTGCGCACAGGCTGCGAGTTTTTCAACAACCAAGCACTGGCCATGGGCGTGAGTTGTTCGCCAAAGAGGCGCTGCGCATGTGCGGGCATGCGTGATGCTGGCCCATAGCGCAAAGCGATGTCGATGCCTGAGGCCTCAAGGTCGACGGCGTGGTCTGACGCTTCGACGCGGATGTCGATTTCTGGGTGCGCACGTTGGAACATTTCCAGCCGAGGAATCAACCACATCGATGAGAAAGACGCAAAGGTGGTGATCGACACGGTTTGTCGGCTCGCCTTGTGCCGAATTTGGCGCACCGTCAAATCTAGCCGCTCTAACAAGCTGCCCACCGAGGCGAGCAACTCCACGCCATCGGCCGTGAGTTCAACCGCGCGCGTGTGGCGGGCAAACAGTCGCACGCCCAACTCTTGTTCAAAAGCTTGAATTTGTCGACTCACCGCTGATTGCGTGAGCGCCAATTCATGGGCGGCCAGTCGGTAGTTGCGGTGACGTGCCACCGTCTCAAAGGCGCGCAAGTTGCCAACCGTCAATGGACGTGTGCGTAACAAGGGGCGAGCAGGCGGCGACATAGGGGTCCTGTTGCAGTGGGCTCCCAAGCGTAACGGGAAACAAGGCGTCGATTGATGCGTTGTGGGTATCAAACGGGACGTACTTTTTCATTGGACGATGCACACCAAACCACACACCATCACATGCTTTGTCACGCTTGTGGCGCTGGAGTGATTGCCATGTGTTTCTCAGATGCTTCGCCTTTGCTGTTGGATGCCGCTGCCTCTTGGACTGTGCCGCGTGGTCAGGCCTTGAGTGTGTATGCCACGCAGGTGGCACGTTTGCAGGTCGTGCGTGGGCGTGTTTGGGGCACCTTTGATGGCCCACATGCTTGTGCAAAAGAGGCCGATTGGATTTTGTTGCCAGGCCAATGCGTCGTCGTCCACCCTTTGCAGCGTTTGGTGGTGGAGGCATGGGCACGTTTTGCAGGCGATGAGGCCTGGTTGTGCTGGCAAGCCCCAAGCCAACAGGCTTGAGGTGGCTGGCAGAATATTGGGCATGGCCCGCCCTAAATCTGCCTCTCATGATCTCAAACGCGACGAAATCTTAGACATTGCCGCGCAATGCTTTGCCGACGGCAGCTACCCCGCCACCAGCATGAGCACCATCGCCGCTGCGGGGGGTACGTCCAAAGCGCGGCTTTACCACTATTACGAGAGCAAAGAAGCGATTCTGTTTGACTTGCTCGACCGCTACACCCAACGCTTGTTGGCATTGATTGGTGAGTCTGAAGCGGTGGCCCAGCGCCGCAACTTGGATGACAGGGCGGCCTTGCACGAATTGGTGCGTCGCTTTTTGCAGGAGTACGAAAACTCAGCCACCCGTCATGTGGCCTTGTTGGCTGACACCAAATTCTTGGGTGAAGAGCAACGTGCGTTGATCGTGGCACGCCAGCGCGACGTGGTGGCCGCCTTCACGCGCTTTTTGAAACGGGCTTACCCCGAGCGTTTGAATCCGGTCAACCAAACCGCCGTCACCATGATGCTGTTTGGCATGATCAATTGGACCTTCACCTGGTTGCGCCCGGGTGGGCCGATCAGCTATGCGGCGTTTGCCGATGAGGTGATTGCGATGTTGGAGCGCGGACTTTCTTGATGACTTGAGGGGTTTACCAATTCGTAACGCATTTCGATTAGGTAAAATCGATGCCAATACAACCAGGAGACAAGTTCTATGTCCACCGCTCCCACCAAAGCCTTTGCCAGTCAAGCTGACCTGGATGAGAAAAAAATCACCTTCCAGCAACTCAGTGCGCATTGCTGGGCCTACACCGCTGAAGGCGACCCCAATTCGGGCGTGATCATTGGCGACAAATACATCTTGGTGAGTGACGCCACCGCCACGCCCGCCATGGCGCGCGACCTGATTGCCAAAATCCGCACCGTCAGTGACAAGCCCATCAAGTACGTGTTGTTGACCCACTACCACGCGGTGCGTGTGCTGGGGGCCAGCGCCTACGCAGCCGAAGGTGCGACCGAAATCATTGCCAGCCGTGGCACGTATGAGCTCATCGTCGAGCGTGGCGCCCAAGACATGCAAAGCGAGATCGAGCGCTTCCCACGTTTGTTCCGTGGTGTCGAAGGCATTCCCGGTTTGACCTGGCCCACGATGGTGGTGGGCGATGGGCAGCCGGGTCGCCAAGGCTCTTTGTGCATCGACTTAGGGGGCGTGAAAGTGGACATCTGGCACCCCGGTGCAGGCCACACGCGTGGCGACACCATTGCCTGGGTCGAGGCTGAGAAGGTGCTGTTCAGTGGCGACTTGGTGGAGTACGAAGCCGGTGTTTACACCGGTGACGCCCAACTCGAAGAATGGCCTGCCACGCTCGAAGCCTTGCGCGCGTTGAATGCCGAGGCCATCGTGCCTGGGCGCGGTGAAGCCATGATTGGCCACGCCAATGTCAACAAGGCCTTGGACTACACCAAGCGCTGGGTGGAAACCTTGTTTGGCTGTGGCAAGGAAGCTGCCAAGCAGGGCTTGGATCTCAAAGCCTCCATGGCGTTGACGCGCCAAAGTATGGATCCGATTTTTGGCCATGTGTTCATTTACGAACACTGCTTGCCGTTTGATGTGAGCCGTGCCTACGACGAAGCCCAAGGCATCAAGAACCCACGCATCTGGACGGCTGAGCGCGATAAAGACATGTGGGCCGCGCTGCAGGCCTGATTTATTTTTGACTGATCAGCGTTTTCAAATCGGTTTCGTAGCCGCGCAAGGTCTCGACCAAGCGTTGGCGTTGCGCTTGGGTGGTGCTGTTGTGCAGTTTGGCAAAGCCCGTGCAGTTTTCTTGCCATAAGGCTTGGCTGTAGCTGCGGTATTGCTCGTTGGGTGAATTGAAAGCCCTGTCGATCCAGGTGCGCAGCAGTGTTTGTGCTGTGCTTGGCGCTGCGGCCATGCGCTGCAAAGTTTGCAAGCTGTCGGCCTGGCGGCGTTCGCGTTCGGCATATTGGGTGGTTGCATCAAAGATGGATTCGTTCAGCCAGTGGTTCAACACTTCGCGTTGCGGGTCATCGAGTCGGCCATAAAAGTCTTCCAACCTGTTCAAGGCCTGCTTGGTGCGGTAACGCAAGCGTTTCTCTGCGCTGCCTTCGAGCCAATCGGAGCGCCACTCTTTGTTGGTCTTGTCATAGCGCTTGCGCATGTGTTGGAGCTGCTGGGCGTTGAGTTGCGTGCCAAGTCGTGCAGCAGCGGGTTCGATGTGGCGCAGCAGCGTCAGGAAGCTGGTCTTCATGTCTTCGGTCGTTGCGCACACTTGGGCCGCCGTGACGTCTTGCAGCGCCATGCTGCGTGCTTTTTGCAGCAGCGCCACGTACTCGGGCAGCTGCTGTTGACGGTGCCAACGCTGTAGCTCGCTGAGCGCTTCTCGGGTGCTGGCTTTTTGCTCGGCCTCCAAGTCGACATAGGCGTCCACCCACCAGTAAAGCAAGTCATCGCTCTGGTTATAGACCAGTTTGATCGTGCTGCACCCGCTCAGACATGCGAATGCCAACACCCCTAGCCAAAGAAAGGCTTGGCGGATAATTCTTCGCAATAAAAGGATGAATGACATGACAGTGTTGGATGTGGTGATCATGGCGGCCGGCAAAGGCACACGCATGAAGAGCAGTATGCCTAAGGTTTTGCACCGCTTGGCCGGCAAGGCTTTGGTGCAACATGTGATCGACACCGCACGCAGCTTGCAGGCACGCCACACCATCGTCATCACGGGGCATGGTGCAGAACAGGTAGAGGCCGCGTTGCAGCAGGCCAATCCAGGAGACGGCTTGCAGTTCGCCCGCCAAATGCCCCAGCTCGGCACGGGCCATGCGGTGCAACAAACCGTGCCTTTGTTGGGTGACGACGCGGTGGTGGTGGTGCTCTCGGGCGATGTGCCCTTGACCCAGGCCGACACCTTGCAAGCCTTGATCGACGCCTGCGCAGGCCAACACTTGGCCTTGTTGACCATCGCGTTTGACGACCCCACGGGCTACGGTCGCATCGTGCGCAATGCCGACGGCCAAGTGCAAGCCATCGTGGAGCACAAAGACGCCAGCGACGCACAACGCGCCATTCGCGAGGTCTACAGCGGCATCATGGCGGTGCCCGCCAAGTTGCTCAAACCCTGGCTGGCGCGCTTGGACAACCACAACGCGCAACAGGAGTACTACCTGACCGATGTGGTCAAGTTTGCCGTGGCCGATGGTGTGTCGGTGGTGGGTCACCAAATTGCCGACCCGGCCCAAGTGGCCGGTGTCAACAGCCCCACGCAACTGGCCGAGTTGGAACGTGCGTTTCAGCTGCGCCAAGCCCAGGCCTTGATGGCCGAGGGTGTGCGCATCATCGACCCCGCACGCTTTGATGTGCGCGGCAGCTTGCATTGCGCGCAAGATGTGGAGATTGATGTGAACTGCATCTTTCAAGGTCAAGTGTTTTTGGGCCAAGGCGTGAAGATCGGTGCGAACTGCGTCATCGCCAACTGCGTCATCGAAGCGGGTGCGGTGATTCACCCCTTCACCCATATTGATGGCGAACAACTCGGCGTGGCCGTGGGGGAGGGCGCCCTGATTGGCCCCTTTGCCCGCTTGCGCCCCGGTGCACAACTGGCCGCAGAGGTGCACATTGGCAACTTTGTGGAGGTCAAAAACTCCACCCTGGCCCGTGGCGCCAAGGCCAACCACTTGGCCTATTTGGGCGACGCCACGGTGGGCGAGCGCGTCAACTTTGGCGCGGGCAGCATCACCGCCAACTACGACGGTGCCAACAAACACCGCACCGTCATCGAAGCCGATGTGCATGTGGGCAGCAACTGCGTGTTGGTCGCGCCCGTCACCATTGGCGCGGGCGGCACGGTGGGCGCTGGCTCCACCATCACCAAGAGCACCGAGCCCGGTGCTTTGAGCGTGGCGCGGGGCAAGCAGGTGAGCATGGCCAATTACAAGCGGCCTGTTAAAACCCCAAAGTAGCCTCATGGCTTGAACGAATCGTTCGATTCGTGCTAAATTTGGCGTATGCAAACTTTTTCCGCCAACGAAGCAAAAACCCAATTCGGTCAATTCATTGACTTGGCCCAGCGCGAGCCCGTGCGTGTCATGCGCCGTGATCGGGTGGTCGGGGTGATGGTCTCGGCCCAAGACTACGAAGCGATGCGCGAGTTTTACGCCAATCGCTTGCAGCACACCCTGCAAGACACCGCCATGCAAGCCGAAAAAGCGGGCATGACCCCCGAGCTGCTCGAAGATTTGCTGCGTGACGAGTCTTAAGCTGGTCATCGACACCAATGTGTTGATCAGTGCGGCCTTGTCCACACAAGGCGCACCTGCCAAGCTGGTCCAATTGGCTTTGGCGAAGCACCGTTTGGTTTTTTCGCAAGCCACGTTCGATGAGCTGCGGACACGTCTTTACCGCCCCAAGTTCGACCGCTTCATTTCCTTGGAGTCGCGTGAGCGCTTGCTCCATGACTTCAATGCTTGTGCGCACTGGGTCGAGATCGGTGTACCGGGCTTGTATTGCCGCGACCGTGATGACGACAAAATGGTTGAGACCGCCCTCCAGGCCAGCGCCGCTGCCTTGATCAGTGGTGACAAAGACTTGCTGGACATGGTGGCGATTCCTGGCTTGCAAGTTCTCTCGCCTCAGCAAGCCTTGGTATTTTTAGGCGCTTAAGTTCTTTGAATTCGCAGCGGCCACGTGCTGCTGAACTTGGCCCGCTTCACGCTGAAAAACGCTTTCACGTTGCGCACATTGGCGTCTTGCGTAAAGAGGCGCTGCGTCAGCGCCAGGTAGCTCGGCATGTCGGCGGTTTGCAGTACCAACATGAAGTCGGGCCCCGGTGACACACGCCAACACTGTTGCACCGCGTCTTCGGCCACTGCGCGTTGTTCGAACGCATCCATGTGTTCGCTCCCCTGCCGGTCCAGCGTCACTTCCACCAGCGCACTCAAGGCGGGTCCTTGTGCGGCGCTCAAGCGGTCGGCGTTGAGCACGGCCACTTGGCGCTCTATCCAGCCCTCTTGCTGCAAACGCTTGACGCGGCGCAAGCACGTGGGTGGCGACACCTTCACGCGCTCGGCCAAAGCTACATTGCTCAGGCTGGCGTCGTGTTGGAGCAAGTCCAAAATCTGCAAATCAATGGCATCTATTTCTTCCATAAATTAGATGATAAAGAAATTTAATTTCAATATCAATGATTCATGAAATTTAAATCCATATAAATCAAAAAATAGTAGAGAAATTTCTTTCTGCGCAGCCTACGATCCGCAGCAACGTTATTCAGGAGTGCAAAACATGTGCGGCATCGTCGGAGCAGTTTCATCGCGCAACATCGTCCCCATCCTTGTTCAAGGCTTGCAGCGCCTGGAGTACCGGGGGTACGACTCGTGTGGCGTGGCCGTGCATGCCGCCAGCTTGGGCGCTAAGCAAGGCGGCTTGCAGCGTGCGCGCAGCACCGCCCGCGTGTCTGAGCTCATGACCCAAGTGGCCGATGACCACATCGAAGGCGGCACCGGCATTGCCCACACCCGCTGGGCCACCCACGGTGTGCCAGCGGTGCACAACGCCCACCCCCACTTCAGCCACGGGCCTGGTGCTGACGCTGACCAACGCCCGGGCCGTGTGGCCTTGGTGCACAACGGCATCATTGAAAACCACGACGAATTGCGTGCTGAGCTGCAAGCCAAGGGCTATGTGTTTTATAGCCAGACCGACACCGAGGTCATTGCCCACTTGGTCGACAGCCTCTACAACGGCGACATTTTTGAAGCCGTCAAAGCCGCTTTGGCGCATTTGACGGGGGCTTATGCGATTGCCGTGTTCCACAAAGACGAGCCACACCGCGTCATTGGGGCGCGTGCCGGTTCGCCTTTGATCTTGGGCGTTGGTCAAGACGGTGCTGAAACCTTTTTGGCCAGCGACGCCATGGCCTTGGCCGGCGTGACCGACCAAATTGTCTACCTCGAAGAGGGCGACTTGGTCGACCTGCAACTGGGCAAGTACTGGGTGTTTGACAAGGCGCGTCAGCCGGTGACCCGTGTCGTTAAAACCGTGCACGCCCACAGCGGGGCCGCCGAGTTGGGGCCTTACCGCCACTACATGCAAAAAGAAATTTTTGAACAACCCCGCGCCATTGCCGACACCCTGGAAGGGGTCGAGGGCATCGTGCCCGAGTTGTTTGGCGACGGCGCCTATTCAGTGTTCAAAGCCATCGACAACGTGCTGATCTTGGCCTGTGGCACCAGCTATTACAGCGGCTGCGTGGCCAAGTACTGGATCGAGGCCATTGCCAAAGTGCCCTGTCAGGTGGAGATTGCCAGCGAGTACCGTTACCGCGAATCGGTGCCCAACCCCAAGACCTTGGTCGTCACCATCAGCCAGTCGGGCGAAACGGCGGACACATTGGCCGCGCTGCGCCATGCGCAAAGCCTGGGGCTCACACACACCCTCACCATTTGCAATGTGGCCACTTCGGCCATGGTGCGCGAGTGCCAGTTGGCCTACGTCACGCGCGCGGGGGCCGAGATTGGTGTGGCCTCCACCAAGGCTTTCACCACCCAACTGGCTGGCTTGTTCTTGCTCACCTTAGCCTTGGCGCAAACCAAGGGCCATTTGACCGACGCGCAAGAAGTCGAACACCTCAAGGCCATGCGCCACTTGCCTGCCGCCTTGCAAGCCGTGCTGAACCTAGAACCGCAGCTCATCGCGTGGGCACAAGACTTTGCGTCCAAAGAAAATGCTTTGTTCTTGGGCCGTGGCACGCATTACCCCATCGCCCTGGAAGGCGCGCTCAAGCTCAAAGAAATCACCTACATCCATGCCGAGGCCTATGCCGCGGGTGAACTCAAACACGGCCCCTTGGCCTTGGTGACCAGTGCCATGCCGGTGGTCACCGTAGCCCCGAACGACGCCTTGCTGGAAAAGCTCAAAAGCAATATGCAAGAGGTGCGCGCGCGCGGCGGCGTGTTGTATGTGCTGGCCGACGGCGACACCAAAATTCAAAGCAGCGAAGGCGTGCACGTCATCCGCATGCCTGAGCACTACGGCGTGCTCTCGCCCATCTTGCACGTGGTGCCGCTGCAACTGTTGGCGTACCACACGGCGTGTGCGCGGGGCACCGATGTGGACAAGCCGCGTAACTTGGCGAAGTCGGTCACAGTGGAGTGATGCAGGTTGTGCATTTCCCAGGCTTGGTGGTATCCCAGTAGGTGTGGTGAGCATCTTGTCCTCCCCCTTTGCCGAGTGTTATCTTTCAAGATAACCGTCATGTCTTCATAAACAAAAAAAGTTGGAGTTTGCTGCGATGCAACAGGGCCTTTTACGAAATTTATCCATCACACAAAAGTTGATGATTGTGTTGATGTCTGCTGCTGCCTACTTTGCGTCGTTTGAACTCAACGGTATTTTGTTTTCGGACCTGCTGTTCACCCACCGCGTGCATTGGATTTACTTGCCCAGTGGTTTGCGTTTGTTGCTGGTGTTGGTGTTTTTTGAGGTTGGGGCGGTCGGCATTTTCTTGGGTTCGTTGGCCATCAATTACGTCTACTTTTTCAATGGTGACTACGTGTTCACGGTGGTCACGTGCTTGCTGTCCGCAGGCACGCCGTTGTTGGCCCGCTACCTGGCCGTGGAGTGGTTCAAGCTGGACGTCAATTTGGCTGGCTTGACGCCAAAAATTATTTTCAAAATGACCATACTGTTCTCTTTGTTGAGTTCAACCCTCATTCAACTGTGGTTTTTTTGGAATGGCAGAACCGAGAATTTTGTCTTGGCTGTCGCGGTAATGGCGGTGGGGAAGTGGTTTGGCACCGTCTTGGTGCTCGCTCTGACTAGTTTCTTGTTAAAGTTCGTGCTAGTGCGACTTCATAAGGATTAATCTCCATGAAAAATATATACCTCAGTTTTCTGGCGCTTGTTGAGGCGCTCCAAGGCGAAACGGGCGCGTTATCTTCCATCGATCTGGAAGCTAAAAAGCTGCTCGAAATCATTGCCGTCAAGCACAGCGAAGGTGACCCTTTGAAGGTGATGGATGCCATGCGACTGGACGACATTGCGTCTCCTGCCACCATCCATCGCAAACTGACGCAGCTTGCACAAGTAGGCCTGATTGACATGGAGCATCGGGGCACCAACCGTCGCAAAAAGTACTTGGTTCCTACACAGGCGGCTGAAAAGTATTTCGACCGTGTGGGCGAGGCGATGGCTAAAGCGGTGACCACCAACTGAATGTCCGACTCACAAATCGACATTCCCTCGTCATTCATCGCCCTGTTTGTCCGCCCCGGGCAAACCAAGCCCAGTGCCAGCCACCAAGAGGTGGCGCAGCGCTACGAAATCTGTGAAGACATGGCCAACTTGCTGACTGAACACGCACAAACCGTGCAATTCAGCCAGGGGCTGGATACCCAAGAGGTGTTAGCGCGCTGCTACCAAGGCCTGCTGGCCGATGTCTCTGCCGTGTCAGCCATGGAGGCTGAGTGGGTGATTCGCCGTTTGGCAGAGCTTTTGAACTGGGATACTCACGCCCCATCATGACACCTACTTCCTGCGCTACTTCACCCCAAGCCCTGTTGCTGGTTCCTGGCCTCATGTGTGATGCCGCTGTTTGGAACCCTTTGTTGCCCTCATTAGCAGCGTATGCCGATTGCCACATCGTGGACCACGGCATGGCGGACAGTTTGGGCACGATGGCCGACCAACTGCTGGCCACCGCTCCACCTATGTTTGCAATGGCTGGCCACTCCATGGGCGGCCGCGTGGCGCTGGAGGTGATGCGCCGTGCGCCCGAGCGTGTGACACGCCTGGCCTTGCTCGACACCGGCTACAAAGCCAAGGCCGCTGGGGCCGTGGGTGAGGAGGAGGCGCGCAAACGCTACGCCTTGCTCGATATTGCGCGTACGCAAGGTGTGCGTGCCATGGCGCAAGTGTGGGTGCAGGGTATGGTGGCCCCTGAGCGTTTGTCCGATACCGATTTGATCGAAGCCATCGTCGCCATGTTGGCGCGCAAATCAGCGGATGTGTTTGCTAACCAAATTCAGGCGCTGCTCAACCGCCCTGACACCATGGATGTGCTGGCGGCCTTGCGTATTCCCACCTTGGTGGCTTGTGGTCAACAAGACAGCTGGTCACCACCGTCACAGCACGAAGAAATTGCTTCGTATATCCCTGCGCACCCACGCGTGCACACCATCTTGGATGCGGGCCACATGGCCACCATGGAGCGGCCCGCTGCTTCGTCGCAACTGCTGATCGATTGGTTGAGCCAAGCCTCAACCCCAGCCAGCACCCAATAACCTTCAAAAACTGCGGGCCATTCTTGACGCTACTCAGTGTGGGGTCAATAATATTTCTTTAATGAATCAGTGTTTCATTGAAGAAACAAATTCAGCGAATACAGGAGATCCGTATGCGCGATGCACAGGCCCTTACATCGGCCATTGAATTCATCGGTGTGGACAAGCGCTTTGGCGTGCCTGGCACGCCTTCCGAGGTCTTGGCCGCACGCGATGTGACGTTTGCCGTCGCACCCGGCGAAGTGGTCTCCATCATCGGTCCTTCGGGCTGCGGCAAGAGCACCTTGCTCAACATGGGCTCAGGCCTGGCCAAACCCAGTGCGGGCATTGTCAAAGTGGCTGGCGAAGTGGTCAATGGTCCCAACAAGCATGTCGCTTTCATGCTCCAAAAAGACTTGCTCATGCCTTGGCGCACGATTGCGCAAAACATTGAATTTGGTTTGGAGCTACGAGGCGTGGATGCGGCGCAGCGCCATGAGGTGTCGGCCCAGTTGCTGGCGCAGTGCCACCTCACAGGGTTTGGCGGTCACTACCCGCATCAGCTGTCGGGGGGCATGCGTCAACGCGCGGCCATGGCCCGCACTTTGGCGGTAGACCCACTGGTGCTGTTGATGGACGAGCCGTTTTCGGCACTCGACGCGCAAACCAAAATGATCTTGCAACAAGACTTGGCGCGCACCGTGTCGCAGCAAGGCAAAACAGTGTTGTTCATCACCCATGACTTGGCCGAAGCGGTGGCTTTGTCTGACCGTATCTTGGTCATGAGCGAGCGCCCCGGCACCATCGTCGAGCAAATCAAGGTAGACATTCCAGGGCGTGACAACCCCATGCAGCGTCGCAAAGACGACCGTGTGGGGCATTACGTGGCCATGCTCATGGACTTGCTCAAACTTGATGCCAACACCGAAGTTCATTGAGTCATTTTTTTAAACGCTTCTTCACCCAACCTTTAGGAGTTCTTGCATGAGCCGTACTGTCACCACTTTGAAGAGTCGTCGCCTTGCCTTGGCGCTGGCGGCCTCGGCTGCCTTGGCTTTGCCCATGCTGGCCAAAGCCCAAGCCATGCAAGAAATCACCTACCTCTTGCCAGCCCCCAGCACCTTGCCTGCCTTTGGTCCCTGGATGATTGCGCAAGCCAAGGGCTATTACGCTGCTGAGGGCCTGGATGTGAAATTCGTCACGGGCCGGGGTGGTGTGGACGTGGCCAAGCAAGTCGGTGCTGGCAACGCCGTGATTGGTGGTGCCATCGGCGACACCCCCATCATTGCGCGTGCACAAGGCATTCCGGTCAAAGCCGTGGCCGTGTTGGGCGCGGGCTCACTCACGCAGCTGGTCACGCACAAAGACGAAAAAATTGAAAGCCCACGTGAGCTCAAAGGCAAAACCGTCACCGTGCTGGCCTATACCGACACCACCTACTACGCGCTGCTGGGCATGCTCAGCAAAGTGGGGTTGACCAAGAACGATGTGAACATCCAGGCCGCTGGCCCTGCCGGTGTGTGGCAACAGTTCGCAGCCAAAAAAGCGGTCGGCATGGCCGGTGTGCCGGACTGGACCGTGAGCGCCATGGAGGCCGGTGCCCAAGTCGACATCTTGCCCGCCGATGTGTATTTCAAGAGCATGGCGCAAGCCATCTTGGCGTCTGACGAGACGATTCAAAAGAACCCGCAGCTGATTCAAAAATTGGTACGCGCCACGATCAAGGGCATGAAAGACATCATGGCCGATCCCAAGGCCGCCACGGCGGTCTACGTGGCTCACGTGCCTGCGCACAAAGGCAAAGAGGCTTCCATCCTGAAAGCCTTCGAGATGTACAACCAATACGTGTACGCCAAACAAAAAGTCCCTGGCCAAATGGACGAAACACGTTTGGGTGAGTTGCAAAAGTTTTATGTCGACAACGGCGTGGTCACCAAAGCCGCACCGTTGAAAGACCTCTACACCAACCAGTTCGTTTCTGGAAAGTAAACCTTCATGAGCGCCCAACGCGACCGTCTTGTCACCACCAGCCTGAGCCTGGCTGTGTTGGTCTTATTCCTTGCAGCCTGGGAGTGGGGGCCTGGTTGGTTGGGCGTTCCTGAATTTGTGCTGCCTCGTTTCAGCGCCGTGTGTACCGAGGCCGTGCGCATTTGGGGGGCGGAAGAGTTGCTGTGGCATACCGGCATCACGGCCGCAGAAGTGGTGATTGGCTTTGTGTTGGGCTCGCTCATGGGGGCTTTGATTGGCTATGCCTTGGGCCTGTCGCCGCGTGTGGAGGCCGTGTTGTCACCGTATCTGCTGGCCTTGCAAATTGCACCCAAGGTGGCCTTTGCGCCCTTGTTTGTGATGTGGCTGGGCTACACCATGTACCCCAAAATTTTGGTGGCGGTGTTGATTGTGTTTTTCCCCGTGCTCATCAACGTCTTGTCGGCCATGCGCACCATGGACTACGACATGATCAACCTGGCACGTTCCTTCTCCGCCACCCGCTTGCAGGTGTTTCGCATGGTCGAGTACCCCACCACCATGCCCGCGTTGTTCTCAGGCTTGCGCATTGCCAGCACCTTGGCCGTCATTGGTGTGGTCGTGGGTGAACTGGTGGGCGGCAACATGGGATTGGGTTACTTGTTGGTCTTCTTTGAAGGCCAGGGCAACACCGCCGGTGTGTTCGTCATCATTGGTGCGCTCACCGTCATTGGCATCGTGGCGTACTACGCCGTGGTGTTGACCGAGCGGCGCGTGTTGCACTACTTGCCCAGCGCAGAAAGACGCACCGCATGAGCACCCAAGCTTCAGAAATTTCGCTCACGGGCCGTCGCGTGTTGGTCACGGGCGGTGCCCGTGGTTTGGGCGAGGCCTTTGTGCGCGCCTTGGTACTTGCCGGTGCCCGTGTGGTCATCAGCGATGTGCTGCACGAGCGCGGCCGCGCCCTGGCCGCCGAGCTGGGCGACGTCACCCACTACCTGCCCATGGACATGTCCGACCCCGCTGCCGTGAAGGCGGGTGTCAACGCCGCCGCTGCCCATTGGGGGGGCTTGGACGGCTTGGTCAACAACGCCGCCATCACCAACTCGGGTGGCAAAAACATGGACGAGTTGAGCGTCGACACCTGGGACCAGGTGATGGCTGTCAATGTGCGCGGACCCTGGTTGGCCACCGTGGCGGCCACGCCGCATCTGGCCGCCAGCGGCACGGGCCGTGTGGTCAACCTCGCGTCCGACACCGCCTTGTGGGGTGCCCCGCGCCTGATGGCCTATGTGTCGAGCAAAGGTGCGGTGATGGCCATGACGCGCTCCATGGCGCGCGAGCTGGGTCCCCAAGGCATCACCGTCAACGCGGTGGCGCCCGGTTTGACCTTGGTGGAAGCCACCGAGTACGTGCCCGAAGCCCGCCACCAGTACTACGCCCAAGGCCGCGCCATTGAACGCGCCCAAGTGCCCGACGACGTGACCGCCACCGTGTTGTTTTTGTTATCCCGCAGCAGCGGCTATGTGACGGGCCAAGTCTTACCCGTCAATGGCGGCTTTGTGATGAATTAAACCTGTCCTCAAGGAGATCCCCATGACCACCACCCAAGCAGCTGCCAACCAACCCGTGTTCAACGAACGCGGTTTGATGGATGCCAATATTCCACCTGAAGCCGACATCCAACACAGCATGATGCAAGCCAGCGGCCAAGACTTGGGTGCTTGGCTGGAGTCGCGTGTGGCGCGCTTTGCCACCCGCCGCTATGACTGGGACGCTTTGGCATTCCAGGCCAAAGTCGACCCCCGTTACCGCCGTGCGCAAATGCGCTACATGGGCACCGGCGCCACCGGCGTGGCCAGCGACAACAACACCGTGCCCTCGGCCCACTTCACCTTCTCCACCATGGTCATCCCCGCCGGTGGCATTGGCCCTTCACACATCCACTACGACGTGGAAGAGGTGTTCTTTGTGCTGCGCGGCAAGATGAAGATCGTGTGCGAAAAAGACGGCCAGCGCTGGGAATCCATCCTGCACGAGCGTGACTTGATTTCTGTGCCACCTGGTGTGTACCGCGAAGAAGTCAACATCACCGACGAAGACGCACTCATGTGCGTGATGTTGGGCACCCCCAAGCCCATCACGCCCACCTACCCGCCCGAGCACCCGCTGTCCAAAGTCAAGCGCTGAAACGCGGACCTATGACTGCCGCCACCGATCTCCAGCATCGTTTGCAAGCCCATGCCTTGCAACAGGTCGACACCGCCTTGGGCACGGTGCAATACCGCCACGCCGGTGTGCCATTGCCTCAGACCACGCACGTGTTTCTACACGGCATTGGCTCGGGCTCTGGCAGTTGGTTGATGCAGCTCGACGCAGCGACGAAGTCGTTGCCTCATGACTCGGCTGCCCAGTCTGCGAACCCACCCGTTGGTGTGTTGGCCTGGGAAGCCCCTGGTTACGGCGCCTCCACACCTGTCGGCCCCACAGAGCCTTTGCCGAGCGACTACGCGGCGCGCGTCTGGGCCTGGTTGGACGCTTTGGGTGTCACCCATCCCATCACCTTGGTGGGCCACTCTTTGGGCGCTTTGATGGCGGCCAGCGCAACCGCCGCGCAGCCCGCGCGCGTGTCGCGCTTGGTGTTGTTGGCGCCCGCACAAGGCTATGGTTTGGCCGATGCTGCATTGCGCGCACAAAAACGCGATGACCGCTTGCGCGCCCTGCATACCTTGGGGCCCCAAGGCATGGCCAGCAAACGTGCAGTGGCCATGTTGTCGCCCCAAGCCAGCCCTGAACAATTGTCCTTTGTGCAACACATCATGGCCCAGGTGCATCCCGCCGGGTACACCCAGGCCACCCACATGCTGTCGCAGGGCGATGTCGCCACCGATTTGCAGCATGGCACCGCCCCTTTGACCATCGCCAGCGGTCGTGCCGATGGCATCACGCCCATGGCCGGCTGCCAAGCCTTGGCTGCGCGCTTAGGGCTACCCTGGCACGACTTGGGCGATGTGGGGCACGCCTGTGCGCTCGAAGGCGCCGATGTTGTCAACGCCTTGCTCGGCCTCACCGCAAAGCAGACCTCATGACCGCCACCTCTGACGACAAATATTTGGTGCCTGCGCTGCAACGTGGTTTGGAACTGCTGGGGCAGTTCAACCGCACCACGCCAACCCTGACGGGGGCCGATTTGGCCCGCAGCATGGGCCTGCCCCGTGCGTCGGTGTTTCGCATCTTGCACACCCTGGAACGTTCGGGTTTTGTCGAGCGTGTGGGCGACTCCACCAGCTACAAACTCAGCATCGGTGTGTTGCGCCTGGGCTTTGAGTTTTTGGCCTCGATGGAGCTCACTGAATACGGTCGTCCTGTCATCGAACAACTGCGTGATACCTCGGGTTATTCGGCGCACTTGGTGGTGCGCGATAGCCGCGATGTGGTGTTTGTGGTGAAGGCGGCAGGGCGCAGTGCCTTGTTCCACTCCATCCAAGTGGGTGCGCGTTTGCCCGCTCACGCCACGGTGCTCGGGCGTTTGCTGTTGTCGGACCTCGACATGGCCGCCCTGAAAAAACTCTATCCCGAAACACCGCTTCCCAAGTACACCGACAAAACGCCCACCACTTTGGCGCAGCTCAAAACCTTGATCGACAAAGACCGCGCCAATGGCTATGGCTTGAGCCAGGGCGGGTTCGAGACCGGCATCTCCACCATCGCGGCGCCGGTGTTCAACGACCAGCACCACGTGGTGGCCGCCATCAGCATCACCGTGCCGGCCCAACAGGTGGACCCGGAGCTTGCCAAGGTCTTGCTGTCCCACGTTCAATCTGCCGCAGCTCAATTGACCGAGCGCATCAGCCACTTTCAAAAACCAAGTTCGACATGACCACACCCACTCCGACACCACAGATCACCGTTGGCGAACTGGCCACCCGATTTTTAGAGCAGTGCGGCGTCAAGGCCGCCTTTGGTGTGATCTCGATTCACAACATGCCGATCTTGGATGCCTTGCACCGTCGGCAAAAAATTCGCTTTGTGTCGGCGCGCGGCGAAGCGGGTGCCTGCAACATGGCTGACGCCTATGCCCGTGTCACCGGCACCTTGGGGGTGTGCGTCACCAGCACCGGCACGGGTGCGGGCAATGCGGCAGGCGCCATGATTGAAGCGCTCACCGCAGGCACGCCGCTGTTGCATCTGACCGGTCAAATCGAGTCGCCTTACTTGGACCGTGACCTGGGCTACATCCACGAAGCGCCGGCTCAAGTGGCCATGCTGCAAGCCGTGGGCAAAGCGGCGTTTCGCATTCGCAACCCCGAAACCGCTTTGGCCACGCTGCGTGAGGCCGTGCGCCTCGCGTTCACCCCTCCGTGTGGACCCGTCAGCATTGAAATCCCCATCGACGTGCAAGGCCTGTTGATGGACCTGCCGTCTGAAGTCACGCCTTTGCCCGTACCCCCTGTGGTGCCCCCCGCGTCTGAGGTGCAGGCTTTGGCGGACCGCTTGCGCTCGGCCAAGCGTCCTCTGCTGTGGCTGGGCGGCGGTGCCCGTGCCGCGGGCCCGGCGGTGGAGCGCTTTGTGAAGATGGGGTGGGGTGTGGTCACCTCGGTGCAAGGGCGCGGCATCTTGGCCGAAGACCACCCGGCCTCTTTGGGGTCGTACAACCTGCAAAAACCGGCAGAGACGCTCTACCAAAGCTGTGACGCCATGTTGGTGGTGGGCTCGCGTTTGCGCAGCAACGAAACCCTGCGCTACAAGCTCAAGCTGCCAGCCAAGCTCTACCGCATTGACGCCAACGCCTTGGCCCATAACCGTGGCTACACCAGCGACTACTTTGTGCAAGGTGATGCATCGCACACCTTGCATGCCTTGGCCGATCTGCTCGAAGGTCACATGCAGGTCGACCCCGCCTTGCGCAAAGACGTGCAGCAAGCGCGCCAAGAAGCAGCCGGGTTGGTGGACGCCACCTTGGGCGCTTACGTCACCTTGAAAAACGCCGTCGCCACCCACGCTGGCAAAGCCCTGTGGTGGGTGCGTGACATCACCTTGTCCAACACCATGTGGGGCAACCGTGCGCCGGTGCTCGACCACCCCCGTGCCGGTGTGCACGCGCTGGGCGGGGGCATTGGTCAAGGCCTGGCCATGGCCATTGGCACGGCCATTGCCGATACCGAACACCAGCTGGGCCGCAAAACCGTGGCCTTGGTGGGTGACGGTGGCTTCATGCTCAACGTGGGTGAGTTGGCGTGTGCGGTGCAAGAAAAAGCCAACCTGGTGGTGCTGCTCATGAACGACAGCCGCTACGGGGTGATCCGAAACATCCAAGACGACATCTATGGCAGCCGCCATTGCTATGTCGACTTGCACACGCCCGACTTTGCCCAGTTCTGTGCCAGCCTGAAGGTCACGCACCTGGCCTTGTCGGAGCCTGCGCAAACCCAAGCCGTGCTGCAACAAGCGTTCGCCACGCCAGGCACGGTGGTGGTCGAAGTCGACATGAACCGCTGGGGCGCTTTTGCGGTCAAGTTCGCGGGCCCTATTTTGAAAAAGGACTGAGCCATGTCACGTGCGGTGCTTGAAGTGACCCTGGTTGGCTTTGGTGCCATTGGTCGTTCGATCTTTCAACGCATGCGTGGCTCGGCCCACACCCGCATCGCACACATCGTGGTGTCGACGGCGCGTGTGGCCGCGCTGCAAGCCGAGTTGGGGAGCGCGGTGCAGGTCAGTGACCAGGTGCCCGCCAGCAGCCGCTTGGTGCTGGAGTGCGCTGGGCACTCGGCCCTGACCCAGCACGTGGTGCCCGCCCTGGCGCGCGGCATTGAATGCGCGGTGCTGTCGGTGGGCGCTTTGTCGGATGCGGGCTTGCCTGAGCAACTGGCCCAAGCGGCCGAGCAAGGCCAAACCCAGGTGCATTTGCTGTCGGGTGCCATTGGCGGCATCGACGCCATTGCGGCGGCTCGCCTGGGCGGCTTGAGTGATGTCACCTACACCGGGCGCAAACCGCCCAGCGGTTGGCGTGGAACGCCCGCTGAGCAAGTGGTCAACCTCGACACCTTGACGGAACCCGCTGTCATCTTGCAAGCCAGTGCGCGCGAAGCCGCACGCCTGTACCCCAAAAACGCCAACGTGGCGGCCACCGTGTCCTTGGCGGGCTTGGGGCTGGACGCGACCCAAGTGTGCTTGATTGCCGACCCTGGCGTGAGCGAGAACATCCACGAAATTGTGGCCCGTGGCGCCTTTGGCGAAATGCATCTCACCCTGCGCGGCAAGCCCTTGGCGGACAACCCCAAAACCTCGGCGCTCACCGTGTTGTCGGCACTGCGCTTTTTGCACAACCGCAGCGCTGCGGTCACTTTGTGAGCCCGTCATGACACAGCACCTTCAAACCTTCATTGCGGGCCGCTGGCGCGATGCCTCAGGTCCCCAATATTCCACCGAATACCCCGCAGATGGCAGCACCGTGGCAAGCTTGCATGCCGCCACTGTGGCCGATGTGGACGAGGCCGTGCAAGCCGCCGAGCACGCACGTTTGCAACCGTCATGGGCCAACCTGAAACGCCATGAACGTGCGGGCATCTTGCACCGCATTGCCGCTGGCATTCGTGCCCGTGGCGAAGAGCTGGCACAACTGCAACGCCTCGATAACGGCAAGCCCATCAGCGAAACCCGTGCCTTGGTGGCCAGCGCCGCAGGCACCTTCCAGTTCTTTGCCGCGGCTTGCGAAACCTGGGAAGACACCCTCACCCCCGCACGTGGCGACTACCTGACCATGAGCGTGCACGAACCTCTGGGTGTGGTGGGTGCCATCACACCCTGGAACTCGCCCATCGCCAGCGAAGCCCAAAAAATGGCACCTGCATTGGCGGCGGGTTGCGCCATGGTGTTCAAGCCTGCCGAAATCACACCACGCATGGCCATCGAGTTGGCCAAGATCGCGCAGCAAGCCGGGGTGCCCGACGGCATCATCAGCGTCTTGCCAGGCAAAGGTTCGGTGGTCGGGGACGCATTGGTCAAACACCCCCTCATTCAACGCATCGCGTTCACCGGTGGCACCAGCGTGGGCTTAGGCATTCAACGCTTGGCGGCTGAAAAGCTCATGCCCACCTCATTGGAGTTGGGCGGTAAGTCGCCCACCATTGTGTGCGCCGATGCCGACCTTGACCATGCGGTGGCTGGGGTGCTGTTTGGCATCTTCAGTTCTTCAGGCGAGTCGTGCATTGCGGGCTCGCGGGCCTTTGTGCATGCCAGCGTGTACGACGAATTCAAACGCCGTTTGCTCGCGGGCGTGCAAGCCTTGCGCGTGGGCGACCCGGCCGATGAGCGCACCCAAATGGGCCCCTTGGTCAACCTGGGGCACCGCGCATCGGTCGAGCGCTATGTGGCGCTGGGTGTGCAAGAGGGCGGGCGCGTGTTGTTTGGCGGCAAGCGGCCTGAAGGTGGCTTGTTTGACCGCGGCAGTTATTACCTGCCCACCGTGATTGAAGGGCTGCCCAACACCGCACAGATGTGCCAAGAAGAAATTTTTGGTCCCGTGCTGGCCTTGCTGCCGTGGCACGACGAGGCCGACTTGCTGGCCCAGTGCAACGACAACGTTTACGGCCTGGCTTCGGGCATTTGGACGCGTGACTACAAAGCCGCTTGGCGCATTGGCAGCGCCTTGAAAACTGGCACGGTGTGGATCAACACCTACAAGCTGTTCTCCGTCAGCACACCGTTTGGCGGCGTCAAGCTCAGTGGTACAGGCCGCGAGAAAGGCCGCTTGGGGATTTTGGAATACACCAGCCAGAAAAGTTTTTACTGGGGTCTCAACGAGAACCCCTTGCCTTGGGCTGGGGTGTGAGATGAGCATGCAGCGCCGGCAGTGGATGGCTGGTGTCGGGGCTGCGGCCCTGGGCAGCACTGGTCTGTGGCCTTTGACAACGAAAGCTCAAGCCCTTCCACCCACCACGCCAGCTGCGCCAGATTGGCGTCAAGGCACGCGCATCGTGTTGTTGGGCACCATGGCTGGGCCCGTGTTGCACCCCTCGCGCATGATGAGCAGCCAGGCCTTGTGTGTGAACGGTCGTGTCTACTTGGTCGACTGTGGCTACGGTGCCATTGCACGCATGACCGAGCTGGGCATTCGCTTGCCCGATCTGTCGGCGGTGTTCATCACGCACCACCACTCCGACCACAACGCCGACTACCCGAGTCTGGTCAACCTGTCGTGGATTTTGGGCATCCGGGGTCAAATGAAAGTGCTGGGCCCGCCGCCCATGCGGCGCATCCACGACGCGGCTATTGCGCTACAGCGCGAAGACATCGACATCCGTATCAAGGCCACCGGACGTCAACCCATTGAAGCCAGCTTTGCGGTCTCCGAAATCAAAGAATCTGGTGTGGTGTTTCAAGACGAGCGCGTCAAAGTCACCGCAGCGCGTGTGGACCACGAGCCGTTTGAGGTGGCACTGGCCTACCGCTTTGACACAGCCGACTCCAGCGTGGTGTTCTCGGGCGACACCTCGCCCGTCTCGGCCACGGTGCAGTTGTCACGTGGTGCTGACACCTTGGTACACGAAGCCATGTACGAACCGGGCATAGACGCCATGCTGGCCAAGCGCCCTTATGTGCCACCCAAGCTGTCGCAGTTTTTGCGTGCCGGACATACCTCGGTCGAAGACGTGGGCCGCATTGCCGCGCAAGCCGGTGTGCGTCGTTTGGTGTTGACCCATCTGTTGCCGGGCGACGAGCCTGTGCCCGATGCCGTGTGGCAAGAACTGGCGGCCAAGCATTTCAAAGGCGAGATCGTGGTGGGCCACGACAAGTTGGTTTTATGAGACTGCTCGGCATGACCCTCTACCTCACCCCACGCTTTGCCTCACAGCACGCGCGCAAGCGCCGACACGTCATGGCAGGTGCCTTCGCTCTGGCAGCGCTGACGCTCGGCGTGTCTGCCCACGCGCAACCTACGTCTGGCGCAGAAAAATTGTTGGCGCAAGAACGCTTCACGGTGGTGGCGCCGTTCCCGCCCGGCGGGCCGGTGGACACCTTGGCCCGCTTGCTGGCCGATGGCTTGCAAAAGCGCTACAACCAATCGGCGGTGGTGGAAAACCTGGCCGGTGCCGCAGGCAATTTAGGCATCGACAAAGTCAAGCGCGCCAAGCCCGATGGCCACACCTTGTTGGTGGTGCCAGCGGGCAACCTCACCATCAACCCCACGTTGATGCGCAACTTTCCGTTCCAGATCGAGAAGGATTTCGCCCCCATCACCATGCTGGCCAAAGCGCCCAATGTGCTGGTGGCAGGCCCTGGCCTGGGAGCGAAAAATCTCAAAGAGGTGATGACCCTCACACACGCCAAACCCAACAGCTTGTCGTATGCCTCGCCGGGCGTAGGCAGTGGCTTGCATTTGGCAGGTGAGTTGTTCAAACAACAAACCGGGGCCGACTGGTTGCATGTGCCCTACAAGGGCACCGGCCCGGCCCTCAACGACGTGCTGGGTGGCAGCGTGCCCTTGATGTTCAGCAACTTGCCCGCCACCTTGCCCTACATCCGCAGCGGCAAGCTGGTGGCTTTGGGTGTGACCGACGTCGTGCGCACCCCGGTGGCGGCCGACATTGCGACTTTGGCGGAGCAAGGCGTCTCGGGCGTGGTGGTCACCTCGTGGTACGGCTTGCTGGCGCCGAGTGGCACGCCTTCCGAGCTGTTGGCGCAACTCGCCAAAGACGCGGCTGACATTTTGAGTCGCCCTGCGGTGCGTGAGCAGCTGCATGCCCAAGGGCTGACCCAGGCCACCCAAACCCCTGACGAATTTGCAGCGCACATTCGTCAGGAAACGCTCACCTGGCGGCGCGTCATTCAAAGCCGCCACATCGAAGCCGACTGACACAAAGCAAGAAAGCCCCCCATGGATTTAGGAATTGCCGGAAAAAAAGCCTTGGTGTGCGGCGCCAGTGCGGGCCTGGGGTTCGCGTGTGCGCAAGCACTGGTGCGTGAAGGGGTGGAGGTGGTCATCGTGGCCCGCACCGAAGCGCCGTTGCGCGAAGCCGCAGAGGGCTTGCGTGCCTTGGGCGCGGGTGCTGTGCATTGGGTGGCCGCTGATGTGACCACCGCCGAAGGACGGGCACGTATTTTGGCGGCGCATCCCGCGTTCGACATCTTGGTGACCAACGCGGGCGGTCCACCGCCTGGTGACTTTCGCCAGTGGGACCGCGACATCTGGCTCAAAGCCCTGGACGCCAACATGCTGGCGCCAATTGAACTCATCAAAGCCACCGTGGACGGCATGATGGCGCGTGGCTTTGGCCGCATCCTCAACATCACCTCCAGTGCGGTCAAAGCGCCGGTCGATGGCTTGGGTTTGTCCAATGGCGCACGCAGTGGGTTGACGGGGTTTGTGTCCGGCTTGGCACGTTCCACCGTGGCGCGTGGTGTCACCATCAACAACCTGTTGCCGGGTACGTTCGACACGGCACGGCTGGCGGGCAACTTTGCAGCCCAAGCGCAACGCGAAGGCCGCACGGTGGAGGAAGTGCGCAGCACTCGCCTGGCCAAGCACCCCGCGCATCGCTTGGGCCAACCCAGCGAGTTGGGCGCCACCTGCGCTTTTTTGTGCAGCGTGCACGCGGGCTACATCAACGGCCAGAACGTGTTGCTCGACGGCGGGTCGTTCGCTGGGGTTTGAAGGCAGCGCTCACGTAGATTGCTTAGTTACGGCTTACGTGAGAGAGTTTTGAAATGACTAAAGTTTGGCGTTGAACTTCAATCATTCAAATATCCGTAAGTCTAATAATCTCAAATACGCTATATTAGGCATGGGTTGGGAAATCAAATACCACAGCGAAAAACTACAAGCTGAAGTGCTTGGATTGCCTGCAGGTATTTTGGCCAGATACTTCCATTGCACAGATCGCATGTTGGTGTTTGGGCCTGATTTGGGAATGCCTCACACGCGTGCAATGGGTGGGGGTTTGTTTGAGTTGCGTTTGAAATCACGCGAAGGTCTAGGGCGCGTTTTTTATTGCATATTGGTGGGACGCAAGATTGTCATGCTCCATCAATTCGTCAAAAAGACCGACAAGACCCCGCTCAAAGAGTTGCTCATTGCACGTCAACGGATGAAGGAATGGCGAGATGCAGTCACATAAAGAATTACGTGCCAAAGCGCTGAGCAACGCCGAGGTCAAGGCCGAATTTGACAAACTTCAGGACCAATACGCTCTCTTGGATGAGTTTTTAAAGGCGCGAGCCGCACAAGGACTGACACAAGCGCAAGTGGCTCAAAAAATTGGAACGACACAGTCAGCGGTGGCGCGCATGGAGTCTGGCCGCGGCAAACATTCGCCCTCGTTGGCCACGCTCTCAAGGTACGCTGAAGCTTTGGGGTGCAAGTTGGAAGTCAAATTGGTCAGCAAGACAACCCCACGCACTGCAAACCGCGCTGACCAAGCCGTGACACGCCGCGTTGTGTCATAGCACCTTGGGTCTAACTTTTTTAAAGATCCAACACCAAGTGCGCGCTCTTGCAGCCTGACACGCACACCATCATCACGGTGTTGCTGGCTTGCTCGGCAGGGCTGAGCACCGAGTCGCGGTGGTCGGGCGTGCCTTCCAGCACACGCGTTTCACAGGCCCCGCAAATGCCTTCTTCGCAGCTGGTGCTGCAGTCCACATACGCGGCTTGCAGTGTGGCCAGCAGCGATTGACCGGGCAGCACGGTCAGCACTTGGCCTGAGCGTTTGAGCTCCACCGTGTAGGTGTGTTGTGCATCGCTGGCGGGGGCCACCTCGACGGCGCTGAAGCGTTCGATGTGGGCATGGGGGTAGCCCAGGGCCGCGCAGCTGCGCTCAAACGCATCCAGCATCACGGCAGGGCCGCAGGCGTAGTAATGCGTGTGGGCGGCACCTGCACCAGGGCGTGCCGCCAGCAGGGCTTGCAAATCGGGTGGGCCGCCTTGTTCGTCGTCAAAGTGCCAATGCACCTGTGGCGCCAGGGCTTGAATTTCTGCCACAAAGGCGGCGCTGCGACGGGTGCGCGCGCAGTACACCACGTCAAACGGGCAGCCCAGCTGGTGCAGGCGTTGCGCCATGCTCAAGATGGGCGTCACGCCAATGCCACCAGCCACCAGCACCGTGTGAGCGGCGTCTTCCACCAGCGCAAAGTTGTTGCGTGGCTCCGAAATGGTCAGCGGCATGGCAATGCGCAGTTGCTCATGCACGGCGCGTGAGCCGCCTCGGCTGGCTTTGTCTTTGAGCACCGCCACCACATAGCGGTGGCGTTCGCGACAGTCGTTGAGCAGCGAGTAGCTGCGCACCAAGCCGCCAGGCAAGTGCAGGTCGATGTGTGAGCCTGCTGGAAAGGGCGGGAACTCGCCGCCTGCCACAGGCCGCAGATCAATGCTGAGGATGCCTTCGGCCTCGAACTTCAGCGTGTGGACAAAGGCGTTCAGCGTCTGGGCCATGCAGCGTTTCCTGTTCCTGATTAGGCTTTTTGAGCGGCGGCTTTGTCCAGTTGTTGCTGGGCCAACGTTTTCAGGGTACGACGCAGACGCACGATGCCCATGTCGTGTTGGTACAGGTGCTCGCGCTGGTTGGCGTCGGGCTCCATGTGCTCCATGGCCACGCGGTCTTGTTCCAGCACTTGCCAGTGGCGTGCCTCCAGACGGTTTTTGTACAAGAAGCGCCATGCATTGCGCTGCCAGCCCGAGACCTTGCGGCAACGCCAGAAGAAGATGCCTGCGGCGTCGCGTGTGATGGGCACATAGCTGCCAATGATGGTGAAGCTGCCGCCAGGGCCACCGGTCTTTGGATAAGGAATTTCCAGACGCATCCAGTGCGCGTCGTTGGCCATCCACTCGGTCCAGTCGAAGTTCACATTGCGTTGACCTTTTTTCTCGAAGAAGAAGCCTTCGTCGGTGGGTCGAATTTGAAAATCAGCGGTCAACTCGCCATCGGCCATGGTGTGCGATTGCTTGTGCAAGTAGGCACCGTGCATCGGGTCGATCACGTTTTCCATCACGTAGCGGTAGTCGCAACCCCACTCGGTGTAGCAAATGAAGGTGGACCACTCGGGCGAGCTCAGTTGCTCGGGCAAGCGCAAGGGTGGGGGCGTTTCGAGTTGGGGGTCGAGTGCATTGAACAAAAAGATGGCGCCGTTGGATTCAGCCGTGTGGAAGGTGCGCGTTTGGCGTGAACCTTCGAGCTTGCAGCCGGGGCTGCCGGGCACACGGGTCACCGTGCCGTCGCAGCGCACTTCCACGCCGTGGTAAGGGCAGGCGATGCGGTCACCCAAGATCACGCCGAGCGACAGCGGTGCGCCACGGTGCGGGCAGTGGTCTTCCAGTGCGTGCACCTTGCCAGCTTGGTCGCGCCACAGCACGATCTTGTAGCCCAAGCGACGCAGCGACACGGGGCTTTCTTTCACAAAAGTGCTGGGGCACACGGGGTACCACAGGTCTTTCAGACCTTCGGCCAACACGGCTTCGGTAGGGTCGGCTTGGAAATGCATGACAGAGGTGTTCATGGAGTGCTCCTGATTTAAGCGCCCAAGCGGGCCATTTCTTGTTCGAACGATGCGCTCGTCCACGGCTGCCCATCGGGACCCGAGGGACCCGCAGTGTTCAGATACGCCACCAAGGCGTCGAGCTCGTGAATGCCTTGGGCAAAGGCACGTTCCAGTGAATCACCCAGCAAATTTTCATAGGCTGTGGGTGGGCCTGATCGGTGTTGGTGAGTCTCGTTGGACAAGGGGGGTAGTGCGCGCATCACATCTCTCCAAAGGAAAAAGGAATTTGAAATAAGGTCAGCGAGGTTTGTCGGTCATGAAGCGTCCGCTGGGCGCTTCGGCATCTTTTTGGCGTCGTGTGTGGCCGTCAATGCCGCCCTTTATGGCCCATTCGGCAAACACGGTCGGGCCGGGCGTGAACTCGCGTGGCTGCCAAGCATCTGTCAACTCGTCTTCGTCGGTGTAGTACTCCACCAGCGCACCGGCTGGGCTGACGAAGTACCAGAAGATGGCCGACGAAATGGGGTGGCGTCCGGGGCCCAGTTCGGTGTCCCAGCCGCAACGTGACATGTGCAGTCCGCCCCCAAACACCTCGTGCACATCGCGCACGGTGAAGGCCACATGGTTCAGGCCTGCGCGGGGTTGTGGCAATTGCAGCAAAAACAAATTGTGGTGCCCGCCTTCGGGCGCGCAACGTAAAAAGTGGCCGCGACCGGGGTAGCGGTCAGACACCACAAAGCCCAACAGCGTTTCGTAGAAGGCCGAGGTGGCTGCCAGATCGGTGACAAAAAACACCACGTGACCCACCTCAATCGGTGTGGCACGGTCATACGCTGGGCTGGCTTGGTTGATACGCGTGCGTTCGTTCCACGTGTTGGTCTGCGCACAGTCCACGGTGATGGCGTGCTTTTGCGTCACTTGTACGCGCACGGCCAAGCCATTGGGGTCGGTGCAGCCGACGCGGCCGTTTTGGTCCACATAGCCTGGTTGTTGGTGAAGGCGTTGACGCACGCTCTCCAGGTCTACGGTGTTAGCCACCCCCCAGACCACTTCACGCAAAGTGGGGTCAGGCTCTACGCCAGCAGGCAAACCTGGTTTGTCTGAGTGGGCCACCACCACACGGCAACCGTTGAGCGAGGTGAACACCAGCTCTTGTGCCGATTCGGTGTGCAACGACAAGCCCCAGTCGAGAAAGAACTGGCGGCATTTCTCCAGGTCTTTGGCGCCAAAAGTGACTTCATCAATGCCGAGTAGTTGCATACCTGTCCAGTCCGTTTCGTGTTTCTTTAGTAAAACAATGTTTCTGGTTTGAATCGGATTGGATTATTGCCACGCTGTTTTCGCTTGTCAAGCTTTGGTGGTTGTGGGCGCCGGTTGTCTTACCGCTCAGCCATGCGCTGTAAGTCCAGCCCCACTTTGCCAAACTGCTGTTGCGACGCCAGTCGGTCCAGCGCTGCATGCACTTGGTCCATGGGGTATTCGTGGTCGATCACGGGTTCAATGCCGTGTTGCGACACAAACGCCAGCATGTCGTGGAACTCGGCAAAGTTGCCGTGGGTCGAGCCCAAAATTTGCAGTTGCCGAATGAAGATGCGCCGCAGGTCGGCAGGCGGCTGGTCGCCGCTGGTGGCACCGCAAGTCACCAAGCGGCCTCCGCGCACCAGCGACTTCATGGCTGCTGACCACACAGCTTGCCCCACGTTCTCAATCACCACGTCCACACCGCGCCCATCGGTGAGGGCCATCACGGCTTTCGCCACATCTTGCGTTTGGCTGTTGATCGTGTGGTCCGCACCCAGTGCCAAGGCGCGCTCCAGTTTGCTGTCGTCACGAGAGGTGACGATCACGCGCACGCCCATGGCTTTGGCCAGCTGCATGGCCGCCAGCGACACGCCCCCACCGATGCCAAAAATCAGCACGGTCTCCCAGGGTTTGATCTGTGCTTTGGTCACCAGCATGCGCCAGGCGGTGATGTGGTTCACGCCGAGCGCGGCAGCTTGCACAAAGCTCAAGCCCGTTGGCATGGCAAACACATTGCGTGCGGGCACGCTGACCCACTCGGCAAAGGTGCCGTGGCGGTGTTCACCCAGCAGCTGAATTTGGGTGCACAACACGTTGTCACCACGTTGGCAAAACTCGCAGCGGCCACAGGTCACGGACGGGTGAATCAGCACCTTCTGACCCACGGTGAGCACGCGCTCATCGGCGTCCACTTCTTCCACCGTGCCTGCGCCATCCAAGCCCATGATCTGCGGCAGTGGGTGGGTGATGCCCGCGCCGCTGTTGCGCATGTACAAGTCCACCTGGTTCAAGGTGGCTGCGGCCATGCGCACCAGCACCTCGCCCGGTTGTCGAACAGGCCGCTCGCAGGTGCGAACCTCCACCACCTCATTGCCACCGTGTCCGGTGATGACCACTGCTTTCATGGTTTGTCTCCCGTCTCGTCTGGTGTGCCCGCGTCAATCTTCTCCATATTGCCCAGCAGTTTGAGGAGGTAGTGCAAGGTGTGGGTCAAGTCGCCCGTGGAAAAGTCGGTCAGCGCAGCGTCGTAATACGCACGAATCTTGGGTTGTGCGTCTTGTTGCCATACCTTGCGACCGTGTGTGCTCATGGTCACCAGCTTGGCGCGTCGATCACGTGCATCGGCCACCAACGTGAGGTGGCCATCGCGCTCCATGCGGCTGAGCAAGCCCGACAGGTTTTGCCGACTCACCATCAGGTAACGCGCCAAATCGCCCACGCTCATCCCGCCTTGTGCTTCGGGGCGTGACAGCGCACCCAATACCGCCCATTGCTGCGTGGTGAGCCCTTCATTTTCAACAGCACGTGTACCTGTTTTGTGCAACATATTGGTACATTGATAGAGCTTGAAAAACAAGCGATTCGCCAATTCCATGCGTGTCGAGGCATTTTTTTCAGGGTAAACCATAGTATTTTCACCGGTAAAAGGACTTGCGGCGTCAAATGCTGCAAGCGTAATATACGTCAATACATTGACATATATCGCGAAAGACCTTTGCGCAATGTCAGTCAAGCATACCAACCTTGTTCAACTGGAGAGACCCATGCAAAGAATGAAAAACAAAACCGTCGTCGTCACCGGAGGCGGTGGTGGCATTGGCGGCGCCACTTGCCAGCGCATGGCCCAAGAGGGCGCCAAGGTGGCAGTGTTTGACATGAACTTAGAAGCCGCCCAAAAAGTAGCCGACGCCATCACCGCCGCAGGCGGCCACGCGGTGGCCTTCAAGTGCGACATCACCGACCGTGCCGCCGTAGACGCAGCGGTGGCGGCCACCGAGGCGCAACTGGGCCCCATCGACGTGTTGGTTAACAACGCCGGTTGGGACGTGTTCAAGCCCTTCACCAAAACCACACCCGATCAGTGGGAGCGTTTGATCGCCATCAACCTCACAGGTGCCCTGCACATGCATCACGCGGTGTTGCCCGGCATGGCGGCGCGCAAGAGTGGGCGCATTGTCAACATCTCGTCCGACGCGGCACGCGTGGGCTCATCGGGCGAGGCCGTCTACGCCGCTTGCAAAGGCGGTTTGGTGGCGTTCTCTAAAACCATTGCGCGTGAGCATGCACGCCACGGCATCACCGTCAACGTGGTGTGTCCCGGCCCCACCGACACCGCTTTGTTTGCCGACTACAAAGAGGGCGCAGGTAACCCCGAGAAGTTGATGGAGGCTTTCACCCGCGCCATCCCTCTGGGCCGCATCGGCCAGCCGCAAGACCTACCCGGCGCGATTGCATTTTTTGCCAGCGACGACGCGGCCTTCATCACCGGCCAAGTGCTCAGCGTCTCGGGTGGCTTGACCATGAATGGCTGAGCCCACCCCGTCCACACCTTGGCACTCAACACCTAGACCCCCCATTCAGAAAGACCCTCATGAACTTTGAAGACATCCTGTACGAGAACCGCAACGGCGTGGCCTGGATCACCATCAACCGCCCCGACAAGATGAACGCCTTTCGCGGCACCACCTGCGACGAACTCATCAAGGCCTTGAACAAGGCAGGCTACGACCGCGACATCGGCGCGATCGTGCTGGCGGGTGCGGGCGATCGCGCCTTTTGCACCGGCGGCGACCAAAGCGCCCACGACGGCAACTACGACGGGCGCGGCACCATTGGCCTGCCGATGGAAGAGCTGCACGACGCCATCCGCAACGTGCCCAAGCCCGTGATCGCGCGTGTGCAGGGCTACGCCATTGGCGGCGGCAACGTGCTGTGCACGATTTGCGACCTGACCATCTGTTCGGACAAAGCCATCTTTGGCCAAGTCGGGCCCAAGATGGGCTCGGTCGACCCCGGCTACGGCACCGCCTTTTTGGCCCGCGTGGTGGGCGAGAAAAAAGCCCGCGAAATTTGGTACCTCAACAAGCGCTACTCCGGCCAAGAAGCGGTGGCCATGGGTCTGGCCAACATCTGCGTGCCCCACGACCAACTTGACGCCACGGTGCAAGAGTGGGGCGAGACGATTTGCGAACGCAGCCCCACCGCCATTGCCATTGCCAAGCGCAGTTTCAACATGGACACCGCGCATCAAGCCGGCATTGCCGGCATGGGCATGTACGCGCTCAAGCTGTACTACGACACCGAAGAATCGCGCGAAGGCGTGAAGGCCTTGAGTGAAAAGCGCAAGCCTGATTTCCGCAAATACGCCAAATAAGCCAAGCCACTGGTCGGAGACACCTGATGAACCCCAATCCCTACATCGACGACGACCTGCAAGCCCTGGCCGACACCGCGCGTCGCTTTGCCGACGAGCGCGTCAAGCCGGGCTTTCAAGAGCGCGACCAAACCCGCGTGCTCGACCGCGCTTTGCTGCGTGAAATGGGCGAGTTGGGTTTCATCTGCCCCGAACTGCCCGAAGCCTTTGGCGGTTTGGGGATGGGCTGCTTGGCCGCCGGCGTGATTCACGAAGAAATTGCCCGCGCCGACCTGAGCTTTTCGTACCTCAACCTGTTGGCCTCGCTGAACGGCCAAATTTTGTCGAAGTACGGCCAACCCGAGGTGGTGGGCCCGTGGCTGAAAAAACTCACCCAAGGCGAGGCCATTTGCGCCATCGCCCTGACCGAACCACGCGGTGGCTCGGATGCTGCCAACCTGCGTTTGAAGATCGAGCGCGACGGCGACTGCTACGTCATCAACGGCGAAAAAACCTCCATCTCGGCGGCTGACCAAGCCGACATCACCGTGGTGTTTGGTCGCACCGGCAGCGCCGAAGACGGTGCGCATGGCGTGACCGCTTTGTTGGTGCCCATGGACACCCCGGGCTTGACCACCAACCGCTTCGACTGCCATGGCCAACGCGCCATTGGCCGTGGCTCGATCTTTTTTGAAAACGTGCGCGTGCCCGTAAGCCACCGCTTGGGTGACGAGAACAAAGGCTTTGTGCAAGTCATGCACGGGTTTGATTTTTCGCGTTCGCTCATCGGCTTGCAGTGCCTGGCCGTGGCCCGTGTGGCCTTAGAAGAAACCTGGGAATACATCACCCAGCGTCAAGCCTTTGGCCAACCCTTGTCGGCCTTTCAGGGCGTCACCCATCCGCTGGCGCAGTTCGACACCGAGGTGGAAGGTGCACGCCTGCTGTGCCTGCAAGGCCTGTGGCTCAAAGACAAAGGTCTGCCTCACACCGCCGAAGCTGGCATGGCCAAGTGGTGGGGCCCCAAGCTGGCCTACGACGTGATTCACCAATGCCTGCTGTGCTACGGCCATGGGGGCTACGACCGTGGCCTGATGGAGCAACGCTTGCGCGATGTGTTGGGTTTCCAAATTGGTGACGGCACCGCCCAGATCATGAAGACCATCATTGCGCGCACCCGGGCAGGCCGCCAATTCGTGCCCGCCTGAGCATCGACAACAAAACATCCACCCCACGAGGAGACAAGCATGCAATTTGACGCCGTACTCATCCCACCCCGCCGCGCCCACAGCGTGGCCCAAGGTTTTTGGCACGACCGCACCATCAACGACGATTTGGAGCGCTGTCTGGCCCAGTGCCCCGACAAAGTGGCGGTCACCGCTGTGCAAGCCGAGAGTGGGGTGGTCACGCGCTTTACCTACCGCGAACTCGCCGCCATGGCCGACCGCGTGGCCGTGGGTTTGAGCAAGTTGGGTGTGGGCCACCACGACATCGTGGCTTGCCAGTTGCCCAACTGGTGGCAGTTCACCGTCACCTACTTGGCGTGTTCGCGCATTGGTGCGGTGATCAATCCGCTGATGCACATCTTTCGCGAGCGTGAGTTGTCGTTCATGCTCAAGCACGGCGAAGCCAAAGTGGTCATCGTGCCCAAGGTGTTCCGTGGCTTTGACTACGAGCAGATGGTCGAAGGCCTCCAACCCAGCTTGCCCGACTTGCAGCATGTGGTGGTGGTCAATGGCACTGGCGCCAACAGCTTCGAGGCCTTGCTCAGCGGCCCCGCGTGGGAACAAGACCCGCAGGCCCACGCCATCCTCACCCAGCACCGCCCCGCGCCAGATGACGTGACCCAACTCATCTACACCTCGGGCACCACGGGTGAACCCAAGGGCGTCATGCACACGGCCAACACGGTGATGGCCAACATCATTCCCTATGCCCAGCGCTTGAAGCTGAGCGCCGATGACATCGTGCTCATGGCTTCGCCCATGGCACACCAAACCGGCTTCATGTACGGCTTGATGATGCCCATCATGTTGCAAGAGTCGGCGGTCTTGCTCGACATGTGGGAGCCGCTCAAGGCGATTGACCTCATTCGTGCGGAGGGCTGCACCTTCACCATGGCCTCGACGCCTTTCCTCACTGATCTCGCCAAAAACGTGGCCGAGTCGGGCCAAGCCGTGCCCACCTTGCGCACCTTCTTGTGCGCGGGTGCGCCCATCCCTGGCCCGCTGGTGGAGCAAGCGCGGGCGGTGCTGGGCACCAAGATTGTCTCGGCCTGGGGCATGACCGAAAACGGCGCTGTGACCTTGATCGAACTCGACGACCCCGACGAGCGCGCCTTCACCACCGACGGCTCACCTTTGCCCGGCGTGGAACTCAAAGTGGTGGACGACGATGGCCACGCCTTGCCCCCAGGTCAGCCCGGCAAATTGCTGGTGCGTGCCTGCTCCAACTTTGGCGGTTACTTGAAGCGGCCGCAATGGAACGGCACCGACGCCGAGGGCTGGTTTGACACCGGCGACCTGGCCCGCTTGGACGCCCAAGGCTATGTGCGCATCACTGGGCGCAGCAAAGACGTGATCATTCGCGGCGGCGAGAACATTCCGGTGGTCGAAATCGAAGCGCTGCTCTATCGCCACCCCGCCATTGCCATGGCCGCCATCGTGGCCTACCCTGATGAACGCTTGGGCGAACGCGCCTGCGCGGTGGTGGTGCCCAAGCCTGGCCAGAGCATTGATCTGCCGCAACTCGTGGCCTACCTCAAAGAACAAAAAATCGCCGTGCAGTACATCCCCGAACGCCTGGAGGTGCGCGAGAGTATGCCGTCCACGCCCTCGGGAAAGATTCAGAAATTCAAGCTGCGCGAGGACTTGCGTGCCTCGCTGGCCTGAGCCAGCCAAGCCCAACACCCCCCAGCGCGCACACCGCTTGCCAATGACTTTTTATTTTTACAACGGAGACAAACCCATGACAAACACCCCCAACACCCTGCGCCGTGCGCTCACCGTGGCCGCTGTGGCCGTGCTAGGCCTGGGCACCACCCTGGCCAGCCACGCCCAAGCCTGGCCGACCAAACCCATCCGCATCGTGGTGGGCTTTGCCCCTGGCGGCACCACCGATGTGCTGGCGCGTTTGATGGCGCAAAACCTCACCGACACCTTGGGTCAAACCGTGGTCATCGACAACAAGCCTGGTGCCAGCGGCAACATCGCTGCCGCTGAAGTGGCACGCGCCGCACCCGATGGCTACACGTTTTTGATTGCCCCCACCTCGGTGGAAACGGCCAACCCCTCGTTGTTCAAATCCACCTTGCTGCCCTCGCGTGACCTGACGCCCGTGGCCGGCATTGGCAAAACCCAGATGTACCTGGTCACCAAGCCACAACTCGCCGCCAAAGACGTACACGAATTGGTGGCCATGGCCAAGGCGCAGCCGGGCAAGATGTCGTATGCCTCATCGGGCGCGGGCACACCCCCGCACCTGGCGTGTGAGCTGTTCAAGCAAGCTACCGGCACCGACATCGTGCACATTCCTTACCGTGGCGCGGCCCCCGCTTTGCAAGACGTGTTGTCGGGCCAAGCCGACTTTGTGTGCGACCCCGGCATTGCCTTCCCACACATCCGCACCGGCAAGGTCAAGCTCTTAGGTGTGGTGAGCGAGAAGCGCTCGCCGTTCTTCCCCGACGTGCCCACGGTGGGCGAGCAAGGCTTCAAAGGCGCCAACCTCGATATTTGGTTTGGCATGTGGTCACCCAATGGCACACCACCCGAGGTGATTGCCCGCGTCACCCGCGAGTTGACCAAGGCCTTGGCGTTACCTGCCGTCAAGTCGCGCTACGGCGACTTGGGTGCCGAAGCCACCGCGGTGGACACCGCCGACTTCAAAGCCTTGCTGGCCAATGAAGGCAAGGTGCTCTCCACCTTGATTCGCGAACAAAAAATCACCGTCGACTGACGCTCACTTTCAGGACACCACCCCATGGCCCTCGACACCGAATCGTTCGACCTGTTGTTGCCCACCTTGCAGCGCTTCATCCGTGAGCGTTTGATCCCGGCAGAAAACCACCTCGAAGAACACGACGAGGTGCCTGCCGACATCGTGGAAGACATGAAAGCCATGGGCCTGTTTGGCCTGTCCATCCCGGAAGAGTTTGGCGGCATTGGCTTGTCCATGAGCCAAGAGGTGCAAGTGGCCTACGAGATCGGGCGCACCGCCTTGGCCTTTCGCTCGGTGTTTGGCACCAACGTGGGCATTGGTTCGCAAGGCATCTTGATGGACGGCACGCCTGAACAAAAGCGCGACATCTTGCCGCGCGTGGCCAGTGGCGAGCTCATCATGTCGTTTGCACTCACCGAGCCCGATGCGGGCTCGGACGCGGCCTCGCTCAAAACCCGCGCCGATTTGGACGGCGACCACTACGTGCTCAATGGCACCAAGCGCTACATCACCAACGCGCCACGCGCAGGCGCTTTCACGCTGATGGCACGCACGGGTGGGCCGGGCGCAGGTGGGGTGTCGTCCTTCATCGTGCCGGCCGATTTGCCGGGCATCACGCTGGGCAAGACCGACAAAAAAATGGGCCAACGCGGCACCAAAACCTGCGACGTGATTTTGGACAACGTGCGCGTGCCAGCGGCCAACATCATTGGGGGTGTGCCAGGCCAGGGCTTCAAAACCGCCATGAAGGTGCTCGATCGGGGGCGCTTGCACATCTCGGCGGTGTCGTGTGGCATGGCGCAGCGCATTCTCGAAGAAGCCACCGCCTATGCGCGTGACCGCAAGCAGTTTGGCAAAGCCATTGGCGAGTTTCAGCTCATCCAAGCCATGCTGGCCGATAGCCAAGCCGAGTTGCTGGCGGGCTGGGCCTTGGTGCAAGACGTGGCGCGGCGCTTTGACGCCAAGCCCGCGCAGGTGTCTGACCCCGAGGTGTCCATGCACGTGTCGTGCGCCAAATTGTTTTGTACCGAGATGGTGGGTCGCGTGGCCGACCGGGGCGTGCAAGTGCACGGTGGCGCGGGCTACATCAACGAATACCCGGTGGAGCGCTTCTACCGCGATGTGCGCTTGCTACGCCTGTACGAAGGCACCACCCAAATTCAGCAACTCATCATTGGGCGCGAACTCTTGCGCGCCTGATCACAAGGAATTCCCATGAAAGCATTGGTCGCTGTCAAACGCGTGGTGGACTACAACGTCAAAGTCCGGGTCAAGTCGGACAACTCGGGCGTGGACATTGCGAACGTGAAGATGAGCATGAACCCGTTTGACGAGAT
>NZ_NESA01000015.1 GCF_002778315.1 Limnohabitans sp. JirII-31 | reverse complement strand
CGATGCTGAATTGACCATAGCCGTTGTTACCCGCCACATTGGTCTGGGCAACGAAGGCTGCGCTACTGTCCACGTCGGTGGCGCTGAGGGTGCCGGTTGTTGAGAGCGAGGCTGCTGCATTGGTCTCAGTCAAGCTGGCTGTACTGGTTCCAGTAATGACTGCCGCGTCGTTGCTGCCAGTCATGCTGACGGTGATGACTTGGCTTGTTCCGTCTGCGGTTGCTACCGTGAAGCTATCGGTGTAGGTCTGTCCACCCACAAACTCGTTGTGCGCGCTGTTGGCCGTGTAGGTCCAGGCACCATCGGTTCCGATGCTGAACTGGCCGTAGCCGTTGTTACCCGCCACATTGCTCTGGGCAACGAAGGCTGCGCTGCTGTCGACGTCGGTGGCGCTGAGGGTGCCGGTTGTAGAGAGCGACGCTGCTGCATTGGTCTCGGTGAGACTTGCCGTGCTGGTTCCAGTGATCACCGCCGCATCGTTGCTGCCAGTCATGCTGACGGTGATGACTTGACTGGTGCCATCGGCTGTGGCCACCGTGAAACTGTCGGTGTAGGTCTGTCCGCCGACAAACTCGTTGTGTGCGCTGTTGGCGGTGTAAGTCCAGGCACCGTCAGCACCGATACTGAATTGACCGTAGCCGTTGTTACCCGACACATTGCTCTGAGCGACGAAGGCTGCGCTGCTATCGATGTCTGTAGCGCTCAAGCTACCCGTCGTACTCAAAGAAGCTGCTGCATTGGTCTCGGTGAGACTTGCCGTGCTGGTTCCAGTAATGACTGCCGCGTCGTTACTGCCCGTCATGCTAACGGTGATGACTTGGCTTGTTCCGTCTGCCGTTGCGACCGTGAAGCTGTCGGTGTAGGTCTGACCACCCACGAACTCGTTGTGAGCACTGTTGGCCGTGTAGGTCCAGGCGCCGTCGGTTCCGATGCTGAATTGACCGTAGCCGTTGTTACCAGCAACACCAGTCTGCGCAACAAAGGCAGCGCTGCTGTCAACGTCTGTTGCAGACAGTGAGCCCGTAGTGCTCAGGGAAGCTGCTGAGTTTGTTTCCGTCAGGCTAGCTGTACTAGTTCCGGTAATGACCGCTGCATCGTTCGAACCCGTCATGCTGACGGTGATCACTTGGCTCGTGCCATCGGCCGTCGCGACTGTGAAACTGTCGGTGTAGGTCTGACCACCGACGAATTCGTTGTGCGCGCTGTTGGCGGTGTAGGTCCAGGCACCGTCGGTTCCGATGCTGAATTGACCATAACCGTTGCTGCCTGCCACAGCTGTTTGGGCGACAAACAAAGCTCTGCTGTCCGCATCCGTGGCAGATAGTAAGCCAGTGGTGCTCAGAGAAGCCGCTGCATTTGTTTCTGTGAGGCTCGCCGTACTGGTTCCTGTGATGACCGCAGCGTCATTCGATCCAGTCATGCTCACCGTGATCACTTGGCTCGTGCCATCTGCGGTAGCCACTGTGAAGCTGTCGGTGTAGGTCTGGCCACCGACGAACTCGTTGTGCGCACTGTTGGCGGTGTAGGTCCAGGCACCGTCGGTTCCGATGCTGAACTGGCCGTAGCCGTTGTTACCCGCCACATTGCTCTGGGCAACGAAGGCTGCGCTGCTGTCCACGTCGGTAGCGCTCAACGTACCTGTGGTGGAGAGCGACGTTGCGCTGTTGGTCTCGGTCAAGCTGGCCGTACTGGTGCCTGTGATCACCGCCGCATCGTTGCTGCCGGTCATGCTGACGGTGATGACTTGACTGGTGCCATCGGCTGTGGCCACCGTGAAACTGTCGGTGTAGGTCTGTCCACCGATAAACTCGTTGTGCGCACTGTTGGCGGTGTAAGTCCAGGCACCGTCAGCACCGATGCTGAACTGGCCGTAGCCGTTATTCCCAGCCACATTACTCTGAGCAACGAAGGCGGCGCTACTGTCAACGTCAGTGGCACTGAGTGTCCCGGTTGTGGAGAGCGACGCTGCGCTGTTGGTCTCAGTCAGGCTAGCTGTACTGGTTCCGGTGATCACCGCAGCGTCGTTCGAACCCGTCATGCCGACCGTGATCACTTGGCTCGTGCCATCGGCTGTCGCGACTGTGAAGCTATCGGTGTAGGTCTGACCACCGACGAACTCGTTGTGCGCGCTGTTGGCCGTGTAGGTCCAGGCACCATCTGCGCCGATACTGAACTGACCGTAACCGTTATTCCCAGCCACATTGCTCTGAGCAACGAAGGCGGCGCTACTGTCAACGTCAGTGGCACTGAGTGTCCCGGTTGTGGAGAGCGACGCTGCGCTGTTGGTCTCAGTCAGGCTAGCTGTACTGGTTCCGGTGATCACCGCAGCGTCGTTCGAACCCGTCATGCCGACCGTGATCACTTGGCTCGTGCCATCGGCTGTCGCGACTGTGAAGCTATCGGTGTAGGTCTGACCACCGACGAACTCGTTGTGCGCGCTGTTGGCCGTGTAGGTCCAGGCACCATCTGCGCCGATACTGAACTGACCGTAACCGTTATTCCCAGCCACATTGCTCTGAGCAACGAAGGCGGCGCTACTGTCAACGTCAGTGGCACTGAGTGTCCCGGTTGTGGAGAGCGACGCTGCGCTGTTGGTCTCAGTCAGGCTAGCTGTACTGGTTCCGGTGATCACCGCAGCGTCGTTCGAACCCGTCATGCTGACCGTGATCACTTGGCTCGTGCCATCGGCTGTCGCGACTGTGAAGCTATCGGTGTAGGTCTGACCACCCACGAACTCGTTGTGCGCGCTGTTGGCGGTGTACGTCCACTGACCGTCAGTACCGATGCTGAACTGGCCGTAGCCGTTGTTGCCCGACACATTGCTCTGAGCAACGAAGGCAGCGCTGCTGTCCACGTCCGTCGCAGACAACGAACCCGTTGTACTCAAAGAGGCTGCGTTTGTTTCCGTCAGGCTGGCCGTACTCGTTCCGGTGATGACCGCTGCATCGTTGCTGCCGGTCATGCTCACCGTGATCACTTGGCTCGTGGCATCCGCCGTCGCCACCGTAAAGCTGTCGGTGTAGGTCTGTCCACCGACGAACTCGTTGTGCGCACTGTTGGCCGTGTACGTCCAGGCGCCATCGGTTCCGATGCTGAATTGACCGTAGCCGTTGTTGCCTGCGACACCAGTCTGCGCAACAAAGGCTGCGCTGCTGTCCACGTCCGTGGCACTCAAGCTGCCTGTTGTGGAGAGCGACGCAGCGCTGTTGGTCTCAGTGAGGCTGGCGGTGCTGGTTCCCGTGATGACAGCTGCGTCGTTCGAACCCGTCATGCTGACTGTGATCACTTGGCTCGTGCCATCCGCCGTCGCCACCGTGAAGCTGTCGGTGTAGGTCTGTCCACCCACAAACTCGTTGTGGGCGTTGTTGGCAGTGTAGGTCCAGGCACCGTCTGTACCGATGCTGAACTGACCGTAGCCGTTGTTACCTGCAACACCAGTCTGAGCCACGAAGGCTGCGCTGCTGTCCACATCGGTGGCACTCAAGCTGCCTGTTGTTGAGAGCGACGCTGCGGCATTTGTTTCTGTCAGGCTAGCGGTACTGGTTCCTGTGATGACTGCGGCATCGTTGCTGCCCGTCATGCTGACGGTGATGACTTGGCTGGTGCCATCTGCGGTAGCCACTGTGAAGCTGTCGGTGTAGGTCTGGCCACCGACGAACTCGTTGTGCGCACTGTTGGCGGTGTAGGTCCAGGCACCGTCGGTTCCGATGCTGAACTGGCCGTAGCCGTTGTTACCCGCCACATTGCTCTGGGCAACGAAGGCTGCGCTGCTGTCCACGTCGGTAGCGCTCAACGTACCTGTGGTGGAGAGCGACGTTGCGCTGTTGGTCTCGGTCAAGCTGGCCGTACTGGTGCCTGTGATCACCGCCGCATCGTTGCTGCCGGTCATGCTGACGGTGATGACTTGACTGGTGCCATCGGCTGTGGCCACCGTGAAACTGTCGGTGTAGGTCTGTCCACCGATAAACTCGTTGTGCGCACTGTTGGCGGTGTAAGTCCAGGCACCGTCAGCACCGATGCTGAACTGGCCGTAGCCGTTGTTACCGGCTACGCCTGTTTGCGCCACGAAAGCTGCGCTGCTGTCGACGTCTGTCGCAGACAACGAACCCGTTGTACTCAAAGAGACTGCACTGTTGGTCTCGGTCAAACTTGCCGTGCTGGTGCCTGTGATCACTGCTGCGTCGTTGCTGCCCGTCATGCTGACGGTAATGACCTGCGTCGTGCCATCGGCTGTCGCCACCGTAAAGCTGTCGGTGTAGGTCTGTCCACCGACGAACTCGTTGTGCGCACTGTTGGCCGTGTACGTCCAGGCGCCATCGGTTCCGATGCTGAACTGGCCGTAACCGTTGTTACCGGCCACTCCAGTCTGCGCCACAAAGGCAGCGCTGCCATCCACATCTGTAGCGCTCAAAGTACCAGTTGTGCTCAAAGAAGCTGCTGCGTTTGTTTCGGTGAGACTTGCCGTGCTGGTGCCGGTGATCACCGCAGCATCGTTCGTACCGGTCATCGTGACGGTGATCACTTGACTTGTTCCGTCAGCTGTCGCCACCGTGAAGCTATCGGTGTAGGTCTGACCACCGACAAACTCGTTGTGAGCACTGTTGGCCGTGTAGGTCCAGGAACCGTCTGTACCGATGCTGAATTGACCGTAGCCGTTGTTACCGGCCACATTGCTCTGCGCAACAAAGGCTGCACTACTGTCTACATCGGTAGCACTCAAGCTGCCTGTTGTGGAGAGCGAGGCTGCGCTGTTGGTCTCGGTCAAGCTTGCTGTACTGATACCGGTGATCACCGCAGCATCGTTGCTGCCGGTCATCGTGACGGTGATCACTTGACTTGTTCCTTCTGCAGTCGCGACTGTAAAGCTGTCGGTATAAGTCTGACCGCCGACGAATTCGTTGTGCGCGCTGTTTGCCGTGTACGTCCAGGCGCCATCGGTACCGATGCTGAACTGGCCGTAACCGTTGCTACCTGCAACACCAGTCTGGGCGACGAAGGCGGCGCTGCTATCTACGTCTGTAGCGCTCAAAGTACCAGTTGTGCTCAATGAAGCGGCGGCGTTTGTTTCAGTCAGGCTAGCTGTACTGGTTCCGGTGATGACTGCTGCATCATTGCTGCCCGTCATGCTCACCGTGATGACCTGCATAGTGCCATCCGCTGTTGCCACAGTAAAGCTGTCGGTATAAGTCTGACCACCGACGAACTCGTTGTGCGCACTGTTGGCGGTGTAGGTCCAGGCACCGTCTGTACTGATGCTGAACTGACCGTAGCCATTGTTACCAGCAACACCAGTCTGAGCAACGAAGGCCGAGCTGCTGTCTACATCGGTGGCGCTGAGCGAACCGGTTGTCGAGAGCGAAGGTGCTGCGTTTGTTTCCGTCAAGCTGGCCGTGCTGGTTCCGGTGATGACCGCTGCATCATTGCTGCCGGTCATACTGACCGTGATCACTTGGCTGGTGCCATCCGCCGTCGCCACCGTGAAGCTGTCGGTGTAGGTCTGACCACCCACGAACTCGTTGTGCGCGCTGTTGGCCGTGTAGGTCCAGGCACCATCGGCGCCGATACTGAACTGACCATAGCCGTTGTTGCCAGCGACATTGCTCTGGGCAACGAAGGCTGCGCTGCTGTCGACGTCTGTTGCAGAGAGTGAGCCTGTGGTGCTCAGGGAAGCTGCTGTATTTGTTTCCGTCAAGCTGGCCGTACTGGTTCCTGTGATGACCGCAGCGTCGTTCGAACCGGTCATGCTGACGGTAATGACCTGCGAGGTGCCGTCTGCTGTCGCGACTGTGAAGCTGTCGGTGTAGGTCTGGCCACCCACAAACTCGTTGTGCGCGCTGTTGGCCGTGTAGGTCCACTGACCGTCAGTACCGATGCTGAACTGGCCGTAGCCGTTGCTGCCGGCTACGCCTGTTTGAGCTACGAAGGCCGCGCTGCTGTCCACGTCTGTTGCCGAGAGTGAACCTGTGGTGGAGAGCGATGCTGCTGCGTTTGTTTCTGTCAAGCTGGCTGTGCTGGTGCCGGTGATCACCGCCGCATCGTTGCTGCCGGTCATGCTGACGGTGATGACCTGCGTCGTGCCATCGGCAGTCGCCACCGTGAAGCTGTCGGTGTAGGTCTGTCCACCGACAAACTCGTTGTGCGCACTGTTGGCTGTGTACGTCCAGGCGCCGTCAGCCCCGATGCTGAATTGACCGTAGCCGTTGCTACCTGCAACACCAGTCTGAGCGACGAAGGCGGCGCTACTGTCCACGTCGGTGGCGCTCAACGTACCTGTGGTTGAGAGCGAGGTTGCTGCATTGGTCTCGGTGAGACTTGCCGTGCTGGTCCCGGTGATGACTGCTGCATCGTTCGAACCCGTCATGCTGACTGTGATCACTTGGCTGGTGCCATCTGCGGTGGCCACCGTGAAGCTATCGGTGTAGCTCTGGCCGCTCACGAACTCGTTGTGCGCACTGTTAGCGGTGTAGGTCCAGGCGCCGTTTGTGCCAATGCTGAACTGACCGTAGCCGTTGCTGCCGGCTACCCCTGTTTGCGCCACGAAGGCTGCGCTGCTGTCGACATCAGTCGCAGACAACGAACCCGTTGTACTCAAAGAGGATGGACTGTTGGTCTCAGTCAAGCTGGCTGTGCTGGTGCCTGTGATCACTGCTGCGTCGTTGCTGCCGGTCATGCTGACGGTGATCACTTGGCTGGTGCCATCGGCTGTTGCCACCGTGAAGCTGTCGGTGTAGGTCTGTCCACCCACGAACTCGTTGTGCGCACTGTTGGCGGTGTACGTCCACTGACCGTCAGCATCGATGCTGAACTGGCCGTAACTGTTGTTACCCGCCACATTGCTCTGGGCAACGAAGGCTGCGCTGCTGTCCACATCCGTCGCGCTGAGGGTGCCGGTTGTAGAGAGCGAGGCTGCTGCGTTTGTTTCTGTCAGGCTGGCAGTGCTGGTACCCGTGATCACCGCAGCATCATTCGAACCCGTCATACTCACCGTGATGACCTGCGTTGTTCCGTCTGCGGTAGCCACCGTGAAGCTGTCGGTGTAGGTCTGTCCACCCACAAACTCGTTGTGTGCGCTATTGGCGGTGTACGTCCAGGCGCCGTTGGTGCCGATGCTGAACTGGCCGTAGCCGTTGTTACCGGCTACGCCTGTTTGCGCCACGAAGGCTGCGCTGCTGTCGACGTCTGTCACAGACAACGAACCCGTTGTACTCAAAGAGGCTGCACTGTTGGTCTCGGTCAAACTTGCCGTGCTGGTTCCAGTAATGACGGCTGCATCATTCGAACCCGTCATGCTGACGGTGATGACTTGACTGGTTCCGTCTGCGGTGGCTACCGTGAAGCTGTCGGTGTAAGTCTGACCACCCACAAACTCGTTGTGCGCACTGTTGGCCGTATAGGTCCACTGGCCGTCAGTACCGATGCTGAACTGGCCGTAGCCGTTGTTGCCCGACACATTGCTCTGAGCAACGAAGGCAGCGCTGCTGTCCACGTCCGTCGCGCTGAGGGTGCCGGTTGTTGAGAGCGATGCTGCTGCATTCGTCTCGGTCAAGCTGGCTGTGCTGGTACCGGTGATGACCGCCGCATCGTTGCTGCCGGTCATGCTGACGGTAATGACTTGGCTGGTGCCATCTGCGGTAGCCACCGTGAAGCTGTCGGTGTAGGTCTGTCCGCCGACAAACTCGTTGTGCGCACTGTTGGCCGTATAGGTCCACTGGCCGTCAGTACCGATGCTGAACTGGCCGTAGCCGTTGTTACCCGCCACATTGCTCTGAGCAACGATCAGCACATTTCCATTTAAATCAGAAGCAGTAACTGCGCCACTGGTACTCAAGGACGCTGCATTGTTTGATTCCGTCAAACTCGCATTGCTCGTGCCCGAAAAAACTACTGTTTCATTGCTGCCCGTCATGCTGATGGTGATGACCTGCGTCGTGCCATCGGCAGTCGCCACCGTGAAGCTATCGGTGTAGGTCTGACCACCGACAAACTCGTTGTGCGCACTGTTGGCGGTGTAGGTCCACTGACCGTCAGCACCGATGCTGAATTGACCGTACCCGTTGCTGCCCGCCACATTGCTCTGGGCGACGAAGGCCGCGCTGCTGTCCACGTCGGTGGCGCTAAGGGTGCCGGTTGTAGAGAGCGAGGCTGCTGCATTCGTCTCGGTCAAGCTGGCCGTACTGGTTCCTGTGATGACCGCAGCGTCGTTCGAACCGGTCATGCTGACAGTGATCACTTGGCTGGTGCCATCTGCGGTGGCCACCGTGAAGCTGTCGGTATAGGTCTGGCCACCCACAAACTCGTTGTGCGCGCTGTTGGCGGTGTACGTCCAGGCGCCGTCGGTCCCGATGCTGAACTGGCCGTAGCCGTTGCTTCCGGCTACTGCAGTTTGAGCGACGAAGGCGGCACTGCTGTCCACGTCTGTTGCCGAGAGTAAGCCCGTGGTGGAGAGCGAGGCTGCTGCATTGGTCTCGGTCAAGCTGGCTGTACTGGTTCCAGTAATGACTGCCGCGTCGTTGCTGCCCGTCATACTGACGGTGACGACCTGCGTCGTGCCATCGGCAGTCGTCACCGTGAAACTGTCGGTGTAGGTCTGTCCACCCACGAACTCGTTGTGTGCGCTGTTGGCGGTGTAGGTCCACTGACCGTCAGTACCGATGCTGAATTGACCGTAGCCGTTGCTGCCCGCCACATTGCTCTGAGCGACGAACGCCGCGCTGCTGTCGACGTCGGTGGCACTCAACGTACCTGTGGTTGAAAGCGATGCTGCTGCATTGGTCTCGGTCAGGCTGGCCGTGCTGATACCCGTGATGACGGCTGCATCGTTGCTGCCCGTCATGCTCACCGTAATCACTTGGCTTGTTCCGTCTGCGGTCGCCACCGTGAAGCTGTCGGTGTAGGTCTGCCCCCCCACAAACTCGTTGTGTACGTTGTTGGCGGTGTAGGTCCAAGCGCCATTGGCGCCGATGCTGAATTGACCGTACCCGTTGTTACCCGCCACATTGCTCTGGGCAACGAAGGTGGCGCTGCTGTCGACGTCTGTTGCCGAAAGTGAACCTGTGGTGGAGAGCGAGGCTGCTGCGTTTGTTTCTGTCAAGCTGGCGGTGCTGGTGCCGGTGATGACCGCCGCATCGTTGCTGCCGGTCATGCTGACTGTGATCACTTGACTGGTGCCATCGGCTGTCGCCACCGTGAAGCTGTCGGTGTAGGTCTGTCCGCCCACGAACTCGTTTTGTGCGCTGTTGGCGGTGTAGGTCCACTGACCATCAGTACCGATGCTGAACTGGCCGTAGCCGTTGTTACCGGCTACGCCTGTTTGCGCCACGAAGGCTGCGCTGCTGTCCACATCCGTCGCGCTGAGGGTGCCGGTTGTAGAGAGCGAGGCTGCTGCGTTTGTTTCTGTCAGGCTAGCAGTGCTGGTACCCGTGATCACCGCAGCATCATTCGAACCCGTCATACTCACCGTGATGACCTGCGTCGTGCCATCCGCTGTGGCCACCGTGAAGCTATCCGTATAAGTCTGACCGCCGACGAACTCGTTATGCGCACTGTTGGCCGTGTAGGTCCAGGCGCCGTCGGTTCCGATGCTGAATTGACCGTAGCCGTTGTTACCAGCAACACCAGTCTGCGCAACAAAGGCAGCGCTGCTGTCAACGTCTGTTGCAGACAGTGAGCCCGTAGTGCTCAGGGAAGCTGCTGAGTTTGTTTCCGTCAGGCTAGCTGTACTAGTTCCGGTAATGACCGCTGCATCGTTCGAACCCGTCATGCTGACGGTGATCACTTGGCTCGTGCCATCGGCCGTCGCGACTGTGAAACTGTCGGTGTAGGTCTGACCACCGACGAATTCGTTGTGCGCGCTGTTGGCGGTGTAGGTCCAGGCACCGTCGGTTCCGATGCTGAATTGACCATAACCGTTGCTGCCTGCCACAGCTGTTTGGGCGACAAACAAAGCTCTGCTGTCCGCATCCGTGGCAGATAGTAAGCCAGTGGTGCTCAGAGAAGCCGCTGCATTTGTTTCTGTGAGGCTCGCCGTACTGGTTCCTGTGATGACCGCAGCGTCATTCGATCCAGTCATGCTCACCGTGATCACTTGGCTCGTGCCATCCGCCGTCGCTACCGTGAAGCTGTCGGTGTAGGTCTGTCCACCCACAAACTCGTTGTGCGCGCTGTTGGCCGTGTAGGTCCAGGCACCGTCTGTACCGATGCTGAATTGGCCATAACCGTTGTTGCCAGCGACGTTGCTTTGGGCAACGAAGGCGGCGCTGCTGTCCAGGTCCGTGGCACTCAAGCTGCCTGTTGTGGAGAGCGATGCTGCTGCGTTTGTTTCCGTAAGGCTGGCCGTACTCGTTCCGGTGATGACCGCTGCATCATTGCTGCCCGTCATGCTGACGGTAATGACCTGCGAGGTGCCATCCGCCGTCGCCACCGTGAAGCTGTCGGTGTAAGTCTGACCGCCAACGAATTCGTTGTGCGCACTATTGGCCGTGTAGGTCCAATGACCGTCGGTACCGATGCTGAACTGGCCGTAACCGTTATTCCCAGCCACATTGCTCTGGGCAACGAAGGCCGAGCTGCTATCTACATCCGTAGCTGACAACGTACCCGTTGTACTCAAAGAAGCTGCTGCGTTTGTTTCTGTCAAGCTGGCCGTACTGGTTCCAGTGATGACTGCTGCGTCATTCGATCCAGTCATGCTCACCGTGATCACTTGGCTCGTGCCATCGGCTGTCGCGACTGTGAAGCTGTCGGTATAAGTCTGCCCACCGACGAACTCGTTGTGCGCGCTGTTGGCCGTGTACGTCCACTGACCGTCAGTACCAATGCTGAATTGACCGTAGCCGTTGTTACCAGCAACACCAGTCTGCGCAACAAAGGCTGCGCTGCTGTCAACGTCTGTTGCAGACAGTGAGCCCGTGGTGCTCAGGGAAGATGCTGCGTTTGTTTCCGTCAAGCTGGCCGTGCTGGTTCCGGTGATGACTGCTGCGTCGTTCGAACCCGTCATGCTCACCGTGATCACTTGGCTCGTGCCATCGGCTGTCGCGACTGTGAAGCTGTCGGTATAAGTCTGCCCACCGACGAACTCGTTGTGCGCGCTGTTGGCGGTGTACGTCCAGGCGCCGTCTGTGCCAATGCTGAATTGACCGTAGCCGTTGCTACCTGCAACACCAGTCTGAGCGACGAAGGCGGCGCTACTGTCCACGTCGGTGGCGCTCAACGTACCTGTGGTTGAGAGCGAGGTTGCTGCATTGGTCTCGGTGAGACTTGCCGTGCTGGTGCCTGTGATCACCGCTGCATCGTTGCTGCCCGTCATGCTGACGGTAATGACCTGCGAGGTGCCATCCGCGGTCGCCACCGTAAAGCTGTCGGTGTAAGTCTGACCACCCACAAACTCGTTGTGTGCGTTGTTGGCGGTGTAGGTCCAAGCGCCGTCTGTGCCAATGCTGAATTGACCATAACCGTTGTTACCGGCCACAGTGCTCTGAGCGACGAACCCCGCACTGCTGTCGACGTCTGTTGCCGAGAGTGAGCCCGTGGTGGAGAGCGAGGCTGCTGCGTTTGTTTCGGTGAGACTAGCGGTACTGGTTCCAGTGATGACTGCTGCGTCATTCGATCCAGTCATGCTCACCGTGATCACTTGGCTCGTGCCATCCGCCGTCGCCACCGTGAAGCTGTCGGTGTAGGTCTGTCCACCGACGAACTCGTTGTGCGCGCTGTTGGCCGTGTACGTCCAAGCACCATCGCTGCCAATGCTGAACTGACCGTAACCGTTATTCCCAGCCACATTGCTCTGAGCAACGAAGACTGCGTTGCTGTCAACGTCTGTTGCAGACAGTGACCCTGTGGTGCTCAAGGATGCTGCTGCGTTTATTTCCGTCAAGCTGGCCGTGCTGGTTCCGGTGATGACCGCTGCATCGTTGCTGCCCGTCATGCTGACCGTGATCACTTGACTTGTTCCGTCTGCCGTCGCCACCGTGAAGCTGTCGGTGTAGGTCTGGCCACCAACGAATTCGTTGTGCGCGCTGTTGGCCGTGTAGGTCCAAACACCGTCGGTGCCGATGCTGAATTGACCGTAGCCATTGTTACCAGTAACACCAGTCTGAGCAACGAAGGCGGCACTGCTGTCCACATCCGTCGCAGACAACGACCCCGTGGTACTCAACGACGCAACCGTGGTGCTCTGCGTCAAGCTAGCGGTGCTGGTCCCGGTGATGACTGCAGCATCATTCGAACCCGTCATACTCACCGTGATGACCTGCGTTGTTCCGTCTGCGGTAGCCACCGTGAAGCTATCGGTGTAGGTCTGGCCACCCACAAACTCGTTGTGCGCGCTGTTGGCCGTGTAGGTCCAAACACCGTCGGTGCCGATGCTGAACTGGCCATGACCGTTGTTTCCCGCCACATTGCTTTGCGCCACAAACGAAGCACTGCCGTCCACGTCTGTGGCCGACAAAACACCTTTGGTGCTCAATGCTGCTGCGCTGTTGGCCTCTACCAAGCCAACCGTGCTTGTGCCTGTGATCACTGCCGCATCGTTGGTACCTGTGACGGTTAGCTTCACCGACGTCGGGGTGACCAAGCTGCCATCGCTGACGCCGTAATCAATTTGAATCACTTGTTGTTGTCCCGCCGCCAGCGACTGAAAAGCCGCATGACTGGGATCAATCACAAACGAGTGGGTGCTGGCGTTGAAAGTCACGCCATTGGGCAAACTGCTGGGCAAATTCACCACACTCAAGACAGTGCCCGCATCTGGGTCTGATGCATTGAGCAAAGCATCCACGCGCAGAGTTGCACTGTCTTCAATGGTGCTCACCACCAAAGGAGCCGTCACCACTGGAGCCGTGTTGGTGGGAGTGATCGGGGTCACCAACAAGGCTGCTGTGTTGGGCTGAAACACCTGCGTGGGCGTGATCACCGCATTGGTCACTGTCGGACTGCTGATTGGGGCGACCACAGGCACCACCGCAGCTGCCGCCACGGCTTCGGCCGGACTGGCCACCGTGGGCGCTGTCACCGTGGGTGTGACAGGTGTCACGCTGGGAGCCGTCACGGTGGCCGCTGTTGCATTGGTCACACTCGCAGCGCCTGACCCGGCTGTCACGCCAGCGCGAGCCACCTGCGCTTGTGCAAGGCCCGTTCTCATGCCACCTGCTTCTGCCACGGTCCCTTGCTGAACGGCCACATCTGGGCCCGCGCCACCTGCCACAAGCCCTGTGGGCAATACATTGTTATTGGCAACTGGTGCCGCCAGCCCTGCCAAGGTGTTCACGCCACCCAGATCGGCACTGCGGCCCGAACGGTCACTGTTGCTGCCACTGGTTTGTGAATCGTTCGACTCGGCCGCTCGGGCACTGCTGTTGAGGTCTTCCTGGTTGTGCGTTGGCACCGGATCTTTAGAGAACAAACTCGGCCCGTCTTGCACGCCAGCAGCAGGCGTTGCCACGGGCGTATCCACCCGATTTTGGGTGGGGCCGCCTGATGGCGCAGAAGAATCCCCCTGCTCAGCCAGTTGCTGCTGAACATTCAAGCTGTCGAGCTCTTGCGCGTCGAAGGCCTGTTGGCTGGTAGAGATATTGGCTTCGGCCACGTGGCAACCTCATTGCTTTACTGTATTTGTGATAAATAGTTTATTCATCAAAATTACTAAAAACTAGATTAACAAGAGTCATATAACTTTGGTTACAGGACGTGTGTCATGAAGCCGGTCAACGCCTTGCACAAGAAAAGCACTTGACAGATTTTTGAATTTGAAGGAAAGTTATTTCAATATTGAAATATACAAGTCCGAAACAAATCAGGAGTGCGTCATGAAAATCGTCTGTATCGGAGGGGGTCCAGCGGGGCTGTACTTTGGTTTGCTCATGAAGCAACGCAACCCGGCCCACGACATCACGGTGGTCGAACGCAACCGCCCTTACGACACCTTTGGTTGGGGCGTGGTGTTCTCAGACGCCACCATGGACAACATGCGCGCCTGGGACCGCGAGACAGCCGATCAGATTCAAGAAGCCTTCAACCATTGGGACGACATTGAGCTGCTCTTCAAAGGCCGTCGCATTCGCTCAGGTGGCCACGGCTTTGTGGGCATTGGCCGCAAAAAACTGCTCAACATCTTGCAGGCACGTTGCGAACAACTGGGTGTGAAGTTGGTGTTTGACTGCGATGTGCAGTCCGACCTCGACTTCCCCGATGCCGACCTGATCATCGCCAGTGACGGCATCAACTCCACCGTCCGCACCCGCTACGCAGACACCTTCAAGCCCGACATCGTGACGCGCCCCAACCGCTACATCTGGTTGGGCACGCACCGCCTGTACGACGCCTTCACCTTTGATTTTCAAAAGACCGAGCACGGCTGGTTCCAAGCCCACATCTACAAGTTTGATGACACCACCACCACCTTCATCGTCGAGTGCCCAGAGCATGTGTTTCTGGCCCACGGCCTAGACAAAGCCGACCAAGAAGCCTCGATTGCGTTTTGCGAAAAACTATTTGCCGACAACCTGCAAGGTGCCAAGTTGATGACCAATGCGCGCCATCTGCGCGGCTCGGCCTGGCTCAATTTTCAGCGCGTGGTCTGCGAGCAGTGGTGGCTCAAAAACCAACACAACAGCCACGTGGTGCTGATGGGCGATGCGGTGCACACAGCCCACTTTGCCATTGGCTCGGGCACCAAGCTGGCGATTGAAGATGCGATTGAACTCACCCGCCAGTTCGAGCTGCTCGGCGATGACCCCAGCCACATCACCGATGTGTTGAAGGCCTACCAAGAAGCGCGCCGCATTGAAACGCTGAAAATTCAAAACGCCGCCTGGAACGCCATGGCCTGGTTCGAGGTGTGTGGCGAACGCTACTGCGACCAGTTGGAACCTGAGCAATTCATGTACTCCATGCTCACACGCAGCCAGCGCATCAGCCACGAGAACCTGCGCTTGCGCGACAAGGCCTGGCTGGACGGCTATGAGCACTGGTTCGCCCAAGACAACCCGGCCTTGCCCGCCACACCGCCTATGTTCACGCCGTACAGCGTGCGTTCGGTCACGCTGAAAAACCGGGTGGTGGTCTCGCCCATGGCGCAGTACTCGGCCGTCAACGGCATCGCGGGCGATTACCACTTGGTGCACCTAGGCGCGCGCGCCATGGGCGGCGCAGCCCTGGTGTTTGCCGAAATGATTTGCACCAGCCCCGACGCGCGTATCACCCCCGGTTGCCCGGGCCTGTGGAACGACGCCCAAGCCGACGCGTGGCAACGCATCGTGACCTGGGTACACGCCAACAGCGACGCCAAAATGGCCGCACAAATCGGCCACGCCGGAGCCAAGGGCTCCACCCGTCGCGCCTGGGACGGCATTGACCAACCCCTGAGCGACGACGACACCGAAGCTAACTGGCCGCTCTTGAGCGCGTCGCCCCAGCAATACATCGAAGGCGTGAGCCAAACCTCGCACGCCATGACCCGCGCCGACATGGACCGCGTCAAAGCCGACTTTGTGGCGGCCACGCAGCGGGCCGCACGGGCCGGCTTTGATTGGTTGGAGCTGCACTGCGCGCACGGCTATTTGCTCTCAAGCTTCATCTCACCGCTCACCAACCACCGCAGCGACGCGTACGGTGGCTCGCTCGACAACCGGCTGCGCTACCCGCTGGAAGTGTTCCAGGCGGTGCGTGCGGCGTGGCCCGAGCACCTGCCCATGTCGGTGCGTATCTCCGCCCACGACTGGGTACAAGGCGGCATCACGCCAGACGATGCGGTGCTGATGGCCAAAGCCTTCAAAGCCGCAGGCGCTGACCTGATCGACTGCTCGTCGGGCCAGGTGAGCAAACAAGAAAAGCCCGTGTTTGGCCGCATGTTCCAAACCCCGTTTGCCGACCAGATTCGACAAGAAGCGGGCATTGCCACCATCGCCGTGGGTGCTATCAGCGAAGCCGACCACGTCAACAGCATCATTGCCGCAGGCCGTGCCGACTTGTGCGCCGTGGCCCGCCCGCATCTGGCCAACCCCGCCTGGACCTTGACCGAAGCGGCCCGGATCGGCTACCAAGCCGTGTCATGGCCCAAGCAATACCTATCGGCCAAGCGCCAAATCGAAGCCAACTTCGAACGCGCGGCCACACAAGCACTCAAATAAACCTATGACAACCCTTCCCCTCCACGCACGTCATGCCGTGATCACCGGCGCCGCCCGTGGCATTGGTGCTGCCATCGCCAAGCAACTGGCCGATGCCGGTGCCAGCCTGACCTTGATGGGGCGCAACGCCGACAGCCTGCAAGCACTGGCTCGCACCTTTGGCCCCGAGGTGCGCGTGCACATTGAGGCAGCCGATGTCAGCGATGCTGCCGCCATCGAGCACGCCATGGCGGCCAGCGTGCAGGCCCTGGGCCCGGTGAACATTCTGATCAACAACGCAGGCCAAGCAGCCAGCCTGCCCTTTGGCAAAACCGATTTGGCGCTGTGGCAACAGATGCTCAACGTCAACCTCACCGGCACCTACCTGTGCACCCATGCCGCACTGCCCAGCATGCTGCAAGCCGCCGCCCAAGGCACGCCTGGGCGCATCGTCAACGTGGCCAGCACGGCAGGCCTGCAAGGCTACGCCTACGTCAGCGCCTACAGCGCCGCCAAGCACGGCGTGATTGGCCTGACCCGGTCACTGGCCTTGGAATTGGCGCGCAAAGGCATCACCGTCAACGCCATCTGCCCCGGCTATACCGAGACCGACATCGTGACCGAGGCCATTGCCAACATCGTGCAGAAAACCGGCAAGACGCCCGACGAGGCGCGTGCTGCACTGGCCGAACGCAACCCACAGCAACGCCTGGTGCAACCCATGGAAGTGGCGCACGCCGTGCTCAGCGTGTGCCTGCCCGGCAGCAATGCCATCAACGGACAAGCCATCGCCGTCGATGGCGGGGAGTTGGCAGGATGAACCACCTAGAAACCGAAGACCTGGAGTTGCGCGCGCGCGACGACCACCACGCCTCACTGCGCCTGTGGCTGCGCCTGCTGTCGTGCACCACCCTGGTGGAAGACGCCATCCGGCAGCAACTGCGCGAGCAGTTCGACATTTCGCTCTCGCGCTTTGACTTGATGGCGCAACTCGAACGCCACCCCGAAGGGCTGACCATGGGCGAGCTGTCACGCCGCATGATGGTCAGCGGCGGCAACACCACCGTCATCGTGGACCAACTGGAAAAAGAACAGCTGGTGCAGCGCCAAGTCGCCGCCAAAGACCGCCGCTCATTTCGTGTGCTGCTCACGCCCTCGGGCCACAAAGCCTTCGCCAGCATGGCCTCGGCCCACGAAGGCTGGGTGGTGGCCTTGTTCAGCGGCTTGTCAGAGCGCCAACAGCAGCAACTCAGCAACTTGCTGGGCCACCTCAAAACCAGCATCCACCACAGCCAGTCCACCCCTCCCTCGGAGCACGCATGAGCACCACCTACCTCAATGGCCAACCGCACCAACTGCCACGTCACCGCCAAACCCTGGCGGGTTACCCAGCCGAACACTTTTTATTCGAAGTGAACGACGGCGTGGCCACCGTCACCTTGAACCGACCCGAGCGCAAAAACCCGCTGTCGTTTGGCTCGTATGCCGAGCTGCGCGACCTGTTTCGCGCCATGAGCTACGCCGATGACGTGCACGCCGTGGTCATCACCGGCTCGGGCGGCAACTTCTGCTCAGGCGGCGATGTGCACGAAATCATTGGCCCCCTCACCCAACTCGACATGCCGGGCTTGTTGGCCTTCACGCGCATGACGGGCGACCTGGTCAAAGCCATGCGGGCTTGCCCGCAACCCATCGTGGCGGCCATTGACGGCATTTGTGCCGGTGCCGGTGCGCTGTTGGCGCTGGCCTCCGACTTGCGCTACGGCACCGAGCGCAGCAAAACCTATTTCTTGTTCAACAAGGTGGGGCTGGCCGGCTGCGACATGGGGGCCTGTGCGCTGCTGCCGCGTGTCATTGGGCAAGGCCGTGCGTCTGAGTTGCTCTACAGCGGCCGAGGTCTGCCCGGTGCCGAGGCCGAACGCTGGGGCTTTTACAACCGCGTGTGCGCTCCTGACGAGGTGTTGGCCCAAGCCCAGGCCATGGCCCACCAACTCGCTCATGGCCCGACCTTTGCCAACGCCATGACCAAAAAGATGCTGCAACAAGAATGGAACATGGGCGTGGACGAAGCCATCGAGGCCGAAGCCCAGGCCCAGGCCATTTGCATGATGACCAACGACTTCCACCGGGCTTATCACGCCTTCGTGGCCAAGCAAACTCCGGTTTTCCAAGGAGACTGACGATGACCCGCCTCAGACCCATGCCCGGTGAGTGGCCACCCGAACTGGATTGGCCCTTCTTTGACGACGCACACCGTCAACTCAAAAGCGACCTGCATGCTTGGTGTATCGCACACATTGGCGGTGAAGCCGAACACGACCACGATGTCGATGCCCAGTGCCGCCATTGGGTACAAGCCTTGGGCCGTGGCGACTGGTTGCGCTATGCCGTGGCGGGCTTGGCCTACGGGGGCGACCAAGATGTGATCGACACCCGCTCCATCTGCTTGCTGCGCGAAGAACTGGCTTGGCACCACGGCTTGGCTGACTTTGCCTTTGCCATGCAGGGCTTGGGTTCAGGCGCCATCAGCCTGTTTGGCACCGAAGCGCAAAAACAAAACTACCTGCCCCGTGTGGTCGAAGGCAGCGCCATCGCCGCCTTTGCCTTGAGCGAACCCCACGCAGGCTCGGACGTGGCCGCCATGGCTTGCAGCGCCACCTTGGATGGCGACCACTACGTGCTCAACGGCGAAAAAACCTGGATCTCCAACGGCGGCATTGCCAATTTCTACGTGGTGTTTGCGCGCACGCAAGAGGCCCCGGGGTCACGCGGCATCAGCGCCTTCATTGTCGACGCCGACACACCGGGGCTGGAAATTTCAGAACGCATTGACGTCATTGCGCCTCACCCCTTGGCCACGCTGCGTTTTGTCAACGCACGCGTGCCCGTATCACAACGCATGGGCGAAGGCGGCCAAGGCTTCAAAGTGGCCATGGCCACCCTCGATGTGTTTCGCACCTCGGTGGCAGCCGCTGCTCTGGGCTTTGGACGGCGGGCCCTGGACGCCTCCATCAGTTGGGTGCGTACACGGCAAATGTTTGGCCACACCTTGGGCGACTTTCAAATCACCCAAACCAAAATTGCCCAAATGGCCACCTTGCTGGATGCCGCCACCTTGCTCACCTACCGTGCAGCCTGGCTGCGTGACCAGGGGCAGCGCATCACCCGCGAAGCGGCCATGGCCAAGATGACCGCCACCGAGAGCGCCCAGCAAATCATTGACATGGCAGTGCAGCTGCACGGTGGCATGGGGGTGAAAAAAGGCAGCATCGTCGAGTCGCTCTACCGAGAGATTCGCGCCTTGCGCATCTACGAAGGTGCCACCGAAGTGCAGCAGCTCATCATCGGGCGTGACCTGCTCAAGCCCTGACAGGACGAAAGGCACGGCATGACACACCTTGACCCCACGCAACTTGACAACCCGCCGCTCACCGCGTCCTCGCACTTGGACACCTTTGCCCGTGACCGACTGCCCCCGCCTGAGCTGTGGCCGCTGTTTGTGTTTGACCAGCCCGAGCTGCACTACCCCGACTTTTTGAACGTCACCCTCGAACTGGTAGATCGGCATGTGCAAGAGGGCCGAGGCGAGCGCCCGGCCATTCACGGCGCCGACGCCTGCTGGAGCTACCGAGCACTGCAACAACAGATCGACCGCATTGCCCAGGTGTTGATCCACGACATGGGGCTGGTCTCGGGCAACCGCGTGCTGCTGCGCGGTGCCAACAGCCCCATGATGGCAGCGTGCTGCTTGGCCGCCTTCAAAGCCGGCATGGTGGCAGTGCCCACCATGCCTTTGTTGCGCGCCACCGAGCTGAAACAAATCCTCGACAAAGCCCAGGTCAGCGCCGCCCTGTGCGCCAGCAGCTTGGCCGACGAGTTGGCACACTGCCTGGACCCGGCACACGCGCAACACGCACCCAGCTTGCAGCAGATGGTGGTGTTTGGCAGCGATGCGCCCAATGGGCTGGAAGCACGCATGCAGCGCTTTGACAAACCGTATGTGGGCCACCCCACCACCCGCGACGACGTGTGCCTGATTGCCTTCACCAGCGGCACCACCGGCAAGCCCAAAGGCACCATGCACTTTCACCGCGACGTGCTGGCCATGTGCGACCTGTTCCCACGCCATGTCCTGCACATGGGGCCTGACGATGTGGTGTGCGGCACACCGCCCATCGCCTTCACCTTTGGACTGGGTGGCTTGCTGGCGTTTCCACTGCGCCATGGCGCGAGCACCGTGCTGTTGGAAAAGCTCACCCCTGACTTGCTGCTGCACACCATCGAAAAATACCGCGCTACCCAGTGCTACACCGCACCCACCTTCTACCGACAAATGGCGGTGCTGGCCGCTGGCGTGGACCTGAGCAGCTTGCGCCATCCGGTGTCGGCCGGTGAGGCCTTGCCCGAGGCCACACGGCAACTGTGGCTTGACCACACGGGCATTCCCATCACCGATGGCATTGGCGGCACCGAGGTGATTCACATCTACATCGCCAGCGCGGGCAAAGACTGGCGCCCCGGCACCTTGGGCCAAGTGGTGCCGGGCTACCAAGCGCAAATCGTCGATGACGACATGCACCCCGTGCCACCCGGCACCCCCGGACGCCTGGCCGTGCGTGGGCCCACCGGCTGCCGCTACCTGGACGACCCACGCCAAACCGACTACGTGAAAGACGGCTGGAACCTGCCCGGTGACACCTTTGTGATGGATGCCGACGGCTACTTCAGCTACCTCGCGCGCAACGACGACATGATTGTGTCGGCGGGCTACAACATCGCAGGCCCCGAGGTTGAGAGCGTGTTGTTGCAACACCCGGCTGTGGCCGAATGCGGCGTGGTGGGCGCCCCCGACGAAGCACGCGGCCATGTGGTGAGCGCCTATGTGGTGCTCAAAGCTGGCGTGGTGGCCAGCGACGCGTTGGCCAGCGAGTTACAAGACTTTGTCAAAGCCCAGATTGCGCCCTACAAATACCCACGTCGCATCGACTTCGTGGCCCAACTGCCGCGCACTGAGACCGGCAAATTGCAACGTTTTCGTCTGCGCCAAATGGCGCAGAGTCCTCACTGAGAAAGGTCACTCACCATGTGGCACGTTTTACAACCCGAAGGATGGATCGCCCCCAAAGGCTATGCCAATGGCATTGAGGCGCGGGGTCGGCAAATTTATGTGGCGGGCATGATTGGCTGGAACGGCCAAGCCCAGTTTGAGAGCGACGACTTTGTGGCGCAATGCGCGCAGGCGCTGCAAAACATTGTGGACACCTTGGCCTGCGCCAAGGCGGGGCCGCAGCACATGGTGCGCATGACCTGGTATGTGAAAGACAAAAAAGAATACCTGGCCCGAGGCCGCGAACTCGGCCAGGTCTACCAGCAAGTGATCGGCCGCCACTATCCGGTGATGACCTTGGTGCAAGTGGCCGACTTGGTGGAAGACCGCGCGCAGGTGGAAATCGAAGTCACCGCCGTGGTGCCTGACTGACACCTGGGCCACAGCACAAACAGACGCTCTCTCTCGTGCTCTGACTGAGGCCCTGTCTCAGGCCTTGCCTGCGTGCTTTTTGAAATGCTCCATGAACGCCTGCGCAGCAGGCGAAATCTCAGCCCCTGATTTGGTCAGCGCAACGATTTGCCTAGACACCGTGGGCGTGACCAAGGCCAGCGTGGCAATGGCCGATACGGGCGACAAAGCTTGCGCTCTGGAGATGGCGTAAGACGGCAACACCGACACGCCCTCGCCCGCGGCCACCAGCCCCAAAGCTGTGGCCACTTGGGACACCTCATACGCGGGTTGTATGCGCCGACTCCAACGCGCAAACGCTTGGTCTACCAGCGTGCGCAAACCGCTGCCATGACGCAACAAAATCAAGGGCTCACTCAAGAGGTCTTGCCACGCCACCTCGCGCTGCTCGGCCAAAGGGTGCGAGGTGTGGCATGCCAGCATCAAGGTGTCGGCATACAGCGGTGTAGCCAGCAAATCCACGCTGTCATCGTTGGCGGTGCACACCGCCATGTCCACGTGGCCCTGGCGTACCAGCGCGGGCAACGAATCCACAGGGCCGTCTAGCAACTCCACCCGCACCTGCGGGTGCTGCAAGCGAAAACTCGCAATCAACTGAGGAAACAAGGCGCTGGCCAACAAAGGCGTGGCCACCAGACGCAGCAGGCTATCTTTCATGTGTTGTGCTGCGTGCAAACGGCTCAAGCCTTGCTCCAGCTCTTCAAACACCCGCTCGACCGTGGGTAAAAACTGTTGACCGGCCTCCGTCAACACCAAGCGACGCGTGGTGCGCTCGAACAAGCGTGCGCCCAAGTCGTCTTCCATGGCACGCACCAGCATCGACAAAGCCGAAGGCGTGAGGTGCAGCTTGGCCGCCGCACGCGTCATGCTGGACTCTTGGGCCACGGCCAAGAAAGCACGCAGTTGGCGCAAGCTCAGATTGGAGGTGGCGAGTTGGGAAGACATCGTCCAAGTTTATGTCGCGCGTTTGAACGGGTCGGCTCAGGCTAGCGGGCGTGTATGAGCACTTTTTGATGAATTTATTAATAAATGTGCTTTTCGCACATTTTTGATATAAACTCACAAAAACGATCTTCATAAGCGCAATATGAACACCGCACCAGACACACAACACACATCGGGAAGGTTTGACCAAGGATCAAACCTCTGCGATGCAGCAGGTTTGTCGGGTGGCGGCACCGGCACGGTCAGCCATGGCGTGTCTCTCCTTTCTCTCTCACTTTTTAAAGGAACCATCATGAAATACCACACTGCTTTTTACCGCGTGCTCACCGCCGTATTGACCACAGCCATGCTCGCCCAAGCGCCCCTGGCCAAAGCCGACATCGTCGAGACCGAGGCCCTCAATGCACAAACCCAGTTGGAGCAAGACCGCGCCAAAGTGCAAAGCTTTGTCGAGCGCGCCAGCGTGAAAGAAAAACTCGAAGCCATGGGCGTGGGGGGGCTGGTGTCCCAGGGCCGCGTGGATGCGCTGAGCGAACAAGAAGTGCACGCCTTGGCGCAACGCATTGATGCCATGCCCGCAGGCGGCACCCTGAGCCAGATGGACATGGTGATCATTCTGATGGTCGCCATTTTGGTCGCCGTGGCCATCTGATGGCGCAGCGCTCCTTGGGCTGGTCGCTCTGGTGGCTGGCCGGGCCGCTGTCTTGGCTGCTGGCGGGGTGCGTGAGCCCGGCGTCCGTGGACGTGTCGCGTTTGGCGGATTACCGCGCGCAAAACAGCCTGCCGCAACAGGTTGAACTGGTCAACGTGCCGTTCTACCCGCAAGACGATTTCCAGTGCGGCCCCTCCTCCCTGGCGATGGTCTTGAGCCACGCCGGGATCCTGCGTTCGCCGCAGTTGCTGGAAGACGAGGTGTACCTGCCGCAACGCCAGGGCAGCCTTCAACTAGAAATGCTGGGTGCCACGCGGCGTGCCGGTGCGCTGCCCTATGTGCTGCAAGCGCAACCGCAAGCGCTGCTGGCCGAACTGGCGGCCGGGCACCCGGTGGTGGTGTTGCAAAACCTCAGGTTCAATGCCTTGCCACTGTGGCACTACGCCGTGGTGGTGGGTTACGACTTGAATGCGGGCACGATGCTGCTGCGCTCGGGTGACCAAAAACGACTGGTGATGTCGGTCGAAGATTTCGACCGCAGTTGGGCCAGGGCGCAGCGCTGGGCCTTTGTGGCATTACGCACCGACACCTTGCCTGCGACAGCAAGGGCCACAGACTATGTGAGCGCCGCCATCACGCTGGAGCGTGTCGCGCCCCTGCAAGCCCAACAGGCCTACCAAACAGCACTCAAAGCCTGGCCCACCCACTTACCAGTCTTGATGGCCTCGGGCAATGCCAGCTACCGCCAACATGCGCTGGCCGATGCCAGGGCCGCCTACACCCAAGCCACGCTGCACCACCCGCAAGCGGGGGACGCCTGGAACAACTTGGCACAGGTGCTGCACGAGATGGGACAAACCGCAGCCGCCAACGAAGCCGCTCTGCGCGCCGTGGCCTTGGGTGGTCCGCACGCACAGACCTACCAAAACACCTTGGCCAACCTGCGCAAGACCCAACCATCAACGCCATGAGCATCCACAAGATTGCACAGCTTCTCTGCATGATTGTTCAATTTATTTCGCTTCGACTCTGAAGCAGGCTTTGGTTGAATACAGGGGTGACATCGACCACCCCATCCAGCGCGAACCAGCACACCACACGCCGTGAAGACAACGCTTTGCTGCGCGGCCAAGCGTGTTTTGGGCAAGACGTGGCACTGCCGGGGGCCTGGCACATGGCCTTTGTGCGCAGCCCCCATGCGCATGCCAGCTTGCTGCGCATTGACGCACAAGCCGCCAAAGACATGACCGGTGTGGTGGCAGTGCTCACGGCCACCGATCTGGGCGAGCACCACATGCCCCAGATCAACCCACTGCTGCCACTGCTGCAGCCCCAAGACTTTCCGCTGCTGGCCAGCACCACCCTGAACTACGTGGGCCAACCCGTGGCAGTGGTGGTGGCCAACACGCGCCAAACGGCCCAAGCCGCCGCCGCACAGGTGGTGCTGCACTGCCAGGCTTTACCGGCCCGCACCGATTGGTCCGACGCGCAAGCCCCCACCACCCACACCCAGCATCGCCACGGTCAGCTGCCCAGCCACAGCGCGCACCAGGTGCAGGTGCAGTTGGTGTCACCCCGTGTCACCGCCATGGCCATGGAGCCCCGTTCGTGCAGCGCACAGTGGCACGCCGACACGGCCAGCGTCACCATTTGGCTGGGCAGCCAAACCCCCTCACGCGCGCGCGCCGACATGGCGCGTGTGCTCGGTCTGCCGCACAACCAGGTGCGCTTGATCAGCCCTGACGTGGGCGGTGCCTTTGGTGCCAAAGCCTCGGTCAGCCCCGAAGACTTGTTGGTCGCCTTGACCGCCCAACACCTGCGCGCCACCGTGCGCTGGACCGCCACCCGCTCGGAAGACTTTGCAGCGGGCATGCAAGGACGCGGCTCACAGATGGAAGGCCAGTTGCAGTTGGATGCACAGGGGCAGTTCATCGGCTTGTCGGCCCAGTTGCATTTCTCGCTGGGCGCTTGGTTGCCGTTCTCAGCCGTGGTGCCCTTGCGCAATGCGGCGCGCATCTTGCCCGGCCCCTACCGGGTGGCGGCGCTGGATGTGCAAGGCCAAGCCACCCAAGTGCACGCGGCTCCGGTCAACATTTACCGAGGCGCTGGGCGCCCCGAAGCCGCCTTGCTGATGGAAACCTTGGTCGAGCAAGCGGCGCGCCAAGCGGGCATCGACCCGGTGGCTTTGCGCCTGAAGAATTTGATTGCCGCCACCGACATGCCCTACACCACACCCAGCGGTGAGGTGCTCGACTCGGGCGACTACGCGGCCTTGCTGCGCCAAGCCTGCGAGAAGTTTGACTACACCGCAGAACGACAACAACAAGCCGAGCGCCGCGCGCGCGGTGAGTGGGTGGGCATTGGGTTGGCCTTGTATGTAGAGCCCTGTGGTCAGGGCTTTGAGTCGGCCCGCGTGACCCTGCACGGCGATGGCCGCGTCACTGTGGCCAGCGGCGCACCTGCGCAAGGCCAAGGCCACGCCACCACCTTCGCACAGATTGCCGCCGAGGCACTGGGCTGCGACGCGTCACTTGTGACGGTGCTCATGGGCGACACCGACCACTGCCCCGACGGCACGGGCGCGTTGGCCAGCCGCAGCACCGCGATTGGTGGCAGCGCGATTGTGCAAGCCTGTCGCAGAGCGCTGGCTTTGCGCGAGGGCGGCGCGACGTACCCCATCGTGGTGGACGAGCGCTTCACCAGCGACGAAGCCTGGAGCTGTGGCTGCGTGATGGCACGCCTGGGCCTAGACCCCGACACCGGCCACCCCACAGTGGAACGCCTGGTGTGGGCCGACGACGCGGGCCACATCGTCAACCCCACACTCGCGCACGGGCAACTCGTGGGCGGGGCCGCACAAGGCCTGGGCCAAGCCATGCTGGAGCGCTTGGTGTACGACGCACAAGGCCAGCTCATCACTGGCTCGCTGATGGACTACGCCGTGCCCCGCGCCGACGACATGCCTGCCATCGAGATCACCTCGTTGCACACCCCCAGCCCCAACAACCTGCTGGGTGCCAAGGGCGTGGGTGAGGCCGGCTGCATTGGTGTGCCCGCCGCTTTGATGAATGCCGCACGCGATGCGCTCTCGCCCCTGGGTGAGTGCGCGTTGAACTTTCCCCTCACGTCAGAGCAACTCTGGCGTGCCATGCAAGATCACTTTGAAGAGGACCTGTGATGAAGTACAAAAAATCTGACGCCAAAGCCTATGCCCGCCAACACATGGTGGGGGTGTGGGCGGCCAGCTTGTCGCCCTTTGACGCCAGCGGCAAGCTCGACGAGCAGGCTTACCGCGAGAACCTGCAACACTGGATCAACGACCTCAAACTCGGCGGCCTGTTCATTGCCGGCAAGCAGGCCGAGTTTTTCTCGATGAGCATCGACGAGCGCAAAACCTTGATGCGTATTGCCGTGGAAGAAGCGGCCAAAGCCGGTGACCGCGGCGGCATGGGCCACTGCGGCATCGTGACCTCGTGCTCAGACACCAACCTCGATGTGGTGCTGGAGCTGGGCCGTTACTCGCAAGAGATTGGAGCCGACTACGTGATCGTGCACAGCCCCGTGCTGCACTTTGGCGCACACACGGATGAAACCATTTACGAGTACTACCGCTACCTGACCGAGCAACTCGACATCGGCCTGGCCATGTGGAACCACCCCGACTGCGGCTACGTGATGAGCCCCGAGCTGTGCGACCGCATTGCCGACCTGCCCAGCGTGGTGGCCATCAAGTACAGCACCGACCGGGCGGCCTACACCCGACTGACGCAACTGTCTGGCCACAAAATTCACGTCAGCAACCCCGACGAAGAAGACTGGCTGGACAACATCATCGAGCTGGGCTGGAAGCTCTACCTGTGCTCCACCCCCCCGTTCTTGTTGCAGACCAAGGTGGACCAACGCATGAACGAGTACACCCGTCTGGCGTTTGCAGGCAAGTTCGACGAAGCACGCCAAGTCAGCCAAAGCCTCGACCCCGTGCGTCAGGCCATGCGCAAATCCAAGCCCAAAGGCAAGCCCCAGGCCCACAGCAAGTACTGGCAAGAGCTGCTGGGCCAACACGGTGGTTTGGTGCGTCGCCCGCTGTTGCAACTGACCGACGCCGAGCGCGAGGCCACGCGCCAAGCCTTTGCCGCGTCGGGCTTGCGCCTCAAGTAAACGTCACACCAGCAAGCGTCACACCATGCACCGTGCTTTGCAGCTCACGCTCAACGGTCAGCCCACGTCGCTGGAGGTGGTGCCTTCGGCTTGGCTGATCGACGTGCTGCGTGACGACTGCCAACTCACGGGCACCCACCAAGGCTGTGACACCGCCCAGTGCGGTGCCTGCACCGTGCTGGTGGACGGCCTGGCGGTGAAGTCGTGCAACCGGCTGGCCCTGCAAACACAGGGCCGCAGCGTGACCACGATTGAAGGCGTGGCCCCCGACGAACACGCGCTGCACGTGATGCAGCAATGCTTCACCCGCCACCACGCGCTGCAATGCGGGTTTTGCACCGCAGGGTTTGTGATGCGTGCGCTGGCCATGGTGCACGAGGCTGTGCCCGCCGAAGAACACGCGGTGCGTGCCGCGCTCTCTGGCAACCTGTGCCGCTGCACCGGCTACGAGGGCATTGTCAAAGCCGTGTGCGAAGGCCTGCGCTTGCTGCGCCAAGAGGCCGCGCCATGAGCGGTGTGCAATACCTGCGCCCCACCTCGCTTGCCGAGGTGCAGGCCTGCTTGCAGCAACACCCTCAGGCCCAGTTGCTGGCGGGCGGGCAAAGTTTGCTCGCGGCCATGCGCCTCGGGCTGACGCAGCCTTCGCACCTGGTGGATCTGCAAGACGTGCCAGAGTTGCAAGACATTCGGGTCACCGACGACGGCGTGTGGATCGGTGCCATGGCCACCCACGCCCGCATTGCCGCCCATCCAGAGATTCAGCAACACCACCCGATGCTGGCCAAGTTGGCGCATGGCATTGCCGACCAACAGGTGCGCAACGTGGGCACCCTGGGTGGCTCATTGGCCAACAACGACCCTGCGGCCTGTTGGCCTGCCGGTGTGTTGGCCTATGGGGCCACGCTGTTCACGACCCAGCGCGAGATACCCGCCGATGAGTTTTTCACCGACTTGTTCACCACGGCCCTCAAACCCGATGAGGTGTTGCTGGGCGTGCTGTGGCCCGCCTGTGCCTGCGCGCAGTATGTGAAGTACGAACAACCGGCCTCGCGCTTTGCCATGGTGGGGGTGGCCGTGACACGCGCCACCGGGCACGACCACAGCGCCGTGCGCGTGGCGATCACGGGCTTGGGCAACGGTGTCACGCGTTGGCCTGAAGCCGAAGCTGCCCTGCAAGCACACTGGTCGGTGCAGGCCTTGAACGGTGTGCACCTGAGCGCTGAGCTGGCGCACACCGATGTGCACGCCAGCGCCAGCTACCGCGCCCACTTGAGCGCAGTGCTGTGTCGCCGTGCGGTGGCGGCCCACACGGGCGAAGAGGCGCACCTGCCCAGGCACGCACCACCCAGCACACCCCGAGCGCCAGCCTCACGCGTGCGCAAGGACCGCGCCCACAGCGCGACGCAGCCAACGAACAACCCGACGGCCATCAGCGGCAGCCACCACTTGGGGCAAACCGTGGCGGTGGTGTGGGACGCGGTGTTGGACCCAGTGGTGTTGCAGCAATGCATTCCGGGCTGCGAGTCAATGCAACGCCTGAGCGACACGCAGTACACCGCCGTGGTCAAGGTCGGGCTGGGCCCGGTGTCGGCGCGCTTTGAGACACAGATACGCGTCATGCCCGTGTGCACTCCCTCACAAGGCGAGCCTGCTGTTTGCCATTTGCACCTCTCAGGCCAAGCGGGCAGCTTGGGCCAAGGCGAAGCCGAGGTGGTGGTGCAACTGCGCGCCCACGCGACAGGCACCAGCCCTGCGGCCCAAGGCACGCACTTACAGTGGCAAGCCACGCCGCAGATGAGTGGTCAACTGGCGCAGCTGGGCAATCGGCTCATGCAAGCCAGCGCACGCAGCTTGAGCACACAATTTTTTGAGCGTTTGGCGCGCGTGTTGTCTGGGCAAGACGCCAGCCCGCCAAAGCGCGGTTTCTTTTCGGCTATCGCCGAACTTTTTCGTCACTGGCACCCACTTATTTTCAGAAAGTAAGCACCATGTCTTCAGCTCCTTCGTCGAATCAGCCGCCCTCTCCCACGCTGTACAGCGCGCCGCTGAACTTCAACCATTGGGTGGATGAGCATGCGCATTTGCTCAAGCCACCGGTGGGCAACCAGCAAATCTGGAAAAACTCTGACCTGATTTGCACCGTGGTGGGTGGCCCCAACCAGCGCACCGACTTTCATGTGGACCCGTTTGAAGAGTACTTTCACCAGTTCAAGGGCAATGCGTCGCTGCTGATTGCCGACCGGGGCAAGATTGAGCGCATCCACCTGCGCGAAGGCGACGTGTTTTTGTTGCCCGCTTTCGTGCGCCATTCCCCACAACGGCCCGAAGCGGGCAGCCTGTGCACCGTGATTGAGCGCAACCGCCCCGCAGGCGACATCGATGCCTTTGAGTGGTACTGCGCCCAATGCGGTCACCAAGTGGCACGCCGCGAGTTGCAGCTGCACAGCATTGTGGAAGACTTGCCCAAGGCCTTTGCCTCGTTTTACGACACGTCTGACGCCGAACGCACCTGCACCCAATGCGGCACGGTGCACAGCGGACGCGACTGGCAAACTTGGCACCAAATTTGCGGCCGTAGTTTCGTGAAAACCCTGATGCCATAAATTATTTCAAGATTAAAATTTCTCCAGCCTTTCAACTTTCAACCTCAAGAGACTTCCTATGATGAAAATTTCCGTCAAGTCCTTCTCGGTAGCCTGTGCGCTGGCCATGACCGGCCTGGCTGCCCAGGCGCAGCAGCCCCTGAAAATTGGTTTCTTGGGCACCTTGTCGGGCCCTGCGGGTGCTTTGGGGCAAGACCAGTACGACGCCTTCATGCTCGGCATTGAGCACTTGGGTGGCAAGCTGGGCAACAGCACGGTGCAGGTGTTGAAAGAAGATGACCAGCTCAAGCCCGACGTGGGCGTGGAGCTGGCCAAGAAGCTGATTGAAAAAGACAAAGTGGGTCTGATCACTGGCGTGACCTTCTCCAACGTGATGATGGCCGTGCACAAGCCCATCACCGATGCGGGCGTGTTCTTGATTGGCTCCAATGCGGGCCCCACGCCCATCACGGGCAAAGGTTGCAGCCCCATGTATTTTTCAACCTCCTGGAACAACGACTCGCTGCACGAGTCCATGGGCGCTTACGCCCGCGAGCAAGGTTACAAGCGCGTCTACCTGATGGCGCCCAACTACCAAGCGGGCAAAGACGCGTTGGCGGGTTTCAAAACCCAATACAAAGGCGCAGCGCTGGACGAGATTTACACCCAGATCAACCAACCCGACTACTCGGCTGAAATTGCCCAACTGCAAGCAGCCAAGCCTGACGCGGTGTATGTGTTTTACCCAGGCGGCATGGGCGTGAACTTCGTCAAGCAATACCAGCAAGCTGGTTTGCTGGGCAAGGTGCCGCTGCTGTCGGCCTCCACCGTGGACGGCACCACGCTGCCCGCGCTCAAAGACATCGCGTTGGGCGTGATCACCAGCTCGCCCTACAGCCCTGACATTGACAACCCACAAAACAAAAAGTTTGTGGACGACTTCCGCAAAAAATACAACCGCGTGCCATCGCTGTATGCCGCACAAAGCTATGACGCCGCCATGTTGATCAACTCGGCTTTGCTCAAAACCCAAGGCAAGCTCGACCGCGAGCCTTTCCGCGCAGCCTTGAAGCAAGCCAACTTCAAATCGGTGGCTGGTCCCTTCAAGTTCAACAACAACCAGTTCCCCATCCGCAACTTCTACCGTGTGGACGTGGCCAAAGACAGCAGCGGTCAAGCGGCCTTGGTGAACAAAGGTGTGGTGCTCAAAGACCATGCCGACGCCTACGCCAGCCAGTGCACCATGAACTGATGATGGGCCTGGGTTTCAAGACGCCCCACGCGACACGCCATGGCCTGAACGCATGACGTCGTCGCTGTTTTTCATACAACTCCTCAACGGCCTGCAACTCGGTGTGCTGCTGTTCATGTTGTCCGCTGGCTTGACGCTGGTGTTTGGCATCATGAGCTTTGTCAACCTGGCACACGGTTGCTTGTACATGATGGGCGCCTACTTTGCGGCCACGGTGTACGCGGCCACCGAATCGTTTGTGGCCGCCGGTGTGGCCGCAGTGGTGGGCGGTGGTGTGTTGGCCGCCTTGGTGGAGTGGGTGGTGGCACGGCGCTTGTACACGCGCGACCACCTAGACCACGTGTTGGCCACGTTCGGGCTGATTTTGTTTTTCAACGAACTGGCACATTGGGTGTGGGGTGCATCGCCCTCGTACATGAACGTGCCACCCGCCTTGTCGGGCACGATCGACATCCTGGGCGTGATGTACCCCATGTACCGCTTTGCCATCATCAGCGCCGGTCTGATTGCGGCGCTGGGCTGCTACCTGTTGATTGCCAAGACACGGGTGGGCATGCTGATTCGTGCGGGCTCGCTCAACCCCACCATGGTGGCGGCCTTGGGCGTGAACATCCGCCTGCTCAACGCTTTGGTGTTTTCGCTCGGTGGCGCGCTGGCGGGCTTGGCGGGTTTGATGAGCAGCCCCATCTTGTCGGTGCAACCCGGCATGGGTGAACCGATTTTGATTTTGGTCATGATCGTCATCGTGATTGGCGGCATTGGCTCGGTGCAAGGCGCGTTTTATGCCGCCTTGATGGTGGGCGTGATTGACACCGCAGGCCGTGCCTTTTTGCCCATGCTGTTGCGCGAGTTCATCGACCGCAGCAGCGCCCAAGCGGCGGGCCCCGCCATCGCGTCCATGCTGACCTGCATCTTCATGGCCACTGTGCTGGCCTTGCGCCCACAAGGCTTGTTCCCGGTGAAGAACGCATGAAGCCACGCTTGTCTTTGTCCATCACGGTGCTGCTGCTGCTCGCACTGGCCGTGTTGCCTTTGTACGCACGTTGGGTGCAAGAGCCCTTCTTGTTGACCTTTTCAACCCGCGCTTTGGTGCTGGCCTTGGCGGCGTTGAGCCTGAACATCGTGCTGGGCTTTGGTGGCCTGGTGAGTTTTGGTCATGCCTTGTATTTGGGTTTGGGGGCCTACAGCGTGGGCATTTTGGCCAGCCACGGCATAGACAACGGCGCGCTGCAACTGCTGGCTACGGTGGTGCTGTGTGCCTTGGTGGGCCTGGCCACGGGCTGGGTGTCGCTGCGCACCAGTGGCATTGGCTTCATCATGATCACGCTGGCCTTTGCCCAAATGTTTTATTACCTGTTTGTCAGCCTCAAACAGTACGGCGGGGACGACGGTTTGTCGATCTCGCTGCGCAGCCAATTGCTGGGCCTGGACATGGGCGCGCCGCTCACGCTTTACTACACCGCGTTTGCCTGCGTGCTGGCGGTGGTGGTGTGGACCCAGCACATGGTGCACGCCCCGTTTGGCATGGTGTTGCAAGCCTGCCGCATGAACGAGCGGCGCATGAACGCCTTGGGTTTTCACACGCTGCGCTACAAGCTCAGCGCCTATGTGCTGTCGTGCGTGCTCGCCGGTGTGGCGGGCTTTTTGTACGCCAACCTCACGGGCTATGCGTCACCCGCGTACCTGGCCTGGACGGTCTCGGGCGAGCTGATTGTGATGGTGGTGCTAGGCGGCATGGGCACCGTGCTGGGCCCCTTGGTGGGCGCCTTGGCTTTGCTGGGTTGTGAAGAGTGGCTCAAAGGCCTGACCGAACACTGGCCCATCATCCTGGGCCCCTTCATTGTGTTGGTGGTATTGCTGGCACGTCGGGGCTTGTATGGCCTGGCGCTGGATTGGGATGCACGCCAAGCGTCGCGTCATGCGTCACGCGGAGCGTCGGCATGAGCGCACACACCCACACCCCCATGCAGACACACGCGCTGGTGAAACGCTATGGCGGTTTGCTGGCCACCGACCATGTGAGCCTGACCCTGGCACAAGGCGAACTGCACGCCATCATTGGCCCCAATGGTGCGGGCAAGACCACACTCATTGGTCAACTCGGTGGCGAGTTGCGACCCGACAGCGGCGATGTGTTGTTGCAAGGCGAATGCGTGACCCACTTGCCCGCCGCTGACCGCGCCTTGCGGGGCCTGGCCCGCTCATACCAAATTTCGTCGGCCTTTCCAGAATTCACCGTGCTCGAATGCGTGGCCTTGGCCAAACAAGCGCATGCAGGCCACAGCTTTGGCGCTTGGCGTACCCTGCTGCAACGCACGCAGTTGGTCGACCCCGCAGAACACGCCATTGCCCAAGCGGGCCTGAGCCACCGCATCACGCAGCGCGTGTCTGAGCTGGCCCACGGCGAGCGCCGTCAGTTGGAGCTGGCCATGGTGCTGGTGAGCCAACCCAAGGTGCTGTTGCTGGACGAACCCATGGCCGGCATGAGCCACCAGGAATCGATGAAGGTGGTGGACTTGCTGGCCGCCCTCAAGGGCGACTACACCCTGCTGCTGGTGGAGCACGACATGCAGGCCGTGTTTGCCTTGGCCGACACCATCTCAGTACTGGTCAATGGCGCCATCATTGCCAGCGGCAAGCCCGAAGAAATTCGCCAACACCCCGATGTGCGCACCGCCTATCTGGGCGATGAGGAGCTGCCCGCATGAGCACCACCGCTTTGCTGCAAGCGCACGACCTAGAAACTTTCTATGGCGACGCGCAAGCCCTGTTTGGCGCCAGCCTGTCGGTGGCCGAGGGCGAGTTTGTCACCCTGCTCGGGCGCAACGGCATGGGCAAAACCACCTCGGTGCGTTCGGTCATGGGCATCATGACGCCACGCCAAGGGCGCATTGTGTTTGCGGGCCAAGACATCACCCACCTGCCCTCGCACCAAATCGCCCGTCTAGGCATTGGCCTGGTGCCTGAGCAACGCCAAGTGTTTGCCAACCTCACGGTCTATGAAAACCTGGTGGCCACCGCGCATAACCGTTTGAACCAACGCGAGCCGTGGACGCTGGAGCGTGTGTACCAGTTGTTTCCGCGCCTCAAAGAACGTGCGGGCAACTTGGGTGCCAACCTCTCAGGCGGTGAACAACAAATGCTGGCCATTGGCCGTGCGCTGATGACCAACCCACGTTTGCTCATCTTGGACGAAGCCACCGAGGGCCTGGCTCCGCTGGTGCGCGCCGAGATTTGGCACTGTTTGCAAACTCTCAAGACCTCGGGCTTGTCGGTGCTGGTGATCGACAAAAACCTGGTGCCCCTGATGCGCTTGGCCGACACCCACTACATCTTGGAAAAAGGCCAAACCATTTGGCACGGCAGCTCTGACAGCCTGATGGATGCACGACATGAACTCAAGGACAGCCTCGGTGTCTGATTGGCGCAGTTGGCCGCAGGCTGAGTTAGAACGCCAATACGACGCACGCGCCACCGTGCCCGACATTGCGGTTGAACTCCAAGCCTACCGCGACAGCTCGACTCCCATGTACCAGCTCACGCCCTGCGTGCGTGATGTGACCTATGGCAGCGGGTCCGATGAAACGCTGGACCTGTTTCCGGTGGCGGGCCGTCCCGATGCGCCCTTGTTGGTGTTCATCCACGGCGGCTACTGGCGTGCACTGACCAGCCAAGACTCGGTATTCATGGCGCAGCAGTTCACCGCGCATGGCGTGGCGGTGGCCGCCATCAACTACACCTTGGCCCCCCAAGCCACACTCGCGCAGATCGTGGATCAATGTCAACGCGCCGTGGCCTGGCTGTTAAAAGACGCCGCGCCACATGGCGTGGCACCGCCACGCACCGTGCTGACGGGCAGCTCAGCCGGGGCGCACTTGGCGGCCATGCTGCTTGCGCCTGAGTGGCAAGCTGAACACGGCTTGGCCCCCAACGCATTGTGCGGTGGCGTGCTGCTCAGCGGCTTGTACGACCTGGAGCCCGTGCAACGCTGCGTGCCCAACACCTGGCTCAACCTGAGCGTGGCACAAGCCCAGGCCTTGAGCCCCATGCACCACCTGCCTCACCCACAAGTGCCGCTGTATGTGGCTGTGGCCGAGCACGACACCGATGAATTCAAACGTCAGTCACGCCACTACGCTGCCGCGTGCCGTGCGCATGGCAACCCGGTGACGTGGCATGAAGCACCGCAGCGCAACCACTTCAACATCGTGCTCGACTGGATGGATGCGCAGAGTGCGTTGTTTCAAGCCACGATGGGGTTGATGCACAAGTGAAGTGCTTGCGCACAGTCTGTAGGCAAGTGACTGTGCCGACAAAATAAGCACCATGACGCAGCCCCACATCAACCCCATAGACGCTGCGCGCGCACTGTTGGCACGCGGGCAGTTGGACGAGGCACTGCGCACGCTGCAAGGCTCTGACGAGCCGCACTTTCGGATGGCCCGGCTGGTGGTGCTGCGTGCCATGGGTGACTACCAGGCCGCCATGCAAGAAGCACAGGCCGTGTTGCGTGTGCAACCAGGGCATACGCAGGCTAAAACCTACTTAGGGATGCTGCGTTTGCACATGGGGCATGCCGATGGTTGGCAGCTCTACCGCAACCGCTGGGACACCCCCGCATGGACAGAAACCATGCACTACCCCAAAGCACATCTGTGGGACGGAGGCATTCAACCCAACACCACCCTTTTGTTTTGGGCCGAACAGGGGTTTGGCGACACCTTGCAGTTTGTGCGCTACCTGCCTTGGCTACAACAACAAGGCCTGCAACTGCAATTGCAATGTCCCGAACCTTTGCAAGCGCTGTTTGCACAAACCTTGCCGCACGTTCCTATCTTTCAGCCACAACCGGGCAGCACCAGCGCGTTTGATGCGCACTTGCCCCTGTTGGATTTGCCCAGCCTGCTGCCCAACTTCAACCCCGCTTTCTGCAACGCCCCTTATCTGCACATTGCGTCAGCACCCGCACACAAACGAGGCGCACGCGGCACTGGTCACACGGGTATGCGCGTGGGCATGGTGTGGGCAGGCCGACCCACGCACACAGACGATGCCAACCGCTCCATCTCCACAGCCCTGTTGGCCCCGTTGTGGACGGTGCCTGGTGTGCACTGGGTCAATCTGCAACAAGGCGAGCATGCGGCCCCTGCGCCGCTCGGTGAGCCGCAGGTGTTTGGCAATTTCTTGGACACGGCACGCTGCATCGCAGACCTAGATTTGGTGATCACCGTGGACACCTCGGTGGCGCACTTGGCGGGTGCCATGGGCAAACCGGTGTGGGTGCTGCTGTCATTTGTGCCCGATTGGCGCTGGGGTATGCACACGGCACAAACGCCGTGGTACCCCAGCATGCGCTTGTACCGACAACAACGCGTGGGCGATTGGCCAGGGGCTTTGAATGCGGTGGCGGATGATTTGACGCGCTTGTGTCTTAAGAAATCCATCAACCCTTAGGTTTGCAGCGGTTGCGGTTGTCAGCGGTTGGGCCAAGTGGCACACGCCAGACAACATGTCCAACCCATCCATGCAAAAAAAAGCCAGCAGTGATGCTGGCTTTTCTGAATCGACGTTCAAGCTTTAATAGCTGCTACGACGGTTACCTTCGTAACCTCCGCCGAAACCACCGCTGCGGGGTGGTCGAGCTTCCATGGGACGGGCGATGTTCACGGTCAGGTCACGGCCACCCATGTTCTTGCCGTGCAGGCCTTGGATGGCTGCCTCGGCTTCTTGGCTGCTAGACATTTCGACAAAGCCAAAGCCTTTGGAGCGACCCGTGTCACGTTCCATCATCACCTTGGCAGATTGCACTTGGCCAAAGGCAGAGAATTGTTGGTGGAGATCTTCATCACGAACCGAATAGGTCAGATTGCCGACATAAAGTTTGCTGCTCATTTTGGAGCCTTTCAAAAAAATGCGCCTTGCAAATGCATCGGACGCAGGTAAAAAAACAGAGTGTTGAGGATTCAAGCCAGCGAGCTTGGATTGATCAGCCAGTAGCGACCTTGCGCGGCTGCATACATCAGCGCGCTGTCCTGACATTTGAATTCAGGTTTGAAGGTGTAGATGCGGTCATTGGTCTGCGATCCCTCACCCCTGCGGATGGAGAGAACGGCAGTGTGATGACCCGCGTCGTGTGACCGGCTGAGCGGTGTGATCCGAAAATTGCCGACGGCAAACGGATGTGAAGAAGCAAATGACATGAAAACCAGTGATGTTCGGGCGCTCAGCGCCCGGATTCATGCAGTTGCAAAGTACAACTAAACATGATCGTTGGCGACGGTGTAAAGGTCACCCAAAAAAAGCTTGCCTAGGGAGAAAGTCAGACCACCAGTGGGATCCCAGATCGTCTGGGGTGGTGGAGGTGTGCGGTGTTGGGAGTACCGCTGCTCAAATCGAACTTGTTTGCAACATGAGGTAGCAAAAATGCTGCAACGCACCTAATGTAACTGAGTTATCGGGATCGCACAACAAGTATCTCGATCACATGCAACAACGACAGCTGCAAACCATACCTTCATCACTTGACCCCGATCAAAACCGCAAGCGGTTTAGGACCTAACATTGAACAGCGGTTTCAAATGTTTCCTCAAGCACAACAGACACACCCGTGAGTATCCGAACCATGCCCACCTCCACAGCGCCATCCATTCCAACCATCGACGTGTCAAGCCTCGCCACAGGTTTGTCATACAACTCGCCAGAGGCTTTGTCGGTGGGGCAAGTCATTGACGACACCTGCAAAAACATAGGTTTTCTGTTGGTGACGGGACATGGTGTGGCCCCTCAAACCAAAGCCAATTTGCTGGCCAAAATGAAAGAGTTTTTTGACTTGCCAGCATCCGAGAAAGAAAAGATTGCCATTGGCAAAAGCCCGGTCCACCGAGGCTATGTTGGGATAGGCCTTGAAAACCTCGAAGGCGCTTTGGCCAATGAGGCCTTGGGCAAAACCTATGGTGCAGGCGATGTGAAAGAGTCAATTGACTCGGGCACCGAAGACGGGCCGAACCACCCTGAAGTGATGGCAGGCACGCCGTTGCACGGACCCAACCAATTGCCAGACTTGCCTGGCTTTCGTGAAGCCTGGCAAGCCTACTTTGATGAGGTGTACGAAGCGGCCCGTCGCATTCAGCGCGGCATTGCCATTGCGTTGCGTTTGGATGCCAATTTTTTTGAAAACTTGCCTGGCTACCCGCTGCTGAACCTTCGCATGTTGCATTACCCGCCTGAGAGCCGCGTGAACACCGAGGATGGACGCATTGGATGCGGCGCACACACCGATTACGGAACCATCACCGTGTTGTCAGACGATGGCGTGGGCGGCCTGCAAGTCAAACCCAGAGAGGGTGATTGGATCGACGTCACCATTCCCGACAACCATCTGGTGGTCAACCTGGCGGACTTGCTGTCCATCTGGACCAACGACCGGTATGTGTCCAACCCCCATCGCGTCGTCAATCCAGCCAACACACACCGCTACTCCATCCCACTGTTTGTCACGCCGCCCTACCATTTGAAGATTGAGACATTGCCCACTTGCTTGCAGCCCGGTGAAAAGCCCAAGCATGCGCCGATGATCTCAGGCGAGTATTTACAGAGCCGATTTGACGGCACGCACACCTATCGCAACGAATTGATGCAAGGCCAAACTTAGACGTTTGTTGGGCCCCGTGTTCATTTGTCCAAGATGCTTTGCAAGGTGTTTTGTGCATCCATCAAAGAGCACGCGGCTTGCACAATGGCCGGGTCGTAGGCGGTGCCAGATTCGCTGGTGATGACATCGATGGCAGCGGCAAGTCCAAGCGCTGGCCGATACGGGCGATGCGAGCCCATGGCCTCCAGGGTGTCGGCCACACCAATCACTTTGGCTTCGTCCAATATTTGGGGGGCGCTCAGGCCTTTGGGGTAGCCCGTGCCGTCCATGCGTTCGTGGTGTTGGCGCACCATTTCTGCAATGGGCCAGGGAAACGGAATGTCTTTGAGTATTTGATACCCCGTTTCTGCATGCTCGCGCACCAGTTGCGTTTCTACGCTGGTCAGTCGCATGGGCTTGGTCAATATTTCTGACGGCACACCCACTTTGCCAATGTCGTGCACCATGGCGGCCAAGTACAGGCCTTCGATTTTTTCAGAGGTCCACCCCAGCTTGCGTGCAATGGCCACGGCAATTTGCGCCACGCGTCGTTGATGGCCTGCGGTGTAGGGGTCACGCCACTCCATGGTTTTAGACACGGCCTCAATGGTGGCGCGTAGTGCGTCGGCCAAACGTTGTTGTGTTTCTTCGCGCTTTTGTACCTCGTTGGCCAAGCGGCCTTGTCGCTCTAAATTGCGCAGGCCTGTGCCAATGACTTTGGCCAGGCTTTCAAAGAGCAGCAGTTCTTTGTCGCCAAAGGCGTTGGGCACCGAGGCGTACACCAGCAGCGTGGCAATGGCGGGCAACTCGCCATCAAAAATAGGCACAGCCACCACTGAGCGCAAACCGAAAGATGCGGCGCGTTCGCTCCAGGCAGAAAAACCAGCATCACGTGTGCAGTCTTTGAACAAGCTGGCCGTGCCAGTTCGTAAGCAAGTACCAGCCGGGCCTGCACCAAAGGGCGAGTCGGCCGACCAACTGACCTGAATCTGTGTGACGTACTTTTTGGCTGCGCCCTCAGCGGCAGCAATGAACACAGATTTTTCAGCGTCATGCTGCGCAAAACCCACCCAGGCCAACTCGTAGGGCTTTTGCTCCACGATGGATTGGCAAACCTCTTTCAGCAATGAGTCCTTGTCGTCTGCACGGCTCAACGCTGAGGCCGCTTTGTTTTGGGCCAACAGTGCCCAGTTGAGCATCTCTAGCTCATTGCGGCGGTCTACCGAATCGCTGATCCCTAAATGCCCGAGTGATTTGTCTGTTGTCATCGTGCCACTCTACTCTGATTGGCACTGTGTGCGAATGCGCACAGAACGCTAAGACCCGAGGGCGCATAATGAATTGTTATCAAGCTTAAAAAGTTAGGCGCTCACTTGAAAGAACTCCATCATGCAAGACGAATTGGCCAAGATTTACGAAAAGCTGATTGCGCATGAAACCGAGATCATGAATCTTCGCAAAGGCTACATCGTGGTGAACGAAAAATACACCACAGCCTTGTCGTCGTTGCGCCAGCTCACGGTGAGCGCGGCTGACGCGGCCAAGCGTGCCTGTATTGCTGCCGAAAAAGCATTCATCGCCACTAGCAAATGCGCCGTTGCAGCCAAAGAGGCTGCCAACCAGTTGGTGATTGCGGCAGCCGAAGCGGCAGCCGAAGCCGCCACAGCGTCTGCAGAGGCGGCAATGGAAGCCGCAGCAGCCGCATCGGCGGCGTCGGCTGCTGCCGCAGCCGCCGTGGCGCAACAGGCAGAAACCGCCTTGCTTCAGATGTCGTCCGAAGCCGCCGAAGCCACCAAGCGCGCATCCGACGCCGCCGCTGAGGCGGTGAAGATGTCGTTTGAAGCAAATGCGATTGTTAAAAAAGCACGCAACCAGGGCAGTTAACAACCCGCCCCATGGGATCCATTGGAATCAATCGGCCTTGATGCCCGCATTGGTCACCACCGGGCGCCAGCGTTTGATTTCGTTTTGAATGAGTTGCCCAAATGCTTCGGGCGTGCTGGGCGTAGCCACCGCACCTTCTGATTTAAGCCGTGCCGTGACTTCAGGCGCAGCTAGGCTGGCATTGATGAGTTGGTTGAGTTTTTGCACGATGGCCTGGGGCGTTCCCGCAGGAGCCACCACGCCGTACCACTGATCGGCTTCAAAACCTGCCAAGCCTTTGACCCCGCTCTCGGCCAAAGTCGGAATGTCTGGCATTGGCTCCATGCGCTTGGGGCTGGACACGGCCAGGGCTCGCAGCTTGCCGCTCTTGGCCATCGGAATGATGGCAGGAGCACCGGTGAACACCATCTGAATTTGTCCGGCCACTGCGTCGGTCACAGATGGGGCCGTGCCACGGTAAGGCACATGCACCACGAAAGTTTGGGTGGCCATCTTGAAATACTCGGTCGCCAAATGCGCCGCGCTGCCGTTACCACCCGAGCCGTAGTTGACTTTGCCGGGGTTGGCCTGGAGGTAGCTCACCAACTCGGCCACGTTTTTCACAGGCAATGCCGGGTTCACAGCCAGCACGTTGGGCACGCGTGCCACCCACGACACAGGCACAAACGATTTGAGTGGGTCGTAGGGCAAGTGCGGGTACACCGAGGTAGCCACAGCCAGCGTGCCGACGTGACCCATCAACAAGGTGTAGCCATCGGGTGCCGCTTTGGCCACGCGGTCAGCCCCCACCGTGCCACCTGCGCCAGCGATGTTTTCAACCAACACCGATGTACCGGTGGACTCGGTGATTTTTTGGCCAATGGTGCGCGCCAAGATGTCTGGGCTGCCACCGGGCGTGAACGGCACCACGATGCGAATTGGTTTGTTGGGATAGGCCGTGTCGGCCCATGCAGATAAGGCCGTGACAAACGCAGCAACGGCACAGAGCAAGTAGGGTTTGATCATGTTCATGGTGTGTTGCGCTCCATCGGTCATTCAAACATCCAGCCTGCCAGATGGGTCGGCCCCACCATGCCAGACCACATTTTTTTAGCGCGTGCGTCACTGCCCGCACCGCTGGCCACCATCAAGGGAATGAGGTGTTCTTCACGCGGGTGCGAAGCGCGTCCACCCGGGGCTTGCGCCCAGTGCGACAGGTGTTGGGTGCGGTGCGCCCAGTTGCCATCCAGGGCCACATCGAGCCAGTGATGAAACGCCTGCGATGCGGGTCCGCCCTCACTGAAATGACGCAGGTTGTGAAAGCTCATGCCACTGCCCAACACCAACACACCGTCGTCACGCAAGGCTTGCAAGGCCTGCCCCAATTGGCAGTGCAGCGCCGGGTCTAGGCTGTGGTGCAACGACATGGCCACCACCGGCACATCGGCCTCGGGAAACATGACCTTGAGGGGAATGAACACGCCATGGTCCCATCCATACTGTGCATCCACTTGTGCGGGGTAGCCCGCTTGTTGCAGCAAATGCGCGGCCTGCGTCGCCAGCTTGGGTAGACCAGGTGCGGGGTATTGCAGGGCGTAGGTTTCGGGCGGAAAACCGTAATAGTCGTAAATCAGTTCAGGCGCCTGGCCACCGGTGAAGCTGGGCACGGCGGTTTCCCAGTGTGCAGTAACCAACAAAATGGCCTTGGGTGTCGCAGGCAAGGTGCTGCGAACGCTGCGCAAAAAGTTTTCGGTGTCTTGGTAGCGCTGCTTGCGCTCGCCGGTCATGAAAAATGAAGGCCCGCCACCATGCGGCAAATACATGGCGGGCATGCGAATGGGGCGATGCGTCTCGGTCATCGGTCACTGCTCGATTTGAAGGTTGACGTCTTTGACCAACTTGGTCCACTTGGCCACTTCGCTTTTCAAGAAGTCGTCAAACTGCTGTGGCGTGATGGGCGTGGGTTCGGCGGCAATGTCGCTCAAGCGTTTGGTGATGTCGGGTTGTTGCAGCGCCTCGTTGAGCGCTTTGTTGAGTTTGGCCACCACCGGTTCTGGAGTTTTTGCAGGTGCGCACAAGCCCCACCACTGGATGGCACTGAAGCCCGCAAAGCCCATTTCGGCCACGGTGGGCACATCGGGCAGCAGCGGGTCGCGCTTGGGCGAGGCCACAGCCAGTGCGCGCAACTTGCCCGCCTTGATGTAGGGCAAGGCGGTGGTGAGGCTGGGGAACATGGCGTCGACCTGGCCGCCCAATAAATCTTGAATGGCAGGCGCCGCGCCTTTGTAGGGCACATGCACCAAGCCCACTTTGGCCTGGTTCTCCAAGTACTCCATGATGAGGTGGGTGGCCGAGCCACTGCCCGCCGACGAGTAGCTCATGGCCCCAGGCTTGCTGCGTGCCAGGGCCAAAAACTCGGGCAAGGTTTTGGCTTTGTTTTTATCGCCCACCACCAGCACGTTGGAGGTGCGCGCCATCATGCCCACGGGGGTGAAGTCGGCAATCGGGTCGTATTTGATTTTCAGCACCGCCGGGTTGGTGCTGTGGGTGGCCACAAAGCATTGCATCAGGGTGTAGCCATCAGGGGCGGCACGCGCCACGTCGAGCGCAGCGATGGAGCCCGACGCACCCGCCTTGTTGTCGATGATGATGGAGGTGCCCAGGCTGTGCGACATTTTGTCGGTCACCATGCGCGCCACCATGTCGGCACCACCACCAGGTGCTACGGGCACCACAACGCGGATCACGCGGCTTGGAAACGCAGTTTGTGCGTTGCTGCACAAGGGCCCTGCAAGCAGTGCTGCGCATACAGCAGCAAGACAGATGAAGTGACGGTGTTGGGGTGAAGTCATGGTGACGAATTCTCCGCCCAAATTAAGCACTGTCCTCGATGCACACGCCACTTCAGCGACTTTGCGCACCCTCTGATGCAGTACTATTGATTTAATTTATTTGAAATAGCATGTCATGAAAATAATTGTTTTTCTGCTGGTCTGCATCACTGGTTTGGTGGGCTGCGCAAACCCACCTTTGCCCAAAGTAGACAAAACCAAAAATGCACTGGAAGGTGTCAAAACCATCACCATCATTCGCCCGCGTGAGCCGCGGGAGTACACCGTGATGAATTTTTACGACCCTGGTTTTGTGTTTGGCACGATGAACTTAGAGGTGTCGGTGAGTGCGTCTAAATATTGGCAACTGGCGCTGACACAGCTGATCACACAACAGAACTTTTCATTTGCCGACAGCTTGACCCACACCATGGTCCAACGCTTCAAACAAGCCGGCTACGAGGTGTCGGTGCAAGACGGGCCCTGGGTTGAAGACGATGGGCGCTACACCTTGTCGTATGCAGACATTACGTCAGACGCCGATGCGGTGTTGGTAATTGCGCCCACCATCATGGGCTTTGTCTCGCCACGCGATGCAGCAGGCTACGCGCCCACCGTCACCACCGTGATGACGCTGTTAGGCAAAGACCACCAGACCCCTTTGTACAAAGGCTATCTGGCGACTGGCTGGAAGCCCAGCGAAGAAGGCTGGCAACACGCCTATTCAACAAAAACCTTCCCCAACTTTGAGGCTGTGGTGGCCAACCCGGACCAAGCGGTGGCATCACTCAAACAGGCTTGCAACGCCATTGTCAACCTTGCTGCACAGCAAATCTTGTACTGATTGAGGCACACGCCAGCTTAAGTGCTCCAGCGCACAGCGTGGCTTTGCTGATTGCCCCAAGATAGCTTTGGTAAACGTCATCCAAAGGGTGTGCGTTAAAGAAGCTCCACTCTAGGGGAAACAACCATGCGTTATCTCATCACGCTATTGGCCTTGCTGGCAGGCACTGTCTTATCAGCGGCTGCCCAAGTGAGTATTGGCATTGGTTTGCCCAACGTGAACATTGGCATCCATGTACCGGTATATCCGAGACTGGTGCCAGTGCCAGGTTCACCCGTGTATTACGCGCCGGGGTTGAACTTGAATTTCTTCTTCTACGACGGCATGCACTGGGTCTACCAAAACGACAACTGGTACGCCAGTTCCTGGTACAACGGCCCGTGGTCTTTGGTGACCCCCGAGGCCGTGCCGCTGTATTTGCTGCAAACCCCGGTGCGCTATTACAGAAGCCCTCCGCCCTACTTCAAAGGCTGGCAACGCGATGCGGCCCCACGTTGGGGTGAACACTGGGGCCCCGCATGGGGCGAACGTCGACCCGATTGGGGCCCAGGGCATCGTCCCGCCTATGTTTCGCCAGCGCCCTTGCCCAGTTACCAACGCGGCTATTCGGGCAGCCACTACCCACATGAACAGCAACAGCAGTTGCATGAGCAGCACTACCCCTACAGCCCGGTAGAGCCTGTGGTACGTCAGCACTACCAGGAGCAGAGGTCTAGGCAGGAATCAGCGCCTAGGCCTGAGCAACGCCCTTCGATGGAGGGGCCGCAAGAGCGACGCGGCCCACGCGGTCGCGACTAAAAAAACCCGGCGTTGTGTGGCAGCTCACCACCCGCACGCACCGCCACGGCGCAGTACTTGAACTCTGGAATCTTGCCAAAGGGGTCGAGCGCGGCATTGGTCATCAGGTTGGCCGCCGCTTCGTAATACGCAAAGGGCATGAACACCGAACCGGCCGGTGTGCCGTCGTCGCGGCGCACCCGCAAGCTCACCTCGCCACGGCGTGAGGCCAGGGTGACCACATCGCCCGCGTTCAACCCCAAGGCCAACAGATCGGCACCACACATCGACGCGGTGGCCGTGGGCTCGATGGCATCGAGCACGCCGGAGCGACGCGTCATGCTGCCGGTGTGCCAATGTTCCAACTGGCGACCGGTGATGAGCACAAACGGGTAGTCGGCGTCGGGGCGTTCGTTGGCGGGAATGATGTCTGCGGGCACCAGATGCACACGGCCATCGTCGGTGTCAAAGTGTTGGGTGAACACCGTGGGCTCACCCGGGTCGCTCTCGCTCAAACACGGGTAGGTCACGCTGGACTCGCGCTGCAAACGCTCCCAGCTGATGCCCGCAATCACACCGTGCATGGCTTGACGCATTTCCTCGTAGACCTCGGCCACACCGCTGTGCGGGCCGGCATAACCACATGCCAAGGCCCGCCCGACGCCGGGCCGCCCCAAGGCGGGCGACGCCCCCTCGGGGGGCAGCGAGCCGCGCAGCGCGCTCGCATGGGGCTGAGCTTCGCGCAGTGCGCTCGCGTGGGGGCCCATACGCTGTGCGATTTGTTGAATGATCCACAGGTCGGGTTGGGCTTGGCCCGGCGGATCGATGGCTTGCTGGCCGAGTTGCACCATGCGGTCGGTGTTGGTGACGGTGCCGGTTTTTTCGGGCCAGGCCGTGGCAGGTAACACCACATCAGCCAACCAGGCGGTTTCGGTCATGAAGATGTCTTGCACCACCAGGTGCTCCAACGACGCCAAGGCATGGCGCGCATGGTTCAAGTCGGGGTCGCTCATGGCCGGGTTCTCGCCCATGATGTACATGCCGCGCACCTTGTGCGGGTCGCTGTCGTCGGCCAGGGCTTTGTGCATGATCTCGACCACGGTGTAGCCGGGTTGGTTGTCGAGTGGTGTGTCCCAAAACTTTTCAAACCAAGCGTGTGCAGCAGTATTGCTCACGCGTTGGTAGTTGGGATACATCATGGGGATCAAGCCCGCGTCGCTGGCCCCTTGCACATTGTTTTGGCCGCGCAAAGGGTGCAGGCCAGAACCGGGTTTGCCAATTTGGCCGGTGACGCTGACCAGCGCAATCAGACAACGCGCGTTGTCGGTGCCGTGCACGTGCTGGCTCACACCCATGCCCCACAGCACCATGGCACTTTTGGCGGTGGCAAAAGCACGCGCCACCTCGCGCAATGTGGCCGCAGGAATGCCGCAGATGGGCGCCATGGCTTCGGGGCTGTAGCCCTGCACGTTCTGCTTCAGGGCTTCGAAGTTGTTGGCACGGTCACGGATGAAGTCTTGGTTGACCAAGCCTTCGTCGATCACGGTGTGGATCAAGGCGTTGAGCATGGCCACATCGGTGTCGGGCTTGAAGGGCAAGGTGCGCCACGCGTGTTTGCCGATGTCGGTGACGCGTGGGTCGGCCAGCACAATCTTGGCGCCGCGCTTGGCCGCGTTCTTCATCCAAGTGGCCGCCACCGGGTGGTTGGCCGTGGGGTTGGAGCCGATGACAAAAATCAGCTCGGCATGGGCCACATCGTTGACCTGGTTGCTCACCGCCGCCGAGCCCACGCCTTCGAGCAATGCCGCCACGCTGGAGGCATGGCACAGCCGGGTGCAATGGTCCACGTTGTTGGAGCCAAACCCCGTGCGCACCAGCTTTTGGAACAAATAGGCTTCTTCGTTGCTGCCCTTGGCCGAGCCAAACCCGGCCAATGCTTTGTGGCCATGGGTGTCACGCAAATGGGTGAGTTGGCCTGCGGCCAGCGTGAGGGCTTCTTCCCACGAGGCTTGGCGAAACACTGCCGACCAATCGGCGCTGTCGCGGTTGAGGTGGGCGATGGCCGCCGGGTCTTTGGGCACACCGGCTTTGCGAATCAAAGGCACGGTGAGCCGCTGGGGGCTCTGCGCGTAGTCAAACCCAAAGCGGCCTTTGACGCACAAGCGTTGGTGGTTGGCCGGGCCGTCGCGCCCGTCCACGCTGACGATGCGGTTGTCTTTGACGTTGTAGGTCAGCAAGCACCCCACGCCGCAAAACGGACACACCGAGTCCACTTGTTTGTCCACCACCTGTGAGCCGATTTGGGATTTCGGCATCAAGGCGCCCGTGGGGCAAGCCTGCACGCATTCGCCGCAGGCCACACAGCTGCTGTGGCCCATGGCGTCGTCCAAGTCGAACACGATGGCGCTGTGCGCGCCCCGGTGGGCGTAGCCAATGACGTCGTTGACCTGCTCTTCGCGGCACGCACGCACGCAGCGGTTGCACTGGATGCACGCATCCAAGTTCACCGCCATGGCGGGGTGTGACACATCGGCCGCCGGTTGGGTGCGCCGCAGCGCTTGCAAGGCGGGGCGCACCTGCACGTCCAAGCGTGTGGCCCAGTCGCTGAGTTCGCCGTATTGGCCGGCGCCGTCGTCCAGCCACTTGTGGCCCACATCGGGCATGTCGGAGAGCAGCATCTCCAGCACCATTTTTTGGCTCTTGCGCGCGCGCGGGCTGTTGACCAACACCTCCAAGCCTGCGGTGGCGGTGCGGCAGCAACTCGGGGCCAGGGTGCGTTCACCCGCGATCTCGACCACGCAGGCGCGGCAGTTGCCGTCGGGGCGCAAGCCGTCCTTGAAGCACAGGTGCGGAATGTCTATGCCGTGGCGTTGCGCGGCTTTGAAAATGGTTTCGCCTTCCTGCGCGTGCACCGTCTGTTGGTCGATGCGCAAGGTCACGGTGCCGGGCTGCAATGAGGCAGCGGTTGTTGGGGCAGAAGTCATTGGGGCACCCATTCAAGCCACCTCGTGTTGGAAATAGGTTTGCACACAGCGCACGGGGTTGGGCGCAGCCTGACCGAGGCCACAAATAGAAGCGTCGGTCATGACTTGGTTCAAGTCGTCGAGCGTGGCGTGGTCCCACACCGAGGCCTGCATGAGCTGCGCAGCTTTGGCCGTGCCCACGCGGCACGGCGTGCATTGGCCACAGCTCTCGTGCTCAAAAAATCGCATCATGTTCAGCGCCGCATCGCGCGCGCGGTCGTGCTGGCTCAGCACGATGACCGCCGCCGACCCAATGAAGCAACCATGCGGCTGCAAGGTGTCAAAGTCGAGCGGGATGTGGCTCATGTGCGCGGGCAAGATACCGCCCGAAGCCCCACCCGGCAGGTAGGCATACAGCGTGTGGCCGGGCAACATGCCGCCGCAGTATTCGTCCACCAACTCTTGCAGGGTGATGCCCGCAGGTGCCAGCTTGACGCCGGGTTGTTTGACACGCCCGCTCACGCTGAAGCTGCGCAAACCCTGACGCCCATGACGCCCAAAGCCGCTGAACCAGCTGGGGCCTTTTTGCACGATGTCGCGCACCCAGTAGAGGGTTTCAAAGTTGTGCTCCAGTGTGGGACGGCCAAACAAGCCCACTTGGGCAATATAGGGCGGACGCATGCGGGGTTCGCCCCGCTTGCCTTCGATGCTCTCGATCATGGCCGACTCTTCACCACAGATGTAGGCCCCCGCACCACGACGCAATTCGATGTGGGGCAACACGCACGGTGGGTTGGCCTGTAGCTTGGCCAGTTCTTGCTGCAACAGGGCGCGACAGCCGTGGTATTCGTCACGCAGGTAGATGTAGATGGCCGTGATGCCCACCACCTGGGCCGCCACCAGCATGCCTTCTAAAAACCGGTGCGGGTCGCGCTCCAGGTAGGTACGGTCTTTGAAGGTGCCGGGCTCGCCCTCGTCGATGTTGACCGCCATCAAACGCGGTGCCGCTTGCTCGCGCACGATACGCCATTTGCGCCCGGCCGGAAAACCAGCGCCGCCCAAGCCGCGCAGGCCCGAGTCTTCCAGGGCTTGCAGCACCTGTTCAGACGGTAAGTCTCCTTGTGCGAGCGCAGTGAGCAGCGCATAGCCACCGTCGGCGCAATAGGCCTCGTGGTCCACCGCATCAGGCAGCACCGCTTGCGTGTGTTGTGCGCTCACAGCGGCAGCCACGCGCTCAGGCGTGGCATGGGCCACAGCGTGGTGGTGCACCACGGCCACCGGTGCTTGTTCGCAACGGCCCACACACGGAGCGGTGATCACGCGCACATCGGGCGTGCCCAACAAGGCAGGCAATTTGGCCAACAGGTCTTGCGCACCTGCGAGTTCGCAACTCAGGCCATCACACACGCGCACAGTCAAGCCAGGGGCCGTCGCGTCGTCGCGCAGCACCTCGAAGTGGTGGTAGAAGGTGGCGACTTCATAGACCTCGGCCATGGGGATGTTCATCTCTTGACCCAAGGCCACCAAGTGGCGCTCAAACAAACCGCGGTAGGCGTCGTTGAGCAAGTGCAAATGTTCAATCAAGCGATCACGCGCATGCGGGCCACTGCCCAACAAGGCACGCACTTCTTGCCGTGAGAGGTCGTCCGCTTGGCGACCTTTGAGTTGGGCGGTGCGACGAATCGTCTCGCGCATTTGGTCCACCGTGGCCAAAGGTCGAATGGATGCGCTGTCTGAAGAGAGGGAAAGGGTCATGCAAAACGTCAAGAAGTGAAGCCCTATGATTCTCACCCATGAAAGTCTTGAATTGGCCTATTCCCGCTCTGCTCGCCTGGGGCTCTGCTTGGGGCTGTTACCTCGGTTTGCGTCACCTAGGTGCCAGCGACACCGTGGCCATGCTGGTGGCCACTTTTTGTGGTGGCTTGCTCACCACGTTTGGCAGCACCACCATGCGTCGCGCGTTGATCGTGCTGGGTTTTCCGCTGTCGCTGGTCGCTTCATCGGGCAGTTTTGCCATGCCGCCCTTGGGCTGGTTGATTTTGTTGGGGCTGATTGTGTTGCTCTACCCACGCAGTGCGTGGCGCGATGCACCGCTGTTCCCCACCCCCAAAAGAGCGTTGCGACAGTTGCCCGAGCACATCACCCTGTTGGGTGGCGCGCGCATTCTGGATGCAGGCAGCGGCATGGGCGACGGTTTGATCGCGCTGCGCGACGCCTACCCACGCGCCGACTTGAATGGGCTGGAGATGAGCTGGCCGCTGCGCGTGCTCAGCGCCATGCGTTGTTCGTTTGCCAACATTCGCCAGGGCGACATGTGGCTGGTGGACTGGCGCAGTTACGACTTGGTGTATTTGTTTCAACGCCCAGAGAGCATGCCCCGTGCAGTGGAAAAAGCCGAGGCAGAAATGCGTCGCGGCGCGTGGTTGGTGAGCCTGGAGTTTGAAGCCCGTGAGTTGCAGCCATCAGGCGTGATTTACGGCGCGGATGGACGGCCCGTGTGGATGTATCAACTGCCATTCCAACGGCGTGTGTAAACGCGGATGAACCTTTCATCGCGTGCCGTTGCAGGTGGCCATCTCTACCACCTGGGCTCGCTTGCGAACAAGCAGTTGTTGTTCTTTTTAGGGCGCAGCAGCCATCAAAAGAACTCGGCGCAACTGCAAGGTCTGATGGACACATTGCAAGCGCAAGGCTATACCTTGGTGTGGTTTGAATCCAAGAGGACGGCCACCGAAAGATGGCTTACACAGACCTACGAAGACACCACCCGCCACAGCCTGTGGCTGTCCTCCAAAACATGGAGTGTCTTACGCAAACTGTTCAAAAAACCCATCAAGGCTTTGTTGCTGTTGCCGCATCCAAGCCGCTGGTTTTATTTCTGGCAGGTGTTGAGACCACACAGCATCGAGAAGCAAGTGCAAAAACTACGCAAGGTTCTGGCCTCTTTAGGGCCTGAAAAAAACATCCATGTGCTGGCCCATTCAGCGGGAGCACGGATGGCGTCGTTGCTGGCCGATGCGCCCACCGTTCAAAAAATCATTGGCTTCGGTTACCCCTTCAAACACCCGGACAAACCGGAAGAGAAAGAACGCACACAGCACTTGGCCCACGTGAAGAAACCGTTTTTGATTTTTCAAGGCCTTGACGACGAATACGGTGGACAGGAGGTGCCTCACAAATACCCGCTGTCACCCACCATCGAGTTGTCGTTCTTGCACACCAACCACGATTACGAAAACATTGCCCACTCAGAGTGGGTTCAGGTGTGCGCCAGGATCAACGCTTTTCTTTCACATTGAGTGTGGCCAGCACCTTGTCGATGCGGCGTCCGTCCAAGTCGACCACTTCCAAGCGCCAGCCCGCGCAGTCCACCCACTCGCTCACGGCAGGCAAATGGCCGCTGATGGCCATGATCAATCCAGCCACAGTGTTGTAGATGTCACGGTCTTCATCAGGCAATTCACGAATGTGCAAGCGTGCCTTGAACTCGGCCACGGGCATCAAGCCATCGATCAACCAACTGCCATCGGCACGCGGTGTGGCCCAGGCTTCGTCGGTGGCGGTGGCTTGCAGCAGTTCACCGGTAATGGCTTCCAGCAGGTCACGCGGCGTCATCAAGCCTTGCACCACGCCGTACTCGTCCACCACCAGCACCATGCGACCGTGTGCGGTGGCCCGCTCCACAGGGCGGCGAAATTGCTCTAGCAAATCCAAGCCACTCAAGGTCTCAGGCACAAACGACACCGGCTGAGCCAAGGTCTCGACCGTCATGTCGGTGCCCGGTGGCAGACGCAGCAATTGCGACACGCTGACCGCGCCCACCACATCGTCCAAGCCATCGCGACACACCGGATACCAAGAGTGCGCGCCTTGCGCACCCACTTGTGCCAGCGCTTGCGGCACAGTGGTCTTGGCGTCCAGCCACTCAATGTCAGAGCGGTGCACCATGATGGAGGTTAGGGAACGCTCGTCGAGGTTGAACACGTTTTGCACCATCTGGTGTTCGTGCTGCTCAATCACGCCCGCATCCACCCCCTCCACCAAGCTGGCACTGATTTCCTCTTCGGTCACCGTGCGACCACCATGCACCTCCACCCGCAAGAGCTTGAGCATGGCGCTGGTGCTGGCCGAGAGCAGACTCACAAACGGACGCGCGATGGTGGCCAGCGCCAACATCAAGGGCGCCGCCAAACGTGCCACCGGTTCGGGGTAGAGCTGGCCAATGCGCTTGGGCACCAACTCACCAAACAAGATCGTGCTGAAGGTGATGAGCGTCACCACCAACGCGGTGGCCATGCCTTCGGCAAAGCGATCAGCCACGCCTTGGGTGAGCAACCAATCCGACAACTTGGCACTGAAAGCCGCCTCCCCCACGATGCCGTTGAGCACACCAATGGATGTGATGCCAATTTGCACCGTGGACAAAAACTGGGTCGGATGCGCCATCAGCTTGAGCGCTGCACGCGCCCCGCTGTCGCCCGCCTCATTGAGTGCTGCCAAGCGCGCCTTGCGACTGGATGCCAACGCCATCTCGGACATGGCGAAGATGCCATTCAAGAAGGTCAGTAAAACAATCAGCAAAACATCCATGTGGGGCAATCGGGTAGAACAAGATTAAAAAATAGAAGCTGAGTCAACGTCAGACAGCCTCAAGTTCAACGTGAACATGTTGCCCGAGTGCTGCCGCAATATTGACCAATGCATCGAGGGAAAACCGGGAAATCTTTCCGCGAACCAAGTCGTTGATACGTGGCTGCGTCACCTTGCAATGAATGGCTGCATCGGCTTGCGTCCATCCATTGCTGGCGATCAAGTGAATAATTTTGTCCATGAGTTCTGCACGCACGCGCAAGTTGGCTGCCTCTTCGGGTGTATCGGCGAGGGCATCCCAAACGCTTTTGAATCTGTCTGGTTTGGACTTCATCACTTTTCTCCTCTCAACAATTTAAATCGAGCCGTTGCAATTTCCACATCGTTCTTAGAGGTTGTTTGCGTCTTTTTTTGAAAAGCATGCAAAACATAGATCGCCTCTTTCATTCGAGCGGTGTAGATGACACGAAATGTTCCTGCTTCATCCCAAAGCCGGATCTCTTCGACACCCTTGCCAATAGATGGCATGGATTTGAAGTCATTGGGCTGCCTCCCCTTTTGCACAAGATCGAGTTGACGCCCGACGTCCTGACGTGCTGCATCAGGAAATTCACGATCCTCTTGAGGGAGTCGCCAAGAAATTGAACAGGTTTCATCTTGAATTATATCCATTTGAGTATATAAACGATTGGCACCGAGACATCCCGATCACACGCAGGCAAATGTGAACGCAATCTCAATCCAGAGCGTGAAGTTGCACCCAAAAAGCGTTAGACAATTCCATCATGACGACTTACTTGATTGGTGACGTACAAGGTTGCGACGAAGCCTTGGCACGTTTACTCACCCACGTCGATTTTTCTCCGAGCCGTGACACGCTCTACCTCTTGGGCGACTTGGTCAACCGAGGCCCCGACAACGTGGGTGTGCTGCGCCGCTTGATGGCCTATGGCAGCAGTGCGCAATGCATTTTGGGCAACCATGATTTGCACCTGTTGGCGGTGTCACAAGGGGTGCGCGCTGCACACCGGCAAGACACCATCGCCGATATCTTGAACGCTCCCGACCGCACGGTGTTGCTCGATTGGTTGCGCCAGCAACGCATGGCGATTCGCCTGGGACAGGTGCTGATGGTGCATGCCGGCGTGCTGCCGCAGTGGACACCTGAGCAAACCTTGGCACTGGCCGGCGAAGTGGAAGACGTGTTGCGCGGTGATGCGCTGGCCACCTTCATGCCGCAGATGTATGGCGGCTTACCCAACCAGTGGCACGATGACTTGCAAGGTGCCGACCGTTTGCGTGTGATCGTCAACGCGCTCACGCGCATGCGTTTTTGCGATGCGCAAGGCGCAATGGATTTCAGTGTGAAAGAAAGCGCAGACCAAGCGCCTGAGGGCTTGATGCCCTGGTTCGAGGTGCCAGGCAGGCGCAGCGCCCATGTAACAGTGGCCTTTGGCCATTGGTCCACGCTCAAAAAGGTGAACCAACCCAACGTGGTGTGTCTGGACGACGGCTGTGTGTGGGGCGGCTGCTTGAGTGCCTTGCGCATCGAGCAGCCAGAGGTCATTGGCGATGTGCGTCAACTCCCCGTTCTGAGCGTGAAATGCCAGCAAGCCCTGGACCCGCTGGCATGAGACTCAAGGCATGAGGCTCACTCGACGGTTTTGAACAACGCCGCCACTTTGCGCTTGGGCTTGATGTTGGGCGACTTGCGCAGGGGTTCTTTGGGCGCGGTCGATTCGCCCTCAGCCCGCACCGGTGCTTCGTAGGGTTTGTCAAAGAACGGGTCACGCGAAGGACGGGGTGCAACAGGCGCGTAGTTGCTTTCGCGGCGAGCACGGGCTTGACCTTCTGGGGCACGGGGCTTGTCGAGCACGTCGCGTGGATCGTCTTCACCCCAGGCACGGCGGCCCGTGTTGATGCGGCCACGCGGACGGTCTTCTTCAAACTCCACGGCTTCGAGTTCGATCTTGGTCTTGAGCAGCTTCTCAATGTCAGCCACCAAGCGCTGGTCGCTGCCCGAAACAAAGCTGATGGCCTGCCCCAAGGCACCTGCACGACCGGTGCGGCCAATGCGGTGCACATAGTCTTCGGCGTTGAACGGAATGTCAAAGTTGAACACCGCAGGCACGTCTTTGATGTCCAGGCCGCGTGCGGCCACATCGGTACACACCAGCAAGTCCACCTCGCCGCGCTTGAAGGCTTCGAGGGCTTTCAAGCGCTCGTCTTGGCTCTTGTCGCCATGCAAGGCGGTGGTGCGCAGGCCATCGCGTTCGAGCGAGCGAGCCAAGCGGGCGCAGCCGAGTTTGCTGTTGCAAAACACAAAGGCTTGGGTGATGCCATTGCTTTTGACCAACTGCTTGAGCGCGCGGTATTTGTCGTCCACACCCACGCTGTAGAAATGTTGCGTCACGGTGGACGCGGTCTCGTTGGGGCGCGCCACTTCGATGGTGACGGGGTTTTGCAAATAGCTGCCCGCCAGGCGCTTGATCTCGGGCGAGAAGGTGGCCGAGAACAACAGTGTGGTGCGCTGCTTGGGCAAGTGGCTCAAGATGCGTTGCAAGTCGGGCAAGAAACCAATGTCCAACATGCGGTCAGCTTCGTCGAGCACCACATATTCCACTTGGTTGAGCACCACGTTCTTGGCTTCGATGTGGTCGAGCAAACGCCCGGGTGTGGCCACCAGCACCTCGACGCCTTTTTTCAGCTCCAAGGTTTGGGGCTTCATGTCCATGCCACCAAACACCACCGCGCTGCGCAGGTTGCAGTACTTGGCGTAGGCCTTGACCTGTTGGGCCACCTGGTCGGCCAGCTCGCGCGTAGGCAGCAACACCAAGGCGCGCACAGGATGGCGCGCAGGCGAAGTGGAGCTGTTTTCGTGCTTGAGCAGGCGCTGCAACAAAGGCAGCGAGAAAGCCGCTGTTTTGCCCGTGCCGGTTTGGGCGGCGCCCATCACGTCTTGGCCCGTCAGAACCACCGGAATGGCCTGGGCTTGGATGGGGGTCATGGACTCGTAGCCCATTTCGGCTACGGCGCGTGCCAGCGCGGGGGCCAGCTGCAAATTGGAAAAAGAGGTCGTCATGTCAGGTGCTGATTGTCGCACCCCTGGCGAATCTCCCAAAATCGGACCCAATCCGCCGATTTCAGGTCTTGGGCAGGGTCACACCCACTTGGCCCTGGTACTTGCCGCCACGGTCTTTGTAGCTGGTCTCGCACACTTCGTCGCTCTCAAAGAACAACACCTGGGCACAGCCCTCACCGGCGTAAATCTTGGCGGGCAGCGGTGTGGTGTTGGAGAACTCCAGCGTCACATAGCCTTCCCACTCGGGCTCAAACGGCGTCACGTTGACGATGATGCCGCAGCGCGCGTAGGTGCTTTTGCCCAAGCACACGGTCAGCACATTGCGCGGAATGCGGAAGTACTCCACGGTGCGCGCCAATGCAAAGCTGTTGGGCGGGATGATGCAGACATCCGAGTTCATGTCGACAAAGCTGCGCTCGTCGAAGTTCTTGGGGTCCACCACCGTGCTGTAGATGTTGGTGAACACTTTGAACTCGGGCGCGCAACGGATGTCATAGCCGTAGCTGCTGGTGCCGTAGCTGACGATTTTTTCGCCCGCCGCGTTTTGGCGAATTTGACCTGGCTCGAACGGCTCGATCATGCCGTGCTGCTCTGCCATGCGGCGAATCCATTTGTCTGATTTGATGCTCATGGGTGCATTTTAGGGGCTTCGGCCTACAATATTTTCATGATTCCGCACGTTAATATCTCCACTTTGCTAGCTGCAAAACAGTTTGCACGTGCACTGGCGCGCACCTACGATATCAGCGAAGTTTTTTTGTTTGGTAGTCACGCGCGCGGCACAGCACATGAAGAAAGCGACGCCGATGTAGCCGTCTTATTGCGCGGCGCATCGGCCCCTTTTGTAGCGACCAAGCTTGCAATGGATGACATCGCGTATGACGTTTTGCTCGACACGGGCATTCGTATACAACCCTTGCCCATTTGGGAAGATGAGTGGGCACATCCCAGTGCGTACACCAACCCACAACTTCTGAGCAATATCGCCCGCGATGGGGTCAAACTATGAACACGAAAGAGCTGATGAACAAGGCACACCGCGCCCTTGCATCAGCTTTTGCGCTTCTGAAGGAAGGCGACAGTGATGGGGCTTGCAATCGCGCTTATTACGCCATGTTCGATGCAGCAAGAGCCGCCTTATTGGCCAGCCATTCACCCGTGCCACCAGACATTGCCAAAACACACAGTGGGTTGATCACTGCTTTCTCTTTGCATCTGGTCAAAACGGGTCGGCTATCGCTAGAGTTAGGACGTGCGCTGAATAAAGTTGAAGACTTGCGCCTGATCGCTGATTACAAAGGTGATCCACTTTCCATCGACGACGCACAATGGGCAACCGAACAGGCTCATACATTCGTCACCACCATTGAGCAACAGTTTTTCTGACCTCGCAACGGCTCAGTCATCGTGCTCAACAAAGCGCTCAAAACAGACCTTGAGTTCATGCAGCCAGTGCTGGCGCTGAACCTCGCTGACAAAGCTGGCTTCAAAGCTGTTGCGCGCCAGGGCATAGGCTTGCTGGGCGTTCATGCCGGTGGCGGCAAAGGTCTGCACGAAGTTGTCGTTCATGTAGCCGCCAAAGTAGGCCGGGTCGTCTGAGTTGATGGTGACGCACAAGCCCGCGTCGAGCAGTTGCGCAATGTTGTGGTCGGCCAAGTTGGGGAACACGCACAGCTTTTGGTTGGACAAGGGGCACACCGTGAGCGGCACCCGGTCTTTGGCCAGGCGCTGCATCAGCACCGGGTCGTGGATGGCCTGCACACCGTGGTCGATGCGCTCCACTTGCAACACATCGAGCGCGCTCCAGATGTAGGCCGGTGGCCCCTCTTCCCCCGCATGCGCCACCAAGTGCAGCCCATGGGACTTGGCTAGCGCAAACACCTGGGTGAACTTCTCAGGCGGATGCCCGACTTCGCTGGAATCGAGCCCCACACCAATGAACTTGTCTTTGAAAGGCAAGGCCTCTTGCAGCGTGTGCAAGGCGGCCTCTTCGCTCAGGTGGCGCAAGAAACACAGAATGAGTTGGGCATCCACGCCCAGCTGCGCTTTGGCGTCCACGCAGGCACGGTGCAAACCGTGGATCACCGTCGCCATCGGCACGCCACGCTCGGTGTGGGTCTGCGGGTCAAAAAAGAGTTCGGCATGCACCACATGGTCGGCCGCTGCGCGCTGCAAGTAGGCCCAGGCCATGTCGTAAAAATCTTGCTCATGCAGCAACACGCTGGCCCCGGCGTAGTAAATATCCAAAAAGCTTTGCAGGTTGGTGAAAGCATAGGCCGCACGCAGCGCCTCCACACTGGCGTAGGGCAAGGCCACACCGTTGCGCTGCGCCAGCGCAAAAATCAACTCGGGCTCTAGCGAACCCTCAATGTGGATGTGCAGTTCAGCCTTGGGCATTTGACGCAAGAGCTGGGGCAAACGGTGGGCGGCGACGGCGTGAACTTTGAACATAGAAACCTCCTGGCTGTGTATGGAGATACTACAAAGAAAAAATGTCTCCCATGCACAACACGGCGTTCCAGACGCCGTGGTGGCCGCACAGGGCCCAGACATAGATGATTTCTTGGGTCTGCCGCTAAGGCAAAACCGCCTCAGACGCTGGCTGACAGCAGGTCTTGGGCCTTGCAGGTCCACCCCACGATACCGCCTTGGGCGGTGATCATGGCCAGGGTGGCCGCTTTGAATTCTGGAAAGTAACTGGCCGTGCCATCTTCGATCAACAAGCAGTCGTAGCCTCGGTCATTGGCTTCACGCATCGTGGACTGAACGCACACCTCGGTGGTCACACCCATGACCACCAGCTGTGTGATGCCACGCTGCTGCAATTGCGCCATCAAGTCGGTGCCATAAAACGCGCCCTTGCCTGGCTTGTCAATCACCAGCTCACCCTCAACAGGGGCCAGTGCCTCCACAATTTGATTGCCCGGTTCACCGCGCACCAGCACACGCCCCATGGGGCCCACATCGCCAATGCGCAGGCTGGGGTTGCCACGCCAGCGCTTGGCATCCGGGCAGTCGCTCAAATCAGGCGCATGGGACTCACGGGTGTGCACCACCAAGCCCCCAATGGCTCGCCAATGGTCCAACACCTTGCGCACCGTAGGCACAATCTCTTGCAAGGGCTCGACACGGTTGCCCAGGCTTTCGCCAAAGCCGCCCGGCTCCACAAAGTCGCGCTGCATGTCAATGATCAGCAACGCGGCTTGTGCGGGCCGCAGAGCAAAGGCAAAGGGCTGGGCTTGAACGTCTGACATGGTCAGCTCAGGCATCAGTTGGGCAACTGGCCTTCTACGCCTTCGACGTAGAACTTGATGCTGTCGATGTCAGCGTCGGTGAAGGCTTGACCAGCGGCCAGCTTCATGGTGCCGTCTTGCAACTTCATGGGGCCAGAGAAGACCTTGAACTTGCCAGACACGATCTCGGCCTGCTTGGCTTCGACTTCTTTTTTCACGCTGGCTGGCAAGCTGCTGTTCAACGACACCAAGCCGTTCATCTTTTCTTTCAAGCCACCCCAGACGTTGTCTTTCATGGGTTTGCCAGCCACCGCGCCTTTGAGCACGGCGGTGTAGTAGTTGCCCCAGACTTGGGTCACAGAAGCCAGGTGCGCCTTGGGGGCCACAGCCGACATGTCCGAGTTCCAACCAAAGGCGAACACGCCCTTGTCGGCAGCAGCTTGCAAGGTGGCCGATGAATCGGTGTTTTGCATCAACATGTCAGCGCCTTGGCCGATCATGGTTTCGGCGGCTTGACGCTCTTTGGCGGGGTCATACCAAGAGCTGATCCACACCACCTTGGTTTTGACTTTGGGGTTCACGCTGCGCGCACCCATGGTGTACGCATTGATGTTGCGCACCACTTCAGGAATAGGGAAAGAAGCCACATAGCCCAATACATTTGATTTGGTCATGCGCCCGGCAATGATGCCGGCCAGGTAGGCGGGCTCGTACATGCGCGAGTTGTAGGTGTGCACGTTGGGGGCCGACTTGAAACCCGTGTTGTGATAGAACTCGACCTTCGGAAAGGTCTTGGCCACTTTCAAGGTTTGCTCCATGTAGCCAAACGAGGTGGTGAAGATGTACTGGTTGCCCTTGCTGGCCAGGTCGCGGATCACGCGCTCGGCATCGGCACTCTCAGGCACGTTTTCCACGATGGTGGTTTCCACCGCATCACCCAGTTCTTTTTTGGCCTGCTTCACGGCAATGTCGTGGGCAAAGGTCCAGCCGCCGTCGCCCGGCGTGCCGAAGTACACAAAGGCCGCTTTCACAGGGGGCGCGGCCACGGCGGTTTGGCTCAAGCCCGCCACACCCAGTGCCAGGGCGCAAGCCAATTTGATCTTCATAAATGTCATGTCAAAACTCCTAAGTGGATGAAGGGATAAGCGCGAGAAAAAAACAACCCAACGCCTCAGGCGTCGTCGTAAAAAGGTTTGCCTAGCCAGGCAGGTGCATGGCGGCGGATGGTTTCTTGGTTGGACGACAGCACCACCAACACCACCACCGTGGCAAGGTAGGGCAAGCTGGCCAACGCAAAGGTGGACACCTTGATGCCGATGGCCTGGAAGTACAGCCCCAGCGCCGTGACGCTGCCAAACAGCAGGGCCCCAATCGCCACGCGGTGTGGCCGCCAGGTGGCAAACACCACCAAGGCCAAGGCAATCCAGCCGTTGCCCGAGGTCAGGCCGTCTTGCCACATCTTGAATTGCGCCACCGAGTAGTAGGTGCCCGCCAGGCCCGACAAGGCCCCACCAAACGCCACCGCTGCATAACGCACACGCGTGACATGCAGCCCCAAGGAGCGCGCCACCACCGGCGACTCGCCCACGGCCTTCAAGGTCAGCCCAGCGCGGGTATGACGCAGAAACCACATCACCACCCACAGCAACACCAGCGCGGCATAGCCCAGCAGGTCAAGCGAGAAAAACGAAGCACCCAGCAATGGCAGGTCTTGCAAATAAGGAATGGGTAAAGGCGCAAAACTGCTCGGAGCGCTGAAGCCCACATAGGGGCGACCCAACACAGCCGTGATGCCCGAGCCCAAGATGGTCAGCGACAAACCTGCCGCCACCTGGTTGGCTTGCAAGGTGATGGTCACAAAACCAAACACCAGCGACGCCAACACGCCCACCGCCATGCCCACCAACACGGCCAGTGGCAGCGAGCCGCCGTTGGCCACCGTCATGAAGCTGGCCAAGGCACCCAACAACATCATGCCTTCCAACCCTAGGTTCAGCACCCCGGCGCGCTCGGCAATCAACTCGCCCAGAGCAGCCAACAACAAAGGAATAGCCGCACCCAAGGCACTGGCCAGCAAGGGGGTGAGAGACTCCATCACGCGGTGCCTCCCAGCGCTTTGGGGTTGACGTCAAGCGACACCACGCGGTACTTGACCAACACATCGCAGGCCAACAAGAACAGCAGCAGCAAGCCCTGAAACACCTCGCTCACCGCCTTGGGCAATTGCATGGTCACCTGCACCGCTTCGCCGCCCAAGTAGAGCAAGGCCATCAGCAACGAGGCCAACACAATCCCGAGCGCGTGCAAGCGGCCCAAGGTCGCCACGATGATGGCGGTGAAGCCATAGCCCGGCGTCCAGCGGTCGTTGAGTTGCCCCAGCGGGCCTGCCACATCCGACACACCGGCCAAGCCCGCCGCAGCGCCACCAATCAGCAAGGTGATCCAGATGATCCAGCGGTCGCGGTAGCCCGCATAACGTGCCGCCGCCGGGGCCTCACCCGTCACCAAGTGCTGAAAGCCCGCATAGGAGCTTTGCATGAAGAACCACGCCACAGGAATGGCCACCAAGGTGATGAACACCGAGCTGTTGATGCGCGTGCCCTCCCACAGGTCCCAGCCATAAGAAGCCAACGGCGCAAACAAGGCCGCGTCTGAGAACGACACGGTGATGGGAAAGTTGTTGGCCATGGGGTCACGCCAAGGCCCGTAGACCAAAAACTTGACCACCAGATCGGCCACATAGGTGAGCATCAAGCTCACCAAAATTTCGTTGGTATGAAACTGGGCCCGGCACAGGGCGGTCAGAGACGCCCACAGTGCCCCGCCCAGCGCAGCGGCCACCACCATCAAGGGCAGCACCCAGGGCGCATCGACCTCATGGAAATAAATCGCCAAGCCACTGGCAAAAATGCCGCCCACATACATCTGCCCTTCAGCACCGATGTTCCAAATGTTGGCGCGGTAACCCACCGCCAAGCCCAGCGCAATCAGGCACAAGGGCGAGGCCTTCAACAGCAACTCGCTGATGCCGTTGGCGTCACGCAGCGGGTCAATGAAAAACGCTTGGTAAGCCAACCAAGGGTTCTTGCCCAACACCATAAAAATCAAAAAACCCGCCAGCAAGGTCAGGCCAATCGCAATCACGGGTGCCCACACCCGCATCGACTGCAAAGGCTCTGCGCGAGGAACGAGTTTGAGCCTCATGGCAACACCACGCGCAACATCGCACGAGCGAGAAGGGTTGGGGACAGGTGTTTCATGGCAACAAGTGGAGGTGCTGGATGCAACGCAAGTTGCATACCAAGACCCCACGGCAGCCCCACCCTCAAAGAGCCCCGCAAAGAGGCGCGCCGCACCAGCATGAAGCAAACAAGCCCGCCGCAATCACTGGTGCAGTGCAAGACGTACACAAATCAAGCAGCGCAGACAGCGGTGATGCGCCGCAGCCATACGGCACAGTTATTGCGGCCTGCTTGCGCATGACTTCCAACACCCCACGGCTTGTCTTGAGTGGTATCAGCAAGCGCTACCCCACCGTCATCGCCAACCAAGGCATCGACCTCACCGTGCGCGCTGGCGAAATTCACGCCTTGCTCGGTGAAAACGGTGCCGGCAAAAGCACGCTCATGAAAATTGTCTACGGCGTCACCAAGCCCGACGCCGGTGACATCGTGTGGGAAGGCCGCGAGGTCACCATCGACAGCCCAGCCCAAGCGCGACGCCTTGGCATTGGCATGGTGTTTCAGCACTTCGCCTTGTTCGAGTCGCTCACCGTGGCCGAGAACATCAGCCTGTCGTTGGACGAGCCTGAATCCATCCAGGCCCTGTCGGGCCGCATCACCGAGGTGTCGCAACGCTATGGGCTGCCGATCGACCCCAGCCGCATGGTGCACACCATGTCGGTGGGTGAGCGGCAACGGGTGGAGATCGTGCGTTGTCTGTTGCAAAACCCCAAGCTGCTGATCATGGACGAGCCCACCTCGGTGCTGACGCCGCAAGCCGTGCTGGTCTTGTTTGACACCTTGCGCCGCTTAGCGGCTGAAGGGTGCAGCATTTTGTACATCAGCCACAAGCTCGACGAAATTCGTGCCTTGTGCGACACCGCCACCGTGCTGCGCGGCGGCAAAGTCACGGGCTATGCCAACCCCAAACAAGAAACATCCAGCCAACTGGCGCGCCTGATGATTGGCACCGACCTGCCCGAATGCGCCAGTCAGCCGCAAGAAGCTGGTCCCGTGCTGATGGAAGTCAAAGACTTGAGCCTGCACAGCGCGGACCCTTTTGGCACCCACTTGCAACACATTGACCTGCAAGTGCGCGCCGGCGAGATCGTGGGCATTGCAGGCATCTCGGGCAATGGCCAGAAAGAACTGCTGGCCGCCATTTCAGGCGAAGTGCCACAAGAGGCTGCACACACGGTGACTCTGTGCGGTCAAGCGGTTGGACGCATGAACCCGGCGCAGCGACGCAGCGTGGGCCTGACCTTTGTGCCCGAAGAACGCTTGGGGCGCGGTGCGGTGCCGCCGATGAGTTTGTCCAACAACGCCTTGCTCACGGGGGCGCGCCAAGGCATGGTGCAACTGGGTGTGATCCAACGCCAAGCCACCACCACCTTTGCACGTGCGGTGATTGAACGCTTCAAAGTCGCCTGCGGTGGGCCCACCGCCTTGGCCACCAGTTTGTCGGGTGGCAACTTGCAAAAGTTCATCGTCGGGCGCGAGATCATGCTCAAGCCCAAAGTGATGGTGGTGTCGCAACCCACCTGGGGCGTGGACGTGGGCGCAGCCATGCTGATTCGTCAAGCCCTGATTGATTTGCGCAACCAGGGCGTGGCGATTTTGGTGATCTCGGAAGAACTCGACGAGCTGTTCATGATCAGCGACCGCATGGCCGTCATCGCCAACGGCCAGCTGTCACCCGCCCTGCCCACGGCCAGCACCAACCCAGAACAAATTGGCTTGCAAATGAGTGGGCAACAAGTCGGCTGAATCAGGCCAAGGCCAAGTCGCTCGACTGAATGCGTTTCACGCCTTTGGCGGTCATGTTTTTCCAAGCCGCGGCCACTGAGCCATTGAGGTCGATGCCACGACAGGCGTCTTCCACCACATAGGTGGCAAAGCCTGCGCCGCGCGCATCCAAGGCCGTCCAGGCCACACAAAAGTCGGTGGCCAAACCCACCACAAACACCGTCTTGATACCCCGCTGCTTGAGGTAGCCCGCCAAGCCCGTGGCCGTCTTGCGGTCGGCCTCCATGAAGGCCGAGTAACTGTCCACATCGGCGTGGTAACCCTTGCGCAAAATCAATTGGGCACTGGGCAACTTGAGCTCAGGGTGCAATGCCGCGTCGGCACTGCCTTGCACACAATGGTCGGGCCACAGCACCTGCGTGCCATAGGGCATGGTGGTGGTCTCAAACGGTTTTTTACCGGGGTGCGCGCTGGCAAACGAAGCGTGGCCGGGGGTGTGCCAGTCTTGCGTGACCACGATGTTGGCAAACGCGCTGGCCATGCGGTTGATCACCGGCACCACCTCAGCACCTTTGGCCACGGGCAAGGTGCCGCCCTCGATAAAACAGTTTTGCACGTCCACCACGATCAAGGCCGCGTCATGGCCCGGTTTGATTTTTTCGGCGGACAAAGCCCAAGGGGCGACAGACCCCAACGCGCCCAATGCGGCGAAACTTTGAAGAAGATGTCTGCGTGAGGGTGACATAAAGAGACTCCTAAAAAGAATCGGCGCACAAAATGTGCGCCGATACCAACAAGCAAGAACGCAAGGCTTGAGCTTACTTCTTCACAGGTTCATCAGGCTTCTTGTCGTTGCCTTCAATGAACGGGCTCCATGGCTTGGCCTTGACAGGACCGGGTGTCTTCCACACCACGTTGAACTGGCCATCGGCCTTGATCTCGCCAATGAACACCGACTTGTGCAAGTGGTGGTTCTTCTCATCCATCTTGCTGGTGATGCCGCTCGGTGCCGTGAAGGTCTGACCCGCCATCGCCGCAATCACCTTGTCCACATCGGTGCTCTTGGCCTTCTCGACCGCTTGCTTCCACATGTGGATGCCGATGTAGGTGGCTTCCATCGGGTCGTTGGTCAATGGCTTGTCTTTGTGACCCGCAATGCCCTTGGCCTTGGCGTAGTCGCTCCACTTCTTGATGAAGGCATCGTTGGTCGGGTTCTTGATGCTCATGAAGTAGTTCCATGCCGCCAAGTGGCCCACCAGCGGCTTGGTGTCCACGCCGCGCAGTTCTTCTTCGCCCACGCTGAATGCCACCACGGGCACGTCTTTGGCCTTCAAGCCTGCGTTGCCCAGTTCTTTGTAGAACGGCACGTTGGAGTCACCGTTGATGGTGGACACCACCGCTGTCTTGCCACCGGCTGAGA
>NZ_NESA01000014.1 GCF_002778315.1 Limnohabitans sp. JirII-31 | reverse complement strand
CGTTGAACGCTTGTGACCACCTCAACCCGATTGGGCCTTGCTGAAGACATAGTCATATCCATAGTCGTATTCCTAGTTGTTAGTTTAAGGAATACCAACGGGACTGTTTTTCAGGGGGCTAACTCACTGTCCAATCCCATGGCGCCGACATTCAACTACGCCCAGGCGTTCAAGAGCCTTGATTTGAACGTGGTCATTCAAGACCTGCATGTGTTGATGACAGACTCTCAAGACTGGTGGCCAGCTGATTACGGCCACTATGGCCCGTTCTTCATCCGCATGGCGTGGCACAGCGCGGGCACTTACCGCATTGGCGATGGTCGTGGCGGTGCTGGCTCAGGTGCACAGCGGTTTGCGCCGCTCAACAGTTGGCCCGACAACGTGAGCTTGGACAAGGCGCGGCGTTTGCTGTGGCCCATCAAACAAACCTATGGCGCCAAGCTCTCCTGGGCTGACTTGATCATTCTGGCGGGCAACGTTGCCTTGGAGTCCATGGGCTTTAAGACGCTCGGTTTTGCGGGTGGACGCGCAGACATCTGGGAACCTGAGGAAGAGATCGACTGGGGGCCTGAGCGCGAATGGCTCGGCGATCAACGCTACAGCGGCGAGCGACAACTTGACAACCCCCTTGCCGCTGTTCAGATGGGTTTGATCTACGTGAACCCAGAAGGCCCCAACGGACAACCCGACCCCGTGGCTTCAGCACGCGATATCCGCGAGACCTTTGCGCGCATGGCCATGAACGACGAAGAAACTGTGGCCCTGGTCGCCGGTGGCCACACCTTCGGCAAGTGCCATGGAGCTGCGGACCCACGCCAGTATGTGGGTCCAGAACCCGAAGGCGCAGGCATTGAAGCGCAGGGCTTGGGTTGGAAAAACACCTTTGGCAGTGGCAAAGGTGTTCACACCATCTCCAGCGGCATTGAAGGCGCGTGGACCACCCATCCCACCCGATGGGACAACGACTACCTCGACATCTTGTTCAAATACGACTGGGAGCTTACCCACAGCCCCGCAGGTGCCCACCAGTGGACCCCCAAGAACGCCTCTGCCGCAGGCACCGTGCCTGATGCGCATGACCCTGCGAAGCGCCATGCCCCGATCATGACCACCGCAGATCTGGCCTTGAGGATGGACCCCATCTACGAAAAAATTTGCCGTCGCTTCTTGTCCAACCCTCAGCAATTTGCCGATGCATTTGCCCACGCCTGGTACAAGCTCACGCACCGCGGCATGGGGCCTGTCTCTCGCTACCTGGGCCCGCTCGTGCCCACACAAGCTCAGCTGTGGCAAGACCCGATTCCCGTGGTCAACCACGTATTGGTTGACGCGTCAGATGTGGCAACCCTCAAAACCCAGCTCCTGGGGTGTGGGCTCTCCATTTCCCAACTCGTCAGCACAGCCTGGGCATCCGCCGCTAGCTTTCGCGGCAGTGACAAACGCGGGGGTGCCAACGGTGCCCGCATTCGCCTGTCACCGCAAAAGGACTGGCAAGTCAACCAACCTGCTGCATTGGCCAAGGTGCTTCACACCTTGGAGGGTGTCCAGAAAGACTTCAACCAGGCGCAGTCCGGTGGCAAGCGAATCTCGCTGGCAGACTTGATTGTTCTAGGCGGATGTGCCGCTGTGGAGGCCGCGGCCAAACAGGCGGGGCACGCGGTGAAGGTCCCGTTCTCGCCCGGACGTATGGACGCCTCGCAGGCGCAGACCGATGTGGATTCGTTTGCGGTGCTGGAGCCAATCGCTGACGGTTTTCGCAACTACGTGCGCCCAGGCTATGAGAAATCAGCAACAGAGCTGCTGGTGGATCGCGCCAATCTGCTGACACTGACGGCGCCAGAGATGACCGTCTTGATCGGGGGCCTGCGTGTGCTCAATGCCAACGTGGGAAATTCTCCACACGGAGTGTTCACCCAACGCCCCGAAGTACTGAGTAACGACTTCTTCGTCAACCTGTTGGACATGCGCACCCAATGGCAAAAATCCACCACCTCAGACGGCGTGTTGGAAGGATGCGACCGCTCAACCGGCGAACTCAAGTGGGTGGGTACCGTGGTAGATCTCGTTTTTGGTTCCAACGCCCAACTTCGCGCGCTGGCCGAAGTCTATGCAAGCAGCGATGCCCAGCCCGCTTTTGTGCATGACTTCGCGGCAGCCTGGGGCAAAGTGATGGATCTCGATCGCTACGATTTGCATCAAGCCTGATGCGCTTTGACAGCAGCATGTCGGTGACAACTCACCAAATGGTCATTGACCATGCCTGAGGCTTGCATGAAGGCATAGCAAATGGTGCTGCCAACAAATTTAAAACCCGCCTTCAGCAGGGCACGACTCATGGCGTCTGAGGCGGGGGTTTTGGCCGGTACCTCACTCAGGCTTTGGCGCTGGTTCTTAATCGGCTGACCGTCGACAAACTGCCACACAAAGTCGCTGAAGGTTTGGCCACTGGCTTGAAGGGCCAGGTAGGCTTTGGCATTGCCGATGGTGGCCGCCACCTTCAACCGGTTGCGGATGATGCCTGGGTTAGCCAGCAGCTCAGCCACTTTCTGTGCGTCGTAGCGCGCTATTTTTTCTGCATCAAAGTGGTCAAACGCGAGGCGGTAGTTCTCGCGTTTCTTGAGCACCGTGGACCACGACAGGCCTGCTTGCGCGCCCTCCAAGTTGATCAGTTCAAACAGAGCTGCGTCATTGCGCAGGGGCACGCCCCACTCTGTGTCGTGGTAGTGGCGGTAGAGGTCAAAGCCCTCGCACCAGGGACAGCGTTGCATACAACTCCTTTGCTTGTTCATAGTCTAGGCGCTCGCGCGAGCTTGGCTGCGCCAGCGATTAATTCACCAATAAACAATATATATTGTGATATATTATTAGTTGATGATTTAAAGGTGACCTATGTCAACTCCTGCCACCATCGATTTGAGTGCCATGCGCGTCTCGGCCAACCAGGCGTGCCGCTTGTTGAAAACCTTGTCCAACGCCGACCGCTTGATGCTGTTGTGCCAGCTGGCACAGGGTGAGCACTGCGTGAGTGAGCTGGAAGCCTTGTTGGGCATCGTGCAGCCGACCTTGTCGCAACAACTCGGTGTGTTGCGCGATGAACAGTTGGTCAGCACCCGCCGTGAAGGCAAAAACATTTATTACCAAATCAACAGTGACATCGCTTTGCATGTCATGCAGGTTCTGTACACACAGTTTTGCGGCATCAACGCCAAGGAGATCACATGTTGAACCCCTCATGGACCCACCGATGGTTTGTCACGTTGAGCTTGGCTGGCGCGTTAGCAAATGCCTGGGCCGCAGACCCTGTGCGTGTGCCGGTGGTCACCGCAGGCCCAAAGTCGGTGGCAACCGGTGTTGAGATCGACGGTGTGGTGGAACCCATCAAGCAAAGTTTGGTGTCAGCGCAAGTGTCAGGCCGTGTGTCGGCCTTGGTGGTCAAGGCGGGCGACTATGTCAAAGCGGGGCAACTGTTGGCCACGGTGGACGACCGCGAAACCCAAACCGGCGTACAACGCAGCCAGGCCCAGTGGGTGCAAAGCGACTCGGAGTTGCGCAACGCGCAATTGAATGTGTCGCGCACCCGTGATTTGCAAGCCAAGGGCTTTGTCAGCCAAGCGGCACTCGACACCGCAGAATTGCAGCTCAAAGCCGCCCAAGCTGGGCGTGACCAAGCCAGTGCGGGGACGCGTCAGTCGGCCTTGTCGCAAGAGTTCACCCGTGTCACCGCGCCTTACGATGGCTATGTGTCGGACACCCTGGTGCAAGCGGGTGATTTGGCCGTGCCTGGCAAGCCGCTGCTGAGCATGTATGCGCCCACGGCCTACCGCGTGGTGGTGCGTGTGGGCGTCTCGCAACTGGCCAGCACACGTGCGGCCACACAGGTCGAGGTGCAACAACCCACGTCAAGTGGGGGCGAATGGGTCCAACCCATCGCCCAGCAGTTGCTGCCCGCCGCCGACGCCTTGTCGCAAACCCTGCAATGGCGCTTGGATGTGCCCAACATGCCCGGCGCAGCTTGGGTGCCGGGTCAGCAAGTGCGCGTGCGCTTTGTGGGTGGCGCCAGCCAGCGCATCACGCTGCCTGCAACGGCTGTGTTGCGCCGTGGCGAACTCACTGCGGTGTATGTGGCCGGCGGCTCTGGTTTTGTCATGCGTGTGGTGCGTTTGGGCAGCAACTTAGGGCAAGGTCAAGTCGAGGTGTTGGCGGGTTTGCTGCCGCAAGACCGCGTGGCCGTGGACCCTGTGCAAGCGGGCTTGCTGGGCGCACAACCCGAAGCCACCGTTCCTGCCTCTGGCGCCAACAAATAAGGCCAGGTCATGCACCCACAGCCATCAGACTCTCAAACCCTCGGTGTGTCGGGTCGTATTGCAGCGGCTTTTCAGGCCAATGCGCTCACGCCTTTGCTGGCCTTGGTGGCGCTCTTGCTTGGCCTGTTTGCCGTGCTCGTCACGCCGCGTGAAGAAGAGCCGCAAATCAACGTCACCATGGCCAATGTGCTGATTCCCTTCCCAGGGGCGAGCAGCGTCAATGTGCAGAACATGGTGGCCAAACCGGCAGAGCAAGTGCTGAGCCAAATTGCCGGCGTAGAACATACCTACGCGGTGTCGCGCCCCGGCGTGGCGGTGCTGACGGTGCAGTTCAAAGTGGGTGTGCCACGCACCGAGGCCTTGGTGCGTTTGTACGACGTGCTCAATGCCAACCAAGACTGGTTGCCACGCGACCTGGGTACCTTGCCCCCCATCGTCAAACCCAAAGGCATTGACGATGTACCGGTGTTGGCACTGACCCTCTGGAGCCCTGACAGCGCCCCGGCTGTGGACTTGGCGTTGGTCGCACAAAGCTTGGAGACCGAACTCAAAGCGGTGCCTGGCACGCGCGAGGTGCAAACCATCGGGGGTCCGGGCCGTGCCATCCATGTCTGGCTGGACCCGGTGCGCTTGCGCGACCGAGGCTTGGATGTGTTGAGTTTGCAAGCCACTTTGCGCGCTGCCAACCTGGCCATGCCAGCGGGCAGTGTGATTGACACCCGCTCGGGAAATGGGTCGGGCAACGAATCGGCTAATGGACACATGCTGACCGTGCAAGCCGGTGAGTTTTTACGCACGGCCGACGACGTGGCCGACCTCGTGGTGGGCACCTCCCAAGGCAAGCCCATCTATCTGCGCGAAGTCGCGCGGGTGGAGGCGGGTGCGCAACTGCCCCAGCGCTATGTGTGGTTCACCCCCGGTGCGGCTGCGTTGGCCGTAAGCGACAGCGCATCCAGTGCGTCAACCCAGGCGGCCACCGGCCAGGTCTATCCGGCGGTGACCCTGAGCGTCACCAAAAAGCCCGGTGAAAACGCGGTTGATGTGGCGCGTGCGGTGCGTGCCCGTGTCGACGCCTTGCGCAACACCCTCATCCCCGATGGCGTGCAGGTGTCGGTCACGCGCGACTACGGCGAGACCGCCGCCGAAAAAGCCAACAAGCTCATCCAAAAGTTGGCCTTTGCCACCGGCTCGGTCATCTTGCTGGTGGGCTTGGCGCTCGGTCGCCGCGAAGCGGTGATTGTGGGCAGCGCTGTCATCCTCACCCTCACCGCGACCTTGTTTGCCAGTTGGGCCTGGGGCTTCACGCTCAACCGCGTGTCGCTGTTTGCGCTCATCTTCTCGATTGGCATCTTGGTGGACGACGCCATCGTGGTGGTGGAAAACATCCACCGCCACCAAGGCCTGCATCCGAACAAACCACTGCACGAGATCATTCCTGTGGCGGTGGACGAAGTGGGCGGCCCCACCATCTTGGCCACGCTCACCGTCATTGCGGCCTTGCTGCCCATGGCTTTTGTGTCGGGCCTGATGGGCCCCTACATGAGCCCCATCCCCATCAATTCGAGCCTGGGCATGGCCATCTCCCTCGCCATTGCCTTCACGGTGACCCCTTGGTTGGCCTTGAAGCTGATGCGCAGCGCGCACAGCCACGCAACGCACGCAAATCAGCCTGCCACAGGCGGTGTTAAGCCTAAGCTCGATGCCTTGTTCAGCCGTGTGCTCACCCCGTTTTTACACAGCGCTAAAAAGCGTTGGCAGTTGTTGGCGGGCATCGTGGTCGCACTCATGCTGTCGGTGGGGCTGACGGCGGTGCAGTGGGTGGTGCTCAAGATGCTGCCCTTTGACAACAAGAGCGAGTTCCAACTGGTGGTCGACATGCCGGCAGGCACACCGCTGGAGAACACCGCTGCCGCCTTGCATGCCCTGGGGGCCCACTTGGCCCAACAGCGCGAGGTGCGCGACCTGCAAGGCTATGCCGGCACGGCCAGCCCCATCACTTTCAACGGCTTGGTGCGTCAGTACTACTTGCGTTCTGAGGTGGAGATGGGCGACTTGCAAGTCAACCTGGTGGACAAACACCACCGCAGCGAAAAAAGCCACGCCATCGCGCAGCGCCTGCGCCCCGCGCTTGAAGCCATTGCCAAAGCCCACGGCGCGCGCATCAAGCTGGTCGAAGTGCCGCCGGGCCCGCCGGTCATGAGCCCCTTGGTGGCCGAGGTCTATGGGCCCGACGAAGCCGGGCGTCAAGCCTTGGCGCGTCGCATCGCCACAGCCTTTGGCCAGACGGCTGACATCGTGGGCATCGACACCACCTTGAAAGAAGACGCACCGCGTGCCCACTTGGTGGTGCTGCGCCAACGCGCCGAGACCTTGGGCGTGTCAGTGGCTTCTCTTGCGCAAACCGTGCAAGGTGCGCTCTCGGGTTTAGATGCAACGTATCTGCACGACGACCACAGCAAATACCCTGTGCCCGTGCGCTTGCAATTGCCGCGTGAATCGCAAGTGGGCTTGGACCACCTGCTGGCCTTGTCTGTGCGTGCCAGCAACGGGCGTTTGGTGCCCGTGTCTGAGCTGGTGCGCATCGAGCGCGACGTGATTGACAAGCCTCTGTTCAGCAAAGACCTCAAGGGTGTGAGCTATGTGCTGGGTGACATGGCGGGCACATTGGATTCACCGTTGTATGGCCTGTTTGCCATTCGCCCCCACCTGCGTGAAGCGGCTTTGCCTGGCACGGGTGAGTTGGCCGAGTACTGGATCCAAGCACCCACCGACACCTACCGCCAATACGCCATCAAGTGGGACGGGGAGTGGCAAATCACCTACGAGACCTTCCGCGACATGGGCGCTGCCTACGGCGTGGGCCTGATCTTGATTTACCTCTTGGTGGTGGCGCAGTTCAAGAGCTACCGCACGCCCTTGGTCATCATGGCGCCGATTCCCTTGACCCTTATTGGCGTCATGCCGGGCCACGCCTTGTTGGGTGCGCAGTTCACGGCCACGTCCATGATCGGCATGATCGCGCTGGCCGGCATCATCGTGCGCAACTCAATTTTGCTGGTCGACTTCATTGAACTTCAAGTGGCGCAGGGCATGCGCTTTGAGCAAGCCGTGGTGTCTGCCGCTGCAGTGCGCGCGCAACCCATTGCCTTGACGGGTTTGGCCGCCATGATCGGCGCCTTCTTCATCCTGGATGACCCCATCTTCAACGGCTTGGCCGTGTCCTTGATTTTCGGCATCTTGGTCTCCACCTTGCTCACCTTGGTGGTGATTCCGGTGCTGTATTACGCGCTGTACCGCAAGCGCCATGTCGCGGTGTGATTTTTTAAAAGGAGTCTGTCATGACTGTTGAGCGTTATATCCGTGTGATCGCAGGTTTTTTCATCATGGCCTCGTTGGCCCTGGGTGTCGAACAAAGTCCGATCTTTGTGAGCCCTTGGTTCTTGGCCTTCACCGCGTTTGTGGGCTTGAACTTGTTTCAGTTCGGCTTCACCAACATGTGCCCGATGGGCTTTTTCTTGCGCAAGCTGGGCGTGCCCGACAGCAAAGCCTGCTGCGCACAAGGCGCGGGCGGGAGCTGCTGCTGAGGGGCTTGACGGCAAGCGCGAGGTGAGGGTGTTCAAGCACTCAGCAGCTTGACGCCCACCAGCGCACCCGACAGCGCCGTGGCATACGCCAGCTCGGTGCGAAACACGCCAAACAACAAGGCGTTGAAGTCGGCACCCGAGGTGCAGCGGGGCAAGCGGCGCATGAGCCTCATGGCATGAGGTAAACCCATCAGTGGCAACAGCAAGCCTGCGCGTTGGGTGATGGCCCACATCACGCCACACATCACAAACGGCAATAGCAGCCACAGGTGCAGCATGCGCGCAGACGCTGCCGCACCCAGCCACACCGCCAGGGTGTGGCGACCCACCAAGCGGTCATGCGCCATGTCACGGTGGTTGTTCACGGCCAAGGCCGCCGCCGACACACTGCCCACTGCCGCCGCCGCACATGCGCCGAGCGCCGTCACTTGGTTGGACAGCAACCACTCGGTGCCCAGCACCGCCACCCAGCCAAAAAACACCCACACCGTCAACTCACCCCATGGGGTGTAGGCAATGGGTTTGGGCCCACCCATGTAGGCCAAGGCCGCCAGCAACGACGCCACGCCAATGGCCAGCACCACCCAACCGCGTTGCGTCACCAAGACCAGGCCCAAGCTGGTGGCCACCGCGCACAACACGCCAAGGACCCAGCGCACACGTCTCACGCTGATCCAACCCTGTGCGGTGGCGCGTGGCAAGCCCACATGCTGTCCCACCTCGGCGCAGCCGCGCGCAGTGAACCCGACATCGTTTTGCAAATTGGTGATGGCCTGCATCAGCAAGGCCGCCAGCAATGCCATTGCCGTCAGCCCTATTGGCAGTTCACCCGTGTGAAAAAAAGCCACCGCAGCACCCACCCACACCGGCCCGATGGCCAACACCAAGCTGGCCGGGCGCAAGGCCATGGACCAGGCCTGCCAGGCATGAGCGGGCTTGAACAACACGGTGTGCATGGGGCTTAGATGTTTGGGTAATTTAGAACTGAGAACTCTGTCGTTCCCTTTTCAAGCACGGGCTCACAGAATCCATCCATCGCAATTTTCGATGCATTCCAAAGAGATCCCCATGATTCAACGCAAACACTTTTTCTCCACCTTGGCAGCGCTTGGCTTATTGGCCGTGGCTGGCATCGCTTCGGCCCAAACATCTGCACAAACGCCTGCACCCGTGAGCTTGCTCAACGTGTCATACGACCCCACCCGCGAGCTGTATGTCGAGTTCAATGCCGCTTTCGCCAAACACTGGAAAGCCCAGACCGGCCAAGACGTGAGCATCAAGCAGTCGCACGGTGGTTCGGGCAAACAAGCGCGTTCGGTGATCGACGGCATCGACGCCGACGTGGTCACGCTGGCGCTGGCGGGTGACATCGATGCCTTGGTCAAAAACGGCGGGCTCATTCCTGCCGACTGGCAAAAGCGCTTGCCCCACAACTCGTCGCCTTACACCTCCACCATCGTGTTGGTGGTGCGCCAGGGCAACCCCAAAGGCATCAAAGACTGGGACGACCTGGTCAAGCCCGGCATCAGCGTGATCACGCCCAACCCCAAAACCTCGGGCGGCGCACGCTGGAACTACTTGGCCGCGTGGGAATTTGCCAAACGCAAATACGGCGGTGACGCCAAAGCCAAAGACTTTGTGGCCCAGCTCTACAAAAACGTGCCCGTGCTCGACACTGGCGCACGCGGCTCGTCCATCACCTTTGCGCAACGCAACCAGGGCGATGTGTTCATCTCGTGGGAGAACGAAGCGCACCTGCTGGAAAAAGAATTTGGCAACAAGGTCGACATCGTCTACCCGTCCCTCAGCATCTTGGCCGAACCCCCAGTGACGGTGGTGGACAAAACCGTGGACCGCAAAGGCACACGCAAAGTGGCCGAGGCGTATGTGAACTACCTCTACACCGACGAAGGTCAAGACATTGCGGGCAAAAACTTCTACCGCCCCATCTCGCCCAAGGCCCAGGCCAAGTACGTCAAGCAGTTGCCCAAGCTGCCTTTGTTCACCATCGACCAAGCCTTTGGCGGCTGGACCAAAGCCGACAAAGACCACTTTGCCGATGGCGGCAACTTCGATCAGATTTACCTCAAAAAGTAAGGTGCCCATCATGTCTGTGTTGTTGATTGCAGGCAGTCCGTCAGAGCGTTCGCGCACGGCGGCCTTGCTCAGAGCCGTGGGCGAGCGTTTGAGTCTGCGCGGTGCCCAGGTCAGTGAGTTGCGGGTGCGGGACTTGTCGCCCCAGGCGCTGCTGCTGGCCGACTTCAGCCACCCGTCGGTGCTACAAGCCACGGCCCAAGTGGCCGCAGCCGATGTGTTGGTGGTGGCTACGCCGGTGTACAAGGCGGCCTACAGCGGTGTGCTGAAAGTGTTTCTGGATGTTCTGCCGCAAGACGCCCTCAAAGGCAAAACCGTGTTGCCACTGGCCACCGGTGGCAGCCCACACCACATGCTGGCGCTCGACTACGCGCTGCGCCCGGTGTTGCAGTCGCTCGGTGCCAAAAGCATCTTGCCCGGCATCTACGCCACCGATGCGCAGGTGGTGCTCAACCCTGAAGAGGGTTACACCATCGCCCCAGACATCTCGGCCCGTTTGGACGAGGCCGTCAACAGCCTGGTCGACGACAAGCTGTGGCGCACGTTCTCCAACGCCGGGCGCTTTTCGCCCGTGCCTTTCTCGCAAGTGCGATGTAGTGTCTGACGCTCCCTGCTGGGCGCGCATCTAGCGCCCAGCACCTCTCACCTCATTTGATTTTTGAAACCGCTGTGCAGCGGTCAGGGCGAAGCCTTGCCTGCACCGCTTGAAAGACATCCATGACATTTGCCAAACACCTCACCCGCCGACAACTGTTGGCCGCCACAGCCGCCAGCGCCACCTTGACCAGCTCGCTGGCGGCCTGGGCCCAAAAAGCCCCTGTGCGCACCTTGCGCATCGGCCACCAAAAAGGCTGGCTCTCCATCCTCAAAGCACGTGGCACTTTGGAAAAACGCCTCACCCCGTTGGGCGTGGCCGTCACCTGGACCGAGTTCAACGCTGGCCCAGTGCAGCTCGAAGCCCTCAACGTGGGCGCGATTGACTTTGGCGATGTGGGCGAAGCGCCGCCCATCTTTGCCCAGGCCGCCGGTGCGCCACTGGTGTATGCCGGTGCCACTGTGCCACGTCCGCGCCTGGAAGCCGTGATCGTGCCCAAGGGCTCGCCCATCCAGACCGTGGCCGACCTCAAAGGCAAACGCATCGCCTACAACAAAGGCTCCAACGTGCAGTACTTTCTGGTCAAGTTGCTGGAGAAGCATGGCCTCAAATACAGCGACGTGCAGTCGGTGTTTCTGCCCCCGCCCGACGCACGGGCCGCGTTCGAAAAAGGCGTGGTCGACGCCTGGATCATCTGGGACCCGTTCTTGGCCGCCGCCCAAAAGACACTCGATGCCCAGTTGTTGGTAGACGCCACAGGCGTGGCCCACAACCGCCTGTACTACTTCAGCTCACGCGACTACGCCACGCACCACAGCGATGTGTTGCGCATCGCCATCGAAGAGGTGAACCACATCGACACCTGGATCGCCAACCACAAAGACACCGCCGCCACCGAGTTGGCGCAAGTGCTGGGTTTGGACAAGCGCATCACCGAGGTGTTTGTGGGCCGCGCGGCCTATGGCACTGCACCCGTGACGCAAGCCATCTTGAACGAGCAACAGGCCATTGCCGACACCTTCTTTGAGTTGAAGTTGATTCCTAAAAAGCTCAACCTCTTACACGCTGCCCCGGTGAATCTGGGCTGAAGCCGCACACCGCACAAGGAGCCACACCATGTCACATCCAACTTTTGCAGAGCCCCAGCGGCGACAACTCTTGCAGCTGCCGGCCGTGTCGGCCGCAGCCTGGGGGCTGACCGCGCCGTTTGCCATAGCGCCTGTGCACGCGCAAGCCAAGTCACAGCCCCTCAAAGCGCCTGAACAGTTGCGCATTGGGTACCAAAAATCAGCCGTCAACCTGGTGGTGCTCAAGCAGCAGGGCGTGCTGGAAAAACGCTTGCCCTACACCAAGGTGTCGTGGATCGAATTCCCCGCAGGGCCTCAGTTGCTCGAAGCCTTGTCGGTCGGTGCCTTGGAGTTTGGTTTGACGGGTGACTCGCCCCCCGTGTTCGCCCAAGCCGCAGGCAAAGAACTCTTTTATGTGGGGGCTGAGCCCGCAAAACCTGAAAGCTCCGCGATCTTGGTGTTGCAAGACGCACCCGTTCATTCCTTGGCCGATTTGAAGGGCAAGAAAGTGGCTTTGCAAAAAGGCTCCAGCGCGCACTACCTGCTGGTGCGTGCGGTGGAAAAAGCCGGTTTGCAGTGGCGCGACATCCAGCCCATCTACCTCACGCCTGCCGATGCGCGTGCCGCGTTTGAACGCAAGAGCGTGGATGCGTGGGCCATCTGGGACCCGTTCTATGCCGCCACCGAATTGGCGGTGCTCACACGCGTGCTCACCACGGGGCAGGGCTTGTCGAGCAACAACTCGTTCTACCTGTCGTCCACCGCATTGGCCACGCAGCACCCCGGTGTGGTGTCACTGTTGTTTGAAGAACTCAGCCGGGCCGACCGCTTTGTGCAAGAGCGCCGCCCCGAGGCCATCAAGCTCATTGCCGACTTCAGTGGCTTGGACGCGGGCGTGGTCAGCCTTTTCTTGAAGCGTCGCCCGCGCTCACCGGTGGGGCCCTTGAACGCCAGCACCGTGCGCGACCAACAAGCCGTGGCCGATGCCTTTGCCCGGCTGGCGCTGATTCCCAAACCCGTCCAGGTGGCCGACCTGGTGTGGCGCTTTGCGCATTAGGGCCACAGCGACTTGGGGCTTGGTTGACAAGTTGATTTCCTGATTCACCGATTCACTGTTTTATTTTTTTGGAGTACGTCACATGGATATTTTTTGGTTCATTCCCCTGCACGGCGATGGCCGCTACCTGGGCACCTCAGAGGGCGCACGCGCGGTCGACCACCACTACATGAAGCAAATTGCCCAAGCCGCCGACAAGCTGGGCTACGGCGGTGTGTTGCTGCCCACCGGGCGTTCGTGCGAAGACCCGTGGATTGCGGCGGCCAGTTTGATTCCCGTCACCCAGCGCCTGAAGTTCTTGGTGGCTTTGCGCCCCAGCATCATGTCGCCCACCGTGGCGGCACGCCAAGCCGCCACCTTTGACCGCTTGAGCGAAGGCCGCTTGTTGGTGAACCTGGTGGCCGGTGGCGACAGCAGCGACTTGGAGGCCGATGGCACCTTCTTGAGCCACGACGAACGCTACGAGCATGCCCGTGAGTTCTTGGAGATTTGGACCCGCGTGCTCGCTGGCGAGACGGTCGACTTTGAAGGCAAGCACTTGAAGGTCAAAGGCGCACGCCAGTTGTTTCCGCCCGTGCAGCGCCCGCACCCGCCGATTTACTTTGGCGGCTCGTCCGACGCAGCGCACGACTTGGCGGCCGAAAAAACGCAGCTTTACCTCACCTGGGGTGAGCCACCGGCCGAGGTGGAGAAAAAGTTCAACGACATCCGTGCGCGCGCAGCCAAGCACGGGCGCACCGTCAAGCTCGGTGTGCGCCTGCATGTGATCCCGCGCGAAACCAACGAGGAGGCCTGGGCCGCCGCCGACGATTTGATCAAGCACCTCGACGACGCCACCATTGCCAAAGCGCAAGTGGGCCTAGCCAGCATGGACTCGGAAGGCCAGCGCCGCATGCGCGCGCTGCACGGCGGCAACCGCAGCCAACTCGAAATCAGCCCCAACCTGTGGGCGGGCGTGGGCTTGGTGCGCGGTGGTGCGGGCACCGCCTTGGTGGGCGATGGCGAGACGATTGCACGTCGCCTCAAAGAGTACGAGGCCTTGGGTGCCGACACCTTTGTGCTCTCAGGCTACCCGCATCTGGAAGAGACTTACCGTTTCGCCGAGTTGGTGTTCCCACACCTGGACCTGAACCCTCAAACCAGCCCACACAGTGCGAGCCAAGTCAACTTGGTCAGCCCGTTTGGTGAAGTCATGGCCAACCACCTCGTGCCCGCGCAGCAGCGCGTGGCGCAAAGTTGAAAGGGCGCGTGATGTCTGCCTCGCACGACCCCCAACTCGAAGCCCTGTGCCGCATGGAGTCGGGCCTGTTGCAAGCCAACTGGTACACAGGGTCTCAAGCACCCTGGCTCCCTTGGCAGCGTTTGCGCGACGTGGCCGCAGCGCTGGGGCAGCGCTTGCTGCCTTGGCTGGTGCCTGTGCTGTTGATCAGCCTGTGGCAACTCTCGTCGTTGCAGGGCTGGATCTCGGTGCGCGTGCTGCCCGCGCCGTGGGCGGTGTTGCAAGCCGCCTGGGGGCTGGCCGAGTCGGGCGAGTTGTGGACCCATGTGCAAATCAGCGCCGGGCGTGCCTTACTGGGGCTGGCGGTGGGCGGTGGTTTGGGGTTGGCCGTGGGCTTGTTCACTGGCTCGGTGCGCTGGGGCGAGACGCTGCTGGACTCGACCATCCAGATGGTGCGCAACATCCCGGCGCTGGCCCTGATCCCGCTGGTCATCTTGTGGTTTGGCATCGACGAGACCGCCAAGCTGTTCTTGATTGCGGTAGCGGTGTTTTTTCCGATCTACATCAACACCTTCCACGGCATCCGCAATGTGGACCCGGGTTTGATTGAGATGGGCCGCACCTACGGCCTGACGCGCTGGGGCCTGTACCGCCAGATCATCTTGCCCGGTGCCTTGTCGTCCATCTTGGTAGGCCTGCGTTTCTCGCTCGGGCTGATGTGGGTGATCTTGATCGTGGCCGAGACCATCTCGGCGCAAGCGGGCATTGGCTACCTGACCATGAACGCGCGCGAATTTTTACAAACCGATGTGGTGCTGGTGGGCATCTTGCTCTACGCCATCCTGGGCAAATTGGCAGACCTGTTTGCCAAAGGTCTGGAGCGCTATTGGCTGCGCTGGCACCCCGGTTACCAATGAACCCCGAGCTCAGCATGACACACACCACCTCCCTTCACACCCGCACGCACGCCAGCGGCGGCGTGCGCTTGAGCCTGCACAACGTGGGCAAGCGCTATGGCACACGCCAAGTGCTGCAACACACCGAACTCCACATTGAGCCCGGCGAGTTTGTCGCCGTGGTGGGCCGCAGCGGTTGCGGCAAGAGCACCTTGCTGCGTTTGATCGCCGGGCTCGAAGCACCCAGCCAGGGCGCGTTGCACATCGACGGCCATGCGGTGCAAGGCCTGCGTCAAGACACCCGCATCATGTTTCAAGAAGCTCGCTTGTTGCCCTGGCAGCGCGTGCAAGACAACGTGGCCTTGGGCCTGCCCGAGGCGCAGCGCGAGGCGGCCAGGCGCGTGCTGGCCCAGGTGGGCCTGGGCGAGCGCTTGCACGAGTGGCCAGCCAAGCTCTCAGGCGGGCAACGCCAGCGCGTGGCCTTGGCACGCGCCTTGGTGCACCAGCCGCACTTGCTGCTGCTGGACGAACCCCTGGGCGCGCTGGATGCGCTCACGCGCATTGAAATGCATGCCCTGATCGAGTCGCTGTGGCGCCAACACCGCTTCACCGCCTTGTTGGTGACGCACGACGTGCAAGAGGCGGTGGCCTTGGCCGACCGCGTGATCTTGATCGAAGACGGTGCCATTGCGCTGGACGAACGCATCGACTTGCCGCGTCCGCGCTCACGCGGCGACGCGCGCTTTGCGGCGTTGGAAAAACGCATCCTCGACCGTGTGCTGCAACACCCCGACACCGAAGCGGCCAACGAAGCCCACGCACCCACCCCAGCCAACGACTGGCCGGGCCTGCCTGCGCAGCATGTGCGTTGGGCGATTTAAAAATTTTTCAAAACGGACTTTCAAGGAGAAACCCATGTCCATTCAAGCCATCAACGTACGCAACCAATTCAAAGGCAAGGTGCGTGAAATCATCCGTGGGGATGTGGTCTCAGAGATCGATGTGGAGACCCCTTGGGGCATCGTCACCTCGGTCATCACCACGCGTTCGGTCGACGACCTGGCCTTGGTGGTCGGCTCAGAGGTGGTGGCCTTGGTCAAGTCGACCGAGGTGTCGATTGCCAAGCTGTAGGGCGAAGCTGCAAGGCCAAGCGGTTAGGCCAAGCGGTTAGGCCAAAGGGTCAGGCTCAGTGCCCAATCACCTTGGCCAAAAACGCCTGGGTGCGCGGGTGCTGTGGTTGGTCAAAGAACACCGCAGGCGGGGCTTGCTCGACGATCTGGCCCTGGTCCATGAAGATCACGCGGTCGGCCACGGCCCGCGCAAAACCCATCTCGTGGGTGACGCACAGCATGGTGATGCCTTGCTCGGCCAGGTTCACCATCACGTCCAGCACCTCTTGCACCATCTCGGGGTCGAGGGCCGAGGTCGGTTCGTCAAACAACATGATCTGTGGCGTCAGGCACAGCGCGCGCGCAATCGCCACGCGTTGCTGTTGGCCGCCTGAGAGTTGCAGCGGAAACTTGTGCGCTTGCTCGGCAATGCGCACACGCTCAAGTTGCTGCATGGCACGCTCACGTGCTTGGGCGGGTGAGAGTTGGCCCACCCAGATGGGCGAGAGGGTCAGGTTGTCGAGCACGCTCAGGTGCGGAAACAGGTTGAACTGCTGAAACACCATGCCCACTTGGCGGCGCACTTGCTCGATGGCTTTGACGTCATCGCGCAGTTCAATGCCTGCCACTTCCAGTCGGCCTTCTTGGTGTTCTTCCAAACGGTTGATGCAACGGATCAGGGTCGACTTGCCCGAGCCGGATGGGCCGCAGATGACCACGCGTTCGCCGCGTGCAATCTCTAGGTTGATGTCGCGCAGCACATGAAAGTCGCCAAACCATTTGTTGACCTGGTCGAAACGGATGATGGGGTCGGCCACAGGGCACTCCTTGGGGGTCAACGGTGTGACACCTGGCGTTCAACCCACAGGCTGTAGCGCGACAGGCTCAAGCAAAACACAAAGTAAATCAGCGTGATGAACAGGTAGCCTTCGATCTTGAAAGGCCGCCAGTTCGGGTCGCCTTGCACCGCCAGCCCGAGTGAACCCGACAGCTCGTACAAGCTCACGATGGTCACCAGCGATGTGTCTTTGAAGATGGCGATGAAGTTGTTCATCAGGCCCGGCACCACATGCGCCAGGGCTTGCGGCAACACCACCAAGCGTTGCGTTTGCCAATAGCCCAGGCCCAGTGTGGCAGCGGCTTCCAGCTGCCCCCGTGGAATGGCTTGCAAGCCGCCGCGCACAATTTCGGCGGTGTACGCCCCCGAGAACAAGGTGATGCCCACCAACACCCGCAGCAGCACATCGGGTGAGGTGCCTGTGGGCATGAGCAATGGAAACATGAAGCTGGCCATGAACAGCACCGAGATCAGCGGTACACCGCGTACCAACTCGATGTAGGTGATGCACACACTGCGAATGGCGGGCATCTGGCTTTGCCGCCCCAGCGCCACCAGCACCCCCAGCGGAAACGCCAGGCCGATGGACAAGCTGGCCAGCATCAAAGTCAGCGGCAGGCCGCCCCACTGGTCGGTCGACACGGCGCTCAAGCCCGTGGGCACGCCCCACCAATTGCCGCCACCCATCAAGCCAAAAAACAGCAGCCACACGCCGGCCCATGCCAGAGCCAAACCACGCTTCCAGCACGCCGGCACACAGCTGAGCACCAGCAACAACACCAAAGCCAGCGTGGCCAACACCGGGCGCCACTGTTCCTCAAACGGGTAGCGGCCCAACAGGATCAAGCGGTATTTTTCAGCCACCACGCCCCAGCAGGCGCCGCTGCCGCGCACGGCTTGGCAGCTGTCGGCATCGGGGCGAAACACCGCGTGCCACAGGCCCCACTCCATAGCGGGTGGCACGCACCACGCCAGCCAGGCGATCAGCACCACAGACACCACCGCGTTGCCGGGCGTGCCCCACAGGTGGCGCTGGCACCAGGCCCACAGGCCGCCGTGTCGGGCGGGCGGGGTGCGTGCGGCGATCAGTTCAGCAGGCTGCGCCATCACCGTTCTTTCAGCGCCACGCGGCGGTTGTAGGCGTTCATCAGCGCGGCGGTCAGCAGCGACAAGCTCAGGTACACCGCCATCACCAAGGCAATGCACTCCACCGCACGACCAGTCTGGTTGAGCGCGGTGTTGGAGATGTTCACCAAGTCGGGGTAGCCAATGGCCACGGCGAGCGACGAGTTTTTGATGAGGTTGAGGTACTGGTTGGTCATGGGCGGCACGATCAGGCGCATGGCCTGTGGCAGCACCACCAACCGCAAGGTCAGCCACGGCGACAGGCCCACACTGCGCGCGGCCTCGGTTTGCCCTTGGGGCACCGACAGCAGGCCTGCGCGCACCACCTCGGCCACGAAGGCTGAGGTGTACAAGGTCAGGCCCCAAGTCAGCGCTAAAAACTCGGGGCTCAGGCTGGCACCGCCCAGCACGTTGCCGTCTTGCCAGATGGGCAAGTCCCACAGCCAGCGGCCATCCAGGTGCACCAGCCAGGGCAGGGTCAGGCCGCTCTTGCTCAAAAACAGCAGGTCGGCCACATGCAGCGGTGTGTCACTGTCAGGCATCCATTCCACCAACAGCACGTACCACATGAAGAGTTGCAGCAACAAGGGGATGTTGCGAAACAGCTCGGTGTAGGCATAGCACAGGCCTCGCGCCAGGGCGTTGCCGGACAAGCGCCCGATACCCAACAGCGTGCCCCACAGCGTGCAAGCGACGATGCCGATCAGCGACACGCGCAAGGTGTTGAGCAAGCCCACCACAAACGCCTGCCAGTAGGGCTGGGTGGCGTCAAAGGGAATCACCGACTCGCCAATGTCAAAGCCTGCGGTGTCCCACAAAAAATCAAACCCGCTTTGAATGCCACGCGCACGCATGTTGGTGAGCGTGTTGCTGAGCAACCAGCCCACCACGCCCAGCAACACGGCGATGAGCGCGGCTTGGTAAATCAGGGCGCGGGTGCGGCGGCTGTTCCAGTGCATGGGGCGGGGTGAGAGGGGAGGTGGTTGCATGCGATGACGCTGCATGATAGTGGCGTTGCACGCCACCCTTGGCTGCCTCCCTTAGTCATGACACCCATGCCACCTTTATCCAACTTAGGCGCGGCCCAAATGTCAGGGGTTAGAGACCTCAATCAAGATCGCATTGCTTCTCACCATGGGAAGCGTCCAGGGCAGATCACGGTTGGATGTTTGAGGTGTTGCGATGACTTTGAGTGATCGTTGCGTGGCCCATTGAATGGCCTCATTCGTTTTCTTTTCAAGTTCGGCTGAGTTTTTCAAGCCAGAGTGCTTGAGGACCACAAAGTACTTGCTTGGAACTTCTCTCAGGCTGACCGCCATGTCCTTGGGCTCAGGAATCGGGGGCGATGTGTATGGGCTGGAGATCACAAATTTGATGCGCCATTTGTTCGCACTCAGCACATGGGTTGTCGTTGTGAGGGGCTCCACGATCACCGGCACGGTCAAGGCAATTTTTGCTGCACGCTCCGATTCAGGCAGCGGGTTATTTTCAAAGATGAAGTCGGCAATCAGTCGAAAGCTTCGGTTGGAGGCTTCCACAATGTCGCCGTCCACCACCGTCTCTACAATCAGGACGGGGGCGTAGCGCCGAATCTCGAAGGGGCCTTCAGCCGAAAGCACTTCGTAGCTCGGTTCTTCAATGGCTGTGGCAACTTGCCCCCATGACAGCCCGTGCAGCAGGCACAAAAGTAAAAGTATGCGTTTGTTCACAGAGGGTCCTTGTGCTGTGTTGCGCCTATCGCCGTGCGGCATCAGCGCGCCAGATAACCACCATCCACCGGGTAAAAAGCGCCGGTCACGAACGATGCCCGGTCAGAGGCCAACCAGGCTACCAGCTCAGCCACTTCCTCGGGGCGGCCTAAGCGGCCCAAAGCGTGTGCGGCCAGCAACGCTGCATAGGCGGGTGGGTCGTTCTCCAGCGCCTCCAACATCGGGGTGTGGATGTAGCCCGGCCCCACCGCATTAATGCGCAAGCCCGAAGCACCGTATTCCCACGCCGCCGTTTGGGTCAGTCCGATGACGCCATGCTTGGCCGCCACATAGGCCGGAGCGCGCGGCCCGCCCACGGCACCCAGCACCGAGGCGATGTTGATGATGGTGCCTTGGCCCCGAGGCAACATGGCGGCAATCTGCGCTTGCATGCCATAGAAGACGCCGCTGAGGTTGGTCTGAATCACCCGATCCCAGCCGTCTAGCGGATAGTCAGCCGTCAGTGCGCTCGGGCCGCCAATGCCGGCGCAATTGCAGGCAATGTCAAGTTGGCCAAAGCGCGCCAGGGTGTCACGCACCAGTTGGTGGCAGGCGTGGGCAATGCCAGCATCGCTGGTCACCGCCCATGCCTCACCGCCTTGCGCCCGAATCAGCGTGGCAGTTTCTTCTGCAAGCGGCAGGTTGAGGTCGGACACGACGATCTGGGCACCCTCGCGCGACAGCACCAAAGCAATGGCACGGCCAATGCCTGAGGACGCGCCGGTGACGAGGGCCACTTTGTTTTTGAGCATAGAAAAAGTCATGTGCTGATGATGCACGGCACAAACTTTTTCATCCGTTCGCCACCCCACAGACATGGCCATGCCGCGTCGCGATGATGTGCCCACACCCAGAAAGAGCCCCAACCTCATGCGACACGCCGATGCCAGAGTCCGCACCATCCCTGCCAGCAAAGTGGTGACGGCCGCAGAGGCGGTGCGCCTCATTCCCCACGGTGCCACCTTGGCCACCGGTGGTTTCATTGGCATTGGTTTTCCTGAAGGCTTGGCCATCGCGCTGGAGCAACGCTTTTTGGGGCAAGACCCCTTGTCGCCGCCCGGTAGTCCCCGTGGCCTGACCCTGGTGTATGCCGGTGGCCAGGGCGATGGCAAAGACCGTGGCCTGAACCACCTCGCGCATGCGGGGTTGTTGCAGTGCGTGATTGGCGGCCACTGGGGCTTGGCACCCAAGCTGCAACAGTTGGCGCTGACCAATCAGATCGAGGCCTACAACCTGCCGCAGGGTGTGATCAGCCAGTTGTTTCGCGACATCGCGGCGCACCGACCTGGGCTGATCACGCAGGTGGGCTTGGGCACTTTTGTCGACCCGCGCCAAGGCGGTGGCCGCGTCAATGCCTGTAGCCTGCGTGCGCTGGTCGATGTGCTGCACATCAATGGTTCGGAGTATTTGCACTACAAAACTTTTCCCATTCACGCCTGTTTGCTGCGTGGCACGTCTGCCGATGAAGATGGCAACACCAGCATGGAGCGAGAGGCGCTCACGCTGGACACCCTGGCGATTGCCATGGCCACACACAACGCAGGCGGCATCGTCATCATGCAGGTGGAGCGTTTGGCCAAGGCCGGCTCCTTGCCCTCACGCCAGGTGCGCATTCCCGGCATTTTGGTGGACTATGTGGTGTTGGCAGAAAAGCCCGAGCACCACATGCAGACCTTTGCCGAGCCCTACAGCCCCGTGTTTTCTGGCGAGCTGCTGGCCCCACCGATGGCCCATGTGGCAACCCCCTTGAACGTGCGCAAAATCATGGCCCGGCGCGCCGCGCTGGAGCTGCGCGCCCATGACATCGTCAATCTGGGGGTGGGCATTCCAGAGTGCCTGGCAGACATTGCGGCAGAAGAACACATGGTCGACCTGATGACCCTGACGGCAGAGCCCGGCGTGGTGGGTGGGCTGCCTGCCAGCGGTTTGAGTTTTGGTGCGGCCACCAACGCCCAGGCCGTGTTGGATCAACCCTACCAGTTTGATTTTTACGATGGCGGTGGACTCGATATTGCATTTCTCGGACTGGCACAGGTTGATGCCAAGGGCCATGTGGACGTGAGCCGATTCAATGGGCATCTGGCTGGCGCGGGTGGGTTCATCAGCATCAGCCAAAACACCCAGCGGGTGGTGTTTGTCGGCACCTTTGGCGCAGGGCACTTGGTGGCCGAGGTGGTGGGTGGCCAGTTGACGATCACGCGCGACGCTGACGTGAACAAGTTTGTCACAGCCGTCGAGCAAATCACCTTCAACGGCAGCGATGCGGTAGCGCGTCAGCAGTCGGTGTTGTATGTGACCGAGCGCTGCGTCTTTCGCTTGACGGCAGCCGGCCCCGAGTTGATGGAGATCGCGCCAGGCGTCGATTTGGAGCGCGACATCTTGGCCCGCATGGCGTTTCGACCCTGCATCTCGCCCGAACTCAAGCTCATGGACGCGCGCATTTTTAGCGAAGCCCCCATGGCTTTGCGCGAGGCCATGCTGTCATGAACATCCAAGACATCAAGGCCCATGCCTTTGCCATGCCGCTGACCAGCCCGGCCTTTCCGCGTGGCCCCTACCGCTTCACCCAACGGGAGTTTTTGGTCATCACCTACCGCACCGACATGGAGGCGCTGCGTGCGGTGGTGCCCGAACCCTTGGAAATCGAAGAGCCGCTGGTGAAGTTTGAATTCATTCGCATGCCCGATTCGACAGGCTTTGGCCATTACACCGAAGCGGGTCAAGTGATTCCTGTGCGCTGGAACGGCACGCGCGGTTCTTACGCCCATGCCATGTACCTCAACGACCACCCACCCATTGCCGGTGGGCGCGAGCTGTGGGGTTTTCCTAAAAAGCTGGCCAGTCCCAAGCTGCATACCGAGATCGACACGCTGGTTGGCACCTTGGACTACGGCTTGGTGCGCATTGCGCAAGCCACCATGGGGTTCAAGCACCAAGAGGCGGATACCGCCTCTGTGTTGGCCTCACTCGCAGCGCCTAATTTTTTGCTCAAGATCATTCCGCATGTCGACGGCACAGCGCGCATTTGTGAACTGGTGCGCTACCACACCACCGAGGTCAGGTTGCACGGGGCTTGGAGTGGCCCCGGTTCACTGGCCTTGTATCCCCATGCCCTGGCACCAGTGTCTGAGCTGCCGGTGTTGCAGGTGGTGTCGAGTTTGCATTTTGTGGCAGACCTGACCTTGGCCTTGGGTGAGGTGGTGCACGACTACTTGGCCTGAGCCGGTCAACGCACCCAAGCCCCTAAGCCCTTCGTAGCCTCAACGAATCGGAATGGCGTATTGCAAGCCACCTTTGTTCCACTGGGCGTTGAGGCCGCGCTTCAAGGCGAGTGGCGTTTTTTCACCCAGGTGACGCTCGAACATCTCACCATAGTTGCCCACAGCGGTGATGGCACGCGCCAACCAGTCGCGGTCGAGCCCCAGCAGCTTGCCGGTGTCGTCGGACTTGCCGAGCAGGCGCAGCACCACCGGGTCGGTGCTCTCGGTTTTGAGACTCTCCAGGTTGGCGGTGGTGATGCCCACTTCTTCGGCTTCGATCAAGCCGTAGACGGTCCACTTCACAATCGCCAGCCATTCATCGTCACCGCGGCGCACCAAGGGGCCCAGCGGTTCTTTGGAAATCAGCTCCGGCAAGATCACATGGTCTTTGGGAGTCTTGGCTTCTTTGGCGCGGATTGCGGCCAGGCCCGAAGCATCGGTGGTGTAGGCCTTGCAGCGCCCCGCAAAGTAGGCCGCGTTGGCCGCGTCAAATTTTTCAAACACCACGGGTTTGAGGTCGAGCTTGTTGGCGCGCGAAAAGTCGCTCAGGTTTTTTTCGGTGGTGGTGCCCGATTGCACGCACACCGTGGCCCCTTTGAGTTGCTTGGCGCTCTTGAGGTTGGCTTTAGCAGGCACCATGAAGGCTTGGCCGTCGTAAAACGTCACGGCGGTTTGGTGCAGGCCCAGCGACGCATCGCGCGTGAGTGTGAAGGTGGTGTTGCGTGACAGCACATCCACCTCGCCCGATTGCAGCGCGGTGAAGCGCTGTGGGGCGGACAGGGGCACAAACCGCACTTTGTTGGCGTCAGCCAGCACCGCAGCGGCCACAGCGCGGCACACGTCCACGTCCATGCCACTCCACTTGCCTTGGCTGTCGGCGGCCCCAAAGCCCGCCAAGCCCGTGTTCACCCCGCACACCACTTGGCCGCGTTGTTTCACCGCGTCCAGTGTTTTGCCTGCCCAGGCTTGCGACAAGCACAGGCCCAGCGCAGCCATGGCCAGCCAGGTGCGCAAAGAGGTGTGAATCAGAGGGCGTGTCATGGATGCTCCAGCGTGAGAAAAGGACTGCGCATTGTCTGTCAAACCATGTCGTGCCAGAAAGTCTCAGGGGACCACGCGCAGATCCACTTGGTCCAGGCGAACAAACACAAAGCCGCGGCGTAACAACGCCAACAAACCGCTCGACAAGCCTTCAGCGGTTTGCGAGGCAGGCTTGTTCATGTGGGCAATGATGACGTCTCCGCCTTTGACGTGTGACAGCCGCTTTTGAATGGCCGCTTGGCTGAGGGTGGCCCCTGCATCGGCATTGACAGAGAAGCCTGCAATGCCAAATCCGAGTTGTTTGATTTCTTTCAGGGCTTGGGTGTCGTATTCGGCCGTGGCGCCTCGGTACCAACGGGGCGCGATGCCCATCATGTCGGTGATGGCTTTGGCCCCTTCTTGGACTTCTCGGCGCAAATGCAACAGGTCGGGCTCACCCGGTATGCCGTAGACCCGACGGCCTTGCCCGATCACGGCGGGGATGTGGTTTTCGCCGTGGTTTTCCACGTCAAACAGATCTCGATGCGCTTTGATGATGGCCACCCCTTGGGGGTTGTTCACCAACCACCGCTTGGTGGCAAAGAGCGTGGCGGGTATGCGGTTACGAATTAGAAACTCGATCAAGTCGTCGTCAAAAGCCCCGGTGCATGCATCGAGCGTCAGGGCCACTTGTTGGGGGGCCTTGGCGCCAGCGATGGTGTCGTGTACTTCAATCAAAGGCTGTGCCCACAGCAGGCTTGGCGCGATGGCCAAAGCAAAGGTGCACAGCCGTTGGCGAATCCACGAGGTTAATTTATTTTTCAGGGGTGGGTGCTTGACGGGCCAGCCCCACGGCCACCGCGGCGACGTCGGTGGGGTTCATGCTGTCAACCATGGCGCTGGGGATCAAGATGGTGGCTCCACGCTCTTTGGTGGTTTCGTAAATGATGTTCATCGCGCGCAGTTGCATGGCACCGGGTTGTTCGGCATAAATTTTGGCGGCTTCGACAAACTTGGCGGCGATTTCTGCCTCGGACGTGCCCAAGATGATGCGTGCTTGTTTTTCGCGCTCGGCCTGGGCTTGGCGCGACATGGCGTCTTGCAAGGCCTCAGGAATCGCAACATCGCGAATTTCAACCGCGCTCACGGTGATGCCCCATTCCTGGGTTTTTTGCCCAATCGTTTCACACAGGTGTTGGTCCGCTGTTTTTCTGTCAGACAAAAGCGCGGAGAGCATAGAGCTGCCAATCATTTCACGCAGCGATGTTTGCGCGACACGGTCAATGGCTTGTTGGTAATCGGTGATGGCAAGAGCGGCGTGTTCGGCATCGTGGACATGCCAAAAAATAATGGCATCGACATTCACCGGCACGGTGTCTTTGGTCAAAGCCTGCTCTGCGTTGAAGGCCGTGGTTTGAATGCGTTCATCGATGATGGCCACGATGTCGTCGATGAACGGGATGATGAAAAACAAGCCCGGCCCTTTGACGCCATGCAACTTACCGGCCCGAAGAACCACAAACTTTTCCCAGGTGTTGGCCATCTTGAGAGAGAGAAACACCAAACCCGCCAGGCCGAAAAAGAACAGTCCGATGTTGTGTTGACCCAAGGCCGTCAGCGCCAAGCCGATGCCCGCCAACACAACAGAGACAAAGAGGGTGATGGAATTCATGGCGGACCTTAAGGGTGAAACAGATGTCTTTCATCGTATACCCAAGCCTGTTCGTACTCAATGGATGGGCGTGCGCGAACGCACAGTGCAACACGTGGTTGTTGCAGATACTTGCGACTTGCTTGATGTGACGCAAACACAGGGCCGTGAATTGGCAAGACACTCAAAACTCAACAGGAGAACTTATGTCGTTTAACCATGCCGTCGTTTGGATCGATCACCAAGAAGCCCACATCATCCATTTCAATGCAGACAGCAGCACGCGAGAGCTGGTCAAAACCAACTCGAAACAAGCGCATCTGCACCACCATCGGGGCACCTTGGGCAGCGGCAAGGCTGAAACCAGTCAGAGCTACCTGCATGAGGTGGTGACGTCTATCGCAGATGCCAAAGAGGTGTTGGTGGTGGGACCAGGTTCAGCCAAGCTGGAGTTCATCAAGCACGTGCACCACCATGACCCACATGTGGCCCAAAAAATCTTGGGCGTCGAGACGGTGGACCATCCCACCGATCCACAGCTGCTGGCCTATGCGAAAAAGTGCTTCTTGAGAATTGATGCCCTCAAAGGCGACGATTTTTGACCATCAAATCTCGATGGTTTTCAGTTGGTAGGGACGCGTGTGCTGCAAGCTAGGCAGCTTGTTGCGCGCTTGCTGGACTTGGGATAAATCGAGCGTTGCCATCAGAACGCCCGCGCCTTCGGGCTTCTCGGCCACGACCTCGCCCCACGGATTGACCACCAGCGAGTGACCATAGGTGGTGCGCCCATCTTCATGCTGGCCGTGCTGTGCCGGAGCCAGCACAAAACAACCTGTTTCGATGGCACGCGCGCGCAGCAGCGTGTGCCAATGCGCTTCTCCCGTCGGCACTGTGAAGGCGGAGGGCACGGTCAAGATGTCTGCACCCGCAAGCGCCAGGTCATGGTAGAGCTGAGGGAAGCGCAGGTCGTAGCACACCGTCATGCCCAGCGCGTACTGAGCGCCTTTGACCAGCACCGCTTCTTGGCCTGCCACAAAGCGCGCAGATTCTTGATAGCGCTCACCTTCGCCTAAGTTCACATCGAACAAGTGGATCTTGTCGTAGTGCGCCACCACGAGGCCTTCTTTGCTGATGAAAAAACTCCGATTCGCCAGTCGTTTCGCTTCGACTTGGATGGCCATGGAGCCAATCAACACATCCATCTGGTACTGACGCGCGAGGTTACAAAAAATTTTCAAAGAAGGGTCGTCTTCTTGCGTGTGAGCTTTCGCCAATAAGGCACCGGGACGGCGGTCGAGCGCCGACGTCATTTCTGGCGTGACCAACAAAGCGGCGTTGTCGCGCGCAGCTTGCTGAAAGCCCAATTGCACTGCCGCGATGTTGACCGCTACTTCTGTACTGGCGCGCATTTGCAAGAGAGCGACTTTGAGGAGATGGGGGTTCATGGTCTTGATTGGATGGGTGTGGCTGACTTTTATATACGAAGTTGGGCATAAGCAAACAACGATTGATTCGTTGTTGATTCGAGACTGGCCTCACACAATGCAGGCCATGTCTTCTTCTCCCACACTCATCATCGTGCCCGGTTGGCGCGATTCAGGCCCCGGCCACTGGCAAAGCCTGTGGGCCGACGGCTTGACGCATGCTGTTCGGGTGCAGCAAGACGATTGGATGCAACCCACCCGCAGCGCCTGGGTGCGCAGCATTGGCAACACCGTGTTGGCACAAGACGGCCCGGTGGTGTTGGTGGGCCACAGCTTGGGCTGCATTGCCATCACGCATTTGCCGCCCGAGGTGGTGACACGCGTTCAAGGCGCTTTGTTGGTGGCCCCGGCCGATCCAGAGCGGCGCGCGCCTTTGGTCGACTTTGCCCCGGTGCCTTATCAGCCTTTGCCGTACCGCAGTGTGTTGGTGGCCAGCAGCAACGACCCGTACTGCTCGGTGCGCACAGCGGGCGCGTATGCGCGTTCGTGGGGCAGTGAATTTGTGCGTTTGCAAAACGCCGGCCACATCAACGTCGAGTCGGGTTTTGGCGACTGGCCGCTGGGGCTTGCGCTGTTGCAGTCCTTGGTGGGCAAGCCTTTGGCGTTGAATGCGCCGGGCAGTGTGAGCGCTTCTGTTTCTCCTCTTCACCTTCAAACCGTATGAAAAAACTGATTCGCACCACCTGTGCGCTGGCGCTGCTGACCCTCACGTCGTGGGCCTCAGCACAAACTTTGTTGAATGCCTCGTACGACGTAGCGCGCGAGTTTTACAAAGACTACAACGCGGCCTTTGTGGCCCATTACAAAAAGACCACCGGCAAAGACGTCAAGATCGACCAAGCCCATGGTGGCTCCAGCGCGCAAGCGCGTGCCGTCAACGATGGCCTCGACGCCGATGTGGTGACCATGAACACCACCACCGACATTGAGTTTTTGGCCAACAACGGTGTGGTGGCCAAAGACTGGGCCAAGCGCTTTCCCAACAACGCGTCGCCCACCACGTCCACCATGCTGTTTTTGACGCGTAACGGCAACCCCAAAGGCATCAAGGATTGGGACGATCTGATCAAACCGGGTGTGCAGGTGATCATCGTCAACCCCAAAACCGGCGGCAACGGCCGCATGGCGTATCTGGCGGCGTGGGCCTATGCACGCAAGAAGGGCGGCACCGATGCGCAGGCAGCGGAGTTTGTTGGCAAGCTGTTCAAAAACGTGCCGGTCTTGGCCAAAGGCGGACGCGATGCCACCACCATCTTCTTGCAACGCAACATCGGCGATGTGTTGGTGACGTTTGAATCTGAGGTGATCTCGGTTGACCGCGAGTTCGGCACGGGCAAGGTCGATGCTGTGCACCCCAGCGTGAGCATCGTGGCTGAGAACCCAGTGGCGGTGGTTGAACGCACTGTGGCCAAAAAGGGCACCGGTGAATTGGCCAAAGCTTATTTGGACTACCTCTATTCCGACGAAGCGCAAGAGATTGCGGCCAAGCATGCCCTGCGCCCACGTTCTGCGGCTTTGTTGAAGAAATATGCCGCCACCTTCAAGCCCATCCAGTTGGTGCCGGTGAGTGAGTATTTCGGCTCCTTGGCTGAGGCGCAGAAAGTGCACTTCAACGACGGTGGCCAGTTCGACAAAATTTACACGGTGAAGTAAGCAGGCATGGCACTCTTTTCTTTGCCACAGCGGCACCGCCCTGCGCGCGTGCTGCCGGGGTTCAACATCACCCTAGGGTTCACGATCACCTACCTCTGCTTGATCGTGCTGATTCCTTTGTCGGCCTTGATCTTCAAAACTTTCACGCTCACGTGGGAGCAGTTTTGGGCTGCTGTCACCGGCCCGCGTGTGATGGCTTCGTACCGCTTGACCTTTGGTGCGTCGCTGGTGGCGGCTTTGGTGAATGTGGTGTTTGGCTTGCTGGTGGCGTGGGTGCTGGTGCGTTACAACTTCTTTGGCAAGAAGGTGGTGGATGCTTTGGTGGACTTGCCGTTTGCACTGCCCACCGCGGTGGCGGGTATTTCGCTGACGGCTTTGCTGGCGGGCAACGGCTGGATCGGTCAGTACCTTGAACCGCTGGGCATTCAGTTGGCGTTCAACCCCAACGGGGTGGTGATTGCCTTGATCTTCATTGGCTTGCCGTTTGTGGTGCGCACGGTGCAGCCGGTGTTGGAAGATGCCGAAAAAGAACTGGAAGAAGCCGCCACGTGCCTGGGCGCCACGCGCTGGCAAATTTTCAGTCGGGTGATTTTTCCGTCCATCGCGCCGGCCTTGTTGACGGGCTTTGCCATGGCCTTTGCGCGCGCCATTGGCGAGTACGGCTCGGTCATTTTCATTGCGGGCAACATGCCCATGGTGTCGGAAATCACGCCACTCATCATCATCGGCAAGCTGGAACAGTATGACTACGCCGGTGCCACTGCGGTGGCGGTCGTGATGCTGGTGATCTCGTTTGTGTTGTTGCTGGTCATCAACGCCTTGCAAGCGTGGCAGCGCCGCCACACCGGAGCATCCGCATGAGTGCCGTGTTGAACCCTTCTTCCACCACGGCTGTGACGGCCAAAGCCCAGCGTGCTGGCACCACCGAGCCCGCTTGGGTGCGCTGGAGTTTGATTGCCCTGGCGCTGTGCTTCATGTTTTTGTTCTTGGTCTTGCCCCTGGCGGCGGTGTTCACCGAAGCCTTGCGCAAGGGCGTAGATGTGTACTGGCAAGCGCTGCAAGAGCCCGATGCGTGGTCGGCCATCCGCTTGACCTTTCTCACCGCCTTGGTCGCCGTGCCTTTGAACTTGGTGTTTGGCGTGGCAGCGGCTTGGGCGATTGCCAAATACGAATTTCCGGGCAAGGCGTTTTTGACCACCTTGGTGGACTTGCCGTTTTCGGTGTCGCCGGTGGTGGCGGGTTTGATTTATGTCTTGATGTTTGGTGCCCAGGGTTGGTTTGGCCCTTGGTTGCAAGCGCATGACATCAAAATTATTTTTGCGGTGCCGGGCATTGTGTTGGCCACGGTGTTTGTGACTTTTCCGTTCATCGCGCGTGAGTTGATTCCGCTCATGCAAGCCCAAGGCAACGACGAAGAGCAAGCGGCCATCGTGCTCGGGGCCACTGGCTGGCAAACCTTTTGGCATGTGACGCTGCCCAACATCAAGTGGGGCCTGATTTACGGCGTCATCTTGTGCAACGCGCGGGCCATGGGCGAGTTTGGCGCGGTGTCGGTGGTGTCGGGTCACATACGGGGCCAAACCAACACCATGCCCTTGCATGTGGAAATTTTGTACAACGAATACCAGTCGGCGGCGGCGTTTGCGGTGGCCTCGCTGTTGGCGCTGCTGGCCTTGGTGACCTTGGCCATCAAGTCGACGGTGGAGTGGCGTCATGCACGTGAACTCAAAGCCTCGGCCGATTTGCCGCCTGAACGCCCCAGTGCGCTAGCCCCTTCTTCCAAGAGCACACAGCCATGAGCATTGAAATCAGAAACATCCACAAGCAGTTTGGCGACTTTCAAGCGCTGGGCGACGTCAGCCTGGACATTGGCTCGGGCGAGCTGATCGCCTTGCTCGGCCCCTCGGGCTGTGGCAAGACCACCTTGCTGCGCATCATTGCGGGTTTAGAGACGGCCGATCGCGGCACGATTTTGTTCAGTGGCGAAGACACCACCCACGTGCACGTGCGTGAGCGCCAAGTGGGGTTTGTGTTCCAGCACTACGCGCTGTTTCGCCACATGACGGTGTTTGAAAACGTGGCCTTTGGCCTGCGCGTCAAACCTCGCAGCGAGCGCCCAAGCGAAGCGCAAATCAAACAAAAAGTGCACGAGCTCTTGAGCCTGGTGCAACTCGATTGGTTGGCCGACCGCTACCCCTCACAGCTATCGGGTGGACAACGCCAACGCATTGCGCTGGCACGTGCCTTGGCGGTGGAGCCCAAGGTGTTGCTGCTCGACGAGCCCTTTGGTGCCTTGGACGCCAAGGTGCGCAAAGAGTTGCGCCGCTGGTTGCGCCGCTTGCACGACGACTTGAACGTCACCACCATCTTCGTCACCCATGACCAAGAAGAAGCGCTGGAAGTGGCCGACCGTGTGGTGGTGATGAACCGTGGCCAGGTGGAGCAGGTGGGCTCACCCCAACAGGTGTGGGAGCACCCGGCCAGCCCGTTTGTCTATGGCTTTTTGGGTGATGTGAATTTGTTTCATGGCCGTGCCCATGAAGGCGAGATGCACATTGGCATCGAAGGCCAGACGGTGCGTGTGGCCAGTCCCGAGCACCGCGATGTGCAAGACGCCAAAGCCTCGGTGTATGTGCGCCCACATGACCTGGATGTGCGCCGCTACACGCATGGTGACGAGGGCATCGTGGCGCAGCTCACACGCGCCATCGTGGTGGGGCCAACGGCTCGGCTGGAGTTGGTCGCCGTGGAAGGCGACAACCCGTCGCAAGAGCAAATCATCGAAGCGCAAATTCCTGCCGCGCAGTTTTATGACCAAGGCTTTGCCGAAGGCGACACCTTGGTGCTGACGCCGCGCAAGGCGCGGGTCTTTGTAGCGGCGTAGGCGGTTTACAGGTTCTTCGCGAACCACGCCACCGCGCGTTGCCAGCCATCGGTGGCGGGGCCTGCGCGGTAGCTGGCGCGGTAGTCGGCATGAAACGCGTGGGGGGTGTCTGGGTACACCACGAAGTCGCTGGCCTTGGCGGCGGCGTTGCCTTGTGCCCCGGCTTGGGCCAACGCGGCTTTCATGCGGTCGACCGAGGCCACGGGAATGCCCGTGTCCGCCGCGCCATACAAACCCAGCACCGGGGCTTTGAGTTGAGCGGCTTGTTCAATCGGGTGGCTGGGGTTGATGGGGCTGGTTTGGCCCTCCAAGCGACCGTACCAAGCCACACCGGCTTTGACGCTGGGGTTGCGTTGTGCGTACAACCAGGTAATGCGACCGCCCCAGCAAAACCCAGTGATGCCAATGCGTTGCGTGTTGCCGCCTTGCCCACCGGCCCAGGCCACACAGGCGTCTAAGTCGCCCATCACTTGGGCATCGGGGACTTTGGCAATGACTTCGGCTTGCAGTTTGGCAATTTCGCCGTAGCTGCTGGCGTCACCCTGGCGGATGAACAACTCGGGGGCAATGGCCAGGTAGCCTTCTTTGGCCAGACGGCGGGTCACATCGGCGATGTATTCGTGCACGCCAAAAATTTCCGAAATCACCAGCACCACCGGCAGGTTGGTTTTGCCTGCTGGCGCCGAGCGGTAGGCCGGCATCTTGAACCCGTTGACGTCTATCACCACCTCGCCAGTCACCAAGCCTTCGCTGGAGGTTTTGATGGCGGTTTGTGCCATCAGGGGCATGGCCGCTGCGGCATAGCCCAGCCCCAAGGCAGTTTGCAAGGCCAGGCGGCGTGTGGGCGCTGTGGTGCTGGCGTCGGTGCTGTTGAGCAAGGCTTGGCTGTCTTGGATCAGGTTAGTGTTCATGGTGGACTTTCTGTTGAAGAGGAGGGGGGATAGAAGCGCTGAATACTTTCGTAAGCGATCATGCCAAAGATCATGGCAATCACAAATGCCACAGCCTTTTCTTGACCCGAAACCAAGGTTACCAACGCTGGCCCAGGGCAAAAACCAGCCAAACCCCAGCCCACCCCAAAGACCAGGCTGCCCACCACAACGCGGCGGTCTATCTTTTCGGACGCAGGCCACGCGAAGTGTTGACCCAGCACCGGATGGTTGCGCCGTTTGGCCCAGGCAAAGGCAAAGACGCCCACGCCGACGGCGCCACCCATGACCAAAGCGAGTGACGGGTCCCACAAGCCAGTCACATCTAAAAAACCAATCACTTTGCCTGGGTCGGTCATGCCCGACAGCATGAGCCCCACGCCAAACAACAGGCCTATCAAAAATTCACTGATGCGATGCATGTGTTTCTCCTCACAGCCAGTGCCCGAGCACAAACACCACGGCAAACCCTGCCGCCATGAACACCCCCGTGGCCACCATGGAGCGCGGGGACAGACGTGACAAACCACACACGCCGTGTCCACTGGTGCAGCCCGATGCATAGCGGGTGCCCAGGCCCACCAACAGTCCCGCCACGATGACCATGCCTGTGCTGGCGTCAATACGCGGGCTTTTGATCCACTGCGCGGGCGCCACCCGTTGCACCACCCAGGGTGCTGCCAGCAGCCCCAGTAAAAAGCTGATGCGCCAAGAGGTGTCACCACGCGTGGGTGGCAGCAGCCCGCCCACGATGCCGCTGATGCCCAAGATGCGTCCATTGAGCACAATGAACAGGGCCGAGGCCAAGCCCAGCAGCACGCCACCGGCCAGCGAGGTCCAGGGCGTGAAATGGTTCCAGTCGAGGGTCATGGTGTGGTCTTTCAGGGGGTGCAGAAGTTGGCATACAGCACGTGCATGACGGCCAATGCTTCTTGGCTGGTGATTTGGTAATAAATGTTTTTGCCTTCACGGCGCGTGCTCACCAAGCCCTCGTTGCGCAGCACCCCGAGTTGTTGCGAGAGGGTGGGTTGCACGATGCCCAACAGCTCTTCGAGTTCGCTGACGCATTTCTCGCCCTCGGTCAGTTGGCACAGCAGCAGCAAGCGGTCGGCATTGGACAGCACCTTCATCAACCGACAGGCTTGATCAGCCGATTGATGCATGCTGGCGAGATCAAAGGTTTTTTTCTTCATGACAAATTGAGGGCGACTAATTTTTTAGTATATTAAAAAACATATACAAAAAATGTATATTGATAGAAGGCTTTCCTCTAAGATCACCCGCATGCCAGCTCCGATGTTTCAGCCCCAAGTCCAAGGTTTCTTTGACCCAGTGACATGCACCGTGACTTACGTGGTGCATGAGGGGGCAGGATCGGCATGCGCCATCATCGACTCGGTGTTGGACTACGACCCCAAGTCAGGCCGCACCCACCACACCAGCGCAGACCGGGTGATCGACTTTGTGCGGCAGCACCAGTTGCAGGTGGTTTGGGTATTGGAAACCCATGCCCATGCCGACCACCTGAGTGCTGCTGCATACCTGAAGGCGCAGTTGGGCGGTCGCACTGCGATTGGGGCCCACATCACGGCGGTCCAAAAGGTGTTCAAAAAATTGCTGCATTTGGAGCCGGGCTTGAAGGTGGATGGCTCGCAGTTTGACCACCTGCTCCAAGCCGGTGAGACGATGGCCGTGGGCCGTGTGATGGGCACTGTCTTGAGCGTGCCCGGGCATACCCCGGCCTGTGTGGCCTACCAGTTTGGCGATGCGGTGTTTGTGGGCGACACCTTGTTCATGCCCGATGTGGGCACCGCGCGTTGCGACTTTCCGGGTGGCGATGCCAAGGCGCTGTACGCCTCGGTGCAACAGCTGCTGAGCTTGCCAGCCGACACGCGCTTGTTCATGTGCCATGACTACCCGCCCAACGATCGCCCTGTGGCATTTCAAACCACGGTCGCTGAACAGCGCGCCCACAACATCCATGTGCACGACGGCGTGACTGAGACCGAGTTTGTGGCCATGCGCACACAACGCGATGCGGGTTTGGAGATGCCGGTGCTGATATGGCCCGCGGTGCAAGTCAACATCCGTGCCGGTGACATGCCGCCTGCCGAAGCCAATGGGCTGTCGTATTTGAAGATTCCTGTGAATGCTGTTTGATTTTTAAGGTTCTGACCATGAGTTCTTTTGACCACCCCACGTTGATTCAAAACATCAGCCAATCCATGGGCGCTTTGCGCAAAGCCCAACCCGAGGCCATGCAAGGCTTTGGGCAATTGGCCAAAGCGGCCATGGCGGGCGGTGCCATCAGCGAGAAGCACAAAGAGCTGATCGCTTTGGCGATTGGCATCACACAACACTGTTCGGGCTGCATTGGCTTTCATGTCAAAGCCTTGCGTCGTCTCGGCTGCACGCGCCAAGAGCTGGAGGAAATGTTGGCGGTCACGGTCTACATGGGCGGTGGCCCGGGCTTGATGTACGCGTCAGAAGCCCTGACCGCTTGGGACGCGTTTGCGCCTGCCGCCGAGGCACAGGCTTGATATGGCAACGTTCACCAACCCACTAGAGCGCTGGCAGCACCGTTTTGACATTGAGGGCTATTTGTTTGGCGAGCAGCCCAATGCCTACTTGGCGCGCCAACAGCGCCACCTCCAACCCGGCTCGGCCTTGTCGGTGGCCGATGGCGAGGGACGCAACAGCGTCTGGCTGGCCAAGCAGGGCTTGCAGGTCGATGCGTTTGACTTTTCATCCAACGCTGTGATCAAGGCCCATCAATTGGCCCAAGCGCACCAGGTGCAGGTGAACTTTCAGTGCAGCGACTGGCAGTCGTTTGCGTGGCCGCCAGCGCGTTACGACAACGTGGTGGGCATCTTCTTTCAGTTTGCCGGCCCCGATCAGCGTGCGCAGTTGTTTGCACGCATGGACAGGTGTTTGAAGCCCGGTGGCGTGTTGGTGATTCAGGGCTACAGCACCGCGCAGCTCAGGTTCAACACCGGAGGCCCGGGTGAACTCGACCACTTGTACGACGAAGCGTTGATGCGTGCCTCGTTTCCTGGCTACGAGGTGCTGGATCTGCAAACCTACGAAGCCTCTATTGCCGAGGGCAGCGCGCACAACGGCATGTCAGGCCTGTTGGGCTTTGTCGCCAAGAAGCCATTGCTGGGCGATTGAGCACCGCAACTCAGCTATAACCTAGACCATGAACCGTCACCTTTTATTGCTTGCCATCGCCCAGGGCTTGTTCCTGACCAACAACGTCACCTTCATCGCCATCAACGGCCTGGTCGGGTTGAGCTTGGCCCCGGTGGGCTGGATGGCCACCTTGCCTGTGATGGGCTATGTGGTGGGTGGGGCGCTCAGCACGGGTTTGGTGGCCAAGTCGCAGCAACGGTTTGGGCGCAAAGGTTCGTTTCAGTTGGGACTCTTGGTAGCTCTGCTGTCGGCGGGTCTGGGCGCTTGGGCGGTGTTGACCCAGTCGTTTTGGTTGCTGGTGGTGACCACTTTTGTGGCCGGTTACTACAGCGCCAATGCGCAGCTGTACCGCTTTGCCGCAGCTGAGTTGACCACGGTGGACTACCGCGAAAAAGCTGTCTCTCTGGTGATGGCGGGCGGTTTGATTGGGGCCATCGTGGGCCCCAATTTGGCGATGTACACCAAGAACTTGTTGGCGTTTCCATTCGCTGGTGCTTATGTGGCGCTGGCCTTGGTGGCCGTGGTGTCGATGGGCGTGATGGCGTTCATTGAGTTTCCACCTGCCCCTGTGGCGTCAAGCACCGATCAGCCGGGACGTCCTTTGGGTGTGATCATGCGGCAACCTGTTTTTGTGGTGTCTGCCCTGTGCGCGGCGCTGGGCTATGGCGTGATGAATTTGTTGATGGCCGCCACGCCCTTGGCCATGCAGGTGTGCAGCTTGCCGTTTTCAGACACAGCGTGGGTATTGCAGTGGCACGTGATTGGCATGTTTGCCCCAGGCTTTGTGACGGGGCATTTGATCAAGCGCTTTGGCGTGCTGCCTGTGATGGGCGTGGGCGTGCTGCTGAACTTTGCCTGCATTGCGGTGGCGTTGTCGGGCGCAGAACTGAACCAGTTCCTGGTGGCTTTGTTCTTGTTGGGCGTGGGTTGGAACTTCCTGTTCACAGGCAGCACCACTTTGTCCATGTTGTCCTACACCCCACAAGAAAAAAACCGTGCCCAGGCCGCCATCAACTTCTGTGTGTTTGCCACCATGGCCGTCACATCGTTTGCGTCGGGGGCCTTGGTCACGACCCAAGGTTGGGCGTGGTTGAACTGGGGCTCACTGCTGCCCGTCGCCCTGGCAGGCCTGGGGCTGCTGTGGTTGCGTGGGTCTGGTCACTTGAAGCCCAAGCTCGCCTCTGCCTGATGTCTGCTGGGCGTGTCTGTTAGGTGGGGTGGTTGTCTTTCATGGGGCAGGTGTTGATGCCCAGCAAGGTGTATACCCCGCAAAAACTGAACACGCCCGTGGCCAGCACGATCAGGCCCAGATAGCCCCATGCGCCGATGGTGTGGGTGAGTGCTAGGGCCACCAGCACGGCGCCCACGACGATGCGCAAAACGCGGTCAATACCGCCAACATTTGATGTCATACATTTCTCCGATGAAGCGTTGAGCCAATACAGGCATTGCATTGGATCGCTTCATCATGCGCCTTCCCTTGAGGCATATCAAGAGATGCTTATATTTGAATCAGTCGCCCGAGGGACTGGGCACTGGTGCCAACCCCATGGGCAAGCACGAGCTCTTCTGGCAAAGTCGCGCTAACTTTGTCAGACCCAGGAGACTTTTGTGGCACAGCGCTTTCATCCCCAAGACGGTTGCAACCAATGCACCCCACGCCGTGGCTTTTTGACGGGCCTGCTGGCCGCTGGTGCGGCTGCGGTGTTGCCATCGTGCGCCACCTCGTCCAAAGACGCACCCCTGCCCAGCGTGGCCAAACGCTCGCTGGTGGATGTGCACCACCACGTGTGGGCGCCCGCGTTTTTGAAAGAGCTGGAAACCCGCAAACTGGCTGAACCGCCGGCACGCAATTGGTCGCTCAACAAAACGCTCGATGACATGGCCCAAGCAGGCGTGACGTATTCGATCACCTCACCCACCACACCTGCAGCCAGCTTTGGCGATGCGGCCACCATGCGCGCCATGGCCCGCGTGAGCAACGAATACGGTGCCCAGCTGGCGCGTGACTACCCCAGTCAATTTGGTTTCTTTGCCACCCTGCCCATGCTCGACGTAGATGGCGCCTTGGCCGAGATTGCCTACAGCGTGGACGTGCTCAAGGCCAACGGCATTGCCATGCTCACCAGCTACGACGGCAAATGGTTGGGCGACAAGGCGTTTGCGCCCATCATGGACGAGATCAACCGCCGCAAGCTGGTGGTCTACACCCACCCATCCAACCCCAAGTGCTGCGGCAACTTGCAAGAAGGTGTGCCGGGCTCGACCATCGAGTTCGCCACCGACACCACCCGCACCATCACCAGCTTGTTGTTCAGCGGCACGGCCACGCGCTGCAAAGACATCAAGTTCATCTTCTCGCATGCGGGGGGCACCATGCCATTCTTGGTGGAGCGCCTGACCATGCTGCCCAAGCTCAATGCCAACTTCGGCAAGATCTTGCCCAGCGACCAAGTGCTGCCGACCCTGCGCAGCTTCTACTACGACACGGCGCAAGCCTCGCACCCTGGTGCGCTGCTGTCGCTCTTGAACCTGGTGGATGTGTCGCAGGTGGTGTTTGGCACCGACTTCCCGTACCGCACCTCACTCGACCACGTCAAAGGCCTCATGGCCATGGGCTTCAGCATGAACGACCTGACGGCCATTGAAAGCCGCAATGCCCAGCGCTTGCTGGGACGTGCCTGAACATCGCCTTTGAGGCCAGCACAAACGCCACCCTCGGGTGGCGTTTGTGTTTTCAACCCAAGCGTTTCACCACGGCCTGACCGGTGGCGTGCGTGCCCAATTTGCCGCCCACGTCGCGCGTGCATTCGCCATTGGCAATGCAGTCTTCCACGGCTTGGTCGATGGCTTGTGCGGCCTGCAAGTAAGCGGCGTTACCTGAGCGCTGGGCGTGCCAGCTCAGCAACATGGAGGCCGACAACACCAGCGAGAACGGGTTGGCAATGTCTTGGCCCGCAATGTCGGGGGCCGAGCCATGTGCCGCTTGGCCCATGGCGTTGTTCAAGCCCGCGTTCAAAGAGCCGCCGAGCCCCAAGCTGCCTGAGAGTTCTGCGGTGAGGTCCGACAAGATGTCACCAAACATGTTGGTGGTCACGATCACGTCAAAGCGTGCCGGTGCGCGCACCACGTGGGCCATCATGGCGTCGACGATGAAATCGTCCACCGTCACCTCGGGAAAATCTTTGGCCACGCGGTGACAGGCATCCAAAAACATGCCATCGGTGACTTTGAGCACATTGTGTTTGTGCACCAGGGTCAGGTGGCGCTTGCGTTGCATGGCCAGTTCAAACGCGCTGCGTGCAATGCGCTCGCAGCATTCGCGGGTGATGCGACGCAGCGAAATGGCGACGTCGGGTGTGACCAAGATTTCGCTGTTGCCCGACTCCACGTTGCGGTCGGCATAAAAGCCCTCGGTGTTTTCGCGCACCACCACCAAGTCAAAGGCTGAGGTGATGGTTTTCACGCCGGGGTAGGTGCGTGCCGGGCGGATGTTGGCAAACAGGTCCAGGCTTTTGCGGAAAAACTTGGAGGGGTTGATTTCGCCTTTGGCTTCGTCTTTGAAGTCGTAGGTGGCCATGGGGCCGAGCATCAGGCCATCGGCGTTTTTGACTTTCTCCAACAGCGCAGGGGTCACGGTGGCGCCGTGTTGCTGCAAGCTGGCGTGGCCGGCGATGTCGTGCATCAACTCCAGGCCAAGGTTGAAGCGTTTGGAGGCGGCTTGCAGCACATCGACGGTGACCGCCATGGTTTCGGGGCCAATGCCATCGCCGGGTAAAACAACAATTTTCATAAACAACTTATCGGTGGGTCAAAAGGAAAGAGGAGGATGAACAAACAAGCGAGATCGCTTATGCGGGTCACTGTTCAAGTTTCAGGTCGGCATCTTTGATGAGCTTTTCAAACTTCACCGCTTCGCTGCGCACGTAGTCGGCAAATTCAGCGGGCGTGTTTTTGGGCACCGCCACGTTGTCGCTCTCCAGACGGCTGCGAATCTCAGGCATGGCCAGCACGCTGTTGACATCGCGGTTCAAGCGCTCAATCACCTCTACAGGTGTGCCTGCTGGCGCAAACAAGCCGCCCCACAAGGTGTAGCTAAAGCCTGGCAAGCCCGCCTCGGCCACGGTGGGCACGTTGGGCAAAGAGTTCATGCGGCGGGTGGTGGTCACGCCCAGTGCTTTAAGCTTGCCGCCTTTGATTTGGGGCATGGCCGCTGAAGCGCTGCTGAAGAAGGCTTGCAAGCGACCTGCCATCAGGTCGGACATCAAGGGGCCCACGCCTTTGTAGGGCACGTGGACCATGTTGAGCTTGGCCCCGAGGGCCAAGGCCACGGCGGACAGGTGGCCTGGCGTGCCCGCACCGACCGAACCGTAGCTGAACTCGCCAGGTTTGGCGCGTGCCATTTGGATGAATTCAGCCACGGTGTTGTAAGGGGCATCGGCGGGTGCCAGCATGACCAGAGGCGCATTGCCAATCAGCACCACCGGCACCAGTTCTTTCATGGGGTCGTAGCCCAGGTCTTTCATGAGCACGCGGTTGACGGTGATCTCACCGGTCTGACCCAGGAACAAGGTGTAGCCGTCGTTTTTGGCTTTGGCCGCGATGCGTGTACCCACCGTGCCGGAGACGCCCGGTTTGTTGTCGACCACCACGGCTTGTTTGTAGATCGTGGACAGCTTGTCGCTGACCAAGCGTGCAAACACATCGCCTTGGCCGCCGGGGGCGTAGGCCACGATGACAGTGACAGGTTTGTTGGGGTAATCGTTGTCGGCCGCTTGTGCCAATGACAGGCCCAGCGTGGCCAGCAGTGCTGTGGCCCAAAGGCGCGTGAGCAGGTGGCGTTTAGGAACGTGGTTCATGTGTGTCTCTCAGGGTGTTGATAGGTGTGTTGATACGGGTTATTCGGGTTTGATGTTGCCGTCTTTGACGACGCGGCTCCACAAGGCCAATTCTTGTTTGAGCAAGGTGTCGAGTTCGCCGGCGCTGGAGCTGGCCGACTGCATGCCCAATTTGGCAAAGCGTTCGCGCACATCGGGGCGTTGCAAAATGGTTTTCAAATCAGCGTTCATTTTCTCCACCACCGCCGTGGGTGTTTTGGCCGGCAAAAAGAAGGCAATCCAGATGGTGGTCACGTAGCCGGGCACACCTTGTTCGCTGATGGTGGGCAGGTCAGGCAACTCGGGGTGACGTTTGGCGCTGGCAATGCCCAGCGCCTTGACGCGGCCTGCCTTGATGTTGGGCACTGCCGAGTTGAAGGCATCGAACATCAGCTGCAAATGGCCAGCCAACAAGTCTTGGGCTGCCGGCCCCTGGCCCTTGTAGGGCACATGCGAGAGCTGCGTCTTGGTCATGTGGGCAAACATCTCGGCACCCAGGTGGTAGGTGCTGCCAATGCCCGAGGAGCCGTAAAACAGTTTGCCGGGGTTGTCTTTGGCGTAACGGATGAACTCTTGCACATTGTTGGCAGGCACCGAGGGGTGTACCACCAAGATGTTTTCAATCGTGGCGATCAGGCTCACCGGCGCAAAGTCGCGCACGGGGTCGAACGAGAGTTTGGGCATAAGCGCTGGGTTGGCCGCCATGATGCTGCTGGTGCCAAACAAAATCGTCTGGCCATCAGCAGGCGCACGCGCCACATACTCGGCCCCAATGGCGCCGGTGGCACCCACGCGGTTGTCCACGATCACGGGCTTGCCCATGGCTTCGGACAGCAGCGGCGCAATCACCCGTGCCGCGATGTCGGTGGGGCCACCCGTGGCAAACGGCACCACCAAGCGCACGGTGTTGCTTTGTGCCCAAGCTTGGGCTGCACACAGCAACAGGCCCATCAAACTGATCTTCCAAGTCGGTTGGCGCATGACAAACTCCTGGTTGAACACGTGACAGAACTCAGCTCAGCAAACGTTGGCGAATGTCCAGCGGTGACATGACCTCCAAGGGCTCTGCGCCCCCGTTGGGAATGCCCACTTGGGTGGCGTTGAGCAACATCGACACCATCACATAGGTGCCTGAGAGCACGGTGAGGTCGACCACCGCTTGCTCGCCCAGGCTGTGGATGGCGCGTTGCCACAGGTCGTCGGGCACGCGGTGGTTCAGGCTGAGCTGGATGCAAAAGTCATACACCAAGGCCTCGTCGTCTTGCATGCCTTGCGGGCGTTGGCATTGACGCAGCTGTTCAATGATGGCGGGTGATAAACCGGCTTTTTGCGCAATCGGGTCGTGCGCCCACCACTCGTATTGCGCATTGGCAATGCGGGCCTGGATGAGGATGGCAAATTCGTTCAAGCGTTTGCTGACCGAGGTTTTGAAGCGCAGGTAATCCAGAAAGTCAAAGCAGCGCCGCGCCATGTCGGGGCTGCGCAGCAAGGCGTTGTAGGGACCACCCAGTGCCGCGCTGGAGACTTTGAGGATGTCGTCGGCCAGTGGCTGGACCTCGGGGGCGAGGTCTTCGTAGCGCAGTTGCGAGAAGCGTTCGGTCATGGGCAGTCCTCAGGCGTTGGGGTTTTCAAACATGGTGCGCAGCGTGTTCACAAAGTGTGGGCGGCATTTGTCGCTCCACGCGGTGCCACGCACAGCCAGCCACGGGGGGGAGCCCAGCGTCTCCTTGCTCGCCAGGTCGTAGCAGGCGAAAGAGTAGGGCGCGTGGTCGAGGTTGACCAGGCGGCGCGCCAAGATGCAGCCTGGCACACGGGCCAGGCCGGGCATGTGTTCTTGGTCGTACCAGTTGAAGATCTCTGCTTGCCAGCCGTCGTCGGTGTCGGTTTCGACCACATAGTGCACGCCGGGTGTGTCGCCAAAGCTGGCGCCTTCACAGCGCAGCATTTCACGTAGGCGCGACACCTCGGCACTGTGGCCTGTCAAGGCATGCCAGCGTTTTTCAAACGCCACACAGTCGCTGAGGGCTAGCTCGGTGGCTTGGGGCAGGTGCAGGTAGATGTGGTGCATGGGCTGGCCGTTCTCGGCATTGGCCGTGGCCACACTTTGCACCCTGGCTTGTGCCAAGGGGGTGTCTGCCATGGTGTCGTGCCAGCGTGCCACGGTGCCTGGCGGGTACGGGTGGCTGGTTTTCAGCAGCAAGGCGTCACACAGTTGTGTTGGCATGTCAGTGCCCAATGTGCAACGCGACCAACACACGCGAGACCATGTTGTAGGCCCCGATGGTGATGCACAAGTCGAGCAGCGCCTGGCCTTGGAAGTGTTCATGGATGCGGGCAAACAAGGGCTCGGGCACGTCGATGTCGCGGGTCATGGTGTCGGTGAGCTCGAGCACCAGTTGCTCCAGCTCGGTGAACTGTGACGAGATGGGTGTTTCTTTCACGGCCTCGACTTTGTGCGCAGCCATGCCTTCTTTCAAGGCGAAGGGCACGTGGGCATCAAACTCGTAATGCGCACGGTTGAGCACGGCCACGCGCAAGATCACCAGCTCGCGTAAATCGCCAGGCAAGCTGTTGCGCTGACGCACGGCGCGGGTGAACTCTTCCCAACCTTGGGCCATGTCGGGGCTGTTGAGCAGGTATTGGTAGAGCGGCGTGACCTTGCCGCGTTTGGCCACGATCTTGGCTTCGAGTTCAGCCAGTTCAGGGCGTGTGCCAGGCGTGATGGGGGTGATGCGTGCAGTGTGTGTCATGGTGTGTGTGCGTGTGGATGTTGGAGGTGTCAGTCCGCGGTGATTTTCTTGAGGCGAATCACACGGCCCCACTTGGCCATGTCGTTTTTCAGCAGAGTGCTCAGCTCGGTTGGGCTGGTGGCGGCAGGCTCGGCGCCCGAGGCAATCAGCTTGCTGCGCACGCTCTCGCTCGCAAGGGTGCGACGCACGGCTTGGTTGAGGCGTTCAAGCTCTGCGGGGGGGGTGTTCTTGTGCGCAAACAAGGCATACCAGTTGTCCGAGTCCACGCCGGGCACACCAATTTCCTGGAAGGTTTTGACATCGGGGAACAGGGGGTGACGGCGTGTGGCCGCAATCGCCACCGGCTTGAGCTTGCCGTTGCGCACTTGGCCCATCAGGCCGGGAATGTCGCCAAAGAAACCATCCACATGGCCAGCCATCACATCGGTGATCGCGGGTGCCGCGCCTTTGTAGGGGATGTGAACCAAGTCGGTGTGGGTGGCGTCAGCCAACAGCTCCATGGCCAAGTGCGGCACGCTGCCGGTGCCAGACGACGCCATGGTCACGCGCTTGAGCTTGGCCGCTGCAATGAACTCTTGCGGGGTGTTGACGGGGTTGTTGGGGTTGACCACCAACATTTCCACGTTGTTCACCACCAACGACACGGGGGCCAAGTCGCGCACTGGGTCGTAGGCGAGGTTGGGGTAGAGCGAGGGGTTGATGGCCACTGCGCCCACACTGGTGAGCCACAAGGTTTGACCATCGGCGGGCGCTTTGAGCATGGTGTCGGCGGCAATCGCGCCGTTGGCCCCGGCTTTGTTTTCGACCATCACTTGGTGGCCCAGTTCTTTGCTCAGTTGATCGGTCAGTGTGCGGGCCACAAAGTCCACCGGACCGCCGGGCGGAAAGGCCACCAAGATGCGAGTGATCTTGGTTTGCGCTGACGCGAAAGTGGCAAAACCTGCCAGCAAACTCAGGGCCAGTAATTTGTGCAGGCCGCGTTTGGTGAAGCGTGTCATGAGAGTCTCCTTGGGGGTTAATCGCAGCGCACGGACATGCCGCCGTCGACAATGATTTCGGTGCCAGTGATGAAGCGTGCCTCATCGCTGGCCAAAAACAGCACGGCGTTGGCCGTGTCTTGGCCGTCGCCCATGAAGGGCAAGGGGATGCGTGATTGGCGCTGGGCCAGCAAGGCCTCGACATCGCCCCCTGAGCGTTGTTTGGCCAAGCGGGTTTCCACCATCGGGGTGTGCAACTGACCCGGCACCACGGTGTTCACGCGCACGCCCTTTTTGGCGTACTGCACCGCAATCACGCGGCCCATTTGAATCACCGCCGCCTTGGTGGCGGCGTAGGCCACTTGGGCCGCGCCTGTCCAGCGGATACCCGAGGTGGACGCCATGTTGACGATGGCACCAGACCCTTGTGCTTCCATCAGCGGGAGCACATGCTTGCAGGTCAAAAACACGCTGGTGAGGTTGTGGCCAATTTGTGCGTGCCACACCTCTTCGCTCATCTCAACAGGCCCACCGGGTGCCGAGCCGCCGACGTTGTTGATGAGTACATCGATGCGGCCAAATTTTTCGACGGTGGCGCGCACCGCTTGGGCGATGGAATCGCTGCTGGTGACATCACAGGTCATGGAGGAAATTTGGCCTTGGTTGACGCCTGTCACGGCTTGGGCGCGTGAGAGGGTTTCTTCCAGTCGCGCTTGTTCACGGTCAAGCGCCATCACGCGCGCGCCTTCTTGCACCATGCGCACCGAGATGGCCCGGCCATTGCCCCAGCCCGGGCCCACCGAGCCTGCGCCAGTGACCAGCACCACTTTGTCTTGCATACGTCCTGTCATGGGGTGTCCTTGTGGTTCAGTGTTCAAAGCGGTAGAGCGCTTGCGGGTTGTCCACCAACAGCGCTTGCACCAGGGCGGGCGTGGTGGCGATGCGCTGGATGGCGTCAGTCAGCACGCCGTCATCGGGCACGTGGGTGTGGTTGGGGTGAGGCCAGTCACTGCCCCACACGCATTGGGTGGGGAAGGTGTCGACCAAATACTTGGCCAGCGCCACACCGTGTGGGTAAGGCGGCGAGGCCAGAGGAACTTTCTCGTCGATGCGGTCGATGCCGCTGACCTTGACGTGGAACATCGGCTTGTCCAGCAAATGGCACAGCGCCTGGAAGTCGGCATGCTGTGCGCCCAGCGTGGCGTCGACACGGGCCATGTGGTCAATCACCACCGGCACGGCCGACTGTTTGAAGACGTCGCCCAAGGTGTGGATCAAGCTGCTTTCAAAATGCACCTGCAAGTGCATCTGGCAATCGGCCAAGCGGTGGGTGAGGGCAATCAGGGCCTGTGGGTCGGCACCTGCGCCCAAGTGTTTCATGAAGTTAAAGCGCACGCCACGAAAGCCCAGCCCTGCCAAGCGTTGCAACTCAGGCAGACCCACGTCCACAGGTACCAGGGCTACGCCGAGGTAACGACCGCCGCCGGCTTGCAAGGTTTCTTCCACCACGCGGTTGTCCATGCCGTGCACGGCGGATTGCACCACCACGCAGCGCGCAAAGCCCAGGCGCTGGTGCCAGGCAAACAAGGCTTCTTTGGGGGCATCTGCCGGAACTTTTTGCAGCCCAGGCACGTAGGGGAAACGGGCCGTGGGGCCGAACACATGCACATGTGCGTCGCACGCGTGGGCGGGCAGTTGCCAGCCCGGCTGAGACGGGGTGGTCATGTAGGTTTGAACGGGGGTGGGGGTGGGTGTCATGGTGGGTGCAATTTTGGGTGCAATTGCCGCCCTAGAATTGACCTTTTGTAAATATCAGTTATCAGTAAAGCGGATAGTTGAGATGAATGACTGGAAGGGTTTGCGCACCGCATGAACTTGCAACGCTTGGAATACTTTGTAGCGGTCATTGATGCCGGCAGTTTGAGCCGTGCGGCAGCGATTTTGGACATGTCGCAACCGGCCTTGAGCCGACAAATTGCCTTGCTGGAAGAAGAAACCGGTCACCGCTTGTTGACCCGCCACGGCCGTGGCGTGGAGCCCACCGAAACGGGTTTGGCCTTGCTCGGTCATGCACGCGGTTTGTTTGAAGGCGTGGCGCGTGCCAAGGCCGACATGCTTGAGCGCCACAAAAGCCCACACGGTCGTTTGACGATTGGCTTGCCCCCGCGTGTGGCGCACACCATGACGACCGACCTGGTGCAGAGCTTTCGGCAGCAGTTCCCCGACGCGTCCATCAGCATTGCCGAAGGTTTGAGCGTGCCTTTGCGCGAGTGGTTGATTGCTGGGCGTATTGATTTGGCGGTGTTGTTTGACCCGCCCCACTCGCCCCAGTTGACGCTGGAGACCTTGGTGCGGGAAGACCTGGTGTTGATCTCGTCACACGCGCTGCCTGCGCGCATCAAACTGGCCGATGTGGGGCAATACGAGTTGGTGTTGCCCAGCGGCCCACACGCTTTGCGCCAGTTGCTCGAAGACGCAGTGCAACCGCGTGGTGTGATGCTGCGCGTGGTGGCTGAGGTGGACTCGATCCAAACCGTGCTGCCTCTGGTGGCCCGAGGGGTGGCCAACACCGTGTTGCCCGTGAGTGCCTTGAAGTCGTGGCCAAGTCACTTGCCACCGCATGTGGCGCAGATCACCTCACCGCAAATTCGCAACCGCTTCACGGTGGCGGTGCCCAAGGCGCGACCCGCCACCCAGCTCACGCGCTATGGCTTGGAGCTGCTGCGCCGTTTGGTGCAGCAGCATTACGGTTCCCACTAAGCCTTGGACTCGTTGGCCAGCAAGCGCTCGACCACGCGCTTGGCGCGGTTGGGACCGACGTCGACGTGGATGTCGAGTTGCGGCGGATGGCCAAAGCGTTGCTGGTTTTGCCATTGCGCTTCGATGATGACTTTGTCTTCTAGAAAGGTGGCGGCGGTTTGTTGGACCACCAGATCGACGATGTTGTCTTTGTCGGGGTGCGGGTTGGTGGCAATGGTCCAGAAGTAATGCGTGGTGGTGTCGGTCTCTGGCGTCACGCCGTGCAAGCCGCGCATGTGAAAGCCTTCACGGTTAGGGTCGTCGTAGCTGCCCGAGCCCACATCCATGGCACCGGTCCAGATCAGCTCATGTGTGACATGAAATGCCACCTCTTGCCAGCGGTCCACCCGGCCTTTGAACGGCCAGGCTGCGGTGTAGGTCGGTGGTGGTTCTGAGTTGGGCATCAAGCGCGTGACCTTGACCACATCGCCTTCTTGGCTCACGGTCAGCTTCGCGTTCATGTGGATGGCGGGATTGCCACCAATCGTTTTGGTGTGGACGTAACCCAGGTGGCTCAAGTCCAGCAGGTTTTCGTGGATCAGCATGTAGGGCGCGTCGTAGTGGTAGCAGTCGCCGCCAAATTTGTACTTGGGGTCGCTGTGCACCGGGTAGGCGGGTGGTTCATCTTGGGGGCTGGCATCGGGCGTGTCGCCTACCCACACCCACAAAATTTGGTCTTTCTCGCGCAAGGGGTAAGACACCACTTTGGCCTTGGCCGGAATTTTGTCTTGGCCCGGAATCTCTACACACGTGCCTTCGTGTGAGTACAGCAGTCCGTGGTAGCCGCAGCGCAAGCCGCGCCCCTCGACCTTGCCGCATGACAAGGGCAAGTCTTTGTGGCAGCAGCGGTCTTGCAGCGCCGCCACCTGCCCGTCGGGGGTGCGAAACAACACCATGGCCTTGCCCAGCAGGGTGCGTGCCACAGGCTGGTCTTTCAGCTCCCAAGAAAAACCAGCGATCCACCACCGGTTCAAGGGAAAGGTTCGGGTGTGTCGTGTCAGATGAACCGGTTGTATGGGGGCATTCATGGTGTGTTCTCTCAAACTCAAGGGGTCACGGCTTTGACGGTGTCGATCTCGGTGTTCCAGAGTTGTCCGTTTTTACGCTCAACTTTTCGGATGTACACGTCTTGCACGATGTCGCGTGTTTGTGCGCTGATTTGGATGGGCCCACGTGGGCTCTCAAAACTCAGGCCCTTCATGGCATCCACCAAGTCCATGCCTTTGCCCTGACCTTTGGTGGCCTTGAGCGCGGTGTAGATGGCATGCATGCCGTCGTAGCCGCCCACCGCCATGAAGTTGGGACGCATGCCGTTGTTGGCCTTGCCAAATGCAGCGACAAATTTTTTGTTCAAGGCCGAGTCATGCGATGCCGAGTAGTGGAACGAGGTCACCACACCCAGCGCGGCGTCACCCATGTCGTTCAAGGTGTCGTCGTCGGTCACCCCCCCATCGCCAATCAGCTTCACGCCTGCTTTGTCCAAGCCACGTTCCGTGAACTGCTTCATCAAACTCACCGCTGGGCCGGAGGGAATGAACACAAACAAGGCGTCGGGTTTTTCGTCGCGAATTTTTTGCAGATAGGGCGCGAAGTCGGGGTTGCGCATGGGCACGCGAATTTCGCCCACCACTTTGCCGCCATCACGTTCGACGTGTTCTTTGAAGGTTTTCTCCGCGTCAATGCCGGGGCCGTAGTCGGAGACCATGGTCATCACTCGGCCAATTTTTTGGCGTTTGACCCACTCGGCCATGGTGCCAGCGGACTGCGACAAGGTGTAACTGGTGCGCACCAGGTAGGGCGAGGTGGCCACGATGCCGGTGGTGGCGGCGGCCATGATGACGGCTGGGGTTTTGCCTTGGGTGGCAATGGGGCCCACGGCCAAGGCCGATGGCGTGATGCCAAAGCCTGCCAGCACATCGACCTTGTCGTTGACCACCAGCTCTTGGGCGATGCGCTTGGATTGGTCGGGCACACCGCCGTCGTCGCGCAAGATCACTTCAATTTTGCGTCCGGCCACGTCGCTGCCGTTGTCGGCCATGTAGAGCTTCACAGCGGCATCGATTTGTCGACCGGTGGATGCAAAGGGACCCGTCATGGGCAGGATCAAACCCACTTTGAAGGTGGGCGCTTGTGCAAATGCCAAGCTGGGCACACACGCTGCTGCACAGGCCAGTTGAACCAGGAAGGCGCGTTTGGGGAGTCGACGGTGGGTCACGGAGGGTTTCCTTCAGTATGCTGAAGGTTTCATGGTATTTCATGATTTTCTCGATCCATGCACGGAGATACCCTAATGCCTTGCCTCAAAATACAGGTCTCATGAAAAAAACCACCACCTCACGTCAATCGGTTTCCGCAGATCTTTACGATCAGCCGGGGCATTTGATGCGTCGTGCGCATCAAATCACGGTGAGCTTGTTTCAAGAAGAAGTGGGCGAGGTGGTCAGCCCCAAAGAGTTCGCGATTTTGCGCATGATCCATGAAACCCCCGACGTTGACCAAGTGCGGCTGGCCCGACTGATTGGCATTGACACTTCGTCGGCCGCTTTGACCGCAGCCAAGTTGGAAAAGCGCGGCCTGATTGCGCGCACTGTCTCGACCGTGGACCGACGCTTGCTGAGTTTGCGCCTGACGCCAGAGGGGGAGCAGTTGTTGGATGACACCGTCAGCGGTGTCTACCGCATGCGCGAAAAATTGCTTTCGCCACTGACCGAGTCCGAACAAAAGGTGTTCATGCGCTTGTTGAGAAAGTTTGTCCACCTGCACAACGACGAGAGTCGTGCGCCACTGTGGACGCAGGTGGATGCGGCCAAACCGGGCAAGCGCAAGTCAGAGACCTGAGCCTTGCGAGGCACGCGCGCAAAAGGTGTTCAGTCCAGCTTTGCGCCCGACTTTTTCACCACCTCCGACCAACGCGCCAATTCTGTGCTGAGAAATTTGGCAAAGTCGTCGGCACCCAAGAACGCCGGGTCGGCACCTTGGTCGGTCATGCGGCTGCGCACATCGGCTTGACCGAGCACAGTTTTGAAGGCATCGCTGAGCTGTTGCACCACCTCTTTGGGTGTGCCCGCTGGCGCCAAGAAACCATAAAAGCCCACCACCTCAAAGCCCGGCAAACCGCTTTCAATCACCGTGGGCACATCGGGCAAGGCCACGCTGCGTTCGCGGCTGGTCACAGCCAGGGCGCGCACCTTGCCTTGGCGGTGGTAGTTGGCCGCTTGCGGAATGCTCTCGGCCATGAACTGCACTTGACCGGCCATCAAGTCGGTAAAGGCGGGCGCACTGCCACGGTAAGGGATGTGGACCATGAACAAACCCGTGGCGTTTTTGAACATCTCGGGCACCAAGTGGCTGATGCCCCCATTGCCTGCTGAGCCGTAGTTGATTTGCCCAGGGCGCGCCTTGGCATAGGCAATGAATTGCGGCAAGGTGGTGACGGGCAACTTGGGGTTGACCAACAAGGCCAGGGGTTGCATGGCGGTGCGCGCCACGGGCACAAAGTCGCGCAGCGTGCCGTAGGGCAGTTTGGTGTAGAGCGCCGGGTTGATCACCATCACGCCGGTATTGGCCAGCATCAAGGTGTGGCCATCGGGGGGCGACTTCATGACCTCTTGTGCACCTACGGTGCCGCCTGCGCCGGATTTGTAGTCGATCAACACCGGTTGACCGAGCACCGCTTGCAGCTTGTCGGCCAGCAAACGCGCGTGTAAGTCCAGGGGGCCCCCGGCTGGAAAACCCACCACGATGCGAATGGGTTTGGTGGGGAATGTGGCGGCGCTTGCTGCGCCGCCGCCACAGGTCATCACGGTGAGCACCAGACCCAGTGAAACAAGTAATCCGTGCAGGATGCGTCGTGTCTGGGTCATGGTGGGTTCTCCTCTAAGGCAAGCTGGCAGCATAAACCGCCATGGCGTCAATCTCTTCGTCGGTCAGGCTGCGGGCGGCGCTGCCCATGGTGCCGTCCATGTCGGCGCGTGCGCCAGAGCGCAGGTTGCGCAACTGGGTGGTGAAGTACTCGCTCGACTGACCCGACAGGCGTGGCACATGCTTTTGGCCTTGCAACTTGGCGCCGTGGCATGACGAGCAGTACTGCTGTTGCGCAATGACCTGGCCTTTGGCAATTTTGGCGGCATCACCACCCGTTTGTGCTGGCGGCGCAGGCAGTGCGGCGTAATGTGCCGCAATGTCGCGCATGTCTTGCTCGCTCAGGTTGGCGGCGATGGCCTCCATGCCACCGCCTTTGCGGCGTTGGTCACGGAATTGCAACAGTTGGTAGAACACCGACAGCGGGGGTTGCGCTGCCAGATGCGGCACGCCTGGTATGGCAGACACGCCCTGCTCGCCATGACATGCGACACACAGCTGGGCTTTGGCTTTGCCAGCCACCGCATCGGGGGCAGACACCGCCAGCGTGCTGGTGAGTGCCAACGTAAAAAAGGCCATTCCTTGAATGGCCTTGGAGAGCTTTAAAAAGCTCATTTGGCGTAGGTCACGCGGAAGATCGCGCCCGCCACGTCGTCAGACACCAGCAACGAGCCGTCTTTCAAGACATGCACGTCAGCAGGGCGGCCAAAGTAGTCTTCGCCGCTGGCCCAGCCAGAGATGAAGACTTCTTTTTTGGTCACGTTGCCTTTGGCATCGAGCACCACGCGCACCACGTCGTAGCCAGTTTTCTTGGTGCGGTTCCAAGAGCCGTGCTCAGCGATGAAGATGTTGTTTTTGTACTCGGCAGGGAACTGCTTGCCGGTGTAGAAACGCATGCCCAAAGCGGCCACGTGGGGGCCAATCTTCAACACAGGCTTGTCGAACTCGTCGCAGGTACGGCCTTTGCCGTGATCGGGGTCGAGCAAGTCGCCTTGATGGCAGAAGGGGTAGCCAAAGTTCATGCCCTTGCGGGTGAGGCGGTGCAAGGTGTCGTTGGGCAGGTCATCGTTCACCCAGTCGCGGCCGTTGTTGGTGAACCAGAGTTCTTTGGTGACGGGGTGGAAGTCCATGCCCACGCTGTTACGCACGCCATGTGCCATGGTCTCTAGCTTGTTGGTCTTGAGGTTCAAGCGCACGATGGTGGCGTGCGTGACGGGCTGGACCACGATGTTGGCGGGTGTGCCGATTTGGAAATACAGGTAGTTGCCGTCTGGGCTCAACTTCATGAATTTCCAGCCGTGGGCTTCGTCGTTGGGCAGCGCGTCAAACACGACCACGGGAGCCGGTGGGTTGTCCAGGTTTGCTTCGATGTTGTCGTAGCGAATGATGCGCGACAGCTCAGCCACATACAGCGAGCCGTCTTTGAATGCCACGCCGTTGGGGCGGTGCAGGCCTTTGGCAATGGTTTTGACTTCGCGCTTGTCGCCCTTGTCGATCACGGCATACACGTTACCCGTGAAGCGGGTGCCGACAAACAAGGTGCCGCTGGGGCTTTGCACCATGGAGCGTGCATTGGGCATGCCCGTGGCCCACAACTCAACTTTGAAGCCAGCGGGGGCTTTGAGGTTTTGGGTCGGGATGTCGCTCGCGGGCAGTGCGGTCATGCCGGGTGGGTTGGGCGTCAAATTCAGCGCCGCTTGTTCGGGCGTGCGGCCTTGGGCCCAGGTGGGCGGAATGGCGGCTGCGGCGGGCGCAGCGGGCGCTGCTTGTGCGAAGGCACCAGCGCTGGCCAGGCCCAGGCCCAGGGTGAGTGCTGCGTTTTGCAGCGTGCGGATGAAGCGTCGTTGTTGCACGGAGGTCTCCTTGTGTGAGGGGGTGGATTTAAATCGAAGTCCCCCCAAGGCCGAGTCGCAAAGGCGATTCGTGGTCTCTTTGTATGGGTAATTGCCAGCTGAGCGTCAGAGAGGGAGTCGGCTTTGCACGCCCAGCACCCACGACCGCGGCAGCCCGGGTTCGAAGTACTGGCTGCTGGCTTGGTTGACGATGACCGAGCCCACCGTGCTGCGGTTGCTCAGGTTGTCGATGCCCACAAACGCTTCTATCTGCGCGGTGCCCACCGCGTAGCGCTGACGCACGCGTGCGTTGAACACACCAAACCCTGCGGCACGGGCGGTGTTGTTGTCGTCGGCCCACAGCTGTGAACGCGCCATCCAATCCAGGGTGACCTCCGTGCCCAAGGCTGGTTTGCGCGCTGTGCCACTGAAACCCAGCTGCGACCATTGCAGCGAGCTAAACAGTTGTCGTTGCGGGATGCCAGGCAGTTGGCTGCCCGCCACGACCGTGTTGAAGCCTTGCGTGTAGCTGGCATTCATGAGCGTGGCAGAAGCCAGACCGCGCCAGTGTGGGTTGATGCGTTGACGCCAAGACAGTTCAAACCCGTCGCGCAAGGTTTGACTGGCGTTGGTGTACGCAGTTTTGCCGCCAGCAGACAGCGACGACACAATTTCGTTGTCGGTGGTGATGCGAAACCACGCGGCATCTAAGCGCGTGTCCACGGAGGGGGCCCACTTGCTGCCCACTTCCAGGTGCTGGCTGCGTGCGGCCAGCAAGTTGGGGTTGAACAAACCGACCACGGTGCTGCCGCTTTTGGTGTAAGCCGCTTCTGACAGCGTGGGTGTTTCAAAGCCCTTGCCTTGGTTGATGTAGAGGTTGAGGCTGTCGCTGGCATGCCAAGTCAGGCCCAGGATCGGGTTGGTGGCGGTGTAGGTGACGGCACCCGAACCGTCGCGGCCATCGCTGAGGTAGTCGTCGCGGCTTTTGAGTTCGACATGGCTATGGCGCACACCGGTGACCACCGTCCATCGCTCGCCCAAGTGCCAATTGACTTGGCCAAAGTAGTCCTGGTTGTCGGCCTCGTTCATTTCGTTGCGCGTGGCCGATCCGGTTTGGCTGCCCAAAGCGGTGTTGCCGCCTTGGCGCTGTTCGCCGGAATGGTCTTTGTCCAAGCCCACCACCCAGTCGATGCGCGTGTCAGCCAGCACACGGCCTTTGCCATTGAGTTGTAACCCCAGCCCATCAAAGTGACGGCTCAAGCCCACCCACGTGCCCGCGTTGGGTGTGGTGCTGGAGGCTTGGTATTGCAGGTTGTCGCGCATGCCGCTGTAGACGCGGGCTTGCAAGCGCAGATCGCTGTCGATGCGGTGCTCCAGCACGCCGCCCACTTGCTCTTGTTTCACCGTTTTACGCGCACCATTGCTGACGGCGTTGGTACCTGCGATGTCGGGTGTGCTGAGCTGCGCCGCAGTGAGCCCCAGCGGGTCTTTGGCGTACGGCATGTCGAACACGTTGACGATGAGCTTGAGGCGGGTGTCTGGCTTGGCGTCGAGCGTGATCACGCTGTTGAGCTGCTGGCGCCGAGCGTCGCTGTTGGCGCGGTAGCCGCTGATGCCGAATGTGCTGTAGTCGGCCACGATGCCGACCTGACCCAGGCGGTCGCTCATTTGCCAGTCGGTGCGCGTCATGCCAAACGAGCCGAGGAAGAGCTGATTTTGCAACTCGGGCCCTGTGCCTGCTTCGCGTGTGAAGGTTTGAATCACCCCCCCTGAGGCATTGCCGTACAACTGAGCCAGTGGGCCGGTGAGCACTTCGATGCGTTCGGTCGAGGTGAGGCTGACGGTGGAGGCTTGGCCCTGACCATCGGGGATGGTGGCCGGTATGCCGTCAGTGATGAGGCGAATGCCACGCAAACCAAACGCTGCACGCGAGCCAAAGCCACGGATCGAGATTTGCACATCTTGTGCATAGTTGTTGCGGTTCAAGGCCACCACGCCGGGCACGCGGTTGAGGGCGTCTGACAGGTTGACCTGGGGACCGCTGCTGCGCAGGGTGTCGGCCTCGATGGTGTAGACCGATGCGGGGGCGTCGAACTGCTTTTGCGCCAGACGCCCGCTTTGCACCGTGACCTCGGGCAAGGTCTCGGTGGCAATTTGAGCCAGCACAGGCCCAGACACGGCGCACAAGGCGCTGGCAGCAAGCAATCGATTCAGCACACGCAACTTTCTAAATAAAACACAAGATGGTGAGCGATCTTAGGTGGCGGTTGCCCTGCATCAGTTGCATGGGCGACACCCGTCTGGCGGTAAATCAGTAGAGTGCCGCATGACCCCTGAAGCCTCAGGGTTGGAGCGTTGAGATGACATCTTTTTTGAAAACTCTGTTGGCGCTGTTCGGACTGTTGGGCGCTTGCATGGGGCATGCACAAAACTACCTTGCACCGCAGACGGGTGTGTGGGTGGCCAAAGATTTTCGCTTTCACACGGGCGAAGTGATGCCTGAGTTGCGTCTGGCGTACACCACGGTGGGCAATCCCCGTGGTGAACCGGTGGTGTTGCTGCATGGCACCACCAGCGCAGGGGGGAGTTTTCTGTCGCCCGATTTGGGCGGCGAGTTGTTTGGCCCAGGGCAAGCTTTGGACGCTCAAAAGTACTTCATCATCTTGCCCGATGCTCTGGGGGCCGGGCGTTCCGGCAAGCCCTCGGATGGTTTGCGCACCCAGTTTCCGCGCTACAACTACGACGACATGGTGGCGGCGCAACACCGCTTGCTGACCGAAGGCTTAGGCCTCACCCATGTGCGCATGATTCTGGGTAACTCCATGGGGGGCATGCACACCTGGGTGTGGGGCATCACGCACCCAGACTTCATGGACGTGTTGGTGCCCATGGCGTCTACGCCCAACCAAATGTCAGGTCGCAATTGGATGATGCGTCGCTTCATCATTGACTCCATCCGACAAGACCCGGCGTGGATGAATGGCCAATACACCAGCCAACCACCAAGCCTGCAATTTGCCAATGTGTTTTTTGCCACCGCGACCAGTGGGGGTGACCAAGGGCTGTACCGCAAAGCACCCACACGCGAACAAGCGGATCGCTTGTTGGACCAGAGCTTGAAAGCGCCGTCCACGGCCGATGCCAACAACCACCTGTACCTGTGGGAAGCCTCGCGTGACTACAACCCCAACCCCCATCTTGAAAAGATCAAGGCCACGGTGTTGGCCATCAACTCGGCTGACGACGAGCGCAACCCACCCAGTTTGGGCCTGATGGAAAAAGCTTTGCAGCGTATGCCTACGGCGCGCTTGTTTTTAATTCCAGCTTCCGAGCAAACCTCCGGCCATGGCACCACGGGTCAAGCCAAGTGGTGGAAAGAAGCGGTGTCCAATGTGCTGGCCACAGCCCCGTTTCGCGGGAAATAACAGGCGCAGTGCTAGGCTAAGTGGATGAATAAAAATTTATCGGGCGATATCTGGGGTGGCTTTGCCGCCATGTTGGTGGCCTTGCCCTCGGCGATTGCGTTTGGCGTGACCATCTTCTCGCCTTTGGGGGCTGAGTTTGGTGCCAAAGGCGCATTGGCTGGCATGTTGGGCGTGGCGGCTTTGGGGCTGGTGGCCGCCTTGTTTGGTGGTACGCAGCGTTTGATATCGGCCCCTTGCGCGCCTGCGGCAGCGGTGCTGTCGGCGCTCACCATTCAAATGACACAGCAAGGCAGTGGTGTGGCCTTGGTGGTGATGACCTTGTTTTTGGTGGCCTTGCTCAGCAGCCTGGTGCAAATTGCATTCGGCTTGTTGCGCATTGGTGAACTCATCAAGTTCATGCCGTTTCCCGTGGTCAGTGGCTACTTGAGTGGGGTGGGCTTGATCATTGTGATGAGCCAGCTGCCCAAATGGATGGCCTTGCCCAAAGGCATGAATTGGTGGCAAGGCTTGATGGCGCCTGAGCTGTGGCAAATGCCCAGCTTGGTGATTGGTGTCGCCACGGCTGGGGTGATGTTGCTCGCGCCGCGTTTGTCGACTCGGGTGCCTGCGGTCATTCAAGGCTTGCTGGCGGGCATGGCCACGTATTGGTTGTTGGCCTTGACGGCTTGGCCGGAGCTGCGTGCCTTGCACGACAACCCCTTGATCATTGGGCCCTTGGCCGTGGGCGGTGAAGGCCTGCTGGACACCCTCACGGGCCCTTGGAAGAGCTTGTCTGAATCGGGCTTGCCGCGCTGGGAGCACATTGTGTTTCCGGCCATGACGCTGGCGGTGCTGTTGTCCATCGACACGCTCAAGACCTGCGTGGTGCTGGACGCGTTGACGGGCTCGCGCCACAACTCGAACCAAGAGTTGATTGGGCAAGGTCTGGGCAACTTGGCCTCGGCTTTGATTGGTGGTGCGCCTGGTGCAGGCACCATGGGTGCCACCTTGGTGAACAAGGCCAGTGGCGGTTCGACTTATTTGTCAGGTGTGTTTCAAGGGCTGTGGTCGTTGCTGGCCATTGTGTTGCTGACCTCGTTGATTGCCTGGGTCCCGGTGGCGGCTTTGGCTGCCTTGTTGATCGTCATTGGCTTCAAGATGATCGATTGGCATTCGTTCCAATTGGTGCGTTCACAAGACACGGTGCTGGATTTCTTGGTGATTGTGTTGGTGGTGATCGTGGCCAACACCGTGAGTTTGATCGCTGCGTCCGGTGTGGGTGTTGCGCTGGCCATTTTGTTGTTCTTGCGTGAGCAGATTCACACCACCACGATTCGTCGCAAGAGTTTTGGCAACAAGGTGTTTTCGTCTCGCGTGCGCAACCAGCACGAGTTGCAAGTGTTGGCCGAGAAGGGGCAACAGACGGTGATTTTCGAATTGCAAGGCAGCTTGTTTTTTGGCACCACCGACCAGCTCTATAGCGCGATTGAGCCTGAACTCAACAGCGCTCACTTTGTATTGCTCGACTTTTTGCGCGTGCAGTCGATGGACATGACGGCGGGTCACATGATTGAGCGCATTCGCAACATGCTGGCCGAAAAGCATGCACGACTGGTCCTCACACGGGTGCCAGAGCGTTTGCCCAACGGGCGTGACTTGCGCTCGTATGTTGACCACATTGGTCTGTTGTCAGACAACACTGCCAAAATTTTTGATGAATTCGACGAGGCGCTGGAGTGGATTGAAGACGAAACCCTCAAACGGGCAGGCCACGAGCATGTGTCCGGTGAAGGTTTGCCATTGGGTAAGTTTGAAATTTTCCACGGCCTCAATGACACGGAGTTGGCTGCGTTGGAGGCTTGCCAGGTGGTGCGTACTTACGCTGCCGGCGATGTGGTGTTTGCCGCAGACACGGTGGGCCATGAGCTGATGCTGATCAGCCGTGGTGAAGTCAAAGTCAGTCTGCCGATGGCAGATGGCAAAACCATCCACTTGGCCACGTTCAGCCGGGGGCAGTTTTTTGGCGAGATGTCGTTTTTGGATGGACGTGCCCACTCAGCCGATGTGCAGGCCACCCGAGAGACGGAGTTGATTGCCATCGACCGTCGTGCCTTTGCCAAGGTGGCGGTGGGCGACCCGGTGATGAGCATCAGTGTCATGCGCGCAGTCGCACTCGCCATTGCCGACCGATTGCGACATGCCAATGCAGAATTGCGCGAAATGCGCCAAACTTAAACCACTCAAATCACAAGGAGACAAAGCATGAAACTGAATGTCAATGGAACCGTCCGCACGGTGGACGCCGAACCGCAAATGCCGCTGTTATGGGCGCTGCGCGAAGTGTTGGGACTGACCGGTACCAAATATGGCTGTGGTGTGGCGCAGTGCGGGGCCTGCACCGTGCATCTCAATGGCGAACCGGCACGTTCATGCTCGATACCCGTATCAGCTGTGACCAGCATGAAGGTCACCACCATCGAAGGCCTGTCAAAAAATGCCAGCCATGCGGTGCAGAAAGCCTGGGCCGAGTTGGATGTGCCGCAGTGCGGTTATTGCCAGTCGGGCCAGGTGATGGCGGCAGCTGCTTTGCTGGCGCGCAAACCCAAACCCACCGATGCCGACATTGACGAAGCCATGAGCAATATTTGCCGCTGCGGCACTTACCAGCGCATCCGTGATGCCATCCATGTGGCGGCGGGCCAAATGAAACTCGGCGACGTGTTGGCGTCTTACGAGTCGGTTGACATCAACGCACAAGCTTGAGGAGACACACCATGACACACACCTCAACACCCAACACCTCACGCCGCCATTTTTTGGTCAGCTCTGCCGCCGTGGGCAGTGGCTTGGCCTTGGGCCTGAGCTTTGCCCCCAGCGCCATGGCGCAAGCGGCCTACACCACGCTCACGCCCAATGAGATCAACATCTGGGTGGTGGTCAAACCCGATGACTCGGTGGTGATTCGCATTGCCCGTTCCGAGATGGGCCAAGGCACACGCACGGGCTTGGCCCAATTGGTGGCCGAAGAGCTGGATTGCGACTGGTCCAAAGTCACCACCGAAATGCCCACCCCTGGACAAAGCCTGGCACGCAAGCGTGCTTGGGGCGACATGTCGACCGGGGGCAGCCGAGGCATTCGCACCTCACACGACTACGTGCGTCGCGGCGGTGCTGCGGCACGCCTGATGCTGATGCAAGCTGCGGCCAACCGATGGAATGTGCCAGTGGCCGAAGTGATGGCCAAAGAAGGCGTGATCACCCACGCCATTTCGGGGCGCACCCTGAGCTACGGCAAAGTGGCGGACGACGCCGCGAAGTTGACCGCACCCGACCCCAAAAACATCGTCTTGAAAAAGCCCAGCCAATGGCGCATTGCGGGCAAGTCGATGCGTCGTCTGGACACTGCCGACAAGGTGGATGGGCGCAAGACTTTTAGCATTGACTTGCAATTGCCTGGCATGCTCAACGCGGCGGTGATGCAAAGCCCGGTGTTTGGTGGCAAGTTGGTGAGCTACGACGACAGCAAGATTGCCAAGATGCGTGGCGTCAAAGGGGTGGTCAAGATCAACGACAGCACCCTGGCTGTGGTGGCTGACACTTTCTGGCGTGCCAAGACAGCCTTGGCTGAATTGCCTGTGGTGTGGGATGACGGCGTGAACGGCAACACGTCAAGCGCCACCATCGACGCCATGCTGCGTGAAGGCCTGACGGCCAATGGCGACTTCTGGCAACGCAAAGAGGGCGATGCGCCAGCGGCCATTGCGCAAGCCGCCAAAAAAGTGGAAGCCACATACACCAGCCCGTTTCTGGCCCACGCCACGATGGAGCCGATGAACTGCACGGTGCGCATCACCGGTAACCGTGCCGAGGCCTGGGTGCCCACGCAAAGCGCCGAAGGCTCGTTGGCCGCGTTGGCCGAAGCCACTGGTTTTCCGCTGGCGCAGTGTGATGTGTACAAGATGGACTTGGGCGGCGGCCTAGGCCGACGTGGCGGCCACCAAGAGTATGTCGACCAAGCGGCACAGGTGGCGAAGAAGTTTCCGGGCAAACCCATCAAGCTGGTGTGGAGCCGTGAAGAAGACATGACGCACGACTTTTACCGCCCGATCTCGATGGCCAAGATGTCGGCAGGTATCGACGACAAAGGCAATATGACGGCGTTCCATGTGCGCGTGTCGGGCCAATCGCTCAACGCCTTGTTGTCGCCCATGTCGATCAAGAACAACAAAGACACGCGCCAGATGCAGGGGTTTTGGGAGGAGCCAGGCGATGCCCAGCTGGGCTACACCTTCCCCAATTTGTTGACCGAGTACGTGATGCGCAACACCCATGTGCCAGTGGGCCCATGGCGTGGTGTGAACACCAACCAAAACGGCATTTACATGGAGTGCTTCATTGAAGAGTGCGCACGCGCTGCGGGCAAGGACTCGCTGGAGTTTCGCCGTGCTTTGATGAAGAACCACCCCAAGCATTTGGGCGTTCTTAACGCAGCAGCAGAAGCGGGCGATTGGGGCAAGCCTCTGCCACCGGGCGTGTTCCGTGGCATTGCGCAATTCATGGGTTACGCCAGCTACTCGGCGGCCACGGCTGAGGTGTCGGTGTCACCCAAGGGCGAGGTCAAAATTCACCGCATGGTGTTTGCCTTGAACTCGGGCCATGTGGTCAACCCGGCGCAAGTGCGCGCCCAAATTGAGGGCTCGGTGGTCATGGGCTTGTCAGGTGTGTTTTTGGGTGAAAACACGGTGGAGAAAGGACGCATGAAAGAGCGCAACTTTGACACTTACCCCTTGATGCGCCTGAAAGAAACGCCCAAGGTGGAAACCGTGTTGGTGCCTACCGGCGACTTCTGGGGTGGTGTGGGTGAGCCCACCATCTGCGTGGTGGGCCCTGCGGTGCTCAACGCGATTTATGCCGCCACAGGCAAACCACAGCGCGACTTGCCATTGCGCAAGCACGGGTTGACCTTGGTTTAAACGCTTTGGTTCAGAAGGCCCAACCGTTTACGGTTGGGCTTTTTCTTTTGGGCTAGGCCGATCAGCGCCGTATCGACGGACCATCCAAGGGCATGCCATCGGCGCGCACCTTGAGGTAGAGCTCCAACTGCCGCAAGGCTGGGCTGCCCGATGGGGGCAGTGTGGCTTGCACACCTGAGTAACACGCACGCAAGCGGCGGTCGATGGAGCCCAGGTTTTGCCAATTCAAACGGTAGACAGGAAAGCCGCTGGGGTGGCCCGGACTCACCACCTCGGCGCGCAAGGCTGCACCCACTTTGCCATCGTGACAATGCACACATGCCAGGTTGAGCCGCCCCAAGCGTGTGGCGTAAATCTGTGCGCCTTGCGCGAGTTCGGCTTGCCAGCGTTGTTGACCCGCTGCATCGGCAGGCGCTTGTACGTGCATGGCTTGGCCTTTGCCGATGCTGTGCAACAAGGCGCTGAGCGACAGGGTGTCGTCGTCTTCCACCCCTTTGGGGCTTTGGCCTGCACGCTGGCGACACAGGTTGATTTGGTCTTCCAGGTTGACGAGACGTGTCTGGCCATTGCGTGTGACCAGGCGTGGGTGTTGTGCGGCTGAGGTGCGCAAAGTGTCTGGGTTGTTGTGGCAACTTTGACAGCCGTTGCGCCACAAGGTTTGGCCTTTTTCAACCCACAGCGTGACCGGGTTGGCATCGGCGTCTTGCTGCATGGCTTGCAGCTGTGGCGTTAAAAACTGGTTGCCGCTGAGCAGGGCTTGTGCATTCACCAGCAGAGGCAGCCCCAGAGCTGCCAACAGCCCTAGCGCACGTTGCCAGCGGGTGTGAACTTGCATATCGTGTTCAGCGGTAGACCAAGGGGCGACGCAGTTGGCCGGTGCGGCCTTTGTCGTCGTTCCAACTCACCACCATGTCGCCCGCTTGTGGGGGCAAGGTGCATGAAAAGAAAAACATCGGATTGGCCGCCATGCCGGTGCCCAACTCGGCTTCAAAAACCAGCGCATCGCCCACATGCACTTTGACGAATTGCAGAATGTCTTTGGCCACTTGCTGTCCTGAGCTGTCGTGGCGAAAACCGGTTTCCATCACGTGCCCGAGCAACAAGCGCACCTCGACTTCGGCGTTGGGGCGCACAGGGCCAGCCAGCGACAAGCGAACAGGAAGCTCAAGGGTTTGCGCCATGGGGTTCAGGTCTCGTCAAAACATGCCGTAGCGGTGACCACCGTGTGGGTGGCACGACCCAAGGTGCTGCCATCGTTGAGATGTGCCAACACCCAGACCTCTTGGCTCATGGCCAGACGAATGCGGGTGTTGAATTTGAAGCGTGTTTGGCCCTGCCCCAGCGCGAGTTGCAAGATGACGCGGTTGGGGTTTTCTGGGGCGATGATGTCAAAGCCCACCAGTTGTTTGCCTGCCGGGGCCTGCAACGTGAATTGCAACGGAATGGCGTTGCTGTTGTCGGCCAGCGGCGGCAGGGTGACTTCAATGCCCGTGGCTGACAAGCCGCGGGCTTGCAACTCGGCTTGTGAATTGGTTTCTGTGGCTGCTCGTGCATAAGGTGTGCTGAGCACACCCGCAGCAACTGCCCCCAAACTTGCCAGGCAAGTGCGGCGGGCCAGCGTTGTGTGTGTGGGCAACATGGTTGCGCACTCTAGCGCAAAGTGGCCAAGGCTGCTGTCACCTTGTCTATCTCTTCTGGCGTGAGCATCGGGCGTGCCGGGTTGGCTTGTGTGGTGCCTTCTAGGGTGCCGAACGGAGGCATGAGGGAGTTGGGTTTGAGCAGGCGCGCATCCATCACCCATTGGCGCAATTGCGTGGTGTTGTAACGGGTGGCCACACCATCGAGCGAGGGGCCAAAGTCACCTTGCTTGCCGGCAGCACCGTCAATGCCTTTGGCGTCGCGCAGCACGCTCACTTGGTGGCAAGTGACGCAGTTGCCTTGCTGGCGGTTGGCCATGATGCGCAAACCTTGTTCGGCATCGCTCAAAGTTTGTGCTGTACCTGTGCTGGTCCACAGGCACAGCAGCATGGCTAGGCGCAAGTGTGTGCCACTCATCGCTTGCGCAGCCCCAAAAAGATCACGGTGCCTACCACCACCAAACCACCCACCACCTGAACTGGCGCAATGGCCTGGCCCAGCAGCACCCAAGCCAACACCAAGGCAAAGATGGGCTCCACGTTCATGATGGCCGAATTGCCCACCACGCCCAAACGTGGCAACACGGTGAACATGATGGTGAAGGCCGTGCCATACAAAAACGTCAAGCCCGCCAAGCCCCACCAACCGGCTTCAGCCGTTGGCATGTGAAAACCACCTTGCGTACCTACCGCGCTTAAGCCCAGTACCAACACACAGCTCATGGTGCTGAGGGTGCGCACACGGCCATCCACACCAGTGGTTTCGTGTTGGGTGAGCACCAGTGCCAACCCAAATGTGGCCGCAGCGGCCAGGGCAAACGCCACGCCAATGCCGATCAATGACCATTGCGCTTGTGCGCCCAACCCTGAGGCGGCACCTAACACATCCAATGCCAAGGCCAAGCCAAGCAACATCACAGGCATGACGCGCAGCATGACCGCTTCAGGACGATGGCGGTAAATCAAAAAAGCCCACAAGGTGGTCCACAACGGGTAGGTGTTGAACGCAAGTAACGCCAGCGCCACCGGGATGCGTGCCACAGAGGAATAAATGCACAAGCTCTGTACACCCACCAACACCCCTACGCCTAACAAGGCGCGCTTGTTTTGCCGCGTGAGAGAGATCTGCACTTTTTGTTGCCAGATGAGCAGCGCCAACACCAAGGCGGTGACACCGCTGCGCATGGTGACGGCGGTGGCTACATCGACACCGTTTTGAAATGCAAAGCGTGCGGCGACGTGGTTGGAGCCCATCATGAAGGCGATGAGAAGCAGGGTGGAGAAGGCTGATAAGGACACGTGATGACTTGGTGTGGGCTGAGAGTTAAGCGGTGCAGTTTGGCGCTGAGTTTTGCATAAAAGGGAGCAGGTTCTTACTTAAAAATTAATTTACTCACACCTTTGTTTTCAACTTGTTGGGTAAATTGATTGGCGACCTACACGCACCCGTGCATTTATCTAAGTAACGCCATCTATGTCTCGAATTTTCCTTTTTGATTCTTTGCGCGCCCATCTCAAGGCAAGGGGACTCACATATCGGCAACTTGCTGATGGCCTGGGTATTTCGGAGCCCACTATCAAGCGCATCTTTGCCAGCAGCGATTGCTCGATCGAGCGGTTGGATGAAATTTGTGAGTTTTTACAAATCGAGTTGAAGGACTTGATCAAACGAACGCCCAAAAAACGGCAACTGATAGAGCAACTGACGGAGCGACAAGAGGAGGAGTTGGCAGCCAACAAAAAGCTGCTGATGGTTGCTGTGTGTGTGATGAGCTTGTGGCCGGTCAAAGACATGTTGTCGCATCTAACGCTGTCGCGATTGGAATGCACCAGCTTGTTGAACCGCCTCGATGAGATTGGTTTTATTGAGATGCAACCCAAGCATCAATACCGTTTGTTGGTGGCCAAAGATTTTTCATGGATCGTGGGCGGTCCCATCATGCGGCTGATCAAAACCGTGTCGAATGACTTCTTCGACCACCGTTTTGAAGCACCGGGCGAGGTGCTCAAAATCATCAACGTGCGTGTCTCGCCTGCTGTGCGCGAGTCGTTGAAGGCGCGCCTTGAGCGTATTGCACAAGAGTATGCCGACCAAGTTGTCGTTGACTCACACCTGCCTTTGGATGAGCGTCCACCGCTCTCTATTTGTATTGCTGTACGCACATGGGTCCCTGAATTTCTACGCGATTTGATGCGCCTTGAAGCAGACGCAAAGACCCTAGAGAGCGCTGAAAAAACATAAAAGTATCAAAAACACACTGTTTACGTTCGTATTTTGATACTTCCAACAGAGCGCTTGCAAGACATTATTTTTTTGATCAAACTTCAGTGAGGTTAATCACAAAGTAGTCAAAAAAATGGATATGAAAATTTATCTAGTCCTGAAATGCAACATAACTTGCGCTGGTCAAGCATTGTTGAAACGAGTGATTTTGAGGTGTTGCCGAGAACACGGTAGGCCATCTGAATTTCAAGGAAATGGCGAAACTGGAATTTCAATGCGTGGACATCTCAACGCATTGCCAGCTTGAAAGTCAGAAATCATGCACAAACTTATTTTTATGCATCATTTGGAGGCCGTGCAAGCTTGGGCACATACGTCAGGCGTACATGTGCATCTGGCCTCTGGCAATTTGACTTTGACTTTGTCACGAGGAGGTCAGCATTGGCTATTGGTGCCTCGTTTCGTACAGCAAACGGCCGGAAAACTTAGCTATACACACCTGCGCCAAAAAGATACCACCTTCGTCGGTTGGGTCATGCCCGACACACCCAAAATCAATTTGGCACAAGACAGAAAGATTTTTAAAAAATTTGCAACCGATGCCGGGTTGCTTGTGCCATCAGATTGGAGTTCGGGAACAAACATAGGCGCAGATTTCGTCATTAAAAACAGAAAGAGTTCTTTGGGGGGCTCAATCAAAGGGCCATTCAAGACAAGCACTCCACCCCTCCCCTTGGCCGATGGGGAGTTTTATGAGCAGTTTGTGGTGGGACAACCTATGAGAGCCTGGTTTTGGTCTGACCAGGTGGTTGCGCTAGAGGTTGTTGATCAGCCTTACCTCTTGGGCGATGGCGTACGTACGGTGGCAGCACTTCTTCAACCCCGTGGATCGATAGATGTCTCCCTTCCGATCAAACAAGCCGAAGCCTATTTGAATTGGCAAGGGTTAGGCGTGAACACTGTATTGGCTGATCAGCAAAAAGCTTATTTGAGTTTTTCACACAGCAGCTCTTTCCACACCCCAAAAGTTGTTGATGTCAACGTTTTGGGTAAGACGCATGAGAGTGTGCGCGCTCAGCTCACAAGAGCAGCTAAGCAAGTGATGCATCGGCTTTCATCTGTACATCAAAAAGATGTTTTGTACACCCTGGATGGTGTCTTAGATGCCAGAGCACGCATTTGGTTTTTGGAAATCAGCAACCACCCCATGGTGCATCCCAGTGTTTATCCACACATGTTGAATTCATTGATTCTCAAATGAAGTGACCTTTTAATTTTCTTATTGAAGGATAGCCGTGTGATACATGAACTTGAACTCCTACAGTTGTATGCAAATTTGCACCAGCAGCATGTAGAGATAGAACAGCTAAAGCATCAATTTGCCAGTTATGACGAAGAGGGCAAGTTCAAGGCGTTTGGCATGGGTGAAATTTTGCAAGCATTACACGCTATGGGTTTTCAAGCTCATTTAAAGCGTGGTTCGCGCAAAAAGTTCCAAACAAACACATGGTGTTGAATTGCATCCAAATCTGACCCGGGATTTGCATCGAATATTGACCCACCCGATTTGTGCTTTTTAGAGCTCCTGTTTTGATTTTCTCTGTTTTCCCTCCTTATTTCCCTGAGTCGAACTGTT
>NZ_NESA01000013.1 GCF_002778315.1 Limnohabitans sp. JirII-31 | reverse complement strand
CAGGCTGTGCAGCACGCCCACCTTGATGGTGTCTGCGGCAAAGGCTTGCGGCACAACGGCAAACGATCCCACCGACAGCGCTGCGGCTGCGGCCAGGGCCTTGAGGTTTCCTCGACGATTCATCATGATCAATTTCCTTTTCAAACAAAAAAGCGTCTACCCGCTAGACGTGGATAGACGCGTTAAAAACCTTGGAGAAAAAACAACGCGGCTTAGAAAGTCACGCGCACACCCATGGCCACAGACTGTTGCGATTGGCCTGCCACCCAACCCGATGACTCGCTAGACAGCGACTGACTGGCGGTGCTGGAGTTTGTGATGCGCGCCACGTTGCCCACAAAGGCCACATCAGGACGCCATGCATAAATGGCCAACAGACGCGTCACCGTGGAGTCGTTGGACAAGGTGGTGTTCTTACGCTTGAGCGAATCCAAAGACACGGTCAACTTGGGGTTCACGGCGTAGTCGATGCCGAGGTTGGTGACGTTGGCTTTGGTCGCAGCAGCGAAGGTACCCACAGACACAAAGGTGCCTGCGGCAATGTCGCTCGATGCATAACCAATGCGCGGCTTGTAGGCACCCATGGTGTAGCTGGCCCCCATGGTGGTCAACTTGTAGGTGGTGTCGGTGGTGCTCTTTTCGTTGAACACGGTGGCCGCTGCATAGATGGGACCGTCGGCATACTTCAAACCGAAGTTGCTCAAAGAGCCCGTGCTGTCAGAGTTCAGGTTCGATGCATACATGGCCGCACCTTGGAAAGCGCCCATGGTGGGTGTGACGTACTTGATGGACTTAGAGTAAATATCGCTGATCGCATCAAACTCCGAGAACTTGAACACCGCACCGGCGTTGTAACCGCCTTTGAACACAGAGCCGACCAACCAGTCGTCGTTCAAGTTCCATTGACGACCCAACGACACGCTGCCAGCCGCACCCTTCAGGCCCACATAGGCGTTGCGAGAGAACAAGGTCGAGGTGTCAGACATCTTGCCATCGGTGGGGTTGAAGCCCGCTTGGAAATTGAAAAATCCAGTGGCACCATCACCAAAATCTTTGTCACCCGAGATGCCCACATTCGAGACACCCAAGATGCTGCTGGCAGCGCCTGAAATGGTTTTGTTCGCTGAGGTACCGGTTTTGTTGGTGGTGACGTAGCCACCATCAATCACGCCGGTGATTTTCATATCGGCCATGGCCGCCGAAGACAAAGAAGCAGCCAAAGCAATGGCGCCGAGTTTGAAAGTGAATTGCATGATTTCCCTTTTTTGGTTTGAAAAAGACTGACACCGCGGCTTTGAAAGCCCAAAGATGTTGTGCACAAAATATGCCAAACCAAAAGCCCAGTGAATGGCTAAAAATCAATAAAACTGAGCATCAAAAATGTGCGAGTGCACTTGTTTAAAGCAAGGTGCGCACTAATCAGGGATGACGCTGTCGGTCTTGAACCAAGACACATCTGGCTTGTGACGTGCCACACCTGCCACGCGCGACATGGCGCGCACAGCTTGCCGCACACCGGCTTGCACACTGTCGATGATGGGCACAGGCAGGGCGTGTTGCAACTCAGCCGCCATGCCCGCCAAACCTGCACCGCCCAAGATCAAACTGTTGACTTGAAATTTTTCAAGGGCTGCCAAACAAGCGTCACGCAAGACAACTTGTGCAGCCACCGGATCAGCTGCCAGTTGCGCACCCGTGGCTTGCACGGTGTAGGTCCCTGCCAAGGTATCGGCATAACCCAAAGCGTGCGCGAGACGCGTCAACATGGCGGGCCAGCGCTCACCACCGGTGACGATGGCAAAAGGCCCTTGCAAAGCAGCCTCCAAGAATGAAGCCGCAGCAAGCCCCGTCACCGGCGCGTCGCTAATTTCTTGCAAGGCACACAAGGCCGGGTCACCAAAGCAGCCAATCAATACCGCGCTCGGTGCTGCGTGGTGGTTGCGGGTGTGTTGCAGGTAGGCATCGAGCGTGGCGTGGCCTGCCACGGCATAGCTGGTTTCATCGGAAATATAGGGCGCACCAAAACGCGCTTGCAGGGTGGTCACGCGCACATCTGCGCCCGCCACCGCCTGCGCATGTTGCGCCAACAAACGCGTCACCGATGGCGTGGTGTTGGGGTTGATGACCAGCAACTCACGCATGGGTCATGCGCGCGAACGCTTGGCGCGTTGGTCAAACCACGCCACCAAACACAGGGTGACGGTCATCACCACCAACGACACCAAGGTGGTCACCGTGGCCAAGGCATAAATGGCTGGGGTGGTGACGGTGGTGGTGAGGCCTTGCAACTCCAAGGGGAGTGTGTTGACGTCGCCAATGGCTTGTGAGGTACGGGCGATTTCGTCCCAACTCAAGGTGAAGCCAAACATGGCAATTCCCACCACAGAAGAAGCAATCATGGGCAGCACCACATGACGAAAGCCTTGCCAGGGGCTGGCACCCAAGTCGCGCGCGGCTTCTTCATACGCCGGGTTGAAACGGTTGAAAACCGCAAACATGATGAGCAGGCCAAAGGGCAGCGTCCAGGTCAGGTGTGCGCCCAAGGCAGAGGTGGACAAGCCCAAAGCACTGCCATAGCCCTCCAACACCTCTTGCATGCCCAGCATGTCAAGACCTCCTTTGATGACGCCATCGATCAATCGAAATTCCAAACCAATGCCCAAGGACACGATGATGGACGGCATGATCAAACTCGCCACCACCACATAAAACAAGGTGTTGGCGAATGGCAGTTTTTTGCGAAAGGCCAAGCCCGCCAACAGCGAGAACACCACCGTCAACACCATCACCGCCGTGCCCAGTCCCAAGGACCGTTTTAGGGCGGCCCCAATGTCCACAACCCCTAAGCCTTCTTGCAGTTTGGCAAACCAATAAGTGGACGTGCCACGCAAAGGAAAGGTCAAGCCGCCTTCAGGGCCTTGAAAACTCAACACCACAATGGTCAACATCGGACCGTACAAAAACAACACAAACGCAGCGAAGAAACATGCGAGCAACCAAAACTCCAAGCTGCGCTTCATGTCACAGCTCCTTGCGGATGTCGACCATGCGCGTCAGCGCCCAAATGATCATCAGCACAATGGCCAACAAGATCACTGCATTGGCCGCAGCCAAAGGAAACTGAAGGTACGAAGTCTGCACCTGGATGATTTTTCCAACCGAGGCGATTTGCTGACCGCCCATCACGCCGATGGTCACAAAGTCGCCCATCACGATGGTGATGATGAAGATCGAGCCAATGATGATGCCGGTCTTGGACAAGGGCACGATCACGTTCCACAAGATTTGCCACGCGCTGGCACCGCTGTCGCTGGCAGCTTCGATCAGGCTGCGGTCGATGCGCATCATGGAGTTGAAGATGGGCACGATCATGAACATGGTGTAGAGATGCACAAAGGCCAACACCACCGAAAAATCTGAAAACAACAACCACTCAATGGGTGAGGCAATCACCCCCGCCTGGACCAAGGCCTGGTTCACCAAGCCATGCCGTCCCAGCAAAGGCACCCACGAAATCATGCGAATGACATTGGAGGTCCAAAAGGGAATGGTGCACAGCACAAACAGCACGGTTTGCACACTCACAGAGGTGACAAAAAAGGCCAAGAAATACGACACGGTGAACCCAATCACCAAGGTCAGCAACCACACCCACGCGCAAAACTTGAAGGTGGACACATAGGTCTTCAAGGTCACGCACCAATCACCTTCTGAGGCACAACCTTCAAAAATCGACAGGTAGTTTTTGAAGGTGAAGTCCGGCAATAACTCGTACTCGTTGAAGTCCCAAAAACTGACCATTACCACCAAGGCCAACGGAATCACAAAGAACACCGCAAACACCAGCGCCAAAGGCGCTGCTTGCCACGCAGCAGCCAACTGCCGCCCCAGCGGGGCAGCAGCGATCGGACCGGTGGATGTCTGGGGGCTGGTCATCGCAGTGGCGGTCCGATCGGTGGGCTAGGCATCAGCCGGTTAGGCCGCTACAAACTCGTTCCATTTCTGGACCATGTAGTTGTTTTCATCCATCACCGCGTTCCAGCACGCAATGCCGCCCATGCGCGCTTCGTAGCTGCCGCCGTCACGCACCGCACCGGCTTTGGCCAACACATCGCCATGCGGGCTCTTGATGTCTTGCGTGGCAGGCTTGCCTTCCATCCAATACGCCCACTCGTAGGCTTCCATTTTGGATTTGGCGGTGTCGAGCACAGCGCTGTAATAGCCTTGGCGGTTCAGGTAGGCACCGGCCCAGCCGTCCAAGAACCAGTTGATGAACTCGTACGCGCCATCGAGCTTTTTGCCGCTCAAGGTGGCAGGCAGACCAAAGCCTGCGGCCCAGGCGCGGTATCCCTCTTTCAAAGGCTGGAAGGTGCAGTCAATGCCCTTGGAGCGCACGGCTGTGACAGCCGGTGACCACATGGACTGAATCACCACCTCGCCCGAGGCCATCAGGTTGACCGACTCGTTGAAGTCTTTCCACAAGCTGCGGAATTGGCCTGCTTTTTTGGCTTCGATCAGGGTTTTGATGGTGAGGTCAATTTCCTTCTTGGTCATGTTGCCCTTGTCGGGGTATTTGTAAATGCCCATGGCTTCCACCACCATGGCCGCGTCCATGATGCCAATGGAGGGAATGTTCAAGATGGCGGCCTTGCCCTTGAACTCGGGGTTGAGCAACTCGGCCCACGAGTTGATGGGGCGCTTGATCAGGTCGGGGCGAATGCCCAGGGTGTCGGCGTTGTAGACCGTGGGGATCAAGGACATGAATTGGGTGGGGCTCTTGGCGAAGACTTTGCTCTTTTCGCCTTCGAGGTAAATCACTTTCTTGGGTGCTGTGCCTTGGTCACCCACCGCTTTGCCCGCGACTTTGCCTGTGGTGAACAAGCTGGTGATCTTGTCGGCGTTTTTGATGCGCTTGGTGTCAATGCCTTTGAGGTTGCCGGTGGGCACGATTTTCTTGAGCGAGAAGTACTCGGTATCGATCAAGTCAAAGGTGTTGGGCGCGGTGACAGCACGCTTGGTCACGTCGTCGGTGGTCACCGCCACGTATTGAATTTCAATGCCAGTGTCTGCTTTGAACTTGTCGCCAATTGCTTTGTCTTGGTTCACCGCCGTGCCCAGGTAACGCAGCACGATTTTTTCTTGCGCATGGATGGCCGGAAACAAGCCCGACGCCAAAATGCCTGCGGTGCCTTTGAGCAAGGCGCGACGCGGCACCGAAGACGACAGGGTTTCAGACGCTGCGTCTTGCAGCGACGATGTGTTTTGAACAACTGGCTCTGACATGGCAAATACTCCTTGAGGATGGTGGGTAAAGAGAAATCAAACCGTTGAAACTGACGCTGACGTGAAGTGATGCGCGGCATCCACAGACCAAGCCACTTGTGCCTGCTGGCCCAACGCGAAAGGCTGCGCCATGAAGCGGTTTTCAGGCACCATCACCGTCAGCTCTGAAAGAGTGGCTTGCGGTGCCGCTGCCTGCGCTTGCAAGCCCACCAAGACATGCGTGCCTTGGTATTCAATGTCTGTGATGCGTGCTGTGAGGCTCTGGCTACCAGGCGCTACGCGGTCTGTCATGGCATGCAACTGCATGTGGTCTGCACGCACCGTGATGAGTGCCCCACACCATGCAAGGACGTTGCGCCCGCCCATGAAGCGCGCCACAAACTCGCTGCGGGGTTGGTTGTAAATCTCGTGCGGTGAGCCCATTTGCTCGATGGTTCCGTGGTTCATCACCACCATGGTGTCGGCCAAGGCCATGGCCTCTTCTTGCGAGTGGGTCACGTGGATGAAGGTCAGCTTGAGCTCTTTTTGCCAACGCCTCAACTCGGCGCGCATTTGAATGCGCAAAAAAGGGTCCAGGGCCGACAGCGGCTCATCCAGCAACAACACCTTGGGTTCGGTGATCAATGCACGCGCCAAGGCCACGCGCTGCTGCTGCCCACCCGACAACTCGCCCGGCTTGCGCTGCGCCAAATGCGACATGGACACGCGCTCTAACAGTTGCCCGGCAGCTTGGTGTCGGGTGGCGGTGTCCACCCCTTTCATCTTCAAGCTGAAGGCCACGTTGTCCAAGGCCGACATGTGCGGAAACAGGGCAAAGCTTTGAAACATCATGGCAGTGCCACGTGCAGCAGCGGGCAGGTCGGTGATGTTGCGGTTTTCCAGCAACACATCGCCGCTGGTGACCGACTCGTGACCCGCGATCATGCGCAAGGTGGTGCTTTTGCCGCAACCCGACGGCCCCAACAAACAGCAATAGCTGCCACTGGCAATGCGCAGGTTGATGGCATCCACAGCGGGCTTGCCATCGCCATAGTTTTTTGTGAGCGACACCAACTCCACGGCGGCTGCGTTGGATGGGGCTTGGCTTAGGTCCATGCAAACACATCGCAAAACGTATGCCAACTTTGTATACGTATTTCTCACAAATCGCATACACACAAGCACGCTCTTGGTGCTGGGCAGCCTTGCTCTTGCCACGTCGTGGTGCAAACAGGCGGATCGATTCAGTGCGTGGGTCGACAATTGGGCAGGCACCAGCCGCCGTGACTTTGGCTCAAAAGTTGCTGGCTTTGTGTCACCCATTCCCACAGGACACCATGTTGACCGACACACACATCCATCTGATTGACCACCCCTTGGTTCAACACAAGCTGACCTTGATGCGCTGCAAAGACGCCAGCACACACTCCTTCCGCCAATTGCTGCATGAGCTGTCCATGCTCATGGCCTATGAGGTGACGCGCGACATGCCGGTGCAGCACATCGAGATCGAAACCCCACTGGAGACCATGCAGTCGCCCGTGATTGATGGCAAAAAGTTGGTGCTGGTAAGCATCTTGCGCGCAGGCAGCGGCATCTTGGACGGCATGCTCACCGTGGTGCCCGGCGCACGCGTGGGACACATTGGCTTGTACCGCGACCCACACACGCTAGAGGCGGTGGAGTACTACTTCAAAATGCCGCCCGACATGCAAGAGCGCGACGTGGTGCTGGTCGACCCCATGTTGGCCACCGGGCATTCAGCCGTGGCAGCCATCACGCGGGTGAAAGCCTTGAACCCGAGGTCGGTCAAGTTTGTGTGTCTGCTCACCTGCCCTGAAGGCCTGGCCGAAGTGCGCAAGTGCCACCCGGACGTGCACATCTACACCGCATCGATTGACCGCGCACTCAACGACCACGGCTACATCTTGCCCGGCTTGGGCGATGCGGGCGACCGCATATTTGGAACGCGTTGAAACGCCAACGAAACAAGGCCACCCGAGGGCGGCCTTGTGCATGAATGGCGCTTGATTAGAAGTGGTATTCAGCGCGGATCATGGGGGTCTTGGCGAAAGCGCCGGGGCCTGCTTGTCCGGTAGATGAGTTGGTTGTGGCAGTCGTTGGATTGCCAAACTTGTTTTTCCAGTATTGGTATTCCAAGCCCACTTTGAAGGTGTTCTTGCTGGCGTTGACGGCGGAACTCATGTCGTACATGACTTGCATGTCGATATTGGTTTCTGCAGCGGTGTCACCACCAAACTCATTTTTCCCTTTGGCGGTAATCAGGTTGGCAAACCCTTCAAAAGACAAGGGCACAGACGCCACGCTGAAAGGAATACCCCAAGACAAACTAATCATGGGATGGGTGTCGTAGTTATAACGCGGCGTCGATGTGCTGCTGTAACCGTTGAAAGGAGAGTTGCTTTCAAACAAGGCAAGCAAGCTCACGTTCAAGAAACCGGGAACGTCCAACATCAAAGTCGGGCCCACCACAAACATTTCCTTTTTGGAGTTGTAGCCGGCATCAGTTTTGGTGTTGAAGTCAAAGCCAGCCGTCACGCCCAAGCCACGCACGCCGCTGGTTTTGAACGACTTGCCGGTGGCCTTTTCAAGGTCCACGGTGTTGCGGTACACCACATACACCTCGCGCGCGCCTTCAGAAGAGGTGGCAGTTGCAGGGTCTTTGCTGTTGGACATCAACATGTCCACGTTGAAGAAGTTGGTGCCGTATTTGTAGCCGCTGACGTGTGTCAAGCCCACGATGTTTTTGGAGATATCTGTGTTGCCGTAAGGCTCAGCAAACTTGCTGCCATGGCGGTACGTCAAAGCCGTGTCGCTCCAATCCGCAGCTTGAGCAGCCACTGATGTCAGCGCAGCGAAAGCAATCAGCGAGAGTTTGTATTTCATGTCAAATTCCTTCAAGGTTAAAAAAGACTGGCTCAGATTGCTAGCAAAACGCGGGCCAAAAAATGACAAAAGCCGCCCGAAGGCGGCTTTTGTCAAACTGAAAACTGTATAGACAGTTTTACTTGGCGCCAGGCACCTTGCCTTCCACGCCTTTGACGAAGAAGTTGATGCCACTCATGAACTTGTCATCGGCCACTTCGTCTTTCTTCAAGACTTCTTTGCCGGTGTTGTCAGCCAAGGGGCCTTTCCAGATGGCAAAGCTGCCGTCTTTCAAACCCTTCTTCACGTCGTCCACTTTGGCTTTGGTTTCAGCAGGCACGTCTTCGGCGATGGACACGATGTCAATCGCGCCTTCTTTCACGCCCCACCAAGTGTGTGCGCCACCGGCCCACTTGCCTTCCAGCGCAGCACGGGTGGCGGCCACGTAGTAAGGCGTCCAGTTGATCACGCTCGATGCCAGGTGCGCTTTGGGGCCGTAAGCGGTCATGTCCGAGTCCCAACCAAAGGCGCGCTTGCCTTTGTCTTGTGCGGTTTTGAGCACGGCGGGCGAGTCGGTGTTTTGGAACAACACGTCAGCGCCACCGTTGATCAGGCTGGTGGCAGCTTCAGTTTCTTTCGGTGGGTTGAACCACTCGTTGACCCACACCACTTTGGTTTTGATTTTGGGGTTGCTCGACTGAGCGCCCAAGGTGAAGCTGTTGATGTTACGGATCACTTCAGGAATTGGGATCGAAGCCACCACACCCAGGGTGTTGCTCTTGGTCATCTTGCCCGCAATCACACCGGCCAAGTACGCACCTTCGTAGGTACGGCTGTCGTAGGTGTTCATGTTGGGGGCCTGCTTGTAGCCGGTGGCGTGTTCAAACTTCACGCCCGCGTTGTCAGCCGCCACTTTGAGCATCGGCTCCATGTAGCCAAAGGTGGTGCCAAACACCAACTTGTTGCCCTGGCCCACCATGTCGCGCAGCACGCGCTCGGCATCAGCCGACTCGGGCACGTTCTCGACAAACGAGGTTTGGATCTTGTCGCCAAATTCTTTTTCGAGGGCTTTGCGCGCGTTGTCGTGCGCAAAGGTCCAGCCACCGTCGCCCACCGGGCCCACGTAGGCAAAGGCAATTTTGAGTGGCTCGGCCTTGGCTTCAGCCTTGGGGGCTTCGGCGGGCTTGGCCTCTTCTTTTTTACCGCAGCCGACCAGGGCGGCGGCAGCCACAGCGGTCAAGGCCGCAGCGTGAATCCAACGACGTGTGTACAAATCTGTCATGCAAGTTCCTTCTTGTGAGAGGTGGGTGGGCTATAAATTATGAGCCAGGAAAAAATGGCTTGCCAATCGAGGCGGGCATGTTGACGCGCAACCAGGTGGGATTGCGTGAAATCAAAGCCAGCACCGCAATGGTGGCGAGGTAAGGCAGCATGCTCAAGAACTGGCTCGGTATGTCAACGCCCGTGGCCTGCAAATGAAACTGCAACATGGTGACGCCACCAAACAGGTAAGCACCAAGCAACACACGTGCCGGACGCCACGTGGCAAAGGTGGTCAAGGCCAGGGCAATCCAACCCTTGCCTGCGATCATGCCTTCCACCCACAGCGGGGTGTAAATGATCGAGATATAGGCCCCTGCCAAACCACACAACGCGCCCCCGGCCACCACGGCCATGAGTCGGATGCGACGCACCGGGTACCCCAAGGCATGTGCCGACTCGGGCGACTCGCCCACCGCACGCAACACCAAGCCAGCGCGGGTGCGGTACAAGAAATAAATCAGCACCAGAGTCAAAGCAATTGCGCCATAAACCAGCGGGTGGTGACGAAACATGGCAGGCCCCACCCATGGCAAGTCACCCAGCAGCGGCACCGAGAACTGCATGCGCTCTGGCAGCTTGGCCTGCACGTAGCTCACGCCCACAAAAGCCGAGAAGCCTCCGCCAAACAAACTCAGCGCCAAACCGGTGGCGTATTGGTTGGTGCCCAGCCATATCACCAACACACCAAAGGCCGCAGCCAACACCGCTCCTGCGCCCATGCCGGCCAAAAAACCCAGCACATCGTTGCCGGTGTGCGACACCGTGGCATAGCCCGCAATGGCGGCGCACAGCATCATGCCTTCGGCCCCGAGGTTGACGATGCCCGCTTTCTCGTTGATCAGCAGCCCCAGCGATGCCAGCGCCAAAACGGTGCCCGCATTCATGGTGGCTGCCCACAACAGTGCATAACTGTCCATCATGAGGCGCCCCCTTTCAGCGCCGGCACCGAGGGCACGGCAGGCACCCAGCGCAGCTTGTATTGCATCAAGGTGTCACAAGCCAACAAGGTGAACAGCAGCAACCCTTGAAACACGCCCGTCAAAGAACGCGGCAGCCCCAAGCGCGACTGCGCCAGCTCGCCGCCGATGTAGAACATGCTCATCAACAAAGCCGACAGCACCATGCCCACCGGGTGCAAGCGCCCCACAAAGGCCACGATGATGGCGGCAAAGCCATAACCCGCAGGCACAAACGGCGTGAGTTGGCGCAAAGGCCCTGCCACCTCCAGCCCGCCCGCCAAACCCGCTGCGGCCCCCGAGCTGAGCAAGGCCAGCCACAAGGCGCGACGTGACGAGAAACCTGCGTAGCGCGCCGCATCGGGCGCCAAGCCGCCCACCTGCTGGGCAAAGCCCGCACGGGTGCGAAACAAAAACACCCACAAGGCCCCCACACCCGCGAGCGCCAGCAACACGCCAATATTCACACGCGTGCCGGGGATGAGCTTGGGGATTTGCGTGACCGCATCAAAGGTTTTGGTTTGCGGAAAGTTGTAGCCCAATGGGTCTTTCCAGGCGCCATAGACCAAATAGTTCAGCACCATCACCGCCACATACACCAGCATCAGGCTGACCAAAATTTCGCTGGCATTGAAGCGGTCGCGCAGCCAGGCTGTCAGGCCCGCCCACACCATGCCGCCCAGCACACCTGCCAGCAGCACCCACACCCAGTAGCCACTCAGGCTGTTGGCATCGGCCAGCAGCGCCACGCCCGAAGCAAACACCGCCCCCATGACAAACTGGCCTTCGGCGCCAATGTTCCAGATGTTGGAGCGAAAGCACACCGCCAGCCCCAGCGCAATCAGCAGCAAGGGCGTGGCCTTGACCAGCAGCTCGGACAAGGCGTACACGCTTTTGATGGGCTCCCAAAAAAACACCGTCAAACCGCGCAACGGGTCTTTGCCCAAGGCCATGAACAACAGCACGCCCAACACCACGGTGATGGCCAGCGCCAACACGGGCGACGCGTAGCGCCACACGACCGAGGCCTGCGCACGAGGTTCAAGCCGCAGCATGGGGCACCTCCTGTTGCGCAACATCGTGTGCAGGGGCATCCCACAAGCCACTCATCCAAGCGCCAATGCGCGACACGCTGGCTTCTTCGCGCGTCAAGGCGGGTGACAAGCGCCCATTGGCGATCACATGCAAACGGTCTGACAGTTCTAACAATTCGTCCAACTCCTCACTCACCACCAACACCGCACAACCGGCGTCACGCAGCGCCAGCAAGGCGGCGCGGATTTGTGCCGAAGCCCCCACGTCCACACCCCAGGTGGGTTGCGAGACGATCAACAATTTGGGGGCAGCCTCGATCTCGCGCCCCACCAGAAATTTTTGCAAATTGCCACCCGACAACGAGCGCGCAGGCGCATCGGGCCCAGCGGCTTTGACTTGGTAACGCGCGATGATGGCCTGCGCTTGTTCGCGCAGCAGCGCCAAATTCAACCAACCCAAACCGCCCCGTTTCGACACCGCCTCATGCCGGGTGAGCAACAGGTTTTGCGCCAAACTCAGGCTGGGCACAGCGCCGCGGCCCAAGCGCTCTTCGGGCACAAAATGCAGCCCCAGATCGCGGCGTCGCTCGGGTCCCCAATGCCCCATGGCTTGGCCCTGGAATTGAATGCTGTCACGCGCTGCGCGTGTGTCTTCACCCGACAAGGCATACAGCAGCTCACGCTGGCCATTGCCCGACACACCGGCAATGCCCACCACCTCACCCGCGCGCACCTGCAAGTCGATGCCACGCAGGTCCACCCCAAAGGGGTCAGAACGTGTCAAACGCAAATCGCGCACGCTGAGCACCTCGGGCCCCGGTTGGTAGCTGCGCAGGCCTAGCTCGGGCGGCAAAGAGCCAATCATCAATTGGCTCAACGAGGCATTGGTTTCTTGGCGCGGGTCGCACACACCGGTCACGCGGCCTGCACGCATCACGGTGCAGGCGGTGCACAGCGCACGGATTTCGTGCAGCTTGTGGCTGATGTACAAAATGCTGCGCCCTTCGCTGGCAAGCTGGCGCAACACCACAAACAACTTCTCCACCGCCTGGGGCGTGAGCACCGAGGTGGGCTCGTCCAAGATCAAGAGCTGGGGGTTGGTGAGCAAAGCACGGATGATCTCCACCCGCTGCATCTCGCCCACGCTCAGGGTGTGCACCGGGCGGGCCGGGTCGATGTCCAAACCATATTGAGAGGCGGTGTCGGTGATGCGTTGCGTCACCTGTGCCAGGCTGAACGACTTGTCCAGCCCCAACCACACGTTCTCGGCCACGCTCAGGGTGTCAAACAGGCTGAAGTGTTGAAACACCATGCTGATGCCTAAACGCCTGGCCTCTTGCGGGTTGCGGATGTGTACCGCCTCACCTTGAAAGCGAATCTCACCCGCATCGGGCTTGACCGCACCGTAGATGATTTTCATCAGGGTGGACTTGCCCGCACCGTTTTCGCCCAGCACGGCATGAATTTCACCGGGTTGCACCACCAAGGACACCCCATCATTGGCCACCACCCCCGGATAGCGTTTGGTGATACCTTGCAAAGATAAAAGAGGATGTGACATCTGAATGCAGCGTGTTTGCACTAATCTTGCTAGAAAAGTTGGAACTATGACGTTGGAACTATGACCAAGCAAAAACCATCCCAAGCCCCCTTGAAGTCAGAGCCACTGATGTTTGTTCGACGTGGAGAGACTCTGGCGTTAAACAATGTACCACCGGACCGCACGCTGCTTGACCTGCTGCGCGAGGACCTGCGCAGCTGCGACACCAAAGAAGGTTGCGCCGCAGGCGACTGCGGTGCCTGCACCGTGGTGGTGGCTGAAGCCAGCGAGGGTCGCTTGAGCTACCGCGCCATCAACAGCTGCATTCGCCCAGCCCATTCGGTGCATGGCCTGGCCGTGTGGACAGCGGGCGACCTGGCCACGACGGCCGGCGACCTGCACCCGGCGCAACAGGCCATGGTGGACCACCACGGCTCGCAATGCGGCTTTTGCACACCCGGCTTTGTGATGAGCCTATTTGGCCTGTACCAAGACAGCGTGTGCCAGGGTCAAACGGTGAACCGTGAACAGGCGCAACACGCGCTGTCTGGCAACCTGTGCCGCTGCACCGGCTACCGGCCCATCGTGCAAGCGGCCTGCCACATGGGCGACTACCCCGTGCAACGCGTGGACGAGCCTGCCGTGTTGCAAGCGCTGGCCAAGATTGAACCGCACAACCCTCACGCCAACTACGTGCTGCCCGAACGCCTGGAAGACTTGCTGCGCGCGCGTAGCCAGTCACCCCAAGCCACCCTGATTGCGGGGGCCACCGACGCTGGCCTCATGCTGACCCAAGGCCGGCAGCGCTGGCAGCAAGTGATTGACCTCAGTCGTGTGGACGAGTTGCGAGAGGTGGAAGACTACCCACGCCACATCGCCATCGGTGCGGCAGTGCCTTTGCAGCACGCGTTCGAAGCGCTGGCACAAGAGCGCCCGCACGTGCAGGCCTTTGCCAACCGCTTTGCGGGCTGGCCCATCCGCCAGTCGGGCACCTTGGGGGGCAACGTGGCCAATGGCTCACCCATTGGCGACAGCATGCCCTTGCTGATTGCGCTGGGTGCACATGTGGTGCTGATGGCGTGGCGGCGTCACCGCATCGTGCACCGCGAACTGCCACTGGAAAACCTCTACACCGGCTACCGACAAAACCTGATGGCCCCCGACGAAGTGCTGTGCTGGATCAAGGTGCCGCGCCCCACACCACACGAATGGCTGGGAGCCTACAAAGTGTCCAAGCGGGTGGAAGACGACATCTCGGCCATCTGCCTGGTGGTGCAGATCCAGCGTCAAGGCCAGCGCATCACCCAAGCCAGCATCGGCGTAGGGGGCGTGGCCGCCACGCCCGTGCGCGCCGTGCGCACCGAGGCCGCGCTACTGGGCCAGCGCTGGACGCCAGACACCGTGCAGAAGGCGCAAGCCGTGCTGCGCCAAGAGTTTGACCCCATCTCCGACATGCGCGCCAGCAGCGCCTACCGCCGCGAGGTGTTGGGCAATTTGTTGCAACGCGCCTGGCTAGAGAGCACGGGCCAGACCGACATTCGCCTGGAGGACTTGGCATGAACACCACCCACACCCTCAATGAAAGCGCTGTTCACGACAGCACCGATCGGAAAAGCGCCATCCACGAAAGCGCTGTGCACCATGTGCAAGGCAGTGCCGCCTACATCGACGACATGGCCCTGACCGAAGGCACGCTGCACGCAGCCCCCGTGCTCAGCACCGTGGCCTGCGGTCAGGTGCGCGCCCTCGACCTGAGCGCCTGCCTGCAAGCCCCCGGCGTGCGCGGCGTGGTCACAGCCGCCGACATCGTGGGCGACCCCGTGCTGGCCGCCTACACCCACGACGAACCGATCTTTGCCAGCACCCGCGTGTCGCACGTGGGCCAGGTCATGGCTCTGGTGTTGGCCGACACCCACCAGCAGGCTTTGCACGCCACACGCTTGGCACGCATCGACGTGGCCGCCGAGCCCCCGGTGCTGGACGCACGCACCGCCTTGCAGCAACAGTCGTTTGTGTTGCCCCCCGTGCACGTGCGCAGCGGCGACACCGAGGCGGCCTGGGCACAGGCGCCACACCAACTCGCGGGCCAGTTGGAAATTGGTGGCCAAGAACACTTTTATTTGGAAGCCCAAATTGCCTACGCCGTGCCGCAAGGCCAGCAGCAATGGCTGGTGCATTCCAGCACCCAGCACCCGGGCGAGGTGCAGCACTGGGTGGCCCATGCCTTGGGGCTGCCGCTGCATGCGGTGCGGGTGGTGTGCCGCCGCATGGGCGGCGGCTTTGGCGGCAAAGAAACACAAGGCGGCCACCTGGCCGTGTGGGCCGCCGTGGCCGCGCACAAAATGAAGGGCCCGGTGAAGATGCGGCTGGACCGCGGGGACGACATGCTGATCACCGGCAAGCGCCATCCATTCAGCCACGACTACCAAGCCGCTTATGACGCGCAAGGCCAACTGCTGGGGCTGCGTTCGGTGCAAATGGCGCACTGCGGCCACAGCGCCGACCTGAGCGGCCCGGTGGCGGACCGGGCCATTTTTCACACCGACAACGCCTACTTTTTGCCAGCGGCAGACATCACCTCGTACCGCTGCAAAACCAACACCCAAAGCCACACCGCTTATCGTGGCTTTGGTGGCCCACAAGGGGTGCTGCTGATCGAAACCGTGATGGGTGACATCGCGCGTGCGCTGCACCTCGACCCACTCGATGTGCGCCTGCGCAACCTCTATGGCGTGGAAGACCGCCACACCACACCCTACGGCATGCGGGTGGAAGACAACATCTTGCACCCCTTGATGACGCGCCTGGCCGACGACTGCCACTACCGCGCCCGCCGCGCCGCACTGGCCGAGTGGAACGCGCAACACACGGTCATTCAACGCGGCATGGCGCTGACGCCCGTGAAATTTGGCATCAGCTTCACGGCCACACACTTCAACCAAGCAGGCGCCTTGGTGTCGGTGTTCACCGATGGCAGCGTGCTGGTCAACCACGGCGGCACCGAAATGGGCCAAGGTCTGCACACCAAGGTGTGTGGCGTGGTGGCGCAGGTGTTTGGCTTAAGCCTGGCGCAGGTACGCATCAGCGCCAGCGACACCGACAAAGTGGCCAACGCCAGCGCCACCGCCGCCTCCAGCGGCACCGACTTGAATGGCCGTGCCGCACAAACCGCCGCACTGTCTGTGCGCAGCAACTTGGCACAGTGCTTGGCCCAACTCGATGGCTGCACGCCAGAAGAGGTGGTGTTTGCCAACGCCCAGGTCAGCACGCCCCACACCACGCGCAGCTTTGTGCAAGCGGTGCAACTGGCCTACAACCAGCGCGTGCAACTGTGGAGCGATGGTTTTTATGCCACCCCAAAAATTCACTACGACCGCAACACCCTCACCGGTCGCCCGTTTTATTACTTTGCCTACGGCGCAGCGTGCAGCGAAGTGGCCATTGACACCCTGACGGGCGAGTACCGGCTGTTGCGCGTGGACATCTTGCACGACGTGGGCCAGTCGCTGAACCCGGCCATTGACGTGGGCCAAATCGAAGGCGGCTTTGTGCAAGGCCTGGGCTGGCTCACCACCGAAGAGTTGGTGTACAACAGCGCCGGTGTGCTGCAAACCAAAGGCGCCAGCACCTACAAAATTCCCACCGCCGCCGATGTGCCCGAACACTTTGCCGTGTCGCTGTGGCCCGAGGCCAACCGCGAAGACACCGTGGGTCGCAGCAAGGCCGTGGGCGAGCCGCCGTTCATGCTGGCCATCAGCGTGTACGAGGCGTTGCGCGAAGCCATTTCCGCCGCACGCGGCGACAACTCAGCGGTGCAACTCGACGCCCCTGCCACCCCCGAACGCGTGCTGCACGCCTTAAAGCGCCCATGAGCCCCACACCCCCCCGTGCCCAGCGCACCGACTGGCGCGGATGGCGCGCTGCCCTGCTGTGGTTTGCCGACAGCCAGCACGCCATGCCCTCGCATGAGACCGATGGTCTGCTGGTCACCGCGCGCGACGCCGACGGCACGGTGCGCGTGCAAGCCGTGGGTAACTACGCCAGCTTGATCGGCCACTACCCCGATCTGGCGATGACGCACTTTGCAGGCCACCTGATTGCGCCGGGCTTTGTGGACCTGCACATCCATTACCCACAAACCGACGTCATTGCCTCACCCGCCGAGGGCTTGCTGCCTTGGTTGGAGCACTACACCTTCCCGCACGAACAGCAGTTTGCCGACCCGGCGCACGCGCGCGGCGTGGCCCGCTTTTTCTTGGATGAGTTGATGCGTCACGGCGTCACCACCGCGTTGACCTTTGCCACCGCACACCCGGCATCGGTGGACGCCTTCATGATGGAGGCACAAGCACGCCACTTGCGCATGATCACCGGCAAGGTGCTGCAAGACCGCCACAGCCCCGAGGGCTTGCGCGACCGCGACACCGCGCAAAGCTTGCAGCAAACCGAAGCGTTGATTCAACGCTGGCACGGTGTGGACCGCTTGGGCTACGCCATCACCCCGCGCTTTGCGCCCACCAGCACGCAGGCACAACTGCACGGCGCGGGCGAGTTGGCACAGCAACACCCCACGGTGTGGATTCAATCGCACGTGGCCGAGAACCTGGACGAAGTGCGTTGGGCGCATGAGCTGTTTCCGCACGCACGCAGCTACCTGGATGTTTACACCCAGGCGGGTTTGCTGCGCGAGCGGGCGGTGTATGCGCACTGCATCCACCTCGACGACACCGACCGCCGCTGCATGGCCGAGCGCGGCGCGGTGGCCGCCATCAGCCCCACCAGCAATTTGTTTTTGGGCAGCGGCTTTTTTGACTACGCCAGCGCCGACCGCTGTGGCCTGCGCTACGGCCTGGCCAGTGATGTGGGCGGCGGCACCAGCTTCAGCCCGTTTCACACCATGCACGCGGCCTACACCGTGGCGCGCCAAGCGGTGGGGCGCGCAGGCCTGAGCCTGAGCCCCGCGCACCTGTGGTGGCAACACACCGCAGGCGCAGCACGTGCCTTGGGGCTAGACGGCGTGGTGGGCAATTTGCAAGTGGGCTGCGAGGCCGACTTTGTGGTGCTCAACCCCAAGGCCACACCGCTGCTGGCACGCCGTAGCGCGCAAGCCGACACCTTGGACGAGTGGCTGTTTGCCCTGGTGGTGCTAGGCGACGACCGGCTGGTGGCGCACACGGTGGTGCAAGGAGAAACCTTCAAGCTTGGGCCAAACCTTGCTGAAGACGCATGTGTCGCATGAAGATACAATGGCAGCGTGATTAAAACGTTCAAACACAAAGGGCTACAGGCTTTCTTTGAGAGGGGCAGCAAATCTGGCATCCAAGCTGCTCACGCTGCAAAGTTGTCGAGGCTTCTGTCACGTTTGAACGAGGCCACACACGCCCAAGATATGAACTTGCCTGGTTGGCGCTTGCACCGACTCAGTGGCGCACATCTTGGGGGCCACTACTCAGTTTGGGTCAATGGCAACTGGCGAATCACGTTCACCTTTGACGGCTTGGATGCTGTCTTGGTGGACTATTTGGATTACCACTGAAGGACCACCATGCATAACCCACCCCACCCCGGCCTGACCTTGCGTGATGACGTGTTGCCCGCCCTGGGCTTGGGCGTGAGTGAAGCTGCGCGCCAACTGGGCGTATCACGCGTTGCGTTGTCGCGCGTCATCAATGGCAGAGCGGCGATATCGCCCGATATGGCACTTCGCCTGCAAGCATGGTTAGGTTTAGAAAACGGAGGCGACGCCAAGCTGTGGCTCGCAGAACAAACAGCCTACGACCTCTGGCAAGCCGGCAAAGGTTTGAAAAAAGAACTCGCAAAACTCAAACCCGCGTTAATGCCTGCATGATCATTCACTTCATGAATAAAACCATCATCTTCACCCAACAGGTCGAGTTTGGCGACTGCGACCCGGCCCGCATTGTCTGGTTCCCCAATTTCTTTCGCTGGATCGATGCGGCCTCACGCCACTTCTTTGTGCAATGCGGTGTGCCGCCTTGGCATGAGACAGAAAAGACGCTGGGCGTCATTGGTACACCCTTGGTGGACACGCATGCACGGTTTGTCAAAACCGCCAGTTATGGCGATGTGCTGCAAATTCACACCCACATCGCTGAGTGGCGCGCCAAAAGTTTTGTGATGCGCTACCGCGTCATGCGCGACGACGACCTGATCATGGAGTGCGACGAGGTGCGCATCTTCGCGGCGCACCGCGAGGGCGACAACGCAACGCAACCCGGCATCCGCGCCATCGCCATTCCGCCAGAGATTCGCAGCCTCTGCGAGTGAACTCACAGCACCAGCAAGGCGCGAAAGTCGTTCACGTTGGTGAAGGTGGGGCCGGTGACCACCAAGTCGCCCAGCGGCTCAAAAAAACCATAGGCGTCGTTGCGGTCTAGGTGGGCCGAGGGCTTCAAGCCCAGCGCTGCGGCACGCGCCAAGGTGTCGGGGGCCACGCGGGCACCGGCGTTGTCTTCGCTGCCGTCAATGCCATCGGTGTCGGCGGCCAAGGCCCACACACCGGGCTGCGCTTGCAGGGCTTCAGCCAGCCCCAAACAAAACTCACCAGCCCGCCCGCCCCGGCCTTTCACAGTCCCAACCGCTTGCGCACGCACCGTCACCGTGGTCTCGCCGCCACTCAAAATCACACATGGCTTTTGAAAAGGCCCCAGACCACGCGCCGACGCGCGGGCCAGCGCCGCATGCACCTTACCCACTTCGCGCGACTCGCCTTCTATTTCGTCACTCAGCACATAGGCGTTCAAGCCCGCTGCACGCGCCACCTGCGCCGCCGCTTCGAGTGACTGTTGGGGCGTGGCAATCAGGTGCACCGGTTGTTCGTGCCAGGCGATGCCAAGCTTGGGCGTTTCCAGCGCGCCAGATAACAAGGCCGCCTCCACCTCAGCCGATACAGCAATGCGGTAGCGCTGCAAAATGGCCAGCGCATCGGCGCAGGTGGTGTGGTCACACACCGTGGGGCCACTGGCAATGACCGAGGGGTCGTCGCCCGGCACGTCGCTGATGGTGAGCGTCACCACTTGGGCTGGCGCACAAGCAGCGGCCAAGCGCCCACCCTTGATGCGCGAGAGGTGTTTGCGCACACAGTTCATCTCGGTGATGTTGGCGCCGCTGTGCAGCAAGTCACGGTTGATGCGCTGCTTGTCTTGCAGGCTCACGCCTTCAGCAGGCAGGGTCAGCAAAGACGAGCCCCCGCCTGAGATCAAGCACAGCACCAAGTCGTCTTTCGTCAACCCCTGGGTCAAGGCCAAGATGCGCTCAGAGGCGGCCAAGCCTGCGGCGTCGGGCACTGGGTGCGCAGCCTCCACCACCTCAATGCGAGCAGGCAAACCCGCTGGGCGCGGCGGCGTGTGGTGGTAGCGCGTGATCACCAGGCCCGAGAGCGGCTGGTCTGCGGGCCACAAGGCTTCGACCGCCTGGGCCATGGCCCCACCGGCTTTGCCCGCGCCCAACACCAGGGTGCGGCCTTTGGGCGGTGGGGGCAACCATGCGGCGGTGTTGTGCAAGGGCAAGGCGCGCTGTACAGCAGCTTGGTAAAGCGTGGCCAAGAAAGCTTGGGGGTCGAGGGTGAAAGCATTCATCACGCTATCGTAGCGCCGCACACCTCACGCCCCGAAGTCACGCGTCGTGAAGGCGCAGCCATCATCTTGTCGGCAGGGTTTGCACCAACATGCACAATTACATTTTTATGCACAATTTGTAAATCATGCAAGAAATGAGCGCCAACACCACCGTGTCTGAACAAGCATTTCAGGCACTTCGACACGATGTGCTGTCGGGTCGGCATGCGCCCGAGTGCAAGCTCAAACTCGATGCACTGCAAAACCTTTATGGCTTTTCCAGCAGCCCCTTGCGCGAGGCGTTGAATCGCTTGGTGCAAGAGGGGCTGGTCAAGGCCGACGAGCGGCGGGGCTTCAGGGTCACGCCCATCTCGCCTGCCGATTTGAGCGACATCACCAAAATGCGCCTGATGCTGGACATCCCCGCCTTGACCGACGCCATCCGTGCGGGCGATGACGCCTGGGAGGCCCATATCGTGGCCGCCTTTCATCGGTTGGAGAAGATCGAGTCACGGCTGCCCCAAGGTCCGGTGGTGCTGGATGTCGAATGGGGTCAGCGCCACCGGGATTTTCACTTTGCACTGATTGCGGCTTGCCCCTCGGAGCGGCAATTGGCATGGAGCATGAGTCTGTTCGATCAGGCCGAACGCTACCGCCACTTTGCAGCGCGCAAGCGCACCGTTTCCAAAAAGAAAGACTCCGAGCACCGCGCGCTGATGAACGCGGTGGTGCGACGCGATGCCAAAACTGCCGCCCTGCTGCTTTCTGAACACATTGCCAGCACGCAAACCAATGTGATGGCCGCGTTCAAACAACAAGCCAAACCACAGGCCTAAAGCTCACCCACACCCCAAGGAGATGCCCATGCTGAATGTCAGCCAACCCACCCCGTCGCACTTCGGCATCTATGTGACCGATGTGGAGAAGATGGTGCACTTTTACAAAACGGTCTTCGGTCTGGTCGAGACCGACCGTGGTGTGGGCAAAACATTCAAGGCACCCTTGGTTTTTCTGAGCGCCAGCCCTCACCAACACCATCAACTGGTGATTGCAGGTGGTCGCCCCGCCGAAGCGACTTTCAGCACCGTCATGCAACTGTCTTTTGCTGTGCCCTCCATCCAGTCGCTGCGAGACCTCAAAGACAAAGCCATTGCCCTGGGTGCCAGCAAGGTGCTGCCGCTGAACCACGGCAACGCCTTGTCGGTGTACTTTGTAGACCCAGAGGGCAACACCGTCGAGATCTACATCGACATGCCCTACTACATCTCGCAGCCCCACGGCGACCCCTTGGACCTGAGCCAAGACGACGACACCATCTTGCGACAGACCGAAGCCATTTGCCGCAGCGACCCGAGCTTCATGCCCATCGAACAATGGCAAGCCCAATTCGCCCACGCCCACTGACTCTTTCATTCATCAAGGAACCTTTATGAAACTGCTTTCGTTCATCCACCAAGGCCGCGAAACCTGGGGTGCGCTGGTGGGCCCAGACGCCATCGTCGATTTGGGCAAGGCCATGCCGCAATACCCCACGCTGACCGACTACATCGCCTCAGGCGCTTACCTTCAAGCCAGCACACATGTGGCCAACAAGACCGCCGACGTGCGGTTGGCAGACATCACCTTCCTGCCGGTCATCCCCAAGCCCGAAAAAATTGTCTGCGCCGTGCGCAACTATATGGACCACCATCAAGAAGTATTGGCCGCAGGCATGCACCGCGAGCTGTCGCAAGAACCGCCCATCTTCTTGCGGGTGTGGCGCTCGCAAGTGGCGCATGGCCAGCCCATCATTTGCCCCAAGGTCTCGGACTCGCTCGACTGGGAGGGCGAACTGGCTGTGATCATTGGCAAGGAAGGCCGCAACATCCCTGAGGCCCAAGCCTTTGACCACGTTGCGGGCTACTCTTGCTACAACGATGGCAGCGTGCGCGAATGGCAATTTCACGCCAAGCAAATTGCTTCAGGCAAAAACTTCGAAGCCACAGGCGGCTTTGGCCCGTGGATGGTCACTGCCGATGAAATTGCGCCGAACCAGCAACTCAAACTGGTCACGCGCCTGAACGGCGAAGTGGTGCAGTCGAGCCACACGGGCCACATGATTTTTTCCATCGCCAAACTCATCAGCTACGCCTCCACCATCTTCACCCTGGTGCCGGGCGATGTGATTGCCACCGGCACACCTGCCGGTGTGGGTTGGAGCCGCAAGCCCGCTTGGTTCATGAAGCCCGGTGATGTGTGCGAAGTGGAAATCGAAGGCATTGGCACACTGGTCAACCCCATCGCGGCGCAAGCCTAAAACATGAAGGCCATACAAGTCCAGGTGCCCGGTGGCCCTGAAAGCCTGATTGAAGTGGACGTGCCTGAGCCGCTTCCTGGCCTTGGACAGGTGCGTGTCAAAGCCCGCGCCATTGGCGTGGGCCGGCCCGATGTGCTGATTCGCCAAGGCACCTACAAATGGATGCCCCCACTGCCCGCCATTCCCGGCGCTGAAATGGCCGGAGAGATTGATGCCATTGGCGAAGGCGTGCAACTGTGGCAGCCTGGTGACCGTGTGCTGGTGAGTGCGCGTGAACTGGCGCAACGTGGCGGTTGCTACGCGCAAGCCATCGTGGTGCCAGAAGATGCCCCTTACCGTTTGCCCGCCACACTGGCGTTTGAAGATGCGGTGAGCTTGCCCAATCTGCAACTGGCTTTGGCGCTGATGCGTGTGGCCGGAGAAGTGCATGGCGCGAACCGGCATGCCTTGATCACCGGCGCTTCAGGCGGCGTAGCGGGCATGCTTTGCCAAGTGGCCAAGCACAAAGGCTTGACCACCATCGGCACCAGCCGTAGCGCCGACAAAAGCCGCTTTGCACTTGAGCAAGGTTTTGACCACGTGATTTGCACCGCACAAGACGATGTGAAAGCGCGCATCCAGCACATCACCCACGGGCATGGCGTGGCCCTGGTGTTTGACCATCTGGGTGGTCAAAGCCTGATTGATGGCCTTCACAGCCTGGCCCCTTGGGGCACGCTGGTGTCTTACAACATTGTTCAGGGCATGCCCAGCGAAGACGTGTTCAAGGTGCTGCGTAATTTGCTGGGCAAGAGCTTGGCTGTGCGCTGTTTTTCGATGCACACCTTGGATGAAGACGTGTCACTCAGGCGCGCATTGATGCACGAAGCCATCACGCTCATGGCCCATGGCCAAGTCAAAGCGCCCGAATGCCAAATTTTCAAACTCAGTCAGGTTCGCACAACCCATGAGTTGCTTGACCGTGGCATGGTCAGCGGAAAGCTCGTCATGCACCCGTGAAATCCAAATCTGAGAGGAGACAACATGCTTCGCAGAAACGTACTCATCGCCCTAGGCGCCGGATCGCTGGGCTTGGCACCTCACGTGGGCGCACAAACCTATCCTGAGCGCCCCATCAAAATTCTTCAGGGCTTTGCACCCGGTGGCAACGCCGATGCCATTGCCCGAGCCGTGGGCCAAGAAATGAGCAAAGGCCTGGGGCAAGCCATGGTGGTGGAGGCACAGGCCGGAGCGGGCGGAACCATTGCGGCGACCACCGTGGCCAAAGCCAAACCCGATGGCTACACCTTGCTGCTGGCCACGGGCGGGCATGCGGTGGCGGGTGCGCTCTACAACAACTTGGCGTATCGCACGGTGCAAGACTTTGAGATGGTCAGCACCATCACCTATTTCCCGTTCCTCATCGTGGTGCCGGCCAACAGCAAGTTTGCAAATTTGTCGGCCTTGTTGGCTGCGGCCAAGGCCAACCCTGAGCAAATCAGCTACGGCACAGCAGGCATTGGGTCAACCCACCACCTGGCTGGTGAACTGCTGGCCAGCATGTCTAAAACGCAGCTGCTGCATGTGCCCTACAAAGGCGATGCGGGCTCACTCACCGCCTTGTTGGCAGGCGACATCCCGATGATCATTGCGCCCCCCACTGCGGTGATGGCCAACATCAAGGCCGGCAAACTGCGTGCGCTGGCGGCAACCGGTGCCCAGCGCTGGCCCGTGCTGCCAGACGTGCCCACTGTGGCGGAGCAAGGCGTAGCCAACTATGACGTTCGCTCGTGGGCTGGCCTCATGGCACCCGCAGGCACGCCAGCGGTCGTCATTGACCGGCTGAATGCAGAAGTGCAAAAAGCACTGCTGGTGCCCGCTGTGAAAGCGCGGCTGGAAGACATGGGCGGTGAAGCGCGTGGCAGCACACCCGAAGAAATGAAAAATATGGTGGCCAGCCAGACGCAAAAATGGATTCAGGTGGTGAGCGAAGCGAAGATACCTAAGCAGTGATTTGCTTACCGCTTGTTCTTGTGGGTTGGGCGTGGTGGACTTGCCAATGACTGCGCGGGGACGTTCAGTGTGTGTGACATCACTGGGTGGGTGGGGGACGGATGATTAGCGGCTGATAGAGGCTGGGAGCTGACTTAGCCATGGAAGAAACGATTGGCAATTGCCGACCCAAAGCGGTCTTCTGCTGACTCGAAATCATGGCCCGTAAACGGGCATTCAACTCAGGCTCAGCGGATACAAAAGACAGCCGGATACATGGCAGATTCAGCAGATATAGGTCATAGATCGTCTGATCTCGGTCAGAGTCGAATTCACGGGTTAGCTTGAAGTTGCCGAAGCATGCATCATTCTCTCTTGTGTAACCCCACTTCGTAATTCCAACATCACTTCCCATGCATCTCTCAAAAGCGGGGACGTGTCCTTATCTCCCCCCCCTCCCTTGGCATATGAGAACTGGGCATCGAAAAGCTGCCGGCCTCGTGGCGTGTCTGCAAGAAGCCGGAGTAACGGCCAATCAGGAAGAATTAGTCGCTCCAATCTAGCCAAGGGGAGCGAGTTCGCAATGCTGAGCCCAGCAGGATCAAAGTCAACGAATGCCCAGATCGGCTCGGATCTCATTCGGAGCAGGTTTGTGGCGTCGCCTGTTGAGAGGCTGGAGTCCCCTCGATAGATAGCAACGACCCCCTTATTGCGATAGTCGATCCACTTGTATCGCTCTAGATTTCTGAACGTCTCGAGATTCTCAACCAACATCCATCTGTCGCAAGTGATGTTTAAACCAAATTCAGGTGTGACTACAAGATAGCTGTAGGGGGGCGTAACAATCGAAACGGAACCCATAAGGCAATTACCAAAGCATCTGATCGCAATTGATCCTGAATGTGGCGCGGCGCTAAGAGCCTTTTCTGAAAGCCCACCAAATTTCGCCGATTCTGCACGCGACACCCTCGTACTCGGAGTGTTCACAGGGAGATCATGAGCCTGAAGCAGCGACAAGGCCATTCCGTGGTGTGCAGAGCGATATTCAATGAAGCGGCCGACGTGTAGGCCCAAACTGAAGTGTTCGCAAAAGTGCTTTGCGATCAGACCAGCGGAGCGCTGTGTCGGGCATTCCTCAACCAATCTTTGAAGAAAGAGGACCTGACGCGCGTCAAAAGACATCAGGCGGCCTCCATAAACGGACGATATACAAGAACATCATGGAAAGATTCGTTGATGGGAAACGGTTCTAACTCCGCATTGCTCAAGAACTCCAGCTTCATTCCTCCGGCTTTGAGCTGCATGCTACAGAATACCAGCCACGCCTCGTTGTCCAGTTCTGTGAGTTCTTGTCGAACATGCTTCCAATCAAGAAGGGAGATGGGCTCACTAGAACTCAGAATTGAATTTGTCAGCGCACGAAGAGCTCGCTGAATTGGATCATCAAGCTCAGCGATCGCTTCATCATCCTCAATCAGAACTTGCGGTGCTTCTTCAGGAGGCAGGGTTGCAGGCTTGGGCTTTTCTGGCAGCCGGCTCACGGCAATGAGCAGGCTGTCCCAAACCACGGGATCGGTGTCGGTGACATCAGGCTGGAGCCTAAGCTCAATGCGTTCCGGCCGGAAAAGTGATGGATTCGCAGACTCATCCACTGCGAGATCCCATCCGTCAGCCGTCCTGTGCCGCGTTAGCCAGAGGGAGAAGCGAGACAAGCGTTTAAGACGAGTCTCCATCAGCTTGGCTTCAAAGAGTCGCTTGCTGATGACGGATTGCGCGTCTTTGATCTGCGACGTCCAGTTGAGACATCGAGCTCCGAGACGCCTAGTCACCAATTGCCTGACGTCGGGCATGCCTGATGCGATCGCCTCCTCGGCGACACGTTCAGCAAAGGCGTCAATGCCTTCAACATCACGCAGAAACTGAACGACCTGGCGGGCGTAATAGCGGTTCTGCCGGAGTTTGGAGTTCAGGTCATCAACGTTGCCATACTGCGTCGAAAGTAACGAGTGCAACATGCTCAGGTTATGTTCGATGGAGTACGCGATCTCAACGATGGAGTCATCCAGTGCCGCGTACAACCGAAGCGCATCCCTGGTCGCACCCGTGGCCTTCAACTGACGTAATTCACGCCATTGCTCCTGCGCCTGCTGCATGGTTCCGAAAACCCGGCGCAGTGCCTGGAAGGCGTGGTAGCTGGAGAAATGGTCAGCTAAAAATTCTCGCAACCGCGGGTTCAGGCGATAGGAGTCTTCGTCATAGGGCTTGAGCACTCCAAGCCCAAACAGGGTCCCAACTGCAGCGTTGCGCTGGCGGTCGCCTCCATGCACCGATCCCTCAAACGCCTCGGCGACGAGGTCCGAGTGCTTGGAAAGCGCAGCAAGCAACTTTTGGACTTGAGCGCCACTCTCTGTCATGAGGCCGCCCCGTCATCGGATTGCGCTGCATCGACGAGATCTGGGGCGTCGTCAGCCTCGCGATCGTCGACTTCTGCATCCGGGATGACCTTGTTCTCATCCAGAAACTGGAGGACGGCATAGAGCTGTTCGATTTTTCCGGTGATCTGATAGGTGCCAGAGTCCTTGTTGACCAAGACTGCGTAGCCATCCTTGACAAGCTGTTCCAACAGACGCCTCAAGTTTTCATGGTTGGAGTTACGCTGTGCGGCATTGCTGATGACACTGAGTAGCCCTTTGAGCTGCGTTTCCAACATTGTTGAATGCGAGACAGCCCCTTCGAGTTCGTACAGTGCGATGTGCTCGCCAGGGCTCATGGTGAATCGCCCAACATCAGTCTGTCGAATGAAATCCAGAAGTAGTACCGCAGGGCCGTATTCATCCCGGAACTTCAACAGTTCATTCTTTACCTGGGAGATGTCTTTCTGCCCGATATAGGAAGGCGCCATAAAGAATGCACCGCTATCACCCAAGCGTGCAAGACGCATATTCAAGGGCGAAAGCCAATTTGTGACCGCCTCTTGCTCTTCGTCATCATCAAGAATTGCGTATTCGTCACGGTAGCGAATGGAGCAAATGTATTCGCCTGCGAGTAGCAGCTTCAATACCGCGGCATTCATGGCAGGACCTCCGCATCAGGCGACGATGAACTTCCGTTAAGAACTGTTTCCAGTGGCCTGTACTCCCGTATGCGACCCCGATCCTCAAACATGTACCGTTTGGCGAACATAGCCTGCTGGGCCGGACCAAGTTCAGGTGACGCTGTGACAACGTCAATGCGGTTGTCCTTGAGTCTTTGCATAAGTGCTTTGAAGTTTGTTGGGTCAAACTTGCCGACCTCGTCGGTGACCCAAGGCACATGTACCGGCTCGGACCCGCGGATCGTGTTCAAAAGCGCGGTCATCAAGGTTATGAGAATCAACGAGGTCAAACCTTCAGAAGAAATCTCCTGGAGCTCATTGGCACGACGAAACTCCTTCAGTCGTCCGTTGTCCACGACGCTACCTTTCAGCGTGATGTGCTGGGAAAGGTTTACTTCTACATTGCCGTCACTTCCCAGGACGCTCATGAAGTCACCCAGAGCGCGTGCAGTTTCGTCTGGTGGCAAATCTCGGGTGTAATCTTTGCCGACTTCATTTGCATGCTGGCGAACAACGTCTTCCATCCGGCTCAGCTTCTTGTAGAAGCCAAGGTCCTCAAATTTCGTCACAATGTCCAAGCGCAAATCCTTGACCCGCTCAAAACATTGAACGCCAGAAAGTCCTGCCTTCAGTCGATCATTGAAGTCTGAAACTTGCTTTTCGAAAGATTTGATGGCCTTATGAAAGGCCCCAATGTTGGCCAGCAGAGTCTTCAACGTGAGATTCACATCGTTGGCCACTTGCGGCCCTATTTGCTTAAAGCAAATGGAGAGCGCTGCCGCGCGTCCAATGACATCGCTGGTGACCGCGTCGTGCACGTCAGTACCAATGCTGGCTTCAACAAAATCTTTGACCGCGCTGTTCTTGGCAGTAAGTGCCTGCCGGAGTGTCGAGGACCTCCTATTGATGGTCTCCTCCAGCATTCTCAATTCCTGCTGAACCGAGTGAACTGCTGATCGCAGCTCCTTGGCGCTTGTATCTGGGCCAACCGTAGCCATGCCGACAGCAAGGTAGTCGCCAAACTCCCCATCAAGGTCAGCAAGAATTTTGAGGTCACGCTCAACGTCGGAATGACGGTCTTCCAATTTCTTGATGTCTGCTTTGTACTGGTTTTCGAGTAGTTCTGCCGCTTGAATGAACGCAGTCAGCTTGCCGGCTGCAATGCCCACATCTGTGGCTGCTTTAGCGCTTGCTGATTTCAAGGTCTCTAGACGTGTCGGTCCACCAGCCTGCAACCAACGATTCCAACTTGCAACCAATGCCTGACGGTCTTCAAGGGTTTGGGCATTCGCCTTGAACGAGCTCAAGCGTTCTCGTAGCTTTTCAAGGCGATCGACATCTATGCCTGCGTTGCTGAGGTGCGCATTCATCTGATCTTTCAGAGACTTCAAGGTGCGCTGCAGGTCGGACTTTATGGATTCGATATGAACATCAATGGCCCGGATGGCGTCGTCGCAAAGTGTCTTGGCAGCATCTCGCTGCAATTGATGTGCTGTGCGGACTTTTTGTCGATCGGCTTTCAGATCTGCTTGAAGCGAATCACGCTGCCTTTTCAGTTCCCCAATAGAGGATCGGATCTTTGATGCCTCAGCGCCGGCCTGCTCTGCAAAAAAGCGTTTTTCGTTTGCGACACGCTGTTTGGCTGCATCGAGCTGATTCGTGACATCCGCAGTCTGCTGGCGCAATACGTTAAGTTGGGCCTCGGCCGAATTAAACGTCGTGCTTGTTTCATCTCTGAGTTGGCCGCATCGCTTGAGCAACTGAACTTGGGTGTTCAGGTGAGCCTGCGCTTTTGCATCTTTCTCCAGCGCTAAATCTAGAGTTTGTCGCGCGGTGGAGTCGTCTGCCCAATCGGGTGCGTTGATCAGGCCAACATTGAATTGCCATCCGTATGCGGTCTCAGAAAAATCTTCAATGAATGCGGGTTCAAGGTCTTCGCGGCTAAGAAGCTCTGGATTGATGAGTTTGGCTAAGTTGCGTTTCCAGCCATCGGACAAATTGGAGCGCAAGGCCGCAAGCACTGTTCCGTCAGGAGGGGATAATCTTTCTTGTGCTTGATCGCGTGCAGATTGTGCGTTTGCTACATCCGATCTGGCTTTACAAATCTCAAGCTCTTGCTGTGCAAATGCGTGTTGAGCGGCCTGTGTCTCTGCTTTTGCCTTTGCGGCAGTCTCTTGCGCCTGTAGGAGGCTGTCACTATGTTTGGCTTGGCGCTCGTTTGCATCCTGTACAGCCTGCAGGACATCGTCGGAGGCGGTGGGGTTCGCTCGTCGGTTGTCCCACGTGCCCTGCGATTCCTGCAAAGGTCCCAATGCCTCATCTATTTCTACACGGCGCGCTTCAATCACGGCATTGCATGCCTCTAGAGCATCTTCCTCTGCTTTTGCAATGTCCGAAAGAGTATTGGAATGGCGGAGTCGATGTGGTTCTTTTCCACCTTCTTGGGTAAGGCATAGATCTGACGCCTTTGTCTTGGCCTCAGAAACTAACCTTTCGTATTCGGCTGTCGCAGCACCCTGAACTTTTTCTGCCGCAGAGATTTGGCCCTTCAGGGCTGTGATTTGAGCGCGAATGGTAGGAAGCTCTTGAATCTTCTGTTCCCAGTGCGGTGCTTTTTCGTCTTCGAAGCGCTTGGCCTCATCACGGGCTTCATTGAACTCCGCACGAGAACTCGCCGCAATTTGCTCTACCGAACGAGCAGCCTCTGTCAACTTTGCCCGCTTTTCTTTCTCTTCTTCCAACACGGTTTCTCTAGAAGCAGCCATGGCTTCAAGCTTGTTCTGAATCGTGGAGGTTTCATGCCTTCGTGCCTGTGTCAGTGAGGCAACATCTGCGCGACATGCCCGAAATCGGGCTTCTGTATTGCGGTGGTCTCGAAGGTCAGACTCAAGCTCCGCAAATGTTGGGGCCAGTTTGAAGGCCACAACGCATGCATCGCGGTTGTTCAACCAACGCTCGATTGGCCCACGTCCCTGCTTGAAAGTCAGTTTTGCGCGCTCTGCGCCTAACCCGAGATCGTGTTGCACCAAGCCGATGGCTACCTGAATGATGTCGGCGAAATTGATGTGCTTCTTGACCATGGCAGCCACAACACGATCCAGATTGTCGAGCTGCTTTGGCCCGAAAGACCATTCCAGTGCGTAGCGTCGAAGCTTGTCTTTGTCCTTTGAGCTTGCTGTTGTTCGCAAGATCACAGATCGATATTCCGCTGTGGTCAGCTTGCTTGTTGTTTGAATTCCGAGTTCTGTGGCTTTGACCTGTGTTTCGTCATCGCTCAGGAACCGTCCATCACTGACAAAAATTTCTTTACGAAATCCACTGCGATAGAGGCGATAGAAAGGAACGTCTGGGTCGTCGGCGCGCCTACGAATCACAGCAAGGCGAAGGTCTTCGTCCGAATCCGAACCGCGTTGATATTCAAAAACGATCGCGCTGGCATCTGTAGGAAGGATGAACCTCACCATCGCCTCATTCCCATGTCCGGCGGCAACGATATGGCTTGGAAGGTGTCCAAAAAACAGGGGGAGAATTCGGAGTGTGGTGGTTTTCCCAACACCGTTGTCACCGATAACAGCGGCACCGCCACGTGGGTCAATCGCTGTGATCCTTGCGCTGGCGACATGCTTGTTTGTCCCGGCGTTGACAAGAATCATTCGGCACAACTGGTACTTTGTAATCTTGTCTCCCATATTCTTCCCTGTCTTTGAATGGCCCGTGACTGGAGTTTGGTATCGGACTTCTAACTTTATGTTACTGTGAAAGACACCTCGAAACAGACGCAACAAACCCTGAATAGCCATCGCTAGTCTTCATCTATCAGGTTCGCAAAAATCCGCGCCATGAATGCACCGCCAACAAGTGCTGGCAGGTCGAGTTGTTCTTCAAGCGAGTCAAGCAACGCGCCCCACACACTTTTGCTGCCAAGCCAAGTACTCAGCGCGGCGCAGGCGGTAGCGGGCGATGTTGCCTTCGTGCAGTTGTTGCAATGCGTCGGTCAGCATTTGCTTGAAGAGCTCGCGGTCAGCAGCATCAGCGGCTTGGCGTGCCAGCTTGGCCAGCACGGCGGGCTGTGGTTTGCGCAGGTTTTTGACCACGGTTTGCACGGCCTGAATCAAAGCCTCGCGGTATTTGATTTTCAGTGGATGAGGTTCAACCATGGTTTGCGTGATGGCCAAGTAACGCTGGCATGAACGCTCGTAGGCCCACACAAACACATCGCGCAGCAAATCGACTTCGTTGAGTTCATAAACACCCAAGGTGCCTTCGATGTAGGCGCGTTCAGGCACATCAACAAACGACAAAGGGCAAAGGTTGTGTTTGATAAGCGGTATGTTGGCCCCAATGCGCGAGACGCGTTTGTTGACGTCTTCAAAGGGTTGCAAATAGGGCAGCTGCACCATCAAAAAAAACGCCTGTTCAAACGGGTCGGCAATGGCTGCCGCTTTGTCAAGCATGAGTGCAAAGCCGTCTTCAATGACTTGCGGCAAAGCAGCGGGGTGGTACACGGTGCCCGCAATGTCCACCACCCGCCAACGCAAGCGACCGCTGGCCAGTGGGTCGCGCATCAAGTCTTGCGACAGCACGGCGTGCAGGTTCTTGAAGGTGAAGGCGTCAAAGCCCACGTCGTGTGCGTCTTCAATCAGCATCTCAATGGCTGATTTGTGGTTCAAGATCATCTGCGTTTCAATCGCGTCTTTGCCTTGGGCCACTTGCCCTAGCTCAATAAGGTTTTGGGTGTCGAGTCGGCTGTAGGTGTTGCCTTCCAGCTTGGACGAAGCCCACGACAAATCCACCAGCAAACGGCTCAAGATGTCGCGGGCGTAGGTGCCTGCGGGTCGCTCACTGGCCGATGTGCGGCCCATCTGGTGCAACTGCTTGCGCAGCGATTCGCTCAGGTAAAAGGTGTTGCCGGGCAGGTACGCCTCCAAAAACTCGCGTCGATAGCCCACCGGGCGGCGGTGCATCAAAGGCAAGCGCACTTGATCACGAATGCGCGCACCAGCGAGCGACACCGAGATGCACGGCTCTGCCTGCGCGCCACCCACAAATGCAGAGGTGGTGGGTTCGCGTGCCATTGTTTTGGCATGCAAATTGGGTTTGTAGAGCATAGAAATGCCAGGGCCTTCGGCACGCAGGCGTTGCATCTCAATCAGCCGTTGCAAGCGCCGCTGCAAGGTGCGGCGGTGGAGCTGCCCCGCTTGGCGCTGTGCCATTTGGGCCTCAATGTCCGAGATGCGTATACCTTGGGGGTGGGCCAACACGATGGACTCGATCCACTGAAGTTCTTCGCTGGGGGTGGTGCGTGGCATGGCTGGGCCTTTCTGTCTGTCGTATTGAGGCACTTATTGAGACACTTATCGCGACACTATTTAACGCCATTTTGTCGTCATAAGTGTCGCATATTGTGTCGCAAGACAAAGCCTTTTTGTCGCAACCCGCATGAGCCCCCAGCTAGAGGCCAGTCACAGCGCTTTACTTTTTGCCCAGTCCCAAACGCGCAGCACCCTCGGTATAAATTTCTGTGCGTTCTTTCATGAAGGCGTCCATTTGGTCGACACCGATGTTGACCAACTCAAAGCCGTTCTTGGCGGCGAGTTCTTTCATCTCGGGGTCGTTGTTCAAATTGGCCCACAGCTCAGACAAACGTTTGCGCTGTTCTGGCGTGGTGGCTTTGGGCACACCAATGCCGCGGTACGCACCGTCCACCCAGTTGACCCCCAGCTCTTTGAACGTGGGCACGTCAGGCATGAGCGCATGGCGCTGCTCCATGGCCACGGCCAGCGGGCGCACACGCGCTTTGTTGGCAATGGCAAATGGGGTGTAGGTCATGGCCCCATCCACTTGGCTGCCCAGCACTGCCGTGGTCATGTCGCCCGTGCCTTTGAAGGGGATGTAAATGGTCTTGATGTTGAAGGCGGCGTTGAGTCGCTCGTGCGCGGCGTGGTTGGCCGAGTTCAAACCGGAACCACCCAGCGAGAGCTTGCCCGGATCTTTTTTGGCAGCCACTAAAAAGTCGGCAAAGGTTTTGATGGGGCTGGCCAGGGGCACCACCAAAATGTCTGGCGTGTAGTGAAACCAATACACGGGTGTGACGTCTGCTGTTTTGTATTGCACTTGCCCCTCAATGGGCTGAAACACGATGTGCGGCAGGTTGATGCCCACCACGTTGACACCGTCTGCGGGCAAGGCGTTCATTTGCGTCCACATCAGCGCGCCACCTGCCCCCGCTTTGTATTGCACGATGGTTTCAATGGCGGCGCACTTCTTCTTCAACACCAGTTGCTGATGGCGGGCCGACAAGTCAGACTCGCCCCCCGGCGGAAAGGCTTGCCAATACTGCACGTTTTTGTCGGGGCAAGGCTGAGCCCATGCCAGCGTTGACAACACAGCAGCCGCCAAGCCAGCGCCCCATACACGCCAAGAAAATTGCAAGCTCATGATGTTGTCTCCTGATGAATCAACGAATCAACGCACACACCGCATCGGTCACTTGCGCGGTGGTGGCGCTGCCGCCTAAGTCACGCGTGTGAAGGGCGGGGTTGGCCGTGACTTGTTCGATGGCGTGCATCAATTTTTTTGCAGCAGCGTGTTCGCCCAAGTGGTCGAGCAGCATGACGCAACTCCAAAACGTGCCCACGGGGTTGGCCAGGCCTTGGCCCATGATGTCAAAGGCCGAGCCATGGATGGGCTCGAACATGCTGGGGTAGCGGCGCTCGGGGTCGATGTTGCCTGTGGGCGCAATGCCCAGGCTGCCTGCCAGCGCAGCCGCCAAGTCGCTCAAGATGTCGGCGTGCAAATTGGTGGCCACCAAAGTGGCCAAGCTGGCGGGACGGTTGACCATGCGGGCGGTGGCGGCATCGACCAACTCTTTGTCCCAGGTGACATCGGGAAATTCGCGGCTGATTTGCACGGCAATTTCGTCCCACATCACCATGGCGTGGCGTTGTGCGTTGGACTTGGTCACCACGGTCAGCAACTTGCGCGGGCGCGACTGCGCGAGCTTGAAGGCGTAGCGCATGATGCGCTCGACACCCGCACGCGTCATCATGGACACGTCAGTGGCCACCTCGATGGGATGCCCTTGGTGGGCGCGACCGCCCACCCCCGAATACTCGCCTTCTGAGTTTTCTCGCACGATCACCCAGTCCAGGTCTTTTGGAGCGCAACGCTTCAGGGGCGCATCGATGCCGGGCAAGATGCGGGTGGGGCGCACGTTGGCGTATTGGTCAAAGCCCTGGCAAATTTTTAGGCGCAAGCCCCACAGCGTAATGTGGTCGGGAATGTGTGGGTCACCTGCCGAGCCAAACAATATGGCGTCCATGTGGCGCAAAGCATCAAGGCCGTCTTTGGGCATCATCTCGCCGTGTGCGCGGTACCAGTTGCCACCCCAGCCAAAGCTGGTGAAGTTGAAGGTGAATGCTTGGCTGCCCGAGGCCAGGGCTGCCAGCACTTGCTGGCCTGCTGGAACTACTTCTTGGCCAATGCCGTCTCCGGGAATGCATGCGATGTTGTAGGTTTTCATCGCTTCAGTTTAGAAACCGATGCCGCACGGGGCAAGCCCTCAACACATGGGACATTCCCGATGCAACCTCGGTCAGAAAACTCGGGACATAGAGCAGTTAAAGTTTGCGCATGACCACCCTGCTGATTCACCGCGCCCGCTGCATCGCGTTACTTGACGATGCCAACACCGAACTCCATCACACCTCGCTGCTGATACGCGATGGGCGCATTGACCGCATCTTCAAGTCCGATGAACCGGTGGATGCCTGGCTGGCCCCTGGTGCCGTGGACGAAGTGATTGACGCCCGCCACCACGTGGTGGTGCCTGGCTTGATCAACACACACCACCACATGTACCAGTCGCTCACGCGGGCGGTGCCACAGGTGCAAAACGCCGAGCTGTTCAGTTGGCTGCAAGGGCTGTACCCCATATGGGCGGGGCTCACGCCAGAGATGGTGAAGGTGTCAACCCAAGTGGCCATGGCCGAGTTGCTGCTGAGTGGCTGCACCACCAGCAGCGATCACCTGTACATCTACCCCAACGGGGTGCGGCTGGACGACAGCATTGAAGCGGCCCACACCATGGGCATGCGCTTTACGGCCACACGCGGCAGCATGAGCGTGGGTCAGTCCCAAGGCGGGCTGCCGCCCGACCGCGTGGTGGAAGAAGAGCCTTTCATTCTGAAAGAAACACAACGCCTGATCGAGACTTGGCACGACGCCAGCTTTGGTGCCATGACGCATGTGGCCGTGGCCCCATGCTCACCCTTCAGTGTGAGCCAAGACCTGATGCGCAGCTCGGCCGAGTTGGCGCGCGCCTACAAGGTGCGGCTGCACACGCACCTAGCCGAGAACGACCACGACATTGCCTACACGCGAGAAAAGTTCAACTGCACGCCCGCCGAGTACGCCCAAGACCTGGGCTGGGTGGGCGACGACGTGTGGCACGCCCACGGGGTGAAGCTCGACGAAGCGGGCACCTACCTGTTTGCCAAAACCCGCACCGGCATTGCCCACTGCCCGTGTAGCAACATGCGTTTGGCCAGCGGCATCTTGCCCTTGCGCAAGATGCTGGACGCGGGCGTGCCCGTGGGCCTGGGTGTAGACGGCTGTGCCAGCAACGACGGGGCGCACCTGCTCAACGAAGCGCGCCAAGCCATGCTGCTGGCCCGCGTGGGCCGTGCCCTGGAGAGTTTTGGGTGCGACCACGGCCCGGCTGAGATGACACCGCGTGACGCCCTACGCTTGGCCACACGCGGGGGTGCCCAGGTGCTGGGCCGCGCACACGAACTGGGGCAACTCAGCCCCGGCTACTGCGCGGACATTGCCATGTTTCGCACCGACACCCTCAGCATGGCCGGCGCTGCGGTGCACGACCCGGTGGGCGCGCTGCTGCTGTGCGCCAGTGGTCAAGCGGACTACACCCTCGTGAATGGCCGTGTGGTGGTGCGGCAAGGACAGATTGCCACAGTCGACATGAGGCCGCTGATTGAACGGCACAACCAGTTGGCCTTGCAGTTGGCGCTGGCAAGTCGTTGACAGACGTGGGCGATTGACAATATCTCAATTGAGATACAAAATGCGATCCATTCTAAATTTCGCAGGAGTCCGCAGTGACGGCACAAACCTCCATGCTCCACATTCGTGTGGATGACGACACCAAAGAGCAAGCCACAGAGGCCCTCTCAGCCATGGGCTTGTCTGTGTCAGATGCTGTGCGTTTGTTTTTACGCCGCGTGGTGATTGACCAAGCCTTTCCTCTCGAACTCAAAGTGCCCAATGCCGAAACACTGGCTGCGATGCAAGAGTCCCGCGCCATGATGGCCAAACGCCGTGCACGCTTTGCAACGGCTGACGAACTGTTCACTGATCTTGAAAAAAACAGCCGCAAGTAAACGCGCTGCACTGCCGCGTGCGTCTGACTACACCAAGACGTTTCTCAAAGACTGGCAACGTTTGTCGCACTCGGGGCGCTATGACATGGTGCGCCTCAAAGAGGTCATGGTGCAGCTCATTGCGAACGACATGCCTCTCGGGCCCGAATGGTTAGACCATGCGCTCAAAGGCAATTGGGCTGACCACCGTGAATGCCATATCGGCGGCGACTTTTTATTGATTTACCAAGTGGGCGACAACACAGTTCATTTTGTGCGTGCGGGCACCCACTCAGAACTGTTTAGCAGTTGATGCCTGTCGCGACCAGTGCCCGCCCAGCGACGGTGTGTGCAACAGCGCGCTAACTTTCGAAGCTCAAGCTTTTGATTGCGGATCGCGCGTCCAGCGCCGCAGCACGTCGAGCAAGCTGTGGCCTGTGAAAGGTTTGGTGAGATAGTCATCCATGCCGGCGGCTTCGCACTTCTCGCGGTCGCCTTGCATGGCGTAGGCCGTGAGTGCCACGATGGGTATGCGCTCAGGGCTGGTTTGCTGGCTCTCCCATAACCGAATCTGGCGCGTGGCCTCGTAGCCATCCACATCGGGCATTTGACAGTCCATCAGTATCAGGTCGTAAGTCTTGGCCGTGGCTGCCTCGACGCCCTCTGCACCGCCGTTCACAACATCAACCACGCAGCCTAAACGCTGCAAGGCTGTGCGGGCCAAGATTTGATTGACGGGATGGTCCTCCACCACCAAGACGCGGCAGCTGTAGCCCAACACGGGATGCCCGATGGGGTTGTTGGGCATGACCTGGTGTGGCTGGGCAGTGCCTGTGGGTGTGACGGCAGATTCCATGTCCAAATCGACTAAGAACCAAAACGTGCTGCCTTGGCCAACTTGGCTCTGGACTTGTATGTTGCCGCCCATGAGCTGCACCAAGCGCTGCGCGATGGCCAAACCCAAACCGGTGCCGCTGTGGCGTCGCGCAGTGCTGATGTCGCCTTGGTTGAACTCGTCAAAGATATGGTCTTGTTGTTGGGGCGAAATTCCAATGCCTGTGTCACTGACTTCAAAGCACAATTGCACACGTGTGTCAGACGCCTGCGCTTGTGACACATGCAGATGCACTTCGCCGGCATTGGTGAACTTGATGGCATTGCCCAACAGATTGGCCAAAATTTGGCGCAAGCGCCCCGCATCGACACGGCACCAATTGACGACCTCGGGGTCGACGGTCAAGCGCAGAGATAGGTTTTTGAGTTGCGCACTGCGCTGAAACAGTTGAATCAGATCTTGCAGCAGACTGCGTATCTCCACGGTCGAAGGACTGAGCACCATCTTGTTGGCTTCGATTTTTGAAAAATCCAAGATGTCATTGATGATGCTCAACAGCGCACGGCCAGAGCTGAGTACGGTTTCTACCTGGCTGCGTTGTTCGGTTTGCAAAGGGCTGTCGAGCAACAACTCGGTCATGCCCAAAATACCGCTCATGGGGGTTCGAATTTCATGGCTCATGTTGGCCAGAAACATGGACTTGACGTAGGCCGCTTGCTCAGCCACGAGGCGAGCCTGTGTGGCCTCTTTGACAGCTTGTTCAAGCTCTTGGTTGCTGTGTGCCAATTGTCGATTGCGGTCATCGAGCGCGACCTCTCGCTCTTGCAAGTGCGTCAACATGTCGTTGAAGCCACGGGTCAGTTGTCCAATCTCATCATCGGATTGGCTGTGCACGCGGATGCCGAAATCTTGCTCTTGCGTGAACTGGCGCATGGACTGAGCCAGCCCGGTGATGGGCTCGACCAAGCGCTGCTGCAAAGCAGCTGCCGCGCGCATGGCCAACCAACCAGAGACGATTGAAATCAGCATGATGAACAGCAAGCTGACCCCCCACTGTTGCAGCAAACGGTTGGGGCTGGCGCTGATCAAGATGTAGCCCACGGTTTCGTCGTGCAGCAACACGGGCGCTGTGTGCTCCATCAAGTTGACGCGAAACACGTAGCCACTGTGTTGGTGGGCATCTTCGCTGGTCAGCTGTTCGGGATGAACTGAGGCTGCTCGTCCTTGCGCGCTGTAGCTCGCAAAGCGTTGGCGCTCGCGGTCATAGACCGTCACGGCCACGATGTCTGGCTCGGCTTGCACCGATTGAAGCAGCAACTGCGCTTGACGTGCATCTTCAAACTCCAGCGCAGCCGTGAGGTTGCTGCCCGCCATTTGCGACACCACCGCGAGCCGATCGAACATGTTTTGCTGGAAGGTCCAACCTTGGTAGAGCAACAAAAGCACAGTCGCCGCGCTCAGCGCAAGGGTGACCGTGCGCAGCATCAAGCTGTTGAGTTTGTTTTTGATGAGATCTGGTTTGCGCATATGAGCCTGCCTGTTCAGTCCACGACGCGTGCCAACTCAAGGAGCGGCGCACCAATTTGCAAGCCATGCTCGCGGGCATAGCGCAGCTGAATTTCAAAACCAATGCGGTTGTCTTTGCGAACCAAGGCAATGATGCCGCCGCGCTTGTTGAAATCAGGCATGTCACTGATCGTTAACAAGGCGTTGCTGCCCGAGCCATAGAGCAGTGCAGGGCTGACATCTCGAACGGTATTGCTGACGTAGAGAACATGGCAGCCACGGGTGTCGAGTGGCAACGTCAGTTTCTTGAAGCGGATGTCTCGTTCACGTATTTTTTGGTTTTGCAGGCTTTGCAGTGCGATCTCAGTGGGTGACTCACCCCAGATACACACTTGCAGACTTTCTGTGCGTGTCATGCTGTCAGCTGGCCACTCCACAAATTTGATCAAGCGCAGGATGAGTACCGCTTGGATGCGTGCTTCTCGCGACAAATCGGTTTGAGCATGACTTGTGCCCAGCGACGCACACAGCACGACAACACTGAACCCAAGCAGTGCCGCGATGCGTTGAAGCATGCAAGTGCGCATGTGTGTCTGAGGTGTAACCGGTCAATACTGAACGCGCACACCAAAAATCACAGAAGGTCCAATCAAAGAGCGCGCTGTGTCAGACAGTTCCGAAGTGAACTCCAAGTGACGTGACATCAAAAGGTTTCGCCCTGTGACGCTCCACTGCACCTCGGGTGAGCTGTGCCAGGCCCAGCGCATATCAGCGGTGGTGTAACTGGGAATGGACTGACCAAAGAGCACATCGTTCAACGCGCCAACGTAGCGCACGATCACATCTGTCTCAGAACGTTTGCTGGGCGTGTAGGACCAACGCAACGATCCCGTCCATTTGGGGCTGCTACCGGTTGATTCCAAGCTGTAGGCGTTGGCCGCCGTGGTGTTGACCTTCATGCTGTAGCGACTCGCACTGGCTTGCAAACGATGCTCGCGCGAGGCTTGCCAGTCCAGCCAGGCTTCGATGCCCTGGCTGTGCCCCGTGTATTCGTTGAGCAGGGTGGCTTGCAACAGCAAGTATTGGTTGAGCGACGCCAGTGCTGGCACAAAACACTCGGCATAGGCGGGGCTCGAGATAATGCCGTAGGCAGGCAGGCACTGCATGTTGTTCGTGCTGAAACTGCCCGAGCGCAACTTCTTGTAATCGTTGTAATACACCGAGGTATCCAGCGTGAGACCCTGCGCCAAGCGATGCTTCCATCCCACTTCGTAGGCCCACAACTCCTCTGAAGTCGTTTTACCTGAGACATCCATGAAGCCGGGACGGGGCAAACTGCTCCCGTTCAAGGTGAACTCTGACGGCAAGAGAGACCGTGTGGTGCCATTGCGGTCTATGCGACTGGGTGTGCGAATGGCTTTGCTGGCCGATGTCCAAAATGTTTGGTTGTCATCGGGCATCCACATCAAGCGCACGTTGGGCAACGGCTTGAGCGATTCTTCCTCGTACTTTTCAAATTTGCTTCCCACCGTGAGGATCAGCTTGTCTGCAATGAGGCTGATGTCGTCTTGCGCCAGCATGCTCCACATGCGTGTGCGCAGGTGGTCGGCGCTGAATGTTTGGTATTGCTCGATGCCTGAGGGCAAGCCTGTGGTTGAGGTGCGAACTTCATCGCTGTTTTGCCGAAAGGAGGCGCCCAATACGATGTCATGCGACTTGATCTCTCGGTGGCGGTATTGCGCGTCCACGTCCCAGGTGTCGAGACGGTAATAGGGGTGGGCCGGCCAATCGCGCCGGGTGTGTTCAAAGTAGCTCTGTACGGTCAGCGAGTTGTTGCTAGGCAAGTCGCGCTGCCAGCGCGCCAACAGATGGCCGCCAGAATCGGATTGGGTGGTGCCTTGCAGCACGTTGCCCGGCGGTGACAAACTGTTGAGCAGTGCCGACTCGCCGTACGAGCCCTGATGGAGTTCACCCTGTACGGTGACCGCATCTTGTCCGCTGGGGTTGAGGTCTGCACGCCAGCCAACGCGTTGCTGGCGCCAGCTGTCCATGCCTTTGCCCAGTCCATTCGCAAGGTCGAGCGCTTTGTTCTCAAATGTTTTGCCGTAAATGCGCCAATGCCCCACGCCTTGCCATTCACCGCCATAACGCATCGACACATTGCCTTGGGTGGTGGTGCCAACGCTGACGTCGATCAAGCTGCCTTGCGTGGCGGCAGCAGATTTGGTGATGATGTTGATCACACCGTTCACGGCATTCGCCCCCCACAGCGAGGCACCAGGACCACGGATGACCTCAATGCGATCAATGTCTGCCAACACGGTGTCTTGTGTGTCCCAAAAAACGCCCGAAAACAAGGGCGAATACACAGAGCGTCCGTCAATCATGACCAAGAGTTTGTTGGCAAAACGGCCATTCGAACCACGCGCGCTGATGGCCCATGCATTCGAGCTGATTTGCGCCACATTGATCCCTGGTGCCAATCGAAGCGCATCTGGAATGTTTTGCGCACCGGCTCGGCGGATGTCGTCGCCCGTGATCACAAAAACAGCCGCAGCGGCTTGCGAGATCGTCTGTGGTTTCTTCGACACTGAGGTGATTTCAAGCTGCAGCACCTCTTGCAGTCCCAGCTCTAAGAAAGGCTCCTGAACTTGTGCGCCGGAACATAAATGAAACAGGCTCAACATCAAAAAGGGGCAAGCGTTGCGCACATAAGTTCTCATGATCTGTTCCTGTTTAAAAATTGGTCGTCTGAATATGAATTTGGATCAATAGATATTTACGTTTATCAAAATTTTTAAGTTTAAATTTATTAGGTATTTTAGTATTGTTTTTATTATTTTTAATGTTTTTTTGTAGAACAAGTTTCTGGTGCGTCTTGTTCACTGAAAATGCCTGCCATGCAGGGCTTCAATAGCTAGCCTCCCCTACACAAGCTTTGCGAGATTGAGTGACATGAATCTGAAAAAAATTGCCTTCACTGCTTGTTGTTTCATGCTGTCGGTGTGCGCACTGGCCAGCGACTTGTCAGAGAAACTTCAGTCGCCTGACTACGTCTTGCTGATACGCCATACCCTGGCCCCTGGTGTCGGAGACCCCACGGGTTACACACTGGAAGACTGCAAAACCCAGCGCAACCTGAGCGCAGAGGGACGCCAACAAGCCGTGGTGGTGGGCCAGTGGCTACGCAAGCAAGGCGTGACAACGGCTGACGTGCACAGCAGCGCGTGGTGCCGCTGCAAGGACACGGCGGAGCTGCTGCACTTCAGCGGCTTCAAGGTGGCGCCTGCCTTGGCCTCTTTTTTTGATGAGATGCACCTAGCCAAGGCTCGCACGCAAGCGCTTGAGCAATTCATTGCTGAGAGGGTCAAAACCAAAGGCAACAAGGCACTCATCTTGGTGACGCACCACGTCAACATCCATGCCTTCATGGGCGAGAACATCGCCTCGGGGGACATGGTGCTGGCCAAAGTCGATGCACAAGGGAAAATGACGTCCTACCAAGTCATTCCCAGACCGAACGCCACCCAGCGCTGACGCAAGTGGTCAACCCCAGCCACACACCGCACACATGAGCTATGAACTGGTTTGGTTCAAGCGTGACTTGCGCTGGCAAGACCATGCAGCACTTGCCGAAGCAGGCAGGCGTGGACCCGTGCGCTGCATTTACGTGGTGGAGCCTGAACTGTGGTTGCAGCCTGACGCCGCTCTGCAACACTTTGAATTTGTCCGTGAATCGCTGCAAGCACTCGATCAGGCATTGCGTGCCCAAGGTGGGTGGTTGGAAATACACGTCGGCGAGTTGCTGGAAGTGCTGTCTCGCATTTGGCAAGACCATCCATTTGAGAGACTGCATTCACACCAGGAAACAGGCAACGGATGGACCTACGCCCGCGACCTGCGGGTAGCGGCTTGGTGCCGATCGCACGGCGTGGCTTGGCAAGAGCAGGCGCAGTTTGGTGTGGTGCGTGGTTTGAAGAACAGAAACCTGTGGCAAGCCGCTTGGGAGAAACACATGGCGGCACCGCTGCAACAGGTGGGTCCACTCAGGTTTTGGTCACGTGTGCCAGCGCCAGCTTTTGTGATGGACGCACCCGCGCACTTGCAACACAACCCTCCGTTGCGCCAGCGGGGCGGACGCCCCTTGGCACTGGCCACCTTGCAGAGCTTTTTGAATGCGCGCAGCTTGGGTTATCGCGGAGGTATTTCCTCTCCCTTGACGGCACCCGATGCGTGTTCGCGCCTGTCGGCGTATCTGGCCTGGGGCTGCATCAGCATGCGCGAGGTGGTGCAACACACCCGGGCACACATCGCGCAATTGCCACCTTCGGCAACACGCCACCGGGCGGGGCTGACTGCGTTCATCAGCCGCTTGTATTGGCACTGTCACTTCATTCAAAAACTCGAGAGTGAGCCCGAGATTGAATGGCGCAATATGCACCGTGGCTACGACGGGTTGCGCGAGGAAGACTTCAATGCGGCGTACTTTGAAGCCTTGAAAGCCGCCCGCACCGGCTGGCCCATGGTGGACGCCTGCGTGGTCATGCTGCGCGAGACAGGATGGCTGAACTTTCGCATGCGCGCCATGTTGGTGTCAGTCGCGGCCTACCCTTTGTGGCTGCACTGGCGTCCGGTGGGCGAGTGGTTAGCGACGCAATTTCTCGATTACGAACCCGGCATTCACTGGAGCCAATTGCAAATGCAATCAGGCACCACAGGCATCAACACCACGCGTGTGTACAACCCCATCAAGCAGGCACAAGACCACGACCCGCACGGTGTGTTTGTCAGACGCTGGCTACCCGCCATGCGCCGCGTGCCAGACAGCTGGCTGTTCGAGCCTTGGTTGATGCCTCAGCCGGTACAAACCCACGCAGGCGTGCAACTGGGGGTGGACGTCGCGCAGCCTGTGGTCGATCTGGCACAAGCCACACGTGAAGGCAAGCAACAACTGCACAGCCGACGTCAAACGCCAGAAGTCAAGGCGGGCAAAAAGTCTGTGGTGGACAAGCATGCCTCCAGAAAAACCTTGTCCGCACGAAAAACCAAACCCACAACAAGTCAAGCCGCCAAGCAACAGCTGGGCTTTGACTTTTGATGCCATGCACTTGTCTACACTGGTTGCATGATTCAAGGCCTGGTTCAACTCTTCATCTTTCAAGCGCTGGGCGAGCTGGTCTCTAAGTTTGCACTGCCGTTTATTCCTGGGCCTGTGCTGGGCTTGGTGTTGTTGCTGGTGTTTCTCAGTGTGCGTGGGAGAGTGCCTGCATCCATCGACTTAGTGGGCAGCGGCATCTTGCAGCACTTGGGCTTGTTGTTTATCCCCGCATCGGTGGGCGTGGTGTTGTACTTGCCCTTGCTGCAAGCCAACGCATGGGCCATCAGCGCGGCCTTGGTGGTGAGTGTGGTGGCCACGGTGGCGGTGACGGCGGGCTTGCTCAAAGTGCTGGCCAAGAAAGACTGACATGACCACCACCCTGCCCCCGATCTCTGACATTTGGGTCTACCTCTCAGGCAGTCCGCTGCTCGCCTTGGTGTTGACGCTCAGCGCTTACTGGCTGGGCCTGACCATTTACGAACGCAGCCAACGCAACCCACTGGCCAACCCGGTGTTGATTGCGGTGGTGTTGGTGACCTTGAGCATCAGCGGGCTGAAGATGCCCTATGCCAAATATTTTGAAGGCGCGCAGTTTGTGCACTTCTTGCTAGGAACTGCCACCGTGGCTTTGGCGATCCCGATTTACAAAGGCTTGGCGTCTTTGAAAGGACGCATGGGTGTGTTGCTGTTGTCGTTGGTGGCGGGCGGCTTGACCTCGGCGTTCACCGCCGTGGGCATGGCCCGTTGGCTGGGCGTGGACGAAGCCCTGGTGCGTGGGCTGGTGGCCAAGTCAGTCACAGCGCCTATCGCCATGGGCATTGCCGAACGGGTGCAAGCATCGCCCACCTTGACCGCCATCTTTGCCGTGAGCACCGGCATCTTGGGGGCCGTGCTCGGTCGCTATGTGTTGGATGCACTGCGCATCACAGCTTGGTGGCAACGCGGCTTTGCGCTGGGTGTGGCCGCCCACGGCATTGGCACCTCACGTGCGTTCAGCGTGAACGCCGAAGCAGGCGCGTATGCCAGCTTAGGCATGGGGCTGCACGGCATCGCGGGCGCGCTGTTGATTCCTTACGCGGTGGCCGCTTGGTTTTGAGAGCCTCACCAGTGCGCAGGCTTTGAAGCTGGTTTCTTTTTGGTTTGAACGTTTTGGGGTAACTGACAAGCGGCCAACTCTTCATCCCGGATGTGATGGCGAACCCAATGTGCGTGTTGTACCAATCGTTGGTTTGGACGATTCAAGTTTTCACCCATCACCTCTCGCAGCGGCATCACCAAGCCGATTTGGACGTGCGGAGCATCTGTACGAATGCATCGGAAAGCTGTCTCAATATCACTGTCGTTTGAGCAAACGACGATTTGATCGCAAGAACCTTGAATTGAATCGCGGTAAACCTCAAGCGCAATATTCACATCTGTTTGCTTTTCCTCAATCATCCACACAGATGAGAGATCATCTTTATTTGGAGAGGCACCCACACGGTATGCTGGCAGGTGCGTCGGCTGAAATACATGAAAGCCCTTGATGACCTCCATGAAGCCCGCAGAACGAGCAAGCAAAGCACGTAAATATTGCGTTTGTGCTTCTTCCGATGCTTTGCCGTGTCTGGCATATGAAGCCATGACTGGAGATGTGAAGTACTTGACCTTCACAACTTCAGAAGCTGGGTTTTGTGGCGTCACAATGCGATCACGAAAAAGTGCGGGGATATCCAGCCACTTGTATGGGGTTCCCTTCAACCGCGAGTAGTAGAGGTTGTAGCCATCTACATAAACAATTGTTCTCAGCAAGTTAACCTCACCCATGAAAAAGCCACCTTGCGGTGGCTTTTTCGCCCTAAGCATGAGCCAACTTAATGACACCGCGAAGGGATTGTATGAATCGAATTTTATCGCAATGTTGAGAACAACTGCACAAAATTTTGCATTCCACAACTTGCAGTCAACGCTCTAGCGCAACCGCTTGGTTTTGAGGCGTTGACTCACACCAAAGCGATGGTGCTGCCGGTTTTGGCAGCTTCGACAATGGCTTCGGTGACGCGCAAATTGGCCAAGCCATCGCGTGCGGTGACCAACGGTGTCGCTTCGCCTCGCACCACGGCACCGAAGTGTTCCATTTGTTGCGCAATCGGATCGGTGCGCACCATCTCGACCGTGCTGACGTCAAACGGTTTCCACCACGAGCGGTCCTCGGGACGGGGGTAGGTTTTCAAGCGCATGGTGGGCACCGACAAACTGCCATTGGTGCCTGTGATCACATAACAGTCTTCGTCGTCGTAGCTGGTGTAGGCCTTGTTTTCTTGCGAGGTTTGTTCCCAACTGCGCGCACACGCTGCGGTGTCAGACAACAAGAAGGTGCCCAGCACGCCGTTGGCAAACCGCAGGTTGATGGAGACCGTGTCTTCCACCGCAAAGCCGCGGATGGCATTCGAGGCAAACGCTTGCACCGCCACGATATCGCCACACAGCATGCGCAGGTTGTGCACCTCGTGAATCATATTGAGCAAGATGGGCCCGCCACCCACCTCACATCGCCACGGGCCATCGGCGTAGTACTGGTCGGGCTTGTAAAAGGTGGCGCTGCCCATCACCGCCACCAACTGGCCCAGTTCTCCGCTTTGCACCACGGCTTTGGCTTTGGCCATGATGGGGCTGTGCGCGCGGTGGTGGCCAATCAGCACTTTGGCACCTGTAGCCTCCACCTGGTCCACCAGGGTTTGCGCTTCGGCCACGGTGGGTGCAATGGGCTTTTCTAGCAAACAAGGAACACCCGCTTGCATGCATTCCAGCGCGTGGGCCACATGCAGGGCGTTGGGCGTGGCCAACACCACGCCATCGGGACGGTCGTTGGCAAATAACTCGGCCAAGGAGGCGTAACAAGGCACTCCGGCTTTGGCCGCAACCTCTTTGGCCACAGGCGATGGGTCAACCACCGCGGTCAACGTGACCGTGGCACTGTGTTGAGCCGCGTGCATGTGGGCTTGACCGATGTAACCGGCACCGGCCACGGCAATGCGTGTGGGAGTCATGGTGTGTTCTAGAAAAAGTAGGGCCGATGAAAAACGGGCCCGAAGGCCCGTGGGTATTTTGCCAGTGCATATGCGCGGTCAAATGCTTAGGCCGCACACGATGTATCAAGCGGCAACAGCCTTAGCGCCAGACACCGAAATGGGCGAAGGTGTTTGTGCCCGCATGGCATCGGCCACCACATCACCCACCATGTCAGCGGTCACGGCAGACAAAGTCCAGCCCAAATGGCCGTGGCCTGTGTTGTAGAACACGTTGGCCGCTTTGCCTCGACCCACACGCGGCATCATGTTGGGCATCATGGGGCGCAGCCCGGCCCATGGCACCACCGAGCGGGTATCGATTTTGGGAAAGCACTGCTCCACCCATGCCACCAAAGGACGGATGCGGTCAGCACGGATGTCACGGTTGAAGCCGTTGAACTCGGCCGTACCTGCCACGCGGAAACGGTCCACGCCTAAACGGCTGGTGACCAGTTTGGTTTCGTCGTCGAGCAGGCTCACCACAGGCGCGCCGGCTTGGCTGGCGGCATCGTTGAGGTTGACCGTGATCGAGTAGCCTTTGACGGGGTAGACGTTGACGCGGTCGCCCAGCTGTGCGGCCAATTCACGGCTGGCCGTACCGGCGCAGATGACCAAGCTGTCGAACGTGTGCACGCAGGGCTGCCCATCTTGTGAGGCCACCTTGACCACGGCCTGGGTGCCATTGCTGCTGACCGAGGTCACGTCTTGGCCGTACAGAATGCGCACGCCCAAACGTTGAGCGGCAGCAGCCAAACCATTGGTGAATTTGTGGATGTCGCCGGTTGAATCGCTTTCGGTGAAATAACCTCCGTAGTAATTGCCAGCCAGCGTGGGTTCAATGGCTTTCATTTCTTGTGGTGTCACGGCACGACGTGGCAAACCGCCTTGGGCCAACAGCTTGGACACCTCGCCCGCGTGCTCAAAGCCTTGTTTGTCGCGGTAGATGTGCAAGATGCCTTCGCGCTTGAGATCGAAATCAATGCCCTCTTCTTGTGCCCAAGCAAACAAGTGCGCACGTGCCGCCACGGCCATGCGTGCGGTCTGCACCGTGTTGCGTTCGTAGTGCGGGATGGCCGCGATGAATTCGGCAAACCACGACAGCTTGTGCCAGCTGGGCTTGGGGTTGACCAGCAGCGGCGCATCGCTTTTGAGCATCCACTTCAAGCCTTTGAGGATGGTGCCGGTGTAGTTCCACACCTCGGCATTGGAGGCAGAGAGTTGGCCGCCATTGGCAAACGAAGTTTCCATGGCCGCGTAGCGGTGGCGTTCGAACAAGGTGACCGAGAAACCGCGTTTGGCCAACGCGTAGGCCGAGGTGACGCCGGTGATACCGCCGCCGATGATGGCAATCGAAGTCATAGGAATGAGCTTTCAAAACGTCGAGGGTTGGGCCCAACGGCAACATGCCATCAGGCGCCCCCTCTGTCTTGAACCTGAGAGATTCACGCAGCACGCGCGGTGCTGGTTTGCTCCTTCGGTGGATTGGCGGACGAATACGCCAAACGCTCTTCAGAGATTTGCATGTCATCGGTCCTTTTGCCTGAGAGTTTCCGGGGCGGTTGCTCCTTCGGCGCTGCCCTGTGAAACAGGGGCAGTCTCTCCCGATGACACGTCGACACAAGGTCGATGGTTAATTCATTCTAGTGGGCAAAAAACTCCTGAACAAGCAATGCCCAATAAGAAGCGCCAATGGCAATGTTGTCGTCGTTGAAGTCATACGCTGGGTTGTGCACCATGCACGCGCCCGCAGAGTCACCGTCGCCATTGCCAATCAGCACATAGCTGCCAGGCACGCGTTGCAGCATGAAGGCAAAGTCTTCGCTGCCGGTCAACGCGGGGCCATTGAGAGTGACACCGGCCTCACCGCGCAGCTTGAGTGCCACACGACGCGCAAACTGGGTTTCTGCTTCGGTGTTGACCAACACGCAGTAGCCGGGCTTCCAGTCCACCTCGGCGTGTACGCCAAAGCTCTCAGCTTGGGCTATCACCAAAGCTTTGATGCGCTGCTCCAGCAATTGGCGCACCTGCGGATCGAGCGCACGCACACTCAACTCCAGCGTGGCTAGAGCGGGTATGACGTTGTTGGCGACTCCTGCGTGAAACGCGCCCACCGTGACCACGGCGGTGTGCTGCGGGTCCACATTGCGCGACACCACGGTTTGCAAAGCCATGACGATGGACGATGCGGCCACCAGCGGGTCTGCGGCGCGGTGCGGCATGGCACCGTGGCCACCTTGTCCGTTGACGCGGATGGTCACGTAGTCGCTCGACGCCATGGCGGGTCCGTCACGCAGCACCAAGTGGCCTGTGGGCACACCCGGCATGTTGTGCATGGCAAACACCGCATCACACGGGTGTTGTTCAAACAAACCGTCTTCGATCATGCGCAAGGCGCCGCCACCGCCTTCTTCTGCGGGTTGAAAAATCAAATGCAAAGTGCCGTCAAAGTTCACATCGTCTGCAATTGTTTTGGCCGCCGCCAGCAAGATGGCCGTGTGACCATCGTGGCCGCAGGCGTGCATCACGCCCGGGTTGGCACTGGCCCAGGCCAGCCCAGTGGCTTCTTCGATGGGCAAGGCATCCATGTCGGCACGCAGACCCAAGCGGCGCGCACTGTGTCCACGCTGCAAGGTGCCCACCACGCCTGTGCCGCCCAAGCCACGATGTACCGCGTAGCCCCAGCTCTTGAGCTTGCTGGCCACCAGGTCAGCGGTTCGGTGCTCGGCGTAGGCCAGTTCGGGGTGGCGGTGGATGTCGCGCCGCATCTGGATGAACTCACCCACGCGGTCCACCAAGGCATCACGCAAATAGCTCATGTCACTGTGGCTGCAAGTTGATGGACTTGGCGATGGCGCGGAACTGTGCCGTGCCATCCACATAGGCCTTGTCTACCGCCACCAGTGACAAAGGCTTAGCCACGAGTTGGCTGTTGGCTTCTAAGCCGCTGCGCACGGCTGGGTCGGTCAATGAATCGGTGATGGCTTTGTGGATGGTTTGGACGATGGGCTCTGGCGTGTCTTTTTTCACAAAGTAACCGGTCCAGATGGTGAAGGTGAAGGTCTTGAGCGCTTTGCTCTCGGTGATGGCGGGATAGTCTTTGACCCCCTCCAAGCGCTCGGTGTTGAGCATGGCCAAAATTTTCAGCTTGCCTTGTTTGGCCAACTCGTCATACGACTTGCCAAAGGGTGCCAAAAAGATATCCACCTGGCCGCCCAACAAATCTTGGTTGGCAGGTGCCGCGCCTTTGTAGGGCACATGGGTCATCTCGATGTGGGTGACCTTGGACAAATGCTCACCCAGCAGGTGATAAAACGAACCCGGCCCCACGCTGGCGTAGGTGATGGGCTTGCCTTCTTTGGCCATTTTTCGGGCGTAGTCCACAAATTCATCCACGTTGTTGACGGGCAAATCTTTGCGCGCCAAAAAGGCAATTTGTGCGGTGGCAATCATTTGCACCAGGCGGAAGTCTTCGCTCTTGAACTTCACCGCCGCATTGGCCAGAGGCGACAAGATCAGTTCGTTGGGCGAGCCCTGAAAAATGATTTGCCCGTCAGACGGTGAGTTCAATACCTTCTGGGCTGCAATGGCACCGCTCACGCCGCCTAAGTTTTCCACGATCACGGGTTGACCAAAGTTTTTCGCCAAGGTGGTGTTGACCGTGCGTGCGATCACGTCTGACAAACCGCCCGCCGGGTACGGCACCATCAAGGTCACGGGCTTGCTGGGGTAGGTCTGCGCCAACACGGCGCCACTCATCAACAAACTGGCCAACAGCGGAAACAAACGGCGAAGTGTGAAAGGCATGTGTCAACTCCTTGGGTGGTGACATGGGTGGTGTGATGGGCTGATCGTAGAAATGCAAAAATATAATGTCCAATGCATTGTTGTATTGATTTCCATAATTTAAATGCATGAATGGATGCAACCATGACCCTGGTTCAACTCAAACACTTGATCGAGCTGGCCCGCCAAGGCTCGTTCAGCAAAACCGCCGACAAGCTGCACCTGACGCAACCTGCGCTGAGTCGCAGCATCAAGTCGCTGGAGGACGAACTGGGGCAAGCTTTGTTCGACCGCATTGGCCGAAAGAACGAGCTGACCGCCTTTGGCCAACACATCGTGCGGCATGCACAACACTTGGTCGATGGCGCGCATGAGCTGCGCCAAACCGGACAACGCTTGCTCAAGGGTGAGATCGGCCAGGTGCGCATTGGCTTGGGGTCTGGCCCGGGCGCGTTGTTGATGACACCACTGCTCATGCACATGGCGCGTGAACACCCCAAAGCGCAGATCGATATTTCACGCGGCAGCACGGAGTTATTGATTCAGTCCTTGCGCGAACGCCGCTTGGATGCACTGGTGATTGACATACGGTCACTCAAACCCGCCACCGACCTGCACGTTGAGCTGGTGCAAGAAATCGACGGCGCCTTCATGTGTCGCAAAGGGCATCCGCTTGCCAAGCGACGCAAGGTGACGCTTGACATGGTGCGCGGTTACCCCGTGGCGTCTACCCCCTTGAGCGATGAAGTGGCCCGCATCTTGATGGAGCGCTACGGTCCGCAGGCGCATCCCGATGCACTGGTGAATTTGCGCTGCGAAGAAATTTCAAGCCTGCTGGACGTGGCCCGTCACAGCGATGCCGTGGTGCTAGCCATTCGCGCAGCAGCCCCCGACTTGGTGGAGTTGCCCATGACGCCAGCGCTCAACGCCAAAGCACGCTTTGGTTGGGTCACCATGAAGTCGCGCACCGAGTCGCCGCTGAGCGCGCAACTCAAACAGATGTTTCAAGAGATCGTGCAGGCACCCCGCGCACGCGCTGCGTCTGGTCGCGCTACTTGACCAAGGCCACCGACTTGACCTGCGCCCACACAGTTTGCCCAGCGGTCAGTCCCAGCTCGTGCACTGCCCGTGCGGTGACCCGCGCCACCAACACCGACGGTCCGCAGGCCACGCGTACCAAGACCTGAGAGGGGTGGAGGTCTGGCGTCAACGACTGCACCACGCCCGGCACATGGTTTTGAATGCTGGTGCCTGTGGCGGCCTGCACGTTGATGCTCACGTCGCGCGCCAACACACGCAGGCGCACCCGTTGTCCCAGCACCAAGCCGGTATCGCGCAACCACATGGCCCCACCGTCAAAGCCGACTTGCGCCAAGTGCCACGTGATATCCAAGGCTTGCACGTGGGCGTCTAACAAAGCGCCCACATCGTCACCCAACATCAGCGCCGCATCACTGCCTGCGAGCACGTCAGACACGGGCCCCACCGCCTGCACACGACCTTGTTGCATCAGCAGCATGGTGTCGGCCAAACGCGCTACTTCGTCCATGGCATGGGTCACATACAACATGGGCAGTTGCAACTCGTCGCGTAACTTTTCCAGCCACGGCAAGATGTCTTGTCGTCTGGCAGCGTCGAGCGCAGCCAAGGGTTCATCCAGCAACAGCAAGGCAGGCTGCGTCGCCAAAGCACGGGCAATGGCCACACGCTGGCGCTCACCGCCTGAGAGTTGTTGCACACGGCGCTGGAGCAAACCGCCAATGCCCAGCAAGGCAATGGCGGCATCCAGGGTGTGTGGTTGACCCGCGCTGCGGCGCAGGCCAAAGCTCAGGTTGCCCTGCACATCCAAGTGGTCAAACAAGCTGGCCTCTTGAAACACATAGCCCACTGGGCGTTGGTGGGTAGGCAAACGAATGCCTTGTGCATCGTCTTGCCACACCTGGCCGGCCAGATCCACGCGACCACGCGCCTGAGGCTCCAGGCCCGCCACCGCGCGCAACAAACTGGTTTTGCCCGATCCCGAGACGCCATACACCGCCGTGATGCCATGCGCGGGCAAGCGAACATCCACATCCAGCGAAAAATCAACACGCGGCAATTGCACGCACAAGTGAAGCTGTGGGCTCATGGTGTCACCCGACTGCCACGTTGGTTGAACCACGCCACGGCCATCAACACCACGAACGAGAACACCAGCATGAGCCCTGCCAGACTGTGCGCTTGGTCGTACTGCATGGCTTCGACGTGACCATAGATTTGCGTGGAGACAACGCGGGTTTTGTCGGGAATGTTGCCGCCAATCATCAACACCACGCCAAATTCACCCACCGTGTGGGCAAAACTCAGAATGGCCGCCGTGACAAAGCCAGGGCGCGCCAGAGGCACGGCGACACTGAAGAACGCATCCCACGGACTGGCGCGCAAGGTGGCCGCCACTTCCATGGGCCTCGTGCCCATGGCCTCAAAAGCATGTTGCAAAGGCTGCACCGCAAACGGCAAAGAATAAATCACCGAGCCCAACAACAAGCCCGTGAAACTAAAGGCCAAGCTGCCCCAACCTGCCCACTGCGTGAACTGCCCCACCGGCCCGTGCGGCCCCAAAGCCACCAGCAAATAAAAACCCAGCACCGTGGGTGGCAAGACCAAGGGCAAGGCCACCACCGCACTGACCGGTGTGCGCCACACCGAACGGCTACGCGCCAACCACCACGCCAGCGGCGTGGCCAACAGCAACAGCAACAGCATGGTGGCTGTGGCGAGCTGCAGCGTGAGCCACACGGCCTTGTAATCGTCGGGGGAGAAATTCATGGCGATGCTTTCAACCTCATGCGCTTCAGACCTCGTACCCGTAAGCGCGAATGATGGCCTTGGCCCGTTCGCCCTTCAAATACGCCATCAAGGCCAGCGCTACGGGGTGGTCTTTGCCCCCTTGCAACAGCACCGCGTCTTGGCGCAGCGGTTCATGCAGTTGCTGTGGCACAACCCACGCTGAGCCTTGGCTCACACGGCCATCGGCCCACACCTGCGACAAGGCCACAAAACCGAGCAGCGCGTTTTCTGTGGCCACAAACTGAAAGGCTTGGGCGATGTTCTCGCCCTGCACCACGTGGCTTTGCCAGCGGGGCCAGGCACCGAGCTGGGTCAAGGTTTGCACAGCGGCTGCACCATAGGGTGCCAACCTCGGATCGGCCAGGGCCAGCTTGACTTGGGGCTGCTGCGACAAGGGCCCATGCAAGACCCGGCCCTGATCGTCGACCACGCCAGCCTGTTTGCTCCACAAGGCCAAGCGCCCGGTGGCATAGGTGAACACAGTGCCTGCTTGGCCTCTACCCTCGGCCACCAGCTTGGCGGGTATTTCGTCGTCAGCCGCCAGCAGCACCTGAAACGGCGCACCGTTTTTGATTTGCGCGTAGAACTTGCCCGTGGCACCAAACGCCAGCAAGGCGGTGTGCCCCGTGTCTTGTGCGAAGGCTTGTGCAATTTTTTGCATCGGGGCGGCGAAGTTGGCCGCCACGGCCACGTTCACTTTGCCTGCATGAACAAGCGCCAGAGACCCATACAGAAAAACTGCCAGGACGGCACGTTGCCACAAGCGCATCACTTCATCTCCGGCATCACCAAGCGAACGCTTGGAAAGTAACTTTGGTAGCGCTGCGCGTCTCGGGTGAGCATGGGCAGTCGGGCCACCGCTGCATGCGCGCCAATGAAAAAATCAGCCAGCACATTGCTTTTTTGTCCACCACTGCGACGGTACTGTACAAACGCTTTGCCCGCCAAAAACAAGGCGGGCTTGGGAACTTCGACCACGGGCAACACCATATCGGCCAGCACGCGGTCCAGGGCTTCGACGCTTGAAAACGTCAACGACAGCTCGGCATAAATGATCGGGTTGATGATCAGGCGATGGATCTGCGACTGTGCGCGCAACTGAGCAATGGACCAGTCCACCCAATCCGGGTCGTTTTGCAACACGTCGACCAAGACGTTGGTATCAACCAGCATTCAGGCGTCGCCGCGCAACAAAGCCATCAGGTCTTGGGTGCGCCAAGCCACATCGGCTTTGCCGCGAGCCGCTTCGAACCGGTCAAGCTTGCGTTTGTTTTTTTGCGGGGCTTTGTGCAACACCACCTCGCCATCGCGGTTGACGGCGAAGTCGACCAAGCTGCCAGGCTGCAAATTCAGCGCATCGCGAATTTGCTTAGGAATAGTGACTTGGCCTTTGACGGTCAGGGTGGTGGACATGGACTTTGCTCCAAAGTGTTACCGAATTCTACAGAGTAATACTTTGGAGCGTTGTATAAAAAGAAGACCCGCGTATGAAACGGTCAAAAGCCAGCCTAGACCAAACTCACTCAGTCTTGGCACCCGCCTCGTACCAACGCTTGATCAAGCCGCGCTCTCCTTCGGTGATGCCGGTGGCGTTGTTCATGGGCATCACCCGCAACACCACGGCTTGTTGGTAAATGTTGAGTGCGTGCTGTTTCACACCGTCGGCGGTGTCAAAGCGTACGTTTTTCATTTGCACCTGGGCTCCGTGGCACATGTAGCAGCGTTGCTCAAACACTTGGCTGACTTGGGCAAATGTCACAGGAGCAGCCGAGGCTGCGCTGGCGTTGGCCGTGGGTGCTGGACGCAACCACACAATCACGCCCAACAGCACCACCACACCAGCGATGGCGAAGGGCAAGGGGTTGCTGGCTCGGCCCAAGTGGTAGCCGTGACGTTGCACAAAGAACTGGCGAATCAAGGCACCTGCCAACATCATCAACACCAACACCACCCAGTGGTATTCGTGGGTGTACAAGAAGCTGTAGTGGTTGCTCAGCATGGCAAAAATCACCGGCAGCGTGAAATAGGTGTTGTGCACGCTGCGTTGCTTGCCGCGCTTGCCATGCATGGCCAACTCTTTGGGGTCCATCGCCACGCCAGAGGTCATGGCGGCCACCACCTTGCGTTGGCCGGGGATGATCCAAAAGAACACGTTGGCGCTCATGGCCGTGGCAATCATGGCCCCCACCAGCAAGAAGGCCGCACGGCCTGCAAACAAGTGGCATGCCGCCCAGGCTGCAAACGCCACCACCCCCATCATGATGGCGCCGACGATGCGTTCACCGTTCTCACGAAAACCAAACACACGACTCACGGTGTCGTAGATCAACCAGAACACCACCAAGAAGCTCAACGCAGCGGTGATGGCTTGGGCAGGTGACCAGTCCATCAAGGACTTGTCGATCAAAAAGGTGCCTGCATTCCAGAGGTACAGCACGGTGAACAGCGAGAAGCCGGTCAACCACGTGGTGTAGGCCTCCCAGTAAAACCAATGCAGTTTGGTATGGATCTTCTTGGGCGCCACCATGTACTTTTGGGGGTTGTAAAACCCCCCGCCGTGCACCGCCCACATGGCACCGTCCACACCTTTTTCCAACAAGTCCGGTGAGTTGGGCTTGATCAGGTTGTTGTCGAGAAAAACAAAATAAAACGAAGAGCCAATCCAAGCGATGGCGGTGATCACATGCACCCAGCGCAGCAGCAGGTTGGCCCAATCGAGTAAGTACGCATCCATGTCACACCCGTCCATTGGCTAGAAGAGATCATTCACCACCGCGGGCACTGTGAATGAAGCAAGGGTCGCGAACAAGGGGCCTGCATGTGCGCTACATGCTGTGCCCTGCTCCGCTGCGACAGGTGGCACGAAGTGTATACAGTTTTTGTCACCAAGCCAAGCGGGTGGCGAGCCCTTTTTGATCACCCCACGCCAGACGGTGTCAGGCCGCAGGGGCCACCGAAGCGCCCTGAATGTTGTGGCGTTTGAGGGCGTCGGCCACAAAGCCGCTTTGCTTCATATCTTCCACATAGGCGCGCAACACGGCCACGGCTTCGGGGCTGCGGCTCTTGGGCAAGCCCATGGCCTGCTGAATCACCATGAAGCGACCGGGCAACAAGCGCATGCCAGGCACACGCAGTGCATCGGCTTCGAGTTGCTGTTTGACGCCTGCCGCCACCTCGCAGCCTTGCGCTAAAAAGGTGTCCACCACGGTGGGCGAGGTGGGCGCACGCACGATGCTGGCGTTCTTCAACTCACGCGTGAGGTACAGGTCATACGCACTGCCCTTGCCCACCACCACGCGCACACCCGCGTTGTCCACTTGGTTGTTGCTGTGAATGGCCGATGCCTCGGGCACCATGTAGCTGCCTTCGATCAACACATAGGGGGCGGTGAAGTGGATACCGGCACCCCGCACCGGATCGACCGCAAAGAAACCAAAGTCGGCTTGCTCGTTCGTCACGGCATCGACCGACTTGCCTGCGGCGTCAAACACCACGAGGTCAAGGGGAAGGCCCAGGTGCTTGGCAAAGCCACGCGCCAAGTCAATGGACACGCCAAAGGGTTGACCGTCTGCGCCAGCATTGGCCAGGATGGGATTGCCCAGATTGATGGAGGCGCGCAAGACGCCGGTGGGTGCAAATTCAGCAAGCAAAGCGGGGCTGTAAGACATGGTAGTGGTGGTGGTGATGGCCGTGAAAGAAGGAAGTCAGGCAGCGCTCAACGCGCCACCAAATCGGTGAACAAACCGGTGCCCGCATTGGCGCACAAGTCGATGGTGGTGGACTGCTCAAGAGTCTCGGAAAACCAAGCAGCAATGGAGGCTTCACGCTGGCCGATGTACTGCGGCTCGCCCGAAGCGTCGAGCACCATGGTGAGGTCGTGACCGGGGATGAGCAGCGTGCCGGGCTTGGCGCGCCAGCAATCCCAAATGAGGTTCAGGGTGCTGATGCTGTCGGCCATGTCGTCGCTGTCGGCGACGCTGCGCGACAACAACTCGGCACGGTTCTTCGCCGCGTCGCCCGTGAACACAATGGGCACCTGGTTGCCATGCAAGACAAAAATCAAATGCCCGGGGGTGTGACCTGGCGCTGCCAAGGCTTCAAAGCCCGGCAAAAAGGCGTCGCCCGCTTGGATGCGTTGGACGCGTGGCGACTGGCACAACTCGCGCACATACAACTCGGGCAAGGGGTTGAAGCCTGCCGGTTCGCTGGCCGCCCAGGTGAGCTCGGCGTCGCCAATCCACACGGTGGCATTGGGAAACAAGGTGAAGTTGACCGCATGGTCGTAGTGGGCGTGGGTCAGCACCACATCGGTCACGTCTTGGGCGCGCACACCGTGCGCTTGCAGTTGTTTGGCCAAGGGCTTGCGCACGCCAAAGGCGCCCACATCCAACAAGATCACACGGCCTTCGCCACGCAACAACGTGATGGTGCTCCAGCCCAAGCCACCGTGGCACACGGCGCGGCCGGGAAAGCCTTGAATCAACACATCGACTTGGTACATCTCGCACTCCTACACATATCTAGGGTCTCACTCGGGCTTGATGCCCGCGTCTTTGATCAGCTTGCCATACAAGGCCAAGTCAGATTTGACCAGACGCGCAAACTCGGCCGGCGAGCTGGCAATGATTTCGTTGCCTCCCTCGTCCACGAGACGACGATTGGCGTCGATGGACTTGCTGGCTTTGACAATTTCTTGGTGCAAGCGCGCAATGATGGCGGGGTCGGTTTTGGCAGGTGCAAACACCCCCTGGAACTGGGTGATGTTGAAGCCCGTGAACCCCAGCTCGTTGAGCGTGGGCAACTGCGGCAGGCTGGCCGCACGTCGGGGGCCGGACACCGCAAAGGCTCGCAGCTTGCCGGCTTTGACCATCGGTCCTGCGGTGACCACAGGCTCGAAGGTGAAGGTGAGTTGCCCACCCAACAAATCGGCCAGGGCCGGTGCTGCGCCTTTGTAGGGAACGTGGATCATTTGCGTGCCCGTGATTTGACTCAGCAGCTCACCCGCCAAGTGACCACCGCCACCAATGCCCGTGGAGCCGTAGCTGACTTCTTTGGGTTTGGCTTTGGCCAGGGCCACCAGATCGCGCATGTTTTGAATCGGTGACGCGGCAGGCACCGCCACCGCATATTGGTAGCTGGTGATTTGGCTCACAGGCGCCAAGTCATTCACGGCGTCATAAGGCACCTTGGCATAGAGCACAGGGTTGACCACGATGGGCCCGCTGGCCGTGAGCAACAAGGTGTAACCATCGGGCGCAGCCTTGGCCACAAAGTCTGTCCCCAGCATGCCGTTGGCACCGGGCTTGTTGTCGATGATCACCGACTGGCCCAAACTTTCGGACATTTTTTGCCCAATTACACGTGCCGTGATGTCTGCCGCACCTCCAGCCACATAAGGCACGACCATGCGAATGGGTTTGTTGGGGTAGTCCGATTGCGCGTGGGCTGCACCGATCAAGGCGAGCAACGATGTCAACACAGGAACGAAGCGTTTCATGTTTGTCTCTTTCTGGGTTGTTGTTTTCGGGCGGATGACTCAAGGGGCCACAGCAGCGTACTTGTAGAGCAAGGCCAACACAGCCGGGTCAAGCACCACACCCTCGCGACGCTGGCGTTCCATTTTGGCCAGTTCAATTTGGCCGGGCACCAGCACGGGCTTGTCGGCTTCGACCGGTGGGCTGTCATGCAAGATGGCGGCAAAGTCGCTCATGCGCTGGGCCAGCCACTCGCTCGAGCCCAAGCGCTGGGTGTCGATCAGGATGAAGAAATGGCCCAGGTTCTGCGGCTCGTCGGGCGCATCGACCCACGACTTCACATGCGTCAAGTAAGCCGCGTTGGAGAGCAGACCTGCAAACAAGTCCACCAACAGCGCCAGACCGTAGCCTTTGTGCCCACCCACGGGCTGCAAGAAACCGTCCAATGCGGCTTTGGGATCGGTGGTGGCACGGCCTTCTTTGTCGGTGGCCCAGGTGTCGGGAATCGACTCGCCACGCTTGAACGCATTGCGAATCTTGGCACGCGCCACCACGCTCATGGCCATGTCGAGCAAGAAGGGTTGGCCACCCGGATGCGGCACGCCAAAACCAATCGGGCTATTGCCCAGGCGTGCATCGCTGCCGCCCCAAGGCGCAATCGTGGTGGTGGCGTTGCTGCCGATGATGCTGGCGAAACCTGCTTCAGCGGCAATCAACGAATACGGTGAAATGGGGCCAAAGTGGTTGCTGCCGCGAGCGAATGCAATGCCCACGCCACATTCGCGGGCCACTTCCATGGCCGCCTTGAGCGAGCGCATGCCCACCACCGGGCCCACGCCGTTGTCGCCATCCACCCGCACCATGGCAGGCGCCACGCGCTCGACCGTGATGTGGGGTTCGGCCTTGATGCCTTTGAGCAGCAAACGCTCGCCATACGACTCCACGCGGCTCAAACCATGGGTAGACAGGCCAAACAAGTCGGCCATCACCAACACGCGGGCTACTTCTTGGGCGTCGGCCAGAGGCAAGCCCAAGCCTTGGAAGGCACGTGTGCCGAGGGTGGTGAGTTCTGCTTCGTGCAATGCAGTGCTTGGTTTTTTCACATCGTTCATGGGAGGCGCCTTTCTTGGTTGGGGCGAATTATGAAAGCGCCCAAGAGTCGAGTAAAGTGCAAATATCTCAATCATTGGTGCGTTACACGCATGAATTTCGACCTCTCCGACCTGCGTGCCTTTGTGGCCGCCAGCGACCACGGCAGCTTTCGAGCCGCTGCCGATGTGTTGTGCATCTCGCAATCGGCCCTGAGCCGACGCATTGACAAGCTAGAAGGTGCGTTGGGCGTGCGCTTGTTTGAGCGCACCACCCGCCAGATGTCGCTCACCACGGCAGGCCGTGGCTTTGTGAACAAGGCGCGTCATGTGCTGAACGAACTCGACAACGCCCTGTTGGGCACACACGACGTGGCCGCGCGTTTGTCGGGCGAGGTCACCATCGCCTGCGTGCCCTCGGCCGTGGCGTACTTTCTGCCGGGTGTGATCAAGGCGTATCACGACAAATACCCCAACATCAAGTTGCGCATTCAAGACGAAACGTCGGCTGAAATTTTGCTGAGCGTGGCGCACAGCGAAGCCGACTTTGGGCTCACCTACATTGGCACGCAAGAACCTGACATCGAGTTTGAGCCCTTGATTGAAGACCCTTTTGTGCTGGCCTGTGCGCGCCAGCATCCGCTGGCCAAAAAACGCCGCGTGCGTTGGGCTGAGTTGGCGCAGTACGACTACGTGTCGGTGGCGCAAGGCAGCGGCAACCGCATGCTGATTGACCTGGCCTTGGCTAAGAGCACGGCCCTGCCACGTTGGTTTTGCGAGGTTCAACACGTCACCGCCTTGGTGAGCTTGGTGGAAGCCGGCGTGGGCGTGGGCGTAGTGCCCAAACTGGCCATGCCGCGCAGCGACCATGCCACGCTGGCCAGCGTGCCATTGACCGATCCGCCCATCACCCGAACGCTGGGGCTGATCAAGCGGCGTGGCCGCGCCTTGTCTGCTGCGGCGCAGCTGTTCTACGACGTGTTGTTGCAGTCAAAGAGCTGAAGGCACTGCGCGCTGCAGCAGCTGTGCAGCCACCGCCACCGCAATCACCTCGGGCTCTTTGCCGGTGATGCCTTCAATGCCGATGGGGCAGGTCACCCGCGCCAGCTCGTCGGCGCTGAATCCGCGTGCTTCCAAGCGGTGACGAAAGGTGGCCCATTTGGTTTTGCTGCCAATCAGGCCAATGAAGCCTATGTCGCCCAAGGCGCGCTGACGCTTCAAGCAGGCCGCCACCACATCCAGGTCTTCAGCGTGGCTGAAACTCATGATGAGCACGGCTGAGTTGGGTGCCAAATCGGCCACCGCAGCGTGCACGGGGTCGGAGTGCTCTGTCACCACATTCAGGGGCACTTGCGCCGGAAAAATTTCGTCTCGGCTGTCGATCCAGCGCACCACAAACGGCAAATTTCCCAACACATGAATCAGGGCACGCCCTACGTGACCCCCACCAAACAAGGCCAGCGGTTGACCATTGGCGAGCAAGCGCTGCTGCAACGCTGGAGCGTCGGCAACGCCAACGGGTTCAAACCGCAGATGCACCACACCGCCACAGCATTGGCCCAGCGCCGGCCCCAGCGCGTAACGCAAGGTGAAGATGTGGTCTTCGTGGCTGGCTGGCGCCTCGGCAGAGGCATTGGCGCGCTTGTGGAGCAAGGCGCGCGCTTCGTCGATGGCCTGAAACTCCAGGTGGCCACCGCCAATGGTGTTGACCAAGGTGTGCGGAAAAACCGCCATCCAAGCCCCCACATCACGTGGACCTGAGCCCTCGACGCTGTGCACCGTCACCAGCACGCCGTCGGCGTGCTGGAGTTGGTTCAACAGTTCAGCGGTGTGTCGCGGCACAAGCTCAGTGTGCAGCGGCTTTGGCGCGTTCGCAGGCCATCAAGATGCGCTCGGGCGTGGCCGGTGCATTCATGTGGACCACGGTTTTGTGGTCGGCACTGGCACTCACCGCATCGCGCAAGGCAAAGTAGGTGGACAGGGCCAACATCAGCGGCGGCTCGCCCACAGCCTTGCTGTTGAACGGCGTCGGCTTGACGTTGCTGCCATCGAACAAGGTGATGTTGAGGTGCTCAGGGATGTCACCAGCCACCGGGATTTTGTAGGTGCTCGGACCATGGGTGAGCAGCTTGCCTTTTTTGTCCCAAATGCACTCTTCCATCGTGAGCCAGCCCATGCCTTGCACGTAGCCGCCTTCGATTTGGCCTTTGTCGATGGCCGGGTTGATGCTCTTGCCCGCGTCGTGCACGATGTCCACCGCTTTGAGCCACCACTCGCCGGTGCGGGTGTCGATTTCAACCTCGGTCACCGCAGCGCCGTAGCAGTAGTAATAAAACGCACGGCCATTCAAGGTGGTGAAGTCGTACGCAATTTCGGGGGTCATGTAAAAGCCCGTCACCGACAAGCCCACACGGTCGAGCCAGGCTTGCTTGGCCAACGCAGACCAAGCCACCGACTTGCCACCCCCATGGGCTTGGCTGTCGGCAAAGGTGACGGCGGAAGCGTCGCAACCCAACATGCGGGCGGCCACGGGTTTCAAGCGCTCACGCATTTGTGCGGTGGCGTTCATGATGGCGGCACCGTTGATGTCGGCACCACTAGAGGCCGAGGTGGCCGATGCATTGGGCACCTTCTGGGTGTCGGTGCCTGTGACGCGCACGTACTGCAAAGACACGCCCAAACCGTCGGCACACACCTGAGCCATCTTGGTGTTGAGGCCTTGGCCCATTTCTGTGCCACCGTGGTTGACACTGATGGAGCCGTCCATGTAGATGTTGAGCAAGGCACCGCCTTGGTTGAGCATGGTGGCGGTGAAGCTGATGCCAAACTTCAAGGGCACCAAAGCCAGGCCGCGCTTGCGCTTGGTGTTGGCCTGGTTGAAGGCGTTCACACTGGCGCGACGCTCGCGGTACTTGGACTCGGCTTCGACTTGGTTGACCACTTGGTCGCCCACCCAGTCTTCGATCAACTGGTTGTACTGCGTGGTCATGGTGGCGGGATTGCCCGAGATGGCGGGGTCTTGGTACATGTTGAGCTTGCGCACATCCAGCGGGTCTTTGCCCAAGGTGTTGGCGATTTGCTCAATCACGGTCTCAATGCCAAACATGCCCTGTGGGCCACCAAAACCACGGAAAGCGGTGGCGCTTTGGGTGTTGGTTTTGCAACGGTGGCTGATGAGTTGCAGGTTGGGGATGTAGTAGCAGTTGTCGATGTGCAAGCAGGCACGGTCGTTCACCGGGCCCGAGTAGTCGGTGCTGTAGCCGCAGCGTGACAGCAAGGCAATGTCGGCACCCAAGATGCGGCCGTCGTTGTCAAAGCCCACGTTGTAATCAATGCGGAAGTCGTGACGCTTGCCGGTGATGGTCATGTCATCGTCGCGGTTGACGCGCAGCTTGACCGGCTTTTGCAGCAAATGGGCCGCCAGCGCAGCGCTCTGGCTGAAGATGCTGGCATTGCCCTCTTTGCCACCAAACGCTCCGCCCATGCGACGGCAAATCACTTCGACGTCGTTGGTGGTGAGGTTCAGTGCCGCAGCGGCTTCGCGCTGATTGCCATCGGGGTGTTGGGTTGACGAGTACAGGGTGAGCTGACCGTCTTCACGGGGCACCGCGTAGGTGATGTGGCCTTCCAGGTAGAACTGTTCTTGCTGGCCGGTCTCGGTGCTGCCTTTGAGCTGGTGCGGGGCCTTGGCAATCGCATCCGCTGCGTTGCCACGGGTGATGCCTTTGGGGGGCATGACAAAGCTTTGTGCGGCCATGGCCTCGTCGATGGTCAAGATGGGCGTGAGTTCTTTCACTTGCACCTTGGCTTTTTTGGCGGCTTCGCGTGCGTACAACATGTCGCGCGCCACCACCACCGCCACGGCTTGTCCGATGAACTCGACCTTACCCACGGCCAAGAACGGATCGTCGTGGTTGATGGGGCCGCAGTTGTTTTCACCCGGAATGTCTTTGGAGGTGTAGACCGCCACCACGCCGTGTTCTTTCAGAATGGCGGCGCGGTCAATGCCGTCGCCGATCAACTCGCCATGCGCCACGGGCGACAAAATGAGGGCGGCGTACAAGGTGCCAGCCAACTCAGGAATGTCGTCGGTGTAGGTGGCTGAGCCGGTGACGTGCAGGTGTGCCGACTCGTGAATCACGTCGGTACCTTGTTGCACACCCGAGGCGGGCAACAAGTTTTTGAGGTTGATAGGAGCATTCATTTACGCCACCTCCGAGGTTTGTTCTTCGATGAAATCCAGCACCAGGTTGCGCGCCACCAGCGAGCGGTAAGCCCAGGTGGCCCGCAAGCCGTCACGCGCCACAAAGCTGGCTGCAATGGCAGCATCCAGCTCAGCCGCGCTGACGCCAGCCGGTGTTTTGCCTTCCAACACCGCTTCGAGCTTGGGTGCACGGCAAGGCGATGGTGCCAAACCGTTGTAGGCCAGCTTGACACCGCTGAGCTTGCCGTCTTTGAGGCTGTAGCTGATGGCGGCGCAGGTGGCCGAAATATCTTGCTCAAAACGCTTGCTCACCTTGTGGGCACGGAACACCGCGCCCGCTGCCGGTTTGGGCAGTTCAATGGCTTCGATGAATTCACCGGCTTGCAACACGTTTTGCTTTTGACCGGTGTAGAACTGGTCCAGCGCCATGGTGCGGGTTTTGTCACCACGGCGCAGCACCAAGCTGGCACCCAGCGCCATCAAGCACGGCATGGTGTCGCCAATGGGTGAGCCGTTGGCAATGTTGCCCGCCAAGGTGGCGGTGGAGCGAATGGGGGGCGAGCCAAAGCGGCGCAGCACCTCGGCAAAGTCGGGGTAGGCATGGGCCACCAGGGTTTCAACCTGTGTCAGCGACACCGCAGCGCCAATGCGCCAGGCCTTGGGGGTGTCGGCCACTTGGCGCAGCTCTTGCACGTTGCCCAGGTACATGATGTGGTCAGGACGGCTGAACTGTTTGTTCACCTGCAAACCCACCTCGGTGCTGCCCGCGAGCAGCGTAGTGGTGGGGTGCTTCACCAGGTAATCGGCCACTTCGGCGAGCGTGGCGGGCGAGACGAACTCGTTGCCCTTTTTGGTACGCACCACGGGCTGGACGATGATGTCGCCGTCCAGGCTCAGGGTGGGTGTGGCAGCGCGCTTGATCTCTTGCAACAGCGGCACATCGGCGCTGTCGTCCACTTTCAAAGCGGTTTTCTTTTCGCAGGCTTTGACCGTGGCGTCGATGATGGGGGTGTAGCCTGTGCAGCGGCACAGGTTGCCGCTCAGGGCATCGGTGATCTCTTGGCGTTTGGGGCTGGTGTTGGTTTGCACCAGGTTGACCAAGCTCATCACGATGCCAGGGGTACAGAACCCGCATTGCGAACCGTGACAGCCCACCATGGCTTCTTGCACCGGGTGCAGGGAGCCATCGGCTTTTTTCAGGCTTTCCACGGTCTTGACTGACTTGCCATCCAAAGCAGGCAACAACTGGATGCAGCTGTTCACGGGCACGTAGTTCACGCCAGTGCCAGCAGCATTGAGCTCACCCACCATCACCACACACGCACCGCAATCGCCTTCGGCGCAGCCCTCTTTGGTGCCCTTGCGGTGCAGTTGCTCACGCAGGTAATCAAGGACAGTGGTGGTGCGGCGCACACCTTGGGCTTCAACGATTTGGCCGTCGAGCACAAATCGCACAGTGTTGGTGACTTGGGTCATGGTGGGGGCTGAAAAGCTAGAGAAAAATATCACAGGATTTTAATGACTTGCTCCCCGAATTCGGGGCAGGTATGCCACTTGGTATACAAATAAATCAGGTCTACAGCGCACTAAATAGCTAAATCGACCGCCCTACACTGAGCCTATGGAACACAAAGACTATTCTCCTTGGCGCGTCAAATCCAACAGCAGCCTCAAGCTGCGCGATATCGAGACTTTGCCCTCGCCCAAAGACTTGCCCACCGATGAGGCATGGCAAAGCAGCATGCACAAACTCGGCGACAAGCTCAACAAGCTACAAGGCACTTTGCATGCAGGCAAAAGCAAGGGCTTGCTGCTGGTCTTGCAAGGCATGGACACTGCGGGCAAAGACGGGGTGATTCGCAGCGTCTTCACCCACATCAGTCCTTTGGGCGTGCGTGCCGAGGCCTTTGGTGCGCCCAGCGACTTAGAAAAAAGTCACGACTTTTTGTGGCGCATCCACCAGAAGACGCCTGTGTTGGGGGAAATGGTGATTTTCAACCGCAGCCATTACGAAGATGTGCTGGTCACGCGTGTGCGCGGCTGGGTGAAAAAAGACACCTGCGAAAAACGGTTTGATGACATCAAGCACTTTGAGAGCCTGTTGTCTGATTCGGGCATCACCGTTCTCAAATGCTATTTACACATCTCCAAAGCCGAACAAAAAAAGCGTTTGCAAGCGCGCCTAGACGACCCCCACAAACACTGGAAGTTGCAGCCCTCAGACTTTGAAGACCGTCAACTGTGGCCCAAGTTTGCCGAGGCCTATGAAGACGCGCTGTCGGCCACCAGCACACCCGACGCACCTTGGTATGTGGTGCCTGCCGACTCCAAACCCTACCGCGACTTGTTTGTGGCAGACCTGTTGGTGCAAACCTTGGAAAGCATGAAGCTGGAGATGCCCAAGCCTTTGTTTGACTTGTCAAAAGTCAAGCTGGACTGAGCGATAAAAACATGGTTAAAGGTTGCCGACACACCCCTGGGCCACGCGCGGTAGCAGCGCTACACCCAAGTTGAAGACTCTCAGCCCTGCAAGTCATCTAAAAACTCAGGTGCTGGTTTTACGCTGGTAACAAGTAAATGGTCTTCACGAGTCGGTCGTTTGAGACCTGATTGCAAAGCATCAATGTGTTCAAACAAATCATCGTTCACCTTTTGCCAAAGAGGATCGAGGATGAACTCCATGCCTTCACGGCGAGCGAGTTTGGCTGCAGGCACAAAGTCGCTATCACCTGCCACCAACACGATGGTGCTGACTTGTTGCTTCAAGGTCAGGCTGGCGATGTCGATGGCAATGCGCATGTCCACGCCTTTTTGACGCAGGCCAAGAGCCACATCACCCGCCCGCAAGCTTTGCCAAAAGTCATGGGCACTCAAGAGCTGTCGCGCTTGCTCAGTACTGAGTTGCAATTGCACAGGCTCAGCGGGGTCCACGACTTGTTGTAGTTGCCCTGTCAGACATTGAAGCGGGGCTAATTGCACCCGAGTTTTCAGTGCCGATTTGGTCAGTCGCGGAGACAGCATCCAATCGTGTTCACGATTGACTTTGCCAAGGCGCAACGCCAGTTTTCGTTCTTTACGCAACTGCTCGAAAAGCTGATGTCTATTTAGCGCAACATCCGACTTACCGAAGTCAATTAATTTGTTATCGACAGGATGGTGGGCTTTACCGTCATAGGGTTGGGCGTCATAAAAGAAAACGCGATAAAGGTGCTGCTGCCATAGCTTGCCACTACCTCCTTTCAGACGCATCACATGAGTAAAACAAAGCTGACGGACACAGCGTGCAATGTTCTCTGGCGTGTCGCATCGATGAGCGGAAACCAATTTTCCTAAACGTTTAAGAAAGAAACCACCGTCAATGAGAATGGCAATTTGCTGGCTACTCATGCCACCACCTTGCATTGGAAGCCTGAAATGAAGAAGCCCCAGGGGTTCGGCACACTCTCAGGATAAATGAGAGGGCGTACTGCCAAGGGGCGAATGTGCTTTGAATTGTACACACGGGGCTTGAGCATCGTCGTCTCCCTGTTAACCCTGACGCAGATGGACTTGCGCAACGCAAGAACACCGCTGACCATTTTCTTGATGCCAGGAAAATCGTTGTCGGTGTCGCACTCTGAAACTTCATAAGCCGTATTCACACGACATCACACTTAAGTGCTTTACCAATACCTATATTTCCCGCCGGTTAAACGTAAGCGGGACTGGATTCAAAAGACCATCATTAAGGTGGACTGACCTCAGCTGTCTGAAAAAGCCACTTGAAATACCAAGACAGCATTTCAAGCTTCAACGCATAGAGCACCTAAAACTCAAGACCCCCGATAGGTCGAATAACTCCAGGGGCTGACCAGCAAAGGCACGTGGTAATGCTGGTCGGTATGGGCCACGCCGAAGTCCAGGATCACTTGGTCTAGGAAGTTAGGTTCTGGCAAAGCCACGCCCTTGGAGGCGAAGTAACCCTTCACGTCAAACACCAGTCGGTAGGTGCCCTTCTTCAGGCTGTCGTTGTCATACAGCAGGCCATCTGGGTTGCGACCATCGTGGTTCAGGGTGAACGATTTGACCAAGCTGGCTTGGCCATTGGCTGTGGTGAACAAAGACACCTGCATGCCTGCGGCGGGGCCACCGTGCATGGTGTCTAAAACGTGTGTGCTCAATCCCATGTGTCGCTCCAAAAAAGAGATGGCAACCAAAACGGTTGACTGAAAGTGTATACAGTTTTTGTATTTGAAGCTATCATTGAACAATAACGACCTTGCCGGAGACTCTCATGGACAGCTCAACCGCCACCCGAAGCATTGTGGATGCGATGACCAAGGCCATCGTGGAACACCGCCTGCACCCAGGCACCAAACTGGCCGAGCAAAAACTAGCCGATCACTTTGGCGTGTCACGCACCTTGGTGCGCCAGGCCTTGTTTCAGTTGGCACAAAAACGCCTGATTCGCATGGAGCCCGCACGCGGCGCCTTTGTGGCCACCCCCTCTTCCGACGAAGCGCGCCAAGTGTTTGCCGTGCGCCGCATGCTCGAAGCCGAAATGACGCGCAACTTTGTGCGTCACGTCACGCCAGCCCAAATCAAAGCCCTCAAAGAACACGTGGCGCAAGAAAAAGCCGCGGTGAGCAGCGGCGATGTGCCAGGCCGCACCGACTTGTTGGGCGACTTTCATGTGCGCATCGCCGAATTGATGAACAACCAGGTGCTGGCCCAAATGCTGGGCGAGTTGATTTCACGCTGCGCGCTGATCACGCTGATGTACCAAAGCACCCATGCCGCGGAACACTCGGCAGAAGAGCACGCCGACATCATCAAAGCCATTGCCGCCAAGGACGAGAAGTTGGCTGTGCGCTTGATGGACGAGCACCTGCGCCATGTGGAAGAAAACCTCACCCTCGACCGCAAAGTGCCCAGCAACGACATTGCCATGGCCTTGGCCTGAACCGGAACACCCCATGTCTAACCCCCACGCCATTTACAACAGCACCGCCCCCTACCCGCGCGACTTGGTGGGCTATGGCCGCACCCCCCCGCATGCTCAATGGCCAGGCCAGGCCCGCGTGGCGGTGCAGTTTGTGTTGAATTACGAAGAAGGCGGCGAGAACGCCACGCTGCACGGCGACGCGGGCAGTGAGATGTTCTTGAGCGAGATGTTCAACCCACCGAGCTTTCCCGACCGCCACTTGAGCATGGAAGGTATTTACGAATACGGTTCGCGCGTGGGCGTGTGGCGCATCTTGCGCGAGTTTGAAAAACGCGGCCTGCCCTTGACCGTGTTTGGTGTCAGCATGGCGTTAGATCGCCACCCCGAACTCACGGCTGCATTGGTCGAGATGGAGCACGAGATTGCCTGCCATGGCTTGCGCTGGATCAACTATCAAACCATCGATGAGGCGACAGAGCGGGCGCATCTGGAACGCGGCATTGAGATCATCGAGCGTTTGACGCACACCACCCACGGCAACTCGATCCACGGCGCGGGTTGGTACACCGGACGCGACAGCCCCAACACACGCCGGCTGGTGCTCGACCATGGCGGCTTTGAGTACGACAGCGACTACTACGGCGAAGACCTGCCCTTTTGGATGCAAGTGCAAAAAAGCAATGGCGACATCGCGCCGCACTTGGTGGTGCCCTACACGCTGGACTGCAACGACATGCGCTTTGCCTTGCCACAAGGCTTTAGCCAGGCAGAAGACTTCTTCATCTACTTGCGCGACACCTTTGATGCGCTCTACGCCGAAGGCGAAGACGCCCCAAAGATGATGAGCGTGGGCATGCACTGCCGCTTGCTGGGCAAGCCCGGACGCATCGTGGCGCTGCAAAAGTTTTTAGACCACATCGCCAAACACGACCGTGTGTGGGTGGCGCGGCGCATTGACATTGCCCGCCACTGGAAGCAAGTGCATCCCTACCCAGCCAACGTCTAACCGCCTCCGCAGGACACCGCCATGAGCACCACGCACATCACGCTGAACCAGATCAACACCCTGCCCCGCGCAGAGGCCGCAGCCTTGCTCACAGGCTTGTACGAACACTCGGATTGGATTGCCGAGCAAGCGCTTGACGCGCGCCCTTTTGCGTCTGCTGCCGCTCTCAAACACGCCATGGTCGAGGTGCTCAACCGTGCGGGCCGTGACGCCCAAGTGGCCCTGGTACGTGCCCACCCTGAATTGGCTGGCAAAGCCATGGTGACAAAAAGCCTCACCGCTGAATCAACGAATGAGCAAAGCAAAGCGGGGTTGACCGACTGCACCCCCCAAGAATTTGCTCACATCCAACAGCTCAACGCCAGCTACAACGCCAAATTTGGGTTTCCCTTCATCCTGGCGGTGCGTGGCCCACGCGGTGCGGGCTTGACGCGCCAACAAATCATTCAAACTTTCGAACGTCGTCTGGACAACCACCCCGACTACGAATTGGCTGAGTGCTTGCGCAACATCCACCGCATTGTGGAGATTCGCCTCAACGACAAACTTGGCTACCAACCCACACTGGGCCACGAGGTGTGGGACTGGCACGAATGGCTGGCCCAATTCAGCGATGCAGACGACGCGCTGACCGTGACCTATCTGACCGATGCCCACCAGAAATGCGCCCGCACGATTGAACTGGGGCTTCAAGCCTGCGGCTTTGACGATGTGCGCATTGACGCGGTGGGCAACGTGGTGGGCATCTACAAAGCAGCCACCGAGAACGCCAAAACCTTGATGACCGGCTCGCACTACGACACGGTGCGCAACGGCGGCAAGTACGACGGACGCCTGGGCATTTTTGTGCCCATGGCCTGCGTGCGTGAACTGGCCCGCGCTAACCAGCGTTTGCCCTTCAACCTGGAAGTGGTGGCCTTTGCAGAAGAAGAAGGCCAGCGTTACAAAGCCACCTTCTTGGGATCGGGCGCTTTGGTGGGCGACTTCAAACACGAATGGCTGGACCAAGCCGATGCCGACGGCGTGACCATGCGCCAAGCCATGCAACAAGCGGGCTTGAAACTGGCCGACATCCCCAAGCTGGCCCGCGATGCATCCAAGTACCTGGGGTTTGTGGAAGTGCACATCGAGCAGGGGCCGGTGCTCAACGAGCGCGATCTGCCGCTGGGCGTGGTGACCTCGATCAACGGCAGCGTGCGCTTTGTGGGTGAAGTCAGGGGCATGGCCAGCCACGCAGGCACCACCCCCATGGACCGCCGCCGCGATGCAGCAGCAACCGTGGCCGAACTGGCCTTGTATGTGGAGCAACGCGCTTTGCGCGACCGCGGTGCTGACGGCCAATGCAACGCCGTGGGCACAGTGGGTTTGCTGACGGTGCCAAATGGTTCGATCAACGTGGTGCCAGGGCGCTGCCAGTTCAGCCTGGATTTACGCGCTCCCACCAACGGACAGCGCGACCTGTTGATGCGCGATGTGCTCAATGCTCTGCAAACCATTTGCACCCGCCGTGGCGTGCACTACACGCTGGAAGAAACCATGCGTGCCAGCGCCGCCCCCAGCGCACCGCAGTGGCAAGCGCGCTGGGAAGCCGCCGTGCAAGCCCTGGGCGTGCCCTTGTTTCACCTGCCCAGCGGCGCCGGGCACGACGCCATGAAGTTGCATGAGGTGATGCCCCAGGCCATGCTGTTTGTGCGTGGCCAAAACGCAGGCATCAGCCACAACCCGTTAGAGAGCACCACCAGCGACGACATGCAGTTGGCCATCGACGCCTTCATGCACTTGCTGCACAACACCCACGCTTGAACCTGCGCACCCCACCACGAGACACCCATGACCGACCACAACCACAACGCCGCCTACGCCCAACTCGATGCTTGGATCGACGCCCACTTTGACGAACAGGTGAAGTTCTTGCAAGCCTTGGTGCAAGTGCCCACCGACACACCACCCGGCAACAACGCGCCCCATGCAGAGCGCACCGCTGAATTGCTGAAAAACTTTGGCTACGTTGCCGAGAAACACGCCGTGCCCAGCGACGAGGTGAAGGCCTATGGCCTGGAGAGCATCACCAACCTCATCGTGCGCCGCAAGTTTGCCGATGGCGGCAAAACCATTGCCCTCAACGCGCATGGGGACGTAGTACCTCCAGGCGAAGGCTGGACCCACAACCCCTACGGCGGCGAAATTGACAACGGCGCCATGTATGGCCGTGCCACCGCCGTGAGCAAAAGCGACTTCTCAACCTTCACCTTTGCCACACGCGCCTTGGAATCTTTGGGCCTGCCTCAAGAACCAGGAGGGCAGCCGCTGGTGCAGCTGCGTGGCGGCGTGGAACTGCACTTCACCTACGACGAAGAATTTGGCGGCGAAAAAGGCCCCGGCTGGTTGCTGGCCCAAGGCCTCACCAAGCCAGACCTCATGATTGCCGCAGGCTTCAGCTACCAGGTGGTGACCGCACACAACGGTTGTCTGCAAATGGAAGTCACCGTGCAAGGCGAAATGGCGCACGCTGCCATTCCCGACAGTGGCACCGACGCGTTGCAAGGTGCCGTGCACATCTTGAACGCGCTGCACGCACTCAACGCGGACTACCTGAAAACCACCTCCAAGGTGGAAGGTATCACCCACCCTTACCTCAACGTGGGCCAAATCAGCGGCGGCACCAACACCAACGTGGTGCCGGGCAAAGTGGTGTTCAAACTTGACCGCCGCATGATTCCCGAAGAGAACCCCGTCGAGGTGGAAGCGTCGATTCGCAACACCATCGAAGACGCAGCCGCTTCATTCAACCCACCGCGTGGCGGCAAGCAACTCAAGGTCGACATCAAACGCCTGTTGCTGGCCAAAGCCATGGTGCCACTCGCGGGTAACCAGCCCTTGGTGGACGCCATTCAAAAACACGGCGAGCAACTGTTTGGCGAACCTATCCCCGCTGTGGGCACCCCGCTCTACACCGATGTGCGTTTGTATGTGGAGCGTGGCATTCCCGGCGTGATTTACGGGGCAGGCCCGCGCACCGTGCTAGAGAGCCACGCCAAGCGCAACGACGAACGCGTGATGCTGGAAGACGTGCGACGCGCCACGAAGGTGGTGGCGCGGACGTTGTTGGATTTACTCAGCTAAAGCAGTCAGCACATAAATGCGGATACGGCCCTCATGGGCCGTATTTTTTTGAGCGCCACATTTGCACGCCATTCTTTTTGAATGCAAAGATGAATTCATAAACATTTTGTAAACCCATGATTTACACTTTATGATCATCAGCTTCAAACATAAAGGCCTCGAAACTTTTTTTCACACCGGCAGCGTTGCTGGCATCCAAGCCATTCATCGCAAACGATTGCGTGAAGCGCTAACTGTGTTGAACGTGGCACAAGGACCAGAAGACTTACAGCGTCCTTCTTGGCGAATACATCAATTGCGCGGTGACCGAAAGGGGTTCTATGCAATTTGGGTTCAAGCCAATTGGCGACTGACTTTTCGATTCATAGACACAGACGTTGAACTGCTCGACTACTTGGACTATCACTGATGGCAACTTTAAAAATGCACAACCCCGCATCCCCTGGTGAACTTTTGTCAGGCTGGTTAAAAGACCTGCATATGAGCGTGACTTTGTTTGCGTCTCACATTGGCACCAGCCGCGTCATGCTCTCGCGGGTGGTCAATGGGCGCTCGGCCATCAGTGCCGATATGGACTTGCGCTTATCCGAGGCCCTCGGTACTACACCTGGCCACTGGCTGGCCTTGCAGCAGCAACGCGATCTTTGGACCGCGCAGCAGCTTGCCAAGAAACGCAAGCGCATCAAACCGCTCACCCCAACGCTCAAAAGTACGAGCTAAAAGAAAACCCGTCTTTTGCACGTCTGCTTTGCAGCAGAACCTTGGCCGAGACCAAGACGTGTGGCGGGTGAACCGCCCCGGGAACCGAGGAGGCTCCAACCTTTGAGAAGGTGGAGCCATGAACAAGATAAACAAGTTTTCCCCCGAAGTCCGGGAGCGTGCGGTGAGGCTGGTGCAGGAGCACCGAGGCGAATATCCCTCGCTGTGGGCGGCTGTTGAATCGATTGCGCCCAAGATCGGCTGTTTGCCCCAGACGCTGCTGGAATGGGTCAAGCGCGAGGAAGTCGACAGTGGGCAACGCGAGGGACTGAGCACCAGCGAGCGTGACCTCTGCAATGGGCGTGAGCTACTCATCGAGTTGAAAGCCACACTTGAGTACTACTTCGTCGCGAACGGCTTGCGCGTCGAGCGTGTTGAACAAGCTGGCCTCTTTGTCGGCAATGAAGGCTTTGAACACGGCGAGTTGTTCGGCTTTGTTGGCGTTGGGATCAGGCGCGAAGTCGGCACGGGGGAAGGCGCTCTTTTGCAGCGTTAACAAGCCAGCGAACAACGATTGCCCGTGGCGTGATGCACTACTTTTAGCTCATTAAATCGTCCAGTAAGGGTTTCCCGTTATGCAGCTTACATACAAAACTGTATACAGTTTGCCCCGTAACGACCTTGTAAGGACCCCCCTATGACCCAATCCACCCATCCCGTCGATGAACGCTTGCCCAACAGCAAACTGGCAGCGTTAGGACTTCAACACGTGCTGGTGATGTACGCCGGCGCTGTGGCTGTGCCTCTGATCGTGGGTCGAGCGTTGAAGCTCAGCCCCGAGCAAGTGGCGATGTTGATCTCGGCCGACTTGTTTGTTTGCGGCTTGGTCACACTCATTCAGTCGTGGGGTGCCACACAGTGGTTCGGTATTCGCCTACCGGTGATGATGGGCGTGACCTTTGCCGCTGTGGCACCGATGGTGTCGATGGCCAATGCCAACCCGGGCGACACGGGCGCGCAACTGATTTTTGGTGCCATCATTGGCGCAGGTGTTATCTCCATCTTGATTGCACCGGTCGTGAGCCGACTGCTGCGGTTTTTCCCGCCAGTGGTGACAGGCACCATCATTGCTGTGATCGGTATCAGTCTGATGCGCATTGGCATCAACTGGATTTTTGGCAACCCCTTTGGCCCCACGGCACCATCGATCGTGAATCCTGAGCATGCCAAGTGGCTGGCAGACGCTGCCGCCGCTGCCTCAGCACCCGGGTCTGTTGTGCCCCCAGTCCCTAAGGGCTTGGCCTTGGTGGCGCAAATACCCAACCCCAAATACGCCGACCTCACGGGCGTGGGCATTGCCGCACTGGTGCTTGGCTCCATTTTGTTGATCGCCAAGTACGCACGTGGCTTCATTGCCAATATTTCGGTGCTGTTGGGCATCATCATTGGCGGTATCGTCGCCACGTCCTTGGGCCTGATGAATTTCGACAAGGTGGGCAAAGCTGCCTGGTTTGACGTGGTGCTGCCCTTCCAGTTCGGCATGCCTGTGTTTGACCCCGTGCTCATCTTGACCATGACGCTGGTGATGATTGTGGTGATGATCGAATCCACGGGCATGTTCCTGGCCTTGGGCGAAATGACCGACCGTCATGTGGACCGCGCCGCCTTGACGCGTGGTTTGCGCACCGATGGCCTGGGCACCTTGATTGGTGGCATCTTCAACACCTTCCCCTACACCAGCTTCTCGCAAAACGTGGGACTGGTAGCGGTCACTGGTGTGAAGAGCCGTTTTGTCTGCGTGGCAGGCGGCATGATCTTGATCATCTTGGGCGTGATTCCCAAAATGGCCGCCTTGGTCGAGTCACTGCCCACCGTGGTGTTGGGTGGTGCAGGCTTGGTGATGTTTGGCATGGTGGCGGCCACCGGCATTCGCATCTTGGGTGGCGTGGACTTCAAGAACAACCGCTACAACAGCTTGGTGGTCGCGATCTCGGTGGGCATCGGCATGATTCCACTCATCGCACCCAACTTCAAGCAATGGATGCCGCACAACCTGCACCCGCTGATTGAGTCAGGCATCTTGCTGGCATCCTTGTCGGCAGTCTTGCTGAATCTGTTTTTCAATGGCGTGAGCGAAGACGACTCAGCAGCCATCGAAGCAGCGCGCCAAGCCGACAGCCACTGACCCCTGCGCAACGGTTGCACAACCGCTACATTCTCAAAGGCCCGCATTGCGGGCCTTTGTTTTTTGGCAAACATCCTGGCAACAACATTGTTTGGCGCGCCCTGCGATGGGTCACCCCTTGCGCAAGATTGGCACCAGACAAGTGCAAGCAACCAAGGGTAGACCCACCCGCGGGGAACCCCAAATCATTCGCGCCCCAAATTCGCGCACAATTTGCCCCTGAATGGTAGGTCTGTGGTTTTGTAACTGGCACCCTTATTGCAAGACCATTGCATACAACTTTGTTCACTCTTTTCGCCCTTCAGGAGCACCCCCATGATCAAACGCGACTTTTTTAAAACCACTCTGAGCTTGGCCTTGATGGCCGGCTTTGGCATGGCTCAAGCCCAAACCACGCCCATCAAGTTCCAACTCGACTGGCGCTTTGAAGGCCCTGCCGCTTTGTTTTTGGTCCCTGCTGCCAAAGGCTATTTCAAAGACGCCAAGCTCGACGTGACCGTGGATGCTGGCAACGGTTCTGGCGGTGCCGTGACCCGTGTGGCTTCGGGCACCTACGACATGGGTTTTGCTGACTTGGCAGCCTTGATGGAATTCAACGCCAACAACCCCGACGCGCCCAACAAGCCAGTGGCCGTCATGATGGTCTACAACAACACGCCCGCTTCGGTGATGGCGCTCAAAAAATCAGGCATCAAAACGCCTGCCGACTTGAGCGGCAAAAAGCTCGGCGCTCCGGTGTTTGACGCAGGCCGTCGCGCCTTCCCGATTTTTGCCAAAGCCAACAGCGTGACCAACGTGGCTTGGACCGCCATGGACCCTCCTTTGCGCGAAACCATGTTGGTTCGTGGTGATGTGGATGCCATCACAGGCTTCACCTTCACCTCCTTGCTCAACATCGAAGCACGTGGCGTGAAAGCCGAAGACGTGGTGGTGTTGCAGTACCCCGACTACGGCGTCAAGCTGTATGGCAACGCCATCATTGCTAGCCCCAAACTGATCAAAGAAAACCCAGCGGCCATCAAAGCTTTCTTGAGCGCCTTCACCAAGGGCATGAAAGACGTGATCGCCGATCCCAAAGCAGCCATCGAAACCGTGCGCGCACGTGACGGCATCATCAACAGCGAACTCGAAACACGCCGTTTGCAACTGGCCATTGACACCGTGATCAACAGCCCAGATGCACGTGCCGAAGGTTTTGGCCAAGTCAAAGGCCCACGCTTGTCACTCATGGCCTCTCAAGTGTCTGATGCGTTCAACACCAAAAACCGCGTCAATGCAGACACCATTTGGAACGGTAGCTTCTTGCCAACAGCCAAAGAACTCGACATCTTGCCCAAGCCCAAGAAATAAGCGACACGGACAAGATGACTACCCCTGCTGACAACTTCGTCGACTTTCAAAACGTCTGGCTGGCCTACAACGACGAGTTGCTGGCGCAAAACCACTTTGCAGTGGAAGACATCAACCTGCAGGTCAAACAAGGCGAGTTCATCGCCATCGTTGGACCTTCAGGCTGTGGCAAGTCCACCTTCATGAAGCTCACCACTGGCTTGCGCAAACCAAGCCGAGGCAGCATTCATGTGGATGGTCAGCCCGTCAACGGGCCCCTCAAGATCAGTGGCATGGCGTTTCAAGCGTCTTCGCTGCTGCCTTGGCGCACGACGCTCGACAACGTGCTGTTGCCGCTGGAAATTGTGGAGCCCTACCGTTCCAACTTCAAAGCCAAAAAGGCCGAGTACGAAGCCCGTGCCATCAAGCTCTTGCAGACCGTGGGTTTGGGTGGCTACGAGCGCAAGTTTCCATGGCAACTCTCAGGTGGTATGCAGCAACGCGCCAGCATTTGCCGTGCGCTGATTCATGAGCCCAAGATGCTGTTGCTCGACGAGCCTTTTGGCGCGCTCGATGCCTTCACGCGTGAAGAGTTGTGGTGCACCTTGCGTGACTTGTGGACGGAGCAAAAGTTCAACGTCATCTTGGTCACACACGATTTGCGCGAGTCGGTGTTCTTGGCCGACACGGTCTACGTGATGAGCAAGAGCCCGGGCCGCTTTGTGGTCAAACGCCACATCGACCTGCCGCGTCCACGCGATCTCGAAGTGACCTACACCCCCGAGTTCACCGACATCGTGCACGAGCTACGCGGCCACATTGGCGCGATCCGCAAAACCGGCGCAGTCATTCAGCAATAAGCACCATGAATCAAAAACAAATCGAACGTTGGTCGCCTTGGGCGCTGCTGGTCCTCACCTTGCTGCTGTGGCAAGGGCTGTGCTCGGCTTTTTCTGTCTCTGAATTTGTCTTTCCAAGTCCGCTGCGGATTTGGGAGCAAATGGTGGAGTTCCGCGACGTCATTGCCGCCCACGCCTGGCGCACGTATTGGGTGACCATGGCCGGGTTTGCTTTGGCCATCGTGGTGGGTGTGTTGCTGGGTTTTGTCATCGGCAGCTCGCGCATCGCCTATGCCGCGGTGTATCCGTTGATGACGGGCTTCAATGCCTTGCCCAAAGCGGCCTTTGTACCGATCTTGGTGGTGTGGTTTGGCATTGGTGTGGGCCCGGCCATCTTGACCGCGTTCTTGATCAGTTTCTTTCCCATCATGGTGAACATTGCCACCGGCCTGGCCACCTTGGAGCCAGAGCTGGAAGACGTGCTGCGCGTGCTTGGTGCCAAGCGCTGGGACGTGTTGGTCAAAGTGGGGTTGCCACGCTCCATGCCCTACTTTTACGGCTCACTCAAAGTCGCCATCACCCTGGCCTTTGTGGGCACCACCGTGTCTGAAATGACAGCCGCCAACGAGGGCATTGGCTACTTGCTGATCTCTGCGGGATCAGCCATGCAAATGGGTCTGGCGTTCGCTGGGTTGGTTGTTGTGGGTGCCATGGCCATGGTGATGTACGAGCTTTTCAGCTACGTAGAAAAGCACACCACGGGGTGGGCACATCGCGGTTCACAAGGCGAGTAAGTCTTCGTATTTACATGCTCAGGGCACCCTTTGTGGTGCCCTTTTCACGAGGGTGCGAACTTTATAAGTCATCAAAAGTTACAAGTTCAATTAACTCGACAAATATTCAAAATAATTAACAAAATTACGAATATCATTCTCGCCCATTGGCCCGAGGCTGTGCCTAGCACAGGCTGTCGGCTTTTTCAACGCAATGGCACAGAAGTATGAAAACGTCGAACGATCACACGCCACAGGTCCCGCATCTGGGCCCCACCACCACAGACTATTTCTTCCTGGCTTTCTTAGCCTTGGTACTCGTCGCAGTCACGTGGCTGGGCATCAAAAACTACGGCGAAGGCCTGAAAACAGAAACCTCCAAATTGAATGGTGAAACATGGGCCGCATGGATGACCGAAGCGGGCACCACACGTTTTGATGAGAACACCAAACACCCGGCCTGCAAAGGTGGCGTCAAGCCCGGCGCAGATGCCAAGCCAGATGCACCAGGTACCTGGGGCGCGTGTTTGAAGTATTTGATGACTGAGACCGAGTTGAAAGACTTGGTCAACCCTTTCTTCAAAGAGCCACCCAAACTGATCGCGCAATGCGTGCCTTCTGACCGCAGCACCCCGGGTGCCATCGTCATTGAAGACTTGATGCCCACACCCGCAGGCTCCGCCTTGCCATTTGTGGCGAGTCAGTTGGTCGAAGCAGACCCGATTGATTACAAGATGCAACTGCGCATCACGGTCTGCGACAAAGGTGGCTACCCCATCAAAATTACTGAACTCGAATTCTGAGGTTTGACATGGACAACAAAAGCCAATTCCTCAAAAACCTGAACATTGAAGCCATCTTGGGTGGCCAAGATGACGAGGCAAAAATTGATCGTCACTTGCCCATGCGCAAATGGCTGTATTCATGGTTGCTGGACCCGCACATCCCTGGCAACTTTCAAAAAGACATCGACAAATGGATCAGCTACCTGATCATTGCCAACCTCTTTAGCTTGATGTTCGAACACGTGCCTGCGGTGTTTGAACCCAACAAGCACTGGTTTGAGTTCTTCGACATTTTTTCTGTGGCCGTCTTCACCATTGAATATGCCTTGCGCTTGTATCTCGCGCCCGAGGATGAAGAGTTCAAAAACAGAAAGAGCGCACGTTTTGGGTTCATCACCAGCCCGTTTGCCATCATCGACTTCTTGGCGGTGGCACCGTTCTATTTGAAAGCCTTCATCCCGATTGACCTGCGCGTGCTACGGTTCTTGCGATTGCTGCGAATTTTGAAACTGTTTCGCGTGGTGGTGCCTGCGATTCAAGAGTTCAAAGAGCTCAACAAAGACCGCACGTTCCGCCAAAAAGTCCACGCACTGGTGTACCCCAGCCCTTACGGCGGCACCATGCAAAACATTTTTGAAGTGTTCATTGCCGTGTGGGTGCTGCTGTCTGTATTGGCCGTGGTGCTGGAGTCTGTACAAAGCATTCAGTACATCCTGAATTTGCAATTTGTCGTGCTGGACGCCTTGGCTGTGGCCATCTTCACCGTGGAATACTGCATGCGCATTTACTCATGCGTGGAAGAACCTGGCTTCAAAGGTGCCATCTCAGGGCGCATCAAACAAGCCAAAACGCCCTCGACCGTGATCGACTTTTTGGCGGTGCTGCCTTTCTTTCTGGAAGTGTTCTTGCATCACCTGTTCGACTTGCGCTTCTTGCGGGTGTTCCGTTTGGCACGACTGCTCAAACTCACTCGCGGCAGTGATGCCACTGCCACCTTGTTCAAAGTCGTGGTGCGCGAATGGCCCGTGATGAGCGCATCGGCCTTCATCATGTTGCTGCTGGTGATCTTGACGGCCAGCTTGGGCTATCTGTTTGAACACGACGCACAGCCCGACAAGTTTGAAAACATTCCCACCTCGATTTACTGGGCCGTCATCACCTTGGCGTCGGTGGGCTATGGCGATATCTCGCCGATCACCCCCATCGGTCGCACGCTGACCATCATCTTGGCCTTGCTAGGCATTGGTATTTTTGCCATCCCTGCAGCCTTGTTAGCTTCCGCCTTCAGCGATGAATTGGTCAAAGAACGTGACGCCCTGAAAGCCAATCTGTTCAGCATCCTCAAAGACGGCAAGATTGACGATGAAGAAGCTGCTTTGATTCGCTCAGAAGCCAAGCGGCTGCACCTGACCAACGAAGAGATCAATGCCCTGATCGACCAAGTGATCAAAGAGCATGAGCTGGAAGAACGAAGCCCTCTGCCCGTGCACAAAATCGCCGAAAGTCCGGCACTTGCGGTGGAGCATTTCAAAACTCTGCTCGGCCAAATTCGACAACTGGGCATTCACACCGACACAGCCAAATTCGAAGCCACGGCCCAAGCCGGCGCGTTGAGCGAGAAAGAAATGGCGCTGTGGCAAAGCATTCAAAACCGAAGCTGAAACACCGCGCTTGACCTGTGACACAGAGCGGGGCTTGGTCTGCCCGCTCTGACCTTGACGACCTTGTATAGAAATTTTTGACGATGATCACCGGCCTACAACGCAGCCTCATGGAGATCCTGGATGGATCGCCCAAGCACACGCTCAGCAGATATGTGGAGTGGCTCATCACCACCGTCGTGCTGGTCAATTGCTCGGCGGTGATCTTGGACTCGGTGCCCGAGGTACATGCCGAATTCAAAGAGTTCTTCCACGAATTGGAGTTTTGGAGCGTGATGTTCTTCACGGCCGAGTACGTGCTACGCGTCTGGTCTTTGGGTGTGCGCTTCTCTGCGGAAGAAGGCGGCGCCTGGAAGGGTCGCCGTGGCTACATCTTCAGCTCGTTTGGCCTGATCGACTTCTTTGCCACCATGCCGCATTACATGCACATGTTCTTTCCGTATCTGGACTTGCGCATCTTGCGGGTCTTGCGACTGCTGCGAATCTTGAAGCTGTCCAAATACAACACCGCGTTGCAAGACTTGTTTCATGCCGTGTACTCCGAACGTCAAGCCTTCGGCTCTGCCGTCTTCTTGCTGACGATTGCCACCATCGTGTCGGCCTCGCTGATGCACTTTGCCGAGGGTCATGAGCAGCCAGAGTTTTTTGGCACCATCCCACACTCGATTTATTGGTCCATCATCACCATCACCTCGGGCTACGGCAACGTCGAACCCATGACCAAAGCCGGCGAAGCCATTGCGCTGATCACCGGCTTCTTGGGCGTGTGTATGGCCGCCATCATGACCGGTATCGTGGCGTCGGCCTTCTCCAACCAAGTGGCCCGCAAGAAAGCTGCGTTTGAAGCACAGCTGCGCGAAATCTTCTCTGACGGCAACATGTCTGACGAAGAACAAGCCAGCCTGAAACGTTTGCAAGCCCACTACCGCCTGACCGACGAGCAGGTGGAGGCCATGCTGCAGCGCGCACAAAACAAAACTTTGAAAAACGGCTGAGCCCTGCCATGACGACCGTCTCCACACCCCCAACCCACACCAGCGCTTTGAAACGCATCAAGCGTCGCACCTACGAAATTCTGGAAGGTGCCGTGCCCGACAAGGCCAGCCATTTCTGTGAAATCTTCATTGCCGTGCTGGTGGTGGCCAACGTGATCGGCATCATCTTGGAGTCGGTGCCTCACATCCACGAAGAGTTCGAACACATCTTCCACGCCTTTGACGTCTTCAGCGTTGCCGTGTTCTCCATCGAATACGTGCTACGCGTCTGGTCGTACAGCGAAAAATACCACGCGGTAGAAGACTCGCCTTGGCGCGGGCGCAAAGAGTACATGTTCAGCTTCTACGGCCTGGTTGACTTCTTCAGCACCGTGCCGTTTTACTTGCAACTGTTATTCCCAGGTGCCGATTTGCGCGTGCTGCGCATGTTCCGCCTGATGCGAATCTTCAAACTCTCGCGCTACAACAGCGCCTTCGAAGACATGGTGGCTGCGGTCAAAGCGGAGCGCGATTCATTTTCGTCGGCTGTGTTTTTGCTGTTCATCAGCTGCTTGTTGTTCTCGTCGCTGATCTACATCATCGAAGGCCACGACCAGCCCGATGTCTTTCCCTCCATCCCTGCGGCCATGCATTGGTTTGTCATCACCATCGTCTCAGGCTGGGGCAACGTCGACCCGGTGACGTTTGTCGGCACCATCCTCGTGATACTCACTCAGGTGCTGTCCATCGCCTTGGCCGCTATCTTGACCGGTGTGGTGGCCACGGCCTACACCGCGCAGGTGGAGCGTCGCGAGGCTTTGTACGAAATGGAAGTGCGCTCGGTCTTGGCTGACGGCGTGATCACCGAAGAAGAAAAGACCAAGCTCAAAACCATGCAGGCCAAATTTGGCATGTCGGATGACCAGGTTGAATCCATCGTCAACCAGATGGACGAAGAGCGCCGACTGGCCGATAGCCACGTCAACAAATAAGCGCGTGTCACAGGCCACGCACACCGGTGTGTGTGCGTGCTTGGGTATCATCCCAGCATGACCGGTTGGCACGCAAAACTCTCTCTCGCTTATGCCACCTCGGGCCCACGCACCGTGGTCCGCTTCGAGCACCAAGGCCCTTTGCGCGTGCTGCAAAGCCTCTATCCCGAAGGCGATCGCGTGTGCCACAACGTGTTGGTACACCCCCCAGGCGGTTTGGTGGGTGGCGACACCTTGGACATCCAGGTGCAACTCGACACCCACAGCCATGGTCTTATCACCACCCCCGGTGCCACGCGCTTTTACCGCAGCGAAAACGGCTTGGCCACCCAGCAAGTTCACGCGCAATTGGGTGAACACACCCGGCTGGAGTGGCTGCCGCTAGAGACCCTGGCCTACAACGGCTGCCATGGGCTCAACCAAGCCACGTTTGACATGGCCCCCAGCGCCGAGCTGATGGCTTGGGACATCACTGCGCTGGGCTTGCCCAACGCCAATTTGCCGTTTGAGCAGGGACAACTGCAACAGCACCTGGAAATCAAAGGCGTGTGGTTAGAGCGTGGGTTGATTGACGCGCAAGACCTGCGCTTGCTCAACGGCCCCTTGGGGCTGGCAGGCCAGCGCTGCATGGCCACCTTGGTGTTTGCCTGCGGTGCTGACTTGAACCGCGAGCGGCGTGAGCTGGCCCTGAGTGTGGCGCGCGAAGCCTTGGGTGAGGCCGTGCCTGGCGTGCAAGCGGGTGTCACCTCACCGCACCCGCGTGTGGTGGTGCTGCGCACCCTCTCGCCCTTGGTGGAGCCCGCGCAACAGCTGCTACGCGCCGTGTGGGCCGCTTGGCGCAAAAGCTTGTGGCAGATGGGTGACACACCGCCACGCATCTGGGCCATGTAACAACTGATCCGACAGCAGGAAGGTGGCTTAAATGGCCACCAACTGGCGCACCCCGTTGGCTTGCATGTCGCGTCCCGCGCCACGGGCAATCACCTCACCGCGCTCCATCACCAAGTAGTCGTCGGCCAGCTCTTCGGCAAAGTCGTAATACTGCTCGCACAACAAGATGGCCATGTCGCCACGGCCTGCCAACATGCGGATCACGCGGCCAATGTCTTTGATGATGCTGGGCTGAATGCCCTCCGTCGGTTCGTCCAACACCAACAGCTTGGGCCCAGACGCCAGGGCACGCGCAATCGCCAGCTGTTGTTGCTGCCCACCCGACAAGTCGCCACCCCGGCGGTGCAACATTTGTTGGAGCACCGGGAACAGTTCAAACAACTCGGCAGGAATGTCGGTGCCTGCGGGCTGCGTGGCCAGCCCCATGCGCAGGTTGTCTTCCACCGTCAAGCGGGCAAAAATTTCGCGCCCTTGGGGCACGTAACCAATGCCCGCACGTGCACGCTCATAGGGTGCGGCGCGTTCAATCGCTTGGCCGTTGAATTGAATGCTGCCATTGCGAATCGGCACGGCACCCATGAGCGATTTGAGCAGCGTGGTCTTACCCACGCCGTTGCGCCCTAGCAGCACGGTGATGCGGCCTAAGTTGGCTTCAAAACTCACATCACGCAAGATGTGTGAGCCGCCGTAGTACTGGTTGACGTTGGCCACTTGGAGCAGTGGCGGGTGTGTGTTGGTCATTGAATTCATCGTCCCTGTTCGTCGACTTTGTTCATCGGCCCAAATAGACCTCAATCACACGCTCATCGGCTTGCACCTGATCGAGCGTGCCCTGCGCCAGCACCGAGCCGTCGCACAACACCGTCACGATGTCCGAGATGGTGTTGATGAAGCTCATGTCGTGCTCCACCACCATCAGCGAATGTTTGCCTTTGAGAGTCAAGAACAACTCCGCAGTACGTTCGGTTTCAAAGTCAGTCATGCCCGCCACCGGCTCGTCGAGCAGCAACAGCTTGGGGTCTTGCATGAGCAGCATGCCAATCTCCAGCCACTGTTTTTGACCGTGGCTCAGGTTGCCCGCTTGGCGCGTGACGCTGTCTTCCAGATGGATGGTGTGCAGCACCTCACTCAAGCGGTCACGTTGAATGCCGTTGAGTTTGAAAAACATGGAGGCCGCCACGCCTTTGTGCGTCTTCAAGGCCAGCTCCAAGTTTTCAAACACGCTCAGATGTTCAAACACCGTGGGCTTTTGAAACTTGCGGCCAATGCCCAGCTGGGCAATTTCGGGCTCGTTGTGACGCAGCAAGTCGATGGTGCTGCCAAAAAACACCTGCCCCGAATCGGGCTTGGTTTTGCCCGTGATGATGTCCATCATCGTGGTCTTGCCCGCACCGTTGGGGCCAATGATGCAGCGCAACTCGCCCGGGGCGATGTCGAGTGACAGATGGTTGATGGCCTTGAAGCCATCGAAGCTCACGTTCACATCTTCCAAATACAAAATGCGGCCGTGCGTCACGTCCAGTGAGCCAGGCTCATGCACACGGCCATAACCTGCGCTGCGGTCGCCCGAATTCACCTCAGGCGTCACACGCGCTTGGTGGGCAGCCAGGCGCTCAGAGCCTTGTTCAAACAGATCGGGGGTCATGCTTTGTCTCCTGCACGCTTGTTGAGCCAGCCCATCACACCTTGCGGCAAATACAGCGTCACCACAATGAACAGCGCACCCAAAAAGTACAACCAAAACTCAGGGGCTGTCACCGTCAACCAGCTCTTGGCACCGTTGACCAAGAAGGCTCCCACGATGGGGCCAATCAAGGTGGCACGTCCACCCACTGCGGCCCATACTGCCATCTCGATGGAGTTGGCGGGGCTCATCTCGCTCGGGTTGATGATGCCCACTTGTGGCACATACAAAGCCCCTGCAATGCCACACATCACAGCCGAGATAACCCAGATGGTCAGCTTGTAGGGCAAGGGCGAATAGCCCGAGAACATGACCCGACTCTCGGCATCGCGAATGGCTTGCAGCACACGGCCAAATTTGCTTTGTACCAACCAGCGGGCAAACAAGAAGCAAGCCAGCAGCAAGACGGAGGTCAGCACAAACAAAGTCATGCGCATGCCGGGGGTGGCAATGGGCAAGTCCAAGATGCGTTTGAAATCGGTGAACCCGTTGTTGCCACCGAATCCAGTTTCGTTGCGAAAGAACAGCAGCATCGCGGCAAACGTCAAGGCCTGCGTGATGATGGAGAAATACACGCCTTTGATGCGCGAGCGAAAGGCAAAGTAACCAAACACCCAGGCCAGCACACCGGGCACGGCCACGATCAAGATCAAAGTGGCGATGAAGCTGTCGCTGAAGGTCCAGTGCCAAGGCAAGGTTTTCCAGTCAAGAAACACCATGAAGTCGGGCAAGTTGCTTTTGTAGTTGCCGTCGGTGCCAATTTGGCGCATCAGGTACATGCCCATCACATAGCCGCCCAAGGCAAAGAACAAGCCGTGCCCCAGCGACAAAATACCGGTGTAGCCCCAGATCAAATCCATCGCCAAGGCGCAGATGGCATAACACATGATCTTGCCGATCAAGCCCACCGCGTAGTCGCTCATGTGGAACACGCTGTCAGCGGGCACCCACAGGTTGAGCACAGGCACCACCGCGCACAGCGCCACCACAGCGGCCAAGAAAAAAGCCCATCCAACGCGCCCCAGCAACGCAGGGGCCCCAGGCAAAGTCACAGGAGTTGCATTCATAGAAGTGGTGTGGTTCATGTCAAGCCTCCGCACTGCGGCCCTTCATGGCAAACAAGCCTTGCGGTCGTTTTTGGATGAAGACGATGATGAACACCAGCACCGCAATTTTGGCCAACACGGCCCCCGCCAGGCCTTCGAGCAATTTGTTCATCAGACCTAGGCCCATCGCGGCGTACACCGTACCCGCCAGCTGGCCCACACCCCCGAGCACCACGACCATGAACGCGTCCACGATGTAGCTCTGTCCCAGGTCTGGGCCCACGTTGCCGATTTGGCTCAGTGCGCAACCCGCCAAACCTGCAATGCCGCAACCCAGCGAAAACGCATAGGTGTCGATGCGTGCCGTGTTCACGCCCAGCGCTGATGCCATGGGTCGGTTTTGCGTGACACCACGCACAAACAAACCCAGGCGTGTTTTGCCAATCAACAAGGTCATGCCCACCAGCACGCACAGCGCAAAGGCAATGATGACCAAGCGGTTGTAGGGCAGCGACAAGTTGGCCAGCAGCTGCACGCCACCACTCATCCACGATGGGTTTTCCACGCCCACGTTTTGCGCGCCAAACACCGTGCGCACCCCTTGCATCAACACCAAGCTGATGCCCCAGGTGGCCAGCAAAGTCTCTAGCGGGCGACCATACAAATGGCGCAGCACGGTACGCTCCAGCACGGCACCCACCACAGCCGCCGCCAAGAACGAGGCTGGCACAGCCACCACCAAATAGGCATCAAACGCGCCTGGCAGGTACTGACGGAACAAGCCTTGCACCACGTAAGTGGCATACGCGCCAATCATCATCAACTCGCCGTGGGCCATGTTGATCACGCCCATCAAACCGTAGGTGATGGCCAGCCCCAAGGCCACCAGCAACAAAATAGAACCCAGGCTGATGCCGGTGAACAAAGCACCCAGCTTCTCGCCCCAATTCAACGCCGATTGGATGGTGCGCAACGACGACTCCAATTGCGCGCGCACTTGCTTGTCGTCTTCTTGGCTCAAGCGCTGGTTGAGCAGCAACTGGGTGTCTGGGGTTTGGCTCTCGGCCAAGGCCTTGGCAGACGCCAAGCGCTCAGCCACCTTCTCGCTGTTGAGCAGCACAGCGGCACGGGCCAACAACATTTGTGTTTTGACCTTGGCATCGGCTTCAGCGCCCAAGGCTTTTTCCAACATGGCCAGCTTGGTCGGGTCTGGCTCTTTGAGCAAAGCATTCACCGCAGCCAAGCGCTTGGCCGCGTCGGGGCTGAGCAACTGCAAGGCCGCCAAGGCGGAGTCCACCTCGCCGCGCATGCGGTTGTTGTTGATCACATCCTCCGCGCCCTCGGGCAAAGCCATGGTGTTGCCGGTCACCGGATCTGTGGCTTGGCCATCGCGCACCACCAACACCTGAGCGCCATGGAGCTTGACCGCATCGTCGGCCATGGCCTGCAAGAAAGCAGCTGTTTTTTCATCGGGCGAGGCCAAGGCCTGCTGCAACGCGGTGATGCGTGCATCCGTCTCGCCCACTGTCAAGGCACGTGCCTGCTCTGCGGTCAACGCATGGGCATGCGCCCCCCACAGCAGTCCACAGGCAATTCCCAAAAAGGCCAATCGATTCATCGACATTCCAGTAAAAAAGGGGAGAGCAGCGCCCTCCCCCAAAGTTCATCCCTAGGAAAACGCTTACTTCTTCACAGGTTCATCAGGCTTCTTGTCGTTGCCTTCAATGAACGGGCTCCATGGCTTGGCCTTGACAGGACCGGGTGTCTTCCACACCACGTTGAATTGGCCATCGGCCTTGATCTCGCCAATGAACACCGACTTGTGCAAGTGATGGTTCTTCTCATCCATCTTGCTGGTGATGCCGCTCGGTGCCGTGAAGGTCTGGCCCGCCATGGCCGCAATCACCTTGTCCACATCGGTGCTCTTGGCCTTCTCGACCGCTTGCTTCCACATGTTGATGCCGATGTAGGTGGCTTCCATCGGGTCGTTGGTCAGTGGCTTGTCCTTGTGACCCGCAATGCCCTTGGCCTTGGCGTAGTCGCTCCACTTCTTGATGAAGGCATCGTTGGTCGGGTTCTTGATGCTCATGAAGTAGTTCCATGCCGCCAAGTGGCCCACCAGAGGCTTGGTGTCCACACCACGCAGCTCTTCTTCACCCACGCTGAATGCCACCACGGGCACGTCTTTGGCCTTCAAGCCTGCGTTGCCCAGTTCTTTGTAGAACGGCACGTTGGAGTCACCGTTGATGGTGGACACCACGGCGGTCTTGCCACCGGCTGAGA